>JAZKJJ010000026.1:0-1225 GCA_040384385.1 Pseudomonadota bacterium | reverse complement strand
GTCCTGAGGTTCTATGGTCCGTGTCAAGCCATGGAGCGAGTCTTATCGAATTGCTGTCCAGTCTTGAACAGGCTGTAGGCCACGCGCAGTATTCGCCGAGCCAGTGCCATCAGGGCTGCGGTAGAGGACAGCTTCTTGGCGCGCTCACGTTCGTAATACGGCAGCCAAGTCTGGGTCTTTGCCCCGGACATGCTGGCGGTGTACAGCAGGCGCCTGATCTCCGGCTCGCCGCGCTTGGAGAGCCTGCGAACCCCGCGCTTGTTGCCCGAGTCCATCGGCCGTGGGTCGAGCCCGGTGAGCGCGACGATGGCATCGGCCGACGCATCTGCCGCGCGCGAGAACAGCCGCAGCAAAGCTGCTGCGGTCAGCGTTCCGATTCCCGGTATAGAGATCAGCGATCGCATGGAGACATCGCCGCTTGGCAGTTCACGCGCGGCTTGCCCAATCATGCGCTCTAGGCGATCGAGCGCTTGCTGCATGGACTTGAGTACGTCAGCCATCGTCTCCTTGAGGCCGCCCCGGTGCTTGAGCGCTTGCTTCTGCGCCGCGTGCTGCTTTTGCAGCAAGGCGCGCTGGCGTATCAGATCGTCAAGCTTTTGTTGCTGAGGACTCAGCGGCTGCCAGGTGCGCAGCTGCGCGTGCTCGCGCTCTATGAAGCGGGCGATCACGCGTGCGTCCAGCCGATCCGTCTTGCCGCGCTGCCCCAGGCTTTGGGCGTAGTGTTTGATATCCCGGGGGTTGAGCAGGTAAACCGCCACCCCACGTGCGTGGGCCAACGTTGCCAGCGTGAGGTGATACGAGCCCGTCGATTCGAGCGCCAGACGGCTGTTCAGAGGAACCGCGTCAAGCCACTTCCTGATGGCCTTCGCCTCGTTGGCAATGCGTTTGACTTCGTGGGATCCAAACACCGCAATGTCCAGGTGTTCGCTGCCTACATCCACACCGAAGCATGGGTTTTCTTGTGAATCAGATTTCATCGTCAAAATACAGGGGCCGGAGTGGGGCTTTGGCAGCGGCGTCAGCTTGCATTAAATCGGCGCTCGTCCCCGGGGGCAGCGCTAGGTTCCTAATCGACGCTCGGTGCCAGAGTGGGGCTTTTACTCAGTCAGTCGGTCCAGGCGCATACCTCGCCGATGCCTGTCGATGTCCCTCCACTCCGGCTCCTTGCCCCTTTCTTGATGGTTGTTGATGAGATACAAACCATACAAGCCTGTCGAAGGATCAG
>JAZKJJ010000025.1:0-2415 GCA_040384385.1 Pseudomonadota bacterium | reverse complement strand
TGCGTATTCCGGAGATCGTGACCGCTGATTCCGGGCGATCGTGACCGGTCGCACAGCGTGCGATATTGCGCACCTAAATTGTAGGGGTGTCGGTCACGATGGGTCTGGATGGACCTCCTTTTTGCTTAATTTGGACTTCTGGCGAAGAGAGTCGCCCGTCAGGGTGAAACGGTGGTTCTTTTGCATCACTCGGTCCAGAATGGCATCCGCGATGGTGGCGTCTCCCACCCAGGCATGCCAGTGCTCAATCGGCAACTGGCTGGTGATGATGGTTGCCTTGTTGGCAGCCCGGTCATCAATGATCTCCAGCAAGTCAGCGCGGGTCTGGGCATCAATGCCTGCCATGCCCCAATCGTCGAGCAGCAACACATCCGTCTTGGCCAGTTGAAGCAGCCACTTGCCAAACGTTGCGTTGCCATGGCGAATACGCAGCTCCTCCCCCAAGCGCGGAACCCGCTGGTAATACGCAGAGTGGCCCCGGCGGCAGGCGTACTGGGCCAGTGCGCACGCCAGCCAGGATTTCCCCGCTCCGGTAGGGCCGGTGATCAACACACTGTGGCCACTGTCAATCCAGTCCCCCAAAGCCAGACTCATCACCGCCTTGCGGTCCACCCCGCGCCCGGCACGGGTGTCCAAATCCTCAATGCTGGCCTGGCTGTACTTCAGCCTGGCATCTTTGAGCAGTCGGGTCTGACGTTTGTCATTGCGCCAATGCACCTCACGGTCCACCAGCAACGCCAAGCGTTCCTCAAAGCTGATGGCAGTAAGCCCAGGCTGGGTGAGTTGTTCCTGCAAGCCGTTGGCCATACCGGCCAGGCGCAGACCACGGAGTTGCTCAATCGTCGTGTTCATCATCATGGGTGTCGTTGTTGTGTTGATGGTTGCTGTTGTCATGGTCATCATTGGTAGTAGCCAGGGCCACGCACATGGACATGCTGCGGACTGGTCCACTCAGGCGGGGTGGGTTGGACCTGATCCCGCCCATTGACCAGGATGTCGCGTACATGGGATGTGTTGGTAGTGCCCAACTCCAGTGCCACGACACAGGCTGCTTCCAGCCGGGGCCGGGTAAAGCGCTTGGCAAGCGCCAGCAGGCCCAGGCAAGCGCGGTACGCCTGTTCAGGGTGTTTGCGTGTTGCCAACAGCCTTGTCACCAAGGACCCGGTAGCTGCGCCAATGCTGTTGCCCCAGTGGATCAGCCGCTCGGGTGTCCACTGCATGTGGGCGCGATGCGCTGCAGATAGATGTTCGGGCACGGTAGTGAAGCCTCCCTTGTGCGCACAGCGCAGGTGAGAGGCCACGCGCTGGCCCCGGTGCAGCACTTCTACCGTGCGTGCCGTGACGCGAGCCTCCAGAACTTGACCGACCAACGACTGCGGCACGCTGTAGCGGTGGCCCTCGAACTCAATGTGCTGATCAATGTGCACCCGCACGGTTTTGTAAACCGCCAACTCCCAGGTCTGGGCCGGTAGCGGTTGTAATGCGGGTGCATCGAGTTGGGCAAACGCACTGGCGCGACTGCCCGGCAGTTTCTGAAACGCTTTGGCATTGAGTTGCGCCAGCAAGGGGGCAATGGCCTCGTTGACATCGTCCACCGTGGCAAACTGCTGGTGACGCAGTCGCATCAGTATCCAGCGCTCCACCACCTGCACCGCGGATTCAACCTTGCCTTTGTCTTGTGGGTAGTAGGGGCGCGCTGGCAGAAACGAGGTGCCGTAGTGCCGTGCAAAGTCGTGCACCCGTCTCATTGGCTCTGGGCTCGTACCGGTCTGCATTGGCAATCAGCGCCTTGGGGTTGTCGGGAACGATGAGCTGGGGCACACCGCCAATGAAGCGCAGGGCCTGGGCGGTGGCATCCAGCCAATCGGCCATGGTCTCACGGGGTGTGGCGCAGGCATAGGTGTAGCTGGACGCCCCCAGAGCAGCCACAAAGATATGGGCGCGGCTGCCATCTGTCAGCTCTACCGTTGGCCCCGCGTAATCAATGAACAGTTTCTCACCGGCACGGTGGACCTGGCGCATGGAGCGTTTGAGGCTCCTTGCGTAGCGGCGGTAGTGCTCGCAGAACTGGGAGTACCTGTACGTGGTTTGCTGCGGATGCTGGGCCGCATGCTCTTCCCACAGCAGCATCAGCGTCATGCCTTTGCGCCGTAGTTCCTGGTGTATGTGGCCATAGTCGGGCTGCACAAAACCGTTGGCACGTCGCAGGGTGCCCAGCATTCGGTCGTGCAGCGCTGTGTCGTCCAACGCCTGGATTTGATTCCAGTCCAGACCCGCCGCTGTGGCCAGCGTGACGTACTTGGTGACGACGCCTTTGGAGATGTTCAGGGCGGCGGCGGTTCGCTCGTGGGAGAGGTGGGCTTCAAGTTTGAGGCGTAGAACGTCCCGTATCTTGCGCATATTGATCCTTCGGGT
>JAZKJJ010000024.1:0-2987 GCA_040384385.1 Pseudomonadota bacterium | reverse complement strand
GCACGAACCCCTGATCAGTTAAACTGGTCAGGGGTTTTTGCTATCTGAAATATGCTTTGTATGCTCTGCAAAGCGTTGATTGCGTTAAGCTCGCCGCCATGAATAAAAGCCTACTTTCCTTGTTATCCTCCGATGCCGCTGTTTCCGGAGAGGCTCTCGCTGCTCATTTTGGCTGCAGTCGTGCGGCTATTTCTAAGCAAGCGGAAGTATTGCGCAACGCAGGCGTTTTGCTGCACTCCCGCTCCCGAGTCGGCTATCAGCTTGGTTACGCTTACCGATGGTGGGATGCGTCGCACCTCAGTCGTCTCCTCGCACCACTGCCGCTGCAAATCAACTTGCTGGATAGCGTGTCGTCAACTAATACTTGGCTGCGCGAGCAATCACCGACCTCGATTTGCCGACTGGCCATAACGGATTGGCAATGTGCTGGGCGTGGCCGTCATGAGCGCGAGTGGCTGTCACCACCGGGGCGGCAGCTGACATTCAGTTTGCGAAGAGATGTTGCCGAAGGCCCGTGGCCCTGGCAAGGTTTAGCGCTGGCTGTTGGGGTTGAAATTGCCGAGGCACTTCAGGCCTGCTGCATTCCCGTGCAACTCAAATGGCCTAATGATTTGTGGCTGAATGGTGCCAAGTTGGGTGGCATTCTAGTGGAGCTTGACGCGGCAAGTGATGGCCCGAGTTCTATCATTGTTGGTGTGGGTCTTAATGAGTATCTGACGCAGGCAGAGCGAGATAGTCTTGAGCGGCCGGTCAGTGACTTGTCAGCGTATGCAGCAAGCTACACGCGTACTCAGCTCTTGTATGACCTGATTGAGCGTTTAATTCGACTGCTCAACAATTATGCGACTCTTGGTCTGGGGGCATGGATAGCGCGTTGGCATCGTCTGGATTTGCTGCATGGCCGAGAAGTGCGATTTGACCATGCTGGCCGGCAAGTGACGGGCATCGCTCAGGGTATTGATACGCAAGGCTGTCTCTGCGTCATGACAGCGGATGGCTTGCAAAAGTGTCACTCCGGGGAAGTCAGTCTCGGTGCATTGATGGGGGGCTCCTGATGCAAGGCGCGGTGCTGTATGTGGATCAGGGCAACACCAGAGCCAAGTTCTGGTTGGTGCGAGCAGGGCAAGTGCTGTGTCGTGGCAGTGTGAGTGATGCAGCTGATTTGCAGCGACAGCTGGGCGAGCAGCGTATGACTGGCATCGTGTTGGCAACAGTGAAGTCGGCAGATGAGGCATCTGCACTGCTGGCGCCGTGGCGCGATACTTTGCCAGCCCCTGTTAGCGTGAGCGTCTGCAAGAGAATCCTGCCGACAGCCTATGACGATCCGACAAAGCTCGGGATTGATCGCTGGCTTGGCGTTTTGGCGGCGAAGGCAATGGGTGAGGGTGCTGCACTGGTTGTGGATGCCGGCACAGCGATCACCGTGGATGTGCTGACGGATCAGGGCATTCATGCCGGGGGCTATATATTGCCGGGATTGGCGATGCAGCAGAATGCATTGGCCGCAGAGACGGTTCGCGTAAAATTTTCGCTGGCAGACTGGCAGGCGCAATCTCTGGGCACGAATACGGCGGCGGCTGTTGGTCATGGCAGCATTCGCGCCATCTGTGCACTGGTGCGTGAAGTGGCGCATGAGCTTGGCCAGCTGCAGGCTTCGCGTGTCTATCTGACTGGCGGCAATGCGCAGGATCTGATGCAGTTCCTGCCGCAGGCTCAGGTCGTAGATGATCTGCTTTTGATCGGCATGCAAGCCTATATGCAAGCTGTATCAAGAAAGCTTCCAGGCCTGCTCCAGGAGGCCGGACAATGAAAGGGCTAGCATGGGCTCTCTGGCTTTCTGCGATCGCCATACTTGTTTGTATTTTGCAAATGAGCGCCGTTACGAAACCTCATTCGGCCGCACTAGGCCAGGTAGAGCGCAGTCTGTTGGCCATAGCGCCGCCCACTGTTGTTTTGGCTCAGGAGCCTGCGCCTGCTGCAGCGATCATTGACTCCATCGCGGGCTGCTCTAAGTTGGGGGTATTTCCTCGTCGTGAATGGGCTGAGCGGGTAGCTACTATTTTGACCGATGCAGCCCCGTCTACTCCTATTGATGCTGTAGTAGAGTCATCACGCATCATTGAAGAGGTCGCAACCGTGTCGTGGCAAGTGCAGAAAATCAGTTCGACTGCTTACTATCTGCGATTTGATGCATGGAGCCTTGATGAGTTGGCAAGGCGAATGACTCTGCAGCGAGATCTTTTGAAGAAATTACTCTCGATAACGGCAATCCCCGAAGCTTGTTGATCAATAAGTAGCTTAAAAGAGCTAGGCCAGCCTTGTGCCATCCTTTAATCCTGCCTATACTTTCGCGCCTTGTCTGTATGCCGGTATAGCTCAGCTGGTAGAGCAACTGACTTGTAATCAGTAGGTCCCGGGTTCGACTCCTGGTGCCGGCACCATATGCACAAAGGCCAGTGATGCTCATTTTTGAGCAAGAACTGTGCAAAGAGTGCGTAAGAGGTTGACAAGGAGAGTGCGCAAAGCAAGAATGCGCACCCTCGCGTGGGTGGGGTTCCCGAGCGGTCAAAGGGAGCAGACTGTAAATCTGCCACGAAAGTTTCGAAGGTTCGAATCCTTCCCCCACCACCATCACCGCCTCACGGCGGATGCGCGGGTATAGTTTAGTGGTAGAACCTTAGCCTTCCAAGCTAATGGTGCGGGTTCGATTCCCGCTACCCGCTCCAGTCATCGGCTGGGGTTGCTGTATTTTCGGCTCATATAGCTCAGTAGGTAGAGCACTTCCTTGGTAAGGAAGAGGTCACCGGTTCGAATCCGGTTATGAGCTCCATATTTCGGAAAGCAATCGTCCTGCGGCGATTGCTTTTATTTGTTGGTAAGTTGGCGCTGACGCGCGGAGTTTGGTCATGGCAAAGGCAAAGTTTGAACGTAACAAGCCGCACGTGAACGTCGGCACCATTGGTCACGTGGACCACGGCAAGACCACC
>JAZKJJ010000023.1:0-3172 GCA_040384385.1 Pseudomonadota bacterium | reverse complement strand
TATGGTTCGGGAACTCCTACCCTTCAACGACGACATCGGCAGCGAACGAGCTTCAATATGATTTTGACGGCACCGTATTCGTCATGCCTGGGACGATGGTGCACATCGTATCATCGATAGCGCAGGCCGGCGTGTATTCCAAAACGCTCATCTGGGCAGAGGTAGATATATAACCATGGCAATCGACACCACGAGTCAAGTGCTATTCGACAGCCCGATCAGGGTTGTCATGCAGTTCACCGGTTACACCAACGATGGCACCGCAGAAACCGAGACCCTCAAGGTTGATCCATCTGAGCTGGAGCCGGTTCCGGCGAATCTCAAAGTCACCGGGGTCAAATACGATGTCAAAGGTGGGGCAGTGAAACTCGCCTGGGACGGCACTCCCGATGAGGCATTTCTGGTCGCCACCGGCCAGAATGACAGCGACTATGCGCCGTTCGGCGGGATTGCCAACAATGCGGACTTCCCGACGCAGGGTATTACATTCTCGACGCTGAACTTCGCTCCTGGCTCAAGTTACAGCATCACACTGGAAATGAGGAAATCCTGATGGCTGACTTTGTAAAATATGAGCCGTTCATCCAGGGCTTGTGCGATAAGCTCTTCGATCTGTTCGGCACCACTGACACGCTCAAGGTGGCAATCGCTACGTCCGCGGACACGCCTGTTGTGGCCACAGACGATGAGATGGCCGACGTTTCGCAGATCACGGGCACCGGCTACACCGCACTTGGCGGCGATACTCAGAACGATGCCACACGCACGGGCGGCACGGTAACGCTGACGGGTGTTGATTTTGTCTGGACCGCAACCTCAACCGATTGGACGGCGGGGCGCTATATCGTTCTGCACGACGACACCTCGACCACGGATAGGCTCATCGCATATTGGGATTACGGGTCGGCCTTCACGGTTTCTAACGGGGAGACGTTCACGGTAAACTTCGGAGCCTCAATCGCGACCTTCGCCTAAACGTGACCGAGGAAGAGGAGGCTGACGCTCTTGTAGAGCGTTGGCGAGAAAAAGCGCGGGCTACCATTATTGCTCGTGCGGGCAGGCGACTAGCCAAGCTCGACAGACCACCGCGCCTGCCCAAGCCGGAAACCATCGTCAGTTTTTGCCCCCGTTACAAGGTCAGCAAGCTAATCAAGCTGCTGCCGACCAAGTATTTCGAGTACCTGGAGCACAACCAGCAGATTGCCCATTGCTGCCGGCATCCTGAGAACCACGACATCGAGGCGTTCAAAAGTCATCCCAATGAGAAAGCGCCCGACATCTATGTTTTCTACTGTACCTGCGGGCGCAAGCACCGGATTTTCTGTGTCGGTGGGGGAGACATCCGGCCCGTCTGGGAAGTGCGATAGGGGCTAGCCTGTGGCGATCTCGCTTGTAGGCTCGCCGGTTGAGAACAGCGCCATCAGCGGCGCTGATATTACGCTCACCCTGCCGGTTGGTCTGATTCAGAATGATGTTGTATATGTGTTCGTTGCCGCCAATCATGCTAGCGCTATCGGCACGAGTTCTAGCGGTTGGACGGAATTACGCACCCCAGACCTGAACAGCGGTGTCTTTGATTTACGAAGCCAGGTGCTTCGTAAGGTCATGGATGTGGTCCCGGATTTAACTATCGTTCTAACGAACGATGGTACTACGGCCGATTCTACAGCAGCGGTTGCATATGCTCTCCGGGGCGTAGATACGACAACGCCCGAGGATGCGACCCCCACGACTGTTGTAGATACAACTTCTGATTCGCCCAACAGTCCGTCGATTACTACCGTTACAGACGGGGCATGGGTATTATCATTCGGTTGTACAGCTAGTTACGATACAGGAGTATTCAAGCCGACAGGTTATTCCAATCAGGTAGATAGGGGCGCGTCTGATTTAAATACGACAACTGTGGGCGGCGCTACCAAATTAGTTTCATCTGCGGGGGCAGAAAATCCACCAGCGTGGACGGGATGGACGTCGGGCAATAAGTGGCACGCATGGTCTGTAGCAGTTAGACCGATTGTATTAGCTCATTATGATCTTGATGTAGACGCCGGCAGTTATGCCGTTACCGGCACCGCAGCAACTCTACAGCGGACCCGCCAGGTTGTAGCGGGGTCTGGGAGTTTTGCATTCACCGGCACCGCGGCATCACTGGTCAAGGCAATTGAGATAAGCGCCGGGGCTAGCAGCTATGCCGTAACCGGCAGCACCATCAATTGGTGGATGATGGCGAGTGCCGGCTCGTTTGCCGTCACTGGTAAGACCGTCGATTTGCAGTTCAGTCAGGCGCCGACGATCGACCCTGATGCTGGCTCCTTCGCCGTAACTGGCACGGCGGCCACTCTCCAGACCGGCTTTCAGATAGTCGCTGGGATTTCTAGCTATGCTGTCACGGGCGCGTCTGCGGGTACTGAGTATGGTCGTAAGGTCGGCATCGATGCCGGCAGTTACACCTACACCGGGCAGGCCGTTACCTTTGCCATTGCCCTGGGACCGGTCAGCAATATCACCGCGCCGGTAGCCAGTGGGCCGGTAGGTGGCTCTACTGAGCAGATCGGCAGTGTGCTGTCGTGTGCGAATGGAAACTGGGTGCCCTCGCCGCCTGGGCTTACCTTTACTTATCAGTGGCGTCGGGCGGGAACCAATATCAGCGGCGCTACGTTGAATGCGTATCTTCTCGAACAGGCTGACTCTGGCGCGGCCATCGATTGCCTGGTGACGGCTACGGACGGAACAATTACCCGGTCGGCCGACTCCAACGACATCACATGCGAAACGGAAACCTTCACCGTGCGCTCGCACTATCGCAAGGTCACGGGAATGCATGGCGGCGGAACTCTAACTTTCACGACCACGACAGAAGAGACACCATAATGTACCGCCACGGCGATTACTATCTTATCTGTCAGCGCAGCGGTGAGAAAATCCGCCGCTCGGAAGCCGTCACGGATGCTTACGGCTATATCGTCAAGCGCGCATATGCAGATGAACGCCATCCACAAGAAAACATCCCGCCCCCGCGGGTGGAGAGACAACCGATCTTCGTCAGTCCGGAGGGTGTCGATACCTTCTTGGGCGGCAACGATGTCCAAGAGGACGATTTCTAAATGGCCCTCTACGTTAGCAACACTCTGGGCAATATCTGCACCGAAGCGCTGGCATTGCTCAATGT
>JAZKJJ010000022.1:0-6428 GCA_040384385.1 Pseudomonadota bacterium | reverse complement strand
AGTTTTGGCTGAAAACTATGCCCTCAAGTGGGTCAGTTTTGGATGGTCGTCAACATGCTTGCGGAAAAGACAGGCACTATTCGTGTGATGGAGCAGACGCATGAGACCCAAATCAATCTGATGATGACCGAGACTTTGGGGCGCAGAACTCTGCGCGAGGGACAGGCAAATCGCGTTGATTCGAATGTATTTCTATCTTTGCCACCGGGGTGGGGTGTCTATATGGCTGGACCAGAGGTCAAGTTATTACAGATTGCACATGTGCCCGTGCCCAAGCGGCGGGAAGCGATAACTATAAAGCCAGCGGTGAGCACTTACTCGAACGGCGGGGCAGTGAAAATCGACAATATTTTCGATCTTTCGGTGGTGCGCGATGACTGAACAATACCTAGAGCCGACTGGGCTGAGTATGTCGCCTGCCGCTCGACTTGTGCGAGCACAAGAGAAGCGAACAATAGTCATCGCATTTCTGGTTGATGAGGGCTGGAGCAGTACGGGCGTCATTGAGGAGCTATTGGGTCTCTCGTATTCAACGACGCATGCATTGTTAAAAGCGATGGTCGTTGAAGGTTTGTTGAGACAAAAGCTAGTGTTTATTGCTGGAGCGAATGGCGCGCGACAGGTCATGCTGAATGGTATTACCGCACATGGTATTGCAATGTCGCCGCTCATTGATGGATTCGCGCGGCAGCCGTGGGATGCAGCGAAAACCAATGCGCTTGCAGTTCCGCATCAGCTACTCACCCAGCAGATGAGGCTGCGTGCTGAAAAGTGTGGCTGGAGTGGCTGGACCCCGGCAAAACACCTGATGGGTCAGGGGTTAGCAAAATTACCAGATGCGCAAGCTCTGAGTCCCGAAGGCGTCATGATTGGTGTCGAGGTGGAGCGTCATATCAAGTCTGCGAAGCGGTATGAGTCGATTTTGGGCGCTTACATATATGAAATTCGTAACCATGCGCGCTGGCAGCGAGTTGACTATATTTGCCCGGATACAAAATTTGCTGAGCGCATGGCGGCAGCTTTTGGGTCGCTGAAGCAGCTGAGGCTCGAAGCCAAAGGACTACCCAGCCGATCAGCACCAGTCGAGCAGTTGCACCTTGATAGGTTTCGCTATTACGCACAAGAGGCGTGGCCTGCTGGTGAGTATATTGTTGCGAGGAAGCAACCATGAATCAGTCGCAAGTCAAGCCATTCCCAATCACGCGCACAGTAGCAAAGGTCGTTTGGGCGGTGCTTAGATTATTTTTCTGGCTGCCTTGGTGGTGCAAGCTCATCGTTATATCAATGGGCTTGTCGGCATGGTTCGCACTAGGCCTTTATTAGTAGTCATTGATTGTGGGCTTGGTGTGGCCATCCGCGAGCGCGTCTAAACAATCTGCATACCACTGCATCATGCCTCTACGCTGTTCTAAGTAGGAGGCCATGTTGTAAACCCCTGAGATGCCGAGCTCTTTGTGAGCGAGTTGAGCTTCGACGTAGTCCTTATGCCAGCCATGTTCGCGTAGCAATGTGCTGGCTGTGTGGCGACTTCCATGCGCCACCATCCTTCCTTTATAGCCCATGCGTTTGAATACATTGTTGAGAGCCACATCGCTAATGACCGGGTTGATTGAGCCGTCGCCTGGGAAAGCCCAGCGACTTCTGCCAGAAATAGGCTTGAGGGCTGTCAGCATTTCAACAAGTTGGCGCGGCAGTGGGCAAACATGTGCCCGCTTAGACTTCATTTTCTCGGCCGGGATTGTCCAAAGGCCTATGTCCAGATCTAACTCTGTCCACTCTGTATGTCGTGTGGGATGTTGACGGTTGCCAGTGAGTAGAACCATCCAGGCAGCTGTACGCACTGTCGTGCGTGCAGTACTGGAGCGTAGTCCGCGTATGAAGTCAGGAAGTTCGGGTTCAAGCAGATGTGGCTGTGGCTTGGGGGCCGGAGGCTTAGCTGCGACAATTAAAAGCGCACTGGCAGGATTCAGCTCAATAAATGACTGGGCAATAGCGAGCGTGAAAATTTGGTTTAGCCAGCCTCGTGTCTTCTTGGCAACATTATGGGCTCCGCGCTTTTCTAGTGATGCTTGTAGCTGCATGCAGTCGGCACGAGTAATAGATGCAATGGGTCTGTTGCCAAGTGCCGGCAGTATGTCCTTGTCGAGATACTGTCGGATCTTGAGTGTTGTGTTGTCTGCTTTGCCATCGTTAACCTTTTTGGCGTACCACTGTTCGGCGACGACACGAAATGTTGATGCCTGTGCTCGGGTGGCTGCGTTGGTTTCCGCCTCGCGGTGAGCAATTGGGTCAATGCCTGTCGAGATCAGCTTGATGGCTTCATGTGCTTTCGCGCGGGCCAGCTTTCCGCCGACCTCAGGAAAGCTTCCTAGTCCCATCCATGACCATGCGCCGGTTTGCTTCTTATAGCGAAGCTCCCAAGACTTTGCCCCATTGGGCTTAACGCGGAAGTAGAGCCCGCTTCCATCATGCTCCCGATAGACTTTGTCCTCAGGTTCTAGGGCGAAAAGTGCGGTATCTGACAGGGGGCGACGCTTGATTTCGGAGCGCTTCATGCTTGTATGCCAAAGTTTGGTTTTTTTCTAGCATACAGGATGGCATACACGGTGCAAGGTGCCGTATGGCGACATGATGGGGCATGTTGGCGTATGCTAGAAACGAAAAAACCGGCTAAGTGGCCGGTTTTTAAGAGATTTCCGATCATGCTGGTGCATGTTGGAACATCAAGATGGTGCCCAGAAGAGGACTTGAACCTCCACCCCCTTGCGAGGACCAGCACCTGAAGCTGGCGTGTCTACCAATTTCACCATCTGGGCAGATGAGGCCGCGAAATATAGAGATGCGAATCGAGGCTGTCAACCATGTTCCGTGTAGAATATGGAAAATTTACCGAGATGGCGCATGAGTCGCAAGAGCACACCCCCTATTCAAGATCCGCACGCCCAGCGTGAGGCCGAAAAGTACGAAAACCCGGTGCCCAGCCGGGAGATGATCCTTGCCACGCTCGACGAGCTGGCCAAGCCGCTGACCCACCCGCAGCTGGCGCATCACTATGGCATTTTTGAGCCCGAGCGCGAAGAAGCGCTGCGTCGTCGCCTCATTGCCATGAGTCGCGATGGCCAGCTGCGCTCCGATCGTCGCGGTGCGTACCAGCCGCTGCACGATGAAGAACTGATTCGCGGTCGTGTGCAGGGCCACAAGGACGGCTTCGGCTTCCTCGCCCCAGACGAAGGCGGTCAGGACCTGATCCTGCCATCGCGCCAAATGCGGTTGCTGTTTGATGGTGATATCGCTTGGGTGCGTGTTGCTGGCTATGACCACAAGGGTCGCCGTGAAGCGATTGTGGCTCGCGTTGAAGAGCGACGTTATCAGTTCCTCGTAGGTCGCTACCGCGAGGAAGATGGTGTGGCGTATGTGATGCCGGACAATCCACGCATTACTCAGGAGATTCTGGTAGCCGAAGGCGGCGTGCCGGCTGAGCCGGACCAGTTTGTCAGCATCGAGCTGGTGGAGTATCCCAGCCATCGTGGCTTGGCCACGGGTCGCATCGTCGAGGTGCTGGGCGACTTCATGGCGCCGGGCATGGAAATCGACATCGCGTTGCGCAACTACGACATTCCGCACGCTTGGCCATCGAAGGTCGAGAGTGAAATCGCGAGACTTTCGCCGGAAGTGGACGAGGACGCCAAGGTCGAGCCGGGTCGCGTTGATCTGCGTGATCTGCCGCTGATGACCATCGACGGTGAGGATGCCAAGGACTTCGACGATGCCGTCTATGCCGAGAAGCGCAAGGGTGGCGGTTATCGACTGGTCGTGGCGATTGCCGATGTGTCGCACTATGTGCGCCCGGGCACGGAGCTCGATGACGAAGCCAAGGCGCGCGGCAACTCCGTTTACTTCCCCGGTTTTGTGGTGCCGATGCTGCCGGAGATTTTGTCCAACGGCTTGTGCTCGCTGAATCCGCATGTGGATCGCCTGTGCATGGTCTGCGACATGACCATCTCGGCAGCGGGTCGCATGACCGGCAGCAAATTCTACCCAGCAGTGATGCATTCGCAGGCGCGTACCACGTACACGCAAGTCAGTCAGTTTCTGGAAACACCGGAAAGCCGTGAGGCCGATGCCTTGCGCAAGCGCTGGCCGGACTCCGTGCAAACTTCGCTGCATACGCTGCACGACCTGTTCAAACTGTTCCGTGCGGTTCGCGAAACGCGTGGCGCGCTCGATTTCGACAGCGGTGAAACCCGCATCCTGTTCGGTGCTGATCGCAAGATCGAGCGCATTATTCCGGTTGTGCGCAACAAGGCGCACATGCTCATTGAAGAGATGATGCTGGCGGCCAACGTGGCATCGGCACAGTACGTGCTGAAGGCCAAGATGCCGGCCCTGTTCCGCAATCACGAAGGTCCGAAGAACGAGAAACTGATCAAGCTTCGCGGCTTCCTGCAGGCGCTCGGTCTGCGCTTTACCGCCACGGCCCAGCCCAAGCCGGCTGACTTCCTGGCAGTGATTCAGCAGATTCAGGAGCGTCCGGACAAGCGCATCATCGAGACCATGCTGCTGCGCTCGTTGTCGCAGGCGGTGTATTCGCCAGACAACATCGGCCACTTCGGTCTGGCCTACGAGGCGTATTCGCACTTCACCTCGCCGATTCGTCGCTACCCTGACTTGTTGCTGCACCGCGCCATCCGCAACATTCTTGTCGGCGATCACGAAGTGACGCCGCTGCAGCGTGTGGGGCGTGCCATCAAGGGCGCGCTCGGTGCCAAGGTCGAGCCGCTGCCGGGTCAGGTGCAAATGGTCTCGCTCGGCGAGCATTGCTCGATGACCGAACGCCGTGCCGATGAAGCCACGCGTGATGTCATGGCCTGGCTCAAGTGCGAATATATGCAGGATCGCGTCGGCGAAGAGTTCGATGGCGTGATTTCGGCAGTGACTTCGTTCGGCTTCTTTGTTGAGCTGAAAGAGGTTTATGTCGAAGGTCTCGTGCACATCAGCCAGCTGCGCGATGACTACTACAGCTACGACGCCACCTTCCACCGCCTGCAGGGCGAGCGCACGCAGCGCCGCTTCGGCATCGGCGAACCGGTGCGTATCAAAGTCGCGGCAGTCAATCTCGACGAACGCAAGATGGACTTCGAGCTACTTTCCGGTGGCGGCACCGGAAAGCGTTCGCTACGCGATCGTTTAAAGGAAGGTGAAATTCCGGCTGCCAGCGAAGGTCGTGCCCGCAAGGCCGCTCGCGCCGGTGGTGCTCCTGCTGGCGACGCCTCCGGTGCTTCGGCAAATCCCGCCGGTAAGCGCAGCCAGCCGCGTACCCGCAAGCGCTGATCGCGCAGGACTGATGTTGAGGAAAGATTCAGATGTCGAAAATGTCATGGATATACGGTCTGCACACCGTAGAAGCGCTGCTCAATACTGAGCCTGACCGCATACTGGAATTGCAGGCCATGGACACGCGCGAAGATGCGCGCCTGAATCCGCTGGTCAAGCAGGCCCGTCAGCTCGGCCTGCCGGTGAGCTTTCGGGATCGCACCGCGCTCGATCAGCTCGCCGAAGGTGGCCGCCATCAAGGCATCGTCGCGCGTATCCGTGAGCGTCAGGCTGGTGATGACAATGACCTGCAAGCCTTGCTGGATGGCCTGCAAGTGCCGCCGTTGCTGCTGATTCTCGATGCCGTTACCGATCCACACAATCTCGGCGCCTGCCTGCGCACAGCCGAAGCGGCGGGTGCTCATGCCGTGATCTGCCCGCGCGACAAGGCTGTCGGTTTGACACCGGTCGTACGCAAAGTCGCCTGTGGTGCTGCCGAACTGATTCCGTTCATGCAGATCACCAACCTGGCGCGCACCATCAAGCAATTGCAGGAGCGCGGTGTCTGGGTCATTGGCACCAGCCTCGGCGACGGCGCTAAACCGTTCTACGATGTCGGCCTGAAAGGGCCGCTGGCGATTGTCATGGGCGCTGAAGGCACTGGTCTGCGTCGTCTTACCGCTGAGCTTTGCGATCATCTCGCCTATATCCCGATGGCGGGGCAGATCGAGAGCCTCAACGTCAGCGTTGCCACCGGTGTTGCCCTTTTCGAGGCTGTCCGACAACGCAGTCGTTAAAGCGCTATTGCGGAGGGGGCGGATACCACTCTGAAACACGCCGCAAGTACGTCCATGTAGGCTCTCACGCGCCATCCATGGCGCGTGAAGGTTTCTCAGTGGTATCCGCCCCTCCGCAACCGCTCTTACAGTGCTCGCCGTACTCGACCTCAAGGCTCGTGCTAGGTTGGTGGTTTCGGCGCTTCGTTGGTGGGCTCGAATTCTCACCGATGGTGGTGTTGGGAGTGTGCTGTTGGTGGTGGGGATAAAGCAGGGTGGCCGCCGTCACGCGCCCTGGATGGCGCGTGAGAGCCTACAGGGATGTACTAGCAGCGTGCG
>JAZKJJ010000021.1:0-1554 GCA_040384385.1 Pseudomonadota bacterium | reverse complement strand
CGGGGAGCGACTGTCTTGTTCGTCAAGCAAGAAGTGCGACTCCCCATTGGATGGACCATTACCATAGGCCGGAACCATATTAAACGGTTTTTCCGTTTAATGAAGTTGTTTTATGGTTCGTCTCTTGAGCATTACCGTGCTTTGCGATTGTTGGGCGGGATGATTACAGGCTCACAGATACGCGCGGCGCGGGCATTGCTCGGATGGTCGCAACAGGACCTCGCCGATAAATCGCTGTTGTCGGAGACGGCGATTTTGAAGCTGGAGACACAGCGCGCCGATACGCGCACCAGCACGGTCATCAAGGTGCGTAAAGCCCTTGAAGATGCAGGCATCGATTTTATCACGCGTGCTGATGGCGCCGTCGGCGTTGTGTTGAAGCCCGCCAGCAAGTAACCGGTCAAGCAGCCCTTTGTTGCAACCAGGTCGTATCGTGCTTGATCATCGCGTTCAGCATCACGATCAGCTTGCGCATGACCGCAACGAGCGCCACTTTCTTTTTCTTGCCGCTCGCGACCAGTCGGTCATAGAAGGCTTTCAGCACCGCATTGTTGCGCGTAGCTGCACCCACTGCCGTCATGTACAGCACCTTGCGCACCGGCGCTCTCCCACCAGAGATGGCACGGTAGCCTTGCTGCTTGCCACTATCGCGATTAAACGGTGCAACGCCGACCATGGCAGCGATCTGTTTGCTGTTCAACGCACCCAGCTCCGGCAGTTCGGCGATGAGTGTTCTCGCCGTGGCCGCACCGACGCCCGGGATACTCTCAATGATCTCCTGCTTGCGCCGCCATGCATCGTTGCTGGCGATGAGCGCATCGAGTGCTTTCTCCACGTCTTTGAGCTGGGTTTCCAGGAACTGCAAGTGTCGGTGATGCAGGCGATAGACGTAATCGTTGTCGCATTGCTGGCGACGGTTATTCTCCATCGTCATCGTGTTCAGCAACTGCCGACGCCGTGTGCAGAGTGCCTTCAACGCACGTGCATCCGCGTCGCCGGGTTGGTAAGGCTCCGGCTCCATCTTCTGGCCGTACAGTGCGATGATGCGCGCATCCAGCTTGTCTGTCTTTGCGACCGCGCCCATGGCACGTGCGAAGTCTTTGATCCAGCGAGGATTGATCCGTGCCACCGGATGTCCGGCCTCATGCAAGGCTAACAGCGGTGGGATTTCAATGCCGCCGGTGGCTTCGACGACCACCATCGCCACCTGATACGGCATCAGCCATAACAGTAATTTCTCAATGCCCGCATCGTCATTGGCAAAGCGCGCCGTACATCCCGCGGGATGTACGGCAGTATCAAGCCACCGTTTCGAGACATCGATACCAACATAATGTGCGATTGAATTTTGCATAAACCTGCTCCATCATCAATGTAACCCGGTCTTGTGAGATGCGGTCTGAATGACCGTGCGACTGTTCGGGTTTAAGGTGAAAAAGCAGGTGGAGAGCCTCGCTCCCCGACGGTGTCATGCACCAAGTTTAAAGCGGTCTCCCACCTGCACACCAATTCCTACCAAAAATGACAGAACGATGCAGAGGGAAGATACAAGTT
>JAZKJJ010000020.1:0-58827 GCA_040384385.1 Pseudomonadota bacterium | reverse complement strand
CTATTTCTCCGCACCAGGGGCGATGGCTTTGCCGATTTCAGCAGCGGCTCGGGTGTCCCGGTTTGTGCCCCAGTGCAGTCCTGCGTGGTTAAATCCGAATTCCTCGTTCCAGCGCCCGCCGATAGCCCACGTATTACCACCGAGTGTCCGGAGATTGCGCAAAACGATTGCGCCGCCCTTGTTTTGCTCTTTGGACGTGCCGTCTTTGCGTAGTCGTTCGCCGTAATAGTCCATGGCGAATCCGGCAACCCAGTCTCCCAGCGTATCGCTGTAGCGGCAGACCAAGTGCGCGCCGACGTGGGTGATGCGGACAGTCTGAGGGCGTTTGCAGCTCGCCCGAGTCGTTTCCACAATATCACCGACCGCTGCAATGGCGGTGCGCCGCACGAACGCCAGAGCCTCCTGCGCAAGAACTTTGTCTATATCACCCATGATCAGACTCCTTAACTGGCAGGATGCCGGATGCAGGCTGTTTTATTTGGCTGGTGGGTGCATCGTTGCGGGGTGCAGGCTTGTTGCGTTCGTTCATGGATTGCCTCCGGACTCTGCCCATCGCATCATTTTGGTTGCCAGAAAAAGCGCCTCTGCGCACGTCATGCGGCTGGAGCGCACGCACAACTCGCCATCTACGTCATAGCCCGCAATCAGCACATCTTGAAGCCCATCCGCGAGGCTGGCTTGCAGGGCCTGTTCCGCGTTGAATGTCGTGCTGGCTGGCAGTCGGAGAATGGCGGCGCTCATCCTGTATGCCCCTTGCGCTTGCTCATGTAGGTGCCGTCCGCTCGGATGATTTGCATAAATGTCCCCATCGGCATAGATCCCTTTCGCTGGTTGCAGTCTAGGCAGGCCACGACGACATTCTTCTGCTTGTTCGCGCCACCCTTGCTCACGGGCTGCTTATGGTCGCCCGTGGCTTGCGTTCGGGTCAGGCCTTTGCCGCAGTAGTTACAGCGAACAATGTTCCGGCGCTTGAAGGCAGCGTTTTTGGCGCTTTTGGTGATTGACCGGCGGGCCGCTGCTCGTGGCTTGCGCACTGGCGGTTTTCCACTCATGAGGAATCCTTGATCCCGTGGGCAGCTTCCACGTCCCGGACGATTGATTGCACATCGAGCCAGTCGTCGCCATGATCCTTGCCCGCGAGCCAGAGCGCTCGAATCTGCTCATCAGTCAGCGGCACTTGCACACGGTCCCGCCCACACGCGGCCAGATGATCCTGATTCTTCTCGGCACCCTCTGGCTTTGAGCGGGCTGCTTGCCAAATCTCAAAAGCTAGCGCAACGGGGTAATCCTCGTAGCCCAGCACGTCATCCCAAACGAGACGCTGGTCAACGGTATCCGGGCTCAGAAACGTGCGCGCAGTCTCTTCAAACAGCGCTCTTTCCCCATCAAGGTGTACGGTAGTGGTCATGGGGTGTACCTTTCGGCAGCGGCGCGATCTGCTGTGGCCTTGGAGCCAAAGCGCAGGGGGTTGCCGCTTTTGTTGGTCGCGTATTCAGTGCCGCCCATCCATGCCGGATTGCGGCGTTTGATGCTCCAGTAACTTGTGGCGTAGCCCGATCGTTCGCACGCCTCCCACGGCCCTGGTGATTGCAATTCCGCGTTCATTCTGCTTTCCCCCCACTAGAAGCGATAGAGGTGCGGTCCATGCGGCATCGTCTGCACTGGCACCTGTCACCCATCAGTTGCAAAACCGGGTCATGCTCAATTGGTACATCGTCATCAAACGCCACCCCTTGCACGCTTCCCGAGGCTGCAGAATTAACCGTATCCATCGACGGCAGGGGTGGGGCTGCGGCGAGCATTGCGCGGTAGGTAACGCGAAGGTCAATCCGCTCGTCGTCATCGGTTTCGGCGGCGGCTACATCTTCCGGGCACCAACCCATCTCTCTGATCGCGGCATCCTCCATCGCCCGTGTCGGCTCC
Organism: Pseudomonadota bacterium; assembly: GCA_040384385.1. Taxonomy (GTDB): domain Bacteria; phylum Pseudomonadota; class Gammaproteobacteria; order Pseudomonadales; family Moraxellaceae; genus Perlucidibaca. Next base: position 56,904 of record JAZKJJ010000020.1, on the reverse strand, counting down.
ACCGGCACAAGCTGACAGCCAGCGGGCGGTTGCAGGGGTACTGCTGTCTTACGAGCCTGCTCCAGTGCTTTCCACCAGCCAAAAGCAAACGCTGTTTTTTCGCCTTCAGTTTTGCATTCGTGCGGTGCTGCTGGCTGGGTGGATAGGGCAGTTCGCAATCTCGCCATCAGGTCAGCAGTAGGGCCTTGCTCTGCCCACTCCCACCTTGGACTGTCCCATTGGTTTAGAACAGCTTGGGCTGCTGCTTTCAGTTCATCGCTCATGGCTTGGGCTCCTTCGGTGTTTGTGTGAGGGTGCGGGACGTTTTCCGCGCCTTGACAGGGATGGCGTGCAGAAGGCGCGTTTGCATTTTTCTGCGTATGTCGTCAGCCGGTTCATTCATAAAGTCGATGCACGGGTGGACGCTGCCGTCCGAAAACTCTCCGTCATCGGTGTACGGGAATGGAATCATCTGATTGGCACACCATTGCTCGCCAAGCATCCGGCGCAAGACCCGGCCATCAGCCCGCAGCCGCTCAACCTCTGCCAGCAGCTCGTCCCGCTGCGCCTTGATCTGATCGGGGGTTTCTTGGGTCATGTCACTGGTCCTCCATGTCGTCAGGGCCGTGATCGTCGTCGCCCCAGTCGGCAAACTCTGCGGCTTCGTCTACCTGTTGGCAGTTGGTCCTGCCGCAGTCTTTGCATTCTGTGTGCGTCAAGGCTGACAGCGGGCCGCGCCACGTCACCTCTCCAGAGCAGTAAGAGCAGATCATGCTGCCCCTTTCGTGCTGGCGAGGATGGCGGCACCGAGATTGAACGACAGCCGAACAAGCGTGCCGTAGCGGTTTTCATCGTCCAGATTGAAGCCCGCGTGCCAGTCCAGCCCCGCCTCTTTCACCAAGTCGATAACCGCGTCATCCGCCAAACCAGGCGCATCCCCTACGGGTGCCACCAGAGGGCTGGCAAGCTCAGCGCGGAGGGCGGATTCGAACTCGCGCCGTGCGGCGAGGTGGGCATTGTCGGCGGCAACGTATTCCGGGCGTCGTGGATCTGACGCGTCAGCGGCTATGGTGGCGGCTGTCTCAAGCTTCGCCATTACATCGGCCAGCTTCATCAGCCGCTGTACTGCCGCCTCTACCGATGGGCTTGGCTGGGGGAGTGTGTTCATTGTGTTTCCTTTTCGGCGTCGATGATGGCGAACAAAAGCTCAACAGCCTGCACCAGATCGTCTTCGTCCACAAAGTCTTTGAGAGGGTCGCCGTTGTCGTATTGCACGAAGGCATCGCGTAGCTTGGTAATCAGTTCCAGATCAAGATCGTCAAATTCGTAAACCATATCTACTCCCTCGGTGGTTGTGGGGTGGTGGTGAGGGCGCGGAGCTTGCTGATGGCGTTGTGACGGCGGACGGACCACTTGTCCTGTGCATCGATGCCTTCTTGCATGCCATCGAAGGGGCCAGCCGGATAGGGGGCGTCCAAAGCGCTCACTATTTCAAGTCCCGCAGCTTTCAGCCTCTCAATGAGTTGTAGGACTTCGCGGATGTTGGCGGGTTGGACGGTTTTGATGTAGTTCCGGGTCGGCTCATCTGGCCCGTAAACACCGCCATCGGTTTGAATAATGGCCTCGGGGTACAGGCCGCCCTCCCAGTCACGCGGCGACGGATACATATTTCCGTTTTCATCCCAATGCCACTCACCCTCAGTCGGCCCCGCAGCCAAAGCCGCCTCAATTTCCTTTATCGCGTCCATTACTGGCCTCCTGTTTTAATTCGTGTTTGCCTGCTGCAGCATCCGCCGCGCTGCTTCTTCCAGAGCCGCCACCATCTGGTAAGGCGTTGACTTGCGCAGGATTTGTTCGTACAGGTCCAAGGCATCAGCTACCAACACCAGGTCAGGCCCAGTGAATCCGTAGCGGTGGTGCCGCTGCCAGATGCCGTCGCAGCGCACCAGAGCCTCTGACCCGGCCTGCATCACCTCAACCGCCCGGAAGTCGATCTGCTCGGCACGGATCAAGCCCACGTTGAAGGCGCCGGCCAGGCGGTCAAACTGGGCGCTGTCGGTCGTTCCGGATTTCAACAGCTCGAAAGCCATGCGAACGCGGGCCATGATGGTGTCGGCGTTGTGCTCGGGCTGCTCGCGGTTGCCGACTATGGTTTCAAGCCATTTGGTCGGGGCGTGCTTGGCGCGGGATTCGATGCGGTGTGCGGTACGCATGATCAGGCAGCCTGCTTGGCCTGCACCTGGTTGATGTGACTGACCAGCGCCGCGCAGATCAGCGTGAAGCTGCTCTCGTGAAACAGCAGGGCAGACTTGTCGCGTGCGGCGGGCTCGAACCCCAGCGTTTTGAGGAATTCGGCTGTCAGGGCGAAGCCCAGGCGCTCGCCGATTTGGCCCAGCTTGAGCGATGGCGGTGTGGCCGGTGTTGGTGCTGGGCGACGTGCACCGCCCATGGAAACCACATTCGCGACTGGTGCGGGCGCTGGGGCCGCTGCAGGCGCAGGAGCGGGCGCGACGGGTTCCGCGGCCTTCAGCGCTGCGGCTGCCGCGTCGTCCTTGATTTGCTGGTCCTTGGCCTTCTGGGCATACACCCGTGTCTTCACGACCAGTTGAAAGTCTTCGAACTGTTTCTGGATGACGGCCTGCAGGTCAGCGAACAGCGCCTGGTGGTCGGCGGCCTCGACTTTGAACCAAGCCAGCTTTGCGCGCAGATCTTTGGCCTGTGTGTCAGCCGCAATTTTCCAGGTTGCAAGGGCGGTGTCCAGCGCATCCTGCAGGCTGGCAACGGTTCGTTTGTTCTTGGCAGCGGTGACAAAATCAGCGGCTGGTAGCGTCAGTTTGATGGGTGCGATTTCAGCCTCAAGGCCGGCGGCGTGCGCAGTGGTGGCGGCCTTTGCCTTCACGATGGCGGCTTCTTTGATTTCGGCTTTGCGCTTGTCCACCAGCTTTTCGAGAGCCAGACCCTTCGCGTCAAAGGTTGCAGCAATCTCGCGCACAGTGTTCAGTGCGGCGTTGATATCTCCCATTTGTCCGAGTGCCAGCTCTATTGCCAGCTCCAGCTTGTCGGCCGAATCACGGCAGTACGCCGCGTCTGTGGCGGCGTCAGCGAACTGTTGGTCGGTGGTAAGGTCCGAGTTGATCGCGGCGATGTAGGCCAGCGCCGCCGGCTTGTAGGCTTCGAGATTGCATGAAACCAGCTTTCCTTCAACGCGCATATCGAACACCACGGGCAGCGACGAAGCGACTTTCGGAACAGCCTTTTCCACCACCTCGGCTGGCACGTAGGCAGCCAGGTCAGCCTCGAACTGCGCCCAACCTGCCGTGATCTCAGCGGCCAGGTCAGGATCTGACTCGTACCAGCAATGACGGGATTCAACCAGGTTGTCGCCGTCCCACTTTGTCGCCATGAACAGCACGCGGTTCGCGCCAGAAACCATGCACTGCTGCTGCATCTGAATGCGGTAGTGCTTCGGGATGATGGCGTTGCAGGGTTCGTGGTCAACCATTTCAGGCGCTGGCATCAGGCCGCGCAGTTCGTCGTTCAGGCTCTTGTGCTCGAATGCGATGGATTCATCCATGGTCAGCCCGTCAAAGCTGGCCGACAACTTGCCTTCGCTGCCAGTGACTGGGAACAGGGCTTCGCCGATGATGGCGGCGGCAAGCGGGCGGGCCAGGGCCTCGTAGCGGTGGCCGTCGTCGAAGCGGCGCTGAGTGCTGGCGTCAACGTCTGCCGTCAGGCCGGTGTGCCTTTCATGCAGCAGTTCGGTGCGTGTCTTGTATGGGCTGCAGCCCATCATCGATGGGGCGTCTGAGGCGTTGAAGTGCTGGGCCCGGTAGGCGTTCCACTCGGGCGATCCTTGAATGAGGTCGTGTTGCAACATGGCGGTTCCTTAAAATGGGGGTTTTTCAGAGTCGAGCGCGCTTGCTGACGCAGCTTCTTTGGAGGGGCGGGATTCGACATCGGTAGGCTGGCCCTGCTCATCGGGCTTGCGCTGGCTGCCAGCCTTTTCGAGTTCGGCGGGAATCGCCTTGATCGCTGCCACCTGGGCTTCGGTCAGAGTGGCGATGGTGGCGACGGTGGCGAGCACGCCGGCCACGTCCTTCTTCTTGGACGCAATCACCTTGCGCCATGTGACCATGTGCGCGGTGAAGTCCTCGTCGCTGTAACCGGGCAGTGCCGGGGCAGCCTGCGGCGCGGCGGTAGCTGGAGCGCCGGCTTCCTGCCGCGCCAGGTGGTCGCGCATGGCCTCGTCCATGTCTTCCAGATCCTGCGTGAAGCAGTCGCTGGCGGCGGTCACGTTCAGGACCATGGCCATCTTGGCGCGCTTGTTCGCCATCTTCAGGATGGTGTTGGCCAGGTCGGCGGGCTCGGTGCGGACCTGCTTCGTGGTGTATTTGCCCTTTTTGATGCGGCGCAGATTTTCTGGCATGGAGTCGAATTCATCGTCCCAAGCCTTGCGCCACTTGTACTTTTCCTCGCCGCTGGATGCTTCACCCATGCCGGTGCCCAGCATCGTGCCGGTGGTCTGGTGTGTACCGATGCACGTCACCCGGTAGCGCACCGTGTTGCCTTCCGAGAGGTCTTCCACCTGATAGCTGTCGGCGATGCGGAAGGCCATGCACAGCACCTCTGCGCCAGGCTTTAGCAACGTCGGCTTGTCGGTGCCCGGGATGACACCGAAGTGCACGTCCTTTTTCATCACAGCGCGCATGACTTCCTGCACGGTGGCCACATGGCTGATGATGTCGGCCACAGCCATCCGGCCGGTGGACTGGGCGGCAAGGGCGCCCTGTTTAACTTCTGCGATTGCGGTGTTCATGTTGTCCTCTGTTGTCAGTTAAAAAATTGGTAGATGCCAATGCCAAACCCGATGACGGCACCGGCAAGCACAGCCAATGCGGCAGAGCGCAACTCGGCAGCCCAGTCCCATGGGTGGCAGGTTTCTTCTTCTTCGGTGGTGTTCATGCGTACCTCGCGGCGGCAATGACGATGACGGCGGTGGCGGCCACGGCTATCAACTTCACCAACCAGTAAGCTGCGCTCGCGCGGCGGGCCGCGTGGTGCTCAATCTCGAAGTCGGGCTTGAAAGTAGGGCGGCGGTTCATCCTGCAGGCCTCGCTGATCCACCGCGGTGCAGCGGGTAGGCGCGGCGCACCTGGTTGATGGCGTCCCACACGCTGGTGGCGGTGACGGTCAGGCGCATGCCCGGAATCCGCACGGTGTACCTGCCTATGGTGGTTTTGAGGGTGTTCATTCCGCAGACTCCAGCAGGCGCGGCCTGCGAGTGGCAGCAAAACGGGTAGGCGTCATGTGCTCGCAGTACACGTTCCCGCATCCGTTGCAGTGCCAGTTGACGAAAGTGAAGCCGCTGCTGAAACCAGCGCCCCAGTCGAACAAGGTTCCCGTTTTGCAGCCGGGGCACTGCTCTGTGGCGCGCTTGTCGTGCGGGTCGGCGTTGTTCTGCGCAACCGTGTAGTTGATCGGTCCAGCGCTCGACACATAGCTCAGCTCCAGCGTGTCCAGCACGGGGTCTGCATGCTCGCCAGCAAGCGCATGTTCAATGGTGAAAATGGTGCGGTGCGGATAGCTCGACCATTCGCCCCAGATGAGGTGGGCGGCACGTTGGCTCAGGCCGTTGCGCTTGAGAACGTCAATCGCAAAATCTTCCGCCGAACACCATGCGTAGCGGATGCCGGTGGAATTGCCACCGCGCCCAACCTTGTAGGTCTCGCCACAAACTGAAAGTTGTCGCCGTGCATCGAACTGGGGAATAAACCGCGCATGCTGGCTCGCTGCGCAGATGGCCTTCCCACGGGCAATGCGGGCCTTGCAGATGCGCGACCATGTCGGGCCATGGAATGCGTGTTTAAACGGTGCCTGAATCGCTGCTTCAAGCGCTTCGGCTGTATCGGCACGGTTGATGCCATCAAGGTACTCGGTGAGCTTCATGTGAACCTCCGTGAGCCCTGCTCAAGCGCAACAGCCCTTGCCTGACGGCGGCGCTCATAGCCGTCGTTCAGCTTGTCCTGGTGCATTGCCATGTCGATTTCAATGCGCTCGGCATCTGTCAGCGTGACTGGTGGCAGAACAACCGAAACCGGCTGGCTTGTCGGTGTGGTGCGGCGCTTTTCAGCGGCTGCGAAAAGTTCAGCCAGTAGGGCGGGCAGGCCGGGGGCGGTGGTGAGGAGGTGGCTCATGCCTCGTCCCAGTAAGCCAGCGGGTTGCGGTAGTCGGGCAGGTTGGTCTCCAACCATGCGTCGGCCTCCCTCTGCATGGCATCGCCGGCCACGAAGTCGAGATAGGCGACAGTGCCGATTACGTGCTTGCGCTTGTCGGTTGCCGTGTCGTAGATGTAGTGCGTGCTGTCAGGTTGCGCGTAGTCCTGAGTTGCGTAGTAGCGCGCTTTCAGGCTGAAGTGGGCATTGCGGTCATAGAAGGCCGCCTTGTAGAAGATGCCGCCGCGCTTGCGCCCTTGCGGGTCAACGAGGTCGGAGTGCATGCTGTGCTCTGTTGGCTGGATGCTCCAGCCAGCCGGGAACTGCGCAGCGATGAAGATGTCTTCTACCTTGTCACCGAAAACGAAGCCCAGTGACTCCAGCGCGACGCGAACACCGGGACGCATGTCGGCAGGGAGTTTGTTTGCGGTGCTGACCAGATCGCGCTGGCCTTGCGCCTCTTGACGTTCAATGCCACCTGGCTGCGATGCCACCAGGAAGTTTTCAATATCGCCGCGTGCCAGTGCGCCGATTGCTGCAGGATTTGCCATTCAAGTCTCCATCCAGGTTGAGTAAACAGAGCGATTGGGTGAAGTGGCTGGGTTGCGGTCCTCTGAGACCTACACAGTCAGCTGGGAGCTTGTCGTTTAAGGGGGTCGTACCGCTACGCCCGATTTCCGCCATGCAACCACTTCAATCAATCACTCTCTCAACCGCCATCGGGCTACACATTTGTTGGCTCGCCGTCTGTAGGTCTTGAACGGATATTACGATAGAAAATCTAGCAATGCAAGAAAAACTATCAAATAAATTTGTAAGTGTTTTCCCTTGGTTGTTGCATAGGCGTAAAAAAACCGCCACTAAGGCGGTTTCGTCTGGGCGCTTCGGGTCTACAGGGATTTGCGCGGCGGCAGGCCCACTTCGGTGAACTGGATTCCAGCGGTATTGCTGAACTCGTCCCATTGGCGCTGGCCGCAGATGCCGCGCTCTAAACCGGGGTGATAGAAGATGTAATCGGTGATGCCCTGTGTCACCACCAATGCTTTGTACCAGCCCTGCGTAGAATGAAATAGCCTGGTAACAGTTGCGGGTTTAAGCACTTCGACGGTTCCCCCCTTTTGCTTGGCGGATGGTTCGGGGCCCTCGTAATAGGCGACTCGGCAGGTTTGGGATGAGTGAGCGCGAATCATGTTGACGGCATGATTTTGTTCAGATGAAAGCTGCATCTTTTCGGTCACGTCTGCAGTGACGGCGCACCCGCTTAAAACCAATGCGGCATAGGCCATAGTTAGATATTTCATGTTCTCCCCCTGAATTGCCCACGATCCGCATGGGCGCGGCTTGTCCATCAACTGCCGTTTTTCTTGGAAATTACCTGAACCGCCGCTCCACAGCGCGGACGACACCGACGATGATGGCTTTTCCCAGCGGCCTGATGGGGTATCTTTCGTTCAGTGGTTTGAGGTACCAGTCCCCGCCATCTTTGGTGAGTTTCTTGAAGGTGGTCTCGCCGTCACCATTCTTTGCGATCACGTAATCATTCGGGTTGGGCTCCAGATCGGGTTCGATGATCAAAACCATGCCTTCAGTAAATTCTGGCGCCATGCTGTCGCCGTGCACTCGCAGGGCGAAGGTGTGGCGGTTCACGGGCACCGCCGTTGCAATGCCCTCCTGACCACCATCGCCTGGGTGGAAGTTGTCCACGTGTTCCTTGAACGCGCCGGCCTGGACGCTGGAGAGAATTGGCACGATACCCCCTATTTTTGGACCATCAGTTGTGTCGGCATCGCCACTCATCAGTTGAGACACCGTGATGCCCAATACTTGGGCAACCACCGGTTGCCGCTTTCTATTGGGTGCAGTACCGCCTTCTTTCTCCCATTGCTGAACAGTCCCCCGGGTCACGCCGCAGAGTTCACCGAAGGCTTCTTCAGTCAACCTTAGCTGCTCTCGACCCTTCCGGATAAGTGTGTTTACGCTCATGGGCGATAGATTAATTGTGGTGCCGGATAGTTTTTCTTGCAAAGATAGAAAAACTAGCTAAGATGGCGCGATGGAAACAAAACCCGATACCCCCGAGCAGTTGGCCCTCGACCGGGCCATTGCTGAAGCTGGTGGCAAAACCGCCTTGATGCGCAAGCTCAACGAGCGAGGCTGGGAAATTAAGAGCCACAACACCATCACCCAATGGCGAGACACGAGCAGCATCCCTGAAAAGTACTGCCCGGACATTGAGGACCTGACCAAGGTCCGCTGCGAAGACCTGTCTCCCAAGCCGAACTGGGCCGCTATCCGCGAGACCCTGCGCCAGGCACAACAGGAGGCCTGAGCCATGCACGTCAAACCCATCACCAGCCTGACCGCAGAGGAACTGCGCGCGGCGGGTGCGGCCGCTTTCGACGACGGCGAGGAAATCATTGCCGCCAGCAAAAGCCGGAATCTCGAAGGCCTGCCCTTGCTGTTCTTTGAGGCTGGCTACTTCGGGCGCCAGGAGGAACTGAGGCTGGCTTCGGCCTGCGAGCAGGGTAGCGGGTAGCGCGTCATATGCCCTGATCCACGGCGACCTTTCAGCAGGCGAGATTTTCACCAACAACACCGAGGCAACAACACCATGAGTTCCAAAAAAGACAGCGATAAGGAATTGGCTCCCATCATGTTCTCCCGAGGAGCGTCTGCCGATGCCTTTGGCAAGCTCGATGTAGTCATTCCGGAGTTTCGTATCGACGCGGACACAGCGCTGCTTATGCAGAGAGCCGCGAACGAAAGTGGTTGTTCCGTAGCTGAAATCTGCCGCGTAGCGTGTCGGGTTCGGATATATGGAAAAGAGCATGTACAGACTGTAGCCAGCAATCATCTTTCCCGCGTCATAGGGAATGTCGGGGAAATGTCGGTGCAAAACGGGCCTGCAGCATGAGCGAGCTTACTTTCATCGCCAGCTATGCAGTCGCGGCGCTCTTGTTCTCTGTGCTGTTTGCTGTATGGAAAGCGCGTGATTCTGGCGAATTGACACTCGGAGATTTGTTGGCCTCTTTGACCTTGGGCGCGGCGTGGCCAGCAGGTGCGCCACTATTTCTCATCGTATTGGTTGCCTGCAATAGCGGTGGAGTTGTTGTATGGCGGCGCAAATGAGCAGCCCTCTCAGCGCCTTCCACTGGGAAAACACCCCCAGCCAAATCGGCGCTGCCTTCATCAAGGTAAGCGGTACCGGTGCACCAGCCAAGAACCACCCGCTGCGTAACGGCAAGAAACCGAAGCTGAGCACGGACAACGCCTTCACCGGTGCCGGTGGCCAGACAAAGCCTGAGCGCCAGCCTCCAGCGGTCTACAAAAAGAACGGCCTTGTCACGCCCGACAACAACGGTTTCTGCATTCCACCCCGGGCTCAGGCCCAGGCGGATACGGATAAGCGGCATGCGCTGCGCAAGGGTGGGATTTAGATGGCTGACTACAGCGACTTCCTGCGGCAGAAGATCAAGATGGCCAGCTTCAAGGGCTTCGAGGTCGCCAAGGACCAGATCAATCCCGGCCTTAAGCCACACACGCGCGACATCGTGCAGTGGGCTGCGCTGGGCGGCAACCGCGCCGTGTTCGCCAGCTTCGGCCTGCACAAGACCGCCACACAGATCGAGCTGATGCGCCTGATCGGCGAGCACCGGCCAGGTCTGCGCCTTCTGTGCATGCCGCTGGGCGTGCGTCAAGAGTTCAAGCGCGAGGTCGAGCAGCGCTTTCAGGGCGCCTATGGCGTGGACCTGCGCTTCATCCGCACAGATGCCGAGATTGACGACCCGCGCACCGTCTACATGACGAACTACGAATCGATCCGCGAGGGCAAGCTGAACCCGGCCCAGTTCCGCGCGGCCAGCCTTGACGAGGCCAGTGTGCTGCGCAGCTACGGCAGCAAGACCTTCCAGGAGTTCCTGCCGCTGTTCGCCGGCGTTGAGTTCAAGTTTGTCAACACGGCAACGCCGAGCCCGAACCGATTCAAGGAACTGATCCACTACGCCGCCTTCCTGGGCGTGATGGACAGCGGGCAGGCGCTGACACGGTTCTTCCAGCGCGACAGCGAGAAGGCCGGCAACCTGACGTTGTACCCGCACAAGGAGCAGGAGTTCTGGTTGTGGGTGGCGAGCTGGGCGGTGTTCATTCAACGGCCGAGCGACCTTGGACACAGCGACGAGGGCTACGACTTACCGCCGTTGGATGTGCGGTACCACGAGGTGCCGAGCGACTACGAAGCCGCGGGCAGCGAGAAGAACGGGCAAGGCTTGCTGATCCCTGATGTGGCCATGGGCCTGTCGGCGGCGGCCAGCGAGAAGCGGGGCAGCATGGACGCCCGGGTGGCCACAGTCAAGACACTGATAGAGGCAGACCCCGCTGATCACTTCATTGTGTGGCACGACCTCGAGGACGAACGTGCAGCGCTGCAGACAGCGATACCGGAAGCGGTGAGCGTGTGGGGCAGCCAGGACCTGGACGAGCGGGAAAACCGCATTGTCGCGTTCAGTGATGGTCAAAGCCGGATCCTGTCAACCAAGCCCATCATCGCCGGTAGCGGTTGCAACCTGCAACGCCACTGCCACCGGGAAATCTTCGCCGGCATCGGCTTCAAGTTCAACGACTTCATCCAGTCAATTCACCGCGTTCACCGCTTTGGCCAGACCAAGCCTGTGCGCATCGACATCGTCCACACAGAAGCCGAGCGCGAGGTGTTGCGCACGCTGCTGACGAAGTGGGCACAACACGAAGAAATGGGGAAAAAGATGACCGAAATCATCAAGCAGTTCGGCCTGAACCAGCTGGCCATGCACGAGGTACTGGCGCGCTCCATCGGCATCGAGCGCATCGAGGTCAAGGGCGATCTGTTCCGCGTGGCAAACAACGACTGCGTCGAGGAAGCCAAGCTGCAGCCGACGAACTCAGTGGACCAGATCATCACCAGCATCCCGTTCGCCAACCACTACGAATACACACCCAGCTACAACGACTTTGGACACACCCAGGATAACGAGCACTTCTGGAAGCAGATGGACTTCCTGACGCCCGAGCTGTTGCGGATCCTGAAGCCCGGCCGCATGTACTGCTGCCACGTCAAAGACCGCATCAACTTCGGCAACGTCACTGGCGCCGGCCTGCCCACCAGCAGCCCATTCCACTGCGAAGCCACGATGCACGCCATCAAGCACGGCTTCGACTACATGGGGATGATCACCGTCGTCACGGACGTTGTCCGCGAGAACAATCAGACCTACCGGCTGGGCTACACCGAAATGTGCAAGGACGGCACAAAGATGGGCGTCGGCTCGCCGGAATACCTCCTGCTGTTTCACAAGCCACAAACCGACCGGGGCAGGGGGTATGCCGACAAACCGGTGGTCAAGTCGAAATCTGAATACAGTCTCGCCCGTTGGCAGGTCGACGCGCACGCCTTCTGGCGGTCCAGCGGAAACCGTCAGCTCACGGCCGAGGAAATGGCCAGCTACGGGCCCGGCAAGCTGGCGAAGATTTTCACCGACTACACGCTGCAGAACGTCTACGACTACGAGTTCCACGTCAAGATCGGCGAGGAACTGCTGGAGCGTCAGGCGCTGCCTAGCACGTTCATGAGCCTGGCACCGGGTAGCCTGCACAGCGAGGTCTGGCATGACGTGGTGCGCATGCTGACCCTGAACGGGGAGCAGTCTAGCCGCAACGTCGAGAAACACGTCTGCCCGCTGCAGTTCGACATCGTGGACCGGCTGATCGAACGCTACAGCTCCAAGGGCGAGCACATCTATGACCCGTTCTGCGGGCTTGGCACGGTTCCATACCGCGCTATCAAGTTGGGCCGCACCGGTGGCGGCTCCGAACTGAGCGCCGCCTACTTCCTGGATCAGGTGCACTACCTACGCGCCGCCGAGCGTGAGGTGAGCATGCCCGACCTGTTCGCGGTAGAGGCCTTGGAAGCCGCGTAATGCAAACCCCCACCCAATCCCCCCAGCCCATGACGGCAGCAGAGCGGGATATTCACATCCAGAGCCTGTCCGACCACTTCATGGCGGCCTACCAGCGGTTTGAGGACTCAGGCCTGGCCGCAGACCGTGACGAGGCTTTGCTGGAGCGCCTGGCCGATGAGGGCAACGACTATTTTCAAACGGCCGGCGTGGCGGATGCGCGGGCTATGAGGCAGGAGCCTGTTCATGGCTAATAAATCTGGCGTTCCAACTTCGATGCGTCGGCGCGTCTTCCGAGAGGAGAAGTACACCTGCGCCAAATGCTCGATCACCGGGGAGGAGCGCGCGTTCCCTCGTGGTGGCTATGGATACCCCACAAGCGTGCCAGGCGTGTTCCTGAGCATTGATCACATCGTCCCCAGGGCCAAAGGTGGAACTGGAGACCGAAAAAACCTGCGCGTGTTGTGCACTCCATGCAATACCGAAAAAGGGACAAAGGATGCGTGATTACGCCAAGGTCGGGCCCAAGTTGTGGCACGGCAAAACATGCAAGGAGTTGCGCAAAAGGGGTCCAGAGGCCCTTGTCGTGGCCTTGTATTTGATGACCTCACCGAACTCCAACATGCTCGGTCTGTTCAGTCAGCCGATCCTGTACATGGCCCACGAAACGGGTCTTGGTCAGGAAGGGACATTGAAGGGCCTTAAAGCCTGTATCGAAGTGGGCTTCTGCTGCTACGACGAAGACACTGAAATGGTCTGGGTCTATGAGATGGCCAAGTACCAAATTGCCTCTGAACTAAAGCCATCTGACCTTCGATGCAAAGGCGTTCAAAAGGATTACGACGCACTGCCTGATAACCCATTCTTGGCGGCATTCTTCGACCGGTATTCCAAGCCTTTCCACATGGATAAGCAAAGGGGTTCACAAGTCCCTTGCGAGACCCTATCAAGCCAAGAACAGGAGCAAGAGCAGGAACAAGCACAGGAGCAGGACTCTTTTTCACTTCGTTCAAAAGAGAGCGCTGGCAAGCCAGCTTCCACTCGTCCAAAGCGGGAAGAAACAATCCTGAAGACCTATCTCGATGCATGCAAAGCAGCCGGGAAAAAACCGCTGCCGGCGGATCACTCAGTTCGCGATTACTGCCGGGATGCCGGCATCAGCGAGGAAATGCTGCAGGTGGCCTGGGTCGTTTTTCGAGAAGACCACACCACCGGCACGTCCAAAGGGAAAAAGAAAAAAGACTGGCCTGGCCACTTCGCCAATGCGGTGAAGGGTTGCTGGGCAAAGCTGTGGTGGACGGACGGTGCCACCGTGGCCTGGACGAGCCGGGGACAACAGGAGAAGGCCGTGCTTGATGCGCGAGCCAAAGCAAGGGAGACCGCACATGAGCCAGCGTGAAAGCCAAATAGCCCAGCTGCGCGTGCCGCCGCACTCGCTGGAGGGCGAATCCAGCGTGCTGGGCGGCCTGATGCTGGACCCCAATGCATGGGATAACGTCGGCGATTTGCTGACCGACTCCGACTTTTACCGCAGTGAGCACAAGCTGATTTTCAGTGCCATCGGCGCGCTGATCAACGCCATGAAGCCAGCCGACGTAGTTTCCGTGTTTGTGCACCTGCAGAACCAGGGAAAAGGTGACGAGGTAGGCGGGCTGGGCTATCTGAACTCACTGGCCCAGTACGTGCCCAGCGCCGGCAATATCCGCCGCTACGCCGAGATCGTGCGCGAGCGTTCCATCCTGCGCAAACTGGTGGCCGTGGGCGACGAGTTCGCCACTGTGGGCTTCAATCCGCAAGGCAGGGCAGTGGCTGAGATCCTGGACGAGTGCGAGCAGAAGCTGCTGACCATCGGCGAGGCGGGGTCACGCGCGCGCCAGGGCTTCCAAGCCATGGACAAGCTGGTGGTGCAGGTGTTGGACACCATCAACGACCTGTCGGGCAACCCAAACAAGCTGCCCGGCGTCCCCACCGGCTACCACGACCTGGATCGGATCACAACAGGCCTACAAGCTGGTGACCTGATCATCCTGGCGGCTCGCCCGAGTATGGGTAAGACCGCCATGGCTTTGAACATCGCCGAGCACGTTGCTCTGCACGAGCGTTTGCCAGTCGGAGTGTTCTCGATGGAAATGGGCGCCGCCCAACTGGCAACGCGCACCGTGGGCTCCATCGGTCGCATCAATCAGACCAACATGCGGACAGGGCAGCTGACCAGCGACGAGTGGCCACGCCTGACTGAGGCCATCGAAACGCTGCGCAACATCGACATGCACATCGACGAGACCGGCGGCCTGACCATCAGCGAACTGCGCGCCAGTGCCCGCCGCTTGAAAAAGCAATGCGGCGGCAAGCTGGGCCTGCTGGTGGTCGACTACATCCAGCTGATGACCGTGTCGGCCAGCATGAGCGATGAGAACCGCGCCACGGCCGTCGGTGAAATCTCCCGCGGCTTGAAGCTTCTGGCAAAGGAGCTGCACTGCCCGGTCATCGCCCTGTCCCAGCTCAGCCGGGCAGTGGAATCCCGCACCGACAAGCGGCCCATGATGAGCGACCTGCGCGAGTCCGGCGCCATCGAGCAGGACGCCGACGTGATCATGTTCATCTACCGGGATGAGTACTACACGAAGGACGCCTGCCGCGAGCCGGGTGTTGCCGAAATCATCATCGCCAAGCAGCGCAGCGGGCCCACCGGCACCGTCAAGCTGGCTTTTCTCAACCACCTGACACGCTTCGAGAGCCTGGCGCCGGGCTACATGCGGCCCGACCTCAATCTGCCAGCCGCCCGCGGCCGGCTCCCGTACACGGACGACGTGTGAAAACTTTTTACAACCAGCAACTTTAACCACAGGAGCAACCCATGACTTTTGAACTGACCGAAGTAACCGAATGCACTCTCACCCATGTCAACCTGCGCAAGGAATTCCACGGAGACGAAAAAGTGCAGGCCATCGACCTGAACTTCAGCATTGAAGGCAGCAACGACCTGCTGGACCTGGTTGACCCCGCCCTGCGTGAAATGCACTACTTCAACCGCGCCGAGGTGGTGGGCCAGGAAACGCTGCCCGGCACCATCCGCATCCTGCCCGACCTGCGCGCGCCGAAACTCAACGGCCAAAAGTTCAAGTACGGCGGCAACGACAAGTACAAGGGCTACGGCTTCGAGAAGGACTTCGGCCTGGGGGCTGAGGCTGGATCAAACCTGTTCTTCACCGATGCATCAGCGGGGAAGTTCAGCTACGAAACAAAGGAGGGCGGCACGGTCAAGCTGGAGTTTCAGGTTTCGTATTCCGGCGATGCCCTGACCGACGACGCCATGACGCGCTTGGTGCGCGCCGAGGGCGAGAAAGTGTTCATTAAGCTGTTGGCGCCATCGGTGCTGACGCTGGTGAAGGGGGGCAAGGCTCCCAAGGCCGCGGATCCGGAGGACGGCGAACAGCTGGACGTGCTTGGCGATTCCGAGGAAGAAGACGACGGCAACGAAACGCCAGAAGCCGCATTCACCGCTGCACACGCAGGCTGAAGATGATCACCGTCGCGTTCGACCCGGGATTGACAGGCGCATGCAGCGTGCTGGACCACAACGGTCTGCGCGCGGTGTTCGACCTGCCGGTGATGGTCATTCCAAACGCCGGGCCGACTGCCAAGGTGAAAACCAAGATCGACGGCCGCGCGCTAGCAAAAACCCTGCGGCTTCACTGCCCGCCTGGCGAGCCGGTGCGTTCTGTCATCGAGGGCGTCAACGTCATGGGTGGCAAGAAGGGCGCCACCAACGCCATTCAATTCCAGGGCTCGCTGATGCGCTCCCTGGGCGCTATCGAAACGGTGCTGGAGTGCCTGGGCTGGCCGCCGGCCTATGCAAACCCTGTCGTGTGGAAGCGGTTCTATGGGCTGCTGGCCATCGACAAAGACCCGACGCTTACCGATTCACAGCGTTCGGCTCTGGCGAAAAAGAAGGCCAGCGACACCGCGCGCCGGCTGTACCCCGGCTGTACCGACATTGCGCGCGTCAAGGATCACAACCGCTGCGAGGCGATTTTGATTGGCCACTGGCTGATGCGAGAACTTGCATGAACTTCAAAGCCATCTGCACCCAGCTGGGCATGGCCCTGTTTGGCCTGACAGCGATGTTCTGCGCACTCAGCAATGACCCGGCCATGCGATTCTGGGCACCAATCATCGGGCTCGCTGGCCAGCCGTTCTGGGCGGCTTTTGCCTGGAAAACGAAGGCATGGGGCATGGGCGTGATTGTTGTCGCCTATTCCGCCGTGTATGTCCATGGGATTTGGCTGCAGTGGGGTGCTGCATGAAAGTTGTTTTCCTCGACATCGACGGCGTGCTCAATTGCCACCGCACCTGTATTGCCTTTGGCGGCATCCCGCACACCACAGCCCGCGGCGGGCGTTCAGGACTCGATGAGGTGGCGATCCGACTGATTGGCGGCATCGTGCGCGCTGCCGGCGCGGTGGTGGTGCTGTCCTCGACATGGCGCAAGCACAGCGACTGGCTGGACTATGGCGCCGCGCTGGACCTGCCCATCGTCGACCGCACGCCCAGCTTGTGTGGGAACCGCGGCACCGAGATTGCCGACTGGCTGACGCGCCACCCAGAGGTAGAGAGCTACGCAATCATCGACGATGACAGCGACATGCTGGAGCACCAGCTGCCGTTCTTTGTCCACACCAGCGGGTTTAACGGTTTCACGTGGGAGAACGCGTTGCTTCTGGCCAAGTTGCTGGGCATCGACATCTACGACGTGAACCACCCGAAACAGCGGCTGCCGGAACCCTGCAAAACGCTGGACTGGAGGGACTTTTGAACCGCCAGGACGCCATCCAGATCAGGCAGCGCCAGCTCCAAGGCGAAGCCGTATCCCCGGAGCTGCTGGCTGAAGCCATTGCCGTGCTGAATTCCGTCGAGTCCATGGAAAACGACCTGCCGCGGCGCAGGGTCAGCAAAGGACCGAACCAGGCCTTCAGCGGCACAAAGCGCGAGCGCATGCGTACCGACAACGCTCAGGTGAAATTGCTCAAGGCAGAACTGGAAGGCCAGAAATGAACCCAGCCGACTACGAGCTCCAGCATTCCGATGTCGCCCAGCCCAAGCTGCTGGACGGCGAGTGCGCAACAAGGGACTGGCCCATGCCACCAGCACGGACGTGGGAGACGGCATACCGCGAGGCCCTGGTGCGTGCACCTCAGCCCGACCCTGCCGCCGAACCTAACCCAATTGCGGCTGCCTTCACGCGGCTGATGACGTGGAGTCGGCGATGAGCAACATCAAGTTCATACACGGTGGCACCGCTGCCCAAGCCGGAATACCAAATGAAACGCTGGTTGAAGTAATCAAGGACTTGCTGCAGCTCGCCGAAAGCGGTCAGCTGCAATCCTTCATTGGGACAGGCTTTACCGGCGACGGGTTGCGGGTGGTGACCTGGGCTGACCACCATCCAAGCGTGTACGAAACGCTGGGCGGTCTTGCGTGGTTGCAGGCCGAGTTTATCGAGAGGCGCTTGAAATGAGCTGGCTCATCAAACGCCCCGAGCCCTATACCGCCAAGGGCATCCAGCGCCTGCGCTGCATCCGCTGCGGTGGCCAGGCCGTGCACCAGTGGCAGGTCTGCAGCGACGGCAACAACTGGCGCCCGCTGTGCCTGCCGTGCGACATTGCCCTGAACGAACTGGTACTGAAGTGGTTTGGACACCCGCACGCAGCTGATCTGCATGAGAAATATCGGGATAAGGCGCTCAGCGCCATCAAGCCATGAAACAGGACCCCGAAGAGCTGTTTTGGCTGATCGTCCAAACATCGCCATTCGTGGAGGCGCGCGCAATGCTGCGCAGCCGGCGCATCGCAGCCCTTGAAGACAGGCTGGAAGCCATCCGCAAAAAGGACGGCATCAAGGAAGCCGAGGCGAACCTGTTGCTGACAAAGTTCAACGACGAAATGGACCGCATAAACCGGCTGCACCATAACGTCCAGGTCAGGGATGCTGTGAAAGCGCTGTTTGGCGAGGACAGCTGGGAGCGGGTGAGAGTCTGGATGGCAGCGGCCACCGAGGGGCGCGCATGACCAAGCCCAGCGCCATCCTGATCGCCAAGATGCACCCGCTGGACGGGTTCAGCGAGAGCGAGCGCGCCGTTATCCGCCGCTTCATCTTCGAGTGCTTCAAGGGGTTGAACGAAAAGATGGACAAGCGCTGGCGCCGGTGGTGGCGCCGCCTCTGGGAAATGGAAGTCGGCGAGGTCGCGCACATCGAGAACATCGTGGACCGCAGCGGACCCTTTCACCGCATGCACATGGCCATGGAACAGAGCCTGTTCGACCGACAGGACCAATGGGCAACGCTGGACAGTATGCGCGATTGGTTAAAGACGGGTTCCGCCTGGGGCGAATTTGCCCTGAACGCCCGCGGCGTGATGAAGTTCGTACCGCGCAGCACCGCCTATGAGGCTTGCTCAAACGATGAAATGTACGAACTCCACACCGCCATGCTGGCCTTCCTGCGCACGCCCGGGGCCCAGCGCAAGCTCTGGCCACACCTCAAACCGGACGCCCGCTACGAAATGCTGGAAGCGATTGTCGACCCCGAGGAAAGGCAACAAGCATGAAAGACCTGATCGAACACATTTCCGGATGGCTGGCCATCTTCGCGTGGCTTGCCGGTGTGGTGCTGGCCAAAGGATTCTGGATTACCACGGCCGCGATTTTCTTCCCGCCGTTTGGCTGGTACCTCGTCGTCGAGAAGTTGATTACCTGAGCAAGAAAGCTGACGCGCCGCAGCTGCCAGGGCGCAACAACTGGAGATTTTTATGAACCACGTGCAATCACCGGCGACTGGCGACAGCGCCATCGAGCAGGAAATCCAGGCCAAAGGCAAGACCGCGCCGCGCGTCACGCCGGCCGACCTTCAGGCCAACATCGCCAGCGAGCATTACTTCACGGCCCAGCAGGGCGTCCTTGGGGAGATCCGTGACGGTGGAACTGGCGGTACCTACGCCGGCGACCACGAGGTCCCTGTCTCGATTCAGGCGCTGAGCCTGCTGACCTTTTGCGTCCTGGTGCTGCGCAACGGCTTCACGGTTACCGGTGAATCGGCGTGTGCCAGCCCTGAAAACTTCGACGCAGAGATTGGCCGCAAGATCGCCCGCCAGAACGCTGAGCAAAAAGTCTGGCCACTCATGGGCTACGAACTCAAAGAGCAGCTGTTCCAGCACGCCGAGACCATCCGGCGCGTCAAAGGCGATTGATCGATGCTCCAGCGCCGCGCCTTCAAGCAACCCGCCAAGCCCGACCGCGCCCCAATGGCCTGGCCGGGCAAGCAGGACTTCGCGCCCGCCAGCCGGGCTGATGGGGCAGGGGAGGCGTGTCCGAAACCCGTGGAGCACAGAAACCCAGCCCTGCTGGCCATGGCGCGCGGCAAGCGCTGCCTGCTGCAGGTGCCCGGGGTATGCAACTGTGACCCGCGCACCACCGTGGCCTGCCACAGCAATCTGGGAATCCATGGAAAGGCCAAATCCCGCAAGGCTGACGATCAATACAGCGTGCAGGGCTGCAGCGCGTGCCATACCTGGCTTGACCAGGGGCCGGCGCCGAAGGCCGAGAAGACAGCCACCTTCATGCGCGCGCACCTTGACCAAGTGCTGGCATGGCGGATGGTGGTCGGGGACATGAGCTACACGCCAAGGGAGCGCAAAGCCGCGCACTGGGCGCTGTGCCTTCTGGAAGCATCACCAACCAGAGAAACACCATGAACATGCCGTCCGTACTTCGGCACTCACGAATTCACCGGCAAATCATCGCCAAGCAGCAGGCTGCGCAGGTTTTTGAATACAGCATCCTTGTCGCCGACTGCTGGAGTCACAGAGAGCTTGGCGAAATCATGCGCGAATGCGTTGATCCAGAACGCCTGCTGAAACTCACGTATGCCATGGACCCGTTAACCATGGGCGCCAATTGCCGCGTGCAAGTAAAGGGGCGCTTGACATGGGGCGGCAAGCGCGTATCTGTACTGAAAGAAAGCAGGGTTTTCGGCCCGCATCCCAATAAACACGGGAGCAAGCAGCTATGAAAGGTATAGCAACATGAGGCAAGCAGCAATGCGAGACTTTGAGACGTGGGCCCGTGACAACCTTGGGCAAGCCTACGGCCTGGAGCGTGAGGATGGAAGCTACATCAACCCTGTGACACGCTGGGCATTCAAGGCTTGGCTGGCAGCCCTATCCCAGAAGGCAGAGCCGGGGTGGCAACCGATTGAAACAGCGCCGATGGACGCAACCGCCGTGCTGGTCATGCGCGATATTTGGCCCGGCACCGACTCTGGGCGAGCCGAAGAATGCAACGGTCACAACACCTATGTCGCCGCGTGGTGGGCTGCTGAAGGCGACGGCTCAGGCGCTTGGGTTTGCTACATGGACGCAGTGTGCGACCCAAATTGCCCCATAGAGCCCACCCACTGGATGCCCCTACCCGCAACCCCAAAGGCCACACCATGATGTTCCTCGAACGATTCACGGCTGCGTTCTACGCCTTCAAAGACCCCTGGCTGGTCGGTGAAGCGCGCAGCACCCGGCAGATTCTCGAAAGCATGTGGCTTCGAGCAGACGTTGTCCTGCTTGAGGCAGAACGGCACGGGCGGTTGTTGGTGCCGATCTTTCATTCATTGCCACATGACATGCAAAGGGAGTTGAGGCGCCACGCTGGCGGGACTTACGAGCCGATTCGACCGCGTAGATGGCTGAATTTCAGCGGATTCTGGGAACGGGTCTGGAACCGATAGTTTAAGCATTTCTCCCAATAAACACCTGCAAAGTTCGCTATAAATAAGAGAGCAAATCCATGGCAAAAATCAGCAATCGCTACGCAACCGCTGTGCACAGCAGCAACCTAAAGCACACCAGCGAACTGAACAAGCTCGATGACCAGGGCAACACCAGCGATGCCGACGTGCTCGGGGCCATGGGAATCGCGGACAGAAGGTTGTCGGCAGGCGTTGACCACACCGGCAAGCCCACGTTCGACAAGCACCCGCTGAGCGTCCCTCTGGAGCGCCTGTTCGCCGGTGATAGTTCCGCAGGGCATGACATCGTTCGTCTGCTGG
The DNA here is from genome assembly GCA_040384385.1 of Pseudomonadota bacterium. Taxonomy (GTDB): domain Bacteria; phylum Pseudomonadota; class Gammaproteobacteria; order Pseudomonadales; family Moraxellaceae; genus Perlucidibaca. The sequence continues at coordinate 35,687 of JAZKJJ010000020.1, read as the reverse complement.
TAGATCCGATCATGGGAAAGGCCAACGCCTTGCGAATCAGCCTGACGCCAGTGCAGGCCCAAGACATGGCGCGCATCACGCTGGGTTGGTATCGAGACGGGGCCTGCAAATCTTGCGGTGGCCACGGATTCAAGATCATCCCGGGCACCAAGACGCTGGGGGACAGCAGATGCCAGCCATGCGCAGGGAGCGGAAAGATTCAACTGGAGCTCGGCTTCCGCCACAGCCAGCGCGAACTGGTGCGCTGGGTGATGACGCAGTTGGAGCGCGAAGCCGGGCGGGCCGGACCAGCGGCCATGAAGGCGCTTTCAAGCAAGATGGACCTGTAGCGTAGCCAATCAGCGGAAAATGTAGGAAATGTGCTTGAAATCTTGTCAGCATCGAATTTTTGTACCATAATTCGCGCACCATACAAAAGCGGTGAACACCGCGAAAAGCAACAGAGTGGTCCCGCCTTAGATGGCGAAGCCACCTCCCGACACTTTCTAAGCCGCTCATTGAAGCGGCTTTTTCGTTTTCCATCGGCATTGAGCCAATGGCCTGCAGTCGGCGCTGAAACCGACAGCAACACGGCAAAAATAGGCAGACCACCGCCCAGCGCGCCGTCTGGACAAGCGACCTGCCGACTTAAATGCAAGCTGCCTCAGATCGGAGCCGCGCCGGTACGACCGGTTTTCAGCGCATTGGCATACATCGGGCGTAAAAGCGGGCCTCAGTGCCGCCGGAAAGTAGGGCTACAACCCGAAAGCGTAACCGGCACCAATTCAGTTTTGCCCGGCCGGACCCGCCCGACACACCGACCAGATCGAGGAACGTTTCGCGCCGCGGCAATCTATTCCCGGGAAACCGGGTTTCAAACCCAGCCTCACCCTGTTTAACCGCCCGGATTCACAAGCCCGGGTCTGGAAGATCACGGCTGGCCCTAGTTCGCACAGGGAATATATGCGGACCTGCGAAACGGCCCCGGGACCACCGCTTTGTCCCTCCCGAAGCGCCCGGGGCCTAACGCCCTACCAGAACAATGTTGTCTCCCCTCCAGCAAGCAGTTGCCGGACGGTTTCAGCCGCGCAGCATGACCATCGTGCTGCGCGGCTTTTTTATTCTGAAAGCACCCCATGATCATCTGCATCGAAGCCAAGGAAGACGGCAGTTTCTCCGTGTACGAGAAAACGCCTGAAGCCGCCCCAGCCGCAATGCCTGGCATGGAAGCCGGCGCAGAGATGCCCATGGGTGAAATGGGCACCGAGGCCGCACCTGAAGGCCAGCCGGCCGCCAGCATCGACGAAGCCCTCGAACTCGCCCGCCAGATGCTCCAGAGCGATGGCCGCAGCCCCGAGGAACAGATGATGGCTGGCTACAACAAAGCCAAACCCCCTGGCATGGCGAAACCCAGCCCTGAACAAGTCTTCGGCGGCTAAATGGCAAAACCCAACAAAGAACTGATGGACAAGGCAAAAGCCCTGTTCAGTGCCGCACTGCGCACCCACGGCGTTCCCCACGATGAAGCCGGCCTCACATTGACCGCCATCCGGGAAACCGAAACAGGCCGGATCCTGAGCCTGCACGTCACCCCCATCGACCTGGTGGACGGCAAACCAGTCCCGCGATTCAACTCAACCCAGGAAGTCAGCTGCCACTGACACGCACAAACATGTCCAAGAAACCAGCTCCCGCCCGCAAGGCCGCAGCGAAGAAGGTTCCTGCAAAGAAGACCACGAAGGCCAAGGCAGCAAAACCCATCAAACGAGCTGCTGCCGAGCCGAAGAAGCGCGGCGCCCCCACAAAGAAGACCCAGGAGATCATGGACACGATCTGCCAGGGCGTCAGCGTGGGCAAGTCAGCGCGCGCGATGTGCGTAATTTGTAACATTTCCCAGCCGAGTTTGTGGAAGTGGTTGGCTGAAGACGAAAGTTTTTCTAAGCAATACGCGCGCGCCAAAGAGGAATGCGCTGACTTCATCGCTGAAGAGATTCTGGAAATCGCCGACGACGGCAAGAATGACACCTACACGGATGACAAGGGCAACGTCTGCACAAATCAGGACGTGATTGCCAGGTCGCGGCTGCGGGTTGATGCCCGCAAGTGGTACGCATCGAAGCTGGCGCCCAAGAAGTACGGCGAGAAGACCACGCTGGCTGGGGACCCTGAGAGCCCGCTGGCTGTGCTGATGATGGACCAGATCGCGGCGAACCCGAGAAGCCGCCTGACCATCAAGTGATTGAAGTCGTCGACAGCCTGGGCGACTGGCGCTGGAGGCTGACAAACCTCTACTGGATCGTGGATGAGGCCGGTAAGCGCATGCTGTTCGCGCCGAACCCGGAGCAGCTGGATCTGCTGGGGAGCCTGCACAGCAACAACCTGGTGCTTAAGGCGCGTCAGTTGGGCTTCACAACGCTGATCGACATTCTGGCCCTGGACCAGACGATGTTCACACCGAACTATGCAGCGGCCATCATCGCCCACGGCCTGCGCGAGGCAGAGAAGATATTCCGCAACAAGGTCAAGTACCCGTGGGAGAAGCTGCCAGACGGTGTGAAGGCGCTGAACCCGCCGGTAAACCTGACGGCCTCCGAGCTGGTGCTGAGCAACGGCTCATCCATTTATGTGGGTACGTCAGGCCGGTCCGGCACGCTGCAGTTTCTGCATATTTCAGAGTACGGAAAGATTTGCCGGCGCTACCCAGACAAGGCCAACGAGATCAAGACAGGCTCACTGCCAGCGGTGCACGCAGGAGGGCTGATCTTCATTGAATCGACAGCTGAGGGAACTGGTGGCCACTTCTACGACATGGTGAAGGACGCCGAAAAGCGTGGCCAGCGCCTGCCGAACGAGATGGAGTTCAAGCTGCACTTCTATCCGTGGTGGCGCAAAGAGTCCTACCGCATTGACCCGGACGGCGTGGCCATTGAGCCCGACTTGATCGAGTATTTCGATGACCTGGAGGAAGAGGGAATCATCCTCGACGACGCCCAGGTGGCCTGGTACGCAGTCAAACGCCGGCTGTTTAAGGACGATATGAAACAGGAATACCCCTCGACTCCAGAAGAAGCGTTCTCTGGCGCCATGGAAGAGCGGTATTTCTCAGAGCAAATGGCATCGGCCAGGAAGCAGGGGCGCATCAGGCCCATACCGATCCTGACCAATACCCGCGTGAACCTGTTCTTTGACCTTGGGCGCGACACCACGGCGATCTGGTTTCACCAGTACGGCGCGCTGGAGCATCGGTTCATCGACTACCTGCAGAACTCTGGCAAGACGCTGGACTGGTACGCCAGGGAGATACAGAAAAAGGGTTACTTGCTGGGCAATGTCTATCTGCCGCATGACGGCGCCGACAAGAGCGTGGTGACGGACGTTACGGCCGAGGCGGAAATCAAGAAGCTTCTGCCGGGCGTCAAGGTGCGCATCGTACCGCGCGTGCCGCAGAAGTTCATGGCCATCAACGCGGCCAGGTCATCCATCGCCGAGTCCTATTTCCATGAGGTGCAGTGTGCCGATGGCATTGAATGCCTCGAAAACTACAGGAAGAAGTGGAACGAGACGATTGGCAACTGGAGCGATGAGCCTGTGCATGACAAACACACTCACGGCGCCGACGCCTATCAGCAGTTTGCCCAGGGCTGGGAAAAGTCCCACGAACTGGGCGCTGTGCCCGCAAGACGCCACGGCGCCACCTACACAGCAAAAGACAGAGGCCTGGGACTCTAGGCCGCACAGAAACCCACCAGACCCGCCCACCGAGGCGGGTTTTGCATTTAAGGACCACAAATGGCTCAAACCCTGATATTTCGCAACGACATCATGCAGCGCCTGAAAGAGGCGTCGAACCTTGCTGTTGCTGTCGCCGCGTCTGGCAACACCACGCTCTTGACCATTCCGGTGGAGGGCCTGGAGCGTATCTTTGTACAGTTCGACGTGACGGTCAACGCGCTGGACGCCTTCCTGATACGCACACGCTGCAGCAAGGACGCCACCACCACCACGTTGTTCAGCACGTCTGGCGCATTCACCACACCGACTGGTTTGCTGGTGGGCGCCAGTGGTGACCTGACCGCTCAGGCCGTGGGCTCGGGCTGGTTCATCATGGACGTGCGCGGGCTCTGGGATGTCACCATCCAGGCCAGCGGCAATGGCGCGGCCACCGTTTCCATCTTCGCGGGAGGCCAGTAATGGCCATCGCATGGCGCGGCTCCGCTCCGGTAGCGGGAATCACAAGCGGCTCCATCGACGGGGCCACGATAGGCGCGTCAACGCCATCTTCGGTAGCTGCGACAACGCTGTCGTCAACTGGTGTCACGGCGCTCAAAGGCTCTATCACGAACGACAGCGCAGCGGCTGGCAATATCGGCGAGTTCATCACCTCAACGGTTGCAGCCGCCAGTGCCGTCGCCCTGACCACTGCAACGGGCAGGGATGTCACCAGCATCAGTCTGACAGCAGGCGATTGGGATGTCAGCGGGCAGGTTGATTTTGTGCTGGCCGGCGTCACGGCAACGCTGTTTCAGTCCGGCATATCTCTGGCTACCAATACCCTGCCCAGCCAGGCGGGCGGTAGCGGGCTTGGAACCGACGCTTTGACTGGTGTGCCTTTGCTGACAACCATCTTGAGTGCGACCTACGCACAGGGAATTGCGCCGGTTCGTATCAGTCTTGCCGCGACAACCACGGTCTACCTGGTGGCCCAGGCCGCGTTCTCTGTGGGTACCACAACCGCGTACGGCACCATTCGAGCCAGGCGCGAGCGGTAATGCAAGAACTCATGGACCAGCAGCCCGCGGTAGACGAGGCTGCGGAAGACCAGCGCATGATCATCCTGAATGCGCTCGGCCTGACGCTGGCCAGAAGCCGGCAGGACGCCATTTCAGGCAAGTCCGCCTCTGGTATAGAAACTGAATGGACGGGCGACGAGGATCATTACCAGGGCTACGACGACGCCAACCGCAACGAGTTTGTGGGAACGACATCGAAGCCCGAAGGCGGCGGTGAAGTCAAAAAAGATGACGCCGAAGCCGGCTCCACGGTCTTCCCGAACATCACGCAACCCTATGTTGATGCCGTGGCCGCCCGTGTGGGCGACATGCTGTTGCCCACCGATGACCGCAACTATGCGCTCAAGCACACGCCAATCCCGGAGATGTTGCCGGGTGTGTTCGACGAACAGCCGGTTGCACCTGCAGTACCTGCGCCTCCTGCACAACCCGGCATGCCTGCGGACCAGCCGCCTGCACCACCGGTCAAAACAGAAATACAACAAGCCATCGAGGCTTTTGCCAAGCTGAAATCCGAAGCCGCCCGCAAGGCACAGAAGGCAGAAGACCACATTGACGACTGGCTGCAGGAAGCCCAGTACCATAGCGAAATGCGCAAGGCGATTGACGACGCCGCCAAGCTGGGATCTGGCGTCATTAAGGGCCCGGTGCCAGTCAAACGCAAGGCCAGCGTCTGGACGAAGGACGAAACCACCGGCACATCGGCACTGGTGCTCAAAGAAGAGATCAAGCCGGCGACCTTCCGCGTTGACCCATGGAACCTGTTCCCGGATCCAGCATGCGGTGAATCCATTCACAACGGCGCCTTTATCTGGGAGCGTGACCATCTGACCGGCAAGAAGCTGGAAGACCTGAAGGGCTTGCCGGGCTACATCAGCAGCCAGATTGACCTGTGCGTGAAAGAAGGCCCTGGCAAGAGCAAGGAAGCCGACGCCCGCGTCCTGACTCAGAGCCAGTCGACCAAAGACCAGTACGAAATCTGGTACTACCACGGCGACGTCAAGGCAGAAGAGCTGATCGCCGCTGGCTGTGATTGCGGCGACAAACCCAAGAACTCCTACCCGGCGCTCATGACCATGGTGAACGACCATGTGATCAGGGCATCGCTGAATCCTCTGGACTCGGGCGAGTTCCCGTATGACGTCATCCCCTGGAAGCGCCGGCCCGGCATGCCGTGGGGCATGGGCTTGGCACGCCAGATGCGCACGCCGCAGCGCATGGTGGTCGGTGCCACGCGGGCGCTGATGAACAACGCCGGCATGGCTGGTGGACCGTTGCTCACCGTTCGGCGTGGCGTTGTCCCAGAGAACGGTATCTGGGAAGTGAAACCGCTGAAGTTCTTCATCGAGGAGGATGACTCCGCTGGAACCGCAGCATCTTCGCCGGTGACCGCCACCATCATCCCTATGATGATCGCCGAACTCACCAGCATCATCCAGCTTGGCATGAAGATGGCCGAGGACGTGACCGGCATGCCCATGCTGATGCAGGGCCAACAAGGCAAGGCCCCCGACACCGTGGGCGGCATGACCATTCTGAACAACAACGCGAACGCCGTGCTGCGCCGCATTGCCCGCCTGTTTGACAGCTGCATCACAGAGCCGCACATCCGCCGGTACTACGCCTGGCTGATGGAATACAGCGAGGACGATGACGAGAAGGGCGACTTCCAGATCATCGCCCGCGGCTCCACCGCCCTAGTCGAGCGCGACATCCAGAACCAGGAGATGGTCAACATCCTGCAGCTGTGCGCCAACCCGATCTACAAGAAGAACCCGGCCAAGGCGATGGACGAGTACCTGAAGTCCCGCCGGTTCGACCCAGCTGCCTTCGATTACACCGAGGAAGAGCTGAAGAAGATTGCCGAACAGAAGCCGCCAGAAGACCCGCGCATCACGGCGGCCAAGATCACCGCCGAAGCTGCCGTCAAGCGCGAAGAACTGGAAAGCCAGCAGGCCACCGACCACGCCGCGGCCAATGCCCGGCTGGAGATGCAGCGCCAGCAGTTTGAAGCTGCCGAGGCCGACAAGGACCGCGCGCTGGCGCAGATGGAGCTGGAGATTGACCAGAAGTTGCAGGTGGAGAGGCTGACGTCCGATGAGCGCCGCGACCTTGAGAGGCAGAAGGTGTTGCTGGCATCAGTGGCGCTCAAGCTGAAAACACAGACCGACCTGTCTTTGGCTGGCCACCGCGTCAGCTTGAGCCAAGGCCGGCAGGCGCTGGCGCCACCCACTGAGCCCGCAGGGCAGGCTGCACCAGGGAAGGCATTCATTCAATGAAGCTCAACCAGCACGACGTATCAACCCCCCTCTGGCAGAAGCTGGAGGCGCACTACACCCCGACGCTGGCCAAACTCCGGGCCCGCGCTGAGAACCCTGAACTGCCAGAAGCCCAGCGAACACCGCTGCTGTGGCAAATCAAATTCATCAAAGAATTTCTGGAGATGGCCGAGCCAGACAAGAAGAAAGTTGTCGAGCAGCGTTGAGTGTTTTAAAATAGACGAGCCCGCAGAGTGCTATCAACACGCTGCAGGCTCTAACCACAACAACCTCTCAGAAAGGTCATCATGGCTATGCAAATCATAAGCTGTATTTACAAGATCGAGAACACGGTCAACGGCAAGTGTTACATCGGAAGTGCGGTGAATTTTCTTGGCCGCAGAAGAGCCCATAGATCGGTCTTGGGGAAAAACAAGCACCACAGTGAAAAGCTGCAGCGCGCATGGAATAAATATGGCAGCGATGTTTTCGTGTTCGTGATTCTTGAGGTTGTTGCCGATGCGCGAAGTCTTATTTCCAGAGAACAACACTGGATTGATTCTGTCAAACCGGATTACAACATCCTTAAATTTGCCGGGAGCAGACTGGGGATGAGGCACAGCAAGGCGACCAAGGAAAAAATGTCGGATCTGCGGCGCGGGAAGCCATTGCTGCCTACACATCGTGCCGGCATTGTTGCGGCGAACACTGGTCGACCGATGCGGTCGGAACACAAAGCGCGACTACTGTCCATGCATCTTGGCGTCCCGCACTCTATTGAAACAAGGTCAAAGATGTCATTGGCCCACACCGACACAAAACAGTCCCTTGAAAGGATTGCGCTTTCTGTCAATGCGCGTGCTCGCAATAGGGAAATAAAAGCAGCAATGGGGGTGCCGAAGATCACTCAGTCTGCTGAGCATGTTGCTATGCGCGTAGCAAAGATGGTTGCAACAAAAGCACGAAAAAAACTAGAGCGCAATGCGTTGCTCTGTTAGATAAAAGAAGCAATTTTCTGATTCGGCCATACCGAATCAGGGAACGGAGATGACCGCAGGCTAATGCCCTCCCGTCATCGCATATCGACCGCCCACTGAGGCGGTTTTTTTTTGGAAGTTTCGTATGTTAGATAAACCGGAAGATGCAACAGTCCAAACGGACGAGCAAGTCGCAGCCGAAATCCTTGCTGGGTACGAAAACTCTACTCGCGGCGAAAAGCCCCCGGTAGAAATTGAACCTATTGTTGAGGAAGAAGTGGCAGACGTGCCTCCACCGGATGAGGTTGTTGCAGAAGATCCGCCGGCGGTTATTTTGGCCGCTGAACTCAAGGCTCTAAAAGCCAAAATTTCAGCGTCATCTGGTGATGCCGATGAAATACGAAAACTCCATGGAGCTGTTGGAGACATCAACCGCACGCTGAAAGCACTGCAGAACCCGGCGAAAGCCGAGGAAGCGCCCGCCGATGACGAATTGGCCGCCGCGTTGAAGAGTGCCGAAGCCGCGGCTGAGGAATACCCGGAGGTAGTTGGCCCCCTCGTGAAGGCCCTCAAGGCAAGCATTGCACGCCAGCCGGCGGCGCAGGCCAAGCCCGAGGACATTGACGAGCGCGTAACAACCGCCGTCTCACGCATTCGGGAAACCGATGCCGTCGAAGTGCTGATGGAAGAGCACCCGGACTTTGAAACGGTGCGAGAAACCCCTGAGTACAAAGCCTGGCTTACCAGCAAACCGCCCGAGTTCCAGCAGAAATTTCTGAACACCTGGAACCCCGCCGTCGTTGCCCGTGGCCTGACCGAGTTCAAGGACTCACTCAAAAAGCAAGTGAACAAACAAAACCGCCTGGCCTCCGCCATCACTCCGCAAGGTGTGCCGCAAAAAGCCGGGCCATCTGCAATTTCAGACGAAGACGCCCTTCTACGTGGCTATCAGTCCGGGCCGAAACGTCGAATCATAAAAAGGTAGAACATCATGGCAGGAAATACATACGCCTCCCCAGCGGGGCGGATCAATGAAGTCAAGGGCAAGATGATTGCGATCACCGAGCCCGTCGAAGTTTTGCAGCTTGGCTGCGAAATGCAGATGATGCCGCGTAACAAGGGTGACAACATCACCTACCGCGGCGTTGTCCCAACCGGTGGCGCAACCACCAATGCGAACACCATCAACCGCTGGTCCATCGTTGCCGCTGACTACCAAGTCACCGAAGGCGTGACGCCAACACCAAAAGCACTCGAATACCGTGATGTCCCCGTCACGATTGCCGAGTACATGGTGCTGTTCAGCTACACCAACAAAACGGCGATCTTCCACGAAGACGACATCCCCGGCGACCAGGTGCGTCAAACTGCGCTGGCCATGGGCTTGGTGCGCGAGATGGTGCGCTACGGTGTGATGAAGGCGGGCACCACGGTGCAGTACGCCGGCGGCACAACCCGCGCAACCGTGGACGAGGGCATCAGCTACAACCTGCTGAGCCTGATGTCCCGCACGCTGCTGGCCAACGGCGCCGGCATGAAGACCTCTGTGCTGGCCCCCGGCCCAGCCTATGACACCAGCGCCATCGAGGCTGGTTTCATCGTCTTCTGCCACACCGACTGCGAGCACGACATCCGTCGCCTGGAAGACTTCGTGCCCACCGCGAAGTACGCCAACCGGTCGGTGATCAACGAACACGAGCTGGGCTCGGTCGGTCGCTTCCGCTTCATCGTGTCGAAAGACCTGAACTCCTACCCCAGCGCTGGCGCTGCCGTGGGTTCCACAGGCCTGAAGACCACGGACGCTTCCAACATTGACGTGTTCCCGATGATCGTCTGCGGCGAAGAAGCTGTGTACGACATCGCACTCAATGCGAACTTCGACCCGTTCCACATCAAAGCCAGCGTGCGTACCAAGGATGACCCAGGTGGTCAGCGCGGTTATGTCGGCGCCACGATTTGGTCTGCAGTCTGCGTGGTCAACAACGGCCACATGGGGGTTATAGAGGTAGGGGTAACTTCTCTATAGAGTACGTTGTAAATCAATGACTTATCGTTGATTTATAGTAACGCAAATCACGGCGTTACGATACAATCCTTCGTACACCACCGAAGGGTTTTATGGCTAAGGTCGAAAAGGTTTGCATTACTTGTGGGAAGTCTTTTAGTGTTTGGCCCAACCGGGCTGAAACAGCGAAGACGTGCTCGCAGCCGTGCAGAGGCAAGTTGATAGCTGAAAGCTATGAGAACAGACGGCTTCAAAAGCCTTGCGGCTACTGTGGCAAAACGTTCTCGTTTCCTCTGTCTCAAGATGGGTTACGAAATTGCTGTTCGGTTCCTTGTGCAAACAAGTTCGACCAGCAGCGAAAGCACCAATCCGGGACAGATTGCTACAACTGGAAAGGAGGCACTGCCAACCATAGCGATGGTTATCTTTACGCGCAAGCGAAGGAGCATCCATTTGCTTTCAATGGGAGGTACGTGCTAGCGCATCGGTTGGTGGTTGAGGCTTGGATGCGGGACAAAGCTCCAGAACATCGATTTTTAACGATGGTCGATGGCTCTTTGTATCTGCGGACAGAAGTTGAGATTCACCATATCAACGAAATAAAGAACGACAACCGTCCAAAGAATCTTCTTGCTTGTACCGCTGCTGCCCACAGGTCTATACACAATGGGCACCCGCCAATGCAGGGGGAGGTTTGGCCAGAAGTGGCTGGAATGGTCCCGTATGCACCTAGTCGAGTATCTTGCTCGTGCGAGGTCTGCGGAACCACGTTCTTGAAAAAGCGCAGTGACGTAGAGCGCGGCAGCGGCAGGTTTTGCTCACGGGCTTGCTATAACTTTCGACCACGAAAACTGTTCGATGTTGTCCCAGTGTGAGGGGACCTCGAAATTAACCAATCAACCCGCTTCGGCGGGTTTTCTTTTGAAAGAAACATCATGGCAATCAATACCGCCTACACGGCCAACAATGCATCGCAAAAGCCGGATTCTCCTGCTGCTGCTGCTGGCCGCATCACTTACCCCGCAACTTCCATTGTTGCGGCCGACTACACCTTGATCGAGTGCGGTTTTACACCGCGCTACGTTCAATGGTGCGATGTCACCAGCCGGATCCAGATTGAATGGTTTGAGGGCATGGCTGCCGATACCTGCGTGAAAACCGCAGCTGCCGGCACCCGCACCCTGGAAACCACCAATCTGGGCATCACCATTTGCGATGCTGCCGGCACTGCCAACACGGCTGGCCGCTACTTCAAGGTGTCGCAGAACGCCACTTTGGCAGCGATTCTGGCCAGCGAAGTCATCAACTGGCGCGCACTGGGTTAAACGCCCAGGTCGGCACCTGAAAAGCCCGCTCAAGGCGGGCTTTTTTCATCACAACACTTTTAAAGGATACACATCATGTTGGACCGAATCTTCTCCCTCGTCCGTGTCAACCGCAAACTGATCATGGGCAAAAACGCAGTTATCGTGACGACCAGCGCTGCAGGCGTTGAATCCACCATCGACCTGGCCGAACTGGCTGCACTTGACGGCATCGCAGCGGCCGACCTGGCCAAGATCGACGGCATCACCAACGGCACGCTGGCGGCCAGCAAGGCGTGGACTTCTGACTCGAGTTTGGACACGGTGATGCCAACCGGCGGCCTGCTGACGGTGCAGTCGGGCGGCGCTGTGACGCTCAACAGCGGGTCCACGCTGACCCTCAGTGGTGGTGTCGTACAGGCTCCTGTCTTCGTCGCTGACGCCACTCCATACACCGTCCTGGCGGCTAATAGTGGAAAGCTCCACATCATCCTTGAACAGACGAGCAGCATCACACTCAACCTCCCGGTTATCGCCGCAGGCCTGAGCTACAAGTTCGTCATGGGCGGTGTTGCTACCGAAGCACAGAACTGGGTTATCGTCGCAACGACGCCATCGTTCTACAACGGCGGCATTGCCTGGACAGACCTGAACGACGCCGAAAGCAATCTCGCGGTTGTCTATGCCAACGGCACGTCGCACCTGACGTTGACTGTCACCACGCCTGCCGCTGGCACTGGGATTGAAATCTACAGTAACGGCACGGAATGGTTCTGCCACGGTACGGTCATTTCCGACAGCACGCCTGCCTTCACGTAATCATCAACCATAGTTTCAGCAACCAAAATGGCTCCATCCGGGGCCATTTTTCATTTCAGGAGCACAACCATGCCACGAGGTATTCCACGAAACCAAGACGCCAAAAACAGCCCCGTCATTTTGTCCGGGAAAGAGCTTGCATCGCAGCAAGACATTGGCCAGACGCCGCCGCGCTCAATCGTCGCTACCGACGAAAACGTGGAACTGTCGCCGCAGACGGTTGTTATCGCTGACAAGGTGTATGACAACGAGAAGATGGCCATGCTCGCGTTCTTCAATGAACCCGTGACCATCCGTATTGCCACGACCACGGACAAGGCCGCCGAGAAGGTCTTCGAGATCAACGTCAACGGCCGGCCACAACTGTTTCGGCGTGGCGGCACCTACACCGTCCCGCGCTACTACGTGGACCGCATCATGCGTCTCAAGCAGACGGTGTACGGCCAGGAAGAGGTCTTCAACTCCGAAGGCGTCAAGGAAATCCGCTATCCCTCGCAGACCGCGCTGAAGTACGACTTCGTGATTGAGCGCGATGACAACCCGCGCGGCAAAGACTGGGAGCGCTCCGTTCTCGCTGAGATGAGCTGATCCCATGTCGAAGACGTTTCTCCAGCTGGCCCAGCGGTTGCGCCAGGAGGTGTCGGGCTCCGGCACCGGGCCCAGCACAACTGTCGGTCAGACCGGGGAACTCAAGCGCCTGATCGACTGGATTGTCGAGGCCGACGAGGAAGTCCAGCAGGAGCATGACGAGTGGAAGTTCATGGTTGGCAGCTTCACGCTGAACACCGTGGCCGCCGACAACTCTTATGCCGCCTCGGACTGCATCACCCCGGTGACCGACCTGCGCAACTGGCGGCTGAAAACCTTCAAGATTTACCTGTTGTCAGCCGGCACCGGTGGCGAAACCAAGCTGCACTGGATGGACTACCAGGACTGGTACGAGATTTACAACACCGGCACGCAGACCAGCAGCAGGCCGTCTCGCTTCACCGTCGGCAACGACATGAGCATCAAGCTCGGCACCACCCCGGATGCCGTGTACCGCATCTCTGGTGAGTACCAGAAATCGGTGACGTCTCTGTCGGCCAATGCCGACGTTCCTGTCTACCCGGCTGAGTTTCACATGCTTCCCGTCTACAGCGGGATGATGAAGCACGGCGCGTATGTCGGGGCGCCTGAGATTTACCAGAAGGGCGAGATCCTTTACAACAAGATGATGCGCCGCATGGAGCGCAGCCAGCTGCCGCGGATTCGCATGGCTGGGCCAATGGCATGAAGTTCAAGCGGCTTCCCATCCCTGACGTCATCTCCAAGTTCTTCGCCTTCAATGGCGGGCTGGACTATGTGACCTCTCCGGTGGAGATGCCGCCCGGCGTGCTGCGTGCAGGCTCAAACGTGGAAATCGCCATCAATGGCCGCTACAGTCGGCTGGCCGGATATGAGCGTTATTCCGGGAAAACCCGGCCATCGACCGCCACCTATGCGATTCTGACCTGCACGATTACCGGATCCGTGTCGCTGGGCGACGTGCTGACCGACAACGCCGGCACCAGCTACGGCACCGTGATTGCCCTGCCGTCTGGCCAGGCCGTGCTGACGCTGATCACTGGTACCTTCTCCACGGGGAATATCAAGGTCGGCGCGACGGTGGTGGGCACTTGTGTGGGGGCCCAGTCGGTGGCCGCGGCTTCGACGCCCGCCCTGAACGCGACTTACAACAACCTGGCCGCCGACATCTACCGCGCCCTGATTGCCGTGGTACCTGGCTCCGGGAACATACTGGGCGTCAAACAGTACAACGGCAGCGTCTACGCCTTCAGAAACAACGCCGGCGGCACGGCTGCAGTGATGCACGTCAATTCGGCCTCTGGCTGGACAGCAGTGGCGCTGGGGCGCGAGGTTTCTTTCACGTCTGGCGGCACCTACGAGATAGTGGCCGGCAACACCATCGCCGGCGCAACGTCTGGTGCCACGGCAGTGATCACCAAGGTCATCCTGACCAGTGGCACCTGGGCGGCAGGCACAGCGGCCGGGCGCCTGTTCTTCGCATCGCAGACCGGTACCTTCCAAGCGGAGAACCTGGATGTTGGCGCCAGCCTGAACGTGGCCACCATCGCCGGCAACAGTTCGGCCATCACTCTGCTGCCTGGCGGCCGGTATGAGTTCGACATCCACAACTTCGGCGGCGGCACCGGCACCAAGAAGATGTACGGCGCCGATGGTGTGAACAAGGGCTTTGAGTTCGACGGCACGACTTTTGTGCAGATCACGACTGGCATGACGACGGATACCCCGAAGTTTGTCAAGCAGCACAAGAACCACCTGTTTTTCAGCTTCAGCGGATCTGCTCAGCACTCAGGCATCGGTACTCCCTACACCTTCACGATCATTTCTGGCGCCGGTGAGCTGGCATGCGGCGACACCATTGCCGGGTTCATTGAGCTGGCCGGTACGCAGGCCGGCGCCGCCATGGGCATCAAGACGCGCAACCGCACCCTGGTGCTGTACGGCAACGACTCCGGCGACTGGAACCTGGTTTCCTACAGTGAAGAGTCTGGTGCACTGCCGTACACCATGCAGTTCATCACGCAAGGCGTGTCGCTGGATGACCAGGGCATCACGCTGCTGGCCACGACGCAGAACTACGGCAATTTCCAGAGCTCAGTGGTTTCCGACAAGATCACGCCGTCTTTGAACGACCTGATCGACAGCGCCATCTCGAGCTGCATCGTGCGGCAGAAGAACCAGTATCGGGTGTTTTTCAGCGGTGGCGATGCGTTTTACATGACCTTTGCGGGCAACAAGATCCTGGGCATCACCAAGGCCAGCCTGCCCAACCCGGTGCTGTGCATCTCTTCAGACGAAGGCGCCAGCGGCAAGGAAGAAATCTACTTCGGCTCCAGCGACGGTTATGTCTACCAGATGGACATTGGCACGTCGTTCGACGGCGCTGCGATCACCTGGACGGCAGAGCTGGCCTACAACCACTTTGGCAGCCCGCGGCAGCTCAAGCAGTTCCGTAAGGCTGTGACGGAAGTGACGGGCGGCAGCTACTCCGAGTTTTACCTGTCGTACTCGCTGGGCTACGGCTCGACGGAATACGACTCGGCCCCGACCTCGACCAACACCACCAACCTGGCGGCTACCAACTGGGACACCGGGACATGGGATGCCTTGTTCTGGGATGGCAGGGCGCTGGCCCCGGCTGAAAGCGACCTGACCGGCACCGCAGAAAACATCTCGCTCATCTACAGCGGTAGCTCAGATGAGTACGAGGCCTTCACCCTCAACAGCGCAATCGTGCACTTCACGCCACGGCGTTCGATGCACTAAAGGAAAAATATGGCAATCAGCGATTGGTATGACCACACGACCTACCCAGCGACAAGCTCGACGCTTTCGTCTTCTGCGGCCAGGTCTGAGTTTGATGCGATTCAGGACGGCATCAGCGCAAAGCTGCCCGATCTGGCGGGCAACGGTGGCGAGATTGTCGCCGTCAATGCCGGGGCTACAGCGCTTGAATCCGTAGCCACAACCGGCACCGGATCCGTTGTGCGCGGCACGTCGCCGACCCTGACAACACCGATACTGGGCACGCCGACATCTGGAACGCTGACCAACTGCACCGGGTTGCCAATCTCGACCGGTGTATCCGGGCTTGGGGCCGGCGTTGCAACCTTGCTCGCCACACCATCCAGCGCCAATCTGGCGGCAACCATCACCGACGAAACCGGAAGCGGGGCGCTTGTTTTTGCCACCAGCCCGGCATTGACCACGCCAAACCTGGGCACGCCATCAGCCGCGACTCTGACCAACGCCACGGGCCTTCCTATTTCCAGTGGCGTATCCGGGCTGGGAACCGGAGTGGCGACATTCCTGGCAACCCCATCGAGTGCAAACCTTGCTGCAGCCGTCACGGGCGAAACGGGGACTGGTGCGTTGGTGTTCGCGGATTCCCCAGCGCTCACCACGCCAAACCTTGGCACGCCATCGGCAGCCGTACTAACGAACGCTACCGGACTTCTTGTTGCTGGGGGCGGCACCGGGATTGCAACGACCACTGCCTACAGCCCGGTATTTACGGGCACCACGGCAACCGGGACGTGGCAGGCAACGCTTGGCCCCGGAACATCTGGCCAGGTACTGACAAGCGCTGGTGCTGGCGCAGTTCCGACGTGGGCATCCGCCTCTTCTGGCATTACGGCTGCGGCCCGTCAAAGTCTGTCGGGCGCATCTACAACCTTTTCCTCTATCCCGGCTGGCACGAAACGGATAACCAGTCCAATTATCGGCATGAGCACCAATGGCACCGACGTGCCGCTTGTTCAGCTCGGTACGAGTTCGGGACTCACGACATCCGGCTACCTGGGCGGCGCCTCTAACGTCGTCGGCGGCGGTACAAGCCAGGCGCTGAATCAGACGGCCGGCTTTGGGCTGAGCGGAACGCACGCTGCTGCCGCGGTGATGCATGGGACAATTACCCTGGTCCTGGAGAATTCGGCCACAAACACATGGGCCTGCAGTTTCTCGCTTAGCCGCTCAGACACTGCGACCACAATTCAAGGCGGCGGCTCGGTTTCGCTGGCCGCGGAGCTTGATCGTTTCGCTTTTGTGGTTGGTGGTGGCAATAACTTCGATGCTGGTACAGCGTCTGCACTTTACGAATAAGGCAGGAAATGAAAAAACTTTTTACATCCATTCTCCTCTCGCTGACCCTAGCTGCAGGCGCCGGCGCACAGACGATTTCAGCCTTTGGCGACTCGCAGACGGATGCGACCTACACGGCAAGCGCGAACCGCTGGCGCACGATCCTGGCCGGCAATCTTGGCCAGACCATCACCAACTACTCCCACGGCGGGGATCAGGTTGGAGACCAGTTGCCGATTGTGATTGCCAGACCATCTCCAGGAGCCAACGATACAAGCATCATCTGGCTTGGCACCAACCACCAGAAGCAGGGCGTTGACGCTACCAAGCAGGGCTACTTCAAGGAAGGGTTGCGCGCGCTTATTCTGCAGCGAGCATTGGCTGTAATTCTCACCGCGGCATCTGTGTCTGGAGAAACTGGCTCATGGTCTGGGACTGGGCTATGGCCCTCCTTCGGTCGCGCTTCCACCTCTGTCGGCAGCACAAAGACATTCACGGTAAGCGGGACCGCCGTCTATCCGACAGTGCTGGTCGTTGACTCCGCTGGCGGTGCGGGCACCTACGAAATCAAGATCGACAGCGGCACGGCTCAGGCCTTCAATTCCACCGCTGCCGGCATCACTTCGCCTAATGGCTACCCATACAGCGAGCGCGCACACCGGTTTGCCGGTCTGTCATCCGGGGCGCACACCGTCGAATTGAAGATGACGGGTTCGTCCAATTTCTACGTGCAGTGGGCCGGTGGAAACACGCAATCCGTCAAGCCGAAAGTCTATGTTGCCAACATCCCGCGCATGTCTTCGGCCTCTGGGCTGGGATACGCGGCCTGGGGCGGCTCGACGGCGAACGTCCAAAGTTACAACGCTGATATCGCCGCGATGGTCGCGGAACTGGTCGCCGACGGCCTGGACGTGACGCTGGTTGACCTTTACAGCGCCTTGAACGACACCACAGACCTGCATAGCGCCGATGGCCTGCATATTTCAGACGCTGGCCATGTGAAGGTTGCGGCAGCGTTCCACACAGCGATGACAGGCGGCGCTCCTCCGCCACCACCCACAGTGACTTATTACCAGCTCTACAAAGGCAGCGACGGTATTTATTACCTCGACAACTCGGGCACGAAAACGCCTACCACGGTCCCGTAAAAACTTTTTACATCGCCTACAGCCCGCCTTGAGCGGGCTTTTTTACGCCCCAACGATAAGGACCGGAAAAGTGAACGAAACACAACAACAAGCAGTTGAAACCACCGTAGACGCCACCCTTGCGGCGGCGGGAAGTAAGGCTACATGGGCCGGGGCCGGTACTGCGGTGGCGGCGTTCTTTACCTCATCCGAGTTCGGTGTGCTTATCGGCATGTTAATTGGCATCACCGGACTGCTTATTCAGTGGTACTACCGCAGAAAGCAGGACCGCAGAGAAGAAGCGGCAGACCGCCGCGCTCAGGCTGAACATGAAAGAAGGATGGCTGAAAAATGAAAACCGTTATCACCCTGATCCTGGCCGCTTCTGCGGCTTTTTTTACGCCTGCACATGCGCAAAGCGTGTCCATTCGCCAGAAAGGCGAGAGCGTCACTTTGATGAAAGGTGAGTGCTCCGAGAAGGTCAGGAAGCACATCAAGGATCCGTATCACCCGATGTTTTACAAGGCGGCTGCGGTGTTGAAGGGCAAACGATATGAGGCCTGTTGGACCATCGCCGGCAGCGACGTGCTTGTCATTTTTGACGATGGCGAGTACTCGACCTTTCCGTCAGATGCGTTCAAGAAGGATGAATCGCTGTGAAGACCTCCACCAACGGCGTGCAGGTCATGCACTACTTCGAGAAGTGCGTCCTCACAGCCTACCCAGATCCTGGAAGCGTTGACGGAAAACCGTGGACCATCGGCTGGGGTGACACCGGCCCAGACGTGGTAGAGGGCCTGACCATCACGCAAGACGAGGCTGATGCAAGGTTTGCACGCCGACTGGCACGCGAGTTCGAGCCCGGCGTTATGTCGCTGGTCAAGGTGCCGCTGACACAAGGCCAGTTCGACGCCTTGGTCTGCTTCGCCTACAACGTCGGGCTCGACCAAGACGAGGACACCAAGGCCGAAGGACTGGGCGACAGCACCCTGCTGCGCAAGGTCAATGCCAGCGACTTTTCAGGCGCGGTACTTGAGTTTGCCAAGTGGAACAAAAACGACGGCAAGGTGATGCTGGGCTTGACCCGCCGCCGTGCCGCAGAGGCCGCGCTGTTCAAAGGCATGACCGGAGCCCAAGCCATAACCATCGGAGCGGCCATCAAATGAAAAACCTCAAATCCCGCCAGCGCGGGCACGGCAACTACGGCTTTTTGCTTTTCCTGCTTTGGTATGCGCCGTGGATTGCAGGGGCGCTTGTGCTGGGCGTCCTCGGGCTGATCGCCTGGCTCATGTTCCGCTGACCGCAAGACCGACCAACAAACAAAGGAACCATCATGGATTTCATCTCAATCATTAAAACAGTGGCCCCATGGATAGGTACTGCCTTGGGCGGGCCGCTGGGTGGCATGGCTGTTACGGCCGCGGCCAACGCGCTAGGGCTTGAATCCAAGACCACGGATGCCATCAAGAACGCCATCAGCGGGGCAACGCCAGAACACCTGCTCGCGTTGAAAGAGGCCGATCTGAACTTCGCGCTACAAATGCAAAGCCTGGGGTTCGCGCAAATCAAGGACCTGGAGGCGATTGCCGCAGGGGACCGCGACAGCGCCCGCAAGATGCAGATGGAAAACAAGTCCTTCATGCCAGCGGTCATCACGTCGGGTATTTTGTCGTCCTTCATCGGCATGGGGATTGCGCTGTTTTTCGTCCCAATCCCTGACCCGAACCGCGACCAGATCATTTTCATGCTCGGCCAGCTCAGCGGGTTCACCGGCAGCGCGATTGCCTTCTGGTTGGGCACCACGCGCCAAAGCGAAGATAAAACCCGGCTGCTTGCACAAGCACCCGCCGTGAAATAACAGGCCCAGGAAACAAAAATGCCCACGCCCAATCAAGACCCCAACCTACCAGTACAGCCGCTGGAAATGCCGACCCTGGCGCCAGCACCCGTCGCAACACCAGCCACAGCCAGCACCTACACGGGCGCGCAGGGGACTGCAGCGAAGTGGGATGTTGATTCAGACCAAACGGTGCAGGGCCAGGTCAAACGAATCATTGACGAAAACGGGCCGCTGAGTCAGCAGGCCACCACCGCCGCAGCTCAGGACGCAAACCGGCGTGGGCTGATCAACAGCAGCATGGCCGTTCAGGCCGGGCAGGAAGCACTCTACAAATCCGCGTTGCCTATCGCCGCCCAAGATGCGGCAACCTACGCGCGCCGCGGTGAGTTCAACGCTGGGACCGAGCAGCAAACCGGGCTGGCCAATCAGCAGTCCTCCAACCAGGCCAACGCGCAAAGCAGCCAGCTGCAAACCAATGTCAACCTGACCAACGCCGGCGAAGAAAACAAGGTCAAGCAGATCACCCAGCAGCAGCAGGGCGACTTGACCCGCGTTGCGGCCGCCGGCCAGGTGCAGAAAGACCTTGCAGTCTTCAGCGCAGAAGCCGCAAAAACGCTGGCGGGAATCGAAGCCACCTACAAGAACCTGACGCAAGCATCGTCTTCCGCGGCTTCGATCATGAACAACACCATTCAGGCTATTTCCAGAATCATGGAAGACACCGGACTGGATGCGGCCGGTAAGCAGAAGGCCATCGACATCTACAACACGAACGCGCAAATCTCGCTTTCGATCATCGGCTCACTGGCTGGCGATGTCGAGCTCGGTCAGTTCATGGATGCCGTTTTGCCATGAATCCTTCGCTCTATCAGTGGGCGGACATGAATGACTTCAGGGTCAAACCTACCGCCAAAACGACATCTGCTCCGCCAACATCATCGGCGACATCGACAAGCAGAACGCCGCCGCCGGTGGTTACACCTTTCTCATCGCCTGGCTGGAGCAGTGATCCATCTGGCGATAGCGCCACGGGTGGCAGCGGTGCAAATGCAGGCAAAGGTGGCTCACTGGCTGACGCTTCGCGTGTCGGCAGCATGATTGGCACAGCCGGTTCGATTCTGGGTTCCAGAGAAGCTGGGATGGCTGGAGCTGCGCTGAATGTTGGTGCTGCGACTTTAGATGGAAACTACGGGCCGCTGGGCTCGCTGGCTGGAGGGCTGATGACGGGCTCTCCCATTGGCGCAGTAGCTGGCGGGCTGGCTGGAAAAGCTGCAAGCGGTAAATCCATCACTGGCAAAGACATCGGCGGCGCGCTTCTGGGCGCTGCAGTTCCTGGCTACGGGATTGTGAACGCCGTCACGGGCGGGTTTCTGAACAACAGCCTGATGGGCAAAGACATTTCTTACGACCGCGAGAAAAACACGGTTTCGCCGTCGGTCCCAGGGCTTCTGGGCAATTGGGGGAAAACGGATTTTGGCCCAGAAGAGCAGGGTAACGTCAACTTTAGCGGCAGTAAAAATTACTCGAACCAAATGGATCGAGCAAGTGATGCGGCTGCCCAGGCAGCGGCTCAGCAGGAGGCGAACAACTTGGCCGCCCAGGAAGATGCAGCTGGAATGTACGGCGGCACCGATGGCGGCGGTGGTCTGGGCCCAGGCGAAAACGCAAGCAGCGCAGGCGCTGTCAACGGCTCCGACAGCATGAGCGACGGTTTCAGCGGTGATGGCCCTGGCGGCTGGTAACAAATACAAAAGGGAAAATCATGGAAGATTACTCACAGGACTTCGATAACTACGACCTTCAGGGTTCGGGTGGCGATCCAGTCACGGGCGCAGGGGCTTATGTCGACACCTACGACGCCTACGACTACGGCGGCGGAGGGCAGGCCGGCTGGCAAGGCTCGCCAGAATTGGCCGCTACTGTTATGGAAAGTCTGCAGGTTACCGGCATCAACCTGGACGCATGGAAATTAAGCGGACCGAACGGTGGCGGTGACAGCTATGACCTGCAGAACGTGGGCGGTGCGCCTGGTGCAGCAGGCCAGACACCCAGCTCGATCACCGCAGGTGAGCCCAGCATTACAGAAAAGTTCGGCAAGTTCCTGACTGGTGCCGGTGAATTTGCCAGCAAATACAAAGTTCCACTGGAAATGCTGGGCCGCGGCGTGGCTGGCGCCATGAAAAGCAAAGAAGACGCAAAAGCTGCGCAGCGCCTCTCGGACAACCGCATGGCCGAGCTAAACAAGAACTACGAATTGCGCGCCGGCGAGATGCGTACCGCAGACACCATCAAGCAAGAGGGCAACGCCCGCTACAGCGATTCAGTCAAAGGTTTGCGCACTGGCGGCCTGATCAATTCAGGCAAACTCATACGCAAGGATGGCAGTCAGGTTTACGCCAACAACGGCTTGATCAACAGGAGCTAACGATGGCAATGACACCCAAGACCAAAGACCGCTTGAGCCGGTTCACCCTGATAGCCAAGGCCATCATCTATGACAGCAACCGCATGCAGCAGTTTCTGCAAATGATGAGCACCAAAGACGGCGCCATCACGGCAGTCAAGTCCGTCATGGGCGCGATTGACTCAAAGAAACCTATCCCGGCCGATGTCGCACCTTTGCTGGGCGTCAACGTCTACATGCTGCTGGTGGATGTGGCGCAAGACGTCACCGGCCGCAAGCCCAACCCCGAGATCATCCGGGACGTGATCTGGAAGATCATGAACCTCGTCAAACCTGCCGAACAAGAACAACCGCAGCCAGCCGCCCAACCAGGCGGCCTGATGCAACAACCGATGGGAGTCTGACCATGGGACTTATGAGTGGCTTTATCGGTGGAGTCGCAGAGGCTGGCGCCGACATCCTGCGAGACGAGCGAAAGATTGAAGCCAGCGCGGCTGCCTCAAAGTCTTTGGCCGACTACAACAACGAGCTCGACATCAAAAAAGCCCGCGTGGTTGAAGAGATGAAGGCCATGAGCGCAAACCGTGAGCGCACCGACCAGGTTGCCCGCATCGACACCGCAGCCGGCAAAATCGCCGACACCGCCGTCGAAGGCAAGCGCGGCCTGATCAATTCCGGCATAGCGGACAAGGGATCGTGGACGCCAGAGCAGCAGGCCGCTGTCGACCAGTCGCTTGGCATTGACAAGGCCAAAGTCGTTGCCGACCCGAAGACGCGCACCCAGGCTGCGATTGCCACCGGCGACATCAGCCCGAAGGACGCCGCGGGCATGGACTCACGCGCAGAAATCGCAGCTGCCAAGAACGATGCCTACCTGGCCAACGTGCAGGCCAAGCTCGACATGGCCGGCGACAAACTGGAGATGGCCAAGACCATTGCCACCATCCGCGCATCAAGCGGTGGCGGCAGCGACGGCAAAGACCCGGCCAATGCCAAGATGATCGAGTACCTTGTCAAGAACGGTATGGCGCGCGAGCAGGCAACTTCCAAGGTTCTGGGTGACAACGAGGGAAAGACCAAAGACCCGGTGAGCCTCGCTGCACAGTTGGCAACCGCAATGATCAGGGAGGGGACCATTCCAAACGCCAGTGAGCTGAAAGCCAAAGGCTTAACGCCTGAACAATACGCCATGGATGCCGCATCGGCCCAGATTGAGGCGGCCACCAAGAAGTTCAGGCCGGATGGCGCGGCACCTGCAACCCCGAGCCCTGCGCCAAAACCAGCCGCAGCGCCTGGCACGCCAGCGCCAGCCAAACCCGCTGCGCCCGCTGGCCTGCCACAAGGTGCGCGCCAGGTTGGCACCAGTGGCGGCAAACCAGTTTACGAGACACCTGACGGCAAGCGTTTCATCCAAAAATAAGGTTCACCCATGGCATTTGAAGAATTCAAGGGTGAGCTGGATGCACCTGCCAACGGCGGGTTCGCGCCGTTCTCTGGTGAGCTGGATGCGCCCACGAAGAGCGAGGCCGGCGCCACGCGCAGCGAGCCAGTCTACGACCCGGTGTCAGGTGCGCAGATTGGCACCAACGAAGTGCCCGTCGATACCGCGCCCGCCAAGGGCAGCGGCCTGGGCGAAGAACTGGGCAACCTGCGCGATTCCTTTTTCACAGGTGTGGACAACACCCGAGCGTCCGCCAAGACAGTGAACATGGGCATGGTGGCCAACCGGCTGAAGAACACCACCCAGCGGTTGCAGGAACTCGAGGCGCGTGGCCAGGGCGACAGTACAACCGCGCGCCAGATGCGCAATGAAATCGCCAGCGCAAAGGGACAACTGCCAGCAGTCATCGGCGAGATGACCGAAGCGCAGGGTGACGCGCAACGCGGCGCTGCCCTGTCTACCCGGCCGGCCGTGGCCAAGGTCAATGCGGCCAAAACCTTCGGCGAAGCCTGGGAAGCCTTCAAGGAAGCGCCTTACGACGTGATCGCTGGTGTCACCGCCACATCCCTGCCGTCTACCTTGCCAGCGCTTGTTGCAGCCGCCGTGATGGGCCCTGGTGCCGGCGCCATGGCGATGGGCGCCAACAGCGCAGTTGTCGAAGGCGGAAGTTCGCTGGCCGACTTTGCGCGGGACGCAGGCGTCGACGTGACAAACGGAAAAGCCGTAGAGGCGTTCTTCACCAATCCACAAAATCTTTCCGCTGCCATGACCTACGCCGGCAAGCGTGCGGGCATTATCGGCAGTCTGGACGCCGTCTCAGGCGGATTGGCTGGCAAGACCATTGCCCCGGCCATGAAAAGCAAGATCGCACGTCAGGCGGTGAACTTGCCAACCCAGATGGTCGCGCAGGCAGGACTCGGCGCCGGCGGCGAGGCATTGGGCCAGCTTGCCACCAAAGGCGAGATTGACCAACCCGGCCAGGTGCTGATGGAAGCAGCTGGCGAACTCGGTGGCGCACCGATGGAAGTGGCCGCGTTCTCCAAAGAAGCGCGCGACGCCATGCGGCAGACGCCGCCAGGCCCCACCCCGCAGCCCCCACCTGCACCGCGCGTCGACCCCATCGCCGAAATCGGCAAAGCCCAGAACGTAGACCAGGCCATTGCCGCCGCCGCGCGCGCCACGCAGTCCAGCACCGCCGTGGACAACATCGGCGCCATCCTCAAGGCCAACCAGCCCGCCACTTCACCGGAGAATCCCGATGTCAGCCTGCCCGCTGCAATTCAACCCCTGGCTGCAGGAGCCACTGGAAGCGGGATGGCTGAGCCCGCATCAAGCCTGGAAACTCCACTGGGAACTGAGCGAGTTGACGCTGGAGCCCTGGACGCCGGGAGTATTCGAGATCAAGCAGACGGTGGTGCTGTACCACTGGGAGCCCAGCCAGATGCAGTAGACCCGCTTGTCCCGGTCTCGCAGCGGCAAAACGCAGCGCAAAATATTCCAGAAATTATTCCGGCAACACCAGATGTCCAGAACCAACCCGCGCCCGGAGCAACTGCCCAAAGTGAAACCGCGCCAGCAGAAACGCCAAAAGCTGGAGAAGTCGCTGGAGTCCAGCCGACCGCAGCCGGAAGCCCGGCCGGAACCGGTGGTGTTCAAGCCGCTGGGGTAGCTGGGCAGCAGATCGACAAGGACTGGGCTGCATTCGCCCCCGATTCCGGCACGCTGAACATCCCGCGCGCCGACATGCCGCAGATCAAGGCCGAGCACCGCGGCGCCATGGTCAACTTCCTGAACGCGCGCGACATTGCGCATACCCAGGAAGAAGTGCCGGCCACCAGTCTGAAACCCACCCAGACCGAGTTTTCCCCGGCTAAGGTGGCCAAGGCCATGGGCTTCACCGGTACCGATCGCTCCATCCTCGTTTCCAGCGACAACCACGTCCTGGACGGCCACCACCAGTGGATGGCAAAGCTCGAGGCCGGCGAACCCGTCAAGGTCATCCGGCTCAACGCGCCAATTCAGCAGCTTCTGGAGACCGTCAAGGAATTCCCGAGCGCAGAGACCGCCGCTGGCACCGCCCAGCCCGCACCCCAGCGCAGCGCCCGCCAGGTCGCCATCGACGCCGAGCGCGCCCGCATTGAAGCCAAGCGCGCCGAGAAGAAGGCCGCCAAGGCTGAAGCCGGCAAGGCCCCTGAAGGCCTGTCCGTGGGCACCATGCCCAACACGGCAGAGCCCGTCACCATCAAAGACGGCGTGGTCTATGTCGGCAAATACCCTGGCACCAACTACGAAACCGGGGATGACGTCACTGTCCCTGCCGGCGCCACCGGTGAGCAGATCCGCGATGCCCTGAAAGCCGCCGGCGCATTGGGCAAGAAAGCCCGTGTATTTGGGCTGTCAAAAGAGCCTGCAGGCCAAGCAACACCGGCAAACATTGCTACTGAAACCGTAGCAACTGAAACGCCTGATCCCGTGCAGCAGCGCGCCGAGTTCGCAGCAGCCGAGAAAAAGCGCAAGGCCCCGGGCAACGCAGCGCGCGAGCGCACCAACACCGCCAACCCGTTCAAGGGGTTTCTGGGCAAACACGGCATCAGCAACAGCCTGGCCGCCGAGTTCGCGCCCGGCCGTAAAGAACGCCAAGCCGCCATGGTGCAGGGCTACGGGCCCATCTTCCGCAAGTCTGGCCCCCAACTGGATGCCCTGGCCGCACGTGCTGTGGAGGAAGGCTTCCTGCTTGAGCCCGACGAAGCCAAGCTGCAGGCCTTGATCCTTGACGCCTTGCGTGGCAAGCGGATAATCGCCCAATACGCAGAAGGCGTGGCTGAAGACGAAATGCAGGACCGCATGGCGGCCTACGAAGAAGCTGCCCGCCAGCTGCCTGACGACGTGCTGGAGGCGCTGGATGGCGACATCCCGGCCTTCGACAGCGCCAGCAGCACAAGCACCGAGGACGCCATGCGCGCGCTCGGTTTCACTGACCAGGAGATCAACGATGCCATTGCCAACGAATCCCAAAGCCAGAGCCAAGGCAGCGAAAGCCGTGGTCAATCTGATGAAGGCTCCACCGGCCCAGCGCAAAGCCGTGGTGAAGGAGGAAATGCAGCGCCGCGGGATGACGCCGAAGGGCTGACATCCCCCACGCCAGCCGACGTGCTGGCCCAGCAGAAGCGCACCGCCGACGGCAACAAGGCCGAAACCAAGGCCGCTACCGCCGCTGAAAACAAAGCCAAGGCCGACGCCGAAGTCAAAGGCTTCACCCTGACAGGCAGCGACCGCGGCGCCGATGCCGACCCCAACCAGGGCGCGATGTTCAGCCGTGCTGCACCGGAAGCGGCCAGCGCCGCCGAGCGCGCCACCGACATCCTGGACGCAGCAGCCATCACCGGCAAAGACCGCCTGGAAGCCCTGCGCGATGTGCGGGCTGGGCTGATTACACCGGAAGAGCTGGAGGCTGCGTATCCGGCCACGGTTGAGCAGACCGAAACCCCAGCCTTCAAGAAATGGTTCGGCCCCAGCGTTGTCACTAAAAACGGCAAGGCAGGCGGCAAGCCGCTGCGCATGTTTCACGGCACAGCCGACGACTTCAACTCGTTCGAGCCAACTAATAGCAAGCATCGCGAGGACGGTAGTTTGAGCCAGACGAAAGCGATATTCGTCACGTCTGACCCTGCGGTTGCCAACGAGTATGCAACCCAATATCAGAAGGGCTCGGCGGCTGGCGGGAACGTCATGCCCGTCTACGTCAAGGCCCATAGTCCGTTCGACTTTGAAAAGGCGGCGCAGCGTGCCGCGCTTGTCGATGAGATTTTCCGGGCAGGTGATGTCGGGAAACTTGGCGATGGCCAAGAGGCATTGAAGTTCGACGGTAGGCAGACGCTCTACACCAAGGACGTGCTAAACGAAGGTTTGGCATCCAAAGAATCGAACTGGACTCTGATGGAGAGGCCCGATGTTCAAGGTGCGATCAAAACACTCGGCCATGATGGGTTTTATGTCGCCGAAAACGGCAAGAAGAATCTCGGCGTCTATGCGCCCGAACAACTCAAGAGCGCCATAGGCAACAACGGCAATTTCGACCCAGCCGATGCGCGTATTCAGTTCAGCCGCGCCGATGCAGGCGACCTGAACCCCGCCGATGTCCTGACCCAGACCGATGACCTGTTTGCCCTACCGCGCTCCGAAGCCACCAGCGTGGAAGACATCACGGCTGAGAACGATGCCAACATCAAAGTTGAGAAATCAACCAACGCCACCGGCCGCACCGAGTACAAGTTCACCATGCCAGACGGCAAAACCGCCACCATGGCTGTTCGCCCGTTCAACAAGTACGCCACTGAGGAAGCTCCAACGATCTACGGCTTTGACATGAAGGACGGCGAGATGACCGCCCTGGTCACAGAGCGCCCCGGTGAAAACGCCGACGAAGTCTATGGAATGGATGATGTCTGGATTGACGTCTCCCGCCTGAAGACCGCTGGCGACGGCGCCAAAATCTACAACATCGCCGCCACCTACGCCCACAACAACGGCAAGATATTCATTGGCGACCCAGCTGGCCTGAGCGATGAGGCATTGCGCCGCCGCACGGAACAGATGATCTCCAGCGCCCTGAAGTTCGGCACCACTGAGCACCTGGGCCCGCACCCCCGCCAGGCCACGGGCGACCGCAAACTGGGCGTGCCACCGCTGAAGTGGGACTATGCAGACCCTGAAGGCAACTTTGAGCGCATGGTTGACGTATCGGTTAAGTCGATGGAAAATGGTTTCCCCGGCGCCAAACTCGTCGGCTACAAAGATGGAACCTTCTACCGCACTGACAAAAACCAGCGATTCCGTGATCGAGGACAACTGGCTCGACTCGTTGGATCCAACCTCGACGAGCGGCGCAGCGTTCCTGGAAGCACGGCAGAAGCGGGCCAAGCTGGTTGGCGAACTGTCGCGCGAAATGCATTATTTAGAAACCTCCAAGAAGCCCACAATGCTGATGGAGGGCGCGGACGAAGAAGCCTACTGGACCGGGTGCGCGATGAATTCCCCCGGCTTAGATCCGATCCTGATAGCAGCGGAGCTATCGCGCCGGAAGGCCGCATATTCTATTCAGAGGGCAACGCCGCCCCTGCAGTCCGAAACCCCAGCACAGTAGAGCGCGTCCAAGCTGCTGTCACCGAGCTCATCGGTGGCAAGCAGCTGCCCAACAAGCTGGGCCGGGTTGTCGCCACGACAGCCAGCGAGATCAAGTCCTACTGGGAACCCCAACTTGGCCAGAGCGTGCAACTGGGCTCCGAAGGCGAAGCCGGCCAAGCGCAGGCGTTCTACGACCCGCGCACCAAAACCGTCTTCCTGATCGCTGACCAAATCCCTGCCGGTGACGAAACGGCGATTGCCGCACACGAACTCATGCATAAACATGGCGTGCCGGTACTTGGCAAAGACGGCTGGGAAAAGCTGCACACCACCATCAATGGCTGGGCCAATGCGGAAGAGGGCAGCGACGAGCGCGCGGTGTACAACTACGCCAGCAGGCGCGTGCGCGCAGTGGGCGAAGAACTCTCCAGCCAGGAGATGTTCCCCTACGCCGTCGAGGCCGCCATCAAGATGGGCGTCAAGCCCTCGCTGATCGCCAAGAAGGGCACCGTGGCGCGCTGGCTGGGCTCCGTGAAGTACGCCATGCAGCAGGCCTGGAGCAAGGTCACCGGGCGGCCCGAGACGTTCAAGACGCAGGACCTCATTGATTTGGCGTTCGGCATCGCCCAAATGGAAAATCCGGAGAGCGCGGCGGCCATGGGACGGATCACGGATGCGCCGGTGAAAACCGACTCGCCTGAGTTTGAGCGCTGGTTCGGCGACAGCAAGGTCGTTGACGACGCCGGCAAGCCGCTGGTGGTGTATCACGGTAGCCCGAACGCGGGTATCAAAACCTTCGACTCCAAGCATGAGGGGAGCAACACCGGCGCGGCCGATGACCAGCATGGGTTGGGCGGTTTCTATTTCACAGATGACCCGAAGGTGGCGGACACCTACGCGCGGACCACTGATGTGGAAATGGCCAACACCGCAGAGCAAGAGTTCGGTATCAAGCCGCGCGCAGAGCTACCCGAGTCGACAACCTATCCGGTTTATTTAAGCCTGCAAAATCCGCTCCGGGTGAATGGAATCGTCACGCGCGAAGTGCTCAAAAAAGCAGAGAAGGGTGGACACGACGGTGTGATTGCGAGCATCGGCTCACAAACCGAATATGTCGCCTTCCGCCCCGAGCAGATCAAGAGCGCCATAGGCAACAACGGCAATTTCGACGGCGCCAATCCAGACATCCGCTTCAGCCGCACCGCCACTCAGACCGGTACACCGGCCGCACCTGCAAAACCCGCCCTGAACCCATGGCGCGACGAAACCGGCCGCATGCAGTTCGCCCCCGGCCAATGGCTGTACGACAAACTGGGCAAAGCCGCCGGGCCCCTGCTGGTCCGCCTGGGCATGAAAGCCGCTACCCCAGAACTGCGCCGTCAGCTGCGCCAGATGAAGATCGACGTGGAAAAAGCGCAGGAAGTGTCCGTGGCCATCGCCCGGGAAACCAGCAAGCTGAGCGAGGAAGAGCGCGCTATGGTCTCCGACCTGGTCGAGCAGGAGCTGAAAGTCGGCGTCATACCGCCGGCGCATGCCGTGAAGCTGGCCGCCATGATCAACGACGCCATGGGCCGCCAGACCGACGAACTGGTGAGCCTGGGCATGCTGACCAAGGACAGTGCAGACAAGTGGCGCGGCAAGTACCTGCCGCGGTATTACGAGTCAAAGCTGAAAGACAAGCTGGCCAAGACCGGTGCAACGTGGGCCGATGCCCTCATGGGCTTGACCGGCCGACAGTCGGTGATGAAGGGCATCAAGGGCAAGAACCTCAAGGGACGCGGCCTGTACGAGACCATCCCGGAAGCCGAACTACCGAACTACGAAGCGCTGGGCTGGGAAGTGCGGGACCCTGACTACACGCCAAGCCTGCCATCGGTGGACGGCACGGTCCAGGTATGGCGCGACTTCAGCCCGGCAGAGCGCGAGAAGATGGGCGAGATCCGGGATGCTGGTTTCCGTTTTGTAATGGGGTACATGCAGTCCCAGCGCGATATCGCCCTGGGCCGGATGTTCGAGCGCATGGCGCAGGACCCCGAGCAGTCGTCACGGCTGGAGAAAGACGGCTACGTGCAGGTCCCCACCACCGTGGTAAGCGGCACCGGCGCCAAGGTGTACGGCAAACTGGCCGGCCGCTGGGTGCCGACGGAAACGCTGAGCCAGCTGAGCAACATCGAGGAGAACACCAGCGCCGCGTGGCAGATGTACCGCAAGGCGATGGGGATTTGGAAAATGGGAAAAGTGGCAATGAACCCAGTGAGCCACGTCAACAACATCGTCAGCAACCTGACCATGGCACACTTGGCCGGCGTCAGTTACCACCGTGGTGACAAGTACATCGCGGCGGCGCGCGACCTCATCAAGAAGCCTGCAATGCTGCAGGAAGCCAAGGACAACGGCCTGTTCCTGGGGACCGTTAGCGATGCAGAATTGATGAACAGCATGCCCGAGGAGTTGCGCATTCTGGCTCAGCGGCAGGAATCGACTACCCTCAAAGTGGCGCGGACCGGCTTCGACATCATGACGTTCTTCCTGCGCAAGCCCATGGGAGCCGCCTACCAGGCCGAGGACACGTTCTTCCGCTACCTGATCTACAAGGACGCCCGGGAGCGCGGTGTCGAGCCACAAGACGCCGTGGACTATGCCCAGCGCTACATCTTCACCTATGACGACCTGCCAAAGGGGGCGCGCCGGATCCGAGACTTTGGCGTGCCATTCTTCTCGTACACCTACAAGGCCGTCCCAGCCCTGCTGCACACTGCCCTGACACACCCGCTGCGCATGGCTGCGCCGGCCGCCGTGTTGTGGGGTATCAACGCCGCAGCCTACGCCATTGCCACCGGTGACGATGACGACGAATTCACCGAAACGCTGAAAAAGTACCTGACCAACCCGGAGTTCCGCGCCCAGGCGCGCGAGAAGGAAAAGTTGGAGCGCGAGCACCTACCCCCATGGAACAAGGGCACGACGGCCCTGATGACCCCAAAGATGATCCGGCTGGGCCAGGACGAGGTGACCAAGCTGCCACTGTTCATCGACGTGTCCCGCATCATCCCGGGCGGTGATATGTTCGATGTCAGCCCGAACGCCGGCGGCATCCCGCTGCCCCAGCCGATCACGCCAAGCCACCCCTTGTTCACGACTGCCGTGGCCATGCTGGGCAACAAGGATCTTTTCCGTGGGAAGGAACTGGTCGACAAGAACGACACGCGCGGCGAAGCCACCGAGAAGCGGCTGGACTGGCTGTGGACCCAGTTGTCGCCAGCGGTGGCGGCTGGGAACTACCACTGGCAGAAGGGTATGAACGCACTGGCCCAAGCCAGCGGCTCCGAAGTGCGCTGGACTGCCGCGCTGCCGGATTCTGTGGAGGACAAGATCCCCGAGGCGATAGCAAAGACCTACACCGGCATCGACAAGAGCGGTCAGCCCGTCCAGCCCAAACATGCCGCCATGCAAACCTTCGGGATTAAAGTGCGTCCGATTGACCTGGATACCGCCAAAGCCATCGACAAGAGCATGCAGAATAAAATGGCGCGCGACATCGACACAGAGCTGAAAGCCCTGCAGCGCTTGAACAGCAAAGGCGCCGTCAGTGACCGGGTTTACGACAAAGCGAAGGACCTGGCGCGCGAGAAGAAAGACCGACTCAAAGACGGGAAAACCGTGGACGGGGACGAGCGGGACTGAAAAAGAAAAGCCACCCGGGTTAGGGGTGGCGATTCAGTGAGGTGGGCCGCCTCAACAAACTTGTACCCGTTGCCGGGCGACCCCCAATTCGATACTTATACAAGTTTGCTTGGTGGCCGGTGCTTATCTCCGGTTTACCTTACGGCGGACGGGAACTACTCCGCTGCGCATCAGCCTGCGCATTCACCAGCCGCAATTATCCGCCAATCCCGAAAAAAGAAAAGCCCCGCGCCTTAAGTGGTGCGGGCTTTTTTGCGTTGCGGGGTCGTCACTGGCTGCTGATCAGCACTTCCGCCTGCTGCGGACAGCTCATCGTGGCCGTCTTGAATTCGGCATCGCGGTACACAAAGCAGCGTTGCGACTCGACAAACCCTGAGCTGTCGGCTACTGGCACATCCAGCACCTGCAGCTGGTTGCCCTGGATGTTGTACGTCCGCGGCACCGGCGTCTTGCTCAGCTGGACTTCAGCCTTTGCCACTCTGTCCACCTTGGTGGTTCTCACAGCCTTGGGTACTTCATCGGCGCAGCTGACCAGCAGCAGGGCGAGAGGGAGCCAAAGTTTCCACATGGACCGAATTATGAACCCACCCACCGACAACTTCAAGGACCTAATCAGGGCCCAGGAGCGAATGAAGGCGTATCGGCAGCACCTGCTCAAAGCCGGAAAGCTGCGAGAGGCGGCAGCGGTGGCTAGGTGTATTTTGCTGGTGCGTGGTACAAAACATGGTATCGAAGCGCCAAGCCTTTGATTTTCATGAATTTATTGCTCCCTCCGTTTCCGCCAAGGATTGTCTACAACAGTCCACACAAGCCCCGCATCGTCTAAGGTCCGGGGCTTTCTTATTGGGCAATCGTCCATAATCGTCCCAGATCGTCTATACCAGTCCCGCTACAGCCCAGCGCGATTCATGGTATCGGACGTGGCATTTCACGGGGACGATACCATGCTCACCATCAAGGCCATAGAGGCCGCAAAGCCCAAGGACAAGGGCTACAAACTGGCCGACACCGGGGGGCTTTATCTGTTCGTCACGCCGGCGGGCGGCAAAAGCTGGCGGGCCAATTTCTCCAAGGACGGCAAGCAGGGCACAAAGACCTATGGCCGCTGGCCTGCCATGAGCCTCCCGGACGCCCGCAAAGCGCATCTGGGCAGCAAGGCAGAGCCCGAGCTCTCCGCACGCACCACACCCACGTTTAAGGCCGTCGCCAAGGACTGGTTGCACAAGCATTTACCCAGCCTGTCAAACCCCAAGCACCGGGGGCAGGTTGAGGCCACGCTGGAGCGCTTTGCATATCCCACGATTGGAGATAGGCCGATCGGTGATATTCGCCGCCCGGAGCTCGTCAAAGCGGTCAACGCTGCGGGTTCAAGGGTGGAGACTGCCCACCGAGTCGCGGGCAGGATCACGGCGGTTTTTAACTACGCCCTGGACGCCGGGATTCTTGAAGCGCACCCAGCGGCAAACCTCACCCGCGTGCTGACGCCGCGCAAGGTGAAAAAGCCCATGCCCAGCATTCCACCGGCAGAAGCGGGCGAGCTCATGCGGGCGATCGCTGGATACCCTGACTTGGTAACGCGCCTTGGGCTCGAGCTCGCGGCCCATACCTTCGTTCGGGTGGGTGAGCTCTTGGGGATGCGCTGGGACGAGCTCAAGGAAGACGGCTTAATCTGGGTGGTGCCAGCCGATCGGATGAAAGGCAAGCCCGGTCGAAAGTTGCCCCATGTGGTCCCGCTGTCCAAACATGCTCGAGCAATTGTCGAAAGGCTACGGGAACTCAACGGGGATTCGGAGCTCGTCTTGGACTCCCCAGCCCGCCCTGGCCATGAGCTCAGCGAGAACACCCTCCTGTTTGCCCTGTACCGGCTGGGCTACCGTGGCCGGATGACCGTTCACGGCTTCCGGGCTTTGGCCTCCACGGTCTTAAACGAGCAGTCAGACTTTGACGGCGAAGTGATCGAGCGCCAGCTTGCCCACAAGGAAACGGACGCCGTGAAGGCGGCATACAACCGGGCCCAGCACCTGGCTAAGCGCCGGGAGTTAATGGAGTGGTGGGGGAAGTGGCTGGCTCAACAGCTTGCCGCAAGTCGGAAACGCGCCACCTAGTATTGCCGGCCATTTTTACGGAGGCGGGCAGACGCCCAGCCCGCACCTCGCGCCAGAACGTTGATTTACCCATTCGCAGCATGGCGGCAGCTTCTTTGTCGGTCACTAAAAGTTGAGTTTCGCTCATCCAGCCTCTCCTTGATCTTGCGCTGTGGGGGTGGCGATCATTGGGCCTCCGAGTAGTTGCCATGCTGCTGCTGCCACTCGCGGAACTTGTCCGTTCCCAATGGCGTTAAGTCGCTCCACCCGATGGGCCACCCCATGAGCCACTCGACCCATGGCGGGTTCAGCGGGCCATTCATTTCTGCCGGCGTAACCATCGTCGCCATCTTCTTGCGCGCGCCTGCCCCCCCCACTTGCACAGCGCTGGGCCTCCTGTGGACTTCATCGTTGTTGGCGTGGGCCAGAGCTTCGCCGCCAGACTGAGCGGCGTTCCGCCCTGCGCATAGGGCTTCGAGCGCGAGCCCGTGTCGCTGGCTACCGGAGTCGGCCAATATTCCGGATGCATCACCTGGGCGCTTAGTTTCGGCTCGCCTCTGCTGTTCCATTTGCCTTGTTTCCGATTCACCGCGTCGTCCGCTACGGGCGTTTGCCACAATCCAAATTCTTTCTCGGAGGTGCGGAGCGCCGGTGTCCGCAGCTGATACGACTCCCCATCGAGCATCGAACCCCATCGCGGCCAGGTTCCCAAGAACAACTCCGAGCCCCCGAGAAGTGAGAACTGCGCTGTTTTCCACATAGACGAATCGGGGCTGAACCTCGCCAATGATTCGCGCCATCTCGCTCCAGAGCCCGGATCGTTCACCGGCCAGGCCAGCGCCTTTGCCGGCTGCGCTAATGTCCTGACACGGGAAGCCGCCAGAAACCACTTCAACAATTCCGCGCCACGGTCTTCCGTCAAAACTGCACACATCAGCCCAAATCGGGAAAGTTCTGAGGATTCCATCGTTTTGTCGTTGCGCCAAAACTTGTGCGGCGTAGGCATCACGTTCAACTGCGCAGACAGTTCGCCATCCAAGCAATTTGCCGCCGAGTATTCCGCCACCAGCGCCCGCGAAAAGAGCCAGCTCATTCACACGCCCTCCCATGCTTGCACGCGGCAAGTTCTAGCGTTAGCCAAATAAGAAGTAATCATCTATTTCTCCGCACCAGGGGCGATGGCTTTGCCGATTTCAGCAGCGGC
>JAZKJJ010000019.1:0-14763 GCA_040384385.1 Pseudomonadota bacterium | reverse complement strand
CACCGGTCTCCAAAACCGGGTGTTGGGGGTTCGAGTCCCTCCTGGCCTGCCATATCCAAGCGCGGTAACGCGTTTTTGTCGTGTCTGAGAGTCCGATTTATGACGACGCCAGTCGAAACCGTACGTGATCCTGTTAACACGGTGAAATGGCTTGTGGCCATTTTATTGGTGGCTGCTGCCGCGCTGGTTAATCGTATGCTGCCAGAAATGTCCTTGGTGCTGCGTGGCCTGCTGATGTCTGTCCTTGGTGCGGGCGCTTTAGTGATGGCTGCGCTGACGCTTCAGGGCAAGTCGTTCATTGATCTGTTGCAGCAGGCTCAAATTGAGTTGCGCAAAGTGGTTTGGCCGACGCGTCAGGAAACTTCGCAGACCACCCTGATTGTTTTGGTAGTGGTGGTGATCATGTCGCTGCTGCTCTGGGGTATGGACTCCTTGTTTGGTTTCGCAATTTCTGCGGTCATCGGTTAATCGGAGTCACTATGAGCAAGCGTTGGTATGTCGTTCACGCCTACTCGGGCTTCGAGAAGCAAGTCCTGCGCTCCTTGACGGAGCGTATCCGTTTGGCCGAGATGGAAGATCGCTTCGGCGACATCCTAGTGCCGACTGAAGAAGTCGTGGAAATGAAGAATGGTGTCAAGCGTAAAACCGAGCGGAAGTTCTTCCCGGGTTATGTCTTGGTGCAGATGGATATGTCGGAAGAGACTTGGCATCTCGTGAAAGAGTGCCCGAAGGTCATGGGCTTCATTGGTGGCAAGGCTGACAAGCCGGCTCCCATCACTGATCGTGAAGCTGAGGCGATTCTGAATCGCGTCAGAACCACCGTTGATGCGCCGCGTCCGAAGACACTGTTTGAGCCGGGTGAAATGGTTCGCGTGTCTGATGGCCCGTTTGCTGACTTCAACGGTACGGTTGAAGAAGTTAATTACGAGAAGAGTCGCCTGCGTGTCGCGGTGATGATTTTCGGTCGTTCGACACCAGTCGAGCTCGAATTTACTCAGGTCGAAAAGGCCTGAGCCAATACGCCCTTCGGGGCGTTTCGTCATGCAGATAGGCTGCGTGACTGAACTTGGGGAGCCGCGAGGCGTTTGCACCCACGGAGTAGAACCATGGCAAAGAAGATTGATGCCTACATCAAGCTGCAGGTTGCTGCAGGCAAGGCAAACCCGTCGCCACCCATCGGCCCGGCTCTGGGTCAGAAAGGCGTGAACATCATGGAATTCTGCAAGGCCTTCAATGCCGCCACGCAGAAAATGGAAGTCGGCCAGCCGATTCCCGTCGTGATCACGGTTTATTCCGATCGCTCCTTCACCTTTGTGATGAAGACACCGCCGGCAACTTACCTGCTCAAGAAGGCCGCTGGCCTGAAGAGCGGTTCGCCGCGTCCGAACACTCAGAAGGTTGGCAAGGTGACTCGTGCTCAGCTCGAAGAAATCGCCACCACCAAAAAGGCCGATTTGACGGCTGCCGACATGGATGCTGCTGTGCGTACGATCGCCGGCTCTGCACGCTCCATGGGTCTCGAAGTGGAAGGAGTCTGATCATGGCTAAATTGAGCAAGCGTCAAGCCGCCATCAAGGCCAAGCTGGTTCCGGGCAAGCTTTACAGCGTCGAAGAAGCTGTAGCGTTCCTGGCAGCAGTGCCTGCGGCCAAATTCAAAGAATCGATTGATGTTGCTATCAATCTCGGCATCGATCCGCGTAAGTCGGATCAGGTCGTTCGTGGCGCAACTGTACTGCCGGCTGGTACTGGCAAGACTGTTCGCGTTGCCGTTTTCGCGCAGGGCGCAAATGCTGATGCCGCCAAGGCTGCGGGTGCTGATATTGTCGGTTTCGACGACCTCGCCGAATCGATCTTGGCAGGCAACTTGAACTTTGATGTCGTTATCGCCTCGCCGGACGCCATGCGCGTTGTTGGTAAGCTCGGTACGGTTCTCGGCCCGCGCGGTTTGATGCCAAACCCGAAAGTCGGCACCGTGACGCCAGATGTTGCTGGTGCTGTGCGTAATGCCAAGGCTGGTCAGGCACGCTACCGCGTCGACAAGG
Organism: Pseudomonadota bacterium; assembly: GCA_040384385.1. Taxonomy (GTDB): domain Bacteria; phylum Pseudomonadota; class Gammaproteobacteria; order Pseudomonadales; family Moraxellaceae; genus Perlucidibaca. Next base: position 12,721 of record JAZKJJ010000019.1, on the reverse strand, counting down.
GCGGTATCATCCACGCCGCTGTTGGTCAGGTTGATTTCAGCGCCGAAGCCATCAAGCAGAACGTTGAAGCTCTGGTTTCCGATCTGAAGAAAGCCAAGCCGGCCACCAGTAAGGGCGTCTACCTGAAGAAGGTAACGCTGTCGACCACGATGGGCCCAGGTCTGGCCATCGATCTGGCGACGCTGGGCGCTCAGGCGTAATGAACTCGCAGGCCTTCGGGCCTGCACACGGACTTTGAAGTCGCCCGTTCGCGGGCGAGCGTTAAAGACCACAGGCGTTGTGCCCGGCTTGCCGGTGTCACGACTTAAAACATCAGCCTGCGTAGACGCGGTGTGGTTTCAAGCTCAAAGGCTCTGTAACCCCCGCGCGCAATCGCAAGATTGCATGGGGTCGGCGGTTTTGCCGCCGATGAACTTAGTGGAAGGAGGTTACAGTGACTCTTCGTATTGAAGATAAAAGAGAGATCGTCGCTGCCGTTAACAAGGCAGCTTCCGGTGCTTTCGCAGCTGTTGTCGCCGACTATCGCGGTCTCACCGTGGGCCAGCTGACTCAGCTGCGCACGAAGGCTCGCGAACAGGATGTGTACCTGCGCGTTGTTCGTAACACGCTGGCACGTCGCGCGATCGCCGGTACTTCGTTTGAAGTGCTGGATGCATCGCTGGTCGGCCCGAGCATCATTGCGCTTTCGTTGTCCGAGAATGACATGGGCGCTGCCGCCCGTATCTTCCAGGACTTCCTGAAAGACAATCCGAAAGCTCCGCTGGAAGTGAAGGCTCTGTCCATCGACGGCAAGCTCTATGGCGCGAAAGACATCGATGTCGTCGCCAAGCTGCCGAACCGTGAACAGGCTCTGACGATGTTCGCATCTGTGCTTCAGGCTCCGCTCTCGAAGTTCGCCCGACTGATGACGTCGGTCAAAGAACAGAAAGAAGCTGCCTGATCGCTGCTTGAAATCAACACCTATTGAAACCCCGTTGGGAGACGAAAAATGGCTCTGTCCAAAGATGATATTCTGAATGCCGTAGCTGAAATGACCGTGATGGAACTGGTCGACCTGATTTCGGCTGTTGAAGAAAAGTTCGGCGTTTCCGCCGCTGCTGTTGCCGTTGCTGCTGCTCCGGGCGCAGGCGCAGCCGTTGCTGAAGAACAGACCGAGTTCAATGTTGTGATGACCAGCTTCGGCGCCAACAAGGTTGCCGTCATCAAGGTTGTTCGCGAACTGACAGGCCTCGGCCTGAAAGAAGCCAAGGACCTGGTGGAAGCCGCTCCGAAGGCTGTTAAAGAAGCCGTTTCGAAGGACGAAGCTGCTGACGTCAAGACCAAGCTGGAAGCAGCTGGCGCCACTGCCGAAATCAAGTAACCCTTGGTTTTACAGTGCCGCACGGGCTAAGCCCGGCATGCAGCACGGCTGGAGGCTCGTTAGAGCCTCCGGCCTTTTTCCGTTAATGCGGAAATGAATCAAGAACACAGGCCAAAGTGCCGGCCTAAGCTCTGATATTTCAGTGCTTAGGCCGTCGCTTTGCAGCACGAAGCGGCGCCTTTTCACGAGGCTCAAGCACAGTTGAGGACCCAGATGGCATACTCATATACCGAGAAGAAACGCATCCGAAAGAACTTCGGCAAGCTCCCGTCATTGATGGACGTGCCGTATCTTCTGGCCATTCAGGTGGACTCGTATCGGGCCTTCCTACAGGATGGCAAAAGCGCCAAAGGCCGAGAAGATGTCGGCCTGCAGGCAGCGTTCCGTTCCGTGTTCCCTATCGTCAGCTATTCCGGCAACGCCGCACTCGAGTTCGTCGAGTACAACCTCGGTAACCCGATGTTCGATGTGCGTGAATGCGTCCTGCGTGGCGTGACCTACGCCGCGCCGTTGCGCGTGAAGATTCGCCTGATCATTTATGATCGTGAAGCTTCGGTGAAGACCATCAAGGACATCCGCGAACAGGAAGTCTACATGGGCGAAATGCCGCTCATGACCGAGAATGGCACCTTCATCATCAATGGCACCGAGCGTGTCATTGTGTCGCAGCTGCATCGTTCCCCAGGCGTGTTCTTCGATCACGACAAGGGTAAAACGCACTCGTCCGGCAAGCTGCTTTATAACGCTCGTATCATTCCGTACCGTGGCTCGTGGTTGGACTTTGAGTTCGATCCGAAAGACCTCGTGTTTGCCCGTATCGACCGTCGCCGCAAATTACCGGCCACGATCATGCTGCGTGCGCTGGGTTACAACTCGGAACAGATGCTCGACATGTTCTTTGAGTCGAGCACGATTCACGTCGAAGATGGCCAGTTCAAGCTCGATCTCGTTGCCGAACGTCTGCGTGGCGAAACCGCCACCTTCGACATCATGGCGAAGGGCAAAGTCATTGTTGAGGCCGGCCGTCGTATCACTGCTCGTCATATCCGCGATATCGAAAAGGCTGGTCTGACGCAGCTTGATGTGCCGCCTGAGTATCTGTTCGGCAAGGTTAACAACAAGGCACTGGTAAATCAGTCGACCGGTGAAGTGCTGGCCGAGTGCAACACGCTTCTCACTGATGAGTTGTTGAAGAAAGTGGGTCAGGCTGGCATCAAGTCGTTCGGCGTGCTGTACACCAACGATCTCGATCGCGGCCCGTTCCTAGCTGACACCCTGCGTGCCGATCCGGCCCGTTCGGAGCTGGAAGCGCTGGTCGAAATCTATCGCATGATGCGTCCGGGCGAGCCGCCCACCAAGGATGCCGCCGAGAACCTGTTCAAGAACCTGTTCTTCTCGGCCGAGCGTTATGACCTGTCCGGCGTTGGCCGCATGAAGTTCAACCGTCGTCTGGGTCGTGACATCGACACTGGCGAAGGCGTGCTGTCGCGCGAAGATATCGTTGCCGTGCTCAAGGGCATGATCGATATTCGCAACGGCAAGGGCGAAGTCGATGACATCGACCACCTCGGCAACCGTCGCATTCGTTCGGTCGGCGAAATGACCGAAAACCAGTTCCGTGTCGGTCTGGTTCGTGTTGAGCGTGCAGTTAAGGAACGTCTGTCGATGGCAGAGTCCGACAACCTCATGCCGCAGGATCTGATCAACGCCAAGCCGGTGTCGGCTGCGATCAAGGAATTCTTTGGTTCCTCGCAGCTCTCGCAGTTTATGGACCAAAACAATCCGCTGTCGGAAATCACCCACAAGCGTCGTGTTTCCGCGCTTGGCCCGGGCGGTCTGACCCGTGAGCGTGCTGGCTTCGAAGTGCGTGACGTGCATCCGACGCATTACGGTCGCGTTTGCCCGATCGAAACGCCGGAAGGTCCGAACATTGGTCTGATCAACTCGCTGTCGAGCTTTGCCCGCACCAACGAGTACGGCTTCCTTGAGTCGCCGTACCGCAAGGTTATTGATGGCAAGGTCACCGACGACTATGTCTACCTGTCCGCCATTGAAGAAGCTGATCAGGTTATTGCTCAGGCTGACTCGGCGGTTGACGCCAAGGGCATGCTGGTTGATGACCTGGTAGATGTTCGTCACAAGAACGAATTCACCGTGATGACACCTGAGAAGGTGACCTTCATGGATGTGTCGCCGCGCCAGGTGGTTTCGGTCGCTGCGTCGCTGATTCCGTTCCTTGAGCACGACGATGCTAACCGCGCCCTCATGGGCTCGAACATGCAGCGTCAGGCCGTGCCGACACTGCGTTCGGAAAAGCCGCTCGTGGGCACCGGCATGGAGCGCTATGTCGCCCGTGACTCCGGCGTTTGCGTCATGGCGCGTCGCGGTGGCGTGATCGACTATGTCGATGCCGCTCGTATCGTGGTTCGTGTCAAGAATGAAGAAGTTGTACTCGGCGAAGCCGGCGCCGACATCTACAACCTGACCAAGTACACCCGTTCCAACCAGAACACTTGCATCAACCAGCGTGCGCTGGTGAAGGTCGGTGATGTGGTTGAGCGTGGCGATACGCTGGCTGATGGTCCTTCGGTGGATCTCGGTGAGCTGGCGCTGGGTCAGAACATGCGCGTCGCGTTCATGCCGTGGAATGGTTACAACTTCGAAGACTCCATCCTCCTGTCGGAGCGTGTAGTTAAGGAAGATCGTTTCACCTCGATCCACATCCAGGAACTGTCGTGCATCGCGCGTGACACCAAGCTGGGTGCGGAAGAAATCACCGCTGACATCCCGAACGTGGGCGAAGCTGCGCTGTCCAAACTGGACGAGTCTGGTATTGTTTACATCGGCGCTGAAGTGAATGCTGGCGACATCCTGGTAGGCAAGGTCACGCCGAAGGGCGAAACCCAGCTATCACCGGAAGAGAAGCTGCTGCGTGCAATCTTCGGTGAGAAGGCTTCTGACGTTAAAGATTCGTCCCTGCGCGTGCCGTCCGGCACCAAGGGTACGGTCATCGACGTTCAAGTCTTCACTCGCGATGGTATCGAGAAAGATCCGCGTGCCAAGGCTATTGAAAAGGCTCAGCTCGACGAATACCGCAAGGATCTGAAGGAAGAGTACCGCATCTTCGAAGAGGCCACGGCTGCGCGTCTGCGCGAAGCTCTGACCGGTCAGAAGGTCAATGGCGGTGCTGGCTTCAAGAAAGGCGCGGTCATCAGCGAAGAAGATCTGTTTGGCATGGAGTTGGCCACGTGGTTCGAGCTGCGTCCAGCCGATGAGCTGGTTGCCGAGCAGTTAGAAAAGGCGCAGACCTTCCTTGCTGAGCGTCAGGCTGACATCGAAGCCAAGTTCGAAGACAAGAAGCGCAAGATCACCACGGGCGATGACCTCGCGCATGGCGTTCTCAAGGTCGTCAAAGTCTATCTGGCTGTGAAGCGTCGCATCCAGCCAGGCGACAAGATGGCCGGTCGTCACGGTAACAAGGGTGTGGTCTCGATCATCATGCCGGTGGAAGACATGCCGCATGACGAGCATGGCGAGCCAGTTGATATCGTGCTCAACCCGCTTGGCGTTCCATCGCGTATGAACGTCGGTCAGATTCTCGAAACCCACCTCGGTTGGGCGGCGAAGGGGCTCGGCCAGCGTATCGGCGAGATGCTCGACGAACAGCGCAAGATCAGCGAAGTACGCAAGTATCTCGACCAGATCTACAACGGCGTTGGCGGTCAGCAAGAGCAGATCAACTCGTTGACGGATGACGAAGTGACCGCGCTGGCGCAGAACTTGCGCGCCGGTGTGCCGATTGCCACGCCCGTGTTCGATGGTGCGCATGAGTCCGAAATCAAGGCACTGCTCAAGCTCGCTGGCCTCAACGCCAACGGTCAGCAGTGGCTGTATGACGGCCGTACCGGTGAGCGTTTCGATCGCCAGGTAACTGTCGGCTACATGTACATGCTCAAGCTCAACCATTTGGTTGATGACAAGATGCATGCGCGTTCGACCGGCTCCTACTCGCTCGTTACCCAGCAGCCGCTGGGTGGTAAGGCGCAGTTCGGTGGTCAGCGTTTCGGGGAAATGGAGTGCTGGGCGCTTCAGGCCTACGGCGCGGCTTACACCCTGCAGGAAATGCTGACGGTGAAGTCCGACGATGTGAACGGCCGTACCCGCGTCTACAAGAACATTGTCGACGGCGATCACCGTATGGAGCCGGGCATGCCGGAATCCTTCAACGTGCTCGTGAAGGAAATTCGGTCGCTCGCGATCAACATGGAACTGGACAACGAGTAAGCCTGACGAGAGGCGGCGTGCAGCGATTCGGTCGCGCACGCCGTCCCCACAAGTTGCTTTGGGAGAATTGCCTTGAAAGATCTGCTCAGCCAACTGCGCAACCAGGGAAGTGATGTCGAAGAGTTCGACCGCATCCGCATCGGCCTGGCCTCGCCAGACCTGATCCGTTCCTGGTCATTCGGCGAAGTTAAGAAGCCGGAAACCATCAATTACCGCACGTTCAAGCCTGAGCGTGATGGCCTGTTCTGCGCCAAGATCTTTGGCCCGATCAAGGACTACGAGTGCCTGTGCGGCAAGTACAAGCGCATGAAGTTCCGTGGCGTCATTTGCGAAAAGTGTGGCGTTGAAGTCACCATGGCGAAAGTTCGCCGTGAGCGCATGGGCCACATCGAACTGGCATCGCCGACCGCGCACATCTGGTTCCTGAAGTCGCTGCCGTCGCGTATCGGTCTGCTGCTGGACATGACCCTGCGTGACATCGAGCGCGTGCTTTATTTCGAAAACTTCGTTGTTATTGATGCCGGCATGACCACCCTTGAAAAGGGTCAGCTGCTCAATGACGAAGAGTATTACACCGCCCTCGAAGAGCATGGCGATGAGTTCGATGCCCGCATGGGTGCCGAAGCTATCCAGGCTCTGCTGGCCGACATCGACCTCGAAAACGAAGTCGTGCGTCTGCGCGAAGAGATCCCGGCAACCTCGTCGGAAACCAAGCTGAAGAAGCTGTCCAAGCGCCTCAAGCTGGTCGAGTCGTTCCTAAACTCGGGCAACAAGCCGGAGTGGATGGTCATGACCGTTCTGCCGGTTCTGCCGCCTGACCTGCGTCCGCTGGTTCCGCTCGATGGCGGTCGCTTTGCGACCTCCGACCTGAACGATCTCTATCGTCGCGTCATCAACCGTAACAACCGTCTCAAACGTCTGCTCGACCTGAGCGCGCCTGACATCATCGTGCGCAACGAAAAGCGCATGTTGCAGGAAGCGGTTGATGCCCTGCTGGACAACGGCCGTCGCGGTCGTGCCATCACCGGTACCAACAAGCGCCCGCTGAAGTCCCTGGCCGACATGATCAAGGGTAAGCAGGGTCGTTTCCGTCAGAACTTGCTCGGCAAACGCGTCGACTACTCCGGCCGTTCGGTTATCACCGTGGGCCCGACACTGCGTCTGCACCAGTGCGGTCTGCCGAAGAAGATGGCTCTCGAGTTGTTCAAGCCGTTCATTTTCGGCAAGCTGCAAGCTCAAGGTCTGGCCACCACGATCAAGGCCGCGAAGAAGATGGTCGAGCGCGAAACCCCGGAAGTCTGGGATATTCTCGCCGACGTGATTCGCGAACATCCGGTCATGCTCAACCGTGCGCCGACACTGCACCGTCTCGGTCTGCAGGCGTTTGAACCGGTGCTGATCGAAGGCAAGGCTATCCAGCTGCATCCGCTCGTGTGTACGGCATTCAACGCCGACTTCGACGGTGACCAGATGGCTGTCCACGTGCCGCTGACGCTGGAAGCCCAGCTCGAAGCGCGCGCCCTGATGATGTCGACCAACAACATCCTGTCGCCCGCCAACGGCGAGCCGATCATCGTGCCGTCGCAAGACGTGGTGCTGGGTCTGTACTACATCACCCGTGATCGCGTAAACGCCAAGGGCGAAGGCATGATCTTCGCCGACTTCGCGGAAGTGACGCGTGCCCTCGGCAACAAGTTTGTTGAAGTTCACAGCAAGATCAAGGTGCGCATTCTCGAAGTCACCATCAATGATGACGGCGAGAAGGTCGAGCGCAAATTCCTTGCCGATACCACGCCGGGCCGCTGCCTGCTCTGGAACATCGTGCCCAAGGGCCTGCCGTTCGAGCTGATCAACCAGGCCATGACCAAGAAGAACATCTCGCGTCTGCTCAACAGCTGCTACCGCGTGCTGGGTCTGAAGGACACGGTGATCTTCGCTGACCAGCTGATGTACCTCGGTTTTGCCCAGGCAACCTATTCCGGCGTGTCCGTCGGCATGGAAGACATGGTGATTCCGGATGCCAAGGCCAAGATCATTGGCGGCGCCGAAGAAGAAGTGCGTGAAATTGAATCGCAGTTCGCCTCCGGTCTGGTCACCAAGGGTGAGCGCTACAACAAGGTCGTTGACATCTGGTCGCGTACCAACGAACAAGTCGCCAAGGCGATGATGGACAACCTCTCCACGGAGAAGGTCATCAACAAGCAGGGCGTCGAAGAAAGCCAGAAGTCGTTCAACTCGATCTTCATCATGGCCGACTCCGGTGCTCGTGGTTCTGCTGCGCAGATCCGTCAGCTCGCCGGTATGCGTGGTCTGATGGCGAAGCCGGATGGCTCCATCATCGAAACGCCGATCAAGGCGAACTTCCGTGAAGGTCTGACCGTTCTCCAGTACTTCATCTCCACCCACGGTGCTCGTAAGGGTCTCGCGGATACGGCGTTGAAGACAGCGAACTCCGGTTACCTGACCCGTCGTCTCGTCGATGTTGCTCAGGATCTCGTGGTCACCGTGAACGATTGCGGCACCACCCGTGGTGTTCTGATGACGCCGCTGATCGAAGGTGGCGACATCGTTGAGCCGCTGCGCGAACGCGTGCTCGGTCGCGTCGTCGCCAAGGATGTCCTGGTTCCCGGTACTGAAGAAGTGCTGGCACCAGCAGGCACCCTGCTCGATGAGAAGTGGGTGGACCGCCTCGAACTGGCTGGCGTGGACGAAGTCTACGGCCGTTCCGTGATCACCTGCCAGACTCGCTTCGGTGTCTGCTCGATGTGCTACGGCCGTGACTTGGCCCGTGGTCATCGCGTCAACATCGGCGAATCCATTGGTGTTATGGCTGCGCAGTCGATCGGTGAGCCGGGTACCCAGCTGACCATGCGTACCTTCCACATCGGTGGTGCCGCGAGCCGTGCTTCGGCCGTCTCCAGCGTGCAAATCCGTAACGACGGTAAAGCGCGTCTGCACAACATCAAAACCGTACAACAGTCGAATGGCAACCTCGTGGCCGTTTCGCGTTCCGGTGAAATCGGCATTGCCGATGCCCGCGGTCGTGAGCGTGAGCGCTACAAGCTGCCGTACGGCGCCGTGCTGTCGGTTGTGGATGGTCAGGAAGTGAAGGGCGGCCAGATCGTGGCTACCTGGGATCCGCACACCCACCCGATCATCACCGAACAGACGGGTCGCGTGAAGTTTGTCGACATGGAAGACAGCATCACCGTGCGTCACCAGACTGACGAACTGACCGGTCTGACCAACATCGAAATCATGGATCCGAAGGATCGCCCGGCAGCTGGCAAGGACTTGCGTCCGGCCGTGCGTCTGGTCGATGCCAAGGGCAATGTCATCAACATCGAAGGCACTGAGCAGCCCGCCCAGTACTTCCTGCCACCAGGCTCCATTACTGCTCTGCAGGATGGTGCTGTGGTTGGCGTTGGTGAGGTTGTCGGTCGTATTCCGCAGGAATCGTCGAAGACTCGTGACATCACCGGTGGTCTGCCGCGTGTGGCCGACTTGTTCGAAGCCCGCAAACCGAAGGAACCGGCCATTCTGGCTGAGACCAGCGGTATCGTCAGCTTCGGCAAGGAAACCAAGGGCAAGCATCGTCTCATCATCACGCCGGATGACGGCAGTGACGTGTACGAAGAGCTGATCCCGAAGTGGCGCTCCATCAACATCTTCGAAGGCGAACGCGTGTCGCGCGGCGAAGTTGTGTCTGATGGTCCGCAGAGCCCGCACGATATTTTGCGCTTGAAGGGTGAGACTGCACTGGCGACTTACATCGTCAACGAAGTGCAGGACGTTTACCGTCTGCAGGGCGTGAAGATCAACGACAAGCACATCGAAGTGATTATTCGCCAGATGTTGCGCAAGGTTGAAATCACTGAAAACGGTGATAGCGCCTTCATCAAGGGCGAGCAGGTTGAACTGGCTCGCGTCTTGGAAGAGACCGAAGTGCTGCTCGCTGCCGACAAGTTCCCGGCGAAATATGAGCGCGTGCTCATGGGTATCACCAAGGCATCGTTGTCCACCGAATCGTTCATCTCGGCGGCATCGTTCCAGGAAACCACTCGCGTTCTGACCGAAGCGGCTGTGACCGGCAAGGAAGATGATCTGCGTGGTTTGAAGGAAAACGTAGTGGTTGGTCGTCTGATTCCGGCTGGTACAGGCTTTGCCTACCATGCCCGTCGTCGTCAGGAGCGTCTTGATGCCCTGGCGCTGGCACAGGGTCCGACTGCTGCTGATGTGGAACAAGCTTTGACCGAAGCCCTCAATTTCGAAGGCTGAGGTAAAAATCGGGCAGTGAACGTTCCTTGACGGGGGTGGACACTGCTCATAGAATGCGCAACCCTGAAAAAGGGCCTTTACGGGCCCCTTTTCAGTTGCGATTTATAACGGGAGAGTAGGGCCGCTATGGCAACAACCAATCAATTGATCCGCAAGGGTCGCCAAGCACTGGTCGAAAAGTCCGGTGTGCCGGCACTTAAAGGCAGCCCGCAGCGTCGCGGCGTTTGCACACGCGTCTACACCACAACCCCAAAGAAGCCGAACTCGGCTCTGCGTAAGGTTTGCCGTGTTCGTCTGACTTCGGGTTTCGAAGTGAGCTCGTACATCGGTGGTGAAGGCCATAACTTGCAAGAGCACAGTGTTGTGCTGATCCGTGGTGGTCGTGTTAAGGATCTCCCCGGTGTTCGTTATCACACCGTTCGTGGTTCGCTCGATTGCGCAGGCGTTAAAGGTCGTATGCAGTCGCGTTCCAAGTACGGTACCAAGCGTCCGAAGAAGTAATTTTCGGTTGCAGTAAGGCCGGGCGGAATACTTTGTCCCGGATCACCCTGAAGCTTATGAAAGGTTCATAGAGTCATGCCAAGAAGAAGAGTTGTAGCAGCACGTGAAATCCTCCCGGATCCCAAGTTCGGAAGCCAGACCCTCGCCAAGTTCATGAACCAGGTGATGGAATCCGGCAAGAAGTCGACAGCCGAATCCATTGTCTACGGCGCGCTCGCACGCGTTGCTGAAAAGAACAAGGGCAACCCGGTTGAGTTCTTCGAAACCGTTCTGGAAAAGCTGCGTCCGATGGTCGAAGTAAAGGCCCGTCGTGTCGGTGGTGCCACCTATCAGGTTCCCATGGAAGTACGTCCCTCCCGTCGTACTGCCCTGGCCATGCGCTGGTTGGTGGACTGCGCGCGCAAGCGTTCGGAAAAGACCATGGCTCTTCGTCTTGCTGGCGAACTGCTGGATGCTGCTGAAGGTAAAGGCGCTGCAATCAAGAAGCGTGAAGATGTGCATCGTATGGCCGAAGCCAACAAGGCTTTCGCGCACTACCGTTTCTAATTACACGTCTCTAATTTCAGGCTGAGGATTATTCAGTGGCTAGATCTACCCCACTTAACCGATATCGGAACATTGGTATCTCGGCGCATATCGACGCCGGCAAAACCACGACGACTGAGCGTGTGCTGTTCTACACCGGTGTGAACCACAAGATCGGTGAAGTTCATGACGGCGCAGCCACCATGGACTGGATGGAGCAGGAGCAGGAGCGTGGTATTACCATTACTTCTGCTGCTACGACGTGCTTCTGGTCCGGTATGGCCAAGCAGTTCGAGCCGCACCAGATCAACATCATCGACACCCCGGGTCACGTTGACTTCACCATCGAAGTGGAGCGCTCCATGCGCGTCCTCGACGGTGCGTGCATGGTCTACTGTGCTGTTGGTGGCGTGCAGCCGCAGTCCGAGACTGTCTGGCGTCAGGCCAACAAGTACAAGGTTCCGCGTCTCGCCTTCGTGAACAAGATGGACCGTACTGGCGCCAACTTCTTCCGCGTTGTCGAGCAGATGAAGCTTCGCCTTGGCGCAAGCCCGGTTCCGCTTTGCGTGCCGATCGGTGCCGAAGAAGACTTCGAAGGCATCGTCGACCTCATCACCATGAAGGCCATCTATTGGGATGAAGCCTCGCAGGGTATGAAGTTCGAAGAGCGCGAAATTCCGGCTGCTCTGCAGGCTGAGTGCGACAAGTGGCGTTCCAATCTCGTCGAGACGGCTGCTGAAGCTTCCGAAGAGCTGATGAACGAATATCTGGAAAACGGTGACCTGACCGAAGAGCAGATTCATGCTGCTATTCGTGCGCGCACGCTCGCTGGTGAAATTCACCCGATGCTTTGCGGCTCCGCGTTCAAGAACAAGGGCGTGCAGGCCATGCTCGACGCCGTCATTCGTTACCTGCCGGCGCCAAACGACGTTAAGCCTGTCTCCGGTATTCTGGATGACAAGGCTGAATCGGAAGGCTTCCGTACAGCGTCGGATGACGAGCCGTTCTCCGCGTTGGCTTTCAAAATCATGAACGACAAGTTCGTCGGTAACCTGACCTTCGTTCGCTGCTACTCGGGCGTGCTGAAGTCGGGCGATGCCGTCTGGAACCCGGTCAAGGGCAAGAAAGAGCGTATTGGTCGTATTCTCCAGATGCACGCCAACCAGCGTGAAGAAATCTCGGAAATCCGTGCCGGCGACATCGCTGCTTGTGTCGGTCTCAAGGACGTCACCACCGGTGACACCCTGTGCGACGAAAACAAGATCATCACGCTTGAGCGTATGGAGTTCCCGGAGCCGGTGATTTCGGTGGCTGTTGAGCCGAAGACCAAGGCTGACCAGGAAAAAATGTCGACCGCTCTCGGTCGTCTCGCCAAGGAAGATCCGTCTTTCCGTGTGCGTACCGACGAAGAGTCCGGCCAGACCATTATCTCCGGCATGGGCGAGCTTCACTTGGACATTCTTGTGGACCGTATGCGTCGCGAGTTCGGTGTTGAAGCCAACATTGGCAAGCCGCAGGTAGCCTACCGCGAAACGATCCGGCGCTCTGTCGATACCGAAGGCAAGTTCGTGCGTCAGTCCGGTGGTCGCGGCCAGTACGGTCACGTCTTGCTCAAGCTCGATCCGATCTACGGCAATGCCGAAGGTAAGGATTACGAGTTCGTTGAGAAGGTCGTTGGCGGTACAGTTCCGAAGGAATACTTCGGTGCAGTCGACAAGGGTATCCAGGAACAGATGGCCAATGGCGTGCTCGCCGGCTATCCGATCGTGGGCA
>JAZKJJ010000018.1:0-1229 GCA_040384385.1 Pseudomonadota bacterium | reverse complement strand
GGCGGATTCAACCGGTCGATGCAACGATAGCGCTGAACATCTCAGCGGGCGTTTGGAAATCGAGGGTCTTTCTCGGCCTCTCGTTCAATTGTCTTGCCAATGCGTTGAGTTTGGCTTGTGAGTAAGTCGAGATGTCCAGACCTTTCGGCAGATATTGCCTGAGCAGGCCGTTTGTATTTTCGTTGCTGCCGCGTTGCCATGGGCTCTGTGGATCACAGAAGTAAACCTGGATGTCTGTCGCCAGCGTGAATCTCTTATGACCAGCCATCTCTTTACCTCGATCCCACGTCAGTGACTTGTAGAGCTCCTGCGGCAGTTTTCGAGCATTCTTGATCAGGGCGTTGACGACCGTCTCGGTGTCTTTGCCTGCTACCTTCACAAGCATGACGTACCGTGTCTGGCGCTCTACCAAGGTCGCGATCTGGCTGTTGTGGCTGCCAAACACCAAATCGCCTTCCCAGTGTCCAGGCACTGCGCGATCCTCGACGGATGCTGGCCTCTCGCTGATCGAGATGGCACCGACGATCTGACCATGGTTTTCGGTTTTCTGCGTGTGGTGTCGTGACCGGCGCATCCCGCGTGTCCGTCTCAAATGCTGCAGCAGTTCCTTTTTCAAGGCGCCACGCGCCTGGATGAAGAGGCTGCGGTAGATGGTCTCGTGTGACACGTAGTGGCTTTGGTCGTTCTGATAAGTATGCTTCAGCCACCCAGCGATTTGTTCTGGTGACCATTGAGCTCTAAGCTTGTCAGTCACCACACGCGCCAAAGCTCTGTTCTCAACCAATTTGCATTGCTTGGGGCGAAGTGCACGGTCCCATGCTGCGGCATCCGCATCTGTGGCGCGGTAGGCCAACCGACCCCCATTGCGATTGATCTCGCGGCTGATGGTCGAGGGCGCTCGCCCGAGCTGGTCGGCAATGGAGCGAATCGACTGGCGGTTCACCACGGCACGCGAGATCTCTTCCCTCTCGACCAGAGTCAACGCCATTGCGCATCGGCTGCGTGCCGGCGGCCTAAAGCCGCCAGTGCGAGCAAGAATACCCTGCACCGACGTATGCGCTCGGTTAAACAGTTTGGCAATCTGATGGAGTGTCCAACCCTCTTTCCATCGCGCCCACATCACTGCCTTCTGGGCATCCGTGTAGTAGGTTCTGGTGCGGTACTTCATTTGCAACACTCCTTCTGCTGACGCAGTTTTTAGTGTGTTGCATCGACCGGTTGAATCCGCC
>JAZKJJ010000017.1:0-2335 GCA_040384385.1 Pseudomonadota bacterium | reverse complement strand
GGGTGTCGGCGCGCGACGACGTGGTGTTCGGCACTTTGTTGTTTGGCCGCATGCAAGGCGGTGAAGGTGCGAGCCGCGTGCTGGGGTTGTTTATCAATACACTCCCGGTGCGCATTCGCGTCGGCGACGCGAGTGTGCAAGACGCGGTGCGAGAAACACACGCGCTGCTGGCTCGGTTGATGCGCCACGAACATGCGCCGCTGGCACTGGCCCAGCGCTGCAGCGCTGTGGCCGCGCCGGCACCATTGTTCAGTGCGCTGTTGAACTACCGCCACACAGCCATCGCCGATGTCACGACTACCGAGGACAGCGAGGCATGGAGCGGCATTGAGGTGTTGGGTGGCGAAGAACGAACCAACTATCCTTTGGTCCTCAATGTGGATGATCTAGGTGTTGGCTTTGCATTGACGGCGCAAGTGCAGGCGAGCGTAGACCCCGAGCGCATCTGTGCCTTCATGTACAGCGCACTGGAGCAACTGGTGCAGGCATTGGAGACGGCGCCGCACACACCGGTGCGATGCCTTGACGTGCTGCCGCACGCAGAACGCGAACAACTGCTGGTCGGCTGGAATACCACCGATGTGCCGTCCTCTAGCGAGCTTGCGATCCACGAGGTCATCCAATCGCGCGCGGAGCAGAACCCGCTCGCCATCGCCGTTATAAAGGGCCAGCAGCGCATCAGCTACGGTGAACTCAATGCGCAGGCCAACCGGCTCGCGCGTTACCTGCGCGATCTTGGCATTGGGCCGGATGCGCGGGTAGTGTTGTGCATGGAGCGCAGTGCCGACCTCATCGTGGGCCTGCTCGCCATCCTCAAGAGCGGAGCTGGCTATGTTCCCGTCGACCCCAACTATCCCAGCGAGCGGCTGGCGCACATGCTGGCCGACAGCGCGCCGCTGGCAGTGCTCACCCATGCCCAGGTGCCAGCGGCCGTGCAGGCACAGATCGCCATCGCGGTGGCGCGTGGTGCCGAACTGGTTCCCGTGCTCGACCTGCAAGCCGATGCCCTGCGCTGGCAACATAAAACCAGCAGCGACCTTGGCGAAGTCGGTTTGACTCCCGACCACCTCGCATATGTCATCTACACCTCCGGCTCGACTGGGCGACCTAAAGCCGCGCAAGTGCTGCAGCGCGGCTGGCGCAACCTGATGGACTGGTACCTCGGTGAACTGGGGTTCAGCAGCGACGACAACGTGCTGCTGCTCACCAGCCATAGTTTCGACCTGACGCAGAAAAATATCGTTGGCCCGCTGATGGCCGGGGCCTCGCTGCACTTGGGTGATGAGCCCTTCGAACCGAGGGCTCTCCTTGATCAAGTCCAGCGTGAAGACATCAGATTCCTGAACCTCGCGCCCAGCGCCTTCCATGCACTCATCGACGTCAACGATGCAGACCAACTGCGCAGCGTACGTAGCGTCATGCTCGGTGGCGAGCCGATCCAAGTGGCCAAGTTGCTGCAATTGAGCCAACCGCGCCCGCAGATCATCAACAACTACGGCCCTACCGAATGTGCTGACGTGGTGACCTGGCACCGGCTTGGGCCGCTTGATCAGCTCGACCCGCACTCCCCCGTGCCGCTAGGGCGACCGATCCGCAACACGCGGCTATACATCCTCGACGCCCACCAGCGCCCCTGCCCCATTGGTGTGGCCGGTGAACTGTGCGTGGCTGGCGCTGGGGTAGGGCGTGGTTACCTGAATCGCGCCGAGTTGACAGCCGAGCGCTTTGTGGACGACCCGTTCCACGGCGGACGGATGTACAAGACAGGGGACCTTGCCAAGTACCGAGCCGACGGCAACATCGAGTTCCTGGGTCGCAACGACTTCCAGGTCAAGATTCGCGGCTTCCGTATCGAGCTCGGGGAGATCGAAGCCAAGTTGGCGGAGCATCCTGGAATCAAGGAAGCGGTGGTGCTAGCCCGCGAAGACAGTCCTGGTGACAAACGGTTGGTGGCGTACTACACCCAGACAGACAGCGAGGTCAGTACTGAAACACTGCGCGCGCATCTGGCCATCAGCCTACCCGAGTACATGGTGCCGGTCGCCTACGTGCTGCTTGCGCAACTGCCACTGAACCCCAACGGCAAGCTCGACCGCCGGGCGTTTCCGGCACCCGACGGTCACGCTTATGCGAGTCGCGGGTACGAAGCCCCCCAGGGCGAGGTTGAAACCCGGCTCGCGCAGATCTGGGCCGAACTGCTAGCGGTTGAACGTGTCGGGCGACACGACAACTTTTTCGAACTCGGCGGGCACTCGCTGCTGGCTGTAAGCCTCATCGAGCGCATGCGCCAAGCCGATATGAGTGCTGATGTGCGCACCTTGTTCGCCACCCCAAC
>JAZKJJ010000016.1:0-80293 GCA_040384385.1 Pseudomonadota bacterium | reverse complement strand
ACCCGGGTCAGAATTGGATGAAAACCCTGGGTCAGTTTTAAATGGAAATCAACAATTTGATCCTCACTCAGCACTATGAGGAGCGCTTGTCAGACATCGAGAGCTATCTCGTCAAGGCGCTGAGTGATGATTGTATCTAATTGTTTTTATTGAATTAAGAGTGAAAATTTCCATCCGTGGTGCACTTCCAGTCACACAATGGGGGTGTGGTCTGAATTATCTGAATTAGACATTAAAAACAATCGCTTATAGTTTTTCAGGTGCGCCTAAGCAAGAGGGGGTGTTGACGTTAGTCCTAGGGCATATGTCCAGATTAGCATGTGTTTGGCACCGTGCAGGCGTCCTTGAGATCAGTTGACTTTCTGGCGTTATGGATTCCTTGTCCTGAGCCGGGCTGCTACATTCGGACATGGCCGCCTGCATACGCCTGCACAACATCAATAACAAAGGATGGAAATTATGGCGCTTGCATACTCCCTGCTCGATGTATTCGCCGACTCGCCGTTTCAAGGCGTGCAGGTTCCGGTGGTCTCGATCAATGGTCACACGCTCTCCGATGAGCAAAAGCAGGCTCTGGCTAGCGAGTTTCAGCAAACCGAAACGGTATTTATCGACGCTGGATCCAAGAGTAATCCGGTCAGCGTATTCAACAGCAAGGGCCCCTGTCTGTTTGGCGCGCATACTATCTTGGCCGCTTCCTACATCGCCTATGAAAAAGGTCTGGTGACGGACGAGGGCAAGTACAGCACGCTCTCATTTACGCAGCAGAAGCAGGTCATCGACAGCTTTATCGACAATGCTGAGGATGGCCCTGGTGCCATCCAGTTCTCGCGCACACTGACGCCAACGATTGACCACTACACACCAAAAATTCCGCAGCTGGCGGCCATGCTTAACACCGACGAGCGCCATATCTCGTTCAGCAAGTACAAGCCTATGGTGGTTAGCGTGGATCACCCGGTGTTGATCATTCCGTTCACGCGCCCTGAGCATGTGCTGGCAGCCAGCCTCAATGCCGAGCGCTGGGCCGACCTGGCTGGCCATGTCTATACGCCGCAGCTCTTCTTGTTCGCGCCCGGCAGCATCACCGGGCAAACGCAATTTCACGGTCGCCTGCTTAACTTCGAGCTGGGCCGGGGAGCACTACCGCCCATCGGCAGTGTTATGCCGGAGTTCATTGCCTATCTCGCCGAGCAGGCCGAGACGCCGCCGGGCACCCACACTTTCTCGATAGATCGCGGTAGCCAAACCACGCGCAAGAGCATCCTGCATGCCGAATTCGACAAGCGGCCAGGTCGAGAAGTGCGCTGCCGCATCGGCGGCCATGTCATCAAGATGGGCACGGGAGAGTTGCTTTACCCGTGATGGCATCAACAAAACGATATAGGGGTACGAATTGTCAGTGGCTTTCTTTCTACATGGCCTAGAGAGCGGGCCTGATGGCCTGAAAATACAGGCCATGCGAGCAGTGGCTGAGCGGCTCGGTTGGCGCACGGAAGCGCCTGATTTTCGGGGCATGCGCGACCCTGTATCTCGTGTTCGTCACTTGCTCTCGCTTTTACCTGCGTCGGAGCCGGTCGTTTTAGTCGGCTCAAGCTTGGGCGGTTATGTTGCTGCGTATGCAGCGCAGGAACTGGCATCGACCTCAATGCCGATTCATGGCTTGTTCTTGTTGTGCCCCGCGTTTGATTTACCCGGCTATCCGTTGACGCGTCCCGAGCAACCCTTGCGTGGCGATGCCGTGCGTATTATTCATGGTCGCCATGATAGCGTAGTGCCACTAGCCCATTCCGAGCGGGCCGCCACGGTTTGGCAGTGTCCTTTGCTGGTCACGGAGGATGAGCATCCACTGCATGCTAGCGTTGATCTGATTTGCAACTGGCTTGCGGACTGGTTACGCAACGCCTCTGCTGACTAACCAAGGCGCGTCCATCGTTACAGATTCACCAAGTTTCTCGCTAACTTCATAACGAATTGCTGCATTTCGCCAACCCATGAGTGCTCATCGTGCGTCGATAGTTCGAGCATGAGAATAGAGATGGGAGTGGCGGGCATGAATATTCGCACGGTAAAAAAGCGTCAGTACGGCACTCGATCATTACTGCATGTTGGCGCGCTGGCGTTATCGGCTCTGCTGGTTGCCTGTGGCGGCGGCGGTGGTGGTGGGTCTGCTGGCGGCAGTATTCCCACGACTGGTGGCGCGGGCTCTGTGCCAGTTTCCACGACACCGTCTTCAGATGGCACGTCGCGAACGGTCAACACGAACTGTCCATTTACCCAGACGCTGGCAGCGACTCGAAATGATGGCCTGCGAATTGAGCAGGTACGTTGGCTGCAAACCGTCTTACTGGATCCTAATAATGCGGACACGCGCCTCGCAGGTGGTAAAGCAGTCAAGCTACGTATAGATTTGTTGGCGAATAATGTGCGCGCCACGCCGTCCATTCGGATGCTAAGAGTCTACGATCCTGCGACCAGCACATGCACCAACTACACATTGGTCGGCCCGAATAGTGTTCCTGTTGCCATCTCTCTCGATACCTTGAGCAATGCGTTTGTTGCCACTATTCCTGCAGACAAGGTCAAACCAGGTATGGCTATGTCTATCGTGTTTGATGACAGCACGGGTCGTTCGGCTGGTGAGGCAGATGCAACATATCGCTATTTTCTGCCAGCAGTGGCACCTGCTCAAACAGAGACGGTTCGTATTATTCCGCTGACGATCCTCGGCAATACGGCCTCTGTGAGCAGTGCGAATCTGGCGTCAGTTCTGACGCGATTGCATCCGATCAGCGGCGTGAATCTGCTGGCCACGCCTGCACTATCGATTAGCTCGATAACATTGAGCAATTTGATATCTTCGGGTGTCGCTTCTCTTAGCGTGATGACTGCTGTTCTGGATGAGGTAGACAACTACTGCGCGCAGCTCAATGGCAGTCAGCAAGCCGCGCGAACGGCCCCGAAATGTGTGGCGCTATTTCCCGATAGCATTAGCTTCAGACCATCCTCGGGGAGTGGCCAAGTGGTTGGTTTGGCCTATGTTGGCGGTGTTTCAATGCTTGTCCAGCAAGTGCTCAATACAGATGACAATACGATCACCAGCCCTTATGCCAGCCGGCATTGGGTTAATTATCGTGCATTGACCCTCGCGCATGAGTATGGCCACTTGCTGAATGTGGATCATGCCTCATGCGGAGGTGCCACCGGACTGGATCCAAGACTCTATGGCGATGGCCGCCTTGGCGGTGGCGGTGGTTGGGATGAGGTTCGAGATTCTTATTTTTCCAGCACGCGTCTGGATGCGAACAATCAGCCGCAGTTTGCAGATTTGATGTCCTATTGTGGCAAAGAGTGGACATCAGATCGTGGGTATCTGGCTGAACTGGGCTATCGCGCCGCTAGCGCTGTTGTCAGTGCGCGTGTGAGTGAGGCTCCGCAGCAGTGGTTGAAGATCAGCGTTAAGGGTGGCGTTTGGCATGTCAGGACTGTAGCGTTTGCGCCCAGTACGCTGAAATTGAGCGACCTTGATGTCGTGGTGAGTAGTCACCAGTCGCCAGTAACGATGCCACTTTATTCCGCCGTATTGTCTGATATGCCGGACCTTGCCCGAGGTCCTTACTATTTGAACCTAGGGGATCTACAGGTTACGCAGCTGCAATTCAGAAGAGCCGGAGGCATACTGAGTACGTGGTCTGCGAGCACTGGCTTTGCCAATTAATCTTGTTTTGTTAAGGCTGCCGCTTCAGTTATTTATGCCATTATGGCTGCTGGCTAAAAATAACATGTAGAGGGTGGCATGCATATTTATGCAGTTGGCATGGCACTAGCCCTGCTTTTGTCTGCCTGCGGCGGTGGTGGTAGCGGCTCGGCTACTCAAGCGACAGGGGCTGTAGCGCCAGAAACTACCGTATCTGCGGATGGTCGATCACGCCAGGTCAATGCGCCGTGCAGTTTCAGCCAGACGTTGGGGACGACACGCGGCGACAATATGCGTATTGATCGTGTCAGTTGGGTACAAACGGTAGAGTTTAATGCTGCTTTGAGTAGCACGCGTCTGATTGCAGGAAAGCTTGTTCTGGCGCGCATTGACTTGCTTGCCAATGGTTCGCCTGCCACCCCGCGCAGTGCCTACTTGTTGGTCTCCAATGCTAATGCAGCAAACTGTACCCGTATCAACTTGATGGGGCCTAGCACTGTGCCTGTCACCCGCGATCCGCAAACGCTTAACTCGGCTTATTCGGCCAGCATCCCTGCGACTCTCATACAGCCAGGCACATCCATTTCGATTGTTTTTGATGATGCTGTAGGTCGAACAGCAAGTGAGGCCGACGAGATCTATCGTGTTCATAACTTGCCGGTTAATGCCGCACTGAGCGAGGCTATTCGTGTCATTCCGATTACTTATAAAGGTCAGAATGGCTCTGTCAGCAGTAATACTGATTTAGCGGCGTTGATGACACGACTGCACCCCGTGACCACATTTAATCTCCAGACAGAAGCTGCGTTTGCACCACCCTCGCTGAATCAGTCCGTGCTCGATTTTTTTGGCTCCGGGCAGGAGTCTTTCACGACCATGCAGGCCGTATTATCTGAGCTTGATGACGAGTGTGCCAAACGCAATGGCCCACAAAGTAGCGCACGTACAGCCCCGAAATGTCTGGGTGTCTTTCCCAATAATCTGACGTTTCGCTCCGGCACTAGCTCTGTGGTCGGTCTGGCGTATGTCGGTGGTGTCTCTATGCTGACTCAGTCTGTGAGCGCAACAGACACGCTTGCCGTGATTTCGCCCTATAGCAGCAGTCATTGGCTGGATTTTCGTGCACTGACAGTGGCACATGAATATGGCCATCTATTGAACTTGAGTCACGCTGCCTGCGGCGGCCCGACCGATAATGATCCGCGTCTTTATCCCGATGGGCGCCTCGGTGGCGTAGCGGGCTACGATAGTGCGCGCAATTTTTACTTCTCTAGCCAACGACTGGCAAGCGATGGACAGCCGCAATTTGGCGACTTGATGTCTTACTGTGCTAAGGAGTGGAGCTCCGATCGTGGCTACCTAGCAGAGCTGAGCTATCGTGGTGCTGGCAGCGCACGAGTTGATTCCACTAGTAGGGAGTCTGCCAGCAGTCATTGGTTGAAAATATCGCTGCAACAAGGGCAGTGGCAGCTGCGCCCGGTATTCTTCACTCCGGCGACCCTGCGTATCACCGACAAGATCATGCAGGCTCAGACCGCATTAGGCTTACTGCCTTTACCTGTTTACTCCGCTGTCATTGCCGATGCGCCAGAGAGTGTTCAGGGTCCGTTTTTTGTCGATCTCGGCGAGCTTGAACCGGATCAGCTGTTTTTGCAGGCTTTGCCGCTGGGTGATGTGTTGATCAATAAAATTTGGTCTGCTGGCGAATGGACGGATCGCTGACAAACTGAAAGCGGCGGGGTAGTCTTGGGGTAACTTTTTGGCACGGCGTGTGCTGAATTTGTTTCACCTAACAAGACGGATGGCTAACTCATGACCCCGCTTTCACCTGCCGATCAGCTATTTCTCTGGATGGAAAAACGCCAGCAGCCCATGCATGTGGCTGGCCTTCAGTTATTCAACTTTCCGGAAGATGCCGGCCCGCGTTACATCCGCGATCTGGTCGAGCATCTGCGCACCTTTACCGAGCCGCAGCATCCCTTCAACAAGCGACTTGTGCGCCGTTTTGGCCAGTATTTCTGGGAAACGGACAAGCAATTCGACCTCGAACACCACTTCCGCCATCGCGCCCTGCCGAAGCCGGGCCGTATCCGCGAGCTGCTGTCGTATGTTTCAGCCGCGCACAGCAACCTCATGGATCGTCAGCGCCCAATGTGGGAAGTGCATCTGATCGAGGGTGTTCAGGGGCGTCGTTTTGCGCTTTACACCAAGGTTCACCACAGCCTGTTCGATGGCATATCGGCCATGCGCATGGGCAGCCGAGCCTTGTCCACCGATCTCGACGCACGCAGCCTGCCGCCGATCTGGGCGATGCCGCCAAAGCGCAAGCCCACTGGCCTGCCCAACCCCATCGATGTCGCCACCGGTGCGGTACGCATGACCTCCGGTTTCAGCAAGCAGATGGCAACCATGCCGGCCGTGCTCAAGGAAATCGCCAAGGTTGCGCGCAAATCGCAGCGCGATCCCAACTTCGTGCCGTTCATGAATGCACCGGCGAGCATCATCAATAGTGACATTACTGGTTCGCGCCGATTCGCGGCACAAAGCTATCCCATGGCGCGCTTCAAAGCGGTGGCCAAGGTCTTTGGTTGCACGCTCAATGATGTAGTTCTTGCGGTTTGTGGCAGTGCGCTACGCAACTACCTGATCAGTCAGCAGGCATTGCCGGACAAGCCGTTGATTGCCATGGTGCCGGTGTCGTTGCGTACGGATGACAGCGAGACGGGTAACCAGATCGCGATGATCCTGGCCAACCTGGGAACGGAAGTGGCAGACCCGACGCTGCGCCTGGAGCGCGTCAAGGCCTCGGTGCAAGAAGCGAAGACGCGCTACAAGAGCATGAGTTCGGCGGAGCTGTTGAACTACACGGCGCTGATGATGGCGCCGGCGGGATTACATCTGCTGACCGGGCTGGCGCCCAGTCTGCGAGCCTTCAATGTGATCATTTCCAATGTGCCCGGCCCGAAAGAGCCGTTGTTCTGGAATGGCGCGCGCATGACCGGCCAATACCCGGTATCGATACCGGTCGATCAGGTCGCGCTCAACATAACCCTGACGAGTTATGTTGATCACCTCGAGTTCGGGCTTACTGCTTGTCGTCGAACCTTGCCGTCGATGCAGCGCCTGCTTGGCTATCTGGAGCACGGAATACACGAGCTTGAGGTCGCTGGCGGTCTGCGCTGAAACCTTCAGCACGGGCCGGACGCGCCGGGCGGTCGCCATAGGCAGGACGATCACCCTGCGGGCGCGGGGCAGCCGAACGGGCAGGACGGTCACCATAAGCAGGGCGGTCGCCATATGACGGGCGATCACCCTGTGGACGCGGTGCTGCGCCACGGTGTGCCGGACGGTCGCCACGCAGAGCCTGACGATCAAACGCTGAGCGTTCGTGCGTTGCGGCACCGGCAATATTGCCGCTCAATTCACCATCGACAACAACGGGGCGTGCGGCGTAGGCCGGACGATCATTGCGTGCGCCTTCTTGACGCGGGCGATCGCTATAGGCCGGACGGTCACCGTAGCTAGGACGGCTGTCAGTGCGTGCCGGACGATCACCATAAGCAGGGCGGTCGCCATAGCTTGGGCGGCTGTCGGTACGGGCTGGACGATCGCCATAGGCAGGACGGTCACCATAGCTCGGGCGGCTGTCGGTGCGTGCTGGGCGATCACCATAGGCCGGACGGTCGCCATAGCTTGGGCGGCTGTCAGTACGGGCCGGACGATCACCATAAGCAGGGCGATCGCCATAAGCCGGACGACCACCGTTGTTGCTGCCGCTGTCGCGACGAGCACCACCGGTCGGACGACTTGCGCCGCCGTTGTCACGATACTTCGGTGCCGGACGCGGTTCCATGCCGACAATCGTCAGCTCAGGAATGGAGTTGCCGGTGTATGCGGCGAGACGCTGCAACTTGCCGCGATCGCGACGGTTGACCAGGCTGATGGCGTTACCGGTACGACCTGCACGACCAGTACGACCGATGCGGTGAACGTAATCTTCCAGCACCATCGGCAGGTCAAAGTTGAATACGTGGCTGATGCCGACCACGTCGATGCCGCGAGCAGCAACGTCGGTAGCAACCAGACACTTGATCAAGCCACTCTTCAGGTCGCGCAGCGTGCGGTTACGCGCCGGCTGCTTCATGTCGCCATGCAGAGCGGCGGCTTGAAGACCAAAGTTGGCCAGCTCGATGGACAGCACTTCAGCGTCACGACGCGTAGCAGTGAACACGACCGACTGGTTCACGCTGGTGTCAGACAGCAGCTTGAGCAGAATGGCTTTCTTGTGTTCGATGTCATCGCAGAAGTACAGGCCTTGCGTGATGTTTTCGTGCTTGGCTTGCTGCGAGCTGATCTGCAGGCGTTCTGGGTTGCGCATAACACGCGCCGCCAAGGTGGCAATGCGATCTTCCAGCGTGGCCGAGAACAGCAGTGTCTGGCGTTCGGCCGGGGCCTTTTCAGCGATCAGTTCAACGTCGTCGATGAAGCCGAGGTCGAGCATGCGGTCAGCTTCGTCGAGTACGAGCATTTCCACGCGATCGAGCGAGATCTGACCACGGTTCATCAGGTCGAGCAGGCGGCCTGGGGTAGCGACCATGACATCAATCGGGCGTACCAGAGCTTTCTGCTGCTGCTGGTAGTTCATGCCGCCGAGGATGCTGACGGTGCGCACTTTCAGGCGCTTGCCGTAAACCATGGCAGCGGATTCGACCTGGCGAGCGAGTTCACGCGTCGGGGTCAGCACCAGAATACGCGGGCCTTTGCCGGGGCCGCCTGGGGTCATGGTCATGCGGTGCAGACCGGGCAGCAGGAAGGCTGCGGTCTTGCCGGTACCGGTTTGGGCCGAGGCCATGAGGTCACGGCCAGTCATGGCGATAGGAATCGCCTGAGCCTGTACGGGGGTGGGTTCGGTGTAGCCAGCTTCGTTAAGGGCGGCCAAAAGGGCGTCATGCAACGCCAGGTCTGTAAAAGTCAAAGACACAGGACTGATCCTCGCGGGTAACCCGCGGTGAGTATGGGTAAACAGCAAACCGACGGGATACGGCGGTGGCTGACGGATTTATCGTCGCCAACCAGACCAGAGCAGGCTGCGAGCCGGTGTAAGAACCGGGACAGCACATAATAGGCGGGCAACAAAAGGGCTGCGTCTGCAGCGGGGCGAACTATACGGATGTCGGAGATGAAAAGCGAGGGCTATTTTCAATGCGGCTTAAAAATCCAGTGCAAAAGCCATGCTTCCGATGAACGGTCGTTGTGGCTGATGAGCTGTTTTAGTACGATTGTGCCAGTTTTGAAAATAAACAAAATTCATGGCATAAAGCTGCTCAACAGTGGCAGGAAGCCATTGATAACTAATAATTTGAGGAGACTGGCGCCATGAGCACAGCATTGATCACAGGGGCATCAAACGGTATCGGACTGGAGCTGGCCAAGCGCTTGGCGGCAGATGGTCACGATGTGATTCTGGTCGCGCGCAGCGTCGACAAGCTGCAGGCCATCGCTAATGACCTGAGCCAGCGACACGGCATCAAGGCCGATGTTATCGGTCAGGACCTGGGCTACGAGGGAGCCGCTGTTGAGCTGGTGACCAAACTCGGTGATCGTCGCGTCGACATGCTCATCAATAATGCTGGTTTTGGCGAATTCGGCACCTTCATTGATGCCGATATCAAGCGTCTGAATCAGATGGTGCAGCTCAATATTGCCACGCTGACTTCGCTGGCACATGCCTTTGCCCGTCGCATGGCGGCGCAGGGTGGCGGCCAGATTCTCAATGTGGCATCGATCGCTGCCTTCATGCCGGGGCCAGGAGCTGCCGTTTACTACGCCTCTAAGGCGTATGTTCTGAGCCTCTCGGATGCACTTAATTACGAATTGCGCAGCAAGAACGTGACAGTCACCACGCTCTGCCCAGGCCCGACCGACACCGGCTTTGCCTCGGCTGCGAACGCCGAAGCCTCGGCGGCATTCCGCTGGCCCATGCTGTCATCGCTGGATAAACTCGCGGACTATGCCTACGCCTCGCTGAAGGCCAAACGCGGCGTCTCCGTGCATCGCTGGTTGATGAAAGTCATGGCGTTCACTGTGCGTCTGTCGCCGCGTTTCATTGTTAATGCCATCTCGGCACACAGCATCGGCTTCAAGGGCTGAGCGCAGTAACTAGGCTGGGCACCTTGCTTGGCGCGGCGCGCGGGCCGGGCGCTCAGTCTGTAAACCTTAATCCTTAAACCACGGATGCTGACTGACTCGCTCGGCGAGGAAGTCGAGAAAAGCTCTCAAGGCCGACGACATATGTGCCCGGCTTGGCGTCATCGCCCATAAATCTCCCATGCGGACTCGCGCTTCCGGCAATACCGGCACAAGCTGGCCTGAAGTCACCGCCTGATCGGTAACAAAGCCAGGCAGCAGACCAATGCCCAGGCCCGCAATCACCGCATCCATCTGCAAGTGCGCATTGTTTGCGCTGAGACGGCCGCGCAGCCTCACCGGCACGGTTGTTCTAGTCTTTGCACTACCGGGCGAGTCAATGCTGATGTTGTTTTCACGCGGCTGGCGAAACAGCACGAATTCATGTTGCTCAAGCTCGCTGGTGTTCAGCGGCATACCTCGTTGTTGTACATAGGATGGGCTGGCAAAGAAACGCCCATTGAGCTGACCGAGCCTGCGCCCGATCAGATTGGCATCATTGAATGCCCCGATGCGCAAACCGAGATCCACACCTTCTTCCACCAGATCGACAACACGCCCGGATAGATCAGCTTCAATACTGACATCGGGATAGCGCAGCATGAACTCCGCCAGCACCGAGCCCATGAAACGCATGCCTAGCTCCACCGGCATGGTGATGCGCAAATGCCCGCGCGGACTGGTTTGGAAGTCGCTGAGCGCGCGCTCAGCATCGGCGAGATCGGCCAGATTTTTCCGTACGCTTTCGTAGAATTGGCGGCCGGCATCGGTCAGGTGCAAGCTGCGTGTGGTGCGTTGCAGCAAACGCACCCCGAGATGTGCCTCTAGGCGACTCAGCGTTCGGCTCAGGGTGGACTTCGGCAGATCCAGACGCTCGGCCGCTGCCGTGAAGCTGCCATCTTCAACGACGCGGGCAAAGACGGTGAGATCGTTCAAGTTCAGCATGACTTTTGACTGCTACTGTTGCATTGGGCGCAACAGTAATTGCCATCAGGCCTACTCGGCAAGTCTCTTCATAGCAGGTAACCTGTCAACACAGTCAATCACGGAGTTACCTCATGTTTTCAGTCAAGCAGATCATTAATAATCTTGTTGCCCAGCCACAGCTCAACGCCTTGCTTGCGGTTTCTTCGCGTGCACTGATGGCGCTCATCTTCATTGGTGCCGGTTACAGTAAGCTCATCGGTTATGCCGGCACGCAGTCGTACATGGAAGCCATGCATGTGCCGGGCGCATTGCTACCGCTGGTGATCGCTCTTGAGTTGGGTGGTGGTATCGCCTTGCTGCTGGGCCTGCAAACGCGATTGGTTGCTGGGTTGCTGGCAGGCTTTAGTGTCATCGCCGGATTCATCTTTCATGGCGGTGCTGACCAGATGAATCAGATCCTGCTCATGAAAAACCTTGCCATTGCCGGTGGGTTGCTGGCCCTCGTGCGCACGGGTGCCGGTTCGCCCGCCATCGACAAGGATTGATTGATGCCGCATGTGCTCGTAGTGGGTGCGTCGCGCGGTATTGGACTGGCGATGGTGGAAGCTTTGCTTGGCCAGTCTGGATTAGCCGGCAGCGCTTCCACGCCAGCCCCGATTGTCTTGGCAGCCTGTCGCAAGCCTGCTCAGGCAGCGGCACTGCAAGCGTTGCAGCGTGATTACCCGAATCGTCTTGTGATTCTTGAAGTCGATGTTGCTGATCCAGACTCGATACGTGCTCTGGCTCAGCAAGTCAGGCAAGTTACCCCAAGCCTTGATCGGGTCATCAACACCGTCGGGTTGCTACATGAAGCGGCATCTGCAGATGGCGTTCCCGCCTTGCGCCCGGAAAAAGCACTATCGCAACTGAGTGCCGATGCCTTGGCGCGCAGCTTCGCGGTCAATGCCTGGGCACCGATCCTGCTGGCGCAAGCCCTGATGCCGCTGATGTCGAGACAGCAGCCCTTTGTCTTTGCATCCTTGTCGGCCAGAGTAGGCTCGATCGGCGATAATCAGCTCGGTGGCTGGTACAGCTACCGGGCTGCCAAGGCCGCGCAAAATCAGCTATTGAAAACCTGGGCCATCGAGTTAAGCCGGACACATCCTTTGGCAACAGTGTTGATATTGCATCCAGGAACCACCGACACGGACTTGTCCAAGCCCTTCAGTGCTCATGTGGCTCCCGAAAAGCTTTTCTCCAGAGCGCGGGTAGCGCGTGACTTGCTGGCGGTTATGGCCGCAAGAGGCCCCGCAGACAGTGGCGGATTTTTTGATTGGGCCAATAAACCTGTGCCTTGGTGAAGAAGCCTGCAGCAAAGCCACATTAGTACTAGCCAAGCGGCTTTTGCTACGGCACCATCTGTGCATAAATCGTGCACAGGTCCATCATGGAAGCCATCCCCCGTCTTCGCAAACCCACGCAAGCGCGTACGCAGGAGCGTGTTGCACGTGCCCTGCAAACTGCCGAGCAATTGCTGCTGACTAGTAATCCGGAAGAAGTCTCCATCCCGGATATCGCGGAAGCCTCCGGCGTGCCAAGAGCCAGCCTGTATCAGTTTTATGCCAACAAGCATCAGCTTTTTGCTGCCATTGCCGAGCGGCATCTGAGCAAGGTGGCACAAGAAGTCAAATTTGGCGGCGCGATGCTGAAAGGCTTTCACTGGCGTCAAATCACGAGCATTCTGGTGGCAGCCGCGTCGCGCTATTACAACCAGAATCCGGTTGCGGGTATTCTGATTTTGGGCTGGCCCATGAGCCGTGAAACCTACCTGGCACAAGAAGTCACCATCGAAAATATTGGCGATGAACTGCGCGTCATTTACGGCACGGCCGAGCCTGCCGTGACCTTAACCGCGACGCCGGATGTGGGCACTATTGTGACCGAGCTGGCGTTTTCGTTGATGAAGTATGGCTATTACCGACAAGGTGAAATTACGCCAGACATCATGCAGCAGGCCGCTACTGCTGTGATTGGCTATCTTGAGCAGGTGCTTCCATCGGAGTTGGCGAAATCACAGCCCACTGCGCAACAACTTGCCGCTTTGCAGACGCTGACAGCTGCTTGAGCGCATATTCGCGCTGCAAGGCATCGCTGCGTGACAGGCAAACGCTGCTGCCAAGTATTGCTAGAGGTGGGTTAGCGCGCGTAAATCGGGCTCCTTTACCGCTGACATGCTGACGAAAGCGGCGGGCGGGGTCGGTGCTTATGCCGGTATAAAGCCGTCCATTTTGACACTCCAGCACATAGACATGCCAGAGCGCATCTGGTGTGATCGTCTCGGTCGATTCTGTTTCGACGTTCACTAAATCTAGCAAAAGAGAATTACTCATGAGTGCTGTGCAATTAAGTCGCGAAGGCGCTGTTTGGGTCCTGACCATGACGCAGGACGACAATCGTTTCAATGACGCCTCGCTGGCGGAATGGCATGCAGCATTAGACGCAGTTGAAGCGGCCAGTGGCCCGGCTGCGTTGGTCATTACCAGCGCTGACCCCAAGTTCTTCAGTAATGGTATCGATCTTGAAGGCATCTTTGCCAGTCACGGCCCCGAGTATCTGATCAACAGCTTTGTGCCTAAGCTCGATGCCTTTCTGCTGCGCATGGCGCGCTTGCCCATGCCGGTGGTGATGGCGATCAATGGCCATGCCTATGCCGGCGGTGCCTTGCTCGCCGCGACCGGCGACTTCCGTGTGATGCGTGCTGATCGTGGTCGTTTCTGCTTCCCGGAAGTGGATATCAAGCTGCCGTTCACGCCGATCATGGATCAGATCGTGAAGCTGCTGCCGAATGCACAAGCCGCATGGACGATGGCCGTGACGGCCGCAGCCTGGGGTGGCGAAGAGTGCTTGCAGCGCGGTGTTGTCGATGCCGCGGTTGGCGAATCGGAAGTGCTGCCGAGCGCACTGGCGATGGCACAGCAGCTAGCCAGCAAGGATCGCAGCACTTATGCCGCGATCAAGCGTCGCTGGCGCTCGGGCTTTGAGCAGTTTGCCTGAGCTACTTCTGCGTCAATAATCCTGGATCAGTGATCGCCGCCGCCAAAACGCTCCAGGTTTTTGGCGGTAGGCATCAGCAATAGCAAGGGTAGGGCGAGCACCAGCGCCAAGCTGAATTGCGAGAACAAGTGCTCGAAGGCAATCATCGACGCCTGTGCGGTCATTTGTGCGTCCAGCAGGCGGAACATGGCCTCAGGGAGGTCGGCATGGTTGACGCCTTTGCTGGTCAGCAGCTGCTGCATCATGAACTCATAGTCGCGCGTGCTCTGCGACAACTCGCTGACCGACAAGCTGATGTCGGCCTTGAAGGTCGCCTGCAGATGACTGAATTGGGTCGCAGCAGCAGCGATGCCTACCGACCCGCCAAGTTGACGCACCAGCGTGTAGAGGCCGGTCGCGCCG
The DNA here is from genome assembly GCA_040384385.1 of Pseudomonadota bacterium. Classification (GTDB taxonomy): domain Bacteria; phylum Pseudomonadota; class Gammaproteobacteria; order Pseudomonadales; family Moraxellaceae; genus Perlucidibaca. The sequence continues at coordinate 66,048 of JAZKJJ010000016.1, read as the reverse complement.
GCAACTTGCTCGGGGGCGATGCGCGCCATGGCAAGGGCATTGAGCGGTACAAACAGCATGCCCAGACCGACGCCCCGCCAGATCAGCGGCCAGAAGAAATCGGCATGGCCAGACTCTGTGGTGAAGGCTTGATGCTGATACATCGACACGCCGAAAATGGCGACACCGAGAATGGCTATCCAGCGTAAATCGATATTGAGGCGAGCCAGTGTTTTGCCCATGATCGCCATGGTGACACCACTGGAGATGGCTCCAGGCAGAATCACCAGCCCGGTTTCCCAAGCGTTGTAATTGAGCAGCGACTGCAGATACAGCGGCAAGTAGAAGATGGTGCCGAACAGGGCCATGCCGAGCAGAAACGAGAACACGAGGCTGGATGAAAACTGCGCATCGCGTAAGGGTGAAAAGTCCACGACCGGATGTTCTGTGCGCAGTTCGTGCCAGACGAACGCCACCAGCGATGCCACCGTGATGGCTGTCAGCGCCTGAATTTCGTGCGAATCAAACCACTGTGCGTGTTCGCCCCGCTCAAGCATGATCTGCAAGGCACCGATGCCGACAGCCAGCAGCAGAATGCCGACCCAGTCGACACGATGAATAGCCTGTTTGAAGCGTGAATTGGGCAGATAATGATTGGCCAGAAGCAAGGCCACTAGGCCGAAGGGCAGATTGATGTAGAAGATCCACGGCCAGGAGCTGTGATAGGTGATATAGCCGCCAACGGTTGGGCCAAGCGTGGGGCCGACCATGATGCCGAGGCCGAAGATGGCCATGCCGCTGCTCAGCTCCTTGATCGGAAATGCCTCATAGATGCTGGCCTGCGCCGTCGCGATCAGGCCGCCACCACCGAGACCCTGCACGATGCGCCAGAACACCAGCGATTCCAGCGTGCTGGCATTGCCGCAAAAGAATGAGGCCACGATGAACAGGACGATCGAGCCCATGAAGTAGTTGCGTCGACCGAAAAAGTTCGACAGCCAGCCCGACAGCGGCAAGACAATGACATTGGCCACGATGTAGCCAGTCGAAACCCAGGTCACTTCCTCCAGCGTGGCACCGAGATTGCCCATGATTTGCGAGATGGCGACATTGACAATCGAGGTGTCGAGCAGCTCCATCATGGCCGCCAGCGTGACCGTGAAGGCGATCCAGTAGCGGTTGCGATGGATCTGCTCGGGGGTAAACTCGCGCTCCGCGATGGCCATTCAGCTTAGGATTTTGTGATGGTCACGACGGCGCTCATGCCCGCACGCAACACCAGATCGACATGCTGTCCCGGCATGATTTTTACGCGTACCGGAATGCGCTGCACGACCTTGGTGAAGTTGCCAGTGGCGTTATCGGGCGGCAGCAGCGTGAATTTCGAGCCGGTTGCCGGGCTCAGTGACTCGATCTGGCCGTGCCAGACAGCATCCGGATAGGCATCGACACTGAAGTCGGCTGTGTTGCCAAGATTGACCTGTGCCAGCTCGGTTTCCTTGAGATTGGCAACGACCCAGACACTGTCTTGGCCGACTAGATTCATCATGGGCTGACCGGGCTGCATGAACTGGCCCGGCTCTATGGTCTTGCGGCTAATCACGCCGTCAAACGGTGCCACGATGTGGGTGTCGGCGAGCTGATTGGCGGCGAGCTGGCGACTGGCCTGGGCGACCAGCAGCTTGGCATTGGCCCCGCGCAACGAGGCCCGGGAAGCACCAATCTGATCTTGCGATGCCGATGCGCCGGCGACTGTTGCCTGTAATCGTGCCGCTGTGGTGCGTGCCAGTGCATCGGCCTGATCGACCGCCTGCTGGCTAATCAAGCCTTGTTGCAGCAGCGTGCGGGCGCGCTGCAATTCGCGGGCGGCTTGTTCGTGCTCGGCTTGTACCTGCGTCATCACTGCGTGTGCTTGCTGTGCTTGTGCCGCCACGCTTTGTAATTGGGCGGCGGCCTGACCTTGACTGCCGGTGAGTGTCATGGCAGAAGCTAGGTCAGCCTCAGCCTGAGCGAGTCTCGCCTGAGCATCGCGATCATCCAGGGTAACCAGCAAATCGCCTTTTTTCACAACCTGATTCTCGCGAACCGGCACATCCACCACAAAGCCGCTAATACGCGATGAGATGGGCGCGATATCACTGCCAATTTGTGCGTTGTCTGTTTCAACATAATGTGCGCCAAACCAGACGGCATGACCTAGGTAGGCTGCGCCGGCCATCGCCAAAACAGCAAGCACGATACGCTGGCGAGTTTTGGGGGCGTCTGCAGCATTGTTCACGTCAGACATGAAGATGTTCCTGAGGCAAATAAAACCTAAAAAAACGGGGAGCTTGCAGGCTCCCCGTCATCACAGAGACTGCGTGCCTGCCTTAGCTGCAGGTGAGGCCAGCACCGGTGACAATGGCTGGGCCGATTGTCGGGATGGCGCAAAGCTCGGCGAGCTGCTCGGGTGGTGTTGGTGCGCCGCTGCCGCCGTCGCTAGGAGGGCAGGTAGCGCCCAAGCCTTCAGCCAATGGGGCACCAATGCCTGGAACGGCACAAAGCTGAGCAGGATCAAGTTGCTCAGGGAGGGCTGGCGCGCCGCCACCATCACCGGCGCCGGCGCAGGTAGCACCGAGTGCGCTAGCCAGCTGCGGGCCGAGTGTCGGAATGGCACAGAGGCCCTCAGGGCCGACTGGCAATGGGCTTTCTCCGCCACCGCCGGTGTCTGCGCAGGTTGCACCAGCAGCGCTGGCCAATTGCGGGCCGATGCCAGGGATGGCACAAAATGCAGCTGGGTCAAGTTGGTCTGTGGGGCCACCACCACCGGCGTCCCCACCACCTGTGCTATCGCAGCTTGAGCCGGCGCCAGCAACGAGTGCCGGGCCGAGTGTTGGAATTGCACAAAGCTTGGTTGGATCGAGGAAAGCTGCAACTGTATCTGGGGATGTGGGCAGACCGCCTGGACCGGATGGTTCACCGGGAGGTGGGGTTCCGCCATTACTGGTATTACCGTCGCTGATTTCGTCGCTAGAGCAGGCAGCTAGGCCAGTTAGTGCTATGCACAGAGTCAAAAGTTTCAATTTATTGTTAATCATGGGTGTTACTTCCGTTTTTACTTATTATTGACCGGCGGAATTTAACATGTCTTTCCATGCACAAAAAATTAAAAAACACATCTTCCTTGTTATTTTAGTTGTAGTTTTGTTAACCATTTAGATGGCTGACTTTTTTATGGCTTTCGCGATGGCGTGGAGGCTCGCTGTGGCAAGATATTGCCAAGCAGCGGAGCGAAACTTGAAGTGGGTGTGTTCGCTGACCATCATCACAATAAGAGTTCAGAAAATGAACCTATTCATCAGGTTGCAGATACGTCATTGCTCGCTAGGTGCCATGTTGGCAGCCGTGCTGGTCTTGAGTGCATGCGGATCGGAAGTTGTGCCTGAGTCGAGCGGCGTCAGCGAACAGCCCGATATCATTGTTGACCCACCACCCAGCGACCCGCCGGCAACACCTCCCCGTGTTGCCAATCTGCAAGGCTATCGCGAGCCAGTCAGAGTCGTGCCAGCTTGTTACCAGCCAGCGCATCTGGTTGGCCAGACAGTGACTGATCATCGTTGCAGTTGGTCATATAATGCTTTGATTTTACAAGATTTTATGTCTCGACAATTGCCTTTGCTGTCCAGTCAGTTTATTGCAACGCATAACTCGTTCAATGCCACGGTGTATCCGGGTGTATCCAGCAGCCTAGACCCTAATCAAACGTTGAGCCTGACAGATCAACTGGCACTTGGCATGCAGGGCGTGGAGCTGGATGTGCACTGGTTCTGGCATGCAGCCAGTCTGAGAATGGCGCCACTGGTCTGTCATGGTCTCGGAGCCAATCAAGGACACTTCGGCTGTACCCCTCAGGATCGGCTGCTCAAGGATGCTTTGCTGGAGATTCGTGATTTTCTGGATCGGTCCGAGGCGCGTCATACCGTTCTGCTCTTGGATATTGAAAATGTACTGGCTGATTTTCAGCCGCCCAACATGGCTGTGCCCAGTCAGGCCGGGCATGACGAAGTAGCCGCCTTGTTCGAATCTATTCTGGGGGACCGCATTTACAAGCCTCAGTCTGGCGGTTGCCAGTCACTGCCTTTGGAGCGCTTGAGCAAGCAGGCTGTGGCAGATGCCGGAAAACAAGTTCTGATTGTTGGTGGCTGCGGTTTGGGCGATCGCTGGCCGCAATGGGTCTTCAATCTGGATCGTAAACAGCGAGGTCATGTCGGCTTTGTGGCCAATACGTGTGATGCCGATTTTTTCGCTGCAGATGATTATCTGCAACGTTTTACGCGGCAATGGGAGGATTCAACGCAGCTGGGGCGTGTAGTTTCGCCTGACTTGCGGCCGATACAGGCTGAACAGGTACGTGCCATGACGCAATGCGGACTGAATCAAGTATCGCTGGATAAATTGGCGGTGGCTGACGATCGCCTGCCAGCGTTTATCTGGAGCTGGGCAGAGGGGCAGCCTGTGCTGGCGACCACGCCTCGCTGCATCTTCCAGAATGCTGTTGGGCGCTGGCAGTCAGGCAGTTGCACAACTCGTCGTGCTTTTGCTTGCACGCGTGACGAACGTTGGTTTGTGACAGCGACAGCAGAGCCTTGGGCATTTGGCTCGGATGCCTGTGCGGCAGTCGATGCGCAGTTTTCTTTGCCGAGAACCGCACGGGACAATCAGGACTTGCAGCAGGTTAAGACCAGCGCAGCGGTCAGCGAGGTCTGGTTGCATTGGCAGGATGTGAGCGGACAGGGCGACTTCCCAATGCCGCCCGGGGACTGACATCATTGATGGTGACCATCGACGCAAACTGCTTGAGGGCGGACGCTTACAGTGCAAGGCTGTAGCTGAGGGGGGAGGAGCTCATCCTAGACTAGGTTGGGGATAAATTTGAGACACTGAAAAACAAAAAAAGCTCTTAATTATTGTATCTAACAATTAAGAGCTTTTTCGCTAAACCACTGATTTTCTCAGGTTTTGTATGGTGGGCGATACTGGGATCGAACCAGTGACCCCTACCGTGTGAAGGTAGTGCTCTCCCCCTGAGCTAATCGCCCTGAGCGACCATATGGTACGCATTTTCACGAGGCAAACAAGCCTGCACGGGTTGAAACTAAGCTGGGCTCAGCCCGGCGGCGTTGGGTTGATCACGCTTTCGCCGTAAGGCGTGGTCGGGAATGTGCCGTCGAGCATGAGCTGCAGCTGATCAAAACCGGCGCGGATGACGGGATGCCCGTAATCACCTTCGAAGCCGTGGCCGGTAAGATTGAGCCCGAGTTCATCGTTGACATCCGGGGCTTCGCCTCCGGTAATCAAGCCAACATCGCCGGTGAGCGTGGTGCCGCTGGTCTGCGTGGCGCCATCAAAAATAACATTGAAGAACTGTGTGGGGATGCCGGCAGCGAGCAAGGCCGTGGCCATTTCTCGACCTTGGTTGTAGGGCACCAGACCATCGTTGAAACCGTGGATGACCGCGACAGCCTGCAAGCCGCCGGACTTCATGGTTCGTGTATTAAAGGCCGGCGAGCGGCGTATATATTCCTGGGTCTTGTCCGCTGGTGTGCCTCCCGCATCGCGCTCCATGCCGGCAGCAGCATCGGGCAGGGCGGCTTTGGCTTCAATCCAGCTTTCCGTGAGATTGCTCAGACCTTCCACATCTACCCAGTAGTCATACAGGCTTTTGCCGGTAGGCGATTGTTTGGCGGACTCCGTGATGGCATTGCCGCAGACATTGCCGCCGAGGCTGACGCCAAGGGCATAGACAGTCTTGATGGACGGGAAGCGCGTGAGCGCATTGCGGGTGGCGATGATGGTGTCTTCGGCGCCGCGCAGCGAGGGGAAGCCAAAATTGTCGCGATAGTTGGTGGAGACTACGGCAACATCGCTATTGGCGGTGCGGCGCATATGGGCCAACCAAGCACCTTCTACGGTTTGGCCGAAGCCATGGCAGAACACCACTAGTTTGCTGGGTTGCGAATCGGGAACAAAGGCCATGGTGGCCATGACAGTTTCGCCGTCGGTACTGCGTGCACTGGGTTGTAGTTGTACACCGCCGGGGTTGTTGTCGCTGCCGGCAGGGCAGGCGCTCAAGCAGCAGGCGAAGGCAGTGACAGCGAACGAGCGAAGTAGCATGGCAAATTCCGGTTTATTATTTTTATGTGACCGGAATTTACCACAAAGTCTGCTTTAACGCGTGACGCGCTCGCCCAAGAAGGTGAGCAAATCGGAGATGGCGACATCGGCTGATTCGCCGTTGCGGCGGCCTTTGTATTCCAGCGTACCGGCGTCCAGCCCCTTCTCGCCCACAACTAGGCGATGCGGAATGCCGATCAGCTCGGCATCGGAGAATTTCACGCCCGGACGCTCGTTGCGGTCGTCGAAGAAGACTTCGTAGCCGGCGGCGGTGAGCTGCTCGTAGAGCTTGCTGCTTTCGTCTTGAATGCGGATGGACTTGGCGTAGTTCATCGCCACCAGTGCGATCTGGAACGGCGCGATGGCATCCGGCCAGATGATGCCGCGCTCGTCGTGATTCTGTTCGATGGCCGAGGCCACCACGCGGGTGACGCCGATGCCGTAGCAGCCCATGGTCACCACCAGTGGCTTGCCGTCTTCGCCGAGCACCTTGCAGTTCAGCGCCTGCGAGTATTTCTGGCCGAGCTGGAAGATGTGCCCGACTTCGATGCCGCGCTTGATCACCAGCGTGCCCTGGCCGCAGGGTGAGGCATCGCCTTCGACGACATTGCGGATGTCGGCGACCAGTGCCGGCTCCGACAGGTCGCGGCCGAAATTGACGCCGCTGAGGTGGAAGCCGGCCTGGTTGGCACCGCAGACGAAATCGCTCATGGCGGCGACGGTGCGGTCGGCGATCACGGTGACATCGGCCGATACTTTCACCGGACCAATGAAGCCGGGTACGCAGCCCACTGCGGCGACGATTTCAGCTTCGGTGGCGAGACGGAAATCCTTGAGGCCGGCGAGCTTGCCGGCCTTGATCTCGTTCATGTCGTGATCGCCGCGCACCAGCAATAGGAAGAAGCGCTCTGCCGGTTCTGCCTTGGGGTTGGCTTTCAGCGTGGCCGCATCGACAGGAACCGGCGCGACCACAGCAATCGCTTTCACGGTCTGCGTGACGGGCAGGCCGAGCAGTGCGGCGATATCGGCGCAGGCGGTCTGCGTCGGCGTGGCCACTTGCGTCATGGCTTGCGTTGCAGCAGCGCGCGGCGCGCTTGGGGCCAGCGCTTCGGCCATCTCGGTATTGGCGGCGTAGTCGGAGCTGTCGGAGAAGGCGATGTCGTCTTCGCCGCTCGATGCCAGCACATGGAACTCATGCGAGCCATCGCCACCAATGGAGCCGGTGTCGGCCTGCACCGGGCGGAAGTCGAGGCCGAGGCGGGTGAAGATGCGGCAGTAGGCGTCGTACATGACATCGTAGGTCTGCTGCAGCGAGGCCTGATCGGTGTGGAAGGAATAGGCGTCTTTCATGATGAATTCGCGCGAGCGCATGACGCCGAAGCGCGGGCGGATCTCATCGCGGAACTTGGTTTGCACCTGATAGAAATTCACCGGCAGCTGCTTGTAGCTCTGCAGTTCCTGACGCGCCAGATCGGTGATGACTTCTTCGTGGGTCGGGCCGAGGACAAAGGCGCGGTCGTGGCGATCCTTGAAACGCAGCAGCTCGGGGCCGTATTGCACATAGCGGCCGGATTCTTCCCAGAGCTCGGCCGGCTGTGTGACCGGCATCAGCACTTCCAGCGCGCCGGCGCGGTCCATTTCCTCACGAATGATGCGCTCGACCTTCTTCAGCACGCGATTGCCCAGCGGCAGCCAGTTATAGAGGCCGGTGGCGACCTTGCGGATCATGCCGGCGCGTAGCATGAGCTGGTGCGAAATGACTTCGGCGTCGGCCGGGGTTTCACGAAGAGTGGCAAGCAGGAAGCGACTGGCGCGCATGGTGGGTTCCGAGTGGGCTGATATTGGCAAGGTTCGCATTGTAAGGAGCGATGGTCATGCTGGCTACAAGGGGCTGGCCATACGAGGTTGCCGACGTTAATTACACGGATGTTTCAGGATATGCTCTACACCTTAATAAAGTGAGTCTTTTGATATGCAGATGACAGCCGAACAAGTGAGTGACTTTATTCAGCAAAGCATCCCTGTTTTCAAGGATACGGGCTGCTATGTGCAATCAGTGGATGAGCAGGTAGTCAAGGTATGCCAACCCTATCGCGAGGCCTCGTTGCGCCCAGGCGGCAGCATTTCCGGGCCGACCATGATGGCCCTAGCCGATACCGCTATGTATGCCCTGATTCTGGCCAGTCTCGGCCCGATCGGTCTGGCGGTGACACAAAACCTGAACATCAACTTCCTGCGCAAGCCGCGCAATGCCGATCTCATCGCCACCGCGCGTTTTCTGCGCCTAGGCAAGCGGGCAGCGGTGATTGATGTGCTGATTCATGCCAGCGATGATCCCGAGCCGGTTGCACAGGCCACGGGCACTTACGCGATCCCTGCGGCTTAGCTACACTCACGGCATTCGCGGCCCGATGCTCAGGGCCGCCATCGCCGGAGACTTATCCTTGTCAAAGCCTCTCGCCTATCACCAGCTTTACCGTGCCACGCCGCTGAAGAATCTGCCGTTTCGTCATACCCGCCGCCTGAAGCCCATGACCGACTTCCTCGGTCAGGAACGCGCGCGCGAGTCGGTCGAGATGGCCGTGGCCATGCCGCACGACGGCTACAACCTGTTTGCCATCGGCAATAACGGTCTCGGCAAGCGCACCATGATCCGGCGTTATCTGGAGACGGTCGCTCATGCACGAACAGCGCCGTCGGACTGGATTTATGTCAACAATTTCCAAGACCCGCGCTATCCGCAGGCGATCGAGTTGCCGGCCGGCGTTGGCTCCGTGTTCAAGCAGGATGTGCACAAGCTCTGGCGCAAGCTGTCGGATCGCATCCTCAGTGCCTTCGAGAGTGACCGCTATCAGGATCGCCGCGAGAGCCTGAAGGGCGAACTCAGCCGCGTCCAGCAAGATGCCTTGTCGCAGCTGGCCGTGATTGGCGAGAAGCAGGGTGTGAAGCTGGTGCTGCGCACCCCCGGTGGCTACGGTTTTTCGCCGATGTCCGAGGCCGGCGAAGTGCTCAGTATCGAGGCCTTTAACAAGTTGCCGGCGCAGCAGCAGGAAAAAGCTAAGACGGCCATGGTCGACATGGAAAACCGTCTGCGCAAGGTCGCGCGCAAGCTGGATCAGATCGAGGATCGCAATCGCGATCAGGTCGACAAGTTCAACGAGGAAGTAGCGCTGGCGGTGATCGACCCCTTGCTAGGCAAGCTGCTCGACAAGTACGCGTCGCATGCCAGCCTGTTGCGCTATCTGAAGGCCTACCGCAGCGATCTGCTCGATCATCTGGAGCTGGTGCTCAATGCCGGTGATAACCAGGACGCGACGGTATCGGTCGGACAGGTCGGCGAGCAGCTGCCGCCGGTGCGCTATCAGGTTAATGCCCTGATCAGCCGCGACCCGAAGCAGGGTGCGCCGGTGATCTTTGAAGATCTGCCAACGCACTACAATCTGCTCGGCCATGTCGAGCAGGTCACCTACATGGGTACGGTGGCTACCGATTTCACGCTGATTCGGCCGGGTGCGCTGCATCGCGCCAATGGCGGCTTTCTGCTGATCGAGGCCGAGCAGGTGCTGGAGCATCCCTATGCTTGGCAGAGCTTGAAGCGGGCACTGCGCGCGAAGTCGCTGAAGCTGTCGTCTCTGGAGCAGATGCTGACGCTGACCGGCACGGTGTCACTGGAGCCGGATGCGATTCCGCTGCATCTGAAGCTGATTTTGCTCGGTGACCGCGAGACCTTCTATTTGCTGCAAGAGTTCGATCCCGAGCTGGAAACCGTGTTCAAGATGCGCGCTGACTTTGAGTCGGACATGCCGCGCAATGCCGAGAACGAACTGCTCTATGCGCACTTTCTTGGCGATATTGCCAACCGCGAAGGCCTGCGCGCGCTGGATCGCGGCGGCGTGGCTCGCCTCATCGAGGAAAGTGCGCGCGTTGCCGATGACCAGGATGTGCTGTCGCTGCATGCGCGTGGCGTTGCCGACCTGCTGCGCGAGTCGAATTACTGGGCGGAGCAGGAGCAGGCGGAGTTCATCGCCACAGGGCATATTGCACAGGCTTTGCAGGGTCGCGAGCGTCGCCATGACCGCATTCGCCGGCTCTATCTGGAGGACATCGGCAAGGGCAACCAGCTCTTTACCTGCGCCGGAGAAGTCGTTGGTCAGGTCAACGGTCTGACCGTGGTCAGCTATGGCGATGCCAGCTTCGGCTTGCCGTCGCGCATCTCGGTGACGGCGCATTACGGCAACGGCGAAATCATCGACATCGAGCGTGATGTCGAGCTTGGCGGCGCGATCCACTCCAAGGGCGTGCTGATTCTCACCAGTTATTTGAAGGCGCGTTTCGGTGCCGAGCATCCGCTGCGTTTCGCCGCCAACATTGCCTTCGAGCAATCCTATTCGGGCGTGGATGGCGACAGCGCCTCGCTCGGAGAGCTTTGTGGCTTGCTCTCGGCCATTGGCAAGCTGCCGGTAAAGCAGCAGTTCGGAATTACTGGCTCGGTCAATCAGTTTGGCGAAGTGCAGCCGATTGGCGGCGTCAATGAGAAGATCGAGGGCTTTTTTGCCGCCTGCCAGCTCAAGGGGCTGACCGGCGATCAGGCTGTGATCATCCCGGTGCAGAACATTCGTCACCTCATGTTGCGTGATGATGTGCTGGCGGCGATCAAGGCCGGACAGTTCCGCATCTATGCCATCAGCCGCGTCGAGGAGGCGATCGAGCTGCTGCTGGGTAAGAGCGCCGGGGCCATGAATGCTGAGGGCAATTATCCGGAAGGCTCGGTGTTTGCTGCCGTGGCCGAGCGTTTCGCGGTCTGGCATGACGCTGAAAAGGATGACGATGACGACGACGAAAAGCCGGCTGCTGCTGCGCCTGCTGCAGCCGTGAAAGCGCCGGTAGCGGGCGCATCGAGGCGGAAAGCGCGGCTTTAATCTGACTCGATAGTCACAAAAAGGCGGCGCAAATGACGCGCCGCCTTCGCAAAACCCCTGCCAAAAAAGCGCGGGATGCGTACACTCGGCCAACCCGCTTTCGTGCTGCCTGGTCGTTTGGCCGCAGCGGCGTGTGCATTCATTCGAACTCATTCGAAAAAACGGAGATCACTGCATGATTTATTCGGGATCGGCCATCAGCGTGCAAGCGCTGGACAATGGCATCGCGGAACTCAAATTCGATCTCGCTGGCGAGTCCGTCAACAAGTTCAACGCCGTCACGGTGAACGAACTTGCTGCCGCCACGCAAGCGATCAAGGCTGACAGCAGCATCAAGGGCGTTGTCGTCACGTCCGGCAAGGGCGTGTTCATCGTCGGCGCCGACATCACCGAATTCGGCTCGCTGTTCGCCAATGGCGAAGCCGGCGTCATCGAGTGGACGGCCAAGGCCGCATCCGTGTTCAGCGCTTTTGAAGACCTGACCGTGCCGTCCGTGGTTGCCATCAACGGCATCGCCCTCGGTGGCGGTTTCGAAATGTGCCTGTCCTGCGATTACCGCGTGATGTCCACTGCCGCCAAGGTTGGCCTGCCGGAAGTCAAGCTGGGCCTATTCCCGGGCTTCGGCGGCACGGTTCGCCTGAGCCGTGTCATTGGTATCGACAACGCCGTTGAGTGGATTGCCGGTGGCAGTGAGAAGCGTCCGGACGCAGCCCTAAAAGATGGTGCTGTTGATGCCGTAGTTGCGCCCGAGCTGGTGCGTGATGCTGCCATTGCGCTGGTCAAGCAAGCCATTGCCGGCAAGCTCAACTGGCAGGCCAAGAAGGCCGAGAAGCTGGCTCCGGTCAAGCTCAACATGATGGAACAGATGATGGCCTTCAACACCTCGATGGCCGTTGTTGCTGGCAAGGCCGGCAGCAACTACCCGGCGCCGGTGTTGGCGGTGAAGACCATGCAGAAGCATGCCACCATGACCCGCGACGATGCCATGCAGGCCGAAGCTCAAGGTTTCGCCAAGGCTGCCGTGACCCCGCAGGCCAATGCGCTGATCGGTTTGTTCATGGCTGACCAGGCCGTGAAGAAGGCTGCCAAGGCCCACACCGCGAAGTCGGCCAAGGCCGTCAAGCAGGCCGCTGTGCTCGGCGCCGGCATCATGGGTGGCGGCATCGCCTACCAGTCGGCGAGCAAAGGCACGCCGATCATCATGAAGGACATCCGCTCCGAAGCCCTCGATCTGGGCATGGGCGAAGCCACCAAGCTGCTCTCTGGCCAGGTGGCCAAGGGCCGTCTGACGCCTGAAAAGATGGGCCAGGTGCTGTCCAGCATTCGCCCGACGCTTAACTACGGCGATTTCAAGACCGTCGATATCGTCATCGAAGCCGTGGTCGAGAATGCCAAGGTCAAGGGCGCTGTGCTGTCGGAAGTGGAAGGTCTGGTGGCGGATGATTGCATCCTCGCCTCCAACACCTCGACCATTTCCATCACGCATCTCGCCAAGTCCTTGAAGCGTCCGCAGAATTTTGTTGGCATGCACTTCTTCAACCCGGTACACATGATGCCGCTGGTGGAAGTCATCCGTGGCGAGCAATCGTCGGATGAAGCCGTTGCCGCCACCGTGAAGCTGGCGCAGCAGATGGGCAAGACCCCGATCGTGGTCAACGACTGCCCCGGCTTCCTGGTCAACCGCGTGCTGTTCCCGTACTTCGGCGGTTTCGACCTGCTGGTGCGTGATGGTGCCGACTTCCAGGCCATCGACAAGGTCATGGAAAAGTTCGGCTGGCCCATGGGCCCGGCCTACCTGCTCGACGTCGTCGGCATCGACACCGGTGTTCACGCCGCGCATGTCATGGCCGAAGGCTTCCCGGATCGCATGAAGCCGGACTACAAGTCCGCTACCGAAGTCATGTTCGACAACACCCGCTACGGCCAGAAGAACGGCAAGGGCTTCTATGTCTACGAACAGGACAAGAAAGGCAAGCCGAAGAAGGTTGTTGATCCGCTCACTTACGAGCTGATCGCCCCGATCGTTGCTGCGCGCAAAGAGTTCGAAGCCGACGAAATCATCACCCGCCTGATGCTGCCACTGGTCAATGAAATCGCTCGCTGCCTGGAAGAGAAGATCGTTGCCTCGGCTGCTGAAGCCGACATGGCGCTGATCATGGGCATCGGCTTCCCGCCGTTCCGTGGCGGCGCTTGCCGTTATGTGGACCAGATGGGCATCCAGAACTACCTGGCACTGTGCGAGAAGTTTGCGCACCTGGGCAAGGCCTATGAAGCGCCAGCTCTGATCAAGACCATGGCCGCCAACAACCAGAAATTTTTCGGCTGATCTAGGAGCCTGACATGACTACTTTGAACCCGCGTGATGTGGTGATTGTCGATGGCGTGCGTAGCGCCATGGGTCGTACCAAGAACGGCATGTTCCGCAATGTTCGTGCCGATACCATTTCGGCCGAGTTGGTGAAGGCGCTGTTCGCCCGTAACCCGAACGCCAATCCGGAAGAAGTTGAAGATGTGATCTGGGGCTGTGTGAACCAGACTCTGGAGCAGGGCATGAACGTGGCGCGCAACATCGCCATGCTTGCCGAGCTGCCGCGTTCGGTGCCGGGCCAGACCGTGAACCGTCTTTGCGGTTCGTCGATGCAGGCACTGCACACCGCTGCTGCCCAGATCATGACCGGTCAGGGCGATGTCTTCGTCATCGGCGGCGTCGAGCACATGGGCCACGTCGGCATGATGCACGGCATCGACCTCAACCCGGCAGCGTCCAAGTACTACGCGAAAGCATCGAACATGATGGGCCTGACCGCTGAAATGCTCGGCACCATGAACGGCATCAGCCGTGAAATGCAGGACCAGTTCGGCCTGATGTCGCACCACAAGGCCTGGGCCGCCACGCTGGCCGGTCGTTTCCAGAACGAAATCATCGGCATTGAAGGTCACGACGCCAATGGCTTCAAGCAGCTCTGCGAGATCGACGAAGTGATTCGTCAGGATGCCACGCTGGAGCAGTTCGCTGCTCTGCGCCCGGCCTTCAACCCGAAGGGCGGCACGGTCACGGCCGGTACGTCCTCGGCGCTGTCCGACGGGGCTTCCGCCATGCTGCTGATGAGCGCCGAACGCGCCAAGGCGCTGGGTCTGAAGCCGCGTGCCAAGATCCGCTCGATGGCCGTTGCCGGCTGTGAAGCCGCGATCATGGGCTGGGGCCCGGTACCTGCCACCGAGAAGGCGCTGAAGCGTGCCGGTCTGTCGATCAACGACATCCAGACTGTCGAGCTCAACGAAGCTTTCGCGGCTCAGGGCCTGTCCGTGCTCAAGGGTCTGAACCTGCTTGATCAGGCCGAAGCCAAGGTCAACCACAATGGCGGCGCGATTGCGCTTGGCCATCCGCTGGGTTGCTCGGGTGCGCGTATCACCACCACACTGCTGAACGTGATGGAACAGAAGGATACGCAGATCGGTCTGGCTACGATGTGTATTGGCCTCGGCCAAGGCATCGCGACGATCATCGAGCGCATCTGAGCCTCTTCATGTACGGCTTTCGAGCTGTGCCTGAGCGGCACTGAAAAAATACCGCGTGCAGTTGGCGCGGTATTTTTTTGTCTGCAACATTCAAATTTACGCGAGGTTTGTCATGCGAATTCTTCACACCATGCTGCGCGTCGGCGACCTGGATCGCTCCATCAATTTCTATCGCGATGTTCTCGGCATGCAGCTGCGGCGTCGCAACGATTACCCTGGCGGCCGTTTCACTTTGGCCTTCATGGGCTTTGACGGCGATGCCATGGAGCTGGAGCTGACCCACAACTGGGACACAGCCGCCTACGAGCTCGGCACCGGCTACGGCCATGTCGCGCTGGCCGTGCCGGATGCCTATGCCGCCTGCGAGGCGGTCATTGCCAAAGGCGGAAAAGTCACACGCCCGGCCGGCCCGATGATGCATGGCACCACGGTCATTGCCTTCGTCGAAGACCCGGATGGTTACAAGATTGAGTTGATCCAGATCTCGGCATAAGGTGCTGACGGTCAGCCAGCGGCTTTAAGTCGCAAAGCTGTCGCGAATCAAGCCGACAAACACACCCTCAATTACCACCTTGTCCGGCGAAATCAGCTGCGGCTCAAAGGTTGTGTTGGCCGGTACCAGCTTCACCATCTTCTTCTCGTAGTCGAGATACTTCACGGTGACTTCGTTCTCGATACGGGCGATGACAATTTGGCCAGCGCGAGCAATGCTGGTCTTGTACACGGCAATCAGATCGCCATCGAGGATGCCGGCATCTTTCATGGACTCGCCGCGCACGCGCAGCAGATAGGTCGGGCGCTTGTTGAACAGGCCACGCGGCACCGGCAGGCTGTGATCGTGATTCTCTATGGCCTCCAACGGGAGGCCGGCGGCGACGGAGCCGATGACCGGAATCAGGTCTTCGTCGAGCAGCTCGTCGACCAGTAGTTGGATACCGCGTGACAGTTCGGCATGCAGCTTTATATAACCTTTTTGCTCCAGCGCACGCAGGTGATCTGCCGCTGCTGTTTTGGAGCGAAAGCCGAATTTCAGCGCGACTTCGGCGCGTGTCGGTGCCATGCCATTGTTTTCGACACAGTCGCGAATGAAGTCGAGAATTTCGGCTTGCCGAGTGGTAAGTGCTTGCATGACGGATAACCTCTCTGTGAGCTATTGAAAATACGAGAATACTGACCAAAAAACCAGTGCTGCCTCTAAGGTCAGTAAAGTTTCCGATAGCCGGTCAGTACATGCTGCTAGACTCTTTTCTCAAATCACCAAGGCTTGTGTCATGACAACTTTTTTCTGGGTCAGCCTGCTAGTGCTGGCCAGCATCGTCGGCAACATCATGTGGCTGCGTCCGAGCAGCAGAGATCGTGCGCTCATTGTTCAGCGTGACTTCGCCAAGGCGCAAGGCCTGACGGTGAGTCTGCGTGTGGCCCCGGAGTGGCTGGGCCAGAAGCCGGGGCAGGGCCTGATTGCCCAGTATCGTTATCCGCTCACCCAGAAGCCGGCCGCACTCGGTCGCTGGCGCTGGCACGAAGGCCTGCTCAACTGGCAGCCGCTAGACGACAAGACCGCCTGGCTGGCGCCGCCACCGTGGCCATCGCCGGCGCCCAAGGGTTGGCTCGGTATTGATGTGCGTGCCGATGCCGTGGTGCTTTATTGGCGTGAAGATGGCCGAATCGAGACCGTCGAGCAGTTCATTAACGTACTGAAACCGGTGTTTGCTTGACCCCATCGCGCCGTACTCGTATATATGCCGCTCTTTTGATGGGCGTTTTGTGCGCTGCATCATCCACTGTTGCAAGGAATTCCCGACACCATGGGTAGATCACTGGTCATCGTCGAGTCGCCGGCGAAAGCCAAGACCATCAACAAGTACCTGGGCAAAGACTTCATCGTGAAGTCCAGCGTTGGCCATGTGCGCGATTTGCCGGTCAGTGGCGGCGCCACCAGTGATCCCGCCGAGCGTGCGAAAGCCGCCGCCGAGACGCGCAAGCTCACGCCCGAGCAGAAGCTCGAACAGAAGGCCGGCAAGCAGCGCACGGCGCTGGTGGCGCGCATGGGCGTCGACCCGGAAAAGAGCTGGAAGGCCAAGTACGAAGTGCTGCCGGGCAAGGAAAAAGTCGTCAACGAGCTCAAGGCGCTGGCCAAGGATGCCGACATCATCTATCTCGCAACCGACTTGGACCGCGAGGGAGAGGCCATCGCCTGGCATCTGCGCGAAGTCATCGGTGGCGATGACAGCCGCTTCAAGCGCGTTGTCTTCAACGAAATTACTAAGACCGCTATCACCGAGGCCTTCAAGTCTCCGGGCGAGCTCAATATTGATCGCGTTAATGCCCAGCAGGCGCGCCGCTTCCTTGATCGCGTGGTCGGCTACATGGTGTCGCCGCTGCTCTGGGAAAAGATCGCACGCGGCTTGTCCGCCGGTCGTGTGCAGTCGGTGGCTGTGCGTCTGGTGGTCGAGCGCGAGCGTGAAATTCGCGCCTTCATCCCCGAAGAATATTGGGAAATCTGGGCCGATACCCTGACCCCGCAAAAGGGCGCGCTGCGTCTGGAAGTCAGCAAGCAGGGTGGCGATGCCTTCAAGCCGGTCAACGAGGCGCAAGCCAGCGCTGCCGTGGCGATCTTGCAGAAGGTGGCCTATCGCGTCGCCAAGCGCGAAGACAAGCCGACGCGCAGCAAGCCATCGGCCCCGTTCATTACCTCCACGCTGCAGCAGGCCGCGAGCACGCGCCTGGGCTTCAGCGTGAAGAAGACCATGACGCTGGCGCAGCGCCTGTACGAAGCCGGCCACATCACCTACATGCGTACCGACTCCACCAACCTGAGTCAGGACGCCGTGGCCGCCGTGCGCGACTACATCACCGAGCAGTTCGGCGCTAAATACCTGCCCGCCAACCCGATTTCCTACAGCAGCAAGGAAGGCGCGCAAGAGGCGCATGAAGCCATTCGCGCGTCCAATGTGTCGGCCAAGCCGGGCACGGTCGAGGGCCTGGAGAAAGATGCCGAGCGTCTTTACGACCTGATCTGGCGTCAGTTTGTGGCCTGCCAGATGAACGAAGCCGAATATACCAGCACCAGTCTGACGGTGGCGGCGGCGGACTTTGAGCTGCGCACCCGTGGCCGCATCCTGCGTTTTGACGGCTTTACGCGAGTGCTCAGTGCCATCGCCAAAGATAAGGAAGACATCGTGCTGCCGGATGTCGCGGTAGGCGAGACTCTGGCCTTGCAGGCGCTGGACTCGAAGCAGCATTTCACCAAGCCGGTGGCGCGCTTCACTGAAGCCAGTCTGGTGCGCGAGCTGGAAAAGCGTGGCATCGGCCGGCCATCGACCTATGCCGCGATCATCTCCACGATTCAGGATCGTGGTTATGCGCGTGTCGAGAATCGTCGCTTCTATGCCGAGAAAATGGGCGACATCGTTACCGATCGCCTCAGCGAAAACTTCAGCAATCTCATGGACTACGCCTTCACCGCCGATCTCGAAGCCCAGCTCGACAAGGTTGCCGAAGGCTCGGAAAACTGGAAGGCCGTGCTCGACCGCTTCTACAAGGACTTCCTGAAGAAGCTTGAAAAAGCTGGTCAGGATGAAGACGGTATGCGCCGCAACCTGCCGGTGCAGACTCAGCTGCCTTGCCAGTTGTGCAGCCGCCCTTTGCAGATTCGCACAGCATCCACGGGCGTGTTCCTCGGTTGTTCGGGCTATGCGCTTCCGCCGAAGGAGCGCTGCAAGTTCACGCTCAACCTGATTCGCGGCGACGAAGCTGTGTCTGACGATGATGACGAGAGCGAAACCAAGGCCCTGCGCGCCAAGCATCGCTGCCCGATCTGCAGCACGGCCATGGAAAGCTACCTCATCGATGCCGATCGCAAGCTGCATGTCTGCGGCAACAACCCAGACTGTGCCGGCTACGAAGTGGAAGAGGGCAGTTATCGCATCAAGGGCTACGACGGCCCGCTGATCGAGTGCGACAAGTGCGGCAGCGACATGCAGCTGAAGACCGGCCGCTTCGGCAAGTATTTCGGCTGCACCAGCACGACCTGTGGCAACACGCGCAAGCTGCTGCGCAGTGGTGAGGCCGCGCCGCCCAAGGCCGACCCGATTCGCATGCCGCATCTGCCTTGCGCCAAGTGCGATGATCACTTCCTGCTGCGCGATGGCGCCAGCGGCCTGTTCCTGGCCGCCAGCAAATTCCCGAAGAATCGCGAAACGCGCGCACCAACGGTAGACGAACTGCACGCCGTGGCCGAGCAGCTCGACCCCAAGCATCAGTATCTGCTTGATGCCCCACGCCAGGACCCGGAAGGCCGCCCGTACATCCTCCGTTTCAGCCGCAAGACGCGCGAGCAGTATGTGATGACCGAGCTTGAAGGCAAGGCTACCGGCTGGCAGGCGTATTTCGAAGGCGAGCGCTGGGTGGTCACGGCTCCGAAGGTCGTGGCTCCGAAAGCTGACGCTGCTACAGCCAAAACGAAGGCCTGAGGCGATGAGCAAAGACCGCAACATGTTTCCGGCGCGCACGAACCAGAAACTCTACTTCGCGCGCCTGCAACTGAACCTACTGGCTGACGCGCTGGCCGACAGCACGGCCTTCGACAGTGAGCCGCGTGCGATGAGTTGTCGCGAAGCCGCGATTTGGCATCTGCATGCCGGCCTGGGCGCGTTCATGCAGGAGCTGTCGCGCTTCTACAAGGTGCTGCCGCCGGTGAGCACGCCGGCGGCGATGGCAGCGGCGATGGCGCAGCGCCAGCAAGTATCGCCCGAGGCCGAGATCCTGAAGCAGCTGAGCGAGCAGCCAGAGAGCTGGCTGGCGCAGCTGCAACAGCTTTACAGTGCCACACTGCTGCCAGTGGAGCTGCCGGATCTGGCCACCGAGGCCGATTCGCCCGCGCGCATCGGCATTGCCGTGATCAATACCGCGTTTGATGCACCCTTGAGCGAGCCGGATCGTGCCGCGCTGGATGCGATTCATCGCGCCCTGACCCAAGCTATCCGTGATTTTCGCGCTGAGCTGGTCGAGTTTTGAAAACACTTTTTTGCGAATATTCTTTTTGGGAACATCATGTCTGATTTTGCTTTTCTAGAGCTTGCCGAAACCGCTGATGGCGAAGTGACCCTGCGCCGCAGTGGCGATGCGGTTGATGCTGAGCCGCTGGTCAGCGTGCGCTTCTCGCCCGAGGCTCGCCTCATGCTTGGTGCTCGTACCACCGATATCGCTCGAGCCATGGTCGGTGCTGGCGTGCAGCTGGCTACGCATCATCTCGCCAACCCGGAAGGGTTCGACCCCGAGCACACTACGCTGCACTGAGTTTGTCAGAGGGTCATCATGCTGCCCAGCCTTGGCTTGCCATCACACATTCCCGCGCAACGCTGGTTACTGGTCGGCGCGCGCAGCCAACAACTGTGGCTGTGCGAGGGCGAGCAGGTGCTGGCCAGCTATGCCGTATCTACTGCGCTGAAAGGCCTCGGCGAGCGCTCCGGCAGCGAACAGACGCCACGCGGCTGGCATCAAGTGCGTGCCCGCATCGGAGCTAATGCGGCCCTCGGCGCGGTCTTTCGCGGCCGCCGACCGACGGGTGAGATATGTACGCCAGAACTGCAGGCTGCACACCCGAATCGTGATTGGATACTGACGCGCATCCTCTGGCTTTCGGGCTTGGAGCTAGGCATTAATCGCGGCCGTCAGGGCGATGTCTGCGTCGATTCCATGCGTCGCTATATTTACTTGCACGGCACGCCAGGCAGCGAGCCCATGGGCGTGCCGCTGTCACACGGCTGCGTGCGCTTGCGCAATGCCGATATCGCCGAGCTGTTCGATCAGGTGCCTGCACATACGCCGGTGTTTATTTCGGAGCAGGCATGATCGGTCAGGTTTGGCCGGTAGCCGATACCGGTTACTCCATTCTGGAAAGTGGCGAGATCAATCGTCAGACGCTGCAGCTTGATGTGCAGGGCTATCTGATCGCTGATCCTCGTGGCAATACCTTGGCTAAAGGCTATGCCGATCAGGCTGCCGCTTATGCGGCCGCGCTTGAATTTGCCGCAGACGTTCATAAAAGCGGCACTTGATTGCAATCGGCGAAGATTCCTTTTGACAGCGGGTTCGGAATCCCTATAATGCGCCCCACACAGCGACGACAGCGGGTGTTTAGCTCAGCTGGGAGAGCAGCGCCCTTACAAGGCGCGGGTCGGCGGTTCGATCCCGTCAACACCCACCAATCTGTCAATGTGTGCCGACGCGCAGCGGTAGTTCAGTCGGTTAGAATACCGGCCTGTCACGCCGGGGGTCGCGGGTTCGAGTCCCGTCCGCTGCGCCATATCGTAGTAAAAGAAACGCCTCAGTCGAAAGATTGAGGCGTTTTTTTTCGTGCCGACGAAACTGTTTTGACAAGCGCGTGCTGGTGCCGCTAAATCAGGCTCGGGTCATCTCACTGACCTCCCTTCGTGCCAGCAAGGAGCACTCATGACCACAAACCACATATTGATCGGCCAAGGCGACATCGCCTGCTTTCTCGAAGGCTGCTACGCCAATCGTCACGGCCTCGTCGCCGGCGCTACCGGCACGGGTAAAACCATCACCCTGCAAATTCTCGCCGAAGGCTTTGCCGACCTCGGTGTGCCGGTCTTTCTCGCTGACATCAAAGGCGATGTCGCCGGGTTGTCGCAAGCAGGCGATGCCGCCAACCCCAAGCTCGCCGAGCGTGCTGCCAAGACCGGTATGACTGATTTTCGTACCCAGGCCTACCCGGTGGTGTTCTGGGATGTCTTCGGCACGCAGGGCCACCCTGTGCGGGCAACTATTTCCGACCTCGGGCCGCTGCTGCTGACGCGCATGCTGGACCTCAACGAGACACAGGAAGGTGTGCTCAATCTGCTATTCAAATATGCCGATGACAATGGCCTGCTCCTGCTCGACCTGAAAGACCTGCGCGCCTTGCTCAGTTTTTCGGTCGAAAATCCGGCCGCCTTTGGCAGCGATTACGGCACGCTGAGCAAGCCCAGCATTGGCGTCATCCAGCGCTCCTTGCTGACGCTGGAACAGCAGGGTGCCGAAGCCTTCTTCGGCGAGCCGGCCCTGAAGCTCGAAGACTTCATGCAGACCACGCTCGATGGTCGCGGCGTCATCAATGTGCTGGCTGCCGACAAGCTCTACCAGCAGCCCAGACTCTATGCGACTTTTCTGCTCTGGCTGTTGTCCGAGCTGTTCGAGAACTTGCCCGAGCGTGGCGATGCCGATCTGCCGAAGCTGGTGTTCTTCTTCGACGAGGCGCATCTGCTCTTCAATGACGCGCCCAAGGCCTTGATCGACAAAGTCGAGCAGGTCGTGCGTCTGATTCGCTCCAAGGGCGTCGGCATCTACTTCATCACGCAGAATCCGCTGGATGTGCCGGAGGCGATTCTCGGTCAGCTCGGTAATCGCGTGCAGCATGCGCTGCGAGCTTTCACGCCACGCGATCAGAAAGCCGTGAAGGCGGCTGCAGAGACGTTCCGTGGCAAGCCCGGTCTCGATGTCGCCACCGCGATTCTCGAACTGGGCGTTGGCGAGGCTTTGGTGTCGACACTGGGCGAGGGCGGTATGCCATCGCCAGTTGAGCGAGCCAAGATCCGGCCGCCGCGTTCGCGCATGGGCACGGTCAGCGTTGAGGAGCGTCAGACGATCATGGGGCGTTCGCCCTTCAAGGGCCGCTACGACGCTGTGCTCGATCGCGAGTCGGCCTATGAGAAGTTGCAGCAGCGCGCACAGCAGACGGTCGCGATGGCTGAAGCGGCAGTAGTCCAGAAAGCGGCTGAAAGGGAAGCAGCTGAGGCGGCGAAAGCGGCGGCAAAGCGTCCGGCGCAAGAGCCCGACAGCTTGTGGGAGACGGCGGCGAAAAGTGCCGCGCGTGCAGCCAGCTCGGAAGTGGGTCGGAAAATTGGCCGTGAGCTGCTACGTGGCCTGCTCGGCTCGTTCAGTCGTCGCTGATGATTGCGCCAAGCATCTCGTCAAGGATGGAGTTGAAGTGCCCAATTCTGCTGCTGTAAATTTCGCCCTCGATGAAGTCGAGTGCATCGCCATTCGCGCGCAAGGCTGCGGTGGTCAGAACGTCAACAAGGTTTCCAATGCCATCCATCTGCGCTTTGATGTGGCCTCGTCATCGCTGGATGATGAGGTCAAGGCGCGCATTCTGTCCTGGTCCGATCAGCGCATCAGTCGCGATGGCGTCATTATCATCAAGGCTCAGCGTTTTCGCAGTCTGGAGAAGAATCGTGAGGATGCATTGCTGCGTTTGCAGGAGCTATTGACGCAGGCCAATCATGTGCTGCCCACGCGCACACCGACTCGCCCGACGCGCAGTGCGCGCCGGCAACGGGTAGACAGCAAGGTGCAGCGAGGTCAGGTCAAGGCCTTGCGCGGCCGCATCAGCGATAACTGAGGCCGCCGCGCATAACCTGAAGATCTTTACTGTTGCGCGCAGCCAGAGTAAGCCAGCTCGACGCGACGGTTCTGCGACCATGCCGCTTCATCGCCACCTAATGCGGCCGGCTTTTCTTCGCCATAGCTGATGACCTTCAGCTGCTCGGGCTTCACACCCGCAGCGGTCATAAAGGCTGCAACCGTATTGGCGCGGCGCTCACCGAGTGCGAGGTTGTAGTCTGCTGTGCCGCGCTCGTCGGTATGGCCGGTGACACGCAGGCGCAATGCCGCTTGCTGTTGCAAGAGCATGGCGTGTGCCGCGAGAACGCCGGTGGTTTCCGGGCTCAGATCATATTTGTCGGTGCCAAACAGAAATACGGACTGGGCAATGCCGGCTTGCTGGCTGGCATCGGGCAGGCTTGCTGCCAAGGTGGTGAGTGCCGCTGGTGTGCAATCACGCTCGGCGGCGCGATTGATTTCAAGAGCGTTGCCAGCAATGGCAGGCGTGAGCGGGCCGGAGGCTGTTTGCGGGTTGGCATCGGTGGCGCTGCCATCGGTTTTGCTCAGCGTGGAGCAACCGCTCAAGGTGGCGATGACGAAAGCGGCGCTGAGTGCGCTAAGGCGAATCGTGTGATGCATGTTCATGAGTATCTCCCTGAGTGATAAAAGTCGTTCGTTAGCGCAGCAATGGCGACCACACAGGGCCTTTGATTTCGCCCTGCAGTGCCGGCAAGCGCCATTGAGTTTTGCCATCGATAGATTGAATGCGCAGGCCGCGACCACCGCCCTGGCGAGTGCCATAGACCACCAGGCGATTGTCTGGCGCGAAGCTCGGCGAGTCGTCCAGCGCGCTGTCGGTGAGGATGTCGGTTACGCCCGTGCCGAGGTCGCGCACTGCCATGCGGTAGCGGCCATCGCCACTGTCGTGAACCATGGCGACATAGCGGCCGTTGGGGCTGGGCGCGGCTTTGGCATTAAAGCGGCCTTCGAAGGTCAGGCGCTTGCTGTCGCCGCTGGCGAGATTCATGCGATAGAGCTGCGGGCGACCGCCGCGATCAGAGGTAAACACAATGCTGTCACCGCCACTTAACCAGCGTGGCTCGGTGTCGATAGCCGGGTTTTCGGTGAGACGCGTCAGCGCTTGCGTGGCGATGTCCATGACATAAATTTCGGCATTGCCATCACGAGAGAGTGACATCAGCAGCTGCTTGCCATCCGGCGACCAAGACGGCGAGCCGTTGATGCCGTTGAAGTCGGTCAGGCGTTTGCGTTCTCGCGTTTGCAGATTCTGTGTATAAATCTGCGATTGCCCGCTCTCGAACGAGACATAGGCGATTTGGCGGCCATCGGGCGACCAGGTCGCCGACATGATGGGCTCGTTGGAGTCGAGCAGGCGTGTGCGACGGGCGCCATCGATATCGCTGAGCTCCAAGCGATAACGTCGTTTGCCATCGCGCTCATAAACATTGATGTAGGCGATGCGCGTTGAAAACACGCCTTTCTCGCCGGTGAGCGTTTCGAAAATCCGATCACTGATGTAGTGACCGGCATCGCGCCAACGCTGGCTGCCCACGGTAAAGCGCTCGGCCATCAACGGTTGCAGATTGTCGCGATGCAGCAGCTCATAGCTGATGTTGTATTTGCCATCGGCACCACGCTGCTGGCTGCCGCGTAATAGTAGATCGCCGGGCAGTGCTTGCCAGGTTTCATCGCTGATGGTCCCCGCCAGTGTCAAGCCCAGCGGCAGGTCATTCTCCGCAACAACCTTTAGCAATCCGCCGCGACTCAGGTCATTACGCACGATGCTAGCGAGATTCTCGCCACCGTTGTCGTCAACAAAGGGCATCACCGCCAAGGGCTTGAGCGCAGCCAGTTGCTTGCTGATTTCAATGGTCAGCACGGCATGCGCTGCTGGTGTGAGCCCCAATAGCGTGGCAAAAAGTGGAAACATCCAGACGCGCATGTGGGGTTGTCTCTAAAGCGGTAAAAATCGCAGTTAGTGTAGCTTACCGTTCGTCGGCGGCGGTATTGCATAACGATGAAATCGGTGCATCACACCAGTCATTTCCAACCACAAAGGCGCGTAGCACTTCCTGTTGGCCTTGAAACGCGATCAACGCCTGCGTGGCGATGCTGGGCAGATCGGTCTCGACATTGAACGGTGCATGTTGGCTCGGCGTTGACGACCCAGGGGCCAGCCAATGCGCTTTTGCCAAGGTATGCCAGTCATGGCCCCTGGCTTGCGCGAAGCTGCGTAACTGGTTTGGTGTAAACCACTGCGGTGTGCTGGTATCGGCCTCGGAGTTGTAGGGCGAAAACAGCCGGCCTTTGATCCAGGCCCAAGGGCGCGGCGTTTCCAGACCCTGCGAATGCAGCCAGGTTTGACCCGCTGGCGTTTGTAGCAGTGGCAATTGTTGTTGGATGAGATGTTTGAGCTTGCGGGCCAGACTGTCTTGCCGATTCGGGCCTAGCCACTGCTGATCGGGCGTGCCCAAATAGAACTTCAACGCCAATTCGATATGCCAGAGTTGCCCGGATATCCGTTCCCGCACCAGAAAATCGAACTCGCCCAAGGTGATGCCGTGTGTGCGCAGCGCCACATGCTCAGCTACCAAAGCAAACTCGATATTGCTCGGTGAGGCCAGCCAAAAGCCCAGCAAGTCCTCGGCGTAACGCCCTAGGCGATGATCCCGAGTCTGACTTAACCACGTCAGCAGCGGCTGAGGTTCGGCATCCAGCGCGCGTAGCCACGGCTCGTGGCGGGCATGCAAGGCCAGGTAGTCACTCGCCGATGGCCAATATGCCGACTCGCCAGACGCCATGAGCGGGGCGCTGGCCAGCAGCCAAACCAGATCGCGCACGGCAGGGTGCTGATAGCTCAGCCAAGGTGCCGCCGCCTCAGGCATGGTGCCGATGTTGCCAATAGTTCGTTGCCAAACTCAGTGCCTGCTCCTGACTCTCCGCCCGCTGCAGCACGCGCAAGGCCAGTGCCAGCGTACCAATGACGGCCATTTCGCCGTACTCATGACTGGCTTCACCACGCCAGACCGCTAGGAAATGGTCGAGGTCGAAGGCCTCTTCGGCGGCATGTCGTAGCGGAAACAGCGCTGGCCATTCTTCTTCGGTTAGCACGCCATCAACGATTTGCTTGGCCAAACACAGGCCATCCGGATTGCGCTCGATTTCGCCACCTTCGCCCTTGATCACGCAACTGTTGCGATAGCCCAGTCGCTCGGCCGCATGCTGATGCGATTCGCGATAAGCCGGGTGAAAGATGGCCTGCATCACATACGGCGCATCGACCGGATTGAGCAGTCGCGAGAGCGTGTGCACTGGTGAGCGCAGGCCAAGCACATTGCGTAGCTGAATGATCTCGCCCAAAGGCGGGCAAACGGTGTCCAAGCTGAGATAGGCAAAGTTGGTCGTGGCCAGCGCGGAGCTCACCTCGTGCCATTCGTTGCACACTGGCAGATCAAGGCAGGGCAGCACGGCTTCGGTGTAAAGACGATTCACGGTATGCCCACTGGCACCATGCATGAACACACGCACGCCTTGTGCGGCCAGCACTTTCACCGCGAGCAGAAACCACGGGTAATGCTTGCGTTTGCCGGCATAGGACGACCAGTCGAGATCGACCTGAATCGCGCTTTGAGCTGCTTTCGCCAGCGCGTCATCACGCTCGGCCTGTAGCCCAGCCCGTGCCGCCATGACAAAACCGGCGAGCTCGTCCGGGCTCTCTTCCTTGACGCGTAGCAGCATCAGAAAAGCGCCGAGTTGTACGGGTTCGACATCGCCAGCGATGATCATCGCCATGGCATCGCGCGCTTCCTCCAGTGTCAGCGAGCGGCTGGAGGTCTTGCCCTTGCCGAGGATGCGCACGTATTGCGCAAACGGATGTTCGGCCGTTTTGTAGAGATTTTTCATGACCATGAGGCGGACTCGGTAAAAAGCGTCAAAAGCAGTTGGGCGGTTTCGGCAGACCGGCGCAGAGTGCCACCAGCCGCATCGGGTAGTTCGGAAAGTGTCGCATCAGTTCGGCGCTGCCGGTGTAGGGCTCGCCCAGCGTCTGGCCCAGATGTTTGACGAAGGCCCGTGTCGTCGGCATGCGTTGATAACGCGCGAAGAAGTCACGAGCCGCGTGCAGGATGGCCTGTTGCTCAGCGCTGAGGGCATCGCCTTCGGTCAGTTGCAGGCAACGGCCGATGTCATTGGCCAGGGCGGGCGTCCAGATCGCGAGATCGCGCAGAAAACCTTCGCTGTCGAAGTGCGCGGCAGCGAATTCGGGCCGCAGTCGTGTCGAATCCCAAAACGGCTGCGTCATGCCCAGCTCAAGCTTTTTGGGTGCGTGACCACGGCATCGACCCAGGTATCGTTGCTGACCAGCGCGATACTCTTTGGCCAGTGCGGCTGCAGGCCTCGGCACTGCACGGCATCATCCAGCGCCATCACCGTTGCACCTGTGCGCTGTGTGAATTGCTGCAAGGGGCCATTCGGTGCCAGTGCCAGCGATACGCTGGCGCCGGCAAGCAGCAAGCTGTCGCCGGCCGACCAGAGTCGCTCCAGCGCCATTGGCCATTCGGCTGGATAGAGAATGTGCAAGGTGCTCATGCGCGTATGACCTGATCGTGCACGGCCAGCAAGGCCGACATTTCCTGGGCATCCAGTGCCATCACCGGCAGCGCCAGATCGAAGGTTTTCAGGCCAAGGCTGGCGAGGGCATGGATATCGACATAGATGCGCTCAATGTCAAACAGCGGCAGGGCATCGAGCTGACGGCTCAGGCTGCGCCGGCCCAGGCGCTCGGCATCCTGATCGGGTAGTAGCTGGAGCACGCCGGCATCCTGGAACAGCAGTGAGACTTCGGCACCGAACGTGGCGGCGACCAGCATGGCATCGAGCAGCTCCTGAGCATGCAGGTCGCGGTAGGGGTCGCTGGCGGCAATGATGAGTAGGCGCATGCGGTCAGGCCGGAAACTGAATGAGGCGGTCGGCAGCGAGCTGCGCTTCGGCAAGTTGCCCGAGCCCGCTGATGACGAAGCCGGGAGCCAGACTCACCGCCGGTTTTTCCCAGCGCTGGGCATTCTCGGCATCGAGCACACCGTGGCGCAAGGCAGCACTGACACACAGCACCAGTTCGCAAGACAGCTCGCTGGCATCAGGCAGCGCTTGAACCTGCTGCTGTAATTGCTGCCAGCGTTGCGTCAGCGATACTTCGTCGCGACCCGGCGCAGCGAGGGATTGGCCGTGCTGCACGCCAGCACCGGCAAAGAAGATGCGTTCGAGCTGATGCCCGGCAGCCACCGCCGCCTGAGCAAATTGCCAGGCGCGAAAGGCGCTTTCCTGTTCCGGCGCAGCAGTGATGTAGAGACTCAGGCGCATGGCGGGCCTTGTGAAAAAGTGAGCATTCAGATGCTGAGGATAACCGAAACCGGGCGTGTTCGAGCTGCTGGCTGTGAGCCGCGTGTTATCTTGCCGGCAGTGTAACGAGGGCTTGGGTAAATGGAAGT
This sequence comes from Pseudomonadota bacterium, assembly GCA_040384385.1. Classification (GTDB taxonomy): domain Bacteria; phylum Pseudomonadota; class Gammaproteobacteria; order Pseudomonadales; family Moraxellaceae; genus Perlucidibaca. The sequence continues at coordinate 37,586 of JAZKJJ010000016.1, read as the reverse complement.
GATGAGTGTTGCGGCTGCCTTGATGGCAGCGTTGTTTGGCGCGCTATTGACCTATGTGGTGCTGGCCGGTCGTTTGCGGCGACAGGAGACCGAAGTGGTCACCGCCGAGACGCGTATTCGTGCTGAGTCGCAGGCGGATCTGGCGCGCTGGCAGGAGCGTGTACTCGGCCTCGGCGAAGAGCTGAAGCGTCAGGACTTGAGCCGTGCGGTCAGAGATGAAGAATTGTCCGAGCTGCGTAATGCGCTGAATGAAGCCCGCGAGCGGTTGGCGGGCCTGACGCGTGAGCTGCAAAGCGAGCGCGAGCAATCCGGCGAAAAGCTGGCGTTGCTGCAGGATGCCCGTGGCCAGCTTACGCAGCAGTTTCAAGTGCTGGCGCAGGAAATTCTGGAAGAGAAATCGAAGCGTTTCAGCGAACAGAATCAGTCTGCGCTGGGCCAGCTACTGGAGCCGCTGAAGTCGCGCTTGCAAGAGTTTCAAGGCAAGGTGGAAACTGCCTACGTCACGGAAAGCAAGGACCGCTCCGCGCTGGCCGAGCAGGTTAAGCAGCTCATGGGCCTGAACCAGCAGCTCAATCAGCGCGCCACCGATCTCACACGAGCGCTGACCAGCCAAAACAAAGCCCAGGGCAACTGGGGCGAGCTGGTGCTGGAGCGCGTGCTGGAGGCATCGGGCCTGCGCAAGGGTCAGGAGTACGAAGTCCAGGAAAGCCATACGCGTGATGACGGCACGCGCGCCCAGCCCGATGTGGTCATCCACCTGCCGGAAGGCAAGCACCTCATCATCGATGCGAAAATGTCGCTCAACGCCTATCTGGATTATGCCAATAGTGATGATGAGACGGTGCGCGACGCGTCCGTAAAGCGCCATCTCGACTCCGTGCGGGCGCACATCAAAGGTCTTTCCGACAAGAATTACCAAGAGCTCTACGGCCTCAAGTCGCTGGATTTCGTGCTCATGTTCATTCCCGTGGAGCCGGCGTTCATGCTTGCCACCAGTCACGATGCCGAGCTTTGGCAGGATGCCTGGAAGCGCAATGTGCTGCTGGTCAGCCCGAGCACGCTGTTGTTCGTGGTACGCACGGTGGCGCATCTGTGGCGACAGGAACAGCAGACGCGCAATGCCAAGGACATCGCCCAGCGCGGTGCCGAGCTGTACGACAAGTTCGTCGGCTTTGTTGAAGGTCTGGAGCTGGTCGGCACGCGTTTGAATCAGGCACAGAAAGCCTATGACGACACCCACAAGAAGCTCAGCAGCGGTCGCGGCAGCCTCGTGCGCCAGGCCGAAATGCTGCGTGATCTCGGCGTGAAGCCGACCAAGCGTCTCGGCGAAGGCATACTCGACACGGCAGCAGAAGCGGGCGACGACTAATGCCGGCCGCGCAACGCACACCATTGCTGGTTTTTCTGCTCGGTAGCCTGACGGCCTTCGCGCCGATGTCCATCGACATGTACTTGCCGGCGCTGCCCACCATGCAGCGCGAGCTCGGCACCGATGGCAGCCAGATGCAGCTGACCCTGGCAGCCTTTTTCGCCGCCTTTGCTCTCGGCCAGCTCTTCTACGGCCCGCTGGCGGATCGCTTCGGGCGTAAGCCGCCGCTGTATGCCAGCTTGAGCTTATTTATCTTGGCCTCGCTGGGCTGCGCGCTGGTCACATCGGTGGATGCGTTGATTGCCTTGCGCTTTCTGCAGGCTTTCGGCGCCTGTGCCGGTATCGTCATTGCCCGTGCCATCGTGCGTGATAGCTTTGATAGCGCTGAGGCCGCGCGCATGTATGCCGCCATGATGCTAGTCATGGGTGTGGCTCCGATGGTCGCGCCCATTCTCGGCGGACAGCTCCTGCATTATTTCGGCTGGCACTCCATTTTCCTTGCGTTGGCGGCCTATGGCAGTCTCTGTCTGTGGGCCATTCACCACAACCTGCCGGAAACACTGGATGTCGAGAACCGCCGCCCGCTGGTGCTTGCCAACACCCTGCGCTCCTACGGCAACCTACTCAGGCAACATCGTTTCCGGGGCTTTGCACTGACCAGCAGCATCAGCATGGCCGGGCTGTACGCCTTCATCGCGGTCTCGCCATTTGTCTTCATTGAGCACTTCAAGGTTGCCCCCGCGCACTTTGGCTGGATCTTCGGCGGCAATGCCTTCTGGCTAATTTTGGCCTCGCAGTTCAACGGCCGGCTGGTGCGACGCTTTCAGCCCTTACCCTTGCTGCAAGCCAGTTTGCTGGTGCAAATGCTGGCGGGTGCGATGCTCTTGCTGGTGGGCTGGACAGGCATTGGCGGACTGTGGCTGCTGTTGCCGCCGTTGTTTCTCTACACCGGCTGCCTGGGCTTTATTCTGCCCAACGCCACCATCCTTGCGATGGAGCCTTACAAGGCGCAAGCCGGAACCGCCTCGGCGCTGTACGGCACCATCGGCTCGCTCTCCGGTGCCATCGCGGCGAGTGCCGTCAGCGCCATGCAAGGGCAGGATGCCCGTACGCTGTGTACCGTGATGGCGCTCTGCACCTGTCTGGCTTGCCTGCGCAGCCGTTTTCTTCGGGCTTAAAAGAGATTTAGAGCGGTCGCAGATGCTCATCCACGGTGCCGCTCGTCAGCAGCTGCTGGAAGGCCCCGCTGATATCCTCGCTGACCGTCAGTGCCGCCTGCCAGCCGGCCAGACGCAGCTTGTCGCGGCCGTGGTAGATCTTGAAGTCCTGACGACAGGGAATTTTTGCGCCGGGTAACTTCGCAATCACTTCCGGTGCCGGTGACAGCACCAGCATGCGCTCGCCATGACTGGGCTGGCGCTGCTTCAGACGCTTGTCGAACCAGCCGCTGACTACACGCTGCTCATAATGCGGAATGAACAGGATGCCCGCATCTGCCGTCGGCTCCCGCAAGGGCAGATCCATGTGGTAATCGACCATGCCGCCGTCAATGTGGGCTCCCGCCGGGCCGTGCGGGATATCGCGTACAGTTTCCATGAGCAACGGAATGGTGCCGCTGGCTAGTGTCACTGGGGCCAGGTTGTCACGAGTCAGTCGGGCCGTGTGCGTATGGAAGGCATCATTGGCCAGCACGGGTGTTGCGGCGGTGAGATTCTGGAAAACGCAGCGCTCGAAGCGCGTCGCCAGCCGATGCCGGGCCCGCAGGTTGCTGGCATAGGCGAGTGCAAAACCAATGGCTTGCCAGGCTGGTTGCCTGGCTGCTGCCAGTCCCAGGCAACGTGTGGTCAGCAAATTCAACTGCAACCAGGGATGATGCAGGATGTGTTCAATATCATCTTCCCGCAGCACAGCATGCAGAATTTCGTTCACTTCGCGCGTGACGTCGGCAGCACTGGGTTTGCTGGCGTAATGCTGCCGGCAATAGGCTTGATACAGACGCTCTGCGGCGGCGACCGGATCAGGATGCGCTGCTGCCAGCAAGCGAAAAGCACCGATGGATGAACCGAAGGCCGGCAATGCCTGCTTGCGCTGCGGTAGCCACTGCGAAAACAGGAAGCGGTCGAGATGGCTTTGAATAATGAATTTTGGGCCGCCGGCAGGCGCACCGAAAGCCGCTAGGCTATCGGCGGTGAGCCCGTGTTGCAGAATCTGTGTGCGCGCTTTTTGACCGGCGCGCAGCACGAACGGCAATGTCATGCCAAGGCGGCGATTGCTGCGTCGTAATCGGGTTCATCGCCAATTTCAGCGACGAGCTCGCTGTGCAGCACTTTGTTATCAGCATCGAGAACGATTACAGCACGGGCCGCGAGACCGGTAAGCGGACCTTCGGCAATAGCAACACCATAGTTTTTCAGGAATTCGCCGCCGCGCAAGGTAGACAGATTGACCACTTTGTCGAGACCTTCGGCGCCACAGAAGCGGGCCTGCGCAAACGGCAGGTCGGCTGAAATGCAAAGCACTACGGTGTTTTCCAGCGTGCTGACCTGGCTGTTGAACTTGCGCACCGAAGTTGCACAAGTCGGGGTGTCGACACTCGGGAAAATATTCAGCACTTTGCGTTGATTGCCAAAGCTGGCGAGTGTGGTGTCTGCCAGCTTGCCATTAACTAGGGAGAAAGCGGGTGCTGACTGACCGACGCTGGCGATTACGCCATCAACGCGGACTGGGTTGCCATGCAGGGTAACGGTGCTCATCTGATTTAACTCCGAAGCAGTGATTGAACTGCCCCAGAGTTAAGCAGATTTGTCGGGCCAAAGGGATAGATCAATCGTTCATTTTTCAGCGGGGCAAATCGTAGTTAATTGCTGACTGAATGCGGCTCTGCATAGGGCCGGGTGAGCAGGGCCCAGATACCGTGAAACAGCATACTGATGGTGACGGTGCTGGCGAAAATTACCATGCTGATCTCCTGTGCTCTGATTGTGTCAGGTACAAAACAAGAGTGCCGATGGTGCTCAGGCCATGCCAGTAATCTTTGGTGCTATCGATGAAGTGCAGGAAGTCGCTGCAACTTGCCATGCGCTATGGTCCGGCCGCATCAGACGAAAAATTGCAGAGTGTTCAGTTAGCGTCAGGAGTTATTTAGGCCTGTAGCATTTAGCGTATTCAGTGCTAGGAACTGTTTCGGAATATTGTGGATGCTACTGATTTGAAAAGAGTTTGGCGGAGGCGGTGAGATTCGAACTCACGATGGGCGCAAACCCACGCCAGTTTTCAAGACTGGTGCATTCAACCACTCTGCCACGCCTCCGAACCGCCGAGGAGGATACCGAAGTCAGGCCAAGGGTCAAGTCTCTTCTGGCGTTTTCGTTGATCTTTCGGTATTGCCCGAGCCGGCCATGCTCTGCCCCGATTTGCGGTAGAACCGGTAACGTCGCAAGGCGATGCGCAGCAAATTGATGCTGATCCAAGCACTGATGGCAGCCAGTGGCCAGGCCACCCATGTTGGTCGCCAGAATGCCAGCGCGGCGATACTCAGACCGATTAGCGCCAGCAGCATCAGCGCGGTGGCATCAGCCGGACCGAGGCGGCGAGATTCGCGCACGGCGAGTGCCATGGCGCGTGAAACACGAATGGTGGAGACCGCGCTTTGCTGATGCGACATCTGCCGGCGTTGTCGTTTGCGTGGCTGTGCCAAGCGTACGCTTTGGTCGGGACGCATGACAATTTCGGTGGCATTGTCTAAATCCATCAGGAACTGCACTTCCATTTGCGTTGCAAAATCTGTGCACTCAATAGCAACATCGAGCTCGTAATTGCCCAGCCAAGATGCCGGGTTGAGGTTACTCGATCCAACACGCGCCCAGTGCCCGTCAATGACGGCGGTCTTGGCATGCAGCATTGGGCCGTTCCATTCGAAGACGCGTACGCCGGCTTCCAGCAAGGCTCGGTAGCCGCTGCGCGCGAGCAGACCCAGCCAAGGCAGATCGCTGCTGCCGGGTACCAGCAGTCGTACATCAACGCCTGCCTGCGCGGCGCGGCGCAGGCCATCAAGATAGGCCGGCGTTCCTACCGGATAAGCATCGGTGAGCCACAACCTGCGCTGCGCCTGACTGATCATGAGCTGATCGAGACGAAACAGCGGGCTGCTTTGTGGCTGGCCAACAATGAGTCGGACTCGGCTGTGGCCGTTATCGGCCTCTGTATTGCGGCTAGCGTTGGCTTCACGGCAGATCCAGCTTTGTCCGCCAGCGATAGCCCAGGTTTTGGCGAAGGCGGACTCTGCTTCTGCTGCCACCGGCCCGGTTATCTGCACGCCGGTGTCACGCCAAGGCAGTGTCACGCCACCAGGCGATGTGGCCTGTCCGCGCCAGCGCGCACTGTGGCACCAGCCGGTGATCAGGGCATGCTGGCTGTCCACGACCAGTAGCTTGCGATGGTTGCGTATGATCCAGGCCAGAGGCTCGCCCCAGCCCGGGATATTGAAGCGCCGGCATTCGCCTCCGGCTGCCAGCAGCGTGGCCCGCCAGCGCCGACTCAAGCGCCAGCTGCCCAGCCAGTCGCAGAGCACGGCAACGCGGACACCTCGCCTAGCGGCTTGGCAGAGCGCTGCAAGCAAACTTCTGCCCCAGTCGTCATCGGCAATCAGGTAGTTTTCGAGGGCAATACTGTGTTCTGCCTGAGCAATCAGCTGCAGTGTCGCGGCCTCATGCTCGCGACTGTCACGCAGTAGCGTCAGTTGATTGCCGACGCTGCTGGCACGCCCGACTAGGCGCGTCAGCAGATGATCCAGTGCCCGACTGTCTGACACTGGCAAATGGGCCATGGCGACTTAGCGCTCGCTGATGGCGCGAGTCGGGTTACTGTTTGCTGGCGCAGCGGTTTTGATGGCCGGCAGGCTCGGCATGTTGCGTATGGGTGGCAGGGTATCGAGCAGAATTTCAGCGGCCTCGATGACCAGTGCGGCTTCTTCGGGGCGCTCGTAGCCAGGATCGGAATTGGGGTTCAGCTTTTCTTGCTGGGTCTCGAAGTCATCCCAAGATTTCAGCGAATTTTGGCCTTTCGCCAGCCTGCGGCGATTTTCGATGCCGAGGCGGCGGCTATCTAGCTGCTGCTTTTCTTGGCGTCTGATTTTCTCACTCAATGACTGTGTTTTCAGAGCGCTCAAATCGGCAATTAATTTTTGCTCATCGAGCAGGTAGCGGAAGTCAGGGTTGCGTGCCTGCCGCTGTGCTGAGTTGCTGCGCAGCGTGGTCATGCGCCAGTTGCCCTGGCCTTGACGCTGATAGCGTGCCGGCGCAACCGTATCCCAGGGCAGGGCGCGTGGCAGTGCTGATTCGCCGATGTCATCGGCCATGATCAGCTCCGGAAAGACGATGTCCGGAACCACGCCCTTGTGCTGGGTGCTGGCACCAGAGATGCGGTAGAACTTGGCCTCGGTGATTTTCAGCTGACCGGCTCCGAGTTCGCGCAATGATTGCACCGTGCCTTTGCCGAATGTTGTGCCGCCAACGATCAGGCCACGGCCGTAGTCCTGGATGGCACCGGCAAAAATCTCCGAAGCCGAGGCTGACAGGCGGTTGGTCATGACCACCAGCGGGCCGGAGTAGGTCACTTCCGGATTGCCGTCACCCAATACCTCAACCTTGCCGCGTGCATCGCGTACTTGTACGGTCGGGCCAGTGCTGATGAACTCGCCAATTAGGTCATTCACTTCCGACAGTGAGCCACCGCCGTTATTGCGCAGGTCAAGGATGATGCCCTGAATACGCTCCTGCTTCAGCTCGGTGAGTAGCCTATGCACATCGCGCGTGGTGCTGCGGTAGTTCGGATCGCCGGCCTGCATGCCCTGGAAGTCGGCATAGAAGGTTGGCAGTTTGATGACGCCAACGCGGCGTACGATGCCATCACGTTTGATGTCAACAATCTTTTTCGTGGCCGCCTGATCTTCCAACGCGACGGTATTGCGTACCAGACTGACCTCTTTGGTATTGGCTGTATCCGTGGATCCCGCCGGCAAGACTTGCAGGCGCACAGTAGTGCCCTTGGCGCCGCGAATCAGCTGCACCACTTCGTCAATGCGCCAACCGACCACATCGACAAAGTCTTTTTCGCCTTCGGCTACGGCGATCAGTCGGTCATTCGGTTTCAGCTGGCGCGACTTGTCCGCAGGGCCACCCGGCACCAGACGCACGACCTTGGTGTATTCGTCATCGGTCTGCAGCACGGCACCAATGCCTTCAAGCTGCAGACTCATGTTGATGTTGAAATTCTCCGAGCTGCGCGGCGAAAAATATTCGGTATGCGGATCGTAGGTTTCCGTAAAGGCATTCATGAAGACCTGGAAGGCATCTTCACTTTTGGTCTGATTGAGCGCGGTGAGCTGAGACTTGTAGCGACGCTTCAGGGTTGCCAGAGTTTCGTCGTTAGTCTTGCCGGCAAGTTTCAGGCTGAGTGCGGCAGACTTCACGCGCAAGCGCCACAACTGATCAAGCTCGGCACTGGTCTTGGCCCAGGCGGCTGTTTTGCGTTCCAGCACGAGGCTGTCATTGCTGCTGAAATCAAAGAGCTTCTTGTTGTTGTCGAGTTCGCCCAGGACAAACTGAAGGCGTTCGCGCAGGCGGTTCTGGAAACGATTGTAGATGGTGAAGCCTGGGCCAATCTGTCCTGCTTTGAGTAGATCATCGAATTGTGATTGCCAGCGCACGAACCCGTCGATGTCTGATGCAATGAAGAACAGACGCTGGCTATCAAGATCGCTCAGGTAGCGGTTCCAGACAACCACAGACAAAGCATCATCCAGCGGTGGGCGGCTGTAATGCAGAGCGGCTAGCTGCCTGGCGACTGTTCTGGCGACTTTGCTTTGTTGCTCATTGGGTGCCAGTTCGGTATCGGCGAAGGCGGGCAGGGCAATTGCCAATGACAGCAAGAGAGCACGAGAAACAAGCGGCAATATGAGCATGTTAAGAAAGCCATTCCGGGGCACCGCAGCTGGGGTGCAATCTGAGCCGATCATAGCACTGAGCGCTTGCCCGGATAGTTATTCAGGCTTTGACAATTCGTTGCCTGATCGGCTTACTTCTCGCCTTTAAACGCCAAGAGTGATTCTGGCGATGACCGGCCTTGGTGCCTAATGTTGGAGAGAGTGGCAATGACGCGTGGACCCTTGATGGTGGATGTAGGCGGTTTGACTTTGACGGCCGAAGACAAGGAAGTTCTGACGCATCCGGAGGTTGGTAGCGTCATTCTGTTCAGCCGTAATGTGGATACACATAGGCAAATTGCCGAACTCACGGCGGCCATGCGGTCAGTGCGACCCGAGTTATGGATCGCGGTGGATCAGGAAGGTGGGCGTGTGCAGCGCTTCCGCGAGGGCTTCACGCGCCTGCCGGCGATGCGCCTGTTTGGTCATCAATATGATCAGGATCCTGCAGCAGCGCTGGCAGCCGCCAGCACTTGCGGTGAGCTGATGGCACGCGAAGTACGTGCTGTCGGTGTTGATTTCAGTTTTGCACCGGTACTGGACCTGGATGTGGGTGTCAGTGGTGTCATCGGCGATCGTGCCTTTCACACCGACCCGGCTGCGGCCACGGCCTTGGTGCGTGCTTTCATGCAAGGCATGAAAGCTGCTGGCATGATGACCATCGGTAAGCATTTTCCGGGGCATGGCTCGGTGGCCGCTGATTCGCATTTCGCCTTGCCGGTGGATGATCGCAGCTGGGCCGAAATTGACGCCTATGATTTGCAACCGTTTCGTGCGCTGGCGCATGAGCTCGACGGCATTATGCCGGCGCATGTGGTCTATCCACAGGTAGATCCGCTGCCTGCCGGCTTCTCTTCATTCTGGCTCAAGACAGTCCTGCGCGAGCAGCTGGGCTTTCAGGGCTTAATTTTTTCCGATGACTTGTGCATGGAAGGCGCTGCAGGTATCGGCAGCATGGCTGAGCGACGAGATCTGGCGTTGGCAGCAGGCTGCGATGTGGTGCTGATTTGCAATAATCGGGATGCGGTATTGGGTGTTTTAAGCTGATCTGATGTTAGGGATGGTGAAGGTCGGAGCTGACTTCATCCATGTTCGAGCTGACTTCGCGTAGCGCGGTGAATGTATTGTTGCCAACCATGGGCATAGCAACAAATGCCACTAAAGCGATCAGGCCAACAATCAAGGCATACTCGACGACAGTTGCGCCTTTCTCATGCTGCATGAACATTGATAATATTTTCATCATGATTTGGCGCCCCCGCAGAGCAGACTGAAAAAAATGGGCCATCAAGGCCCATTCTCAATCATGCAACTAATCAGGTTGGTGTTGCTGACTGCATTGCGCTGCCGATGCCGCTCATGGTGGACTTCACAGAAGTGCCAATGAAGCTAAAGGCAGCGATAGCCGCAACAGAAATCAAGGCCGCGATCAGAGCGTACTCGATAACAGTTGCGCCCTTTTCATTGCGACGCATTTTCGCAATGAGCGTTTGAATTTTTTTCATGGTACATCTCCAGGGTCGTATTTTCGTTTCTTTGTAATGGGCAATATGGGGCGATATTCAGTTTTTAGTCTATCACTGGCTGTTGCGATCGCTTAGGTTGGTGTCGCTGAAGACATGGCGCTACCGATACCGCTCATCGTTGACTTAACGGATGTGCCGATGAAGCTGAACGCGGCGATCGCTGCAACCGAGATCAAGGCGGCAATCAGGGCATACTCAATGACGGTTGCGCCTTTTTCATCGCGACGCATTTTCGCAACCAGATTTTGAAGTTTTTTCATTTTAAATCTCCAGGGAAAAAGTGTCTGCGGTTTTTGCCGGACAATTCAAAGTGTACGTACTTTTTGCCGGCTTGCTACCCAACTAGAATGCATTTTGTCGTTTCTTTGTAAATGCTTGTAGGGGATTGTTGATTTGCCACTGTGAAGTGGTGACAAGCTTGTTAGGATGTAAAACAGAGTGGCTGCTTTACCGCTAGAGCCTATAAAAAAGGATGCTATCACCATGAATAGCCGGGTCATGATTTTGCTTGCCATATTGCTCATTCTGGGAGCCTCGGTGGCGGGTTATTTGGGCTACAAGACCACAACAGAAGCAAAGCAGGCAGCCATACAGGCTGAGCAGAAGGCCATTGCCGCACAAAAAGTGGCAGAGATTGGTGTGCCGGGCAAAGTCGCTGTCGTGGTGATCAAGCAGGGCGTGCCGGCCTACAAGGTGCTGGCTGCCGATGATCTGGCCATCGATTACCTCAAAATTGCACCACCACGCACCTATCGCACCATTGCAGAGGTGGTTGGTCAGACCATACAGGTTGAACTGTCCGCAGGTGCTTTGCTGGAGCTGGGTAATTTGCAGCCTGGCAGCGAAGTGGCGCGACTGCTCAAGCCAGGCGAGCGTGCCGTGGCTATTCCGGTGGATGAGGTCGTTGGCGGCGGCGGCTTTGTGCAACCCGGCGATACAGTCGATATTCTGTTGTTTTTGCGTGGCGAGAATGGTGCCAGGGACTCTGCCCAGGTGGTCATGCAGTCATTGCGTGTGCTGGGCTTTGGTGCCGACATCATCAATCCGGCAGGCGGTACGGAAACGCCGGAGCAGAAAGCTGGGCGCAAGAGCGAGCGTGCCCGTGCGCGTTCCGCCGTACTCGCGGTTGCTGAAAAGGATGTCACGCGCATCATGCTGGCGAGCAGCCTGGGTACCTTGCGCATGGCGACGCGCCCAGCTGCCGAGACGCAGATTGTCGCACCTGTTGCTGTACCGACCGCCGGCACAAATCAGCCCGCGGTATCTGCTGCTGTAGCGTGCAAGCCTGCAGCTCCTTCCATCAATGTTCCTAGTGCTGCGCAACGCCAGTTGCTCACGTCCAGCGCCTTGCAGGCGGCTGGTACGGCTGGTGCGGCTGGTACGGCGCGTAGTGCCCCGTCCCGTCCTGCGAAACCGAGTGCACCGGCAAAACCAAAACCCACGGAGCCGACCATCATGATCTATCGCGGCCTTGATCCTCAGAGGGTGACACCATGAATCGCACCCTGTTGAAGACACTAGCTAGATCATGGCCAATGACGCTGGGATTAGGTCTGGTCTGTGCCTTGCCGATCAGTGCGGTGCAGGCAGCAGGCTGTGATGATCCGGACTTTGTCTGGCCCAAAGTCCTGACGATCAAGGCTGGTCTGCAAGATACGCTGACTCTGCCAGGCGCTGCGACACGGCTGTCTATTGGTGATCCGGCGACTGCTGATGTAACGCTGACGGATGCTCGTAATCTCCTGATTCAGGGCAAGAAAGCGGGTGAAACCAGCCTGTTGGTATGGACTGAGTGCGGTAAGCAGCCAGCACGCATTATTGTTAATGTGCCTACGGCCATGAGTGCTGCTCAGCAAGTGGCGCAGACGGCTGCTCCCGAAGTGCTGGTTACTTTGCCATCGCAGGTGCAGGCAGATATTCGATTTGTCGAGCTCAGTCGTTCGCGTCTGAGCGAGGTGGGTGCGCGGTTGATGGCACGAGGCGGGAAGGGTCTTGTTTCATCGCCAACGGGGTCGCCGACATCCCCCTCTGCGTCACCAGGCGTATTTCCAACGCTGGGTTTTCCACTGGATGCAGGTGCGTTCAATATTCTTTGGGGTGGGAGTTCGAGTCGCTTTTTGGCGGCCATTAACCTCCTCGAGCAGACAGGTTATGCCTATACCTTGTCGCGACCGTCACTGGTCGCCATGAGTGGGCAGTCGGCAAACTTCCTGGCGGGCGGTGAAGTGCCGATCCCCGTGCCGCAGGGCGCCAATGGCAGTGTTGCCATCGAGTACAAGGAGTTTGGTGTCCGTTTGAGTCTGACACCGACGGTCTTGAGCAATCAGCAAATCTTGCTGAAGGTAGCGCCTGAAGTCAGCGATCTTGATTTCAATAATGCTGTTACCTTGCAGGGCTCGGTCATTCCTGCGTTGCGTATCCGTCGCACAGACACCACGATTTCCTTGGCAGATGGCGAGAGTTTCATCATCAGTGGTCTGGTGTCGCGCAGTACTAACAACAACGCCAGCAAACTGCCGGGGCTGGGTGATATTCCCATCCTTGGCGCGTTTTTTCGCTCGAATCGCTTTGAGAGTGAAGATCGCGAACTACTCATGATTGTCACGCCACGATTAGTGAAGCCGTTGTCGGCAAAAGCCGAGCTGCCTGCTATGCCGGGTGATGGCCTGCGTAACTACGAGCCCTCTGCCGGGCATCTGTTCTTTCGTGGCTCTGACTCGCCCTATCGTCGTGCCCCCATTGGCTTTTCCCGGTAAAAAATAATGAGCAACATGCCTTCCGTGGTGATTGTGACCCAGCAGCGCGACCAGTTTGAATGGTTGCAGGCGGCGCTTGAGGGGACTGCTGATGTGGTCATGTCCCAGCAGCGCGACCTTAATGACGTTATGCAGCTGATAAACATGGCGACGGCGTCGATTATTTTCGTGCCGGTGCGTCGTGATGGCTGGATAGAGGATGTGCAATTCATCGAAGGTCTTGTGGCGGCCAGCCCAACGCTGGCCTGTGTCGCGGTATCTGATGTGCTTGACCAGGATCGTCTGCTCGGCGCAATGCGGGCCGGAGCCAAAGACTTCGTCACCTTCACCACGCGCCCTAGCGAACTCGCTGGTCTGGTGCGACGCCTCGGCGAACGTGTGCCAGAGGTGATCGAGAGCCCCATGCGGCAGGGCACCATGGTCGTGTTGGCCAGCGAAAGACCGATATTGCAGTCTGCTTTTCATTCCTTGCACATTGCAGCTGTACTGCAAAGCAAAAATCCGGATGCCCGAGTTCTGCTGGTCGACATCGGGCAGCCTTTTGCCGAAGCGCAGCTGTTGTTTGGCCTCGAAGGCCAATTCAGCTTCATGGATACGTTGCGCAATTTGCGTCGTCTCGATCAGACACTCGTAGATACCGCGTTTCCGCGTCACAAGTCGGGCGTGCGCGTTCTCTCGGCCCCGCGCGAGGGTATGGACATGCAGGAGGTCACCACCTCCGAAATGTTCCTGCTGGTCGGTACCTTGCGGAGCCTGTTCACGCATGTGGTGGTAAATATCTGCGGCTTGCCCACGGTGGACATGACCGAGCTGCTGATCGGCAACGCCAACCACATCATCTTCGCTGTGGACCAATCCATTACCAGCTGTCGTGCCGGTCTCGATTTCCAGTCCGGCCTCAAGCAGCTGGGGGTGCCGATTGCCGACTCCATATTGCTGGTCGACCACTATCTGCCGAAAATTTCGCCGGACTGCAAAGCTATTGCGCGCTCATTTGCCGTCGAGCGTCATGTCGAGCTGCCAGCCGCCGCTGAGCTGCGCTTGCGTGCGATGAACATCGGCCAGCTTGTATTCGAGCTGGCGCCACAGGATCCGTTGGCGAAGAAGTATCGAGAGCTGGCAGACATGATTCACATGCCGGCCATTGCCAAGAGCAAGGCTGCCGCAGCAAAACCGGCGAACTTTCTCGACAAGCTCAAATCCAGCCTGAAGGGGGGCTGACATGGCCGGCTACATTCCCGGCGGCCGGATGTCGCCGAAAAAGATCGAGCAGGACATCGCCCAGATCAAGTTTCGTTTTCACCGCTATCTGATCGAGCGCGTAGATGATGATCACTTCAATATTCTGGAGAACACGCGCCAGGCGATCATGGATTATGTCCAGATCAAGCTGACGGTTTATGTCAATGACAATGCCTTACCCTTGTCACGCTACGAGGCAGATCGTCTTGCTGAAGAGCTGGTGGATGAGCTGGTTGGCTTCGGCCCGCTGGAATCGCTGCTGAAAGACAGCTCGGTGACAGAAATCATGGTCAACGGTGCCCAACGCATTTTCTTTGAGCGCGATGGCGTGATTCAGCGCAGCGATCTGCGCTTTGTCGATGACAACCATGTTTCACGCGTGATCCAGCGCATTCTCGCGCCTATCGGTCGTCGCCTCGATGAGTCCAGCCCTATGGTCGATGCTCGCATGCCCGACGGTAGTCGTGTCAATGCCATCATTCCGCCGATTGCACTGGATGGTCCGAGCATCTCCATTCGTAAGTTTCGCCGTGACCTGTTGCGTGCTAATGATCTGGTGACTTATCGCTCGGTCAGCGAGGATATGCTCGCGTTCATCAAAAAAGCGGTGTCGCAGCGTGCCAATATTCTCGTCAGTGGTGGTACAGGGACCGGTAAGACGACTTTCCTGAATGTGTTGTCCGGCTTTATCAATCACCATGAGCGTATTGTCACCATTGAGGATACGGCTGAGCTTCAGCTCAACAATGACCATGTCGTGCGTCTGGAGACTCGCCCACCCAACGCCGAAGGTTTTGGCGAAGTCAGCGCCCGCGATCTGATTCGTAATGCGCTGCGTATGCGTCCGGATCGCATCATTGTCGGCGAAGTGCGCAGCTATGAAGTCATGGATATGTTGCAGGCCATGAATACCGGCCATGAAGGCTCGATGTCGACGCTGCATGCGAACAGCGCCGCCGATGCCTTGCTGCGCATGGAGACACTGGTGGGCTTATCCGGGCAGAAAATTTCCGAGGCGACCTTGCGCGCCATCATCGTGTCAGCAGTCGACATTGTGGTGCAGCTCACGCGCTTGCCGAATGGCCGCCGTTGCGTGGCAGAAATAACCGAAGTGGTGGACTTGCGTGATGATCAGTATGTGACCAACACGCTGTTCAAGCTCGATCGCATCAGCGGCCAGCACTCAAAGACCAGCAGTGGCCCAGCCAAGCCGCGTGTTATCGAGTTGATGAAGCAAGCCGAGGCTAATCGCTGATGCTGTTTTTTGTCTATCTTCTGGCGGCCATGCTGATGGGTCTTGGCTCGCTTTATCTGATCTGGCTGGGTCAGAAACAGGCACAGGAGGAGGCTGTCTCCAAGCGTCTGGCACTGATTGGCGTACAGGCCTTGGAGTTTCCGAAAAAGAACTGGCTCACGGTGCATCTCGAGCGTGCTGGCATTACGCTGCCCGAAACTCATAGGCGCATGATCGGTCTGGGGCTGACGCTGATCCTGCTGCTGGTGATCATTCAGTTCGGTTTTGCGTTAGCGCTGTTGCTGGCATTCGGACTGATAGTTTTTGCCTATACGGCAATCGGCAGCATTTATCAGCGGCGCATGAATTTGATTGTGTCTCAACTGCCGCGCCTGCTCGATCAAGTTGTGCGTTTGATGCGTACCGGCAAGACGCTGGCCGATAGTTTTTTCATTGCCACCCGCGATGCTGACGAGCCGCTGAAGACAGTCATGCTCAAGCTGCAGCGTAATATTCAGCTCGGCATGACGATTCCTGAGGCATTCATTGATCTGTCCGAGATATATGCTTTGAAGGAATTACAGGTGTTGGCCTTGGGCGTGAGCGTGAACTCGCGCTTTGGTGGCAGCCTGATTGATTTGCTTAACAACATCATCACGCTGATTCAGCAGCGCGAGCATCTGAACCGGCAGCTGCGCGCCTTTACCGGCGAGACTCGTACCAGTGCGGTGGTTTTGTCTGCACTGCCGATCATGGTGGGCTCGTTCATGATCCTGAGCAATCCGGACTACATCTATCAGATGATCGATGACCCGACCGGCAAATGGGTCATGGTCACGGCGGCGGTCATGCAAATCTCCGGCATGGCCGTGATCTGGAAGATGCTGAGGAGCATTTGATGATGGCAGGACTCTATGGCACGGTATTATTTCTGGTCATCTTGCTGGCAGTCGGCATTTCTGTCTGGATTTTCACTCGTATTGCCGGCGAGCGACGACTGGTCGAGCGGCGCATGAGCATCCGTGGCAATGCGCACGAAGATGCCCGTTTGTTAAGCATGCGTTTTGCCGATCTGTTCGATGATCAAGAGCGTATTCGCCAGCATATTGAGAAGGACAGGGAGCTGGCGCTAGCCATGTGGCGTGCTGGCTACCGATCTGCGGCGCAGCGGGCAACGCTTTACGGCGTGCAAGTCATCCTGCCGATTGTTGCCATGGCCTTGACCGGTTTGTGGATCATGATTCATGGCTATACGCAAAATGGTCTTTTGATCGGCGTCTCGACTGTGATTGTCAGCGTGCTCATGCCGAAGCGAGTCATCAATAGCCGTGCCGCTGACCGCCTCAAGCGTATTGACGATGAGTTGTCGCTGTTTGTTCAGATGCTGAGAATTCTCTTTGATGCAGGTCTGGCCGTGGAGCAGGCGTTGCGTGTCATGGCCACTGAAGCCAAGCTGGTCTTGCCGGAGCTGGTGCTGGAGCTAGAGCCTGTACTGCGCCGGGCCGAGCGGGGTCTGGATCTGGAGAACGAGCTGGGCGGTGCGGCTGCCGCGCTGGATCATGCCAACTTTACCGATGTCACGGTCATCATTCGTCAGATGTTGAAGCAGGGCGGCAGTGCTCGTGCCTCGCTGACGAAGCTCATTGAAGTCATGGAAAGCCGGCGCCTGACCGACATGCAGGAAAAGGTCAGCAAGCTCACCGCACGCATGACTGTGGTCATGGTGGTGTTTTTCTTCCCGGCACTGGTCATTCTGCTGGCTGGCCCAGGTTTCATTTCGATTGGCGACGCCATGGGAGATATGTGATGGGCTTGATCGGGTTGCGCTTAATCGCCGTATTGTTGCTAGTTGCCAGTGTCAGTGGCTGCGCCACGCCACATACGAGTGTGCGGCCGATTGCTGGTAATGTCGCTGTCGAGGCACGTGCTGTTGGAACTCAGGAGCCGCAAATACGCATTAATTGCCGGGCTTCGTTAAGCAAGGACGAAGACTTGATCAGGGCGCTCATCGAGGAGCGTATACGCGAAGGCAACTATTATGCTGCTTTGGCTCAAATACAGACACTACCAGCAGAGGTAGCCGTGGTGGCAGCCCTGCGCGCAGACATCCTGCGTCATCTGGAGTCGCCGCAGGCTGAGTCCTGGTACCGGGCTTTGCAAGGCAGCTGTCTGACCGGACGTGCCGAGCATGGCTTGGGCTTGATGGCAGCTCAGCGCGGCGATTACCGTTTGGCCATGCAGAAAGTGGCGGCGGCGGCAGCCTTGATGCCAATAGACAGTCGTGTGCGTAACGATCTTGGCTTTATCTACATGCATTTGAGCATGGATCGTCAGGCCGAATTTGAGTTGCGTACCGCCGCCGAGTTGGCATCGGACGATCGAATGCCGGTGTTCAATCTGGCGCTGCTGGCCTTGTTGCGCAACGATAACGAATCCTGGTCGTACTGGTCAGCGCGCAGCAATTTTGTGGAGTCTGAGCAAAAGGAGCTTGTGCGCAGCTGTCAGTACTTGATGCGTAAGCGCAGCGGTGTCGAGACATCAGTATTTTGTCCGATCAGCCCTCGTGTAATACCAGCCGTGTCGGTACCACCCAAGCCCGCGCAGCGCATGTAATTGAATGGTGACAATTTGTTGCTGTTTTGCAGTGGATGCCATAGTGGCGCGTTCCGCGCCCTATGATGAGATCATCCTGACAGGAGCTTTATCATGATCCGTTCAACCCTATTGGCATCTGTGGTTCGATCCTTGGTGTTTTTGGGCGTTGCGCTGCCATTGTTGGCACACACTGCACTGCCAGCCCCGGGCTCACAAACGGAGGCCTGGCTGGAGTTGCAGCGCAGTGGCCTGCAGGCATCTAGCAACCCGCAAGCAGCGTCTGCCGTACAGCGTGAAAAGGCTGCTGAACGCTTTCTCAAGACCTATGACTTCGCCATCAAGGAAAGTATCTATGGCGATACTTTCGGTGCGGGCAAGTAACAGGAGCATTGGTTCATGAAATTACATAAGCCATTTCATGGCCAGCATGTCCTGTCGGCTTTTAAGGTGCGCCAGAGTCAGCAGGGCGCTGCTTTGTTCCTGACAATGGGATTCATGTTGCTTGCAGTCTTGTGTCTGGCTCTGGTAATTGACACTGGGCGTTTGTATGTCGAGAAGCGGAAGTTGCAGCGTGTCGCTGATATGGCGGCCATTGAAGCTATGGCCAGGGATGGTGCCTGCAATACCAGTACGGCAGCGGCTTACGCCACCGAAAGTGCAGCCAGAAACAGCTTTGTTGTCGGTGGTGTGAATACGCTGGCCACCGTCTGCGGACAGGCAAGCTCGAATGCCGGCATTCGCTCGGTCGGCCCGACACCCGTGGGCGGCGTCGATAATGCCATTCAGGTGATGGTCTCGCATCGTGTGCCAGCCAGCGTGATTGCGGGCGGCCTGTTTGGCAATGACATCACGCTTTCTGCCGCGGCAGTGGCGACCAAGGGGGTGCCTCTGGCCTCTCTGGCTCTGCGTACCACCGTGGCAACGGTAGATTCAAGCCGAGGCGCACTGCTGAACACTTTGATAGGCGGCTTGCTGGGTGGCTCGGTCAATGTCTCGGTGCTGGGCTGGAATGGCCTGATCGGCACTCAGCTAAATCTGTTTGATTTTCTCGATCAGCTGAAAGTGAATCTGGCGCTGACCGCAGGCGGCTATAGCGAGGTGCTGGCGCAAAACATAACCGTCGGTCAGATTATTGATGCGACATCCACGGTACTGGGGCGTGACAGTAATACGGCGGCATCGACCTTGACTGCTTTGTCCGCCCTGAAAGTCGGCGCCATCGTGAACCCGGTGACCGTTCAGCTCGGCAACATCTTGAAGCTGCAAACGGCGACCTCTTATGCGGGTGCAGATTTGGGTGTGAATGTCTTTGACCTGATTCAGGGCAGTGTGCAACTTGCTAATGGCAGCAATGCCTTGGTGGCCGATGTACCGATCTCGTTGCCGGGTTTTGCGGCAGCCACTATCAGTACCAAGGTCATGGAGGCTCCACAATTATCGGCCATCGGCAATCCGGCATTGGCAAGGGCTGACCCACTGGGGTTGAACAAGATTTATGTGCGCTCGGCACAAGTCAGAAGCTTGGTGTCGTTAAACCTACCGGCACTGTCCGGTTTGAGTACGGTGGTTACTGCGGTGTCCGCGGCACTGTCACCGGTGACCACCCTGCTGAGCAGCAGCCCGTTGAGCCTGACCAATCTCGTCACCAGCCTGGTATGCAGCATCGCAGGCACTTGCGAGAGCAAGGAGACCTTGATCAAGGTGCTGCCGGCGGCACGAATCGATGTCAATCTGGATGTGGGCGGCGGCGAGTCCTATGTCAGTGACTATAGTTGCAACTCCACCAACAAGACTCTGACTGCACCGAGCAGAACGTCGGCGGCGGCCTTGAGAGTCGGGCAGATGGGTACTTCTGCTGCCAATGCCAAAGCCAATGTCTTTAGCTCTGCCGCACCTCCTGCCGTAAGCCCTGTGCCGGTCTTGCAGGTCGGCTATGTTGAGGTCAGGCAAACCTGTCTGCTGGTCTTTATCTGTGGTTCCAAGGTCTACAAATCGACCTCTGGCTTATGGAATGAAGCGAACCGGAATAATGCCAGGTTTACGGTCAAGCTCGGCCTGGGCTTGAAAGTGGATGCTCCGGTAGCGGGTGTTGCACAAACACTAACGTTTACCAATCCACCTGAAGTGGGTGAGACATTGGGTGACTCGGACTATCAGCTGATCAGTAGCAGCGGTGTCGTCAATAGCCTAGCCAGCACCTTGGCTAGCACTACGTTTCAGCCGTATTACACCAGTGACGCCGGCATTCTCGGCGTGCTCTTCGGTGTCACCACGACGGCATTAAACGGTATTAAGACGGCTATAGAAAACGTCATTATCCCGTTGCTGTCGGGTCTGCTGGATCCGATTCTGGATCTGCTGATGGATTTGCTCGGCGTGAATCTGGCGCAAACAGAAGTCGCCGGACAGCTTAGTTGTTCCGGCACGGATGGTGTCCGCTTGGTCAGGTAGCCTAGAGAATGACTCGGGAAATGGCGGCCAGATTTTGCGGTAAGGCGGGTATTTGGCCCAAGCCTGGTAGATTCAATGGCTTGATTCTGGCAACGCTGCTGTAATTGTTGATGCGCAACTGCGTTTGCAAAACACAGGCTGGCCTGCTAACTGGGCATGCTGCATCGGTGACAAAGGTGGCTGTTGTGCTGAGGCCGCTGCCGGCCGTCCAGCTCGCCAGCCACAGCATTTGCCGGTTCATCTCTGCAACAGCTTGGGATGTCACCGCGGTGTCATAGCTGGGTGTGCTAGCCGGCACCGTTGCAGCAACGCGAGCACCTTCGGCACTGGCGCGATTCATCGCTTGCAACAGGATCAGCGGAATTGTGTAGCTGACCAGAGCCCAGAAAACGCCAAATATCAGCGTGAATACCAAGGCGAACTCAATGACCGCAACCCCTTTCTCTTGCTTGTTGCGACTCATGGTCATCACAGCTCCTCCAAACGCAATCGAGACGTGGAGCTGAAGCCTGACAGGTTCGGGATGCTGAAGCCGATCATGTTCAGCGCCGGCGTTATGCAGGCCGCCTGATTGTTGGTGCTGCAGCCAGGGTAGCTAAGTGTCACTACCAAGGTGCGAAAGGAGTCGATGGTCTGAATGCTGACACTTTGAATGAGTGTGTCTGCGCGTTTGAAGCGAGTTGGCAAAACATTCAGCTCTTGATTCAGGTGTGTCTGTACCAGTGTCACGATCGCTGTATTAGTTTGTTCGGGGTCTACCCGCAACGCATAGCGGGCAGTTTCTGCCGTAGCGTGATTCATAACCTGGTAAAGGAAAAAAGGCAGTGCGTAGCTGATGACAGCCCAGAAGGTGCTAAACAGCAAGGCGAAGACAAAAGAGAACTCGATTGCAGTTGCTCCTTTCTGCCGAGTGTTGCGCACTGCATGTGGCGTAGTCTTTGTCATGGCATGGAACCTTGTGGCTTTGAAAACTAATATAGTCTTGATTTGGTTGGGGTTGTATAGCGACTTTGTTAATGGATGGTTATCGCACGGCGCCAAGCAAGCCATAGCAAAGCTAGGCTAATCACTGCACCGATCAGAATCACTTTGCCCGTGAGCACATACAGGATCAGCTTGATATAGAGTAATAGCATCCAAGCTAGGCCCAGAGTTAGGCGCTCACCGTAACGCCAGCCATGGCTGCTGCCCAATTGGTAAAGCCAGGCGATTGGCAGCGCATACCAGACCAGATCGTAATCAAACAGATAGGGACTGATCAGCAGCGTTGCAGCGACTAATGCGCTGCCGCGAATTTGGAGGCACTGGCTGCGTGACCAAATCTTCAGCACAACTATCAGCGCAATGAGAGCGATCACGGCATGGCTTGCGTAGGCCATCGGCAGCGAACCTCCGGCCTGACGAATCAGCGCAAACACGGTTGGCATGCGCGCCAGCGGGATATCGGTTTCAAGGTAGTGCCGGGCTTCGGCAAGACCACTCAGGAAGGCTGGCCATACTTCAATGCCGAGTAGCAGCGTTGAGCTGAGGGCGAAGCAAAGGCTGCTGATGACGAAGGCCAGCAGGACTCGCCATTGCCTTGCGCAGACCAGCACGATTGGAAACAGAATCAGCAGTTGCGGCTTGATGCAGAGCAAGCCCATCAGCCCGCCTGACAGCAGCGGTTTTTTGTCCAGATAGTGCAGGGCGAGTGCTGCCAGACTGGCGGTCAGCAGGCCATTCTGACCCGAGGCCAGATTGAGAAAAACGGCAGGGCAGGCAATGAGCGCAATGGCAAAGCCGTTCTTGCTGATGGTCAGGGCGGCGTATATGAAAAGTGCCAGTGAGCAGGCCGAGAACGCGAGGTAAGACATGGCATAGCTGATCGATGCCAGCGGCAGCGTGACCATCAGAAACTGGGGCGGATAATACCAGGCGGTGTGAACCATCTTGACCGGAGCGACCAGCAGTTCGGCGGCTAGCAGCTGTACCGAATCGTAGGCGGCTGCCGGATTGCCGGCCTGCGTCAGGTGCGAGGCAGCCCAGTAGGTAATGAAGTCGGCACCCAGCGGCAGCCCTCTGGCATCTAGCAGTCCGTCAAAGCTGCGGAGTGTCAGGAACAGCCAGGCTACATGAAGGCCCAGCAGTATCCACAGACACAGCTCCATGCGCCGGGATAAGACTGCATGGTTTGCTATGGTGTTGCCTCTGGCAGAGCCTTTGCCTGCTTCAAGTGCATCACTACGATAATCGCCAGGGATGCTGACACTAGAAAGAACATGTTGACGGCAACCACCTTGGAAAAGGTCAGATCAACGAAAGGAAACAGCCAGGCGATCAGCAGCAGCTCTCTTTCAAAGCGCAGCCATCCTGACTGGCTACCACGGATGCCTAGCAGTATCAGCGGCAAGGCCATCCAGACCAGCTCGTAGTCATACATGTACGGGCTGAAATGGAGTGTGGCGAGGACAAAAGTGGTGGCGCGCAAGGCTAGATCACGCGTTCGCAGCCAAGTGAAGACACACAAGGCAAGCAGCATGCCCGCCCAGGTGATGTGCAGGCTGTAAGCCAATGTAGTGCTGCCGCCGAGCTGTTTTACATCGGCAAAGATGCTGATCATCTGGCCCCAGCGCAGCTTGCCTGTTTCTAGGTATTCTCTGGCCTCGCTTAGGCTTTGGAAGAAGGCTGGCCAGGCATCGACACCGATGCTCCAGGTGCTGAGCAGGCACACCAGTATTGCCGTGATGGCAGCTGCCAGAAAGGCCTGCCAGTGCCTGCCGCAGATCAGCAGCAAGGGCAGGAGCACGGCCATTTGCGGCTTGATGACCAGAAGCCCGATCAGAATGCCGGCCAGCACGGGTCGGCTGTAGAGGCTGGCAAAGGCCAGAATGATCAGACCGGCGGTGAGGAAGGCATTCTGGCCGTAGATCAAGTTGACCAGCACAGCAGGGAAGGCTGCTGTGGGCAAAAAAACAGAATGAGGCCGCGCCAGCCGCCGTACGGCCAGGATATAGAGCAAAAAGGTGGCCGTCATGAATAAGGCAAATGCAGGTTTGTATTCCAGGGCAGCGAGCGGTTTTACCAGCGCATGAAAAGTGGGCGGATAGAACCAAGCGTATTTTTCGGATTTCGGCCAGACCGCTTTTTCGGCCAGATGCATCTTCTCCAGATCGTAGGCGTCCGTTACTCGGCCTTGTTCGGCCAACTCGGCTGCTGCGTAATAGGTGATGAAGTCGCGATCCGGCCGCGGGTCCTTGGCGGTGGTTGAGATGAAGCTTTCATAAATGAAGCTGCCGATGAAAATAGTGAAGATGACCAAGCATATCCACGAGTAGACATTGACCCGCTCGCTGGTCAGCCAATGTGTTTTAGCTGCTGGCAGCTCAATGGGGATCATGACGGGTTGCCTTTGAGGAGGATGCTTTTCTTGCAGGTTCGGGTGTCGATGGCACTTTGCTGAAATGTGCTCCATTGCCCTCGGCTTTGTTGGTGGCCGATGACCTTGCAGCCGGTGTGCGCTTCAAAGTCGGAAACTGAGCCATGTACGAGATAGCTGGTATGCCGCGTGTCGTGGAATTGGCTCCAGGAGTGTGCTGCCGATGCCCAGTCAAAGCCGTTGCCAATGGTGGCATAAGGGGCTTTGCCAGCACGGTAGCGAATAGGCTGCAGATCCGTGGCTGCGAAGCTGGGATCTACCAGCCCGTTTTTCTGAGCGCCGTACCATTGCCCGGCATGCAGAAGCACGGGCGCAATGAAACCATCAGTCTGGTAGGAATATGAGACAGCTAGAGCATGTTGATGCGCCGGCATGCCGGCAATGATGTCTTGCAGGCCGGTCAATCGGGTGTTGAAGTCTGCAGCACGCAGGCAGTTGACGAAAATCAGACTGATGGCCGCCAGAGAGACCACGGTTATGAGCTTTTCCGAGGCGGCCTTGGGCGAGGTAAACAGCAGCGGCAGAAAGCAGAAGAAGAGCAGGCTGAATCGCTCAGCAGAGTACAGCGAGCCATTCATGATGCTGGGCATGGCAAACAGAATGGCCAGCAAGGCGAGACCCAGCATCTGGTTGCGTTTGCTCTGATGTAAACGATAGCCGAAAAAGATCGGGCACAGGGCCAGTGCCAGACCGACCAAGGTGGCGGCAGTACCATTTTCCCAGCCCAGTATTCTCGGAAATAATCCCGTCAGCCGGCCCCAGCCATTTATCCAATGGCTATTTTGCGAGGACAGCTCGGCATAGAAAAAATAGGGCGACTGGAACAAGTCTGCAGCGAAGTAAATGCCGTTGCCGAAGCCTTTGACGCCCGTCGTCGCCAAGGCTTGCCAGGCCATGGTTGGTAGCAGGAGTGCCAATATCAGCGCGTAGTTTCTGAGGCGTGTGGCCAGAACGGGTTCAACGAGCGTTAGCGCCAGTATGAGCAGGCCGGCAACGGTGGCCGTCAGCCCGTGGGTGAGCAGCAGGAGCAGGGCGATCAGCATCAGCCTGCGCATGCTTGCTTGGGCGGATCGGGTCTCGGCCAGCAGCCACAGCAGCAGAACGATCGACAGATTGAAGGCCAGGAAACCCCACTGATAGGACAGGCCATAAAGACCCAGTATGGAGAAAATGGCCAGCCTTCGATCTTGCCCCCAGGCCTCCAGCAGTTTGGCTGTGGCCCATACTGTGCCGACGAGCGACAGGCTGATGAGGAGCTTCATGGCAGTGACGATGCCGAGCAGCTTGGCTATGGCAGCACCGACAACATAGGTGAGCAGGTATGGCGTGATGAAATTGATCTGAATGTCGTCCACCCAGCGTCTGCTGGAGAAGTGATCCAGGGCCAAGCTGATTTGTGCCGCATGCTGTGGGATGTCGGTGCCCAGCGGTAGGTCGCAGAGCCAGACAGGCAGCGTCGCCAGCAACGCCATCAGCAGCACTAGGTGGCGTTGCGACAGCGCTCGCAGCGAGCTACTCATGGCCATGCTCAATGACCCAGCCGGTGCGATCCGGATGGTCTTTCCGATAGGCATTGATGGCCTGCAGCAGGTTTTTTGCATGAGCGGGGGTGTCGGCATAAAACGAGACTCTGCGCTCAGCCGGCGCCAGCAGCAAGCCTGGCATATCAGCGTAGGCGACACGTATCAGGTTGTCGGGCCATTCCGGAAACCAGTTGTCATAGACGACGGCGTAATGAATCTGGCGTTGCTCGAGCAGTGTGCTGACCCAGCCCGAGCCACTGGCTGAGGCGTTGCGAAGCTCGTGAACACCGGCTGTGCCAAGCCCGACCAGATCAAGTGCCGAGTAGTGATTGTGTCGTGTCAGCAGCCCGATGTCATTTGCCGCCACAGGTCGTTTCAAATAGTCCTTTACTAGGGTGGCAGACTGCCCTTGTTGGTCGTGAATGTTCTGGGCGGCCCAAGGTGCTGTTACGCTCTTGGCGACACTGAAGACATTCAGTATCAGCACAGCGAGCATGAAAATAAGCATTCTGGCTGGGCGGCGGGTGTGTTGTTCGATCAGAGGTATCGCGTTGTGCAGCAGTGCTATCCAACATAGTGCAAAGACATAAATCTCATAGCGACCTGAGTTTGCTCTGCCAAAGAGTGCCTGGGCGATGTAGATCAGAGTGGCAACAGCCATCAATTGTCTGCCGGCCTGATTCCTGCCGGCATAGAGCCAGCCCAGCATCAGCCAGATCAGGTAGTGGCTGTACTGGCCGGACATGACATGTCGGATGTTGTCGACGATGGCCTGCCCATGACTCAGTCCGGTACGCGGGCCGACTTCGGCAAAGACTGACTTGATCTGAACGGAAGCGGGCAGCCAGGTCAGGCCGAGGCTGTTATGCAGGAATAGTGAGTATGCGGCGAGTGCGAGTACAAGAGTGGCAAGCGTCGTCAGGGCCTTCCGTGCCTCACCCGCCCGTATTGCCATGATCAGCACCGGCAGACACAGCGCCAGACTTTCATAGCGCAGCAGGGCGAGCAGAGTCAGTGCCAAGTACAGTGAGTTGTCCTGCCATCGCCCCCGGCTGATGGCGATGGCCACCCGCACGGTCAGCCAGACCTGGGCCAGCTGCTCCATGCCCGACAGTGTCAGCCAGTACAGATTGAGGCTGGCGATGATGGCAATAAGCAGCCAGAGCTGCTGTCTTGCCGAGGTGGTGATCTGCTGCAGCCATCTCAGCAGATCATTGAAGAGCAGCGTCAGGATGACGATATTGGTGATGAGCGGGACATAGTCAAAGCCCGCAGGTAGCCGCGCCCAAAGCGTCAGCCATAGTGTCCATAGCAGGCTGGAGGAGGGTGCGGCAGTGCTGTCGGGGTGCAGCCCGAAGTGCCCTCTGTTAGCAATCATGTCAGCGAGCTGGAGATGGATGTAAGCATCATCCAGCGTGTAGTAAAAGCTGCCGATGATGCTCCAGGTTGCCGCGAGCAGAATAGCGACGGGCAATAGCAGTGCGATTATTGTCTTAGCGCGATCCGGGTGCGCCAGCGTCACTTCCTGCATGTTGTCCTGCCAGCGAATCCAAGAGTGCGTGTACAAACTTCAAACGGGTTTCGTTCACATTCATCGTGTCTGTGAAGCGTAGCGTGTCGCCGCCTTCGAGTTTGTAGCGTTTCGGTTCTTTCTGGATAAGCTGTATTAACCGGCGCGGATCGACCGTTGTATCGTTGCTGAATTCGAGGCGGCCACCAGCCGGGCCGGCATCGATCTTCTTGATACCTAATGCCTGTGCCTTGAGTTTCAGCTCACTGACCGCGAACAGATTCTTTACCGGCTCCGGCAGCAGGCCGAAGCGGTCGATCATTTCCACTTGCAGCTCGTCTAGCGCGTCATCGCTGGCGGCATTGCTGATGCGCTTGTAGAGCATCAGGCGATTGTGCACATCGGGCAGATAGTCTTCGGGGATCAGCGCGGACAGACGCAGGTTGATGTCGGCACCGAGCGTGAAGGGCTGGTCCATGTTCGGCGTTTTGCCGCTGCGGATGGCCTTCACCGCGCGATCTAGCATCTCCATGTAGAGCGTGAAGCCGATGCTCTGGATGTTGCCGCTCTGGTCTTCACCGAGCAGCTCGCCGGCGCCGCGAATCTCCATGTCTTGCGAGGCCAGCGCGAAGCCGGCACCGAGGTCGTCGGCGGCCGCGATGGCATCGAGGCGTTTCTGGGCATCGCCGCTGAGCGCTTTTGGCGGTGGCGTGAGCAGGTAGGCGTAGGCTTGATGGTGCGAGCGCCCAACGCGGCCACGGAGCTGGTGCAGCTGGGCCAGGCCGAGCTTGTCGGCGCGATCCATGATGATGGTGTTGGCGCTGGGTACATCGATGCCGGTCTCGATGATGGTCGAGCACACCAGGATGTTGTGCTGCTTGTGATAGAACTGCTGCATCACTTGTTCCAGCTCGCGTTCGCGCATCTGCCCGTGGGCGATGCCGACGCGGGCTTCCGGCACCAGCGTCATCAATTCCTGCGCGCACTTCTCGATGCTATCCACCTCGTTGTGCAGGTAGTAGACCTGCCCGCCGCGCAGCAGTTCGCGCAGGATGGCTTCTTTGATTACCGCCGGATGCGTCTCGCGCACGAAGGTTTTTACCGCGAGGCGGCGTGCCGGCGGCGTGGCGATGATGGACAAGTCGCGCATGCCGGCGAAAGCCATGTTCAGCGTGCGCGGAATTGGCGTGGCGGTCAGCGTCAGCATGTCGACTTCGGCACGACGCTGCTTCAGCGCTTCTTTGTGGCGCACGCCGAAGCGATGCTCTTCATCGACGATGATTAGCCCGAGTTGCTTGAACTGCAGCTCCTCGCTGAGCAGCTTGTGGGTGCCGATGAGGATGTCGATGCGGCCGTCAGCGGCGGCATCCATCGCAGCTTTCTGCTCCTTGGCGGTCTTGAAGCGCGACAATACTTCGATGCGTATCGGCCAGTCGGCGAAGCGGTCGCGGAAATTCTCGTAGTGCTGCTGGGCGAGCAGGGTGGTCGGCACCAGTACGGCGACCTGCTTGCCATCCTGCACAGCGACGAAGGAGGCGCGCATGGCGACCTCGGTCTTGCCGAAGCCGACGTCGCCGCAGACGAGGCGGTCCATTGGCCGTGGCGAGCGCATATCGGCAATGGTGGCGAGAATGGCGTTCGCTTGGTCGGCGGTTTCCTCGAAGGGAAAACCGGAACTGAACAGCGCGTATTCGACCTCATCAAACGGAAAGCCGTAGCCTTTGCGGGCGGCGCGGCGGGCGTAGAGGTTGAGCAGTTCGGCAGCGGTATCGTGGACCTGCTCGGCGGCTTTGCGTCGGGCCTTTTGCCATTGCTCGGTGCCAAGGCGGTGCAGCGGCGCCATGGCATCGTCGGCGCCGGCGAAGCGCGAGATCAGCTCCAGTCGCGCCACCGGCACATAGAGCCGGGCTTTGTCAGCGTATTCGAGCAGCAGGAACTCCTGGGTCTGGCCGTCCATGTCTAGTGTGGTCAGGCCTTGATAGCGGCCGACGCCATGGTCGATATGCACTACAGGCGCGCCCGGCTGCAGCTCGCTGAGGCTGCGGATGGCGAGTTCGTCCTGGCCATCGGCCGAGGTCGCCTTGCGCCGACGGCGCTGCTGCACGCGCTGGCCGAAGAGCTGGGATTCCGCGACCAGCGCGAAGCCCTGATGGCCAAAAGAGCCGAGCAAGCCTTGCTCCAGCGGCGCGACAGTAATGCAGAGCGACGCCGGGCTGGCGAGAAAGGCCTGCCAGTCGCTGACCGGCACCGGCTTCAGGTCCCAGCGCGTGAGCAGGTCACTCAGGCTTTCGCGGCGGCCGGCGCTTTCGGCGCAGATCAGTACACGACGCTGGCCCTGCTTTTCGCCGGCTTGCTCGGCAGTTTGCTCGTCAATGAAGCTCGCCAGTGCCTGTATCGGTCGCTCGGCCTTGGCCTCGATGGGCAGCGCCGGTGCCAGCGCAAATGGCAAGTTCACCACGCCGGCACGCGGCTCCACCGGCTCCGCTTGCAGCGTGATGCGCGGGAACTGATTGACCTCGCCGAACCATTCGTTTTCGCGCAGGAACAGGCGCTCGGGCGCGAGCAGTGGGCGCGTGCTGTCGCCCCGGTATTGCTCGAAGCGGTCGTTGACCTCGCCGCGAAAGGTGGCGAGCTGCGCCGGTGCCAGCGCTTCCATCAGCATCAGGCTGTTGGCGGGCAGGTAGTCGAAGAGCGTGCCGGTCTGCTCGAAGAACAGCGGCAGGTAGTATTCGATGCCGTTGCCGGCAATGCCGCTGACCACATCCTGATAGATCGAGCAGCGTTTTGGGTCGCCGCTGAAGCTGTCGGCCCATTGGTCGCGGAAGCGGCGGATGCCGGCTTTGTCGAGCGGGAATTCGTGCGCCGGCATCAGCGTCAGCTCGGTGATGGCCTCGACCGTGCGCTGGGTTTCGACATCGAACAGGCGCAGGGTTTCTATCTCGTCATCAAAAAGCTCGATGCGTACCGGATGCTCAGTGCCCATCGGATACAGATCGACGAGGCTGCCGCGCACGGCAAATTCGCCATGCTCGTAGACCGTGTCCACGGTGCGATAGCCGGCGGCTTGCAGCTGCGCGCGGGTGGCATCGAGCGTGAGTTTCTGACCGCGCTTCAGGCTCACGGCCTGACCGAGCAACCAGTTTCGTGGCGGCAACCGGTGCGCGCAGGTGCTGACCGGCACCACGAGGATGCCGCGTGTGGCGGTCGGCAGCCGCGAGAGTACCTGCAAGCGCGTAGAGATGATGTCTTGATGTGGCGAGAATTGGTCGTAGGGCAGGGTTTCCCAATCGGGGAAATGCCAGATCGGCAGCGCTGGGTCATCGCCCAGAAAGAAGCGCAGCTCCTCTTCCAGCCGCGCGCCGGTTTGCGTGCTGGCGGTAATCATCACGGTCAGGCCGTTGTGCTGCTGCACGGTCTGCGCCAGCGTCAGCGCTAGTGCAGCACCATTGAGCTGGCCCCATTGCCGGCGGTCATCGGCACGCTTGGGCAGATCCAGCAGAGGCAAGGTAGGTGCAGCAATCGGTGACGGCATCAGACAGGTTCCGGGCAGGCAGTGGCAAATTAAGCAATGACAAAAGGCCGCAACGGCGACCGAGCCGGAGTGTAGCGTAAGCAACGGGTGCGACAATATGTCGCAGGGTGACAAGCACGGAGCTGCATACAATCGCGGCAGAATTTTTTGCCGTGGATAAAAACAATGAATGCGAAAAATTTTGCTCCCACATCGTTGGCATGGATCATTCCAGCCGCTTTGGCGAGCAGTTCCTCCTGGGCCATGCATGAAACCGTGGTCGAAATTTCGGTGCCTATGGATTGGCAGTCTGCTTTCTCCATGACTCCGGATCAGGCTAGGACAGAGCTGGAAAAAACGCCGGGTGGCGTTGCCGTGGTTGATGCCAAGACCTTCCAGAACGGTCGTGCCGGCACCATGGACGACACCCTCAAGCTCGCCACCGGTGTCTTTATTCAGTCGCGTTTTGGTTCGGATGAAGCGCGCGTGTCCATTCGTGGCTCCGGCCTGCAGCGCACATTCCATGGCCGTGGCTTGATGCTGCTGCAAGACGGTGTGCCGTTGAATCTCGCCGATGGCAGCTTTGACATGCAAGCGGTAGAGCCCGGTGCGACCCGTTATGTCGAGGTGCAGCGCGGCGCCAATGCCCTACGCTATGGCAGCAGCACGCTCGGCGGCGCTATCAACTATGTGTCGCAGACCGGGCGCACGGCGCCCGCAGTGTTGCTGCGTGCCGAGGCTGGCAGCTTCGACTACCAGCGCTATCAGGTCGCAGCGGGTGGTCAGCAAGGCAATGTAGATGGCTATACGTCGTTTAGCCACATCGAGCAGGACGGCTTTCGTGATCATGCTCGCCAGCGCAATGTCCGCCTCTTCGGTAATGTCGGCGTTCAGCTCACGCCGCAAATGGAGAGCCGTTTTTACACGACGGTGGTCAATACCAATTCCGAGCTGCCGGGCAACCTCAGCTATGCCGATTTGAAGGCGAACCCACGCAAGGCCGAGGCAGGCAGCCTCAATCGCGATGCCAAGCGGGACTTTCAGCTTTATCGCCTGGCCAATCGCACGGCCATTAGCCATGACTATGGTGCTCTGACGGAAGTCACCAGTTATGCCGCCCGAAAAATCCTGTTTCATCCGCTGGGTTTTGCTCGCATTGAGCAAACAAATCGCGATATCGGGCTCGGCCTGCGTCACAGCCAGCCCACGCGTTGGTTGGGCGGTCAGCAGGAACAGATTGTCGGCGTGAACTGGCGGCGCGGCCTGACCGTGGATGAGCAGTGCAGCTATGGTGCGGCTGTAGCCGGTACGCATCCGTGTACAACGTTGACCAAGGCCAACAAGCAAACGGCGAACAATCTCGACGTGTTTGGCGAGTCACGCTGGACGGTTGCAGTAGACACTGTCGTTTCGGTTGGCGGCCAGTGGACGGATGCTCAGCGGCGAGTGGCGCCAGGAGATAAGCCGGCTGCGCCTTTTTACCAGGGAACCTATCGCCGTTTTTCACCCAAGCTAGGCGTTTTGCATCAGTTGACGCCGCACATGGCGGTGTATGCCAATGCCAATGGCAGTTTTGAGCCGCCAAGTTTTTCTGAAACTTTTAATAACAAGCCTTTGCGTGCCCAACGAGCGATGACCACTGAGCTCGGTTTACGGGGCAATCATCATGTTGACGGAACTCATTTGGGCTGGGACATCACGGCGTATCGCGCCAAGATCAAAAACGAGTTGCTGGCAGTGCAGGTGAGTCCGGGCCAATTCGCCACCTCGAATGCCGACAAGACCGTGCATCAGGGCGTTGAAGCCGGCATCAGTGTTCAGGCTAATCGCTGGAAAGCGCAAGCAAGCTACCTCTACAACGATTTTAAGTTCGATCGCGATGCCTCGCTTGCCAACAACAGTATTGCTGGCGTACCCGGGCAAGTGCTGGCGGCGGAAGCTGCTCTCAAGCTTGCCGGCATCTGGTTTGGTCCCACGTTGCGCACGGCCTCGCGTAGCTGGGTTGATCACAGTAATACGTTGGCGGCCCCCGGCTACACCGCTCTTGGTTTGAAGTTGAATCAGTCGCTGGCACGCGGTATTGACTGGTTTGTCGAAGGTCGCAACCTCGGCGACAAGCGCTATGCCGCCACCACCGGCGTGATCGGTAATGCTTCTCTGCCGGCCGCTAATCTTGCTCAGTTCTCCCCCGGCGAAGGCCGTGCTGTTTATGTTGGCGTGAGCAAGGCGTTCTGATGATGTAGCCCGTGTTGTTGCTGCGTCGAAAACGGTAAGCGATGTGAGCACGAGTTACTTGATGCGATACGACTACATGGTTTGCTAACGCAGACATGACGCAACCAACAAATCACTACACTTCTGCACCATACAGCGCGGCAAGGGCCCTCTAGCGTAAGGCTGGAGATAGAACCGGCTGCCCATAATGAAACCTAATCTTGTTGAGACAGTACTGAACTCCTCGACCGAGCTGGCGATTATTGCCACCTGCCCGGCGGGTGTGATTCAGGTCTTCAACACGGGTGCGGAAATCATGCTGGGCTATACCGCCGCTGATGTAACAGGCCTTGCTAGCCTCACTATTCTCCACGATGCCTATGAAGTGGATGCCTACGCCAGCGTGCTGTCGGCAAAGTATGACGAAGACATCACCGGCTTCCGAACTCTTGTCACCGAACCTGAACGCCTAGGGCATGAGGCGCGCATGTGGAGCTACATTCGTAAGAATGGATCGCACCTGACGGTGAATCTGACCATCACCACCATGCGTGACAGCGATCAGCAGATCATCGGCTACATGGGCATTGCCCAGGACATCTCCAAGATATGTTCTCTGGAAAGTGAGCTGCTGATCAGCGATCAGCGCTTCAGTGACGCCTTCCATTCTGCTGCGCATGGCATGGGCTTGGTATCGGTAGAGGGGCGCTGGCTGGATGCCAACGAGTCGTTGTGCAAACTTTTCGGCTATTCAAAGAATAAGCTTTTGCTGCTCGATTTTCAGACCATTACCCATCCCGATGATTTGCAGCGGGATCTTGATTTGGTGGCTCAGTTGCTGGCGGGCGAGATTGCCAGCTATCAAATGGAGAAGCGTTATTTTCATGCCGATGGCAGCCTGATTTATGCCTTGCTTAGTGTGTCACTGGTGCGTGATTCAGTCGGGGTGCCAATTTACTTTGTCGCGCAAATTCAGGACTTCACGCACAAGCGAGTGGCTGAAGTGCAGTCGCAATCTCGGCAGAAGTATTTGCAACTGGTGCTGGATACCGTCGCTGACGGCATTATTTCGTTGGATGCAACGTACTGCATCGAAACCACCAATCCTGGGGCCAGCCACATCCTCGCCTGCTCACAAGATGACATGGCAGGTTTGTCGATCTTCAACTTCATTCACAGCATCGATGCCCAGCGCTTTCGCGAGGCCTGCCTAGCTCAGTCACTGCATGCCGGACAGGCGCCATCCTGGTTGGAGCTACAAGGACAGCGCTTGGATGGCAGCCTGTTCGAACTGGAGTGTCAGATATCTGGTTTGGTTATTGATGCTGCACAAAAGTCGGTGGTGGTGCTCCGTGACATTACCCAGCGCAAACACGTGGAGCATATGAAGTCGGAATTTGTTTCCACGGTCAGCCATGAGTTGCGCACACCGCTCACCGCCATCAAGGGCTCGCTTGAGCTCATCAGCCTGGGCGCGGTCGGCGATATTGACGAAACCGTCAAACCGATCATAGATGTTGCCATTCGCAATACCTTGCGACTGTCGTCGTTGATCAATGATTTGCTTGATTTGGATAAGCTCGCATCCGGCACGCTCGAGCTGGAGCTGCGTGATCAGCCGCTGATGCCGATTGTGGAGGATGCCATCGCGCTCAATATGCGCTTTGCTGCGGGGTATTGTGTAAATTTGATACTGAGTTCGACCTACGACTGCTGTGTTCGCGTCGATGTTCGTCGTCTGCATCAGATTCTGGCGAACTTCCTGTCCAATGCCGCCAAATTCTCGCCATTAAACAGCGAAGTCGAAGTCACGGTCATGCCGGTCGGCGAAATGGTGCGTATTGCGGTCAGAGACCTTGGGCCTGGAATCAAAGACGACTTCAAAGGCCACTTGTTTACGCGCTTTTCTCAGGGCGATGGCTCCGATCGCCGCAGCAAGAGTGGCACCGGGCTGGGCTTGGCCATTTCCAAGGAGTTGGCGCTGGCGCTGAAGGGCCAGGTCGGCTGCATCAGCAAGCCTGCCCAGGGCAGTACCTTCTATTTGGATTTGCCCTGTCAAACCGTCACTGTGCTGCGCACAGCTACGTCCTGTCTACGCGAGGTGAGTTAATGAACGCGCCAGCAATGAGTCTGCATAACATCCTGCTGGTTGAGGATGAGAGTGATATTCGCCTGCTGGTGACGATGACATTGTCGCGTCTGGGTGGATTGGATGTTCATGCCGAGCCTTCAGGACAGGGTGCCTTAAGTTATCTCAAGCAGGGTCATAAACCGGATCTGATCGTGCTCGATGTGATGATGCCGGAAATGGATGGCGTACAGACCTTCGAGGCCATACGCGCCATGCCCGGCTTTGAGCAGATACCGGTGTGCTTCCTGACCGCCAAGGTTCATCCTGCCGAGGTTCAGCGCTGGCATGAGCTGGGCATTAACGATGTTTTGTCCAAGCCATTCAGCCCGGCTTTGTTGCCAGGGCAGATCAGAGCTTGCTGGGAGCGTTGCCATGAACGCACTTTGGAGCAATGAGGTCAAAGGCAGAGCAACGGCTTTCCGCCAAGGTCAGCGGGGTGCTGTACTCTTAATGACTACAGGTTTTATGGTGCTGGCGGTGTTGAGCCTGGCACTAGTCGTGGATACGGGCAGACTCTATGTGGCCAAGCGTAATTTGCAGCGTGTTGCTGACATGGCGGCTATCGAGGTGTTGGCGCGCCATGGTCGCTGCGATGATCAGACCGCGACACAATATGCCCAGCAGAGCCTGGCAAGAAACAGTTTCGTTCTGGGTACAAACAAGACCTTGGTAGTGAGCTGCGGTCAGGTGGGTGTGGCTGCCGGCTTGCGTGATCTGGTTGTCAGTGCTGTCGGCAGCGCCGATACGGCTGTGCGTATCGTAGTACGCGAAAGTGTGGTGGCCAGCCTAGTTGTTGGCGGCATATTCAGAGACAGGATTTTGCTGGAGGCGAGTGCGATCGCCAGCAACACGGGCTCGGGGTTGGCAGCGCTGACACTGAAAAGTACCTTGCTCAATGTCAACATCACGCAGAATAGTCGTGCGCAATTGCTCAGCAGCATTTTTGGTGGCCTGCTCGGCGGCAATTTGAATATTTCCGTTGGTGCTTGGAACGGCCTCATTCATACCGACATCGATATCTTTAAGTTTCTCGACAAGTTGGCGATCAATGCCGGTCTGTCGGCGGGTGAATACGACGAGGTACTGTCAGCCGATGTGAGCGTGGGCGAACTGATTCAAGCGGCCATTGATGTGCTTGAAAGTCAGAACGGTACGCCACAATCGACCATCAATGCCCTCGATGCCATTGTAGCGCTCGATGAAATTCTGGTGGCATCGCACATTGCGCCCACCAACCTGAATGTCGGCGAGTTGATCCGCTTGCAGAATGGCGGATCGTATCAAGGCGCATCGACCAAATTGCAGCTCTTTCATCTGGTGCAGGGCATCATTCAGCTGGCCAACAAACATAATGCGGTCACGGCCAGTATTCCGATCACGGTGGGCGGCAGCACTGTCAACGTTAGGATGAAAGTCATAGAGCCGCCGCAGCTGTCGTCGATTGGTGACCCCGAGCTCGCCAAGGCTGAGGCTTATTTGCCGGTCAATGACAGTCCGAATCGGATCTATGTGCGTTCGGCACAGGTAAGACTGCTCATCTCCGTTGATCTCAGCAGTTCGCTGACGTCACTGGTCAGCACTTTGCAAAGCACGCTGAACAGTGTCGCCGCGCCATTGACTACGCTGCTGAACAGTGTGCTTTCGCTGAATCTGAATGGCGTACTTGGCACCTTAATCTGTGTCAGCTGCCAGCAGACTTTTGTAGATCCGCTGATCCTGCCTGCGCCTTTCCGATTCGATATCAACCTGGATGTGGGAGCAGGCGATGCACGAGTGACCGACTATGACTGTGACATCAACAGTAAGTCGCTCATGGTCACGGCTAGAACGGCGGCTACGGATTTACGTATCGGCCGCATGGGCAACAGTGCTGCTGATGCCGTAACACAGGTATTTGCATCAACTTCTGCACCCACAGTAACCCCGGTGCCGTTGATCGATATTGGCAAGAAGCAATGTACGGTGACTTGTCTGCTTGGCATTTGCAGTACCAGTAATTGTGTACGCACCGCTTATGCTGGTGGCGGTATGGGTCTTAAGGCAAATGTGCCGGTGGCACAAACCAGCACATCGCTGACCTATCATGCGCCACTGGCGGCAAGTCTGCCTGAGCTTTACGAGGCTCCGGCCTGGCAGTCGGTATCGTCACAAAACATCATCGACAGCCTTACTGCTACATTGGCGGGACCTACCATCGAGATGTACCAGCCAAATGCTGCAGGCAATGGTCTGGGCAATCTTCTGGTCGGCGCCGGCACAACCATGAATGCCGTCATTGCATTGCTGCAGCAAGCAGTGAGGACGGTCCTGTCCCCTATACTGGATCCATTGCTGACGATGCTCGTCAATAATCTCGGTATTGATCTGGCAAAAACGGATGTGGGCGCAACCTTGAGTTGCGGAACTAGTGGCGGCGTCAAATTAGTGCGATAGCATAGGCCGCAGTTCAACTTACGCATGGGTGCAAAAAGCCATGGCCGAAGATGTAGTAGATGATGAAGAGTGGCAGCACATGCTGGCCGAGTTCAGTCAGCATTTCTGGCTGAAGCGTGCGCCGGCTTTCGCCCAAGCTTGGGAGGCTTGTGCGCGGATTGCGCCTGAGTTCTGGGGTGATGACCTGAAGCGCAGTGTGCATGGTCTTGCTGGGGTTGCTGCCCTCGTCGGGCAGGAGGCGCTTGGCGATCTGGCGCGTGATATTGAACGGCGCTGGGATGACGAAGGTGCCAACACGCGATTGTGCTCAGACTTGCAGCTTCTGGCCGAGCAAATGGCAGCTGCCGAGCGTGCACATTTTGCCAGCCTGGAAAATGGCTGAATTCTCGACAGTTGGTGTCGGCATGGCTTGCTCGTTATCGGGCAATGTTTTACACTGCGCGCCGCTTGATTAGCCCTCCGTGGCCATTCAAGCATTGGGTCGTTAGCTCAGTTGGTAGAGCAGTTGGCTTTTAACCAATTGGTCCTGGGTTCGAGTCCCGGACGACCCACCATTAAGTTGTTGATATTCAACAGAAATAAAGCGCTCAATTGAGCGCTTTTTTTTCGTCTTCGAATTTG
Organism: Pseudomonadota bacterium; assembly: GCA_040384385.1. Taxonomy (GTDB): domain Bacteria; phylum Pseudomonadota; class Gammaproteobacteria; order Pseudomonadales; family Moraxellaceae; genus Perlucidibaca. The sequence continues at coordinate 73 of JAZKJJ010000016.1, read as the reverse complement.
TGCCAGTTTTGTGCCAGTCTGTTGATTTCCATTTAAAACTGACCCAGGGTTTTCATCCAATTCTGACCCGGGT
>JAZKJJ010000015.1:0-2522 GCA_040384385.1 Pseudomonadota bacterium | reverse complement strand
TGTTGATTCCGGAGGCAAACTGATCCACCATTCCGGACCAATATTGAGCCACCTGGTTATAGATAAATTTGGCTACTTGGTTGTGGATAAGTCTACGTCATTGGCTTGTTCTTGATGGTCTCCTTTCATTGATTTCGGTTTACTTGTCTTGCGTGGTGGACGTACCTGCGCACTGGAATTCTTGAACCTCCAGCTCTCATTGCCAGTCTCCACGATGTGGCAGTGATGCGTTAACCGATCCAGCAACGCTGTAGTCATCTTCGGGTCTCCGAACACATTAGCCCACTCCGAGAAGCTCAGGTTGGTGGTGATCACCACGCTGGTGCGCTCATACAGCTTGGAGAGCAAATGGAACAGCAATGCCCCACCTGCCTGGGTGAACGGCAGGTAGCCCATTTCATCCAGGATGACCATGTCCACGTACATCAGCCGGTAAGCCATCTGTCCTGATTTACCTTGAGTCTTCTCCAACTCCAGTGCATTTACCAGTTCCACCGTCGAGAAGAAACGCACCCGCTTGCCGTGGGTTCGGATCGCTTCAACCCCCAGACTGGTCGCCAAATGCGTCTTGCCAGTTCCCGGTCCGCCAATGAGCACCACGTTGTGCGCGGATTCCAGGAACTTCATCTGGTGCAGCTCCCGGATCAACCCCTCATCGACACCGGCCTGCGTGAAGTCGAAACCCGCCAGATCCCGATGCGACTGGAAGCGTGCCACCCGCATCTGGTAAGCCATGGAGCGCACCTCCCTCTGGGCCGCTTCGGCCTTGAGCAATTGGTGCAGCACCGTCTCATGGTCTAGCGTTTTGATACGCGCAGTGCCCAGCACCTCCGGCCAGGCGCTGGCCATGCCGTGCAAACTCAAGCCCTTCAGGGCTGCAACGATGTCATTGGACATGGCCGGCCTCCAGTTCGTTGGCGCGCAGGCTGTCGTAGCGCGTCACGTTTGCCATCGGCGGGGTTTGCAGCATCAAGGGGGTATCTACTTCACCAACCGTCATGGAGCGGGTCTGGTCCTTGAGATGGGCCAGGGTGTTGAGGACGTGCTCGGCACTGACACGCCCTGCCTGCAAAGCAATCTGTATGGCTGCCAGCACTGACTCGAGTCCGTGCAGTGGCACAGCGCTCAACACTTGCGCCATTACCCGGTCCCCACCGGGGTTCTTGAGTAACTGGCGCTGCAACTCCTGCAGGGGCTCGGGCATGGTCTTGAAGGGTGCCCCGTTGCGCAGGGCGCCGGGTTTGCGCTCGATGAGGCTGATGTAGTGCTGCCAGTCATAGAAGGTTTGGTCGCGCTCAAAGCTGCGCGGCAGATCCACCACCTCGCCATGAATACTGACGACCCGCACAAACTCGGGGTAGGCCCGTAGGCTGACCACAGAATTCACCCATTCGCAGGGCACGCTGTAGCGGTTGCGCTGGAAGTGGATCAGCGATGTTGCCGTGACACGAGCAGGCTGCTCGACGTAACCATCAAACGGTTTTGGCAGTTGCATCAGGCGTGTGCGCTCGTCCTGCCAGACATCGGCCACCGTCAGTTCCGGCCAGTCGGGATGGGTCAGTTCGCTCCAGCTGTCCTGGCAGGCTTGCACCAGCCAGACGTTAAGCTCGGCCAGGCTGGTCCAGCGCTTCTCTGCCGCTTCACGCCAGATGTGGCGACGCCTGTCCTGCACATTCTTCTCCACCCGGCCTTTCTCCCAGCCTGCCGCCCGATTACAGAACTCGGCCTCAAACAGGTAGTGCCCGGTCATGGATTCAAACCTGGCGTTGACACTGCGCTCTTTGCCTTTGCCGACCTTGTCTACGGCGGTGCGCATGTTGTCATAGATACCGCGTTTGGGCACGCCGCCCAGTACCGCAAATGAACGGCTGTGGGCATCAAACAGCATCTCGTGCGATTGGGTGAAGTAGGCCACCAGAACATAGGCCCGGCTGGCAGCGAGCTTGGTGTGAGCCACTTCCAAACGCCTGCGCAGGCCACCAATGACGACGTATTCGCAGCTCCAGTCAAACTGGAAGGCTTCGCCGAGCTCAAAGCTAAGCGGCACAAATCCGGCGTGCCTGGGGGCGTTGTCCAAAGATCGCTTGAAGTCGCGGCAGTAAAGGTAAACCTGAGTTGGGCCGCCGCTGTAGCCCATGGCCCGGATGGCCTCGTAATACGCTTTGACGGTGCGCCGATCCCGTTTGCCACGGTGGCTATCGGCCTTGATCCAGAGCTGCAAATGCTCTTTGTAAGGATCGAGTTGACTGGGCGCGTTCGCCCGAACTGGGTATACCGGCTCCACCATTTCTGGCTCGGCCAGCCAGCGCTTGGCGGTATTTCTGGAGATGTGCAGCTGTCGAGCCGCTGCGCGCACAGATACGTTCTCACGCAGCACCATGCGTCTGAGTTTGCTGAGGGTCTTCACGTTAATCACTCCTGTACACCCCTGCTTAAAAATAAAGCAGGATATGTGGATAACGTGGCTCAAATTTGGAGCGGAATTTGCCTCAAAGTGGCTCAGTTTTCAACCGAAATCAACA
>JAZKJJ010000014.1:0-88617 GCA_040384385.1 Pseudomonadota bacterium | reverse complement strand
AGTTTTGGCTGAAAACTATGCCCTCAAGTGGGTCAGTTTTGGATGGTCGTCAACACCACTCATCCCTTCAAGTATGATGAGGCCGATGGGTGACATTCCTTGAAAAGCTTTGCTAGGCACTTTTATCCAGCTAAACCGAAGATCGCTGTCGTGCGGGTAGCAAAATTTGAGCATGCTATGAATCATGAGCAGGTCATCTTCTGAGTTCTCAAGCAGTCTCAGTGCGTCCTCTTGGGCCTGAGCCAATGCCCACCGTTTAATTAGCTTGGCTACGAGCACTTGCTTTTGCTCTGGTGCCATCGCTCTTAGCGCATAAATAAAATGGCTTATTGTTACGTAGCTCTGTTGATCAATCTGACTCATGAGTAAACACCATGCTCTGTGCGCAGTAGATCCATGATTTTTTGGTCCCCCCAGCTGAGCGACATCTGAGCCTAGACTAGCTGAGTTCTACAGTTTCAGTTCGCAGCATTTAAAGCCTTTTGTTCAGATAGCCGACAAGCAAGTTCAAGCTGCATGAGTTATGTGTTCAAAAGGCATGAAAGACTTGGTCAGGCAGACTGAAATTTTGTGTTCAAGTCATTGGCTATACGTAATTATTGGCAAAACGCTGGGCCTCACTCGCAGATGAGCTAAAAACACTCGATGCCATGCTGGAGCGCTTAACTACTGAGTATGCCCCGCGCCTGCGTGAGCGCTTCGGTATAGGCCCGCAAACTGCTGCGACGTTAGTGGCAGTAGCAGGCGACAACCCAGGGCGTCTGCATAGTGAAGCGGCCTTGGCAGCACTCTGCGGTACTAGCCCACTGCAAGCTTCCTCTGGCAAAACGACACGTCATCGTTTGAACAGAGGTGGCGATCGAACGGCCAATAATGCCTTGTGGACCATTGCGATGGTTCGGATGCGAAGTGACCCACGAACACGAACTTATGTTGAACGTCGAACGCAGGAAGGACTGTCAAGCAAGGAGATTCATCGCTGCCTGAAACGGTATATCGTGCGTGAAATATATCCGCTAATCATGGCTGATTTAGCAGTCTCGAGAGGCTGTGGTTGACATAGGAGCGTCAACGCGGCGATGGAAAGCTTCTTTAGATCATTGAAGGCCGAGCGGGTGTATTTGACGAAATATGGCAGTTACAACGAGGCAAAAGCCGATGTGTTTGATTACCTGCGGTTCTACAATCAACGACGCCGACACTCGACGCTGGGGTATCTCAGCCCGGTAGAGTTCGAGCGCCGAGCAGCAGTGAGTAGTTCTAAATCAACTGTCCACTAAAGCCGGGACATACCACACGTGCAAATAGTGAACAAACCCCCACCATTAAAACAGTACAGGTCTTAATAATTGACCTCAGCGCCATGAATCGCACAGCCGTTACGAATCAACCACGCACGATTTACACAAAGCCTGCAAAACAACCCAACAAAAGTCCATAAGATGGATTTACACAAAAAAGTCATACATTACAAATACATGATATTACTTGATAAGTAATCCAAGGATCGGAGGGATTGCCGATGGAACTGCGCCACCTACGCTACTTTATCGCTGTTGCCGAAGAGCTTCACTTTCAGCGCGCCGCCAAACGACTGCACATCGAACAATCTCCATTGTCCCGTGCCATCAAAGATCTCGAAAATCATCTCGGCGTCCAGCTCCTCGAACGCACGACTCGCTGCACAACCATAACGAAAGCTGGCCAGATATTTTTGGCTGAATCTCGCCGGATCTTGGCAACAGTCGAACAAGCCAAATCAGCCATCAAGTCAGCTTCGTTGGGCTACAGCCAGCAACTGCGCATCGCCATCACAGATGGTGTGCCGCAGCATCGTGTCAGTATGCTGATTAGCAAGCAACGCCAGCTCAACAATGAACTGGATGTGCGCTTGTACGAGATGACACCCAACAAGTTGCAAGAGGCCATTCACAGTCGCGAGATTGATTTGGGTCTCGCACTACATGCCCCAGAAGATGTTCGCATCGAATCAGCGCCGTTATGGCATGACGGTCTCTGCGCACTATTACCAGGCGATCATCTGCTCGCACGCAGCGATGAGTTTTCATTAGTAGAGCTGAGCAGTTATCCACTCATACTGCCTGAGGCCAAAGGCGTGAATTCGGTGCATACGCAAATTCATCGACTGGTTCGACAGACCAACAAGCATGTGAATGTCCTACAGCTGACCAACAGCATTAGCTTGATGATGACGCTCGTTGCATCAGGGTTGGGAATTGGGTTTGCGTCAATGGCGCAGATCAGTGGCCATGGACATGTTGATGTGGTCATCAAACCACTGACAGGTCACTCACCTGTCACCACGACCTATATGCTGCATCACGCGCAGGAAATCCCAGCTGCGGTGCTACCGTTCATGAAGTTGCTGGAAGACGATATCCCAGCGTTGCCAAAGCTAGCTTAATCAGTCGATGAGCGATTCACCCTGAAGCTGTTTGTGCATCAACTCAGCTGCTAATTTGCGCTCACGAGCACGGCCACCACGCAATGCATCTGCTAGTGCTAACAGCTCATACAATTTGATGTCGCGACGCGCCGCTTCTGGCGCTGAGCGATATAGCGGCGAGAAAGACAAGCCACGGATTGAACCTTCAGGATCTGGCCACACAGGTGGCAGTTCGTCTTCGGCAAACAGCGCCGCCAAACCTGGACCGGCATGAGCGGTCGGCATACCTCGAACAACTGGGCCTAGCTCAGGTACGAAGACATAGCGCAGGCCGTGAACCAAAAACTCCCCCAGAGCCGCCCGGACTGGCCGCCCTTCTGCCAGCAAGCCTGCCGCTTTCAGGCGACGATCCGCCGCATGAACTTCTGAGCTACTCATGGCGAGCTGCCAGGCTCGATCCTGATAGGTCGCACTTGCCGGTGGCTTGATAACAGCGCCGAGCGCAACCATCACATCTTGGGGTTTGAGATTCATGTTGCCATTCCATATTCGCAAATTGCGAACAAAGCATAGCAGAGCGGCAAAATGATTAGATTCGTCGCCAAATTTATAGTTAAGGGCGAATTTCAGTGAAAAATCTAAGCAAACGAGCTGTGCGCTACTCAGGCAGCCTCAACCACGCGAACATCGAATGTGACATGCAGAGCACCCTTGAGAGCGCCGAAGATCGCAGCGAGATTGTCCATGCTGGGATTACCATTCGAGGACAGCATGCGATGCAAGCTTTTGCTTGGCTTTTCGGTGAGCGAGGCCAGCTCTTCAAAGCCAACAGTGGCATTGACGAGATCCCGCAGAATCAGACGCGCCGCATCCGGTTCTCCATCCAGGAATAGTGAGGCAGCTTCGTCCAGCAGCGCTTTCGCAAACGCCTGATCACGCGCAACGCGTTCAACCACAGTCTGTTTGAAGTCTCTTGTGAGGCTCATCATTTTTTCCCTTTTTTGCTGGCCAATAACTTCTTTCTGGCCTTGTATTCTTCGTGTAAATCGACGGCCTGATCGATGACTTTCTGCTGATCACGCTTGGTGCTGCCACCAAAAAGCACAATCAGCTCTCCACCATCCTGAGCCAGATAGATACGATAGCCTGGCCCCCAATCGATCACATACTCGCCGATCCCGCGAAACCACTTGATCTTGGATGTATTGCCCAGCTCCATCCGCGTCTTGGCGACCGCTACTTTCGCGGCTGCTTGCGCATCAAGGCGATCGAACCATTCCTGATAGGGACTTGTGCCATCTTCCTTGATGTATTCCTGAAGGCGAATTTTCATATCTAAAGGTAACCTATATGTTACTTTGCGACAAGCGTAGACAACATGTTACTTGGCCTGTTTGAAGCCCCGATCCCGCGCCATAAAAGCCTCCAGCATGTGCGGAGCCAAGGCCGTCGCATCGACGGTCTCGCCCCAGGTCTGACTGTGTAGCTCGGCATAGCGATCCAGCTTCGCCTTCAGCTCCACCGTCAGAGAAATGGTGAGCTTCAAGGTTTCTGTCTTGGGCAACGGCCCTAATCTCAGCGCAGTCATTGCGGCAGCCCCTTGTTGAAAAACAACGGCTGATAGGGTTTGAGTACCAGATCCTTGTTGACCATCACCCGCATCACAAAGCCCGGCCGGATTGTCAGCGTGGGCTGGATACTCAAGTTGCGACGCGTCAGCTCCTGCCCGACCGTATTGATCGACTCTTGGATGCTTTCACGGGTGGCCACGACGACTCGGCCATCTGCACCGCTGGTGTCCGGTGCCGCCAACTCAGCGCCGACACCGAGCAGCGTGGAAAGCGCTACGCCAGACAGAATCCTATCCCAGTGCCAATCCACATCATCTTCAAGACCGGCATAGCCGGCAAGATCAATGCCGGGCAAGCGATCCAACGAGATCGACGAGGTATCCGGCAGGATGACGCGCTGCCAGACCAACAACACACGGCGCTGGCCAAAGGCTACTTTGCTGTCATAGCGACCGATCAAGCGTGAGCCTTGCGGAATGAGCAGATGACGACCGGTAGCTGTGTCATAGACCGGCTCTGTGACTGAAGCGATGATCTGGCCCGGCAGATCGGAGTTGATGCCCGTGATCAGCGCTGCTGGAATCAGCGTCCCCGCCATCACCTGATAAGGCGATACCGGCTTTTCCAGATTTCCGGTATTACGCTTTTCCGTATCTCCGGCTCGCTCGGTGAAGGCCTGCTTTTGATCCTGCATGTTCTGCATAGCCGTGGGGTCGGCTTGCTGTGTGCCGCCACTCAGCTGTGTCGACAGTGCATCGAAGGGACTGGCTGGATTTGCAGTGGCTGATGATGCTGCGGCAGAAGCGACAGCACTTCCCTGCCCGGCCTGACTACTCCGAAAGAACACCGAGGACTTGGCGACCTCATCCTGGCTGCGACCGTATTGGCCGTTGGCCATCGCCGGTGAGCCGCCCTGATAGGTCGGCGTGTAGGTGCCAGCGCGCTGAGCATCGAGCATCGGCTTGGCCAAATCGCCCGGCAACGGATCGCCCAACGGCGGCACACCGGGTGGTAAACCGTTGAGCTGCTGGGGCATCTGGTTGTAGTCCTGCGGCAAGGCATCAATGGTTTCAGCACGCGATACGCGCTCAACATTGTGCAGCTCCGGGCCTTGCTCGGAGGCTTTCCGCTGCACCGGCTGCAGCGACCACGCCGTGACACCGAGCAAGACCAGCGAGACGGTGCCAGCGCCGGCCATGAGCACCTTGCGATTGAGTCGCGTCACCGGGCGCGGCTGTGCGCGCAGCGCCAGACTCTCCGGATCGACTTTGGGTGGCAGGCCAGCAGGATCAATCGTGGCTGTCGTCATGGCGACCTCCTCTTTCGTTGTTGCGCAGGTCATTGCGAGCAATGCGCACGGCTTTAGCCTTATCGCCACCAAGGCGCAATTCAGCGGTCCCAAACAGACGATCAACGATGTAGTACGGGGCACGATAGCGGTAGTTCACCAGCTGGCCATCGCCCTGCGGGCCGACCACGAAGAGTGGCGGCAATTCACCTTGGGCGATGCGCGCCGGGAATTGGATATAGACATGCTCGCCATCATCGAAGGCGCGGACTGGCCGCCAAGCTGGCTTGTCGCCAGAGATTTCGTAGCGGAAACGGAGCTGCTCCAGCGACAAGCCTTGAGCGAGCGGCGCTTTGGCATCGGCGATGCTGGCCTGCTTCTGCAAGGCCAGCATGCGATCCTTGGGATATTCCCACGAGGCCGAGGCCATCCAAGCCTTCTCAGTAGCGGTCAGCTCCAGCAGGTAAGTACGGCGACTGGTGGTGATGACCAGATTGGTTCGGATGCCGCTGCGTGTGGGCTTGACCAGAATGTTCACGCGTTGCGTCGCACCAGCCCCGCTGGTGGTGTCACCAACGATCCAACGCACGGTGTCACCGGCCGAGACCGTCACTAGCTCCTCACCTTCTTGCAGCGCAATCACGGTGACGCGGCCGGGGCTGGTGAAGAGCTGATAGAGCGCGCCATCGGCATAGGGCCAGACCTGAATCGCGTTGATGTAGCCCTCCTGCGATGGGATCACGCGGGCTTCCTGATTGGCGCGCGCCACCCGCGACTTGGCATCGAGCGGTTCCTTGATGCCTTCTTTGCCTTCTAACGGCAGACGCTTGAGCTGGTTCGGCAGCGGTAACAGCTTGGGCACTTCCACAATTTGTATGGGCTTGGGGATCTCCGGCAGTGGTTCAGCCTGCACGGCATTATCCAAGGGAACGGGTGGCTGACTGGCACAACCGGCCAGCAGCAGAACAGCAAACGCAGCGGATCGCTTCATGGTGTGACTCCTAGCGAGGGGTGGCGGTGTCGACCGAGCCCAATTCGCGGCTCCAGCTCAACCCGTTGATGTAGATGCCGAGGGGATTTTTACGCAGGCGCGCTTCGTCACGCGGCGGTTGCTGCACGATGGACAGCACGGCCGTCCAGCGCTCCTGCCCGGTGGGTGTACCGCTGTCGTAGTGGCGTTCGATCCAGCGCACTTGGAACGAGTTGTCGCTGGCGCGCACAACACTGGTGACTTCTACGGAGACAGATTTGCGCCCGACCTGTGCGAACGGGTCGTTCACACGGGCAAACTCGTTGAGCGTGGCCGCGCCCTTGTCGGTGGTGTAGTCGTAGGCCTGCAGCCAGTTCTGACGCACCACAATCGGGTCGATGGCCAACGAACGGACATTGCTGATGAAGTGGGCCAGGTGAAACGCAATCTGCGCATCCGCCGGCTTGTAGGGTGTCAGTGCTTCACCGATAGCGCGCACCTGCCCGGTCTTGTCCACTTCGACCACATAGGGCGTGACCAGCGACTTGCCGGATCGCCACGCCAATGCACCGGCCATGATCAGACTCAGCGATAAGCAGCCGAAAGCCATCAGTCGCCAGTTCTGTGCCTGTACGCGAGCCGCGCCGAGGCGTTGATCCCAGACCTGACCGGCCGCCTGATAGGGCGTGACAGGTTCTGGGGTTTCTGAATAGCGCACTTGGGCGCGTTTGAATCGCATGGTCATTTCTCCGAATCGTCACGCAGGCTGGGGCTGGCACCGCTGCCGCCGTGATCGGCCGAGCGCATGACATGGGCTGTGGTGGAAACACCTTGGGTGATGCGTTGGTTGCGCTGCAGGCGTTGCGCCCATTCAGGCGACTTAGCCGCGCTTTGCTGTCCATCTGAGGAAGGATTGCTGTCAGATGGGTTACTGCTGGAGGAGCCGACAGCACTGCGCACACCGCGTTGCACGGCAGCAGCGCCTGAGCGCGCGACATTGGCAATGCCGGCTGCTGCGCCACGCCAGCCACCATCGGTGGTGGCAGCACCGGCGCTGTAAGCATCGCGAGCACCACCAGCCATGGAGCTGGCTGATTTCACGGCCGAGCCACCGACCGAACCGGCTAGCTTGGCTCCGCCCATGGCGGCGGCTCCTGCGCCGACAGCAATTCCGGTTACGCCCAGCGCAGCACCGGCAGCAGCACCCGCGCCGAGTTGTGGCGCTCCGGCAATCAGGCCACTGGCAATGCCCGGCCCGAATATACCCAGTGCAAACAACGAGAGTGAGGCCAGCATGATGGCCAAGGCTTCATCAATGGAGGGCTCCGCGCCTTGCGGCGCTTGGAACTCACCAAAGATCGTCGAGCCGATGCCGATGATCACGGCCAGCACCAGCACCTTGATGCCTGAGGAGACGACATTGCCCAGCACGCGCTCGGCGAGAAAGGCAGTCTTGTTCCAGAGCGCAAAGGGCACCAGCACAAAGCCCGCCAAAGTGGTCAGCTTGAACTCGATCAGCGTGACGAACAGCTGCACCGCGAGCACGAAGAAGCTGATGATCACGATGACCCACGCGAAGAACATCACCGCGATGGTGTCGATGTTCATGAAGAAGTCGGGAAAGCCGGAGAGCTGCTTGATATGCGCCATGATTGGCCTGCCGGCATCTATGCCGACCTCGGCCAAGCGACCGGGCTGTAGCAGTTGGGCTTGCGTCATGTTGCTGCCAGACGCCACCAACCCCAGACCCGAGAACGAGTTGAAGATGATCCCGGCCAAGTTGTTGAAGTTGCCGATGATGAAAGCAAAGGCACCGACATAGAGGATCTTCTTGAGCAGCTTGCTCAAGACCTCATCGCCACCCATGGCCCAGAACAAGCCGGCCAGTGTCATGTCGATGACGATCAAGGTGGCACTGAGCCAGGCCACCTCACCGCCCAACAGACCAAAGCCGGAGTCGATGTAGCGCGAGAAGACATCGAGGAAGCGGTCAATGACCCCGATGTCATTCATGGCTGACTCCACCACCCGGCGTATAGCGCGTCTTGCCATCGCCCCAGAAGCGGCGATGTTGCGCTTCACTGACGATCACGCAGACTCGCTCGTCCAGCGTGTCACGCTCCACTCGGCACTTTTGCTGCAACGCTTTCAGTTCGTCAGGGTGAGCAACGAGATACTCCACCGTGATATCCGGTGCCGGCTGGCTGCAGCCGACCAGCCCGATAGCCCCCGACATGAAAAGAGACAGGCACAACGCAAGATGGCGGGTCGTCATGATCCGGCGCTCCTTAACGGTTGTAGAAGTTCACGGCGAACGGCGTATAGCGCGTGCTGTCGCTGTGAAAGCGCTGACGCACCTCACGCGCACGCTCTTCAGCGGCGACCGTGCGGGCTTGCTCAAGCGCTGCCGCCCGCCCCTGTGTGATCTGCAGCTGCTGCGCCTGAATCGACTGGCGTGCCTGCAAGGCGAGCAGCTGATTGGTCGCCTGTGTGGCTTGCAGGCTTCCGACGGCACCTTGGCTCTGCGCGACCAAGTCAGTCAGCACCGACTCATCGGCCGCAAAGTTCTGTGCGGCCTGCGCCTGCATCTGCATGGAAGTGCGCAAGGCTTGCAGCGAGTTGCTCCAGCGCTCACGCGAGTCAGCGGCCATGCGGCTGCCAGAGACCGTGCCGGCATAGGCTTCGGGGTATAGGCGCGCAAATGTGGTGTCAGCCTGCGAGACCTCGTAGGCCAGTCCTTGCGCCTGTTGGATCAAGCGATTGGTCGTCGCCAGCGTCGATTGCAGACGGCCACTGGCGTTGTAGTTGAGTCCACGCAGGTTCTTGGCGTCGTTACTCAGCATCTGCGCTTCGTTTTGCAGCTGCCGAATCTGGTTGTTGATCTGCTCCAGCGTACGAACCGCCGTCAGCAGGTTCTGGGTGAAGTTACTGGGATCAAAGACGGTGATCGCAGCAGCCGGTTGCGACAGGCCCAGTGCAATCACGAGGGATAACGCGAGACGAGTTTTCATGAGGATTTCTCCGGGTTACGGGGATAGCGAGCCAACAGGTCTGCGGCCCAGGTCAGCCCGGCATGACGCAGCCAGGCCAAGGCAAAATCAGCGGGAGCGATGACGCCCTTGAAGGCGTTCATGGTTTTTTGGTGTTGGGGACTGGATGCACCAGCAAAGGCCAGCGTGACCGGGCCGAGGCCCAGCTCGAAGACGCGATTGCCGAGACGGGATTGGTAGTAGTACTCGCGCTTGGGCTCGGCCCGTGCGATCAGCTGAATCTGCCGGGCGTTGAGGCCAAAGCCTTCATAGATCTCGCGCAGTTGCGGCTCTACCGCCTGCGGGTTGGGCAGGAAGATGCGACTCGGGCAGCTCTCAATGATGGCCGGCGCGATGGTGGAACGCTGAATATCAGCCAGCGACTGCGTGGCAAAGATCACCGAGACATTGCGTTTGCGCAGTGTCTTGAGCCATTCACGAATGCGACCGGCGAAAGCCGGATCATCGAGAAACACCCACGCTTCATCGAGAATTAGCAGCGTCGGCTGACCATCGAAGCGCTCTTCCAGCCGCTTGAACAGATAGCTCAGTACCGGCAGCACGGCCGCCGGGCTGTGCATCAGCTCTTCCATCTCGAAGCACTGCACATCCGACAAGGCGAGACGGTCGGCGTCAGCATCGAGCAAACGGCCAAAGGGGCCGCCCAAGGTGTAGGGCTGCAAAGCCTGACGCAGCGGATTGGATTGCAGCAGTACCAGCAAGCCGGTCAGCGTGCGCTGCTCCAACGGCGCACTGGCGAGACTGCCGAGCGCTGACCAAAGTGCGTCCTTGACCTCAGGCGTGACCACCACGCCCTCATGCAGCAGCAAACCGGCCAGCCATTCGGCAGCCCAACTGCGCATGCCGTCTTCATCAATGCGTGCCAGTGGCTGGAAGGCAATCGCGCCCTCCTGCCCCAGGTCGTAATGATCACCGCCGAGACCGAGCACGGTGGCACGAGCAGAGCCACCCTTGTCGAAGACGAACAGGCGAGCGCCGGAATAACGCCGGAACTGCAGCATGAGTGTTGCCAGCAGCACCGATTTGCCCATGCCGGTTGGCCCCACCACCAGCGTGTGACCGACATCGCCGACATGCGTGACTAGCCGGAACGGTGTCGCGCCATCGGTGCGCGTCACGATCAACGGCGGCGCATCGAGATGCTCATTGTGCTCAGGGCCGGCCCAGACGGCCGAGATCGGCAACAGGTGGGCCAAGTTCAGTGTCGAAATTATCGGCTGCCGGACATTGGCGTAGGCATGGCCCGGCAGTGATGACAACCACGCATCCACGGAATTCAGGGTTTCCGTAATGGTGACAAAGCCCCTGCCCTGAATCGCGCGCTCAATAGCGCGGATCTTCTCGTCCGCTGCCACCGGGTCGGCATCCATGACCACCACCGTGGCGGTGACATAACCGAAGGCGACTTCATCACTGCCCAGCTCTTGCAAAGCCGCATCAGCATCGGCGGCCTTGTTGTCTGCATCCGAATCCACCAGCGGACTCTCTTGCTGAAATACGGATTCCCGTAAAAGCGTCAATACGCCTTTACGCTTGGCAAACCACTGCCGGCGCAGGCGCACCAATTCGCTTTCCGCCTGCGACTTGTCGAGACAGAGAAAACGTGTACTCCAGCGATAGGCAAAGCCGAGCCGGTTCAGGTCATCGAGCAGACCGGGCCAGGTCGAGGTCGGGAAGCCACGAACCGACACGATGCGCAGATGATGCTCGCCCAGTCGCGGGGCCAGCCCGCCGGCCAAGGGCTCGTCAGCCAGCAAAGCATCGAGATAGAAAGGCACCTCGGGCACCGCCACCGGATGCTGGCGTGTCGAGACGGTGCGATGCAGATAGCTCAGCGTCTGGCTGTCATCGAGCCAATCCAGCTCCGGCATAACGCCATCGAGCAGGTTATAGAAGCGCTCCGCTTCCGACTGAAAGGATGCAAGCTGCTCGCGCCAGTCCACGCCCTGCTTGTGACTGTGCTCATAGAGCAGTCGGGCCGCTTTCGCGCGCGACTCCTCGGGTGGCAGATAGCACAGCGTGAAGTGATAACGACTCTCGAAGTGACTGCCCGCCTCCTCAAAGGCGGCCCGGCGCTCTTCATCAACCAGCCAGGACAAGGCATCCGGGAAGTCCGATTGCGGATAGCCGGCAGCGGCCTGCCGTTCAGCATCGACAAACAGTGCCCAGCCAGAGCCCAACCGACGCAGCGCGTTATTGAGTCGCGCAGTCGTGGCAACCAGCTCGCTCTCGGTCGCACTGTCGAGGTCAGGCCCACGAAAGCGTGCCGTGCGTTGAAAGGAGCCATCCTTGTTGAGCACCACACCGGGTGCCACCAGCCCTGCCCACGGCAGCCAATCGGCTAACTGGGCAGGACGCTTTCTGAACTCGGCAAGATTGATCATGGCGACCTCAGACATCGAGCAGGTTTTTGTGTTTGAGGTGGCGCGCGAACACTTCCATGAACTGCGCGTCTTGCTTGGCTCCCCACACCGCGAGGGTGTGCCCGGCCAGCCACAAGGCCAGACCGGGCAACCACAGCTGTAGTCCCAGTCCTACAGCGGCCGCCAAGGTGCCGTTGACCACGGCTACCGTGCGCGGCGCACCGCCGAGCAGAATCGGTTCGGTCAGCGACCGATGCAGAGGTACTTCAAAGCCTTGAGTGATGGGCAGTGTCATGACACCACCGCCCCGCCCGAGAAGCTGAAGAAGGCCAGGAAGAACGACGAGGCGGCAAAGGCAATCGAGAGGCCAAAGACGATCTGGATCAGCTTGCGAAAGCCGCCACTGTTATCGCCAAAGGCCAATGCTAGGCCGGTCACGATGATGACGATGACCGCCATGATGCGAGCCACCGGGCCTTGCACGGAGTCGAGTACCGACTGCAGCGGCCCCTCCCACGGCATGTTGGAACCAGCGGCGTGGGCCTTGACGGCCAGCAGTAGGTTTAACGCCAGCAAGCCGGCGGACTGGTAAAGGCGTAAAAACGGTTTTACTGAAACGCGTAAATGCGTCATGTCGGATCTCCGGATTCAAGGGAAACAGCGGTAAACGAGTAGCTGTGAGCATCAAAGCCAGTGACGCAGGCGATCTCCTGCACGCGGCGTTCGTGGCCGCGTCCGGCAATGAAGACGATGACGTTGACCGCCTCGACGATCAGCGCACGAGGTGGCGTCAGCGCCACTTCGAGAATGAGTTGTTCGAGACGCGTTAGCGCGCCCATGGCCGAACCGGCATGGATGGTGGCGACGCCTCCAGGATGGCCCGTGCCCCAGGCCTTGAGCAAATCCAGTGCTTCAGAGCCTCGGACTTCACCGATGACGATGCGATCTGGCCGCAGACGCAGCGTCGAGCGCACCAACTCACTCATCGAGACCACACCGGGGCGTGTGCGAAGCGGCACATGGTCTTCGGCCGAGCACTGCAGCTCCAGGGTGTCTTCGAGGATGATGACGCGATCACCTGTGATGGCCATTTCGGCCAACAAGGCATTGGCCATGGTGGTCTTGCCCGAGCTGGTGCCGCCGGCAATCAGGATGTTGAGCCGGCCACGCACGGCCTTCTTGAGAAAGTCGGCTTGATGCGCGGTGAGGATGTTGTCGGTGACATAGTGATCCAGCCGGATTACACCCACCGCGCGTTTGCGAATCGCGAAGGCCGGGGCTTTGACCACGGGTGGCAGCACACCTTCAAAGCGTTCGCCTGTCTCCGGCAATTCAGCGGAGAGAATCGGCGCACCGGCATGCACTTCGGCGCGGACATGCGCTGCGACCAAGCGAATGATGCGTTCGGCATCGGCTGGGGTCATCGAAATGCCGACCGGCGCCCGGCCTGAGCCGAGCTTGTCGAGCCAGAGCGAGCCGTCTGGATTGAGCAATACCTCGACGACTTCGGGGTCTTCCAAGGCCTGCGTGATGATCGGCCCCATCGCCGTGCGCAGCATGCGGATGCGCCGCTCAATCGCGGTTGTTTCCAGCGTGACGGGCAAGACAACGACTGGGCTGTTCATACCAGCCCACCATCATCCGGTGTACTCGTGGCCGGTGCGGCTGGATCGTCCATGGCAAAGAACTGGCCGGCATCCGGAAAAACTTCCTCCTGAATGTCTTTGACCAGACTGCGACCCCGCATCAGGTTGCGGCCCAGCTGCTCGATGAACTGCTGAAAGCGCAGACGACCTTGGGCTCGCGCAGCCTCTTGTTGGGCCTCGGGAACCGGCGCACTGACCGTCAGGAAGTAGCGGATGTAGAGCGCCAGTGTCTCGATCAGGATGTTCTGGTCGCGTTCCAGCTTGTCGAACTGATTCGACAATCGATCCAATCGCTTGGCGAAGGCTGCTTCGCGGCGATCAGCGGCGTCCGGCGACAGGAACGACGCCAAAGCAGCGGCAATGATCGAGGATTTTGATAAGCCCTTGAGCGCAGCTAGCTCTTCCAGCCGGCGGGCATGATCGGTTTCGATGAAGATATTCAGACGAGCGCGGCTCATAGCAAGATTCCGTCATTGGGGTCGAGGGCAGCCATGCGCGCGGTGCGCGAGGCCTTCAAAGCAGCTGGGCGTGAAGCAGTAGCAGAGTCGTCATCGAGCAGACCGACATCGGTGCTGGCGCGCGGTGTCAGGGCTGGTAGATCACTGCCGGTAGGCAAGCCAGAGGACAGCAAGGCACTGCTCTGATCGGCAAAGAGAGCAAGCTGACCGGACCAGTCGTTTGGTCGTGCTGCGGGCGAGTCGGTAAAGCCGCTCTCCGTCAGCACAGGCGGTGGCAACACGCGACCCGTGAAATTGGCGTCGGCGTAGTAGCGGATCTTCTTGGCTTTGATCGGCGGATGGCCGGAAACCATAACGACTTGATCGTCCGGCGGCAGCTGCATGACCTCGCCCGGTGTCATCAGCGACCGTGCCGTTTCCTGACGCGAGACCATCAAATGCCCAAGCCACGGTGCGAGCCGGTGGCCGGCGTAGTTGCGCTGCGCTTTCAGCTCAGTGGCTGTGCCCAGTGCTTCCGAGATGCGCTTGGCCGTGCGCTCATCGTTGGTGGCAAAGGCAATACGGACATGGCAGTTATCGAGAATGGCGTGGTTGGGGCCGTAGGCCTTGTCGATCTGGTTGAGCGATTGCGCAATCAGAAAGGCCCGCAGGCCATAACCGGCCATGAAGGCCAGCGCACTCTCGAAGAAATCGAGCCGGCCTAGTGCTGGAAACTCATCGAGCATGAGCAGCAGCTTGTGCTTGCGCTCGATGCCGTCGCTGCCATCCAGCGACTCGGTGAGGCGGCGGCCAATCTGGTTCAGCAGGAGACGAATGAGCGGCTTAGTACGGCTGATGTCGGACGGCGGCACGACCAGATAAAGCGACACCGGATGTTCAGCACTGATCAGATCGGCGATGCGCCAATCACAGCGCGAAGTGACTTCAGCCACCGTCGGATCACGGTACAGCCCCAGAAAGCTCATGGCCGTGGACAGCACGCCGGAGCGTTCGTTCTCACTCTTGTTAAGCACTTCACGGGCAGCCGATGCCACCACCGGATGCACGACCTCACCCAGATGTCGTGTGGTCATCATCAGGTGCAGAGCGACATCGAAGGAGCGTGCGGGATCAGACAGGAAGTTGGCGACACCCCGCAGCGTCTTGTCATTTCCGGCATAGAGCACATGCAGGATGGCTCCGACCAGCAAGGCGTGACTGGTCTTCTCCCAGTGATTGCGCTTCTCCAGCGCGCCTTCCGGGTCTACAAGAATGTCGGCGATGTTCTGAACATCGCGCACTTCATGAGCACCGCGACGGACTTCCAGCAGCGGGTTATAGGCAGCTGACCGAGCATCAGTGGGGTTGAACAGCACGCAATGCGAGAAGCGTGAGCGCCAGCCTGCCGTCAGGCTCCAGTTCTCCCCTTTGATGTCGTGGATAACAGCAGAGCCCGGCCAGGTCAGCAGGGTTGGAACGACAAGACCAACGCCCTTGCCCGAGCGCGTCGGCGCGAAGGCCATGACATGCTCAGGGCCTTCATGCCGCAGATAGTTTGACTCCAGCTTGCCCAGAAACACACCGGCCGAACCAGTCAGCCCGGCCTGCTCAATCTCTGGCTCAGTGGCCCAGCGCGCCGAACCATAGGTGGTGACCAGCTGTGATTGGCGACTGCGCCAGACGGATGCGGCAATGGCAAAGCCGACAGCGACTAGACTGCTGCCAGCAGCAATAAAGCCGCCGGTCAGGAAAACATGCGGGGCGTAGACATCGAAGAAGTACCACCAGTGGAACAGCTGCCACGGGTAGTAAATCGGGATATCAGCGAGGAAGAACCACGGCAGACCGAGCTGGGTCTGATAGGCCAGTGCGACGGCGACATACTGTGTCGCGCCCCAAGTCCCCAGCAACACAATGCCAAGGACCAGCAGCACCTGACCAACCAGCACACCGGACGCCTGCATGGCGACCTCCCGAAGCTCGCAAACCAGCACGCGGAGCTGCGTGCTGTTCGTCGAGAGTCGGTGTCGGAGTGGTGCTGGTCAAAGACCGTTGAAGTCTATATTCAGACAGCCTAGGTCATCAGGTATGCCTTGAGAAATTAAGCACCAAAGAGCAGCGCCTTACTTCTTGCCATTCATTGCCTTGGGCGCTGGGGCCGGCTTGCCGGCCTTGGCTCCGCACTTGCCTTCTCCAGCCTTCATGGTCCCACCGCACTTGCCCTCAGTCGGCATGGCCGTTTTCGCTGATGTTGCCTTTACCGCCTTGTCCGGAGCCTTGCTCATTTCAGCATGAACAGCTGTTGTCATCGACAACACCAGCAGGCTGGCGACAGGAATCATGGCTTTCAATTTAGACATTTTCTCAGCCTCATTTCTTCATTAAAGGGTACAGCTACTCGCCTGCCAGCCCATGCCGGCAGGCGAGTGCTTGTCAGCGCGGACCGCGCTTGGGCAGCGACATCACATCAATCTGCCCGGTCATGCTGGTCTTTATACTGCCCGGCATATGACAGGCCAGCTGGAAGCTGCCTGAACGATCAAAGCGCCAGACTATCGTCTTGCTTTCCCCAGCCTTCACTCGCACACCATATGGCCGATCCAGCGCTTGGTCGGGATTGCCCGCACGCATCGCATCAATTTGTCGCAGGGTATCCTCATCAGCGACGAAGAATTCATGAGTGCCAGAGCCCGTATTGGTGAAGACAAAGCGCACAGTGTCGCCCTGCTTGATGCTCAGCGAAGGCATGGCGTAATTCATCTCGTCACCGGCCGACAGTTTGACGGTGCGACTAACATCAGCCTCCTGGCCAGGGCGACCGAAGCCCAGATAGTCGGCATGCTCATGCGGATACATGGCCTGCCCACGCGGACCACCGGTATGTACATGTGAATCGTAAGTGCCGAAAGCCAGCACCGAGTTTGAGAACAGCAGGCCCATGCTCATGGCGAGGGCAGAAAGTGTAATTTTCATGATGAAACTCCAAGATCATTCAGTAATTTTTTTCAAAATGGCTCGCGGCAATGCGCGATTACTGCTGAATGGGGCTGGCAGGCCACCGCCAGCTCAAGGAGCGCTATTCCAAGAAGCGCTGGAATCGTAACAACGGGTGGGGATCGCCTTGTGCCCTGTCATTGACATGACCACTGATCCTGAGTGAGGAAGTTTCTGGGGAATCCGGATAAGCTGATGCGATGACCATCAGCGGCGATGAGTCGGGCACCTGCGGTTTCTTGGCAAGATCAGCCTGCTGATTTTGGCACTCATCGTGGCAGCAAGGCATGCTCAGATGCTTGTCGCCTACGCTGGAGCCTTGACCCATCATCAGCGCAGACGACACTTTGGAGGCCGGCACCTTTGTCATGGCATGCGCTTGGCAGATCGTGAAGATTGCCAGCAGCAGTGCCATGGTGAGCGCGATGTGTCTGCGCAAGTTGCCTGTCATCGTGGAGCCTCGCGCCGAAGCGCTTTCGTTAATATGAAGCTAGCGTAAAGTCTATAGCCCACTATAGAGTCAAGGCATCTGCGAAAAGTTTTTCAATTATTTTTAGGGGGCGTCGTCATGAATGCGCACAAGATCGGCTATGCCGCCCATCAATCCGGCTTCAGCGTAGGCACAGTGCGCTACTACGAGCGAGAAGGGCTGCTCAATTCGGCGTATCGAAGCGATGCCGGTTATCGCCTCTACAACGATGCCGATATCGAACGCCTGAAGTTCATCCGCAAGGCCAAGTCACTCGGATTCACCCTGGAAGACATCGCCGAGCTGCTAAGACTTCAAGAGGGTGGTGGATCACAAACCCAGGTCAGAGAGCGTGTGCGCGAGCGCCTAGCGGATCTGGATCATAAAATCCTTCATCTGACCCTCATTCGAGAGGCCTTGGCGACTTTGGAGCATCAATGCGCCGGCTGCGGCCCAATCAGCGACTGCGCCATCATTGATGGCGTGAAGTCGCTCTCCTTGCCTGAGTCCTGAGCCCGCTCAAGCATCGGTGACCTATCGCTCACTCGCCATGCCGAGCATAAGTCGTAGCCACTTCACCGCTGAAGAGCAACGTCTCGTAGGGCATGCGTTTATCCCCCACTTCCATACCCGGTGAACCTACAGGCATACCGGGCACTGCCAGCCCCTGAGCCTTAGGCTTCTCTTGTAGCAGTCGCTTGATGTCTGCAGCCGCGACATGCCCTTCGATCAGGTAGCCACCGACCGTGGCGGTATGGCAGGACGCAAAGCGCGCCGGGATACCCAAGCGCGACTTGACGGCATTCATGTCCTCTTCGTCGCGGACCTCGACAGCAAAGCCTTCAGCCTTGAGGTGGTCAACCCACTTGCCACAGCATCCGCAGGTCGGGCTTTTGTGAACCACGATGGTATTAGCCGCCGCTTGGGCTATTGGCTGGGGAGCCTCTTCAGAAAGCAGACTGAGAGCCCCCAAACCGCCAATGATCAAGACCAGCAGGCCGATGGCCCAGAATGGGTTGCGTGATCGACTCATGGTGTCATGCCGTCCTCGGTATGCTCCGCGTGACCACTCATGGGCTCCGCGCGGGCCGTCAAAATCTGATACTGGGTCTCGTCAAGCTGCGGTAGCTTTTGCAGAAAGGCGACCATAGCCCAGATCCTGGCATCATCATGGGTTTTGCCCCACGCCGGCATACCGGAGGCCTTGATGCCGTGCTTGATGATCCAGAATTGGCGGGCAGCACTGGTTGCTGCATCGCCATGATCATCACCGCCATGGCCATGTTCAGCGGAGCCCTTCGTCAGATTAGGTGGTTGCGGATACAAACCCATGGCCATGTCAGAGTTTTTCACGCCGGGCTTGAGATGGCAGCCCGCGCACATGTCATTGTAATCCGCGCCCCCACTGAGCAACATCTGAGCATCATCGAGAGGCGGTACGGCAATGTCTTTGCTGCGCACAGCAATCGACCGTTCACGCAAGGTCTCCAACGCCCAGTAGACCGGCTTGGTGTGCTCGTCATCCGCTCCCATGGAATAGATGCCGGAGTAGAGGAAACCCAGCCCTGCAAGCGCACCGAGAGCGCCCAGCCCCAAAAAGATCTTCAGCGTTTTCATGAGTCAACTCCTGCTTTAACCGCCATGGCTTGAGTGATCCATGCCTGGCATATCGGGCATGCTTTCCCGTGCGGCAGGCGGCTTCTGTCCAGGTGCGCCATAGGGATTTCGCCGTACAGGCTCGCCGAAGTCAGGGCTCTTGCTGACACGCCGGGCAATCTTGTCCTTGGGGTAGCGATACCAGCCGGGATCGGTGAAGTCGTTGCTTGGCTGGTTATCGCGGACCTTGACTATGGTGAACATGCCACCCATTTCGATGGGACCGAACTGACCTTCGCCCGCCATCATCGGCAGCGTGTTTTCTGGCCCCTTCAGGCCCATGGCGACATGACCACTGTGCTCGCTCATGCCATTGCGCCCCATCGCGCCATAGCCCGGCAACATTTTGCGAATCTCAGCCTCGACACCGGACTGATCGACTCCAGCTGGGTTGGGAATCCCATGACCCATCGGGCCCATGGTGTGGTGAGACATGTGACAGTGCAGCGCCCAATCACCCGGCTCGGTGGCAACAAACTCGATGTCGCGCATCTGGCCCACACCAACAATCTCAGTCACTTCTCTGCGCCACTGGGCTTTCGGCCAGCGCCCAGCATCAGTGCCGGTGACCCAGAAGGGGTTGCTGTGCAAATGGATGGGGTGATTCCACATCGACAAGTTGCCGATACGAATGCGCATGCGCTCGCCAGTACGCATGACCAGAGGATCAATCGCCGGAAAAACCTTGCTGTTGAAGGACCAAAGGTCGAAATCCTGCATCACGGAGGGATCTGGCCGATAAGTGCCTGGGTGCATCGCCCAGTTGTGCAGCAAGAAAGCGTAGTCCCGATCAATGGGAACTTCTTCTCCAGCTTTGGGATGGATGATGAACAGTCCCATCATGCCGAAAGCCATTTGGGTCATTTCATCCGCATGTGGGTGGTACATGTGGGTGCCGTGCTGCTTGAGTGTGAACTCGTAGACAAAGGTCTCTCCGGCCCTGATCGGTGGCTGATTCAGACCCGATACCCCGTCATAGCCAGCCGGCAGATCAATCCCATGCCAATGCACGCTGGTCGGTTCGCCCAGCCGGTTGGTCACGAAGATCCGGACACGATCACCTTCAACAACCTCCAGCGTCGGTCCTGGTGTGGTGCCGTTATAACCCCAGCACTTGGCACGCGAGCCCGGCGCGAACTCGTGTTCGATCTCTTCAGCAACCAGATGGAACTCTTTGACCCCGCCGTTCATCTTGTAGGGCAGCGTCCAGCCATTGAGGGTGCGTACCGGCAGATAACCCTGGGCATGCCGCTTGGCTTTGGCCGCGACTGGGCTCGGCGTTGCCGGCATGCTGGCCATGCTCATGCCAGACATCCCCTCCATGCTGGACATGTCATGACTCATGGGCTGGGCCGAGGCATTGCGAGCAGCCCCTGCCAGCAGGCCGACACCGCCCACACCCGCCCATTGCAGCAAATCTCGTCGAGAAATCATTAGTGGCCTCCGTGCTCCGGCATTGTCATGTCATTGCCCATACCGGGCATCTTGCTGTGATCCATGGGTGCAGCTTTGTCGTCGGCTGGCTTCTGAGTAGGCATGCATTTCATGTGCATCGCCTTCATGACTGGGTCATTCATATCCATCTTTGCCATGTCCATTTTGGCCATCGAGGCACAGTCTGGGCCGGCTTTGTTGGCAGCCGCTTGTGCAGCATGCATGGCGGGGTCATGAGCAAAGACGCTCTGGGTGGCCAGCAGTAGGCCAGCAATCAGTGTGGTACGGGTTGAGATATTCAAGATGTAGCTCCTTGGCGTTCAGTTGTCGTGAGTGACGTTTCAATGACCTTGGTGAGGCGATGTGGTGGGCGTTGTTTCAGGTGCAGGTGCTGGGGTTGATTCCATAGCGCCCATGTCCGTCATGCTGCCGTGACTCATGCCACTCACACTGTTCATGTCATGGCCAGTCGTAACAGGCGGCTTCGGCGGCGTAGAAGCACCATGTTGACTGTGATCCATGCCTTCCATGCTCATGCCCTCCATCGCCGACATGTTGTGGCCCGCATGGCCCGCGCCTGTAGGGGCGTTTTCCGGCAGAACAACTGGGCTTATGCTGAGCGCCCCAATACGAACATCGCTGGGCAATGCGCCCCCGACAGCCCTGGCCAATCCCACACGCGCCTGCCAGTAATCACGCAAGGTCGCCAGATAGCCCTCATAAGCGCTGTATTCCTCACGCTTGGCCAGCAGCAGCTCGAACTGCCCCACGATCATGTAGTTCTGCAGCTCCTGTGTCCGAGCCACGATGGCCTCGCGCTGCGGAATGAGCCCACGCTGGTGGCGCAAGACACGGCTTCGGGCAGAAACCATACGGGCATAAGCTTTGGAAATACCGTTGGCGACCTCGCCTTCCAGCAAGGCAACAGCGGCCTTGGCTCGCTCCTGCAAAGCCTCTGCGCGTAAAACACCACTGCCGGACTTGCCGAAGATTGGCAGTTCAAAAGCCACCGTCGGCCCGAGAGAGCGTGAGCGATCAAAGTCACGCTCGCCCTCGATGCCAATCTCCAGAAAAGGCACCCAGCGCAAAGCTCTGGCCAGCCCTAGAGCATCCGTCGAGCGCTCGACCCGCATGCGCTCGACGACCAGATCGAGGCGCTGCTTCAAACCGAGATCGATCAGCTCCTGTGGCGCCGACTCATCAGCCACCGGCAACGGAAGGCGCGCCTCCAGATGCCATGATGTGTTGGTGGACAGACCCATCAAGGTATTCAGTGACACCCGCGCCGACTCCGCTTCAGCCTGCGCAGCTTCCTGATCCAACTCGGCCTGCTCAGCCGCCGCCTGTTCGCGCGCCAGCTCCAAGGCATTGATGTTTCCTGCGTCATGAAAGCGATTAGCCAGCTCGGCCGATGCACGCGCGGCTCTGGCGATCACGGTGCGCATCTGGGCGATCTGGGCACTGCCAACCGCCTCGAAATAAGCCTGGTTCACATCAGCCGCCAGGCTTTGCAGCGCAAAGGCTGCTTCTGCCTGTCGATTGATCATCTCCGCCTTGGCCAAGCGACCACGGCTGCGAATGAAGAGTAGGTCAGTGAAGTTCTGCGCTAAGCCATAACCCAGCCGCGTGGCATCACCGCTAACATCGGAACGCAGCGCAGAGAACGACAGCACAGGATTGGAGAGCCTGCTGGCCTCCACCCAGTCCGCCTGATTCAGACCGAGGCGTGCATACTCCAGGCGTACCTTGGGATTGCGCAGCAAGGCGACACCAACCGCCCGTTCAGCCGTCAACGGCTGTGACAGCAGGCTGTCCACCTGCTGATTCAGATCAGTATCCGAAACATGAATACTCGTTGGCCTAGCAGCTAGTGCAGGATCACGCGCCTTGACCAGCGCATTGACGCTGGACAAACCACGATCTGCTGGCAGCGAAGCGCAGCCAGCCAACACCAACACCGCCACCAGCGGCAACAGGCGCATGCCAGAGTGACTTGATAGAACCTTGGCAGCGGTAGGTGTCTGAGTAGACATGAACAGCGGCATGCGTGACCTCATCAACAGCGATTTGATGAATGCATCATGCGGTGGGCTTCGGGACGCCAACCTGACCCCAAAATTACATTTTTGTCAGCATTACTTAATCTTCAGCAAACCCGCTACTGTTCGTTTGAAATACAGCAAGCATGAGAGGCTGGATGTGAAGATCCTGCTGGTGGAAGACGAAGCCAAGACAGGCGAGTACCTGAGAAAGGGCCTGAGCGAAGCCGGCTACAGCACGGACTGGGTCACCGATGGCCTGACCGGGCATCATCAGGCGCTGGTTGGCGACTATGATCTGGTTATCCTCGATGTCATGCTGCCTGAAATCACCGGCTGGCAAGTGCTAGCCGGTATCCGCAAGGCCGGGTTATCGATGCCGGTACTTTTCCTGACAGCACGCGACCAGGTAGAGGATCGCGTCAAAGGTCTTGAGCTAGGTGCCGACGACTATCTCGTCAAACCCTTTGCGTTTGCCGAGCTGTTAGCCCGTGTGCGTACCCTTCTGCGCCGTGGGCGCTCGCGTGATACCGACACACTCAAGGTCGCCGATCTGGAGCTGGACCTGCTGCGCCGTCGTGCCATTCGTGCGGGTCGCCGCATTGACCTTACCGCCAAGGAATTCGCGCTGCTGGAATTGCTGATGCGCCGCCAAGGCGAGGTGCTACCGCGTTCGCTGATCGCTTCTCAGGTCTGGGACATGAACTTCGAGAGCGACACCAATGTGGTCGAAGTCGCCATCAAGCGACTGCGCACCAAAGTTGATACCGGCTTTGACACCAAGCTGATCAACACACTACGCGGCATGGGTTATGTCATGGAGGAAAAGACAAATGATGCGCCTACTGCCTGACTCCATTACCGCACGCACCAGCATGCTCTTCACGCTGCTGGCTGCGCTGGTTTTTTCGGTGATGGGGCTGGTGATTCAAGCTTCGGTTAATCGCCACTTCGTCGAGCAGGATCAAACCGTTATCACTGGCAAACTGGAGCTCATCAATAACATCCTCCAAAACGCGACAGCGACCGACAATACAACACGCATCCAGCGGCAACTGAGCAGTGCGCTGGTGGGCCACCACGATTTGGTGGTGCGAGTTCAGAACAGCGCAGGTCAGGACGTGTTCATGGCAGGGCATGATCGCTTGCCAGATGCCGCCATGATGACCGCGACAGCCTCTCTTGCTCTGCGCTCATGGTCGGATGGCACCATAGCGTACCGATTGGTAGTAACCGACATTTTGATGTCGGACAGAAAACCGGGATGGCGCGTCGGCATCGCCATCAACACGCTTCACCATGCAAAGTTTCTCGCCGCATTTGAACGCGAGCTGCTACTCATTGGCTCTGGGGGTCTGTTGTGCATGGCCTTGTTCGGCTGGGTAGCCATTCGGCGTGGCTTAAGGCCTGTACAGAAAATGGCTGTTGTTGCTGAAAGTATTTCTGCTCAGCGGCTGCACAACCGGCTCGCCATCGAGACCATCCCCATCGAGCTGGAGTCACTGGCTCGTGCATTCAACGCTATGCTGGATCGGCTAAGTGATTCCCTGGAGCGACTGTCAGCCTTTTCATCGGACCTAGCTCATGAACTGCGGACGCCCGTCAACAATCTGATGACGCAAACGCAGGTACTGCTCTCCAAGCCCCGAGAAAATGACGACTACCGTGAGGTTCTGTATTCCAACCTGGAAGAGTTCGAGCGCTTGGCGCGCATGATCAGTGACATGCTGTTCCTGGCCAAAGCCGACAATGGCCTGATCATTCCACACCGTGAAGCCGTGCAGCTGGCCAGCGAGATCACGGCCGTGCTGGAGTTCTACGAGGCACTTGCCGCTGACAAATCGCTCACTCTGAACACCAGTGGGCAAGCACTGGTTATGGGTGATGCCCTGATGCTGCGTCGGGTGATCAGTAATTTGGTGTCTAACGCCGTGCGCCACGCCTATCCGGAAACGGTTATCCGTGTAGCTGTCTCAACACAGGAACACGAAGCCTGCCTCACCGTCCAGAATGCGGGAGACACCATTCCCGAGCACCATCTGGCACATCTGTTCGAGCGTTTTTATCGAGCAGATGGCGCGCGCCAGCGCACAGAAGAAGGGGTCGGACTCGGGCTAGCCATCACGCGCTCAATCGTGCTGGCTCATCAAGGCAAGATTGAGGTCAGCTCTCAGCACGGAGTGACGCAATTCACGATAACGCTGCCACTGGCCTGACCCTGCCTGCTAGATACGCTCAGCACTCTCCAGTCGCCTGAAAATTCGACACCATGCTGTGCACACGCACACGAGCGCGATGCAGCAGCACTCGGAAATGCGAAGGCTTGATATTCAGTGTTTCACAAATTTCATCGGCACCCAGGCCGTCAATATCTCGCAGCAATAGCGCCATGCGCTGCCCGGTCGGGAGTGCATCGAAATGGCGCTCAAGGCAGTCACCCAACGCATGGGATTCGAGCAGTGCCTGCGGGGAATCATCCGTCCAGGACTCAAAGCGTTGTCGCCAATGGCCATCCGCCAGAAATGCGCCGTCCAGCGGATCATGCTGTGGTTCAAGCCCTTCCAGCGATAGCACAGTGCTTTTTCGGCGCAGGTAGCTATAGGCGCAATTCATCACAATACGAATCAGCCAAGTCTTCAAGCTTGCACGGCCTTCAAAGCGACCAATGCCATTATAGGCGGCAATCCAAGCCTCTTGCGTGATGTCGTCCGCTTGATGTGGCGAAAAGTTGCGCGCGATGCTGAGCATCGCACCGCCATACAGTGTCATAGCCTCCCGCCAAGCAGCAGCATTGCCTGCCTTCAGGCCTTCGATGAGGAGCTGCTCTTCTTGCTTGGTGGGAAACGAAAACATGATATTGCTCAATTTAAGCGGTCGCTCCTTGGGAAACGCTGGATGCGGATACCTAGCAATGGCCTATAGAACCACTTTTAATCAACCATGGCCGAACCAGCCCACTCCAGCGTGTATTGCAACTCTTGATGCAATGCATCGAAGGTGCAGCGGGCACGCAGACAAGCCTCCTCAACCAATGACTGCTGCTCCCTATCGACGGTGCTCAACAGCGCTTCCAGCTTCTCGCAACAGGCATGTGCAGCATCGCGCTTGGCACGAAGGTCATTGACCGTTAGCTGCTCATTCAACTGACGCAAAGTTTCCGTGATTTCATGCTCGACATTCATGTTGCAGATCTCCAGCCCATAACAATGACAGCCATGCCCACCAGTGCAATGCCCGCACCCATCCAGTCGCTGGCATGTAGCGTTACGCCATCCACCCAGCGTAACCAGAGCAGTGCCACCACCACATACACTCCGCCGTAGGCTGCATAGACACGACCACTGGCCTCCGGGTGCAAAGTCAGTAGCCAAGCAAACAACATCAGACTGGCTGCTGCCGGCAGCAGCAACCAAGGCGAGCCCTGCTTTTTCAGCCAGAGATAGGGCAGAAAGCAGCCAATGATCTCGGCCAAGGCCGTCACCACGAACAGCCCCAGCGCTTTCAGCAGAATCAGGCTACTCATGCAATGCCCTTCTCCTCACGAAGTTCGTGCAAGGCCGCTCGTACGATCTGGATCGAGCCCGAGATAGCAAGCACCGCCATGCCCAGCACCACATCAGACCAGAAGCTTGCAGTCATCCAAACACCCACAGCGGCACACATCACCACGATGTTGCCAATGGCGTACGACTGCAGACTCACACGGATCACTATTGCCAGCACAACTACAGTAGTACTGCCTCGCTCTCCTATCTCCGTTGAATACGCTAATGCCTAAGCTCGCATCGCCAAGATACGACGCGCTCCATTGAGTACAACCAGAGCAACCAACGTTCCGATGACCAGATCTGGCAGCGAAGAACCCGTCCAGGCAACCAATGCTCCGGCAAAGATGACCCCAAGGTTGGCGATCACGTCATTGGACGAGAAAATCCAGCTGGCCTTCATGTGTGCTCCGCTATCCTTGTGCCCCGACAACAGCGCGAGACAGCTGACATTCGCGATCAGCGCCGCCAGTGAGACAACCATCATGATGGATGACTCCGGGTCACTGCCAAATACCAAGCGTCGCAACACTTCGGCCAGTGCCCCAAGGGCTAGCGCTATCTCGACCCAGCCTGCTAGGTGAGCAATCCGCAGCTTGTGTTGTGCAGTGCGGCCAACGGCATACAGAGCCAGACCGTAAACGGCTGCATCAGCAAACATGTCCAGTGAGTCGGCCAGCAGCCCAGTGGACTGCGCTAGGATGCCGGCAATGATCTCGACTAGGAACATGATGGCATTGATCGCCAGCAGCAGGCGCAACACCGCCGACTCTCGGCGGACCTCGTCCTGCGACTGTGTACGGGCCTGGACGACGCCCGCCGACCTTGTCCCCAGCAACTCGGCACCCAGGCCCAGCGGGAGCAGTTGCGTCAGTATGAGGTTTGCATTTCCATGGTGAGTAATGTGCAACGCCCGCTGCTGCAGATCAAAGTCGAGCGCCAGCACCGCATCACTGGACTCCAGTGCCATCCTGATCATGCGCTCCTCTGACGGACAGTCCATCTTCGGCACTTTGAAGGAACTGATCACGGCATGCTGGTCTTGAGAAGTCGGAAGAACATCACTGAGACTGGCGGCGATCGCCTCCCCCTGGCACTGCCCGCTACAGCACTTGCTCATTTTCCTCTCCCTCTCACGCAGTTTGCTTACTGCCAATCAATTGCCGCGAAACCCTGTCCCAGAGCACCAGCACCAAAGGGATCAATACCAAGGCATAGGTGAGCCAAACACCATACTCACCACCTGGCGCATAGGCCTCGGTCAAGTCATGCCAATACACGTTGTTCATGCCGGGCAGCACGCTCGCCTCACTGAACTCGTGGAAGGCATAGATCACCAGCTGTACGGCAAACAGCGTCAAGAAGACCCCCGTAGTGCGAAACAGCAGGCCTACATCAATACGGCGGCCATAGCGAGTCCAGAGCCAGGCCAGTAGCGCAGCAGCAATAAGCCCGCTCATAGCGCTTCCAACCAGCCCCAAGCCGCTTTGAGTGCCCGCAAGTGCAGCAATGAGAGTTGCCGCTTCAACACCCTCTCGCCCCACCATCAGGACCGCAAAAAGAAACACACTCCACCAGACGGTGTGTGACTGGCTGTTGGTAAGTACAGTCAAGCGCTTGCGGATCTCCAGCGCCATTTTCTTGCCATGACGGGCCATGTGAATCACACAGGTGATAATCAAAGCAGCAGCTACAAGCGCCAACCAAGCCTCCCAGATGGGCGACAGGGCACCCGTGCGTGCCAGATAAATACCGAGTACCGCAGATAATATGACTGCAAAGGCTGAGCCCCCGATAAGCGGAGCCAGCAAGACGCGATTGCCGGTTTGGCGAAGAAAGGCCAAAGCTACGGAAATTATCAGTAGTGCCTCCAGTCCTTCTCTGAAAGTGGTCATGAAAATTGGCAGCATCAAAGTCTCTCGCTCAATAGGGGTGGTATGTCATGGCGGCCATTGACAACCTATGGACGCCATCATAAGTAATGATTACCCTTCTCATTTAAAACCTTACAGCCAGTATAAGGTCAAGCATATGAAGATAAGCGCCCTAGCAAAAGCAACGGCAACGAATACACAAACCTTGCGCTATTACGAGCGAGTCGGACTGCTGACACTGCCCATGCGCTGCGCCAACGGCTACCGCAGTTATGCACCGCAAGCGATACAGCAGGTCACCTTCATCAGGCATTGTCGAGAGCTGGACATGAGCCTGTCAGACATCGAACAGGTGATGCTGCTGGCAGAACAGCCGGATGCTGACTGCAATCAACTCAACATCCTGCTGCAGACCCATCTCGATCAGGTACGAGTCAAACGGCATGCGCTTGATGTACTGGAAACACAGTTGCTCGCCCTGCAAGGGCGCTGTGGCAAAAGTCGCAAAGCATGTGACTGCGGCATCCTCAAGCACCTGGTCTCTACTTAATCATCCTCTCCAAGCCAGCGCCAAGGCTCAGCTTGCGCAACCCTCGTCCGCCCCGCCGCAAGCCTCATGCTCAACCTGCACGGTGACGTGCTGATAGCCAAAGTCGCGCATCAGCAGGGTCCGCACTTTAGCAATGATGTCATCTCCTCGCGCTGTCGGTGTGGCCTGCACATGCAAGGTGATGAAAGCGGCATCTGCGGCAACCGTCCACGCATGAACATGATGCACATTCAGCGCTTCAGGCACATCGGCCAGCACGACCTGTCGGAGCTGCTCGGCATCAAAGCCATCAGGGCTGCCTTCCAGCAAGGCATGCGCTGACTCACGCGTAATACGCCAGCCGGTACGCACAATCAACAACGCCACCGCCATCGACAGCAACGGGTCAGCGGGCATCCAGCCGGTCCCCAGAATGATCAGAGCGGCCGCGATGGCAGCCACCGAGCCCAGCAGGTCACCCAGCACATGCGCCAGTGCGCCGCGCGTGTTGAGATCACTGCCACCGCGCAAGACCAGATAGGCGATCACGTTGATGACCAGTCCGGCCACTGCCACCATCAGCATGGGGCCGGCCAGCACCGTGACTGGCTCACGCAAACGCCCGATAGCCTCGACACTGATCCAGGCGGCGATAAGCAGCAGCGACAAGCCATTGACGAAAGCGGCCAGCACGCGTGCACGGCCGTAGCCATAGGTGCGGCGACTGTCAGCGCCGCGCCGACTGACTGCCGTCGCATACAACGCTAGAGCCAGCGAAGCCGCATCGGTGAGCATATGGCCGGCATCAGCGATGAGCGCCAACGAGCCGCTCCAGAAGCCTGCAATCACCTCTAGGCCCATGAAGCCTGCCGTCAGCGCCAGCGCGATTTTCAGCCGCGCTGCACCAGCCTCTGCAACAGGATCATGACCCGCATGATCGTGATGGTCACTCATCTCTGCTCCCTCTCAACTGTTAACAACAAACACCTTTCAGGTGTCAGCTCTTTCTTCACGCCACTGTTCAATCATCCGGTACAGCGCTGGCAGCACCACCAGTGTCAGCAGTGTACTGGTGATCAAGCCGCCAATGACCACGATGGCCAGCGGCTTCTGCACCTCGGCCCCCGTGCCTGTGGCCAGCGCCATGGGCACGAAGCCCAGCGATGCCACCAAGGCCGTCATCAGCACCGGCCGCAGTCGCGAGATCGAGCCTTCCTGTACCGCCTCAATCAGTCCCTTGCCGCTCTCGCGTAGCTGGTTGATGCGACTGACCATGACCAGACCATTTAGTACCGCCACGCCAGACAACGCGATGAAGCCGATGGCTGCTGTAATCGAAAACGGAATGCCGCAGAGCCAGAGCGCCAGAATGCCACCCGTCAAGGCCAGCGGCACTGCGCTGAACACCAACAGGGCCTGACGAACAGTGCCCAGCGCCATGAACAGCAGCATCAAAATCAGAGCAAAACAGGCCGGCACGACAATCGCCAGACGCGACTTCGCGGCCTGCAAGTTCTCGAACTGCCCACCCCAGACCAGCCAACTGCCAGCAGGTAGCTTGACCTGCTCATTAATGCGCAGCTGCGCTTCCTCAACAAATGAGGCCAAATCCCGGCCACGGACATTGGTCTGCACCACGACACGACGCTTGCCATTCTCGCGGCTGACCTGATTAAGGCCATCGCGCAAGGTCAGGGAAGCGATGCTGCCCAGCGTCACGAAGCCCTGATCCGACTGCGCATCGGTTACGGGGATCGGCAAGGTCCGCAACAAATCCAGATCCGTGCGTACTTCATCGGGCAGACGCACCACCACATCAAAGCGACGGTCACCCTCGAAGATCTCCCCCGCCTGACGACCACCAATCGCCGCAGCCACCGTGTCCTGCACATCCGCCATGCGCAACCCGAAACGCGCCAGGGCATCGCGATCAAAACTGATGTCGAGTAATGTCTGTCCCTCAACCTGCTCCACCTTGATCTCGCTGGCCCCCTCTACACCGCGCAGGGTCTGCGCGATTTGGTTGGCCGTTGCCAGCATCGTGTTGAAGTCATCGCCAAAGACCTTGACCGCAACATCCGCTCGCACACCGGAAAGCAACTCGTTGAAGCGCATCTGGATGGGTTGTGTGAACTCGTAGTTGTTGCCGGGCAGCTGCTTCACCGCCTGCTCAATGCGTGCAATGACATCCGCCTTGGTCTGGCTGGGATCAGGCCAGTCCTCTCTCGGTTTGAAGATGATGAAGGTATCAGCAGCACTGGGCGGCATAGGGTCGGCTGCCATCTCGGCGGTACCGGTCTTGGAAAAGACAAAGGCCACCTCCTTGAACTGGGCGACGGCCCTCTCCACCTGTAATTGCATGCGGGTGGACTGTTTTATGCCTGTGCTGGGGATACGCAGCGCGTGCATCGAGACATCCTTTTCATCCAGCGTGGGCACGAACTCTTGACCCAGTTGGGTAAAGACAACCAGCGCAACAGCAAACGCGCCAATGGCTATCGCCATGGCCTTCCTATGCTGACGCATGGCCCAGCTCAGGGCAGGAGCATAGAGCTCATGTGCTTTTGTCAGAAAACGGTTTTCTCTCTCAACAATCGAGCCTGTGAAGAAAATGCCGATCAGCGCCGGAATCAGCGTCAACGACAGGATGAATGCAGCCACCAAGGCAATGATCACCGTCGCCGCCATTGGATGGAACATTTTTCCCTCTACGCCTTCCAAAGCCAGAATGGGTAGATAGACCGTGATGATGATGGCTTGGCCGAAGACAGAGGGCTGCACCATTTCACGGGTGGCATGCAGCACCTCGGACAAGCGCTCCTCCAGACTCAGCAGCCGGCCGAGATGATGCTGGCGAGCCACCAGACGACTCAGGCAGTTCTCAACGATGATGACTGCGCCATCGACGATGAGGCCGAAGTCCAGTGCGCCCAGACTCATCAGGTTGCCGCTGATGCCAGCCTTGAGCATGCCGGTGCTCATCAGTAGCACCGTGAGTGGAATGACCGCCGCCGTGATCAGCGCTGCCCGAATATTGCCGAGCATCAGGAAGAGTACGACGATCACCAACAGCGCGCCCTCACCGAGGTTCTTGAGCACCGTGGCTACCGTGGCATTGACCAGCTTGCTGCGATTGAGCACCGTCTGTGCTTCAACATCCGGCGGCAGACTGCGCCGAATCTCGGTCATCTTTTCATCGACCGTCACCGCCACCGTGCGCGAATTCTCACCGATACGCATCAAGGCAGTGCCGACCACGACCTCATGCCCATTCTCGCTGGCCGAGCCCGTGCGCAGCTCCTCGCCAATTTCGACCTTGGCCAGGTCGCGGACATAGATCGGCGTATTACCGCGTGTCGCCACCACAGTGGCAGCGATGTCCTCCATGCGCTTGAGGCGGCCGTCAACACGCACCAGATAGGCCTCGCCTCGCTGCTCGACAAAGCCACCACCGCGACTCTGGTTGGCCTTTTCCAGCGCCTCGACCAGATCGGTGATGGACAGGTTATACGCGCGCAACCGCAGTGGATCAGGCTGAATGTGATACTGCTTCTCGAAGCCGCCGATGCTGTCGATACCCGCGACACCGGACAGGCCTTTGAGCTGCGGCCGGATGATCCAGTCTTGCACGGTGCGCAGATAGGCCGCCTGAGCCACTGGGGTACGCAGATATTCGCCCTCGGGGGTCAGATAGCTGCCATCGCTCTGCCAGCCGGGTTGCCCATTATTGACCTTTGCCCCCTGACCACCCGGATGAGCGAATTTCACCGCCCACATGTAGACCTCGCCAAGGCCTGTCGAGATGGCCCCCATGCGTGGCGATGCCTCTTGCGGCAAGATGTCCTTGGCCTCGTTCAGGCGCTCCGTGACTTGATTACGGGCAAAGTAGATATCCACATCGTCACGAAACACAGCAGTGACTTGCGAGAAACCGTTGCGCGACAGCGAGCGCGTAGACTCCAGACCGGCGATCCCAGCCAACGCACTCTCAATTGGGAATGTGACCTGTTTTTCGACATCTTCCGGCGATAGACCCGCCAACACGGTATTGATTTGCACCTGGTTATTGGTGATGTCCGGCACCGCATCGATGGGCAGTTTCTGCAAGGAGAAAACCCCGAAACCGGCCAACAGCAGCACCATCACCAGCACGAGGTAGCGATGCGAGAGAGAGAAACCAATAGCACGATCAAGCATGGTGGCTCTCCTGCAAGAGAGTCAGGCAATTAATCTTCATGCTCTGCCTCCCCCTTCTTCAGATCGGCCTTGAGCACGAAGACATTACCCGTGACATAACGCTCACCGCGCTTCAGACCACTGATAATTTCCTGCCGATCACCACTGCGGCGGCCAAGCACAACCGTGCGCGGCTTCAGCCCATCCTGCTCGGCAACAAAAATGGTCGGCTCGTTCTCGATCGTCTGAATGGCAGACAAAGGAATGCTGAGCGCCTGTGAGGCCACACCCACCTGAATTTGCGCCTGCACGAACTGCCCCGAGCGCCACAGCCCCTGACTGTTAGCGATCTGCACACGCACCGACCCGCTACGGCTGGCCTCATCGAGCTCGGGTTGCACGAAGATCACGCGCCCCTCGGCGCTCATGCCCGCCTTGTCACTCACCATGACGGTCTGGCCCGCGCGAACTTTTACTAGGTCACTGACCGGCACCGCCAGATCGATCCAGAGGGTCGAGAGATCGGCCAGCCGGAACAATGGCTTGTCGGACGTTACGGTCTCCCCGATGGTCAGATCCTTGGACAAGACCGTGCCTGAGATTGGCGCGCGCAAGGCATAGCTGGCCAAGCGTCCACCCGGCTTCAGCGCCTTGGCATCATGTTCACTCATGCCCAGCGCCAGCAAGCTCTGCAGGGCACTTTGGGTTTCGATACGGGCATCGTTGAGTTCACGACGGGCGGTCAGATAATCCTGCTCGGCGCTGATCTTTTTCTGCCAGAGGCTTTCTTCGCGAACAAAAGAGGACTGGGCCAAGGCCTGACGCTCCCTCGCGGCCAGGTATCGGGCCGCCACATCGGAGAGCTGAGTGCTTTCAATCACTGCCAGCACCGTGCCGGCCTTTACCTGAGTTCCGATCTGCACCGATGCAGAGCGCACCATGCCGGTGATTGGCGACAACACGCGCGCTTCGCGATCCGTGTTCAACACCAGCTGACCCGGCAGCGACAAGCCGCTGGCAAAGTTGCCAAGTGCGGCTGTCTCGATGCGCAGGCCATTGGCCGCGAGCTGCTCCGCACTAAGCTTGATGACAGGTGCATGCGCCTCTTCATCAGCCCCTTCTGCATGAGCCTCGCTGCTCGGAGGCGTGAGGTGGACCTCATGTTGATGTCGAAACGGGCCGTACTCCAGCAGACCCCAGGTCAGGCCGGAGCCAGCAGTAACTGCGATCAACAGCAGCAAAGTCTTGGTGACAATATTCATAGTGTATTTCCAGAGATCAGGGAATGGCCCAGCAGCTCATCGAGCGCGGCATCGCTTTTGTGATAGGAGATACGGGCAGAGAGATAAGCACCCTGAGACTCGATGAGGCTGCGCTGGGCATCGAGCAGATCAATTAGCGAGAATTTGCCGGCGCGATAACCTTCGCGAGTAGCCTCCAGCGCCTCGCTGGCTGTGCGCAGCACTTCATCGCGCAGTTGCAGCGCTTCCTGATAGCCCACCTCACGCTGCACCAGCAGCTGATCACGCTGACGTTGCAGCTGCTGACGGGCTAAGTCCAACCCTGCCTCGGCAGCTGTCAGCTCGGCCCGCGCGCTGCGCACAGCGCCTTGGTTGCGATCAAACAAGGGAATGGGGACGGAAACACCAACCAGCACACTCTGCTCACGAGTCACCGCCTCGCGCTTCATGCCAGCTGACAGCGTGAAATCTGGCAGGCGCTGCGCTTCGGCCAGGCTGACTGCCGCCTGCTCACGCTGGATGCGTACCTGCGCCTGCTTTAGGTATGGGCTGGTGTCCAGCGTGTCCGGCTGCACCGACAGCGCATTCGGCAGCGTCAAGGTATCAACCAAAGACGCTTCAAGCTGGCTCTCACCCCACAGACTGGCCAGCTGCCGGCGAGCGAGCTGGTTCTCTTGAGCCGCCTGCCGTGCCGTGCGCCGTGCGCCGGCCAAGGCGACATTCGCGCGCGACAGCTCAATGGGAGATACCTTACCAGCCGTGACTCTGGCCGCCACGGCATCTCGAAGCTGCTGCGCCAACACCAGGTTCTGCTCAGTGGCAGACTGCCTTTCCGTGGCTGCAAGCGCATCGATATAGCGGTCACGAGTGACGCGAATCAGGCGCAGCCGTTCGATTTGCGCCTCCAGTGCGGTCAGTGTGCGCTCCTCTCCGGCAACAGACCTTCTGGCGCTGCGCTTGCCAGACACAGAGAAACGCTGGCTCAGGCTGTAGGTCGTCGTGGCGCTACCAGCCGAGCGGTTAGTGTCACCGGCAAAGTCTTCCAGCAGATAGTTAACTTCGGGATTGGGCAGCACGCCTGCCTGGGTGACACGCCCTTCGGCGGCCTCCTGCAAGGCGCTGCTGAGCGTGATTTGCGGGTTCTTATCCAGAACCCGGCGAGTGGCGTCCAACAGACTCAGGTTATCGGCGTGGAGCGGGCCAGCGCAAAGCGCGGCCGCGAGAGATAGACATAAAACAAAAAAACGAGACATGATGATTCCTATGCAGACAAAGAATGCAGGCCACGGCCTGCCTCCAGAAAGTCAGCAACGGATATCAAATAAGCAAATAGGCGGTTTCGCGAATAATGACGGAAAACGAGGGGATGGGCGGGCCAGTAGCATCTGGCTTGACAGCTTGATGGGACGGGATGCTGGGCAGCAGCCAAGTCAGTGCCGGCATCAGGAATTGCGCTTGCAAGTCCACCAGTTGCAGCTTCGAGGGAATCGGTGAGTGATCGTCATGCCCATCTTGCGCTTGAAAATCAATGCACGCTTTGCCGGTGATTTGCTCAATGGCTTCAACAGCACACGGCTTGCCAGCCTGCTCCCAGACAACCCTGCCATTAGGCTCAAGGCAAATGGTATCGGCAAGCGCAGCGCAGGCACCAAGCGACCAATGCAGCAGCATGATCACTATCAGAGATAGTGACCAGCGTCGCCTCATGGCTGTTTGATACCGCACGGACATAATGAAAGTGATTCCCAACAACAATAAGCTCAGATTATCAGTCCATGGAGTTTCTGTCACTTGCTCATCAAGCTTCACACGCAACCAATAAGCCTGACTCAAACCTCAAGTTCCCGGCTCTTCGTTCTGACAATATCTTTTGCCATGCCAACAGACCTCAGGGCTTTTTCCAGACTTGGCTGCATCTGCCAGCCTCGCCCAACCACTGTCGTTGTTAACCCCATCCGTTCTAGATACTGCAATCTTCCCACCAGCAGATTGCGATACCTCGGATCTCGGCACTGCTCATGCAACCGCCCGAGCGTCACCTCATCTTCCTTTGTCAGTCGCTGTAATGACCGATCCAGCGCCGTCCATCCCGGCCGCTGAACCTCACGCTGCTGACTCTGCTGGATCTCCAGCTCAGTGCGTGGCCCCAGCCACTCCGTCGCCAGCTCACTGGCCCGCTGGCGCATACCGGTGCCGATGTACTCCCGCGCAATCACCAAATCATGGCCATCCGCCTGCCGACCTCGCAGCACGATATGCGTATGCGGGTTATCCGTATCCCAATGATCCACCGCCACCCAATCCAGCCGCGTCCCTAGGTCAGCCTCGACCCGCGTTATCAGATCACGCGTGAAGTGCTTCAGATCCTCAATCTGCACCGCATCCTCAGACGAAACAATGAACCGAAACTGATGCCGATCATCACGCACGCGCTCATCAAATGCGCCCATGTCAGCATCGTCCGTCGTCGGCCCATAAGCCTTGCCGGGCTCACCATCAGGGCCAACACCTTCGCGCTCGATGTAGCGCAAATGCGTGATCGTGGATCGGCTCCCAGCCTTCCTCAGATTGACCAACCGAGTCTTGATCACCACCCGCCTCGCCTTGCGGCCCAGCCCGTTGCCAGCGACTCGCGCTGCCACCTGTCCTCGCCCCAGCGATGCGCCTGCACGCGATGCCGGCCGGTTCAGCGAGCGACCACTGGCCTTGCTCGCCTCGCGTATGACCTGGCTGACAAACCGCTGATGTCGTCCCTTGGGTGCAGCCGGCCGAATCTCGAAGCCATCATCATCCCGCCGACTCATTGCGCGCACTCCAGCGTATGGCAGCATAGGCTGGCGTAAGCGGCACGCCTAGAAACCAGGAGCTGCAAGGCTTTCCGCTTCAACACGGCACGTACCCTGCCCCATCCGGTGCTGCCTGTAATGCTGGTGGCGGAGGGCTCAAGGCACGCTAGCGTGCCGGCCCCTTTTATCTTGCCCTCCGCTTTTACCGCTCGCTTTCGCTCGCTCATCATGGCTCACCTCTCGGCTGAGCCCAGGTCCACAATGCGCGAGCACGGCCTATCACCCGATCCACGGTGATCGGCCCGAAGTAGCGGCTGTCGAACGAGGCGTCACTGGTTTCGCTCAGCAGAAACAGTTCGCCTGCACGCAATCGACGGCAATCCTGCCACTGTGGCAGCAGCCGGCCTTGCGTATCGGCTGCACGCTGAACAGCGGTGAGCCGTCCATCAATCAGCACACGACCTGCACGCACGCAAACTTGTTGCGGTGCAGTCGCGGCGATGCGTTTGAGCAGCGGAATGTTCATCGGCAGATAGCGTCGTTGCGCAGCCAGTTCGGCGGTCGCAGACGGCAAGCGCACCAGCACATGCTCACCGACCTGCAAGCGATCTGCCGAGGCCAGTGCATACCAACCTTGTGGCGCACTGACACTCGGGTTGTAGATCACGCAGGATGGCAGCGACACCGTCAGCGCCACACCGAGTGCGGTCACGGCCAACGAGAGGCTGGCGATAATGAGTCGTTGGCTCATCGCACAGCCTCCCGCGCGCAGAACGCAGCATGTCGTTCGGGCGTGTAGGCCGGCGGCGGCATGTGCGCAGCCAATCGGTTGTGAACCATGCGCCAGTAATCCGGTGGCACACGCGACGGATCGTGGCTTTGTGCCTCTAGGTCATCAATCAGCCCAAGCACCTGCATCACGCGCTGCTGGCTTGAGACGCGCAGCAAGATCTGCGCACCGGGTTGCACGCCCGTGACAATCTGAACCGTCTCGCCTGCGCTCGCCGTTTGCAGCACACGAAGCACCCAACGCGTCGTGCCATAGCGATTGGCTTGCCACTCGATGCGGCACAGCAACGCACCCGGTGCGAAGTCGGCAAAGCGGCGTTGACCATCCTGCAGATGCTCAGCCACCGGATGCCCGAAGCGCAGCCAGATGTTCACGCGATCCGGAATGAAGATCAGCGACACGCGCGTCAGCAGCGTGCTCATGGCTGATCCTCCGGAAAGTGCTGTTCCAGCAGCTCGCGCAGCACATCGGTGACGGTGCGCCCCTGTTTGAACGCCGCGACCTTGATGCGAGCTCGCATTTCCGGAGTGACATCAAGCGTAATGCGGGCGGTGTAGATATCCGCTTTGACAGGTTCGGCGGATGGCAGAGGCGCAGCCTCGCCCTGCCGTACCCAGGCTTCCAGAGACGGATCAGCCGACGGCCGCTGACCGAAGGGCATGCGTCGGCTGCTCATGACGACCTCCCGAGCAGCTCTTGCGCTAGCAAGCGAATTTCGATGGCAGCCCTGCCCTCGGGCTCCAGTTCGCTCGCTAACGCGCCAGACGCGACGCTATCGGCAAAGACGATGCGTTGCCGCACCTCAGCTGCGAAAGTCGCTAGGAGCTGCTCTGAGAGCGCCTGACGCACCTCACGACCAATCACCGTGGCTCCGACTCGACGATTGATCACAAACGCGGCTTGTAAGGCCGGCTTGAAAATCATCGCATCACGAATCAGTCCTACCATCTCGGCGCTGGCCCAGATGTCGTAGGGACTAGGTTGCACCGGCACCAGCACGACATCGCTGGCCAGCAGCGCTGAGCGCGCCAAGGCCGCAACTCTGGGTGGTCCGTCGATGATGATGTGGTCGACACCTCGCGCCATCGCCGGCGCTTCCTGATGCAGCGTCTCGCGCGCCAGGCCAATGACCGAGAACAATCGCGAATAACCGCTTTGTGCTCGTCGCTGTGACCAGTCCAACGCCGAGCCTTGTGGGTCGGCATCGATTAGCAAAACCGACTGGCCGGCTTGCGCCAGCTCACCGGCCAGGTGCGTCGCCAAAGTCGTTTTGCCGACGCCGCCTTTTTGGTTTAGCAGGGAAATAATCATGCTCGCCACCTCGCTTTTGCCGTGACTTGTCCACAGCAGGGCGTTGCCCCTACTACAGTTATTCTTTTATAGTTATATAAGTTAAGGGGAGCTGAGACACAGACGGCACAAGGTCTGCAGCCCGAGTTGTGCGCCTGATAGCACGAGTCATTTGCGCCTGATAGCACGAGCCTGACTGCGCCTGATAGCACGATAGTGATCACAGGTTATCCTCCGTTTTATCATCCGACAGAGCACGCTGGAGCACCCGGCTCCGCATGCGCTTGGAAGGTCAAAGTTTCGTGTCCGTCTGCCCGCAAACGCACACCCAATCGATAGCCCGGCAAGACCTGCCGAGCCACGATGCGGCGAATATCGAGAGCAAAATCCGAGTAGCGAGCCATGGAGCCCGACTTGAGGTAGAGATGCTGGAAAGCGAAATGCCAGCCGCCCTTTTGGCGGCCGCCATGCTTGCGCACCAGCCGATACAGCCAGCGCTCAATGCCACCACCCAATCGGAAGTAGGCCGGATCAATGGTGAGCACCAGCGCCTCCTCCAGCACACCGGCATAGAACCAATCTGGCAAGATCAGCTCCAGGCCTAAGGGCTTGCCTTCAGTGTCGGCCAGCTCCTTCCACTCGTTGATCCACGAGAAGCGATGCAGACGTCGCCCAGTCGTCTCGCGGATCGATGTAGCAACGCTGGTGGACTGCAAACGATCCAGCGCCGCCTTCAGCCGCTGGTAGTCGCGCAGCGAAGTACCACGGCCGATGAATGTCAGAATCTCGTAAGGCGTAGCCTGCATGAGCCGCGAGGTGCGCAGGCCCAGATCGCGCGCCTCGACAATTTGGCTCGCCGCCCAGATCAGAATGTCGGCATCCCAGATCGTCGCCAGGCCATGCTCCAGCGTGCCCTCAACGCGTACACGCACAGCGCCCGAATGAAAGTCGATGGGCTGCACGCGTCGAGATTTGCCCAAAGCAAAGAACGGGTACGCCATCAGGTCTTGCGCGTCACGCGGAGCCATTACCGGCGGCAATGCCCGAAACAGCTCCAGCTGGGGCTCGCCAGCAGGCACAGCGTTTGACTTGCTTCTGGATAACTTCATGGCAAGCCCCTCACTGTACCGGGTGTGGCTTGCCGTAATCCGGATCGAAGGTCGCCTCGAAGCTGCGAGCATCGGCCCAGCAGATCAGATCATCCAGCGCGTAGATCACACGCCGACCGACTTTGCGAAAACGCGGGCCGTCGCCGAGCATGCGACGCTTCTCCAGCGTGCGCGGCGACAGCCGAAGAAACGCCGCCGCTTCGGCGTTGTTGAGGAAGCGAGCAACATCCAGAGGGATAGTGAGCCTAGGGGTATTAGCAGACATTCAAGAGCACTCCAGTACAGTGGTGACGCTCTCGACATTACCCAGCCATTCGGCAGGCCTGTGTTGGCTTGATGCTGGTATTGAGTGAGTCAGACCCCTAGGGCCAGTGACTCATGCGCGCACGGCAATAGCCGAAGCAAAAAGGGGGCAACGCCCCCTAGGGCTCAGATGAGCCCTCTCTCCGCAAACGATATCGACGTGAAGCCACCGACCACGATGTGGTCGAGCACCCTCACCTCCACCAGCGCCAAGGCATCCTGCAGGCGCTTGGTGATGTGGCGATCAGCGTCACTTGGCTCCGGGTGCCCGGAGGGATGGTTGTGCGCCAGAATGATTGCCCCTGCGTTCAGCGTCAGCGCCTCTTTCACGACTTCGCGCGGATGCACGCTGGCACTATCAAGCGTGCCTCGGAACATCTCGCGATAGGCGATCAGCCGGTGTTGATTGTCGAGAAACATCGCAGCGAAGACTTCGTGCTCCAGGCCTGCCAGCTTCACCTGCAGGTAGTCCTTGACCGCGCCCGGCGAGATGAACTGGCCATCTCGCAGCAGCTTGTGATCGATGACCCGACGAGCAGCTTCGAGGATCACCTCGATGGATGCCGGGGCATACTGGCCATTGGCGTCACGCACGAGGAGTGTGTTTTCCGAAACGACAGTGAAATGCGACATGGTCTTTCTCCGATCTGCGGGCGGATTTGCCCGAGACCGGCGGAACACATCGCAGCGCAGCAGTCAGGGATCGCAGACGGCGCAGCCGCGAGCATGCGGAGCACGCGCAGTCCTTGACGGCAAGAACGGTGTGGTACGGTGAAGGGATCAGCAAGGCCGACCCACTGACCTCTACTCAACCACGGATTTGAACGAAGG
This sequence comes from Pseudomonadota bacterium, assembly GCA_040384385.1. Lineage (GTDB taxonomy): Bacteria > Pseudomonadota > Gammaproteobacteria > Pseudomonadales > Moraxellaceae > Perlucidibaca. The sequence continues at coordinate 47,819 of JAZKJJ010000014.1, read as the reverse complement.
CAGGAATGTGCTTTTACGCTTTTGTGATTTGCAGCAGAATCAGAGCGGCCTACTGGCCTGCATCCTTTGTCAATCCAGGGTAGCAACGCATGGCGCTCAATGAGCTTGAAATCAAGCGAGTCAATACAGAGATCGGTGTTCTGTTGTCCGCCGGATTGACCTGATTTCTCAGAAGCTCCAGCTAGGTTTGTTGACGCAACCCGTTTCGCTGGAACAAGGAACCTCTCTCGTCAGTCGTCCGACTCCTCGGGTTCTTGAGGGAACGTTTGCCTCATCTCGCCGGCTAGGAACAATGCTGCGTTCGCAAAGCTCTCCAGCTTATTGATTCGATCGAGCATGGCTTGTTGTTTGGCCTTTTCTTGGTTCTGAAGTAGACCTTCAGCGACGAATCTTGAGATCCGCAACTCCACAGTGGCATCCAGGCCGCCCTTAAAGGATTCCTCCAACCATGGCTTAACCGCGCCGACTGACCGTTCGGCCGCAATGCTGAGTGTGTGACGGATCAGCTCCCTAGCCACGTGATCGATACCGATCGCGAACTCGAAGAGCTTCTTTTCGTCCTCTGTAGCCCCCTCAAGCTCTTCGCTGCTAGGCGGGCGCGCGAAAAACCTGAGACCGTCCTCCTTATTCACGCCCAAGGAATTGAGCGTGCGCAGCAGCGGGTCTAGCTCCCTCAGCTGTCGGATGTACGGAGGTAACGCGTACCGGTGTGCCCAGAGTTTCAGGACTAAATCAACGCACTCTGCGACCACTGCATCTCGCGTGGTTTCTGACGCATGCTCGGCAGCGGAGATTTTCTCAGCGACCAAGTGCGCCATCCATTGGGTAGTGACATCATCGTCGAGCTTCAAGCCAGCAACGATCCGCTGGCCGAGCTCGATGACTGCCTTAGAGCGATCGAGTGATTCCATCTTGTCCGATTAGGTAGTAGCGGTTGTAAGGATAGTTGTAGTAGGAGTAATCCTGATTACCGATCATGTCTTTCGGTGGCTTGCGGCGGACCTTGATGCTGATGATGATAGATGTGCTTGGGTTCCAATCCAACAATGCGCGAATAAATTTGTCGTCGGCGCTGAGCCGAGTGCTGGTCAGGAGATCGCGCTCCTCACCGTAGCCGGTGCTGCGCGACCACGACTCGCTTCTCAGCCTGCCACCGGCTGGTAGCGACCACGATCGCGCGTCTGGATCTGTCATCGGATTCAGGATATCGAGGACTTCTTGACAAGGGCGCGGGCCCGGGCTGCTCACCTTGCCAGCCCATGGGTCATATTCGTCAAGGCCCAACGAGTCGCTTTCCGCCTTTACCCAGCCGAGCAGTCTCAACTCTGGATCATCAACCTCCTCCCGGTAGTCGATGTGATCCGCGTCTGGAAGGTAAATCTGTCCTGGGCTAGGGCTGGTCTGCATGGCTGCTAGAAGGGCCGCTGCATGACAAGAAGGAACGAGCACAGACCCCACCGACACCGTTTCACCGTTGACCGTGTCAGTGGTCGTCCAATGCCCCCAGAGGGCCGTCATGCCGTCGTCCGTTGTCAGTTGGTCATCTAGGTACTGTCTATCAGCCTGCCAACACCATGATGCATCAGCTTGATCGCTGCTCGACGGGGCGGCCTTCAGGATCTCGGGATCACGTCGGTCCGCAAGCCAGCGATCATCACTGCGAGTGAGCAGTTGTCCTCTCAGCCAATCATCGAATGGGTTTTCTCCCGTATCAGTGCGACGGCGTAACGGCTTGGTCTCCAAGAGCTGGCCAGCGACGAACATCATGGCGTGATAAGACTGGTAAAAGATGCAGTCCTCCACTCCGGGCATGCTGCCGTGCGAGTGGCTGGTTTCTCTCCCTCGAAAGAGTCCGCGCCTATAGCGCTGATCATCGACACGACTACGAGGCCCTAGCGATATGCGGCTACGCAAAACCACCCGCGCTCGTTGTTCGATCGACTGCTGACTCAAGCCGAAGGCACAGCCCAACGGCGCGAACCAATACTGGCCGATGTCGATGCCAAAAAAGTAATTCTCGTCGTCTGCGGCTTCGTCATCAGCGATCTCGTGCTCGCCATGATCGTAGACCTCCGTGGACAGCACAGCGCGGTTTGCACCGTTCGCGATGGCGAGCAAATCCGATGGCAATGTATGGACTTCATGCAGGTGCCTCAATGCATCCGAGGCGAAGTGCCGGATGACGACATGCTGTTCCCTTGCGGAAGAGTCAAGAAACGCGAGAAAAGGAGTAACGGCACGAGGTGCGTCCATAGCTCCCCGTGCCAAGGCAACGCAGAGCCATTGGCGGGCATGCCACTCATAGAAAACTAGGCCTCGGTCGACGAATGGCTGCGGGTCGGCACCCAATGCGCGAGTGGCCAGCGCGGACAATAGGGATTGCCAGTCGAGCTCAAGACAGTTGCGGACACAGTGGGCGTGCTCCCAGCGTTCCGCTGTGGACGGACGCGCCAGACCCGCCCACAAGTAGCCCGCCAATGACTCCTCGCAAGACGAAGGTGCTACGAGCGAGTCGTTCCATGGGCCATCGCCGTCTTCACTCTCAAGAGTTTCTTCGAGTAAGTCGAAGCCGAAGTTCAATACTTCATCGGCCTCGTCGCTGGTCAAGCCTCGCGCGAGAGGCTCTACCAGATGAAATAAGTCTTCGGCATCAAGCGTGTCGAGCTGAGACAGGTACCCCTTGATCCGGGCTGACGCGACATCTTTCTCTAAGACGATACCCTCTGCATAGAGTCCATCAAAGGGGCCCTCGCGGCCCCAGCCGCGATGCCCCACACGGTTGGGTTCACTCGCAGCCAATGAAAGAGCTGCCTTCCTGAGTTCGCTGCGGACGGACAGGAGTCTCTTGCTCGCCTTGGGGAGGTGCCTGATGACATCCATGAAGCTGAACACGCTGAACCCGTCATCCGACTGGATCGCGCGGAGGTATCCGTCGATCTCCGATAGCGTCGCGCGCCGAGAACCTTGCTCATAGAACTCGCGAACATACGAGCGATTGTCAATCTTCTTGAGCGATCGCCGTGCCGCGAGAACCGCAGTCGCGTCGCGGAGATCGACCCCGCTGAAAATTGCGTCCCAGTCGGGCTCCTCGACCTCTTTGTGAGGCTCCGCCCAGGGAGCGCTGGGAGCGGTCACCGACTCACTGGCTTTGGCTTCAGATACCTGAAGCAGCCTCTCCAAATCTGGAAGCGATATCGCCATTGAGTTGGCCAGAGCCTTGAGTTCGCGCCAAGTAGATGTTTCGTAGGACTGGATGCGGAGGAGTCGGTAGGCGATCCGCAGGATCGATCTTTTTTGATTGTTGTCTGACTCTGCGTCGATGGCTGCTTTGATGTCGTTGACGCGCTTCCATCCCGTCACTGTGCCACTCAGGGCGATTGCGGCCTTTTTTGGAAGGAGCCCGTAGTCGATCAGGCTATAGATCGCGACGGGGAACAGCTCGCCAGCGAAGCCGAATTCTCGATCCCGCCAGCGGCTCAGAATTGCGAGACTGGATGAGGGGCAAAGGCCGACTAGGCCTTTGACCAACCGGTTCCAGTCCATGTATTTGTCCCGGGCCATGTGCTCGTAGCTGAGCTCGGCAATCCGTGCCAGCCGATAGGCGGTCCGAGGTCTTGCCTCATCCGGGCGATGTGCGGCCTCCGTTAGATCTAGGAATGTTGCCCATCGAGAGAGGTGTTCCTCTCCGACCTTGCTGGCGATGTCGATTGCCTTGTTGAAATAGGCAGCCGCTTCCGACTTGCTCACGCAGAAGATGGCGCGCGCCAGCTCTTGAAGATCGTCAATCTGCGTCGCCGCATCGTTGCGCGACGCGGCGAGCTGATCAAACGCTCTGGAGCTGAGTTGTAGTGAGAGGTCGCCCAGCCCTCCCGTTCGTGCGGTCACGCGGCACATCTTCGTGAGAGTACTCGAGTAGATGCGGTCATTTTTGTCGACCCACTTCAACAGTGCGTCGATCTGGGCGGGCTCAATGGGACTCACATCGCGCAGAATATGCACCCATTCGACCGCCGCCACCTTCTCCAAATTGAAGCTCCGCTGGAAGTCGCGTGACGAAGCCGATTTCGTCTGTCCCAGCGCAAGCTCGATTTCGTGATCAAGGTTCGTAGGCTGGCGGCCACAGGCGATCTCAGCGGCCAAGATGAACCAGGGGAGGACGCCTCCTGTCACTTGCTGCAGCTGGGACGCTTGTTGGCTCTTAACGGGAGACCCCTTCGTCTCAAATTCAGGGCGAATATCCTTGGGTGCCAGGTCAATCAACTCAATCCACTTTCCGCGCAGCGCGGCTTCCAAAGCATAGGCCTGAATGAGCTTTGCTCGCTCGGCGTCGAAATCATGAGACTGGTGGGGCGGATCTAACGGCAAGTACCGGCGCAATGTCTCCGCCCAAATCTCATCGTCGCGCGGAAGGCACCGGAGCGCCAGCGTTATTGCAGACCGAACTCCGTCGAGTACGCTGCTCCCAGACCTCCATGAGAGATCTTCTTCAGGCAATTTGACCTTAGGGTCGGCCAAGATGCTGATCAGATGGCGCAGCGGCTCCGTCGGCAACAAATGTGCAACTCTGCCTGCTTCGGTAGCCAGGCCCAGCATCATCCAGACATCCCCCTCGGCGTGCTCGGCGAGCTCATCGATTCGCTTGAAGTCGCCAATGTCCGCAAGTCGGGCGGCCACGAGCTTCGTGGTTCTCAGTACGGTAGATTTTGGACTCCATCCTTTAAGGAACCGCGCAGCCTCGGCAGGGCCTCGCAATCTCAGAACACCGATAGCAAGCTCAGCGACGTCGGCATCGTCGATCTTGTCCTCCTTGCGAAGCTTGGGTGGCAGCTTGCTCCAAGCGACCAGAGACTCCCAGGCCATGCGCAATCTGCTTCTCGCCTCAGGGATGAGGTCATCGTTTCCGGCGAGCAGCACCGCTTCGTACGCGTGATGCGAGCCAAGGAATCCGCCGTTGAATGTGCGCCTGGAGACTATTTCTTCGATGCGATCTGGTGCAAGCAGCACGCTGGCAATGTCAGTGTTCTTCTGGATCAGCGTGTTCTGGCGAGCTTCGCCTGCCACCTCTCCGCCAACCTTCAGCGCGAGTTTGGCGGCAGCAACATGCCGCCCCTGCTGCAAACATGCGCGGAGCGCGAACATCAGTCGCTGCAGCTCGACGTCTCGCCGCTCAAGAGGGTTGAGCTCGGGCAAGCTTTCATTCGAGAGTGCCAGCGCGATTAACTCGTCCATTCGGCCAGCCACTAGCAGCAACTGCGGCAACGCCGCCGCCACATAAGAGCTGGTCGCCGCTAGTGGCTTCAGTTTTGCAAGAAACGCATCGAGGGAGGCCGCATCGGGCTTGAACGTCTCGTTGAACCAAGTCTCTGCCGGTTCGTCCATGAAGTGCAGGCCTGAGTCCTTGACGAAGAGCGGCCGCCCGAATTCTGTGGCAAAAGTACGGACGGCGCTCTCGGGAACTCCGGCAATCTGGGCCAAAATGGAAATGGGCACCAAGGGCCGGAGCACTGCGAGGCCCTTGCAAATGAGGTCTATCTGATTCGCTTCTGTCGGACCCCACTCGGCTTTCAGCCTATCGATGGCTTTGGTCAGCAGGCCTCCGATTGCGAGTTGAACCGTCGTCGGTGTTGGCCCCAGGATCCTGAGCATGTCACCGATGGGCGGGGCCCCCTCCATCGCCAGTGCTTGAACGCGGGGGTTATCGCTACTGAGAAAAGCGAACTCCTCGGCCTCCGCGTCCGTCGCCTCGGGATAGCTCAGCCGTAGGTGCGTAGCTGTCTCAGCCTTGGAGAAGGGCTCCAGCCTGATCACGATGGCATCGAGCGGAGCCCCCAGGTGACCCCGCCGGTGTGATCGGCATGTGAATGCCAAACGCACCCCGTCGGGCATGTCCGTGTTGATCAGGTCATGGACAAAGGCACGCTCACTAATCTCTTGTGCCGCCATGTATGCGTTGTCGGCCGCATCGATGATGATGCAAAGGCTCGCCTGAGGCGTGTGGGCCCTAAGAATATCAATGGCCTGCTTGAGCCGAGACACGAAGGCCCGCATGAACTGCTTGGGATCCGTACCGCTGGACGGAATCAATGGCAGGCAAAGCTGCTGTCCTGCGAGCTCGTTCGCAATCTGGATGAGGGCATCGCGGTACCGATGGCGATACTTCAAAGCTTGGCGATAGGTGCCGTTACCGAAGCAGTCGTACAGGACAGCGACTGACCCAGCAGGCATAGCACGAGCCAAGTGAGCAGAAAGGGTCGACTTGCCCACACCACCGTCTGCGTGGATGACAACAGGGCGTTGTGCGGTGAGCAGCGTCGCCAGGATGTCTGCTTCCTGTACTCGGGGAAGCACCTGCTTCGGTTCTGAGATCAACGATGGCGCCGGCAGGAGATCGATTTCGGTCACCCGCAGGGCATGAAGTACGTTGTAGAGCCGGACGGAGCGGTCCTTCGCTCCTTCGTCAGTTGCCCGGCGGGTGACCAGCTCCTTCAGTTGAAGCGCAGCCTCGGTATCCGGTTCGGACAGGTATGCACTCAAGTCCAGACTCAGGAGGTTGCGCTGCTCCCATAGATCCGGCTCACCAGCTTCAACCGAGAAGGTGGCGAAGAAGCTCTGCACGTTGCTGCCAGCTGACCCCGCGTACCGTTTTAGCAGCGCGTCAATTTCACGGTGCCGCGGAGCTGCCGCCCCCGCAGCGATATCGGCCAGCGCTTCAAGGACAGCCACACCCATGGGCCTGTTCGTCAGAAAAATGAACTGAACTTTCTTCGCCAAGACATTCAGGCCAATCGACGCCTCCAACTCCTTGAAACGCCCTGCGAAGCCCTCGATGGTTCCTTTGAGGCCGCTTGCCGTCCAGGGTTCGTGCGAGCGCCTGGATGAGTGTTTGAGCTGCACATATCGGATGGACTTTGCCGCTGTGATGTCTTCGCTACCGTAGTACAAGCCGACATCGATGACCTCGTCGCCGACATTCGTGGATGCGTCCCCCTCGTCCAGCGACGCTCCTTCGATAGCCACCGCTACCAGGCCATTTGCTCCGGTAAGCAGCCCGAGGCATTGCCTGGCAGCCCATTGATAGTGGAACTGGTCGCCGCTCCTAGAGGGGCCTACAGAACCTTGCTTCGCCATATCTTTGGCGCTCCTTGCATGCGTTTTTTGGTGGAGCTTACAGGCCCGGGTTGCCGCCGATGAACCCACATTGAGGCCCGCTCCTTACATCGAAGGCGGTGGGGCAGCATTCGGGCATCGAGTTTGGCAAATTGGAGGATAGCAACCGCTGCGAAGCAGACAGTAATAGCTAGGTCGGAATGACTGCAATGGCTCGAAACCAGTCGCCTCAAACCCACCCCTCACAAAGCGTCTCCGCCTGCCGCAACACCACCTCAGCCGCCTCCTCCTGCTGATCCGGCGGATACTTGTACTTCCGCAAAATCCGCTTCACCAGCAACCGCAGCTTGGCGCGAATGCTCTCGCGCTGACTCCAATCCACCGTCACATTCGAGCGAAGGCTCGCTGTCAGCTCATGCGCAATCTTGGCCAAAATCTCATCGCCCAACTCGCGCACAGACGACTCGTTCATCATCAGCGCGTCATAGAAAGCCAGCTCATCGTCATTCAGCCCCAGAGCTTCGCCACGGCCCGAGGCCTCCTTGAACTTTTTGGCCATCTCGATCAGCTCTTCGATGACCTGCGCCGCCTCAATCGAGCGATTCTGGTAGCGCGTGACCACATTCTGCAGCAGCTCGGAGAACTTCTTCTCCTGTGCCAGATTGGTCTTGAAGCGGCTCTTGATCTCGCCTTCAAGCAGGCGCTCCAGCAGCTCAATCGCCAGATTGCGCTCGGGCAGATTGGCGACCTCCGCCATGAATTCGTCATCCAGCAACCCGATGTTGGGCTTGTCCAGCCCCACCGCCTCGAACACATCTACCACGCCGCTTGCGACAACGGCATTGCCGATGATCTGGCGGATGGCCAGTTCCTTTTCCTCATCCGAGCGCTTCTTGGCGCTAAGGTCGCGCTTGGTGAGAATGACCTTCACCGCCTGCAGAAACGCGACCTCTTCACGCACGGTCTTGGCTTCATCCAGCGTCGCGCACAGCGAGAACGCCTTGCTCATCGCCAGCGCATTGTCGGCAAAACGCTTCTTGCCATCCTTCTGGCCCAGCACATGGTTGGCCGCGCCAGCCAGCAAGCGATGTCCACCGGTCAGATACTCCGACCAGTCAAAACCATGCAGCAGCGAGCGCAGCACATCCATCTTCTCTTCGAGCACGGCATAGGCCTCGTGGGCATCCACGGTCGGCTGCCCTCGCCCCTTGCTCGCGGTGTATTCCTTCAACGCCGCCTTCAGTTCGTTGGCGATACCGATGTAATCCACCACCAGCCCGCCCTGCTTGTCCTTGAACACGCGGTTCACGCGCGCGATGGCCTGCATGAGGTTGTGGCCCTTCATGGGCTTGTCCACATACAGCGTATGCACACACGGCGCATCGAAGCCGGTCAGCCACATGTCGCGCACGATCACCAACTTGAGCGGGTCGGCCGGATCTTTGAAGCGCTTCTCAAGGCGCTTCTTGATCTGCCCGGAATGGATGTGCGGGCGCAGCAACGCCTTGTCGGAAGCGCTACCGGTCATGATGATCTTGATCGCGCCCTGCTCGGGGTCGTCGTTATGCCAATCGGGGCGCAGTGCGACCAAGGCATCGTAAAGATGCACGCAGATCTCGCGGCTCATGGTCACGATCATGCCCTTGCCGGATGCTGCCTGATTGCGTTCCTCGAAGTGCGCCACCAGATCAGTGGCGATAGCCTGCAAGCGAGGCTCAGCCCCGACGACCTTCTCCAGCGCCGCCCAGCGCGACTTGGCGCGAGCACGCACATCCTCTTCGTCATCCTCGGCCAGCTCATCCACATCGCTGTCGATGGTCGGCAGCTGATCCGCTTTCAGCGACAACTTGGCCAATCGCGACTCGTAATAGATGGCCACCGTCGCGCCATCTTCCTTGGCCTGCTGCATGTCGTAGATGTGAATGTAGTCGCCGAACACCGCACGGGTGTCACGGTCCTGACTAGATACGGGCGTGCCGGTGAAAGCCACGAAGGTGGCATTCGGCAAGGCATCGCGCAGATGCTGGGCATAGCCAACTTGATAGCGGGCATGCGCCTCGGCGGCTTGATCCAACAGCATTTCTTGCTTCGGCGCTTTCAGCTCAGCACTGAAACCGTACTGCGTGCGGTGAGCTTCATCGGCGATAACGACGATGTTGTGGCGCGTCGAAAGCACCGGGAACTTGTCTTCATCCACGCCCGGCGCGAACTTCTGAATCGTCGCGAACAAGATGCCGCCGCTGGGCCGATTGCCCAGCTTCTCGCGCAGGTCGCCACGCGTCGCGATCTGCACCGGCTGCTCGCGCAGCAAATCCTGCGATAGCGAAAACACGCCAAAGAGCTGGCCATCCAGGTCGTTACGGTCGGTGATGACCACCAGCGTCGGATTCTCCAGCGCCACCGACTGCATCACCCGCGCCGCAAAGCAGGTCATGGTGATGCTCTTGCCCGAGCCCTGCGTGTGCCACACCACCCCGCCCTTGCGGTCGCCATCGGGGCGCGAGGCCGTGACCACCTGCTGAATCGCCGAGCGCACCGCATGAAACTGGTGATAGCCGGCGATCTTCTTCACCAGCCGGCCGTCGTCCTCGAACAGCACGAAATAACGCAGGTAATCGAGCAGCAGCTCCGGCGCGAGCACACCGCGCACCAGCGTTTCCAGTTCGTTGAACTGGCCCAGCGGGTCCACGGTCACGCCGTCAATCGTGCGCCAATTCATGAAGCGCTCGGCATCCGCCGACAGCGAGCCCATGCGCGCCTCAGAACCATCCGAGATGATCAGAATCTCGTTGTACTGGAACACATCCGGGATCTGTTCCTTGTAGGTCTGGATTTGATCGAACGCCTTCCAGATGTCCGCGTTGGCATCGGCGGGATTTTTCAGCTCCAGCAACACCAGCGGCAGGCCATTCACGAACAGGATGATGTCGGGTCGCCGAGTGTGCTTCGCGCCCTGCAAGGTGAACTGGTTCACGGCCAGCCAGTCGTTGCTCGCCGGATTGGTCCAGTCGATCAGCTGCACGAAGTCGCCGATGGTCTCGCCATCGCGCTGGAACTGCACCGGCACGCCCGTACAGAGTAGTTTGTGGAATTGGCGGTTGGCGCCTAACAGTGCCGGCGTGCCGAGGTCACGGATTTGAGCCAGAGCATCATCACGGCAACTAGCGGGAATGCGAGGGTTCAGACGCTCAATCGCTGAAGACAAGCGGCATTGCAGCAACACTTCCTTGTAGCTGGCACGCTCGGGACTGCTTCCATCGTGGGCGATGTCAGGGCCGAAGGCGTAGTTGTAGCCTAGGGATTGCAGCCAGCCGAGGGTTTCTTGTTCTAGTTGGTCTTCGGTCATTCCGTGACTTCCCATATACCTTTCTTCTTGGCGCCATGGTGGCGCAACTTGCCTTCTTGCTGCAGCTTCATGGCAGCTCGCTCAACAGCACTTAGCGACAAGCCAATCGCCTGCGCGACTTCGGCCAGGGTCAGCTCAGGCTGCTTTTGCAACAAAAGCAAGATGCGCCCTGGCGTTTTGAGTTTTTTTACCGGCGTTTCTACCGGCATTTGTACCGGCGTTTCTGTGCGCTCGACTACCCGATTCACCGCCTCATGGATACAGCCCAGCATGAAGCGAATAAACGGCGCGCAATCGGTAGTGGCCGTACTATCACTCAGTGCCTTGTAATAAGCCGCCTGCTGCTGATGTACCAGACTTTCCACCGGCAACCAAGCAAATGCCGGCTGCCATCGGGACAAGAGCAAGGTCTGCCACAAGCGCCCCATCCGCCCGTTCCCATCCTCGAACGGGTGAATGAACTCAAATTCATAATGAAAAATCGAACTGGCGATCAGCGGATGCTCAGGACTGGTTCGGAGCCAATCAAAGAGCTGCGTCATAAGCACGGGCACGCGACTGGCGGGCGGAGCCATGTGCAGCACCTTGTCACCGGCCATCACACCCACACCACCCTGGCGATAAGCTCCGGGGTAATCCAACAAGCCCAGCATGAGTTGCTGATGCGCCGTCAGAAGATCAGCTTCTTTCAAGCCGTTCCATTCGCTCAGGCCCTCGTAGACCGCCAGGGCATTACGCGCTTCCTGCACTTCACGCGGCGGTGCCAACACCATCTTGCCATCCAAAATAGCCGTAATCTGTTCTTCGGTGAGCGTATTACCTTCAATCGCCAGAGACCCGGTAATGGTGCGAATGCGATTGATGCGCCGCAGACGCAGGCTCATGTCAAAATCAGGCTTCGCGCTCAGGCGACCGATTTTTTCGGCAATGTCGGCGACTAGCGAGACAATATCGCTGGTCAGCGTGAACGGTGGCTGATAGGACATCAAGCTAACGCCTCTTAATGCTCAAGTAATACGCTCATCACGCATGCCGCCCCATTCACTGGTTTTCATGCGCCGTGCCTCAACGCCCAACTTAGTGGCTGTTTGTATCAGGTGTTCCTGTAAAGGCAAAGGCATCGCGTACCCTGCAATCAGACTAGTCATGCGCGCAAAATTTGTGGGAAGTTCGATACTTTTTCCTTTGCCATTAAGACAGACCAGACGAATCTCCTGCTCGTATGCCCAGTCCGAATGTTTGGAGGCCATTACGCGCTGCAAGAACTGATGAGGAGTAAACATGGCCTCAGAGAAGCACAACTTGGGAACGTTCGACGAATACTGCACTGGCACATATCGAATATCTTGGCTTTGATGCCCCCAATCCACCTCGTACTCAATACAGAACCCTTGCCCGTTATTTGCGTAGTGGGCCCACATCAACACGTTATCCAGCCGAGGCGTCAGGCAGACCACACCAAACTGAGCAATTCTTGCGTCAATGGCTCCACGCAAGCGGAGATCCCAGTGCGACTCATCATTTGTCTCATCACTTACCCAAGCTTGAAACTCATCCATCAATGCTGGATCAATGAATAAGGCTCCCTGATAAGCATTTCCGTCAGCGAGTAACGAGGCCAACGCCTTACGTCTGGCTGACGTAAACTCCTCGTTATCGCACCAACGGTCTGGAACCAAATCTTGGATGCTGGGACGCAAATCAAACGGATCATTGAAGCTCGCAGGATCTGAAAACCAAACCTCGTTCATTTTTAGCGAACTGAGGCGATCATTGCCAGGGACGCAAACAGGCTGAAAGCGGTAGAGTTTTTGTTTCATGTTTTTTCTAAAAACTCCAGTTAGTTTGCATCAATTAACAACCAGCTCACATGCACTTTTAGTCAAGCGGAGTTGGCCTGAAATGAGGCGAGGGAGTAGCCCGTCGCGAAGGCCTATGAGCATCTCAACATGAAGCTCGTTGGCTCGCACCTTGCGCATCATCGGATCGACGACCGATCGAAATACTTCGCCGAGTAACTTATTTGGAACTACAGCTTTTTCAATTGCGAAATCAGGCCAGTGTCCTTTGTACTCACTGAATTTCACACGTCCCTGTGTTGCGTAGTAAGCCCAAACCGTATCAATGCCTTTACCCCTAAATGGCAAAACATTTTGAATGGCAGAGAAATCATAGGGGATCAGTCGCATGTAGCAAGTGTGATTGGCAAACACTACGACAGGATCTTCAAGACTTGCCCGAACTCCAGGATCCTCATCGTGATAGCCAATCACACCAGATTTACCTTGATCAAGAATAGGTACATGTCCCTGCAGCTTGGCAGTTTTCTGATCGAATTTCTTTCCAACGGAAATACGGAGGATAAAGTCTTCAAACTTGGTAACCCGCCACCCCCTCGGCACCTCCCCCAGCTCCGTCTCCTCAAGCGAGTCCGGAAACAGCGCCGCCGTGGCCTCGTCCATGCCTTCAGGCACACGGCCTTCCATCTTGGCGCGCACGGGGTCGAAATCGACAAACCACGACTTGAACAGCGCTTGGGCGATGGCTTCGAACGTGGCGTTTGTTTCTCGCAGGAGGGTGATGCGGTCGTCGAGATACTGAAGGAAATCTGCAATGATTTTTTGAATACTTAGTGGCGGAACGCGTACCTCAAGAGCATGCGCGTTATCACGGTTCAAGCCAGGAACTGCACTGTCTGTATTCATCAAATGAAGACCTAAAGTCCTCAATAGATAATATGTAAAACGAACATCTCGAACATCGGGCTCGTCTTCAATGAAAAAAGCCGTGTCTATCGGCCAGAACGGGCATGCAGAGTAAGTAACGCTTCCAACAGTACCCTTACGACCTATTACAACTCCAGGGGATTTAACATATGGGGAATCATGGCTTCCAACTAACCCGGCCGAGCTGTAGACACCATAATGACCTTTTTTACGATCTCTCTCAGGAAGATTTTTCCCATATTTGAAAGGGCAAAATTCACCAACTGTTTTGATGGGCCACTCAGAACTCATACCCAAGACCTCCTAGCTTCTGCCGAATCAGCGCATCGAGATCAGCTCCCTTGGCCATCTGCTCGCCCAGCTTCTTAGTCAGTTTTTGCATCTTCTCGGCAAAAGCCTCCTCATCATCTTCGACTTCTTCGGCACCCACATACCGTCCCGGCGTCAGAACATGTCCATGTTGTTCAATTTCGGCCAGTGGCACGCTACGGCAAAAGCCCGGCACATCCGCATACTCGGTGACATTCCCGCCCGCTTCCACTTCGCCACGCCAAGCAGCCACCGTCTCGGCAATACGGGCAATCGCGCCTTCATCCAGATCTGACTGCACACGCGAGATCATCTTGCCCAGCTTGCGGGCATCAATAAACAGCACCTCGCCCTTGCGCTTTTTCTGCTTGGCCAAGAACCACAGACAAGCCGGAATTTGTGTGTTGAAGAACAACTGCCCCGGCAGTGCGATCATCACCTCGACCACATCCGCCTCAACCATCGCCGCGCGGATGACACCTTCGTTGTTCTGGCTAGAGCTCATCGAGCCATTAGCCAGCACAATGCCTGCGCGACCGGTAGACTTGAGGTGGTACAGCATGTGCTGCAGCCACGCATAGTTGGCATTGCCTTTGGGTGGATCGCCGTAGACCCAGCGCGAGTCGCCCTCCAAGCTGCCATGCCACCAGTCGCTGATGTTGAACGGTGGGTTGGCGAGAATGAAATCTGCGCGCAGATCGGCGTGCTGGTTACGTGTGAAGGTGTCGCCAGGCTCGCGCCCCAGATTGAAGTCGATACCGCGAATGGCGAGGTTCATCGCCGCCAAGCGCCAAGTAGTCGGGTTGGCTTCCTGCCCGTAAATAGAGACATCGCCCAACTTGCCGCCATGCGCCTCGATGAAGCGTTCCGACTGCACGAACATACCACCCGAGCCGCAGCAAGGGTCATAGACCTTGCCTTGGTGAGGAGCCAGCACGGCCACCAGTGTTTTCACAATGCTGGCCGGCGTGTAGAACTGCCCGCCACGCTTGCCTTCGGCGCTGGCGAACATGCCCAGGAAGTATTCATAGACCTGTCCCAGCAAGTCGCGGGCCTTGTTGGCGTCATTGCCAAAACCGATGGTGGAAATCAGATCCACCAACTCGCCGAGCTTGCCATCCGGAAGCTGAGCACGAGCATAGCGCTTGTCCAGAATGCCCTTGAGCTTGGGATTTTCAGCTTCGATAGCGCTCAGGGCATCATCAATACGCTTACCGATGTCCGGCTGCTTGGCGTTGGCGCGCAGCGTTTCCCAGCGCGCCATTTCAGGCACCCAGAAGGCATTCACTTCGCGGTAGTAATCGCGGTCTTCCAGCTCTTCGGCGAGTAGCTCGTCATCGCTGTCGTAGAGGAAGTAGTCGTCTTCCGGATTGGTGAAGCGTGCCGTCAGCTCTTGGCGACGCGCAGCAAAGCTATCCGCGATGTACTTGAGAAAGATCAGCCCGAGCACGATGTGCTTGTACTCCGCAGCATCCATGTTGGCGCGCAGCTTGTCGGCAGTGGCCCAGAGCGTCTTTTCCAAGTCTTTCAGGGTGCTGTTTTGGTTCACATCAGCCATCTACAAAATCCTTGTAAAAATAAGGGTAAACGCTGGCACTCAGCCGTATTGGCTCGCGGCTTCCAGCAAAACTTGCCTGATGCGCAGCCTGAGTTCAGGCGGCGCAACGACTTCTAAATCAGAACCGTGACTGAGGATGTCATTAATCAGCTCACGGTCATCGTTATACGGCAACTCAACTTGATAGCTGCCATCCGCTAACCATTCTGTGCGCTGCTGCTCATGCCACAACTGCTTGCTCACCCACTGCGCTCTGGCTGGGCTGAAGCGCAGCGTTGCCCACTGCGTTTCAGCGCCATTAAAAATGCCATAGCCCGTGCCAAGCACTGCATCCAAATCAGCCTCTGGCACAACCAGCGACTCGTGCGGCGTGACGGTTACCGACTCAATCGCATCCAAACCAAAGCTACGGATGGCCTCGCGGGTATGGCACCACGCCTCCACATACCAATTTTCTCGGTAGTGCGTGAGACGCTGCGGGCTGATCTCGCGCTCAGTGCGCTCGCCGGTATTGCGATTCAAATGGGTGATGATCAGACGCAAACCATCCAGCGTGGCCCTAGCAACCTTTTGAAAATGCTTGGTTGACGACACGCGCCGCTGGTTTTGAATCAAGCGAACGCGCTTCGAGACAGCTTCAGGGTCAATTTTTTCAGCCGACAACAGCGCCTTAAGCCGAGACTTCAGCGGCGCAATCTGAGGCCCAAGCAAACCTGGCTCAATGTTCTCCAGCAGTTTGGTCGCTGTTAGCAGCGCATAGGCCTCTGAGCTATCCAGCCACAAGCCCGGCAACTCGTACTTGGGGCCGGTAGCACCGCGCCGCTCAAAGCGATAAGCATTGATGTCGCGGTCATACACGATGGGAGCATTCAGCTGATCACGCAGAAACTCCAGATCGCGCTTGAAGGTCGCTTGCGAGACCTCCAGAGCATCCAGAAATTCGTTCAAGGTTACATGTGCCCGGCTGCTGAGCAGCTGGTCGATCATGTGTAGGCGTACCATTCTTGTCATGAGTGGAGCATAGCCTAGGGCAAGGTCAGATTTTGAGCCTGTCGGATGAAATACTTAGCCTTCAGACCAAGGAGTAAGCATCATGCTTTACGTACTATTCGTGGTTTACATCTGTATTAAATTAAGCAAGATCAACTAATGGCTTCCGTCGAATCAGCCTGACTACGCCTGCGCACGCTGGCGTGAGTTATTAGCAACCCCACAAAAGCCCATGATTCCTGTCATACCCAGACAGAAGGAGCTTTGTGATGGTTGCCAACCCGGAAGACCGCGTCATTTTCAGACCCGAGCTGCAGCAGCTCCTGCAGGTCAGCAGCGAAACCATCCGGCGCTGGCTGTTAGGCAAACGCCTACCAGCTCCTGATGTCGCCCTAACTCGCAAAACCGTTGGCTGGAAGCTTTCCACGCTGGAGCGCGCCGGCATCAGACTGGCGTGAGGCCACAACTATCCAGCCAGTCAGCCCAGTCCTGCAGCATCTTCTTGCGGTCTGGCAGATACTCAGCTCGGTTATAAACTGCCCGAATCTTGTTATCCGGCACATGCGCCAGCTGACGCTCAATCGCATCAGGGCTGTAGCCATTCTCATTAGCCCAGGTACTGGCAACCGAACGCCAACCATGCCCCGTCATACGGCCTTTGTAGCCCATCCGGGCAATCAAATAGAGCACTGCATTTTCAGACATCGGCCGATCCATGCGATGTGGAGCCGACAGCACATATCGAGCCTCGGGCCGACTGCGAGCGCGCAGCTGCTTGAGCACCGCAAGCGCCTGATCCGACAGTGGCACCAGATGATCGCGATCTCGCTTCATCTTGCCGGCAGGTATCAGCCAAGTCTTGGCTGCCTCGTCGATTTCCGACCACTCCATCATGCGCAGCTCATTGGTACGCACCCAAGTCAGCGCCAGCATGCGACAAGCCAGAACACTTTGCAGATCGCCCTCCAGCGCTAATCGCTCCAAAAACTCCGGCACCTCCCGCAGAGTCAGCGCGGCAAAGCTCGTCGTCTTGCTCCGGCCAAACGCTTTCTCTGGCCGAATCAGGGCCGCTGGGTTCGTGTTGGCCATGCCATTTTCAACGGCCCACTCGAAAACCTGACCGATCCACATGCGAACTTTGCGCACATACACATGCAGACCAGCTGCATCCATGCGCAACAACTCAGCCAGCAAGTCATCACGCGTGATGCTGCCAACTGTTTTCGCCTGCAATCGCGCCAAATGCATTTCAATGCCTCGCATGGCATTGCTGCGGTAGGAGTCCGAAACATCCTTGCGGCCTTTCCAATAGGTGTCTGCCGCTTCCGCGAGTGTCACGCCTTGGCGATTCGCTCGCCGTGGCGCCATCGGGTCATGCCCTTCGATCAAAGCCCGCTTGGCCTCTTCGCGCTTCACCCGCGCCGCCGCCAAAGAAATTTCGGGATATGAGCCCAGACTCATAGTCTGTGGCTTGCCAGCTAGACGATAGGCAAGCCGCCAAGTACGCGAGCCTGTCGTGGATACATAGAGATGCAGACCACCGCCATCAAACAGCTTGTAGGGCTTGTCTGTGGGCTTGGCACCCTTGCAGCGCGCATCTGAAAGCGTATTTGTAGGCATCCTGCACCCCTCAATCGAATCGTGCCTACAGCGATACCTACAGACTGGCTGTGGTGAACCGTGGATTACGGTGTTCTATCGAGGGGAATCGTAGGCAAATAACCCCCCGTAAGCCTTGATAGTACTGGGCTTCACGAGGGTTATCTAGGGGGATTGCCCGTTAGCATGGGCATGATTTGGCGGTGAGAGAGGGATTCGAACCCTCGATACGGGATTACCGTATACACGCTTTCCAGGCGTGCTCCTTCAGCCACTCGGACACCTCACCGGAGCGCTGAACCTTTGCAGTTCAGCGGCGCGCAATCCTAGCGGAAGCCCTGCAGCAAGGCAAAGCCTTTTTGCACTGACAGTGCTTGGCTATCGCGCGGATAGCGGTGCTAAAATCACTGCCCGCAAACGAGGTGGCCGGCGGATTCACTGCCCGCCCATCGAGGATCTGTATGCAAGCTGAGTCATCCGGCTCACCCCGCTTCAAACACCAGTTGGCCCTCACTGCAGGTGCTCTTGGTGTGGTCTTCGGCGATATCGGTACCAGCCCGCTTTATGCGCTTAAAGAATGCTTTCATGCCGCGCATGGCTTGGCGCTCACGCAGGCCAATGTGCTCGGCATTCTGTCAATGATTTTCTGGTCCATGACCATCATTGTCTCGATCAAATATATTGCTTTCATCATGCGTGCCGACAACCGCGGCGAAGGCGGCATCATGGCCTTGCTGGCGCTGGCGCTGCGTGCACAGTATCGCCATGCCTGGCTCAGACCCGTGCTGATCGGCATCGGGCTGTTCGGCGCCGCACTGTTCTTTGGCGATGGCATGATTACACCGGCTATCTCGGTGCTGTCCGCCGTTGAAGGCCTGAAGGTGCTTTCGCCAGGCCTGGAACCTTTCGTCATCCCCATCACCATCGCCGTGCTGATCTCGCTTTTTTTGATTCAGCGCCATGGCACGGCATCGATCGGAGCCTTTTTCGGCCCCGTAATGTTGGTCTGGTTCACCACGCTGGCCGTGCTCGGCATCCTCAATGTGCGTCACTCGCCCGAAGTACTGCTGCTGGTGAATCCTGCCTGGGCCATCGGTTTTATTGGAGAGCATCCGCTGGCTGCCTTCATTGCCATGGGTGCGGTGGTGCTGACCGTGACTGGCGGCGAGGCACTGTATGCCGACATGGGCCACTTTGGCCGTAAGCCGATTCGGCGTGCCTGGTTCTTTTTAGTGTTTCCGGCGCTGCTGCTGAACTACGCCGGCCAAGGCGCCTTACTGCTTAGCGACCCCACGGCCATCGAGAATCCGTTCTACCGACTGGTGCCGGACTGGGGTCTGGCGCCGCTGATCCTGCTGTCCACACTGGCGACCGTGATTGCCTCGCAAGCCGTGATTTCCGGGGTCTTCTCCATTGCGCGGCAGGCCATGCTGCTGGGCTACTTGCCGCGCTTTCAGATCAACCATACTTCCGATCGCGAGATGGGCCAGATCTACATTCCTTTCTTCAACTGGACGCTGTTGTTCACCATCATCCTGCTGGTGCTGGTATTCAAGTCCTCCAGCAATCTGGCCTCGGCTTACGGCATTGCCGTGACCATGACCATGATCTGCGATGCCCTACTGCTGCTCGTGGTCGCGCATAAATTGTGGGGCTGGCACCCAGCACTGGCCACAGCTGTCGCCCTGCCCTTCCTGGCCGTGGATCTGGTTTTCTTTGGTGCCACATCGCTGAAGATCATGCAGGGTGGCTGGTTCCCGCTGGCGATTGGCTGCTCGGCCTTCTTCCTGATGGCAACCTGGAAAGCTGGTCGCGACATCCTCAGTCATCGTCTGAATTCAGAGACCATGCCGCTCAACCTTTTCGTCAACAGTATCGGCGCCAGCGCCGGTCAGACGGTGCCAGGTACGGCGGTATTCATGACCAGTTCGCATCACTATGTGCCGCATGCACTGCTACACAACATGAAGCACAATAAGATCATCCATGAGCGCAATGTACTGTTAACGCTAATGACCCGCGATGTGCCTTTTGTTGACGATAGCGAGCGCCTGATCATCGAGCGCATTGCCCACGAGTTCTACCTCGTCACGGCGGCCTACGGCTTCAAGGAACAGCCGGATGTGCCGGCGCTGTTCAACCTTTGCAAGTCACAGGGGCTGAGTTTCGACATGATGGACACGAGCTTCTTCGTGTCACGCGAGCGCATCATCGCGCATGGTCGTCACGGCATGTCGCGCTGGCGCGAAAAGCTCTTCGTGGCGATGGCGCGCAACGCCGTCTCGGCTACCGACTTCTTCCAGATCCCGACCAACCGTGTGGTTGAGATGGGTACGCAGGTCGAGCTCTGAGCAAGGCATGGCTGTTGGCCCTGGCAGCTTGCTTCATGCCGCTACCAGGGCTGGCTGCCGAGCTTTTCATCGCCGCAGCTTCGGATCTGATTTATTGCCTGGATGAGCTCAATGCCGGCTTTGCCGCAGAAAATCCTGATACCCGCCTGCGCGTCACCACAGGCTCTTCGGGCAACTTCGCGGCGCAGATTCGCCATGGTGCGCCGTTTGATATTTTTCTGTCTGCCGACCAGCGTTATCCACAAGCACTGATCGATAGCGGCGATGCCGTTGCCGGCACACTGACGCCTTATGCGGTTGGCCGTCTGGCGATCTGGACTCGCCGCGATGATCTTGATGTCAGCAAAGGCTTGGCCTTGCTGAGCAGCCCGCAAGTACGCACCTTTGCCATCGCCAATCCGGAGCATGCACCTTACGGGCGCGCTGCCCGTGCTGCTCTCGAGCAAGCCGGTCTCTGGCAAACACTGGCAGCCAAGCGTGTGATCGGTGAAAACATTGCTCAGGCCTTGCAGTTTGTGCAAACCGGTAATGCCGATGTTGGCATCGTTGCGTTATCGCTGGCGATCGCACCGGCGCTGGCCGGCCAGGGCCGCTATGCCATCTTGCCGCTAAATAGCCATCCCCGCCTCGATCAGGCCGCTGTGCTGACACGCCACGCTCAGAGCAATCCGCTAGCCTTGCGCTATCTGCACTGGCTGCGCTCAGCGAATGCTCGCAGCATTCTTGATCGCAATGGCTTTTTGCTGCCGGCAGCCACGACGCCGTGATAACACTTTTCGAGCTGCCGGATGAGCTTTGGCAGGCGTTACGGCTAACGCTGTGTTTGGCCGCCTGCACCACGGTGATTTTGCTGCTGATCTGCATTCCGCTGGCAAACTGGCTGAATACCCGTCGCGGCCCGTTCATCTTGCTGCTGGAAACCGTCTTCACCCTGCCGATTGTGCTTCCGCCAACCGTCATTGGCTTTTATCTGCTGCTGGCGATGTCGCCACACTATGGCCTGGGGCATTGGTGGTTGAGTTATGTCGGGCAGCCATTGGCCTTTTCATTCACCGGCCTGGTCATCGGCTCCGTGATTTACAGTCTGCCATTTGCCTTGCAACCTATCCAGACTGGCTTTCGCCAGGTTCCCAAACTTCTCACGGAAGGCTCGGCAGCATTGGGCGCAACACCGCGACAGACTTTCTGGCGCATGGTTTTGCCCAGCGCCCGCAGCAGCGTTCTGGCGGGTGCCTCGCTGAGCTTTGCGCATACGCTAGGCGAATTTGGTGTAGTACTGATGCTGGGCGGTAATATCCCCGGTGAGACTCGTGTCGCCTCTATCGCACTCTTTGATGAAGTCCAGCAACTCGATTACGCCACGGCACATACCTATTCATTGCTCCTGTTGGGTATCTCGTTTGCCTTGCTGCTGTTGATTACATGGCTGCAA
The DNA here is from genome assembly GCA_040384385.1 of Pseudomonadota bacterium. Classification (GTDB taxonomy): domain Bacteria; phylum Pseudomonadota; class Gammaproteobacteria; order Pseudomonadales; family Moraxellaceae; genus Perlucidibaca. The sequence goes on along the minus strand of JAZKJJ010000014.1, from coordinate 26,401 downwards.
CACCAGCAACGGCAGCAGATGCGTTACTGAGCGGCTTTGTACTGCCATCCATCCTCATCAGCATTGAGTGGCCATTTTTTTATGGCAAACTCTTGACCACATCATTACAAGACTCTGTATAGAGAGCTGACTTATGTGCGCATCCCCAACGCCAGCCTCCGCTGACGCTCCCAAAAAAGTCGGCCTGCGCGACATCGCTCGCGGCGCGCTGCAAGCCATCCCGGATCTGGTCACGCTCAATAAGGGCCTGTTCGGCCTCGCCACGCTAAAGCCGGACAGCAAATTGTCCATCGGCCGTGTGCTGGAGCGTTGGGCCCGGCAAACCCCAGATCGCGTTGCCGTGCGCTGGCAGGATCAGCAATGGACCTATGCCGAGTTCAACAGCTGGGCCAATCGCCTCGCCGCCAGCTTTACCGCGCAAGGCGTGGTCAGTGGCGATACCGTAGCCATCCTCGCCGAAAACAGCCCGATGCAGCTCGCCTGCGTAGCAGCGGCCGTCAAGCTCGGTGCCATCGCCGGCATGCTCAATTTCAACCAGCGCGGCGAGACTCTCAGTCACAGCATCGGCTTGGTCAAACCCAAGGTGCTGGTGCTCAGCGCTGAATGCCAACCCGCGCTGGAGTCCACCGCCTGCCTGCCCGGCAGCGGCATGACCTTCTTCTGGACCGGTGGCGATGCGCGTACACCAGCGCCAGACGGCTATATCGACCTCGATCGCGACAGCGGCCGCCAGCGCAGCATCAACCCAGCCAGCACACGCCTAGTCGTTGCCAAACAGCCCTGCTATTACATTTTCACTTCAGGCACCACCGGCATGCCGAAAGCCTCGGTGATGACGCACTACCGCTGGTTGGCGTCGATGGCCGGTGTCGGCAACGCCACCATGCGCCTGAAGTCGGACGATATTTTCTACTGCTGCCTGCCGCTGTATCACAACAACGCGCTGACCGTGGCCTGGGGCTGCGTGCTCTCCGCCGGGGCCACACTGGCGATAGACCGCAAGTTCAGCGCCAGCCAGTTCTGGGATCGCATCCGCCATTACGACGCCACCGCCTTCACCTACATCGGCGAGCTGCTGCGCTACTTGCTCAATCGCGATGCCACCGCGCGCGATCAGGATCACAAGATCCGCCTGATCACCGGCAACGGCCTGCGCCCGGAAATCTGGCAGCAGTTCCAGAAGCGTTTTGCCATCGAGCGTATCTACGAGTTCTATGGCGCCAGCGAGTCCAACATCGGTTTCATCAATGCCTTCGGCGTATCCGAGACGGCCGGCTTCTCGCCGCTGCCCTTCGCCATCGTGGAATTTGATGCCGACAGCGATGAGCCGGTAAAAGATGCCAAGGGCCATCTCGTGAAAGTGAAGAAGGGCGGCATCGGCCTGCTCATCAGCGAAGTCAGCGAGCGCCGCCCGTTCGATGGCTACACTGATCCGGCCGCCGGCGAGAAAAAGCTGATCCGTGGCGTGTTCAAGAAGGGCGACTGCTACTTCAACACCGGCGACCTCGTGCGCGATCAGGGCCTGCGCCACATCCAGTTCGTCGACCGCGTCGGCGACACCTTCCGCTGGAAGGGTGAGAACGTGGCCAGCACCGAAGTCGAAGGTGCAGTCGCACGTTTCAACAGCATTGAGCACGGCGCTGTTTACGGCGTTAATGTGCCGGGCTGCGATGGTCGCGCCGGCATGGCCGCTATCACGCTGAAAGCCGGTCATTCGCTGGATGGCGCAGCGCTGGCACAACATCTGACGGCCATCCTGCCCGCCTATGCTGTGCCACTGTTCATCCGCGTGCAAGCCGCGCAGGAAACTACGGGCACCTTCAAATACCGCAAGGTCGAGCTCAAGCAGGAAGGCTTTGATCCCACTCGCATCAGCGAGCCGCTGTTCGTGCTCGCCGACCGCGCTCGCGGCTATGAGCCGCTGACCGCCGCCGTCCATCAAAAAATCCAGAACAAGAGCATCAAGCTATGACGCCGCTTTCCCCGCAAGATCAAATGTTCCTGCTCGTTGAACGCCGCAATCAGCCCATGCATGTCGGCAGCCTCATGCTGCTGTCACCACCGCCAGATGCCGGCCCTAACTATGCACAAGAACTGGCCGATTGGGCGCGCTCATATACCAAGGCACAGCCGCCATTCAACCAGCTGCTGACTTACAAGCTCGGCCTGCCGTTCTGGACCGACGACACTGAGTTTGATCTCGAGTCTCACTTCCACCACATCTCGCTGCCAAAACCGGGCCGCATCCGCGAGCTGCTGGCGATTGTCTCCAAGCTGCACAGCGGCGTTATGGATCGTGCCAAGCCGCTCTGGGAGATCTACATCATTGATGGTGTCGAGGATGGCCGCGTCGCCGTCTACAGCCGCATCCACCATGCCCTGGTCGATGGCGTGGCGGGCATGCGCATGTTGCAGCGCAGCATGTCGCCCGATCCGTCCGCACGCGATACCGTGCCGTTCTGGGCCATCCCGCCACGCAAGCGCGCCCCAGCCGATGGCGTGGTCGCTCAGATCACGCAACCCATTTCAAAGGCCGCCAAGTTTGCCGGAGTGCTCAAAAAACAGGCCGCAACTTGGCCGACCGTGGTGCGCGAAATCTATAAATCTATCAAAGCGCGCAGCTCCGACGCCGATTATGTTTCAGTATTCCAAGCGCCGCGCACCATCCTCAACCAGCCGATCAGCGCCTCGCGTCGTTTCGCCGCGCAATCGTGGCACTTGCCGCGCATCAAAGCCGCCGCCAAACGCCACAACGCCACGCTCAACGACATCGTGCTGGCCATGTGTGCGGCCGCCGTGCGCAAATACCTGATCGAGCTCAACGCCCTGCCCGACAAGCCGCTGGTGGCCATGGTGCCGATGTCGCTGCGCAAGGATGACTCCGAGGGCGGCAATCAGGTCGGCGTGGTGCTCGCCAACCTCGCCACGCATCTCGCCGATCCTCTCGAACGCCTCGATGCCATCGCGCGCTCGGTGCAGAACAGCAAGGATAGGTTTGCGACCATGAACCAGCTGGAAATCATGAACTATGTTGCCACTGCCATGGCGGTCAGCGGCATCAACATGGCGACCGGCATCGCACCGACCTGGCAGGCCTTCAACATCGTGGTGTCGAACGTGCCGGGGCCGCGCGAAACGCTGTACTGGAATGGCGCCAAGCTGGAGGGCATCTACCCGGTGTCCATCGCCATGGACGGTCAGGCCACCAACATCACCGTGGTTAGCTATGCCGAGAAGTTCGAGATCGGCATCATCGCCTGCCGCCGCACGCTGCCGCATATGCAGAAGCTGCTGCAGTATCTGGAGGACGGCCTCGCTGAACTGGAGGCCTGATCCCGCAAACCGAGCTCAGTGGCACTCCACCCGCCTCCGCTTAGTCCACCTCCAGAAAACCGCCGGACTGACGCGCCCACAGCTGCGCGTACAGTCCGCCGGCCGCGACCAGCTCGGCATGCGTGCCGACTTCCACGATGCGGCCCTGATTCATCACCACCAGCCGGTCCATGGCGGCAATCGTGGACAGCCGGTGGGCGATGGCAATCACCGTCTTGCCGGCCATGAGGCGATACAGGTTCTCCTGGATCGCCGCCTCCACTTCCGAATCCAGCGCCGATGTCGCCTCGTCGAGAATCAGAATCGGTGCATCCTTGAGCATGACGCGAGCGATGGCGACGCGCTGACGCTGGCCGCCGGAGAGCTTGACTCCGCGCTCGCCGACATGAGCGTCGAGACCGTGCCGGCTCTTGGCATCCTGCAAGTTCGCAACAAAACCGTCGGCCTGAGCCCGCGTGGCAGCGGCCAGCACCTCGGCATCCGTGGCCTCCGGTCTGCCATAGCGAATGTTGTCGCGTACCGAGCGATGCAGCAGCGAGGTATCTTGCGTGACCATGCCGATCTGCGCACGCAACGAGTCCTGCGTCACCTGAGCAATGTCTTGACCGTCGATGCGAATCGCGCCGCCCTCCAGATCGTGGAAACGCAGCAGCAGATTGACTAGCGTCGACTTGCCCGCGCCCGAGCGTCCAACCAGACCGACCTTCTCACCCGGCCGGATATGCAGCGACAAATCCTCGAACACGCCAGTGGCCTTGCCGTAGTGAAAGCGCAAGCGATCAAACACGATGTCGCCGGCCTGAATCATCAATGCCGGCGCGCCCGGCACATCCTCGACGCGATGCGGCCGGGCAATCGAGCTGATACCGTCTTGCACGGTGCCGATGTTCTCGAACAGCGCCGACACCTCCCACATGATCCACTGCGACATGCCGGACAAGCGCAGCACCAAGCCCAGTGCCACTGCCACGGCTCCAACAGCAATGAGTTGATCCCGCCACAGCGACAACGCCAGCCCGGCCACCGACAGAATCAGCACGGCATTGAGGCTGTACAGCGTGACATTGAGCTGGGTCACGAGGCGCATCTGGCCATGCACGCTGACCATGAACTCGCCCATGCCCTCACGGGCAAACGACGCCTCCCGCTGCGCATGCGAAAACAGCTTCACGGTCTGAATGTTGGTGTAGCTGTCCACAATACGGCCCGTCATCAGCGAGCGCGCATCCGCCTGCGTTTGCGCAACCCGGCTCAGGCGCGGCACGAAATAGCGCAGCATGAGCAGATAGCACGCCAGCCAGGCCAGCAGCGGCATGGCTAAGCGCCAGTCAGCGCTGGCAATCAGGATCACGGTGCCAATGAAATAGACAATGATGTAATTGAGCACATCAATGAGCTTGATCACGCACTCGCGCACCGCCAGCGCCGTCTGCATGAGCTTGGTAGCGATGCGCCCGGCGAACTCATCTTGGTAAAACGCCATGGACTGACGCAGCAAATACCGGTGAACCATCCAGCGGATGCGCATGGGGTAATTGCCCATCAGCGTCTGATGATTGAGCAAGGAATGCATGAAGGTCATCATTGGCAAAGCCAACACCACCGCAGCCATGCCCAGCAGATGCCAGCGCTGCGTGATCCAGAAGGTCTCGCGCGGCTGCTGTGACAACCAATTGACGATATCGCCGAGAAAACCGAAGAGCCAGACTTCGGCGACGGCAATCAGCGCAATAAGCACGGCAGAGGCCGTCAGCCAAGGCCAGGCTCCACGGGTGTAATGCAGACAGAACGCCACCAGTGTGCGTGGCGGCTCTTGCGGCTCTTCCGGCGGAAAAGGATCCAGACGACGTTCAAACCAGGCAAACATCAGCGCTACTCAAGACTCGTGAAGCGGCCATGATAACGGAGGCGAACGATTCGTCACTGCCACAAGCTCGACTATTGCCAAGCTACTGCCTATTGGTAATCCAACCACCCCATGCGCGCTCGTTGCTCCACCGTCAACAAATCGACCATGTCCTGGCGATCCAGCTCATCAATAAGTTTCAGCAGACCTTTGACGAAACAGATGCAAAGACAGAATTTGGCATCGATAATGCGTGTCATGGGCAACATGTGGCACCTCGCCGAGCCGCAGCCCGTCAATTTTTTGACAGGCTTTCAGGGCGCTCTGAGAGAGCTGCTGCATAAGCAATGCCAACTGCTGAAAGCCATCCATCAGGAATATCCACACCATGTCGAACCCGCAATGGCGCTATCTCAGTGGATACCCAGAGCCCTTGTTAGCCAAGGTGGCCGGCCTGATCGAACAGCAGCAACTCGGTGACTACCTGAGCCGGAAATACCCGGAGCGCCACACGATCCAGTCCGACAAGGCGCTGCATGCCTATGTCACCGAGCTGAAGCAGGCGCATCTGCGCAATGCCCCCGCGATTGACCGCACCTGCTACGACAGCAAGCTCGATGTGATTCAGAACGCGCTCGGCCTACATACGCGGCAATCGCGCAACCACGGCGGCCGCCTGCGCAGCAGTCGCGAAATCCGCATCGCCTCGCTGTTCAAAGCCATGCCGCCGGAGTTTCTCAAGATGATCGTGGTGCACGAACTCGCGCACCTGAAAGAGCTGGATCACAACAAGGCTTTCTACCAGCTCTGCGAACACATGGCACCAGGCTATGCCCAGCTCGAATTCGATTTGCGTCTGCACCTGACCTGGCAGGCCCTGCCGGCCTGAAGATCAGGCCGCTAATCGGAAACCGACACACGCCGGCCTAGCGATGTGCTATCAAAATGACCATCTGGTCAGCATGAGACGCGCAGCATGGAACCGAGCCCGCAATCCCCGCAAGGCAGCCTGTTCGGACGCCTGAGCTACTTCACCGACATGCTGGCCTGGCCGCTGCGCACCTCGCATTATCTGGAGCTGGTGAATCCGCTGTGGACCACGCATGCGCTGCAGGCGCGTGTGGAAAAGGTCTGGGATGAAACCCGCGATGCCCGCACCCTGACCCTACGTCCCGGTCTAAACTGGCGCGGCCATCGCGCCGGCCAACATATCCGCGTCGGTATCCCGGTCGGCGGTATGCACTACACCCGCACCTACACCATCTCGTCGCCCCCCGAGCGCGATGACGGCTGCATCACCATCACCGTCAAGGCGCATCCGGGCGGCCGCATCTCCTCGCATCTGGTGCGCCAGATCAAGGTTGGCAGTTACCTGCCCATCGGCCTGCCGCAAGGCGATTTCACGCTGCCCGATGCCACCCCGGTACGGCCGCTGTTCATCAGCGCCGGCAGCGGCATCACGCCAGTCATGAGCATGCTGCGCAGCCTGATCGCGCGCGACCGCCTACCGCATAGCGTGCACATCCACTACGCGCCGCACGACTACGACGTGATTTTCGGCCAGGAGCTGAAAGCACTGACGGAGAAACATCCGCACTACCGGCTCAAGCTCGTGTTTACGCAGGAGCTGGGCGGACAGCCCACCGGCAACAACCGCTTCACCGCCGAGCAATTGCAGAGCCTGTGCCCGGACTGGCGTCAGCGCGAAGTCTATGCCTGCGGCCCGGCCTCGCTGCTCGCCAGCATCGAAGCCAATTGGGAGAACGCAGGGCTGTCACGGCACTTGCACCTGGAGCGCTTCCGAGCCGCCTTCAGCGAAATCCCGGCGGATGCCACCGGTGGCAAGGTCAGCTTCGCCCGCAGCAGCCTCACGGTCGATGCCGACAGCACCACCAACCTCCTGCGCGTCGCCGAAGACGCCGGGCTGAATCCGACCCACGGCTGTCGCATGGGCATCTGCCATACCTGCGATGCCACGCTCAAGTCCGGCTGCGTGCGTGACCTGCGCACCGGCAATGTCATCAACGAGACCGGCCAGCTTATCCAGATCTGCGTCTGCGCTGCCGCCGGCGACTGCGAAATCGACCTCTGACTATTCGGCCTCTGAATCAGGAGCACGCCATGAAGACTCATACCCTGCCTGTGGCCCTCAACGATGCCGAACTCGAAGAGTTCGGCCGCGAGATGGACGCCATCCGCGAAGACACGCTCGACGCCCTCGGCGACAAGGATCGCAAGTACATCCTGCGCGTCATCAAGCTGCATCGGAGCATGGACTTCGTGTCGCGCATGATCATCTTCGCCGGCCTGTTCTTTCACCCGCTCTGGCAGCACGCCTGGGCCGGCCAGACCGTCATGCTGACATTGTTCGGTATCGGCACGCTAATGCTCGGCCTGGCCAAAATCCTGGAGAACATGGAGCTAGGTCACAACGTGCTGCACGCGCAATGGGACTGGATGAAAGACCCGAGCATCCACTCCAGCACCTGGGAGTGGGACAACACCTGCCCGTCCGACACCTGGATGAAGTCGCACAACATCGTGCATCACACCTGGACCAATGTTGTCGGCAAGGATCTCGATGTCGGCTACGGCGTACTGCGTGTGACGCCGCTGCAAAAGTGGACCCCGCTGTTCGTGCCGCAGATGATCTATGTCTTTTTCATCATGATGCTGTTCGAGTGGGCCGTGGCTCTGCACGACGACCATGTTGACGAGTGGATGCGCGGCAAGCGCAGCTTCAGCCAGACCACCTCGGTGTTCGCCAACATCGGCCGCAAGATGTGGCGGCAGGCTCGCAAGGACTACATCGCCTGGCCGCTGGTCGGCCTGCTGGTCGCCATCCCGATTCGCCTCAGCGGCTACATTCCCGTGCTGGGGCCAACGCCGGACATCCTGCCCGAGGTCTTTCTCTATGTGCTGCTGGCCAACGTCGTGGCCAACCTGATCCGCAATGTCTGGGCTTTCACCATCATCTTCTGCGGACACTTCCCGGAAGGCACCTACAACTTCACCGAATCCCAGGTCGAAGACGAAACTCGTGCGCGCTGGTACATCCGGCAGCTGCTCAGCTCCTGCAACATCAAAGGCAGCCGCACTTTCGACCTGTTCGCCGGCAACCTCAGCTACCAGATCGAGCACCACCTGTTCCCAGACCTACCCAGCAGTCGCTACCCGGAAATCTCGCAGCGCGTGCAGGCGCTCTGCTCACGCTACGATCTGCCTTATAACAAAGGCTCGCTGACGCGCCAGTTCGGCACCACGCTGATCAAGCTCACACGCATGTCGTTTCCTGGGGGGTCGACTGAGCAGAAGATCGCTAGGGCTTGAGCGCGCCACTCAAATCGCAGACGAAAAAAAGCCGCCCTGACTCACATCAGGGCGGCTAACCGTTCCAACAAAACCTCAGCAGTCGCTCAGTGCAACGACTTGCCCTTCAGCAGATGATTCATCTCGCCATCGGCACCAAACAGCTTCTCGCGCCACTCGGTCACCAGCGCCTTGGTGTCGTGATCGTTCGGGTGGAAGTCCGGGCGGAAGAAGTCCAGGAACTTCGGCAGCAGACGCGTCATGCGACCCTGACGACCGAACAGCGCACGCATACCCTTCACATTGTCACGCACATTGAAGAGCTGACCATCGGCAGCGAGCAGACGGCCCGTGGCATAGGCCATCACCACACCCAGCACGGCAGTCGTTACAACCATGGTGCCAGCGCGAACCACATAACCACCACCGGTCTGTTCATAGACATCCCAGGCCACGGCCTTGTGCTCGGTCTCTTCCAGCGCATGCCACATCCACAGCGGGCGAATGTCTTCATGCGCGCTCATGTGGTGATCGACTTCAGCCAGCAGCTGTTCGCCCATAAGCGCGGTGAAATGCTCCAGGCAGATCGTCGCGGCCAAATTCAGGCGCGGATGAATCTTCGCGACATTATCCAGCAGGAACTTGAGCTGCGCTTCCAGCTCGTGCGCCGGCAATTTCTTGTCGTTGATGAACTGGTTCAGCACCTGGTGACCCTGCGTGTGCAGCGCTTCCTGGCCGATGAAGCCGGAGATGCCGGCCTTCAGATTGTCATCGGTAATCTGGTCACGGTAGTGACGCACAGCTTCAACGAAGAACTGTTCGCCTTCCGGCAGCAGCACCGAAAATGCTGACCAGAAATAGGTCAGGAACGGGCTGTCGGCATACCAGTAGCCGCTCTTCGATTGGCTGAAATCGAGGGCCACGCGGCGCGGCGGAATGCCGACCTTGGCACCCAGGGGCTGACGCGGCGCATCCGACGGGGGCATAGTCGTGGCGGCAGCATTGCTAATCGCATTCGTGTTCAGTGAAGTCATTTTGCCTCTCCAGAAAAAATACATATCGGGCGAGATGAACTGTGCCTTTGACCCGCCGGCAGTAGCAGGTTATTTTGGGACAACTTCTTGTCCTTATGTGCCATTCGCTGATGTCACGATCTGCTGCTGATACCACCCCCGGTCTGCCCGCCGCCTACGCGCTGCTCCTGCTTGATGTGCTGAAACGCTGGCATATCGCTGAAGAGACGCTGCTCGCCCCTCATGGTCTGGACCGGCAGATGCTCACCTCGCCGACCACTCGCATCCCGCTGGAAACCATGAACGCTCTCTACGAGCAGGCGCTGGCCCTGACCAACGAGCCCGGCCTGCCGTTCTACATCGGCATGCAGATGAAGCTGTCCAGCCATGGCTTCATTGGTTTCGCCGCGATGACTGCCGATACCGTGGCGCAGGCGCTGGAGCTGGTGGAACGCTTCATCAGCCTGCGCCTCATGGGCTTTGCCGTACGCCTGGTGCGCGAGGGCGACATCGCCCACCTCTATCTCGACACTGCCGTCACCCAGCAGCCCCTGCGCGATGCCGCCGTGGCGGCGCTCATGGTCGGGCTGGGGCAGATGGCGCAGGTCGTCACCGGCGAGACGCTGTACGGCGAGGCCGACCTCGACATCCCCGAGAATCCGCGCTTCGAAGAGTTCCGCTACATTCTGCCGGCGCAGATCAAGTTCGGTCAGGCCTGCAACCGCATCTCCTTCGATGCCGCCTACCTCGACCTGCCGCTGGTCATGGCCGACGCCGCCTCCATGCAGCTGGCCGTGGAGCAATGCGAACGCGAGCTGGTCGCCATCGGCCTGCACAACCGCTTCGTGCGCCAGGTGCGCGAGCTGATCTATCGCGAGGATGAAGGTTTTCGCGGCGTTGAAGCCGTTGCCGGCGACCTGCACATGTCGGAGCGCACGCTGAAACGCCAGCTCGCGCTCGAAGGCACCACCTTCACGGACATTCTCGAAGACTTGCGCCGGCAAAAGGCCATCCTGCTGCTCGATGACCCGCGACAGAACCAGGAGCGCATCGCCGAGCAACTCGGCTACTCCGATGTCGCCAACTTCAATCGCGCCTTCAAGCGCTGGACCGGCACCACGCCCGGTCTGTACAGACGCAACCCGTCGGGCAGCTAGCCGCGCACACTGCCCTCTGCTGCCGCGCTTGTGTATAACTCGTCATGAACACGAACCGCGAGAGCATCATGGCAGACGAAAAGAAACCCAGCCCTTTCGCACAGGCCTTCGGGCTCGCCGGCATTGCCGCAGAGACAGCACGCGACATGGCCAAGCAAGCGCTGGGCAGCACCGTCGTTGGCGTGCAAGGGGCCGTCGGCAAGGCCTCCCAAAGCACCCGCGATACCGCCATGGCATTGGCACAACGCTACCTGCGCCACTCCACGCTGACCCTGCCCCTGCCCGAAGCCCTGCTCAACCAGCAGATTCGCGCCCGCCTGAAAGACAATCCGCACATCGACTACATTCAGGTCGACTGCCTACCAGACCGCTTTGACATCAAGCTCGATGGCCACTTCCAGCGCATGGTCTACACGCTCACGCTGTCCGTCGCGGTGAAGGAGTGCCAGCTCACGGGTGACACCCCCTTCATGCGCTTCCAGCAGCTCGATCAGGCTCTCGATGTGCAATGGCGACAAGCGCCGATGCTGGTGAACTGGGCCACCCGCCATCTCGGCCAAGGCGCATTTCAGCTCGCCAGTAAGCTGCCTTTACCATCGCTCACACAACAGATCGTCAGCCATATTCCCGGCCTGCATCGCGAAGGCATCAAACAATGGCGACTGAATCTGGCCGAAGCCGGCATGATCGACTTTCTCAACAATCGTTCCTGGTTCATGGAAAAACTGGTCAGCCTCGGCGACCGCAACATCCTGCCCGGCCTGAACCTGTTGCAGGAAAGTCAGGACTGGTTGCAGCAGCTGGTCAGCCAGATTGAGGTCAAGGAGTTGAGCGTGCAGAGCGGCCGACTGGACATGAAGGTGGGCTTGCGCGCCAGCTAAACAATTTCAAGACGCTTCGCCTGCAAAACAGGCGCCCATGAAAAAGGCCGCCCCGGTTACCCGGAGCGGCCTTTTCGTCAACTCGGTCTAGCGATCGATCAGATCAGCTTTTCCAGCTGCGGAACGAGGTCGAACAAATCGCCCACGATGCCGTAGTCGGCAACGGAGAAGATCGGTGCTTCTTCGTCCTTGTTGATCGCAACGATCACCTTGGAGTCCTTCATGCCGGCCAGATGCTGGATGGCACCAGAGATGCCTACGGCGATGTAGAGCTGCGGCGCGACGACCTTACCGGTCTGACCGACCTGCATGTCGTTCGGCACGAAGCCGGCGTCGACGGCAGCGCGCGAGGCACCAACGGCAGCACCGAGCTTGTCAGCCAGGGTGTAGAGGATCTTGAAGTTGTCACCGTTGCCCATGCCGCGACCGCCGGAAACGACGATCTTGGCACCGGCCAGTTCCGGACGATCCAGCTTGGCCAGCTCTTCGCTCACGAACGAGGAAGTGCCAGCGTCTTGTGCGGAAGCAACGGCTTCGGTCGACGCCGAACCACCGGTAGCGGCAACGGCATCGAAGCCTGTCGGGCGCACGGTGATGACCTTGATGCTGTCCGAAGACTGCACGGTGGCGATGGCGTTGCCAGCGTAGATCGGGCGCTCGAAGGTGTCAGCGGAGACAACCTTGGAGATTTCCGAAATCTGCGCAACATCGAGCAGCGCAGCAACGCGCGGCAGGGTGTTCTTGCCGTTGCTGGTGGCCGGCGCCAAGATGTGGCTATAGCCCTTGCCCAGCTCGGCAACGAGCAGGGAAACGTTTTCAGCGAGCTGATGCGCGTAAGCGGCATTATCAGCCACCAGCACCTTGCTCACGCCAGCGACTTGGGCAGCAGCGGCAGCAGCAGCGCCACAACCAGAGCCAGCAACCAGCACATGGATGTCGCCGCCAATGGCCTTGGCCGCAGCAACGGTGTTCAGCGTAGCGCCCTTGATAGCGGCGCCGTCGTGTTCAGCAATAACGAGAATAGCCATGATCAGATCACCTTCGCTTCGTTCTTCAGCTTTTCGACCAGCTCTTCGATGGTCTTGACCTTGATGCCGGCGGAACGCTCGGCCGGTGCTTCGACCTTGAGGGTCTTCACACGCGGGGATACATCAACGCCGTAGTCGGCCGGGGACTTGATGTCCAGCGGCTTCTTCTTGGCTTTCATGATGTTCGGCAGCGAGGCGTAGCGCGGTTCGTTCAAGCGCAGGTCGGTAGTGACCACGGCCGGCAGTGCTAGCTCAACGGTCTGCAGACCGCCGTCGACTTCGCGAGTGACCTGAGCCTTGTTGCCATCGACCTTAACGATCGAAGCAAAAGTACCCTGGGCGTAGCCAGCCAGCGCAGCCAGCATCTGGCCAGTTTGGTTGTTGTCGCCGTCGATGGCTTGCTTGCCGAGAATCACCAGACCCGGCTGTTCCTGATCGCAAATAGCCTTGAGCAGCTTGGCAATCGCCAGCGGCTCGGCATCCGGTGCTTCAACCAGAATGCCGCGATCAGCGCCAAGGGCCATGGCCGTACGCAGCTGTTCCTGGGCATTGGTCGGACCAACAGACACAACCACGATTTCGGTGGCGATGCCCTTCTCTTTCAGGCGCACGGCTTCTTCGACCGCAATTTCACAGAACGGGTTCATCGCCATTTTTACGTTGGCGAGTTCAACACCCGTTTTGTCCGCTTTCACGCGAACTTTTACGTTGTAATCGACAACGCGTTTGACAGCTACCAGAACCTTCATGGAATCCTCAGCTTACATTGATGAACGAATAAGAGTTCAGCCAGGGCGCTCACACAGAACTGGCGTGAGCCCCCAAAAGGCCCGCTATCTTGCCGTCTGAGGCCGGTTCGGTCAATAACCAACCGGCACTTCAAGCCTGACAGAGCGACCTTGGCTGGCGATATCACATCAGCTGGACATGCCCAGTACGCGCTTGTTGCCCATGCGTACAGCCACATTCAGTAGAAAATCCAGAAACGGCTCCTGCTCGCCAATGAAGTCGGCGTAAAAGCCGGACTTCATCAGAGCCGATGCGCCATGTGCCAGCGCCCAGGCAGCAGCAATGTGGTACTGCGGCGGCACATCGGCGAGTTTGCCGGCCTTGATCTGGCCATCGACCATGGCGCAAAGCTTCTCGAAATTTGCCGCGCGAATAGCGTGCAATTTCTCCACCAGTGCCGGAACAACTTTGTCGGCCACCAGCTTGCTTTCCAGACGGTCAAACAGGAGGTACTGATCGGCATCGCGCACGCGGAAGGTAAAATATTCGCGCACCAACGACTGTTTGTCTTGAGAAATATCAATACGGCGAAACAGGTCCGCCAGCACTTCTTCATAACGAATCATCAGCAACAGATAAATCTCGTTCTTGGTTTCGAAGTGTTTGTAGATGGTGCCTTTGCCAATGCCGACCTTGTCCGCGATCATTTCCACGGTGACCTTGTCTTCACCGTGCTCAATGAACAGCGCCTGGGCACAATCCAGAATGGCTTGCTCACGTTGACGAAACTCACGGGCTTTTTGCGTCGCACGCGCCAGATCGGTCATTTTTGCTCCTCATTCACCGCCAGATCGGCGATTTAACCAAGACGGCAGTTTAGCTTGCCAACGCTCGTATCGGTAGCGTGTCCAGACGAAACGCGGCTTGATAATTCCGCGTGGTGGCCTCGGCCAACGCCTCCAGACTGAGCCCACGCAAGGCCGCGATATAGGCGGCGGTATCGGCGAGAAATGCCGGCTCGTTGGGCCTGCCGCGATTCGGGGCCGGTGCCAGATACGGCGCATCAGTCTCGATCAGCAGACGGTCGAGCGGAATACGCTTGGCGACATCCTTCAGATCCAGCGCCTTGGGAAAGGTGACGATGCCGGAAATGGAGATGTAATAGCCCAGATCCAGCGCCGCCTCGGCCGTCGCCCAGTCTTCCGTAAAGCAATGCATGACGGCGCGCTCGGCACCTTCGCGACGCATCTGCGCCAGCACATCATCACGCGAATTGCGGGTGTGGATGATCAAGGGTTTGCCGGTGCGCTTCGCCACTTCGATATGCGTCGAGAACAAAGCCTGCTGCGCCTCGCGCGTGGAGGCATCGTGGAAATAATCGAGGCCGGTCTCGCCGATGCCGATCACTTTCGGGTGCTGCGCCAGCGCCAAGAGCTCATCGACTGTGGGCTGATGCGAGTGCGTATGGCAGGGATGCACGCCAACGGTGGCGTAGACATCATCGTTCGCCTCGGCGATGGCACGAATCTGATCAAATTTTTCCAGCTCGATGCTGATGCACAGAAAGTGCCCGACACCGCGTGCGCGAGCCGCATCAAGCGCGGCATCGAGCGAACCGCCATGACGGTCGAGCTTCAGGCAATCGAGATGGCAGTGACTGTCAACCAGCATGTGAACCTCGTTTTTGACGCGTTTCGCGACCCCAATGCAACCAGAGGCCTTCCAAAATGGCTTGCGGCTGCACGCTGGTGCCAAGCAAACGGCGCGCCTCCACGACTTCATACAAGGTGTTGAGCAAGGCCTGTGCCGAGACGGCTACCAGCAAAGCCGCCATGTCGGTGCGCAAATCGCTGTGACGAGTCGGATAGTCGGCCACCAGCGCACCCGGCACGGCATCATCGAGCAGACTTTGCCAGGCCAGGGCCTGCTCGCCGGCATCGAGCTTCTGCCAGCGTTGCGCGGCCTGCAATGGCATCAAACGGGTTTGCGCCACCGCCAGCAAATCCACCAGCAGATCAGCGCGCGCCGAGAACCACGGTTGCGTCTGCAGCGCTGCCGCTGCCAGCGGCGCACCACGCGCCAGCTCCAACAGCGTCTCCGCCATTTCCGGCGGCTGCACCTGCGTGCGCAGCCAACCCAAGGCCTGCTCGGGGGCCGGCAAGGGCATCGGCAGCAATTGGCAGCGACTGCGCACCGTCGGCAAAAGCGCGGCAGGCTTGTCGGTCAGCAGCAGAAAAAGCGAGTCGCGACCCGGCTCCTCCAGCGTCTTCAGCAAGGCATTGGCCGATGCCGTATTCAGGGCATCGGCCGGCTCCAGCACAACAATGCGCTGACCACCCTGACGATGCGCCGATTGCGTGGCGAACTCGACCACTGTACGCACTTGCGCGACCTTGATGACCTTGCTCGCCTTCGTGCCTTTTTCATCTTCCTCGTCTGGGCTGACCCAGAGCAAGTCGGGGTGATGCCCCGTGCTCAGCAACTGGCAGCTGCGACAAACCCCGCAAACGCCCTGCTCGGCGGGCTGCTCGCACAAGCGCCAAGCGGCAAACTGACGGGCAAAATGCGCCTTGCCCAGCCCCTGCGGAGCCGCCAGCAGCAAGGCATGCGGCAGACGCTTCTGCTGGCTAAGATGGCAAAGTGATTGCCATAGCCCGGCCTGCCAAGGGTAGATGGCGCTCATGTTTTCACCGCAACTTGGTAGGCACGAACCGTCTGCAAAACATCCGCCTGCACTGCAGACAACGGCTGCCCGGCATCAATCCGTTTCATGCGTTGCGGGTCAGCGGCGGCACGCGCCAGATAGCCGGCACGCACACGCTCAAAGAATTCGAGTTGCTCGCTTTCAAAGCGATCCAGCTCCGCACGCGCCCGTGCTCGCGCCATGCCATCAACCACCGGCATGTCCAGCAACAGCGTCAGACCCGGCTGCTGGCCTTGCAATAGCCAGTGCTCAAGCGCAGCAATATCGGCGACGGCCAAGCCACGGCCAGCGCCCTGATAGGCATAAGTAGCATCAACAAATCGATCCGACAGCACCCAGGCACCGCGCTTCAAGGCAGGCACGATGAAGGCATGCCAATGCTGGGCACGAGCAGCAAAGAGCGTCAGCAACTCGGCCGAGGGCATCACCGGCTCGGCACGCGGGCTCAGCAGCAAGGCACGCAATTCCTCGGCATAGGGCGTGCCACCCGGCTCGCGAGTAACCACAACTTCATCACCGCCGGCTCGCAGAAAATCGACAATGGCTGCCAGATTGGTGGACTTGCCTACCCCCTCGCCACCCTCTAGGGTGATGAAGCGCGACATCAAATCAGTCATGAATAGCTCAGCGTTGGTAGCGGTTGACCGCGCGATTATGGTCGGCGAGATTGGCCGAGAAAACATGGTGACCGTCACTGCCGGCGACAAAATAAAGCGCGTCGCCCTCGGCCGGATGCAGGGCGGCATGAATGGCTGCGCGGCCCGGATTGGCAATCGGCGTGGGCGGCAGGCCAGCACGGCGATACGTATTATAAGGCGAGTCCTCACGCAGATGCGCTCGCGTGATATCGCCCTTGTAGCGTTCGCCAACGCCGTAGATCACCGTCGGGTCCGTCTGCAGACGCATGCCGACCTGCAAACGACGGACAAAGACGCCGGCAATCTGCGCGCGCTCAGACGCAGCGCCAGTTTCCTTCTCAATGATCGAAGCCATGATCAAGGCTTCATAGGCATTGCTGTAAGGCAGACCGGACTGACGCGCCGCCCACTCCTCGGCGAGGATGCGCTTTTGCCGCTGATAGAGCCGGCGCAGAATGTCGAGATCGCGCTCGCCTTCTTCCAACACATAGGTATTGGGCGCAAACAATCCTTCCGGATGCTTTTCGTCAGCACCGATGGCGCCCAGCACTTCAGCATCCGTTAGGGTTGTCATGGATTGGCGCAAATCCTCACGAGCTGCCAGCTTCTTGCGCAAATCCTTGAAGCGCTCACCCTCGATCAGCACCAGCGGCTGCGTACCATCAGGAGCTTCGGCCAGACGTTGCACGAGCTGATCCAGCGTCATCGGTGGCCGCAGAATAAATACGCCGGAACGCAGCACTTCTTCGCCAGGCCTAAGCATGAGCCAGACGCGCAAGCTCAGCGCAGAAGTAATGAAGTTTTGCTCGGCCAGCTGCTCAGCAACGCTGATCCAGCTGCTGCCGCGCGGCACTTTCAGGCGAACGCCCTGCGGCGGCAGATCAAACGATTGCAATAGCGTGCGATAGACCAATATCGCCAGCAGCAAGACCACTCCCCAGAACACGCGCACACGGCGTTTAGGTCGAGGAGCAACGGTATTGCGCGGACGGGCACGATTCATGCGGTTCATACGGAAGCAAACCAGTGGGCAATATGAGCTTGGCATTGTCGGGTGTATTCACCCACAGGCCAAGCCCGCTGGCGATAAGCGGCAACCGGCCAGATACCCATAACACTGTTGGCAAAAAACACTTCATCGGCGGCCAGCAAATCATCCGGCGTCAGCGTGGCAATCTGCACCGGCAAAGGAGCATCTGCCAACAAGGCTTCGCGTAGAACACCCGCGATGCCGCAGGTGGTCACCGCTGGCGTCAGCAAGATGCCGTCACGCACTAGAAAGAGATTGGAAAACACGCCCTCGACCAGCTCGCCAGCGGCATTGCTCACCACTAGCTCCTGGCATTGCGGCTGTGTCGCCAGAGCATCGCGCAACAACACTTGCTCGAGACGATTGCTGTGCTTGATGCCAGCGAGCATCGGCTGTGCCGCCAGAGCAAACGGCGCATCGGCGACGCGAATGCCCCACTGGGCGTATTGCGCCGGATAACTCGGCAGTTCATGCCAGCTCAGCGCAAAACCCGGTGTAATCGACGGCGGCGACTGGTAGCCACGACCACCAACTCCCCGCGTCACCTGCACGCGCAAGATGCCATCAGCCGCCACCGCCAGAAAGCTGCTGATGCGCTGCGGCCATGAAGGCAAAAATGGAATGCCCAGCTGCCGGCAACCCCTCTGCAAGCGCTGCAAATGCCCGGTCAGCAATACACCGCGACCGGCACAAACGCGTATGGTTTCGAACAGGCCGTCGCCATAGGCAATGCCACGATCATCCGCCGCCCAGTGTGCGACGGCTTCATCGCCGTACCAGATCTGCATCGGCAAGATCTTGGTCACAGGCGGCGAAATACCAAACTACCGTTGGTGCCGCCGAAGCCGAAGGAGTTCGACAACACCACATCTATTTTCATAGCCCGGGCCACATGCGGCACATAGTCGAGCGTGCAAGCCGGGTCAGGGTTATCGAGATTGATCGTCGGCGGCGCAATCTGGTCACGCAAGGCTAGAATGCTGAAGATGGCCTCGACCCCGCCGGCAGCGCCGAGCAAGTGACCCACCATCGACTTCGTCGAGCTCACGGCCACGCGCGACGCATGATCGCCAAAGACCTGCATGATGGCCTGTGACTCCGCGATATCACCCGCTGGCGTCGAGGTGCCATGGGCATTGATGTACTGCACCTGCTCCGGCTTGATGCCGGCATTGCGCAAGGCATTGGTCATGGCCGACGCCGCCCCCGCACCACTCTCCGGCGGCGACGTCATGTGGTAAGCATCGCCACTCATACCGAAGCCAATCAGCTCGGCGTAAATGCGCGCACCGCGAGCCTTAGCATGCTCGTACTCTTCCAGCATCAGTACGCCGGCACCATCGCCCAGAACAAAACCATCGCGGTCTTTGTCGAACGGGCGACTAGCCTTGGTCGGATCGTCATTGCGCGTGGACAGTGCCCGTGCCGCGCCGAAGCCACCCAAGCCCAACGGCGTAGACGCTTTTTCAGTGCCCCCCGCGAGCATGGCATCGGCATCGCCACTGGCAATCAGGCGGGCAGCCAAACCAATGCTGTGAGTTGCGGTAGTACACGCCGTGGTTACTGAGAAGTTCGGCCCTTTCAGGCCATGACGAATCGACAGCAGGCCGGCGGCCATATTGATAATGGAGCCTGGCACAAAGAATGGTGAAATCTTGCGTGGCCCGCCTTCGAGCAGACTGCGGTGGCCGTCTTCAATGGTTGTTAGACCGCCAATACCGGAACCCACGGCGACACCAATACGATCAGCATTCGCCTCCGTAACCACCAGCCCTGAATCAACCAAGGCCTGCTGGCCAGCGGCCAAACCATACTGAATAAAGGCATCAACACGCCGCGCTTCTTTCGCGGGCAAATAGTCTTCCACTACAAAGTCGAGCACCATGCCGGCAAATTGCGTGGAAAAAGCCGACGTATCGAAGTGCTCGATGGCGCGGATACCACTTTTGCCGGCCAGAACACCTGCCCAGGTCTGCTCGACCGATGCGCCCAGCGCCGTCAGCATGCCCATACCGGTTACCACTACACGCCGCGACACCATGGCGCCACTCCTCATCTGAATTTGCTCAGTCGTCATGATGTTACCAAATCGTGACGATCTCATGACCTGCACAAGTCGCCACTTCATCTGCAAAAGCAACTTCGATCTGCAAAAACAGGCAGGCATAAAAAAACCGCAGATACGCTCAGCGTACCTGCGGTCTTTTTGACCGCAGCAATTACTGCTTGCTGTGCGCGGTCACGTAGTCGATCGCGGTTTGAACCGTGCTGATCTTTTCTGCTTCTTCGTCCGGAATCTCGGTTTCGAACTCTTCTTCCAAAGCCATGACCAGCTCAACGGTGTCCAGCGAATCAGCGCCCAGATCGTCGACGAATGAGGCTTCGTTGGTCACTTCATCCAGCTTCACACCCAGTTGTTCAGCGACAATTTTCTTGACGCGCTCTTCGATCGTGCTCACGTTAATCTCCTTTGATGTCGGACTGCCGACAAGTCGCCGCAAGTGTATTGAAGCGTCTTGTAGGTGGCAAGCACCGCCTGCTCGGCAAACCGTAAGTAGTTATTTCAGGTTTATAAGTGTCGGATGACTGGCCGGTCTAGGCCATGTACATCCCACCGTTTACATGCAAGGTCGTGCCTGTGATGTAAGCCGCACGCTCCGATGCCAGAAAGGCCACCGCCTCTGCAATGTCTTGTGGTTGACCCAAGCGCCCGGCAGGCACCTGAGTCAGCAATTTCTCGCGCTGCGCTTCCGGCAACGCATGCGTCATGTCGGTTTCAATGAAGCCCGGCGCAATAGCATTGACCGTGATGTTGCGCGATGCAATCTCTGCGGCCAGCGCACGACCAAAGCCTTCGAGGCCGGCCTTCGCAGCAGCGTAGTTGGCCTGACCGCCATTGCCCATGGAGCCAACCACCGAACTGATGTTGATGATGCGGCCCCAGCGCGCCTTGGTCATGCCTTTTAGGCTAGCCTTGGTGACACGAAAAATGGCCGTCAGATTGGTATTGATCACCGACTGCCACTCGTCTTCTTTCATACGCAGCATGAGATTGTCACGGGTGATGCCGGCGTTGTTGACGACAATGAGCGGCGCACCGAACTCGGCGACGATCTGCTCCAAAACAGCTTCAATACTGCTCAGTTCGGCAACATCCAGCACCACGCCACGACCGGCAATGCCAGCCTCCGCCAGTGCCTGGGTAATGCTTTCAGCACCGGCTTCAGTAGTTGCCGTGCCGATCACAATCGCACCTTCACGACCGAGCGTCAGCGCAATCGCGCGCCCGATGCCGCGCGTAGCGCCGGTCACCAATGCAATCTTGTCCTGCAATGACTTTTCCATATACATGTCCTTAAATCGACAATTCGTAGGCTATCAAACCAGCAACAGTGCGGCCTTGAGACTTTCGGCGGACTCCACCGACACATGCTCGGCATCCTTGGCGATACGCTTATTTAGACCGGTCAGCACCTTGCCCGGACCGCTTTCGACAAACCGCGTCACGCCCTGCCCAGCCAGCCATTGCACGCTTTGCGACCACAATACCGGGCTGTGCAGCTGCGTAATCAGTGACGATTGCAGACTAACCAGATCGACCTCTACACGCGCAGCGGCATTCTGCACCACCGGGATGACAGGCGTATTAAAGGTCAACGTTTGCAAATGGATGGCCAGCTTTTCGGCCGCAGGCTGCATCAGCGCACAGTGCGATGGCGCACTCACCGGCAATGGCAGAGCACGCTTGGCACCCGCTGCCTTGCAAGCCGCCATGGCGCGCTCAACGGCGGCCGTGCTGCCGGCAATCACCACCTGACCGGGCGAGTTGAAATTCACAGCCGATACCACATCGCCCTGAGCGGCTTCGGCACAGGCAGCGATGACATCGGCATCATCGAGACCGAGAATGGCCGCCATCGCGCCCTGCCCGGCTGGCACGGCTGCCTGCATAAGACGGCCGCGCTCGGCGACCAAGCGCACGCCATCGGCCAATGACAGCACGCCGGCGGCAACCAGCGCCGTGTATTCACCGAGTGAGTGCCCAGCCAGAAATTGCGGGGTAGCGCCGCCTTGTGCCTGCCAAGTGCGCCAAACAGCGATGCCGGCCGTGAGCAGCAAGGGCTGCGTATTTTCAGTGGCGTTCAGCTCAGCCTCGGGACCTTGCTGTGCGAGTTGCCACAAATCCTTGCCTAGAGCTGCAGAAGCCTCGGCAAATGTGTCTTGAACGGTAGCAAACTCAGCTGCCAGATCTGCCAGCATGCCGACGGCCTGCGAGCCTTGACCGGGAAATACCCACGCCGTTGTCATCGAAAAATCCTTGCGAAGTAAATCGGGAACGCTGGCGAGGGTAGCCTAAAAATGCGCGAAAAGTCGCGTCAGATGGTCGCAGTTGGCGATTCTGTGGCCACTGTACGCTCACTTTTTGAGGCCTCAGCTGCACTGAAGTGGCGTGCGAGCAAGCCCGGAATGTCTTTCTCGACTTCCTTGATGGCCACACGCAGCGCTTGCGCAAAGGAGTTGATCTGGGCGCTGCCGTGGCTTTTCACCACGATGCCCGAGAGCCCGACCAGACTGGCGCCGTTATAGCGACCGGGGTCCATTTCCTGCTTCAGACCCTTCCAGATCGGGTAAGCGAGAAGGCCCAGCAGCTTGGTTAGCCAGCTACGATTGATCTGCTCTTTGATCTTGCCGCCCATCATCTTCGCCACGCCTTCGGAGCATTTCAGCGCGATATTGCCGACGAAGCCGTCACACACCACCACATCGACATCGCCGCGAAAAATGCCATCACCTTCCACATAGCCGATGTAGTTCAGCGATGAAGCGCGCAGCAACTCATGCGTGGCCTTGATGAAATCGTTGCCCTTGATCTCTTCTTCGCCGATGTTGAGCAAGCCGACGCGAGGCTGGCCGTGACCATCCAGCGCTTGTGCCACCAGCGAACCCATTTCAGCGAATTGCACAAGATGATGCGGATCGGAGTCCACATTCGCGCCCAGATCGAGCATGTGCGCATGGCCGGTTTGCGTCGGCATGGCGGTCATGATGGCGGGCCTATCAATGCCGGCATGCGTCTTCAGCACAAAACGACCGATGGCCATGAGCGCGCCGGTATTGCCGGCAGACACGCACGCCTGCGCCTGCCCGTCACGCACAGCGTTGACAGCAAGTCGCATGGAAGACTGTTTCTTGTTGCGCAAAGCCACGGAAACCTTGTCACTCATGGTGACAAATTCGGTGGTGTGCACGATCTCGATACGAGCGCGTTGCGCAGATGCGACGTGGGCGATGAGAGGCGTTATCAGCCCTTCATCGCCCACAAGGAGAAGACGCAGGTCAGGCTGTTGCGCCAGAACCTGCAATGCAGCGGGGACAGTGATGGAGGCACCGTGGTCGCCACCCATCACATCCACCGCCACGGTGATACGCATAGTGCGTATCAGGTCTCGTCTTTCGCACCAAACAGCTGGTGACCACGGTAGAAACCGTCTTTGGTCACGTGGTGACGACGGTGCAATTCACCGGTGGTCTGATCGACGCTGAGGGTCGGGCCATTCAGGGCGTCATGCGAACGACGCATGTCACGACGGGAACGGCTTTTGCGGTTTTGTTGAACGGCCATGGTCTACTCCGGCACTTACTGGGTCGGCTGCGTCACCGCAGTCAGGTTAAATCACATTACTCCGCGTCTGACGGCTTCAAGCCGGCCAGCACACGAAACGGGTTTTCTTTCTTCGGCATGGGCTCGTCGTCGGCTTCCGGCAACACTGTCAACGCCGCTTGCGGTTGACAGTCTTCATGGCGCGCTACCAGCGGCAGCGCCATGATCAGCTCATCTTCAAGGAGCTCGGGCAGATCGAGACGATCATCACCGAACACCACATAATCATCATCTTCGCTGAGGCGATCGGCATAAGCCTCATCGTTCAGCAGAAACACATTCACATCCGCCTGCACCGACACACTCACGGCGCTCATGCAGCGTTGGCAGGTTTGCTCAACCGTCGCACTGACCGAGCCGCGCAAGTTGGGTATCCCGCGAGCATCGCGGTGAAACCTGACCTTCACACTGACATCGCCGTCATCACTCAAGGTGACTTCGCGCAAACGCTTGAAAGCCGCCAGCGGAGTACGCAACACCAGCTGTGCAGTCTGTTCGGCCATTTTGCCGGGATCAACGAGGTGCGGCAGCAAATGCGGCGAATGAGTCTCTGACATAGGCGCGGAATAATACGGACTCACCCACGCTCTGTCAAAGGGAAAGCGTTACTGCAAGCGTGGTGTTTGCGCGGTTTCGCTCAAGCTTTGCTGCAAAGCCGCGCCAACCGACTTACCCAATGTGCTACCCAAGCGGCGCAGCATGGAATCCAGCGGATTCGGCACTTGCGTGTAATCCACCAGCGTGTCCTGCTTCACGACATCGCGCGCGACCGACGCCACAGAGCCGACAGCATCCGCCAAACCGAGGGCAATGGCCTGATCACCGCTCCAGAAATAGCCCGAGAACAGCTCCGGATTCTGACTCAGACGCGTGCCACGGCCAGCCTTGACGGCGGCGATGAAGTTCCTGTGAACGGCATCGAGCACGCCCTGAACATGCTCGCGCTCAACCGGATCAACCGCACGAGTCGGGCTCAGCAGGTTCTTGTGCGAGCCGGCGGTCATGGTGCGATCCTCCACACCCAGCTTCTGCATCAGGCTAGGCACGCCAAAACCAGGCATGATGACGCCAATCGAACCCACCAGACTCGACGGATTGACATAGATCTTGTCGGCGGCCACGGCAATGTAATAGGCCCCGGAAGCACCCATATCGCCAATCACGGCATACACCGGCACGGCTGGATGCAGCTTGCGCAGGCGACGAATCTCGCGATAGACCTCATCAGCCTGCACCGGACTGCCACCGGGACTGTCGATACTGAGTACGACCGCCTTGGCATCGGTGCTGTCGAACGCCAGCGCCAAGGCATCGATGATGCTTTGCGCATTGGCAGGGCTGTCGCTGGCGATTTCGCCATTGATCGCTACCACGGCCGTATGCGGACCGAAAGCGCCGGCATTACTACCTTCTTCCTTAAGGAAGCCCACCGCCAGCGCAGCCAGGATAATCAGCAGCAGCAAGCGACGAAACCAGCGCCAGCGCCGAGCCCGACGACGATCTTCCAGATCCGCCTTGAGAAACTCTTCAATTAACACCCAGTCACGCGGCCCGTTGCTGCGATTGCTTGTCCAGTCCGACATGCCCTGCTCCTGAAATTCGGGTTCACCCTGCGACACACGCAAGGCACCAATCGGCCACTACTATAACGCAGCCAGCGTCGCTGCCAGCTCGGACATGTCCTGACACAGTGCAATCGGCGCATGCTGCGCCAACTGCTCGCCACTGTGCACGCCATAGGTCACGCCGATTGACGCCATGCCCAAGCGCTGCGCCATCTCCAAATCATAGTGCGTATCGCCGATCATGACGGCGCGCGCCAAAGGCACATTCAGCACCTGCAGCAACTCCTTGAGCATAAGCGGATTCGGTTTCGATGCCGTCTCGTCGGCACAGCGGGTGGCGCCGAAATAACCCGCCCAGCCGGTCTGCGCCAGCACGCGATCCAACCCGAGCCGGCTCTTGCCGGTGGCCACGGCCAATTGCCGGCCCTGCCTTTGCAGCTGCTGCAGCAAAGCTTCGGCACCGTCATAAGGCCGGCTGTGCCCGCCCACACCGGCTACGAAATGATGCGCATAGCGCTGGCGCAAGGCCTCGCGCTCCGCCTCGGGCACTTGCGGAAACAGAGTCCGCATCGCCTCCGGCAGACCAAGACCGATGATGTCGCGCGCGGCGGCATCCGTCGGTTCAGGCACGCCCAGGTCGATGGCCGCCAGCTTCACGCTGCGCACAATCTGCGCTAGCGAATCCATGAGCGTGCCATCCCAGTCGAAAATCACCAGATCAAACCGAGCTGCCCCTTGATGTGCAATCAGAGGACTAGCCACGACGCAAGGTCTCCAGGCCGCTGGCGAAATCCGCATCGGGATCGGCATGCAGCGCCAGTTTCTTGCCCGATGGCAGCGTCAGGCGCAGATCGCGGGCATGCAGGAACAGGCGCGACAGGCCTTTGGCCTTGAAGCGCGCATTGACATCATCGCGACCATATTTATCATCGCCGACCAAGGGATGACCCAGATGCTGGGCATGAACGCGAATCTGGTGAGTACGACCGGTGAGCAGGTGCGCTTCCACCAGCGTGGCATCGGCGAAGCGTTCGAGCACAGTGAAAATGGTGATGGCTACTTTGCCATCTCGCGATACACGTACCACGGCCTCGCCATGCGGGCTCTCGACCTTTAATAGCGGCGCCTCGACACGATGCTGGGCACCACTGAGACGGCCCGAGAGCAGCGCAACATAGCGCTTGTCCATCTGGCCATCGCGCAATTGCCCGTGCAATGCACGCAGCAGGCCACGATGACCGGTGACCATGATCAGGCCAGACGTATCGCGATCCAAACGATGCACCAGCTCCAGCTGCGCGGTATGGTCCGGACGCAACGCACGCAAGGCCTCGATCAAACCAATGGAGATGCCGCTGCCGCCATGCACGGCCAGCCCGGCCGGCTTGTTCACCACCAGCAGATGATCTTCATCATGCACAATGCGCCCGGCCAGCAGCTTCTGCAGGCTGGTGGTCGGGCGCGCTGCCGGCTTCTCTTCGCTCATGCGAATCGGCGGCACACGAA
>JAZKJJ010000013.1:0-99492 GCA_040384385.1 Pseudomonadota bacterium | reverse complement strand
GTTTTGGCTGAAAACTATGCCCTCAAGTGGGTCAGTTTTGGATGGTCGTCAACAGGTCGATGGCAAGTTCGCTCTGAGCCGCGCCATCAGTGCGGTTTCGCCCAGATGTCCGGAAAGTAGTTGGCGAAAAATCACTGATATTTCCCTGTTAGCAGGGAAAAAGACCGTAGACAGGTTCGCTCTGGACTGCGTCCACCGCCAATTGAAAATAAAGGCCGCTTTCTTAGTCTAAACAATGACTTGTAGATTGCGGCCTTTTTCGTTCTCCCACATGCCAATACCGGCTTGCCGATAACCTTAGTCTCCGAGCTTTCTGCGCTCGCGTTCAATCTTGACCAAATAGTGTCTGGGTCCGGGCGTAAGTGTGGGCTCAAGTGCTGCATAGCGAGTCGGGTTGCCTGCGCGCTTTGCCGCCCGTTTGATATTGCCCAGGCCGGCGTTGTAGCTGGCAAACATGAATCGGCGCCGGTCATCTTCGTTATTAATCTGAGGCCAGGCTTCGTAAAGTTGGCGATTGTAGTAAATGCCGGCTGCAATACTCAGCTTGGGGTCGAACGGGTCGTTTAAGTGCGGGTGACGAGATCGAATTTCCTGAAACGTTCTTGGCATGATCTGCATCAGGCCCATGGCCCCTGACCGTGAACGAATCGCAGGTTTCATTTCGGACTCAACCATGGCTTGCGCTTGAAACCAGCGCCAGTCTGTTCCTATGCCAAAGTAGTGTTTGGTGTTTTTCCTGAAATGGTCGTCAAAGTGGTCGGATGCTTTATTTTCGCCGCGCCTGTCTTGTCGTTTGAGCCATGACTTGTTTGCATCATTACTAACATCTGTGGCGTTGACCGGCTCAGCTCGCTGTTCTGGCAATGGCTCAGTACGACTGAATAGGCTATAGAAGCTGCGCTTCAGGAGTCCGGGCGGGCTATCAGACTCCGTGCGTGCATCACCATCCAGCGATGTTGCTTTTATGGCATCAACGCTAGCTTTTTGCTTGGCCGTATCGGCCAAGCTGATCACGATGTTAGCGTGGTCATTGATTGGCGTCTCTCCATATGCTTGGAATGGAAGTACCAGCAGAAGCGAGAGAGCGAGTGAATTGCGCACTGATCGGCTCAGTTCA
Organism: Pseudomonadota bacterium; assembly: GCA_040384385.1. Lineage (GTDB taxonomy): Bacteria > Pseudomonadota > Gammaproteobacteria > Pseudomonadales > Moraxellaceae > Perlucidibaca. The sequence continues at coordinate 98,375 of JAZKJJ010000013.1, read as the reverse complement.
AACTTAGGCCGATGATGATTCCCATTCCAATGCCATTGCCGACAAAGATACCAAGCATGACCAAGCCTACTGCTAGGTTGCCGCTGGCCAGCGCATCCTTCAAGCGAAAGCCCATTCTGTTTTGAAAAATAACGCTGGCAATCCAGCTAATCACTAGGCTGAGTACAGAGCCACAAGTGGCATAAATCAGGTTTAATAAAATTGGATTTAGTTCGCTCATTTTCTTGTCCTTTTGGCGTTATAACGCGGCAATTCGCCGGAATTTTATAGGGAGTGAGGCAGCATCAACCAGCATGATGGTTCCGACGCGGGCCGATTGCATATCAAACGGCTTTAGCCCTGAGATGGCGACGGGATGACCAGCCTTAACGATGCCCCGAAAGAGAATCAAATGATTCCTATCAAAGACCGTGACATGCGTGGTTGCAGTGGCTACCAGATAGCTCGGATCCACGACCGTGGCGGGGATTTTCTGTAACGCGACCTCATCGACAGCAACTGAGATTTCGCGACTGATCAGCGTTTTTTTGGTTTCGATGTGGGCTGTTACTACAGCAGTATCAGCGTTGGTAATCAGAATTTCTGAGGAAGTTGTCTTTGCGTTATTGCTCAAAAAGAATGAAAAAATGCCGATAAAAAAAGTGATGGCGACTGCATGGCCGACTTTGTTATGAATGAACTGATCAAAGGCCTGATTGGCCCGGCTGATGTGCGTGCTTACTTTCTTTAGTATGAAAATGGCGCCGACAGTGAAGTATCCGGGGCGCACATTGCGTGCCGCTGCGCTGCTGACCATATGGCTATTCAGTCTATGATCTTGTGCTTGCTGGATCAGCATCCATGAGTCAAACAGCGCCATGACTTCCTGAGTATTCAGCTTCAGGCAAGGCGCGTAACGGCGCAAATAGCCTCTGGCAAAAGCAGGCTCCGACAATTCCAAGAAACGCTCTGACTCAAGCAGCTGTAGTGTCCTCTCGCTCATTTGGACCATTTCAGACGCCTGCGACAAGCTATAGCCGAGAACGTCGCGTTGGGCTTTGAGCCAGCGCCCGACCGGAGGAAGCCCTAGTGGATCAAGGGGTGATGTGGTGACATGATCTTTCAACGAAAATTACTCAGCGGATCAAACCGTTTCAGATGAAAAGAGGGCTGCGTAGTAGCCCTCTTTTTAGAACGCGGTAAAGCTAAGAGATTTTACATAAAAGTACAATTTGACAATAAAATATACCCCTTTAGGGTTCTGCTTTCAGGCCACAGCAGCCACGCCATCGAGCACACGGTACACATCCTGCTCCGCCATGTAGCGTGGTACGGCATACATGCCGTGGGCTTCGGTCAGCGCGTCGCTGGCAATACGAGCGTAATCCTTACGCTCGATCATGGACCCTGAGCGACGCAGTGGCAGGCGCACTAGCAGCTCACGCACGCACACCGACAGTGCTTCGGCGGCGACCGAGTCGGTGCTCCCGGCGGGCGCTAGCTCCAGGTCACGGGCCAGGCTGCCGAGCTTTTTCACACAGGCCGGTTGATTGAAGGCCAGCACATGCGGCAGCACCATGGCATTGGCACGACCGTGCGGCACGCCGTAGCGGGCACCGAGTTGATGCGCGATGGCATGGACATAGCCGACCGCCGAGGTGCTCAGGCAGAGGCCGGCATAGTGCGAGGCCAGCGCCATGGCATCACGCGCGGCGAGGTTGCTTGGTTCGTTGCAGGCGATTTCCAGGTTGTTCAGGATCAGGCGGACGGCGGTGCGGTTGTAGCCATCGGTCTGGGCATTGGCAAACTGGCTCATCCAGCCTTCGAGGGCATGCGTGAGGGCATCGACCCCGGTTTCGGCGGTAACAGCAGCCGGCATGCCCATCGTGATCAGCGGGTCGAGGGCGGCGGCGAGCGGTACCAGACCGGGATCGACCACCAATGCCTTAATGTGCGTGATGCTATCGGAAATGACGGCGGCGACGCTGGCTTCGGAGCCGGTGCCTGATGTCGAGGGCACAACAAAAAAGGGCAGTGCCGGTTGCCGGCCCTTGAGTACGCCGACCAGTTGTTGCGGCGTCTTGCCGGTGGTGGCCGCGAGCGCGATGACTTTGCCGGCGTCGATGGCGGAGCCGCCGCCGATGACCAGCAGGGCATCGGCACGCGCTTCCTGGCAGGCGCGTAAGCCTGCCTCGACAATCTCGAAGGTCGGGTCCGGGCGCACGCCGGTGAAGACTTCGGTGATCACGCCACGGGCGTTCAGTACTTCTACTAACGGGTCGATGGTGCCGAGTTTGGCCAGCACATCATCGGTAATGACGAGTACGCGCTTGTGGCCTTGATCGGCAATGCTGTGGCAAAGCCGCACGGCCGAACCCTCACCGAACAGCACCAAGGGCCGTGGCACGGCAAGCACTTTGCCGATGGCCCAGATGGCGCTGAGTTTGGGAAGGGCTTTCAAGCGATTGGCTAATGCGGACATGGTGCAGCGACTCCAGAGCTAAATTTGACTAGGCGGTCACGCTACAAGGCGATGTCGATTTAAGCAAGACTTCGGCGCATAAGTCGCCAGAAATTTGCCCAAAGAACGTATAGTCGGGCGGCAGAACATCATTCATCTTGAGTATGCCATCATGTCAAAGACCCGTTTTCTGCCTGTACTTGCTCTGGCCGCCGTAGTGGTCGCTGCCTTTGCACTGAACCCATCTGCCGATCAGCATCGTGAAAAAATTGCGGCGGACATTGCTGAGCGTAGCCCGTTGGAAGGTCTTCTGGGGCTGGGTCAGCTGACGTCGTTTGCGTCGAAGTACCACAATCTAGGAGTCGCGTCGTATACCACGGTGGGCGAGAAGACGGCTTCCGTGGGTGTGCTCGGCATGGTCTATGTGTCGGAGTAACAAGAGTGATGACTACTCGCCAGCATCTGCTCTGCCAGCTTCCGTCCGCTTAACCACGCGCCTTCGACCTTGCCGCCATTGAGCCAGTCGCCGCATAAGCCAAGGCCATCCGCAGCCTGCCAGACAGCGCCGAGCTGTAGCGGCTTTTCGCTGTCGGCATAACGCCAGCGATGTGCGCTCCAGGCATCGGGCGCAGGGCCACCAAGCTCGGTGAAGGCGGCCAGCAACTCATTGGCAACAGCATCGGCGCTGTCTTCAATATGGGCATCGCTCCATTCAGCGCTGGCGTGCAGCAGCCAGCAGTGCTGCCCGCTGCGGCCGGGCTTGTGGCTATTTTCGGCGATCCAGCGCAAGGGGCCGGTATTGACGAAGGCAGCCTCGAAACCCAGGTTCAGTGCGGCGCTGTAACGCAACATCAGCGCCCAGCTGCCGCGCATGCGAACGCTGGCAGCGATGCCAGCCAGCATCTCGTGCACAGGGCGCAGCAGGGGTAGGGCTTGTGGTGCCGGCACGGCTAGCACCACGGCATCAAAACGCTCGTTTAGCCAGTCGTGTTCGGCCGAGCGCATTTGCCAGGCTGCACCCTCTCGACGCAGGGCTTGCACGGTAGTTTGTGTGCGCAGACTCAGATTTTCGGCGAGATAGCGTGCTGGCGCAGTCATGCGCGGGCTGCCAACATAGCGAATATTCGGGCGTGTATCGCCGATCTGTGTTGCGGCTGGCACAGCCCCGAAAACGGCGATTTTAGGCTGCCATTCCGCAGCGACGCCGGCAGCTTGCCAGCGCTGCACTTCGGCCTGAAACAAGGGATCGCGGGCAGTGAAATACTGGGCGCCGGTATCACACTGCCAAGCTTCACCGCTGCTGTTTTCGCCGCGTTTGGTACTCATGCGGCCAGCTGCAGCGCGGCTTTTTTCGAAGACAGTGACTTGGTGTCCGGCGGCTTGCAGCGCGTGTGCACAGGACAGGCCAGCGAGACCAGCGCCAATAACGGCAATCGTTGAAGAAGATTTCATGAAGGTGTTTCCAGTCTTGCTGTCAGCCTGTGATATCGGTGAGTGCGCGTCACGCTAATGAGCGCATAGTATCGAATGATCTGCACCTACTCGCCCCTGAACAAAGATGTCCGGAGTGAAGCGGACGGTCTTCCACAATCATCCGGAGGTTTTTATGGCCATGACGCTCTCGTATTCTCAGCTGGCCAAATCTGCTGCGCGTTATTGCGGTCAGCCGCGTGTCTTTGCGTTGGCGGTAGCGGTTATCGTTATCTGGGTCATCACTGGGCCACTGTTCGGCTTCAGCGATACCTGGCAGCTGGTGATCAATACCGGTACCACCATCATTACCTTCTTGATGGTGTTTTTGATCCAGAACACGCAGAACCGCGACACCGAGGCGATACAGATCAAACTCGATGAGTTGATCCGCGCCACCAAAGGCGCACACAATGCCTTGCTTGATCTGGAGGAGCTGGAGGGTGAGAGTCTGGATGCTTTCCGGGCTCGCTATCAGGCGCTGGCCAGAGCTGCGCGGGCCGAGCTGGAAAACGGCATGCAGGATACCGAGAGTCCTGAAGTCTGAGCTCAGCCTATCCAGAGCAGCGCTAGCGATAGCGCGCCGGCGTAAAAGATCGCCACGCTGATGGCACAAGCGAGGCGAGTCAGCAGTGGTGATCGGCCATGATGCTGCCACATCCACAATGCTGCGATGGCCAGCAACATTTCCGGAATCAGCGGATAGAGCGCAAAGCCGGCAACTTGTTTGACGCCAACGGCATGCCAGAGGTTTAGCGGCCGCGCCGCCCATTCCCAAATTAGGAAAGCAGCCAGGGCTGCCATGGCCGTGAACAAATATGGCCTGCGCGTGCTCTGCGCGAGCCAGCAAAGAGGCCAGAGCAGCATGATCCACAAGCCCATGAAGTAAATCGGCACGGCGCCGCCCAGGCGATAAATACCGTGGTCGGGAAAGCTCAGCGTGCCCATTTGCCGGACCAGCATCCAGTCGGCACAGGGCAGTGCCAGAGACAGCGGCAGCAGAAACCACCACAGGCGTACGCCCTCGCGATAGCCGCGCCACTGACACATGAGCGGCAAGCTGATGTTGTAGGCCAGCGTTAGCAGGAGGATGGCCATGCCCAGTGAACGGTCTTGCTGATAAAGCGCGGTCGGGATGGCAATGGCGAAAAACAGCGCGTGGAAACGCAGGGCATCTTGCATGCCGCGACGGCTGACATGACTCATCGTGACAGACCTCGGCGGATGTCGGCCATGCCATCAGCCAGACTGATACGAGGAGTGTAGCCGAGCATGGCTTGCGCTTTCGCGATGCTGTAGCGATGACGACGCAAGAGGAACTGCATGGCTGCCGCACTGGCTAGTGGTTTCTGGCCGAGGAGCTTGAGTGCTGGTGCGCTTGCTCGCAGAAAGCCGGTTAGCATCCAACTCGGCAAGGCTGGGATCCGGGTCTTGCCGGCCATACTGGCGTGATAGGCAAAAAACTCATGGCATGGTGTGGCGACGCCGTCTGTGAGCGTGAAGACCTCTCCGCCGCTGGCCTTTTCAATGGCGAGGAAGACGCCATCGAGCAGGTTATCAACATGGACATGGTTGATCACGCCGCGGCCAAAGTCCGGCAACATGAACAAGCCACGGGCAATCAAGTCGATGGGTCGCAGCACCCAGGGCACGCTACCCGTGCCATAGACATCACCGGGGCGAATGACCAGTACCGCAAAGGCATCGCTGTTGAAGCTCAGTGCGACACGTTCACTGGCCAGCTTGGTATCGTTGTAGACATTGCCTTGGCCATCGAGCGGGCCTTCTTCACCGACATCTTCTGGATATTCGAAGCCATAGACCATGACCGATGACAGATGGACGAAGCGGCTAACACCGAGCTCGCGGGCGATACCGCAAACACTGCGTGTGCCTTCAACATTGACGCGCTCATAGGCCTCGCGAGGGCCATCTTCTTCCACGATGGCGGCGGTATGAAACACCAGATCTGCGCCGGCCAGCGCTGTGCGCACCGCCTGCGCATCGTTGACGTCGCCAACGGTGACCTGAATGCCCAGCGCATGAGCGCGCTCGGCAGCCGCCAGTGAGTGATCCAGCCCCTGTACCTGCCAGCCCAGCGCGAGAGCGCGTTCGGCCATGCGCAAGCCGATGAAGCCGCCAATACCGGTAATGGCGATAGTGGTCATGTTGCTGTCTCCTTCAAGGACAGATTGGGTAGCACGGCGCTGCCGCGAATGAGGGCGTAGAGAATGCGGGTGACCTCATGGCTCAGAGACTCGATGCTCGGTGGTGCGGCAACGGTGAGCCACTCCGCGAGCAACTCGTTGATGCCGCCGACAACGGCGACGCTGACCAGATGATAATCATGTGCCGGGAGCTCGCCGCGTGCCACCAGCACATCAATATAGCTTTCAATAATACCTGCGATGTCGTGAATGGCAGCGCGCCGGCGCTTCTCCATAGCGGCACTGACGCCGACCGATTCCAGGACGCCGACGCGCGCCACGCGGGCATCGGCTAGGTAGTGTTTGATCAAGGCTTGCACCGCGAGCGGTAGCTTGGCTTCCAGCGCTTCTTCCGGCGCTGAGATGGCGAGCAGCACGGCGTTGCGCAGGTCGCTGATGATGCGATCGTAAAGCTCGGTGAGCAGAGCCTCCCGGCTCGGAAACAAGGCATAAAAATGCCGCGTGGTGACTTTCGCTTCGGCGCAGAGCTGCTCAATCGGCGTGCGCGCATAGCCTTGTCGGGCAAACAGCTCTAGCCCAGCCGCGAGCAACCGCTGCTTGCGCTCAAGCGCGCGCTGTTCGGGCGCAATGCCGCGATAGGCGCGTGTCGGCTTTGTGGCAGCGGGCAATACACGGCTATCTGTTTCAGTCATCAGCTTGTCCGACGAAAAGGGCTATTGTTGTTTTGACAAGATTTCTTGTCGCAATTACAGTGTCACATCTTTTGCGGACTTGGCAAGCTGAGTCGGCCTTATTTTTTCAGACAATAGCGAGGATTCCGCATGTCGCTTATGCAGCCCCTGAAGCACTTCGACGGCGCCCGCGATGCCCGTCGCCCCATGGTTCGCGTGGACAATGTGCGCGAAGCCGCCAAGGATTTTCGCCGCGACATGTTGGCCAAGCCGAAAGTGCGCTTCTACAAATCCTTCGAGCTGGTGCGGGTGCCGTATCCGGCCAAGTTTGCCTACCTCAATGCCTTCAGCCTGCCGACGCCGTTCGTGCATCTGTGCAATCGTCTGAGCGTGATTCAGTTCGACTCCAGCGAAGGCATCAAGACACTTTTAGTGGGCCCGTCGGATTGGGAGCACCAGCGCGAAACGCCATTCTTTGCTCAGCTCGATCAGCAGGCCGGCAAGTTCGCCGGGCTCATGGAGAAGATGATCGTGCGTGCCACCGCCACGGTGCTGGATTGTCTGAAGAGCATCGGCCTGACGCCGGAGGATGTGGACTACATCACCTACGATCATCTGCACACGCAGAATGTGACGCGCTGGCTTGGCGGTAACGGTCAGCAGGCGCTGTTCCCGAATGCCAAACTGTTGGTCATGCGCGAGGAGTGGGAGAGCGCGCAGGCGCTGATTCCGTGGCAGAGCCAGTGGTATTGCCCTGACGGCATCGCCGGCGTGCCCGACGACAAGCTGATTCTGCTCGATGACAGCGTGGCACTGGGCGATGGCTCGGTGGCCATCATGCGCACCAAGGGCCATACCGAAGGCAATCATTCCATCGTCAGCCATACTGATACCGGCTTGATCGTGACCAGCGAGAACGGTGTCAGCCTAGATGCCTACGAGCCCAAGCATTCGACCACGCCCGGCCTTGCCGCCTTTGCGAAGCAGACCGGCGCCGAAATCATCATTAACGGTAACACCATGGAGTACGTGGTGGATCAGTACATCTCCATGGTGCAGGAAAAGAGCGTGGCCGGGCCGAATCCCAAGGACGAGCGCTTCCCGAATGTTGCGCCGTCGTCGGAAGTCACCGCGTTCTGGCTCTTCCCCGGCACCGCGCCGACGGCCAAAGTCGGCGAGCAGGAGTTTGGGCATCTCACCGTAAAATCAGGAGTAGCAGCATGAGTCAGCATTGGATAGTCACGGGGGCGGCTTCGGGCATTGGCCAGGAACTGGCGAAGCAGCTACTCGCACGTGGTGATCGTGTCTGTGCCTGCGACGTGCACGAGGCGGGTTTGCAGGCATTGCAAGCATTCGCTAGCGAGGCAGCGCTGTTGCGTTTGGAAATGTTGGATGTGCGTGATGCGCAAGCCTGGAAGGCCTTGGTTGCTCGCGTGGAGGCAGAAGATGGTGCTGTCGATGTGCTCGCCAACATCGCCGGTGTGCTGAAGGAAAACTGGATTCAGGATGCCACGGCGGCGGAGGTCGATTTTCACTTCGACATCAATGTGAAGGGCGTGATCTTCGGTACGCAGGCTATCGTGCCGAGCATGTTGGCGCGCGGTCGCGGCCACATCATCAATATCGCCTCGCTGGCAGGTTTGTCGCCGGTACCGGGGCTGGGCTTGTACAGCGCCAGCAAATTTGCCGTGCGTGGCTATTCGCTGGTCGCCGCCATGGAGCTGGCGGACAAAGGTATTGCGGTAACGGCGGTGTGCCCGGATGCGGTGCAGACACCGATGCTGGATATTCAGCAGGGTAAGCCGCAAACGGCCTTAACCTTTTCTGGTCCGCGCGCACTCACCGCTGAGGAAGTAGTGGCCGCTATTCTCGGGCCGGTGCTGCGTGACCGCCCCATGGAAATTTCCTTGCCGGCGTGGCGTGGCGCTACGGCGAAATTTGCCGGCAACTTCCCCGCGCTCGGCAACAAGGCCATCGGCCTGTTTCGCAAGGCCGGTGAGAAGCGTCAGAAACTAATTCAGGCCGGTAAGAGCAGCACCGAGCGCTAACGCCGCTGATTCAGCCCGGCCCCAGCGGCCACCCCATGCCCAGCCAAATCGCGAGCAGGCCGCCCCAGCTGATCAGTAGCGTTAGCGAATACGGCAGCATCATCGCCATCAGTGTGCCGATGCCGGCCTTCGGCTCGAAGCGCTGGGCGAAGGCCACGACCATGGCAAAGTAGGGCATCAGTGGTGTGATGATGTTGGCCACGCTGTCACCCACGCGATAGGCCGCCAGTGTGCTTTCGGCGGGGATGCCGGCGAGAAAGAACATGGGAATAAACACGGGGGCCATCAGTGCCCATTTTGCCGAGGCCGAGCCGATCAGCAGATCCAGCGTGACCGTGAACAGTAAGAACAGCAGCAAGAGTGTCACCGGCGACCAATCCAGCATGCGCAAATTTTCGGCGCCGGTAATGGCGACCAGTTGGCCAATTTGGCTCCACTGAAAATACGCGACAAACTGTGCGGCAAAAAACATCAGCACCAAATAGCTGGCCAGTGTTTTCAAGGTTTCTTCCAGCGCCGGAATGGCGTCGCTGCTGCGCGCCCAGCGCGCGCTGACGCGGGCATAGAGAATGCCAGCGATACCGGCATAAATGGCCACTAGTACCACCACGCCTTTGATCATCGGCGATTTCGTCACGCTGCCGTCTTCGCCACGCAGAAAGCCATCGGCAGGTAGCAGCCCGGCCAGTGCGAAGGCCAGCACGGCGAGTGTCCAGATCAGTACTGCACGCGCCCCGGCAGGGTGCAGATGGCTATCGGCAAGGTCTGCGCTGGTTTCGGCACGGGCCACTGTGCTTGCGCTCAGGCGCGGCATGACGAACTGATGATTGACCCACGACACAATCAGCGTGACCCAAACCGTGGACGCCAGCATGAAGTAGTAGTTCGCAGTGACCGCCACCTCCGCCCCCGGCTTCACGGTTTGCAAGGCCTCGGTGGCGATACCGGCAAGCAGGGCATCGACCGGACCGATCAGCACATTAGCCGAAAAGCCGCCGGATACCCCCGCGAAGGCGCAGGCAATACCGGCCAGCGGCGGTAGCCCCGCACGCTGAAACAGCAGGCCAGCAAGCGGAATAACCACGACATAGCCGGCATCGACAGCAATGCTCGACATCACGCCAGCAAAGGCCACTACGGTTGGCAAGGCACGAACGCCGCTAAGTCGCACCAGTGATGACAGCAGCCCCGCGAGGAGACCGGAGCGCTCGGCTAGCCCGAGCCCGAGCATGGCCACCAGCACATTGCCGACCGGCGCAAAGCCGGTGAAATTGCTCACCGTGTCATTGAGGAGATGATTGAGCCCGACCAGCGAGATCAGGTTTACAGCGGTGATGGTTTTGCTGCCATCCGGCCAAGTCGCTTGCCAGCCCAGACCGGCAGCAATAGCCGATGCCACCAGCACGATGCCGCAGAGCCAGACAAACAGCCAAGCCGGAGGCGGCAGCCGGTTACCGAGCATTTCAATGCGGTCGAGCGCACGCAGGAAAAAAGAGGAGGGCATTGTTCAGCCTCCGGTGCCGAGCACCGTGTAGGGAATCAGGGCGGATGCCCAGCTGTGACGCAGCCACAGGAGTCCCGACAGCAACAGGGCGACGAGTACCACCAGCGATGGCTCCCAGCGTCCGACGCGACTGAAGCCCGCGCCCCGATACCAGGCCCAGCGCAGGCCAGCCAGCACGGCAATGCCCAGCATCAGGCCTGCCAGTACGTCGCTGAGCCAGTGCAGCCCGAGAAAGGCGCGGGCAATAGCGGTGAAAATGATCAGCGTCAGACTCATGGCAAGCGCCCAGGGCTTCAGATCGGGCAGGAAGTTTCGCGTCACCAGCACATAGTACAAGCCCCAGATAACCGTGACCGAGAAGGCGTGTCCGCTGGGAAAGGATGACTCGTCACGCAGATCAAGCAACGGCTGCGGGCCCGGCATGGCAAACAGCCATTGCAGCGCCATGGGCAGCAACAGGCAGAGCAGGCTGGCACTAACCACGAAGCGTAGCGCCCGCCACTCCTGGCGCAGGAGCAGCCAGAGCGCTACCAGGCCGCCGAGCGTGAGCAAAGCACGGGTATCGGCGAGCAGGGTAAAGGCGGTGAACAGCCAGTCGATGCCGGGCTGGCGCAGACGCCGCAGCTCTTCGGTCAGCCACAGATCCATGCCGCCCATGCCCGGCAGATTGAGTGCGATCAGCGTAAAGCCGGTGAGTCCGGCCAGACCGACCAAAATGGTCATGAACTGATTTTCCGGGATGCCGTCGGCGCAGGCAAAGAGCCCGGCGTCGTGCGGCGCATATTGCTGACGCCAGCGTCGGGTCACGCTGCTCAGGCGCGGCAGTAGCCAGACCAGCATGGCGATGCTCATCAGGATGGCACCGATAAAGACCAGCTGATGCTTGCCGGGCAGCAACGGGCTATCCACGGCCGCCCCGGCAAAGTAGCCAGGCAGAATATTGGGCGGTGCCCACAGCAAGGCCGAAACGACGTTGAAGAAAAGAAAGCGCGGTAGCGGCATCTGGAAAATGCCGGCAGCGAGCGGCACAAAGGCGCGGATGGGGCCGATGAAGCGGCCGAAAATTAGGCCTTTGCCGCCATGCTTCTCGACGAAGGCTTCGCTGGCGGCGAGCCAGTGCGGATGCGAGCGGAACGGCCAGACATGTTCGATGCGGTGTTTGAAGTGATGGCCGATGGCGTAGCTGATGCCATCGCCGGTGATCGCGCCGGCGACGGCAAAGAGCAGCACTTCATAGACGCCGATACCGGTATGACCGGCGAGCAGGGTGAGGCCGATCATGACCGGAATGGCGGGAATGATGGAGCCGATGACGGCCAACGACTCCAGTGCCGCGAGGCCGAAGATCAGGTACAGCGTCCAGTCCGGATTCAGCGCCAGCCAGTCGCGCCAAGCCCACCAAGTATCAATCATGTGCATAAACAGGATTTGGCCAGTAGGCAGTTGCCTGCACCCTACTCAGGCGAGGCCGTGCCTGCAAGCCCCATGGCCTGCTTACGACCGAGCCTGCGCATTTAATGAACAGGCGGCGCGTCGTCGATCATGCAGCTTTGATGAACTCCCCAATCTCATCCAGCGCCGTATCGGCCTCGGCTATTAGCGCATTGAACATCTGGAAGTTGTGCCACATGCCTTCATAGGTGTGGCAGCTCACAGCAACGCCCGCCGCTTGTGCGCGCTCGCTGAACTGCAACGCATCATCGAGCAGGATTTCTTCGCTGCCGGCCTGCACCAGCACCGGCGGTAGGCCGCGCAAGTCAGCAAACAGCGGTGATACGCGTGGGTCGTCTTCCGCAATATTGCCGCGATAGCCATCGCCGCCCCGACGCAGTGCATGCGCCGTCACCATCGGGTCGCGACGCGCATTGCGCGTGACCGAGGGCAGGCTCAGCGTGATGTCGAGATACGGCGAGATCATCACCAGTCCCGCCGGCAGCGGCAGGCCGCGATCCCTTAATGTCAGTGCCAATGACAGAATGTGCGCGCAGCCGCCGGAGTCACCGCCGAGCACGATCTGCTCGGCGCGCCAGCCCTTTTCCAGCAGGGCGTGATAGCACGCCAGACCATCCTGCAACGCGGCCGGGTAGGGATGCTCCGGCGCACGACGGTAGTCGACCATGATTACCTGTGCCGTGCCGCGCAGGGCCAACTCGCTTCCCAGTGCACGATGCGTGTTTGCCGAGCCGGCAAAGAACGCGCCGCCATGAAAGTGCAGCAGCACGCGATCGGCGCGGCCTGGTGGCGAAATGCGCTCCACCGACACACCGGCGAGCATGGTTTTTTCCACGATGGCCTCGGTGCGTGGCCGGAGCAGCAGGGCACCGCCCTCCATGGCTTGACGCAGTAAAACTAAAGGCAGCGGTAGCAGGCTGGGCCATTTGAAGCTGGTGCGCAGTGCGCCTTTGACCACGCCTTTGAGCAAGGGCTGAGCAATCATCGCGGGCACTCTCATGCGGTCTTTCCTGCCTTGGCTGGGCGCGCGAGCTTGTTGATGCGCTGTTCGTACCCCGCATGCGCGTCGTGGTCAAGCTGGCTAAGGATGCGATCATCGCCCAGCAGCCGCCGGCCGCGCTCTTGCAGCCAAGCCGGAATTAGCTTGTAGGCGCTGTGCACAACTTGCAGATAATCCGGCACGGCCACCATCAGGCGTGGCTTCAGCAGGGCACCGACAACGGCATCGGCGACTTGCTGCGGTGTGACTGACGGAATGATGTTGGCGGCTTTCTCGGTGCCCGAAGTAAGCTCGGTCAGTACCTTGGACGGCATGATGCAGGTGAACTTCACGCCGCTATCGCGATACTCGCCGGCAACGGATTCGGTCATGCCGACCACGGCAAATTTGGTGCCGCAGTAAATGGCCGAGCCAGGCAGTGCAAAGCGCCCGGCCAGCGAGGCGATATTGACGATGTGACCGTTGCCGCGTGCGAGCAGGCCGGGCAGGGCGATTTGCATGCCGTGAATCACGCCACGGAAATTGATGTCGATCTGGGCATCGGCCAGCGCCGGATCTTCATCGAGAAAATAGCCCATAGGCATGATGCCGGCGTTGTTGATCAGCGCATAAAGCGGCCCCAGCGCCGCTTCAGTGCCAGCGATGAATTCGGCAAACGACGCTCGGTCGCGCACATCCAGCCGACCGGCATGCGCGCCGATGCGTGCCGCTTCGTGTTCGGCCAGCGCCACATCAATATCGCCGATGCTGACGCGCGCGCCTTGCGCGATCAGTGCTTCGGCAATGGCCAGGCCGATACCGCGTCCACCACCGGTGATGGCAATGACCTTGTTTTGTAATGGGCCCTGCTTCGAGTTTTTAGCCATGATGAAATGCTCCGTAAAATTAACGTGATGATAAAGAACAGGTTTGCGTGACATAGCAGGCGAGTGCCGGTTCGCTTGTCAAACGCGTTGATTTCACCGTCAAGCCCATGGTCAGATTCACCGCCGCACGCAAGGCATCAAGTGCGACAAGCGGCTTGACTACGCCGGGCGCTGCGAGTTGTTGACACACAGCGGGATCGATACGCGTGACATCGGCGGGGCCATCATGCGCCAAGGCATCCAAGACCAAGGCTAAGGTCGGGGCATCAAAGGTGCCGGTGGCTAGGTGGTCAGCGAGGTGGCCAGGGCAGAGTGATTGCAGCGAAATATTGGCGATACGGCCGTTGCCCGTAGTCAACACGGCGCTGGTGGCAGGCACCACGACTTCGTCCAGCTCGGTGTAAATCGAGGTGTAACTGATGCCGGCAAAGGTTTGTACAGGCTGATTCAGTGCCGCGATGAAATTGGCGTTATCGCGCTGCTGCCAAAAGGCCGCAGCACAGGGCAGAGAGCACTGGCCACGAGCTGTTTGCGAGCCATTGTTCGACGGTGAGGCAGCAATGACTTCCGATACCATGGCTCGTGTATCTGACCAGAAGCGCAAAGCCCAGCGCGGTACCATTCCGCCCTGACTATGGCCAACGATGGCAATTTTTCGGCCTGCTCTGGAAGACATCGTGCGAATAGCGTGCACAACATATTCGGCGCGGATCTGAATATCACCTGTGTTTTGCTCTGGTGCGATGGACACACACCAAGGGTATCCGGCCGCTTCCAGCACGGGTATGTAATTCCAGTCGTATTGCTCGAAAGGATCGACTGATGTGCCGGAAAGCAGCAAAACGGGTGTTTTCGCATTCTCGGCAAAGTCGTCGGAGCAAATCAGGCTGGCTGCCAAGGTAGCTAGAGGCACTGATAGCGCAGGGCTGGCGTTTGCCCGTTGTTGAGCCGGTGATGCGCTGTTATCGCCAGTATCACCACATCCAGTGAGCCCAAGCCATAACAGCGCTGAGCAAATGGCGATGGCCTTCATGCGTTTGCTCTGCCGGTAGTAAGGTATTCGTCGAGATTGAAATGACTGAGCTGACGGCGCATTTCCAGCGTGCTCCACGGCCAGACAGTGCAGTTGCGGCCATTGCGGTCGATGAAATAGCTGCTGCAGCCGCCGCGATTCCATACCGAATCCTGCAAAGCGGCCTGCACGCGGTAATTAAACTCAGCCATGCGCCCCGGCTCCGGCTCGATGCTGGCTATGCCTTGGGCGCGAGCCTGCGTGATGGCATCCACGATATAGGCGAGCTGCGCCTCGATGATGAGAAAAGCCGAGGAGCTGACGGCAATATTGGGGCCGAACATGAGAAAGCCGTTGGGACAGCCGGCGACCATCGTGCCCATATAGCCTTCCGGGCTGCCTTGCCAGACCTCGGCCATGCTCTCGCCGTGGCGGTTGAAGACGCGCTTGGCAATGGGCGGTTCGGCGACCTCAAAGCCGGTGCCGAGAATGATGATATCGACTTCGTGCTCAGTGCCTTCAGCCGCGATCAGGGTTTTGCCGCGCACCTCGGCGAGGGCGCTGCTGATGACATCGACATTCGCCTGCACCAGCGCCGGGTACCAGTCTTTGGACTGCAGCACGCGCTTGCAGCCGATGACATAGTTCGGTGTCAGCCGACGCCGCAGCTCAGGGTCTTTCACGGTGCGCCTGAGATTGAACTGGGCCAGACGCTGAAACTGTTTCATGGCGGCCACGCTCTGCATGCCGCCGTTGAGTGTTTCGAATATGCCGAAGATGGCACCGCGCAAGGCCAGCTGCGCCAGCGGCAGGCGCTTGAACAGGCGCTGTACCAGTGGCGGCAGTGCCTGATCCATCTTCGGTAGAACCCAGTGCGGGGTGCGTTGAAATACACTGAGATGACCCACGATGGGTTGGATTTCCGGCACAAACTGAATCGCCGACGCGCCGGTACCGATCACCGCCACGCGCTTGCCGCGCAGGTCGAGGTCATGACGCCAGCGCGAAGAATGGAAGATCTCGCCCTCGAAGCCGTCCAGCCCCTGAACTTTCGGCAGCACCGGCTCATGCATCGGGCCACAGGCGATGATGGCGAAGCGGGCACGGAATTCGCCCTGATTGGTCTGGATTATCCAGCAGCCATCAGCATCGGACCAGCCGGCCTTCAGGGCTTCGTGCTGAAAGCGCACATGCGGCAGCACATCGCGCTGCACGGCGGTATCTTGCAGATAGCGTTTGATTTCGGCCTGCCCAGCAAAGACGCGACTCCAGGCCGGGTTCGGTGCGAATGAGTAGGAATACAGCGCCGATGGCACATCGCAGGCGCAACCGGGGTAGGTGTTCTCGCGCCAGACGCCGCCCAGCTCATCGGCCTTTTCCAGCAGCAGAAAGTCGTGGATGCCGGCTTCGCGTAGCTTGATGGCAGCCCCCAGCCCGGCAAAGCCGCCGCCAAGAATGATGACTTCGTGCAGCGGATGTTCTGTATTCATGAGCGGTATCCGTAATCGTGACTGATTGGCCATTTACGGAATACAATGTCAGTTACAGAATTTAATGTCAAATACTGCCATATTCGTCATTTTTGCTGCGGTCAGCTAAGATCGCCCTCATGAGCGAAGATCCGAAACTTTCCCGCGCCGAGCGCAACCGCCTGCAACTGCGCGCCGACATCCTGCAGGCGGCTTTTGTCGAGTTCTCCGAGCGCGGCTATCACCAGACCGCAATTGCCGATATCGCCAGCCGGCTCGGCATTGGCCACGGCACTTTTTATCGCTATTTCGAGAACAAGCGCGACATTCTTGAGCATGTCATCCAGGACACGGCCTTGCAGCTCACTGCGTTGCTCGCGGCGGAGAATGCGCCAACCGCCGTGACCACGCTGACGGACTACACCGAGCAGTGCCGGCGCATTGCCGTTCGCTTCAGCGAGTTCGCTCATGCCAACCCGAACATGTTGCGGCTGGTGTTGCTGGAGGCCACCTCGATCGATGCCGAGATGACGCAGCGCGTGTTCATGCTGGTCAACACCAGCGGCCATCTGACCTCGGCCTATCTCGCCAATGGCGTGCAGCATGGCTTTCTGCGTGCCGATCTGGATACCCTGAGCACCGGCCACGCCATTGTCGGCATCATCATGGCCGGTATGTTTCGCCTGCTCACCGAGCCGGACAATGCCGATGTGCTCAAGCCTTATGCCGAAGCCTGCGTGCGCTTGCTGGTCGAGGGCATGGCGGCTTGAGGCTAAATGAACGTTTGTTAATGGTTTTTCCCCGCCAACATGGATTAACCTTGGTGCTACTTGATCACGAGTTTTCGGCCTGATGCCCCGTGCCATGCCCCTTCGCCTGATTGCCCTCATGGCTGTGCTGACTTGGTTCATGGCGCAGAACGCCATGCTCTTCAGTCATGCTCTGGCGGCGCTGACGGGGCATCAGGTGAGTGCCGCACAATGGCATGACGCGCATTACGACATCGTGCTCAGCCATCTGCATAGCGACCACCATGCGACCACTGCGGATACCTGTGGCGACTGCGCCGGCGCGCACCATGTGGATATCCAGCCAGCCGATCCTGCCACCCCCGACAGCAAAGCCAAATCCCAGCTACTCCTGCTGGCGCTGATTTTGCCATTAGTGGCGCTGCTGCTGCAGCTGCCTGAACTTGGCAGGCCTCGGCCCCGGTTAGTCGCACCTCATCGCAATACCATCCCCATCCTCAGGCGGAGCACGGTGCTCCGGCATTAAGCCACCCGCAAAACACTGATAACGGTCGGTGCGTCTAGTGCCGACTGCGTTTCCTTTCGTGTTTGAGGTGGATACATGCGTATTCCCGTTTCAACCCCGGCTGCGTCAAGGCTGCTGGTCTCCTTTTTGCTGAGTTTGCCGCTGTCGGCGCAGGCATTGACGCTGGTCGAGGCCGAGCAGCTGGCCTTGCGTCACAACGCCTTGTTGGCGGGTGCGCGAGCCTCTGCCGAGGCGGCTGCCGGCGATGCCCGCCAGCTGGCCTTGCCGCATAACCCCGAACTCGCTGTGGCACGTGAGAATTTCGGCAACTCGCGTTTGACGGGCTTTGATGGCCCTTCGACAACCTGGCAGTTAAGTCAGCGCCTGGAGCTCAACGGTCAGCACGAAGCGCGTAGCGAGGCGGCTCAACAAGTGGCAAACGCTGCGGCGGCAAAGCTGTCTGTGCAGCAGCGCATATTGCTGAGCGAGTTGCGTACGGTCTGGACAGAAGCGTTGGCGGCGCACCAGCGCGTGGCGCTGGCGGCTGAATTGACGCGCGCGGCCGAAGTCACGCATACCGCTGTGGCTGCTCAGGTCAAGGCCGGCAAGGTCTCTCCCGTGGCGTTGTCGCGTCTGGAGGTGGCGAATGCCAGCTTGTGGCGCAAGGCGCAGCAAGCCAATGTTGCGCTGACCGCCAGCCGCCAAAGACTGACCTTGCTGGTCGGCGGCGCGGCGGCTGATCTGGCTGAGCTCGATGGCCAGTTGTCCACACCGCTGCCGTTGCCAGACCTTGAGCAGATGCTGGCGAGCAGCTCGGCAAATCCCTTGCTGCGCGAGGCCAATGCCCGTATCGACGCGCGTGTCAGCGAACGCGATCTTGAGCGCGCCAATCGCTTCCCCGATGTCACGCTCAGTGTCGGCCAGCGTCAGTACGAGAAGGCGGGCGAGTCGGCTTGGCATGTGGGAGTAAGCTTTCCCATCCCTCTCTTCAATCGTAATCAAGGGGCGATTCTGGCGGCTGAGGCTAGGTTGATTGAAAGTCAGGCATTGGCCGCCAACAGCCGGCACGCGCTACGCGAGGAAGTGACCACGCTGTATGCGCAGGTACAGGCACTGGCAGAGCATTTGCAGCTCTTGCAGCAGCGCGTACTGCCAGCCAGCGAGAGTGCGTTCAGCGCCGTCAACAAGGGTTACCGCTTCGGCAAGTTCGGCTTGCTGGATGTGCTGGATGCCCAGCGCAGCCATGTCGACACTCGTTTTGAATTTCTAGACACACTGGTGGATTACCACCGTCAGCGTGCTCGTCTCGATGCCCTGACTGGTATCGCTGTGGAGAACACATTGTGAAGTATCAAATATTGCTGGTGGCCGCTGTGGCCATGCTTTTCAGCGCCTGTGGCCAGGCCCCGACGCCGGCCGAGCCAGCTGCCGAGGCCAAGGCTGCGCCAGCACGCGGGCCGCATCGAGGCAAGCTGTTCCAATCCGGTGACTTCAGGCTCGAAGTGACTATTTTCGAAGATGGCGTGCCGCCCGAATTCCGCGTCTATCCGACGCTAAAAGGCCAGCCGCTGGATCTGTCGCAAGTCAGTCTGACGCTGACCCTGAAGCGTCTGGGCGCGACTCAGGTTGTTCGCTTCAGCCCCAAGGCCGACTATTTGGTGGGCGATCAGGAAGTCTACGAACCACATTCGTTCAGCGTCGACATCAAGGCCGCTTATCGCGATCAGTCCTATGCTTTTGCCTATGACCAGATCGAATGGCGAGTGCAGTTGTCCGAGGCACAGCTCAAGGCTAGTGCTATCGAAGTGCTGACATCGGTGCCTGGCCTGGTTGGCGATACCTTGGATTTGCCGGGTGAAATCCGGGTCGCGCCGAACAGCGAGACGGTCATGCTGGCACCGGTTTCCGGTGTGGTCATTACGGCTCCCGCCATGCTCGGCCAGTCAGTGCGGCGGGGTGATGTGCTGGCGGTGTTAGAGAGCCGCGAGCTGGCCGACCTCAAGCGCAGCTATCTGGAAGCAAAGGAGCGGGCGCGACTGGCCGAGTCCACTTTCCAGCGGGAGGCGCAACTGTGGCGCGAGCAGATCACGCCCGAGCAGGATTATCTCGCTGCGCGTAGTGCTAAGGCCGAGGCCGACATTAATGTTGCCAGCAGTCGTGCAGCGCTCATGGCCTTCGGTGTCAGTGTCGAGGATTTGCGTGGTCTGAGTCTGGCGCAGCCAGGTAATTTGGCGCGGCTCACCCTGCGTGCGCCGCGCAATGGGCGGGTGACTCTGCGTGAATTGGCCCCCGGCCAGCGCGTTACGCCAGAGAGTCATCTGTTCACCGTGGCGGATCTCAGTCAGCTTGTTGCCGTGGTCTCGGCTACATCCGGTCAGCTCGATGGCTTGCAGCCGGGGCAGCCGGTCAGCATCACGCAGACCGGTAAACAAGGGCAGGGTGTGCTCACCGGCAGCGGCAAGGTGCTGGTGGTGAGTCCGCAGTTGGATGAGGCCAGTCGGGCTGCTCCGGTCTATATCACGCTGGATGGCAAAGAGTCGGGCTGGCGTCCTGGCCAGTTTGTCAGCGCCCGTATTACGCGGGCACAGGCACCGGCGGCGGTGACGGTGAGCCCGGGTGCGCTGCAAAGCTTTCGTGACTGGACCGTGGTTTTTGCGCGTTTCGGGGATCAGTTCGAGATCAGGCCGGTGACCATCGGGCGGCAAGATGCCGAGCGTGTCGAAATTCTGTCAGGCCTTAATGCCGGTCAGGCTTATGTTGGCAAAAACAGCTTCTTACTCAAGGCCGACCTCGGCAAAAGCGAAGCCGAACATGACCACTGAGGATCGCTGCCATGTTTGATCGCTTGCTCAAACTCGTCATCGCGCAGCGCTGGCTGGTGATGATTATCGTACTGCTGGTTTCGCTACTGGGCTTGTACAACCTCATGCGTCTGCCCATTGATGCCGTGCCAGACATCACCAATGTTCAGGTGCAAATCAACACCGAGGCTCCAGGCTACTCGCCACTGGAGGCCGAACAGCGCGTGACGCTGCCATTGGAAGCGGTGCTGGGCGGCTTGCCCAGACTGAAGGAAACGCGCTCCATTTCGCGCTATGGCTTGTCGCAAATCACCGTCATTTTTGCCGATGGCACCGACATCTACTTTGCTCGCCAGCTCGTTAATGAGCGCCTTCAGGGCGCACGTGGGCAACTGCCAGACGGGATACAGCCGGCGCTCGGCCCGATCGCTTCCGGCTTGGGCGAGATCAGCCTGTGGACGCTCGAAGCCAAGCCTGACGCGAGAAAGGCGGATGGCACGGCTTACGACGCCACCGACTTGCGCACGCTGCAGGATTGGGTCATCAAACCGCAGCTACGCACGGTCCCCGGCGTCACCGACATCAACAGCATCGGCGGCCATCGCAAGCAGTATCTGGTGGCGCCTTGGCCGGATCGACTGGCGGCCTATGGCCTGAGTTTGCAAGATGTGATCGCTGCGCTGGAGCGCAACAACGCCAATATCGGTGCCGGCTATATCGAGCGGCGCGGTGAGCAGTATCTGATTCGAGCGCCGGGGCAGGTGACCTCGCTTGATGATCTGCGCGCCGTGGTGGTGAAGACCGTGCATGGCGTGCCGGTGACTTTGCGCGAAGTGGCCGACATCGGCTTCGGGCAGGAACTGCGCACCGGAGCCGCCACTGAAAATGGTCGTGAAGTGGTGCTCGGCACCGCCTTCATGCTGATTGGCGAGAACAGCCGGCAGGTGGCCGAGCGCGTCAAGCTCAAGCTGGCCGAGGCGCAGAAGAGCCTGCCGGAAGGCGTTGAGGCGGTGCTGGTGTATGACCGCACGAAACTGGTCGATGCCACCATCGCCACGGTACAGAAGAACCTGCTCGAAGGGGCGCTGCTGGTCATTGCCGTGCTCTTTGCCTTTCTCGGCAACTTCCGTGCGGCGCTGATCACTGCTGCCGTGATACCGGTGGCCATGCTCATCACCATCACTGGCATGGTCAGCAACAAGGTCAGCGCCAACCTCATGAGTCTGGGTGCGCTGGACTTCGGCATCATTGTGGATGGTGCTGTGGTGATCGTCGAGAACGCCTTGCGCCGACTCGGCATTGCTCAGCACGGCCGCCCTCAGGCCTTGACCCGCCGCGAGCGCTTCACGGTGGTTTTCGAGGCAACTCGCGAAACACGACAGGCGCTGATCTACGGCCAGCTAATCATCATTGCGGTGTACCTACCGGTATTTGCGCTCACCGGCGTTGAAGGCAAGATGTTCACGCCGATGGCGTTCACGGTGGTCGCGGCGTTGCTCGGTGCCATGGTCTTGTCGGTGACGTTTGTGCCGGCGGCTATCGCGCTCTTCGTCAATGGCCCGGTGACAGAGCAGGAAAGCGGCTTGATGACACGCTTGAAGGCCTTTTATGCACCGCGTCTGGATTGGACATTGGCGCGGCCGAAACAGGTCGTTGCGGCTGCCTTGCTGTTGCTGGCGGGCTGCTTCTTGCTGGCCACGCGCCTCGGTAGCGAATTCATTCCCAGTCTCGATGAAGGTGATATTGCCCTGCACGCGTTGCGTATCCCCGGCACCAGCCTGACGCAGGCCGTCGCGATGCAGAGCCAACTGGAAGCGCGCATTAAAGAGTTCCCGGAAGTTGAGCGTGTCTTCGCCAAGTTGGGTACGGCCGAAATTGCCACTGACCCTATGCCACCCAGTGTTGCCGATAACTTCATCATGCTGAAGCCGCGCAGCGAGTGGCCAGATCCGCGCAAACCCAAGGCCGAATTCATTGCCGAGCTCGAAAAAGCGGTATGGGCTTTGCCGGGCAACAACTACGAGTTCACGCAGCCTATTCAGATGCGCTTCAACGAGCTCATCTCGGGTGTCCGCTCGGATGTGGCGGTGAAAGTATTCGGTGATGACATGGCGGCTTTGCAGAGTACGGGCGCTGAGATTGCCAAGGTGCTCACCAGCATCTCCGGCGCGGCCGATGTCAAGGTTGAACAAGTCACCGGTCTGCCGGTATTGACCCTGCATCTACAGCGCGACGTCATTGCGCGCTACGGCTTGAGTACGGGCGAGGTTCAGGATGTGATCGCAACGGCGCTGGCCGGGCGGGTTGCCGGCCAAGTATTCGAGGGCGATCGGCGCTTTGATTTGGTGGTTCGCCTACCTGAAGTGGTGCGCAGCGATATTGATGCTTTGCAGCGCCTGCCCGTGCCGTTGCCCGGTACTGTGGCGGCTCGCCAGTATGTGCCGCTAGGCGAACTCGCCCGCTTCGAGATTGCGCCGGGGCCGAATCAGGTCAGCCGCGAGAATGGCAAGCGTCGTGTCGTGGTCACGGCAAATGTGCGCGGGCGCGATATGGGCTCCTTTGTGGCACAGGCACAGGCGCAAGTCGACGCGCAAGTACGCTTGCCCGACGGTTATTGGCTGGGCTGGGGCGGTACCTTCGAGCAACTGCAGTCGGCTCAGCAGCGTCTGCTGGTCGTGGTGCCGCTGGCCTTGCTGATCATTCTCGGCTTGCTTTATGCCAGCTTGGGCAGCCTCAAGGATGGCCTGCTGGTGTTCTCGGGCGTACCGCTGGCACTCACGGGCGGTATTCTGGCGCTCTGGATGCGAGGTATTCCGCTGTCGATTTCGGCAGGTGTCGGCTTCATTGCACTGTCTGGTGTGGCGGTACTCAATGGCTTGGTCATGATCTCGTTCATCCGGCAATTATTGCAGCAGGGCCTACCACTCACTGAGGCGATCAAAACAGGGGCGTTGACGCGATTGCGGCCAGTCTTGATGACAGCATTGGTGGCCTCCCTTGGCTTTATCCCGATGGCGTTGGCTGTCGGAGCCGGTGCCGAAGTGCAGCGACCGCTGGCCACGGTGGTGATCGGCGGTATCGTATCGTCCACCTTGCTGACATTGCTGGTGCTACCGACGCTTTATCGCTGGGCTTATAGTTTCAATCGCAGTCGCAGTCGCGTGCCTGACCGGATGGATCCTCCATGACAATTTGGCTTTTGTGCAAGACCACCGCGCTGTTCATGCTCACGGCCATGGCCGAGATCGTCGGGTGTTATTTGCCCTATCTCTGGTTGAAGAAAGCCGGCTCGCCGTGGTTGCTGTTGCCGGCGGCGCTCAGTCTGGCGCTATTTGCTTGGCTGCTGACGCTGCATCCGGCGGCGAGTGGCCGTGTTTATGCTGCTTATGGCGGCGTCTACATTGTGGTGGCGCTGTCCTGGCTGCGTTGGGTCGAGGGCGTGACGCTGCAAATGACGGATTGGCTGGGGGCGGGCATCGCGCTGATCGGCATGATGGTGATTGTTTCGGGCTGGAAAGCGGCAGCTTAAATTTTCGGTATAACGAGGTGAGTTCCGATGCTGTATCTGATCTGCAAATACCTGATCACGGCGGGCGTGATTGTGGCTGTTTCAGAAGCTGCCAAGCGCAGTGACCAGGCCGGTGCGCTGATTGCAGCACTGCCGCTGGTGACCGTGCTGACGCTAATATGGCTGCATGTTGAGCAGCAGCCGATGCTGAAAATCAGCAACCATGCCTACTACACGTTTTGGTATGTGTTGCCCACGCTGCCGATGTTTCTGCTGTTTCCCTATGTGCTGCCGCGTTTGGGCTTCTGGTTGTCGCTGCTGGTGTCCATTGTGCTGACGGCGGTGCTGTTTGCGCTGCTGGCGGTGGTCATGCGGCGTTTTGGCGTGGTGCTTTAGGCGAGCGGCATATTGATGGCAAAACGAGTCACTCCCTGCCCTGAGCTGACGCGAATATCACCTTGGTGTGCCGCCAAAATCGAGCGCGTAATCGCTAATCCCAGGCCAACACCTTCCTCATTGCGCTGGCGTGCGCTGTCGGCGCGATAAAAGCGCTCGAACAAATGCGGCAGATGCTGCTCGGCGATGGTCTCACCGACATTCTCGATGACCAAGCTAGCTGTGTCTCCCTGCGTTGAAATCCGTACATCAATGATTGAATCAGCATGGGCATGACGCACAGCATTTGACAGCAAGTTGCTGATCACGCGTCGCAGCATGAGAGCATCACCTGCTACGGATGCTTGACCTTCAACTTTCAAGACAAGGTGTTTGTCAGCAGCCAGTGCCTCATAGAAGTCAAAAACAGCGGTAACCTCATGGTCCAGCTGGACCTCCTCACGATGCGGAATGATCAAGCCATTATCGGCCTTGGCCAGAAAGAGCATGTCACTGATCATGCGCGCCAGCCGCTCGAACTCCTCCAGATTGGAGTAGAGCACTTCACGGTAGTCGTCATTTTCTCGGGGCTTGGATAGGAGTACCTGAGTTTGCGTCATCAGGTTGTTAACAGGTGTACGCAGCTCATGCGCTAGATCTGACGAAAAAGCGGATAGTCGTTCGAGTGAGTCACTGAGTCGGTCCAGCATGGCATTGAAGGCATGAGCCAGTGACTCCAGCTCGACGGGAATCGTTTCTGTTGCGATCCGGTTGTGCAGACGTTTCGCAGAAATCCCCTCAGTCACCATCGCCATTTTCTGCACCGGCTTCAAGCCACGCCGGATGGCCACCCAACCGAGCAAAGCCATGCACAGCAGGCCGCCAGAGCCAATGAGCAAGAGCTCACGCTCAAAAGCGGCCAAAAATTCCGCATGATGCAGGGTATTGATGGCAATGCCGATACGCCATCCCAGCTGCCCGTCCGGCATCAGAATGTCGGTCACGACTAAGCGATATTTCGTGCTGCCGTCGGACCATGAACGCAAGGCAGGAGTCACCGTTGCGGTCATCATCGCGGCATCGGGCAGGCGATCATGCCCTGCCATGAAAATATCTTGGCCTGAGCGGGCCTGCACACGCACCACGAGGTCGTGATGACCGACCAGTGCACTGGTCAGTTGCCGTTGAATGCGTGCAGTGTTGTCGGTCGTCGGCGCGCCTTGCAGGATGTTGCTGATTAACTCCAGCTTGCCCGTAATTGCTGTTTGATCTTGCTCGACGAAGTGACGATTGACCGATACTTGAATCACCAGCCCCATCACCGCCAAAACCAGCGCCGCAATGCCTGTGAAGAGCACACTGGTACGAGCGGTAATGGAGTTAGGCAGTAGGTGCATCATCGCTCTTTTCCTCCATGACATAGCCCATGCCGCGCAGCGTGTTGATCAGTTTGGTGTTGAAGCCGGTATCGACTTTGGTGCGCAAGCGCTTGATGGCGACTTCGACGACATTGGTGTCGCTGTCGAAATTCATATCCCAGACCTGAGAGGCAATCAAGGAACGCGGCAAGACTTCGCCTTGGCGACGCATCAGCAGCTCCAGCAAGGCGAATTCCTTGGCAGTGAGATCGATACGACGACCGGCCCGAATGGCGCGACGACGCATCAGATCCAGCTCCAGATCGGCTACCTTGAGTACGTCGATGTCACGCGAGCGTCCGCGCCGCAGCAAAGTGCGTACACGCGCTAACAATTCGGCGAAGGCGAAGGGTTTCACGAGGTAGTCATCGGCACCGAGCTCTAGGCCTTTCACGCGATCCTCCACTTGATCGCGTGCCGTGAGAAAAAGCACAGGCATGGATAAGCCGGCTCGTCGAATGCCAGCCAGAACCTGCCACCCAGAAATTTCGGGCAGCATGACATCGAGGATGATCAGATCGTAATCACCGGTTAGCGCCTGGTGGTGACCGCTCAGACCATCTTTTACCCAATCGGTGCTGTAGCCAGCCTCCGCGAGCCCTTTTTGCAGGTACTCGCCGGTCTTGGTTTCGTCTTCCACAAGCAGGACTTTCACCGCCGGCTCCTTCTGTAGTTGTGCTGACAACACCCTAAAGGAATTGAGAAAGATTAAGTCACGCTGACAAAAATGTAATCTTGATGTCAGGTTGCTGTCCTGATGTCAGTCGCATGATGCTCTCATTGAATATTCCTGATGAGGTTATACATGCGGTCAGTCATGACTTCACAACCGGTTCGTTCAGGGTTCGCTCAGAGCAGCATGCGTCTTCTGCCCGCAATGATTGTACTTATCTTGGCGGGTTGCGCTTCGCTGCCAGCAGATCGTGGTTTTTCGCAGGTTAATGCACTGGTGAAGACACGAGATCCGGGCTTGGCGGTAAAGCCCACTAGCCTTCAGGCCCAAAATGAAGATCTGAACCAGCAGGTGGATACGCTTCTGGCACAACCCTTGACAGCAGAACGTGCAGTCGCTGTAGCGCTACTGCGTAATGCCAAGGTGCGTCTGGTGTATGCGCGACTGGGCCTCAATCAAGCAGATTGGGTAGAGGTCAGTCGCTTATCTAACCCGGTGCTATCATTTTCGGCCATGAGCTCTAATGTCAGCGGTGATGTCACGCGACTGGGTTACGGGCTGGTACAAAACTTCACTGACCTTTTATTTATTCGCAGCCGCAGTAGCCTTGCTAAGGCTGAGCTGAGTCGTCTGCAGGCGGAAGCAGCGTTGACGTTGCAAAGTCTTGCAGCGGATGTGAATGAAGCCTACTTCGAGGCAGTGGGCAGTGATCAAATTGCTCAAATGCGCAGCACGACTGCCAAAGCTGCGCGTACTTCTGCAGATCTCGCCCTGCGTTTTCATGCAGCTGGCAACATTAACGCTCTGGAGTTGGCTCGCGAGCAAGCGGCCGCAGAGCAAGCACAGCTCGCTCAGGAGACTGCGCAGGCGGATGCCGACGCAGCCAGAGTCACGCTCAATACGCTGATGGGTCTGCCGGCATTCAAGGCATGGACACTAGATGCACGCCTGCCATTACCCGTGTCCGATGAGTCTTCCGTTGAGGAGTTGATTGCGCTTGGCTTGAAACAGCGCCTTGATCTGGTCGCTGAGCGCATGCAACTTGATCGCTCACAGGGTGTGCTTGATCTTGCCAAAATGTTGCGTTGGGTACCTTTTTTAGAGATTGGTATTGCTGCAGAGCGTGATACGGATCGCTCTCGATCATTTGGGCCCTCGGTAGCCTTTGAGTTGCCGTTCTTTGGCCGTTCACGCAGCGGCGTTTTGCGGGCAGAGGCACTGCAAGAGCAGGCCAATGCCAATGTCAGCTTGCTGGAGGGTGAGATTGCCAATGGCATTGCAAAGGCTTACGCCCGTATGGCGTCGGTGCGTCAACGCGTTGAGCGTCATCGCAAGGGACTCATTCCGCAGCGCGAAGCCATCGTGGCTCGGACACAGGAATTGCAGAACTACATGATCGTGGGTCAGTTCGAGCTGCTGCTGGCGAAGCAGGAGGAATACAACGCCTATGAGGGCTATCTGGCGAGTCTGCGTGATTACTGGAAAGTGCGCATTGAACTGGCCAGAGCCGTGGGTGGCTCATTGCCCAGTGACTCACGCATTGGCGAGCTTAGCGTCAGCCCGATTGTATTGCCTGCATTGGCCCCTGCTGGCATGGGGCACAGTGGCCACAACATGCAAATGATGGAGGGCATGACCATGGAAGGCATGGATCACAGCGGTATGAGCGGTATGCAGGCTATAGACCCCATGACAGCGCCAGAGCCTGAGGCAGCTGCCCCGACATCTCCTCACCAAGGCCATTGAAATCGCCTTCACGACATATGAAGCATAGGAGCTACACCATGAGAATCGCAAACCGCACCACTCTGATTGTTGGCCTGCTGCTGGTGACCCAGAGCGCCTTTGCCCATGACCCGGCCATGCATGCTGCCCAAGCAGCTGCCGCCAAAGCTGGCCCTGATTGTGCTGCTATGGCCAAAGTGGATATGTCGAAAATGGACATGAATGCCCCGGTCATGGCTGCCATGCATATGCAGTGCACGCCCACTATGAATTCCGACACGGCTAAGCCGATGTCAGAGCACGGAGGTCACTGATGGTTTCTCGACGCGATTTGCTGCAGTGGGTTGGTGTGGGCGGCGTCGGTCTGATGGCTGGTGCCTCTCGCACTGCGCTGGCACAGCCCATGAGCCACGACATGTCTGGCATGGCGGGCATGAAAATGCCCAGCACCACCGCCGCACTTAATCTAGCCAAGGTGAAAAAGCATCCACAGGGCTATCAACCGGTGCGCACGCTTAACGGCTGGACACTGCCCTACAAAATGAACGGTGGCGTGAAAGAATTTCACTTGGTCGCCGAAGAGATTGAGCACGAATTTGCGCCAGGCTCGCGGGCAAAATGCTGGGGCTATAACGGCACTACACCGGGGCCAACATTAGAGGCAGTCGAAGGCGATCGTGTCCGTATCTTTGTGACCAATCGGCTTGGTGAGGCCACCAGCGTGCATTGGCATGGCATTGATCTGCCCGCAGGATATGACGGAGTTTCTGGTCTGAATCAGCCACCGATTAAAGCGGGAGAAACTTTCGTCTACGAGTTCACGCTCAGGCAGCACGGTACGCATATGTATCACCCGCATGCAGATGAAATGACGCAAATGGCTTTTGGCATGATGGGCTTGTTCATCATCCATCCAAAGGCTGGCGAAGAAGTCGCTATTGATCGCGACTATGCTTTCTTGTTGCACAACTGGTCCATGCATCCGGGTCGGTATCGTCCCGACCCCTCCGTTATGGTTGATTTCGATCTTTGGTCATTTAACAGCAAGGTTTTTCCGGCCATTGATCCCTTAGTCATGCGTACCGGCGAGCGCATGCGTATTCGCATTGGCAATTTGTCGATGTGGAATCACCCGATTCATCTGCACAGTAACCCGTTCTGGGTCACGGGCAGTGATGCGGGGCGCTGGCCGAAAGCGCAATGGCGCCGAGAAGTGACCGAAATTATCGGCGTGGGTCAGATGCGCGATATCGAATTCGTGGCGACAGAGCCAGGTGATTGGGCGCTGCACTGTCACATGTCCCACCACACCATGGGGCCGATGGGACACGCCATACCGAATCCAGTGGGTGTTGATCAGTCGGGCGTTGAGGCGGAAATTCGCAAAATGCTGCCGGGTTATGGCGCGATGGGGCGCAACGGTATGACCGAGCATGGTGGGCATGTCGCCATGGGTCTGAAAGGGCCAGAGAATACCTTGCCCATGATGTCGGGCGAGGGTCAGTTCGGCCCGATTGAAATGGGCGGAATGTTCACGGTGGTGAAAGTGCGTGATGACCAAAAAGCCAATGACTTCACCGATCCCGGCTGGTATCGCTATCCCAAGGACAAGATTGCTCGGCGGGTCAGCAAGAGCCCGGATTTCGGTGAGCCTGTGCGGCGTAACCCGTATGGCGCGCCAGCGGCAACCTCGGATGCGGCTCCCGAGAGCATGCTGAACATGCCCGGCATGAATCATTCAGGCCATGGCGGTTAAAGCAGGGGTTCGCACATGAAGACGCTAAAGATTTTACTGGGGCTGGGCGTACTGGGCGTGGGCGCAGGCTTGGGTTTTCTCTACTCCGGCATCTACCCCATGGGCGCAGATGACGAGCACACCAAACCAGTCTATTGGGCGCTTGAGACCTTGCGGGAACGCTCAATTGCCGTGCGCAGTACGGACATCGCTGTGCCGCCGCTGGATGACCCTCAAATGCTTCTCAGTGGTGGGGCTGACTACAATGACATGTGCGCCGGCTGCCACCTCAAGCCAGGCGTGAAGACTTCCGATATGGCGATGGGCCTATACCCTAGGCCACCTAATCTGGCCATGACTGCCTCTGAACATGGTCATGATGGAGGGGGCCACGGCGACGAGGCCGCTAGTGCTGCGCGGCAGTTCTGGGTCATCAAACATGGCATCAAGGCTTCCGGCATGCCGGCTTGGGGCAAGACTCACGATGACGCAAGAGTCTGGGCCATGGTGGCTTTCTTGCAGCGGCTGCCGCAGTTGGATGAGACGCAATATCAGATACTGACCGCACGAGTTGAGCCGATGCCCAGATAAGCGCAAACCACTCTTGACTCTATAGTTGGCTTCAGACTTTAAGGTCTCGGTGTTGTCAATCAGACTTCGCTACGGAGCTACGCCATGAGCACACCATCTTCTTCAGAACATGCCTGCTGTCATCAGCCAGCCAAGGCCACGCCAGCCGCTGTCCCGGTCTCGAATGCACGCCTCGGAGCCGCTTCCACGCTGCATTGCCTGACCGGCTGCGCCATCGGTGAAATCATCGGCCTGAGCCTGGGCGTCAGTCTCGGCTGGAGCCCCTGGGTCACCATGACGGTAGCCACGGCGTTGGCTTATCTCAGCGGCTTTCTGCTCGGCCTGTGGCCCTTGGTCAAAACGGGCATGTCATGGCGTACTGCCTTGCAGGCGATCTGGCTCGGCGAGGTGATTTCAATCGGCGTGATGGAGTTGGCGATGAACTTCACCGACTACCATCTCGGCGGCATGACGGCCACTTCGGTCTTTACCCCGATATTTTGGACGGGCTTGTTGCTGGCGTTGCCAGCCGGCTTTCTGGCCGCGTGGCCGGTGAATGTCTGGCTGCTGTCGCGGCAGATCAAGAAGCCTTGCCACTAAGGCGGCTTCGAGTTGTGGCGGCATCACGCCAGATGAGTCGCCTTGACGCCCTCAATGATCGGACAGCCGGCAATCGGCCCGTAACCGGAGCACTGATGCTCCAGCGTCGCCAGCGCATCCCGAATAGCGGTGAGCTGGCGAATTTTCTCGCTCAGGTCGGCCAGCCTATGCTGCACGCGTTCGCGAACCTGCTGCTTGGTGCCACCGCCATCCTGCAATTGCAGCAACTCGCCGATGTCGTCGAGCGTGAAGCCGAGGGCTTTGGCCTTGCGGATGAATTGCAGCCGTGCCACATCGGCATCGCTGTACAGGCGATAGCCCGCATCGGTACGCCGGGCTGTGCCGAGCAAGCCTTCGCGCTCGTAGTAGCGCACGGTTTCGACGGTGACGCCGGCGGCCTTGGCGGCGAATCCGATCTTGTGGGCAGTCATCGGACGGGTTCCTTGATTGCGTACTTGACTCTGTACTTGGGTATAGACTCTAGCATCATCCTCATTGCCAGCCACGGCACCGTTTGGTGCACGACGAGACCATGAATCGTATCCCGCGCAAGACCATCGCTTTGTGCATGAGCTTCGTTCTGCTGATCTTCACGATCTGTCAGGCGCAGGCCATGACGCGCGTGGTTTTTCCGGCTACGGACACGGCCGCTGCTGCGATGTCCACTAGCAGCGAAACTCCAGCCGGCTGTCATGAGCAGGCCGTTGTTCAGGATTCGGTCGCACCGGACTGTCATGGCGAATGCCAGCATGTGCATCAGGCCGATATTGCCAAGAAGCTGCAACTGCTCGATGTTACTGCGCTGGTTGCGCTTTTTGAGCTGCCGCTGCTGGCAGATCGGGCTGGCACAGCACGGCTGTCGCGACTGCCTGCTTGGGTCGATCCCGGCGATCCGCATCCTGTTATCCGCTTCCAGCGTTTCCTCGAATAGCCCCACCTCGGAGCCGCTCAGCCGGCTCCTATCAGCCTGGCTGCCGATCTTGCCTCGGCGGTTGTTCATGTATTTCCGAACTTGATTGACGAGGATGCCCCTCATGACTTCATTCCATTTGCGCAGTGCGCTGGTGCGCATCTTTCAGGCTGCTTGCTTGCTGCTGGTACCTATGGCCCTGACGGCGGCCGAGCTGTCATTTGCCCAGGCCCAGCGCCTTGCATTGGCACAATCCTCACAGCTGGTGGCGCAGGATGCGGCTATTGCCGCTGCCAGCGACTTGGCCGTCGCCGCCGGCGAGCGGCCCGATCCGACCCTGAGTCTGGGCATCGATAACTTGCCGGTGAACACGGCGGATCGCTTCAGCCTGACACGCGACTTCATGACCATGCGTCGCATCGGTCTCATGCAAGAGGTCACCCGCAGCGACAAGCTCGCACTGCGTCGTCAGCGCCAGGAAAAGCAGGTGCTATTGGCTGGTGCTGAAAAAGCGATTGAGCAAAGCGAGATTCTGCGCGCGGCCGGCAAGGCCTGGCTGGAGAGCTATTACCTGCAGCAGATACGGATATTGCTAGACGAGCAACTGTTGCAGGTGCGCCAGCAAGTCATCGCTGGCGAGGGCGCTTATCGAGGTGGCCGCACGACGCAGGCTGATGTGCTGACGGCCCGTGCTGAGGCGCTGACCATGGAAGATGAGCTGGCGGATGTGCAGCGTCAGCTGCGTGTGGCGAAGACAGCACTGGCACGCTGGGTGGGTGCGGAGCAGGCGGATCAGGCGCTGGCCGGTCAGCCTGACATCAATCGTATCCATTTTGATGTTGCCGAGCTGGAAACCCACCTGAGTCGTCACCCGGATTTGCTCATGCTGGCACGCCGAATTGATGTTGCCGAAACCGAGACAAAGCTGGCCGAGGCCGACAAGCGCAGCGACTGGAGTGTCGAATTGAGCTATGCCCAGCGTGGCTCGGAGTTCTCCAACATGATGTCGCTGGGTGTGTCGACGCCGCTGCAATGGGATCAGAGCCGGCGGCAGAATCGTGAGTTGGCGGCACGGCAGGCGCTATTGGTGCAAGCCCGAGCCGAGCGCGATGACATGTTCCGCGGTCATGTCGCCGAGGTGCGCGCCCGTGTTGATGCTTGGCAGACCGACCTACAGCGCTTGCAGCGCACTCGCGAGCAACGCCTGCCGTTGGCACAGGCGCGTGTGCAAGCTGTGCTGGCGGGCTATCGCGGTGGCAAGGCTGGGCTGGCGGATGTGCTGACGGCGCGCCGCAGTGCACTGGAGCTGAAACGGCAAGCGCTGCAATTGGAAATGCAGACTGCTATCGAGTGGGTAGAACTCAATTTTCTGCTGCCTGAAGGCACCGGGAGCACATCATGAATATTCGGAAAACTGCGGTGACAGTCGCTGTGCTGGCTGTGCTCGCCGCTGGCGGTTGGGGCCTTTACGCACTCGGCATGCATCAAGGCATGGGCATGATGGGCGCTGATGCGATGAGCATGAGTGCTACCCCGGCCAAGGATAAAAAAGTCCTGTATTGGCACGATCCGATGGTGCCTGGGCAGCGTTTCGACAAACCCGGCCCGTCGCCATTCATGGACATGCAGCTGGTGCCGGTCTATGCCGATGAGGGTGCCGATGGGGCGGCTGAAGGCGGTGTCAGCATCAGCCCGCAGGTGCAGCAGAATCTCGGTATTCGTACCGCCGAGGTCAGGCTCGGCACGTTGCAGTCACAGCTCTCTGCAGTCGGTAGCGTAGCCTGGAATGAGCGCGATGTTGCTGTGCTGCAGGCGCGAGCTGCTGGCTTTGTCGAGCGTCTGCTGGTGCGCGCACCGCTCGATGCGGTGCGCCAAGGCCAAGTGCTGGCCGAGCTTTATGTGCCGGACTGGGTGGCAGCGCAGGAGGAGTTTTTATCGCTGCGACAGCTGTTTGGCGAGGGCACGGCAGCCTTGCGCGATGGCGCACGTCAGCGTATGCGCCTGGTCGGCATGACGCCGGCGCAGATTGCGCTGGTCGAGCGTACGGGCAAGACCCAGCCGCGATTGGCCATCACTGCACCGATCAGCGGCGTGATCAGCGAGCTGGCCATCCGCGAGGGTATGACGGTGATGCCGGGCAGCCTGCTGTTTCGCATCAACGGCCTGAGCCGGGTCTGGGTCAATGCCGAGGTGCCCGAGGCGATGGCCGCGCAGGTGCGGCCGGGCACGACCGTCGAGGCCGAGGCCACGGCATTTCCGGGCAAGGTATTCACGGGTCGGGTCAGCGCTATCTTGCCGGATGTTGAT
Source organism: Pseudomonadota bacterium (assembly GCA_040384385.1). Classification (GTDB taxonomy): domain Bacteria; phylum Pseudomonadota; class Gammaproteobacteria; order Pseudomonadales; family Moraxellaceae; genus Perlucidibaca. The sequence goes on along the minus strand of JAZKJJ010000013.1, from coordinate 64,399 downwards.
GCCACAACGCGCACGCTGAAGGCGCGTGTGGAGCTGGCGAATCCACAAGCAGAACTGGTGCCGGGCATGTTTGCCACGCTGCATTTCACTTCGCCGGCTCGGGCGCAGGTCTTGCTGGTGCCATCGGAGGCGGTGATTCGTACCGGTACGCGCAGTGTCGTCTTTGTGCGGCAGGCTAGTGGCAATTTGCAGTCGGTGAATGTTGAAACGGGCAGCGACAGCCAAGGTCAGACCGAGATTCGTTCGGGGCTGGTAGCGGGTCAGAAAGTGGTCGTGTCTGGTCAGTTTCTTGTGGACTCTGAGGCCAGTCTGAAGGGCGTCGGTGACCGCATGAATGCTGTGCCGGAAGCACCTGCCGGCATGGTCGACAAGATGGACATGCGAGGGATGAGCCAATGATCGCCAATCTCATCCGCTGGTCCGTCGGCAACCGCATTCTGGTGTTGCTGGCGACGCTGCTGCTCACCGTCGGCGGCCTCTGGTCGGTCAGCCGCACGCCGCTCGATGCCTTGCCGGATCTGTCAGATGTGCAAGTCATCATCCGCACCACCTGGCCGGGGCAGGCACCGCAGCTGGTGGAGAACCAGGTCACCTATCCGCTCACCACCACGCTGCTGTCGGTGCCGGGTGCGAAGACCGTGCGAGGCTATTCGTTCTTCGGCGACTCCTTCGTCTATGTGCTGTTTGAGGACGGCACCGATCCGTACTGGGCGCGGTCGCGCGTGCTGGAGTCGCTGAATCAGGTGCAGGGTCGCTTGCCGGCGCAGGCGCGGAGCGCGCTCGGGCCGGATGCCACCGGTGTTGGCTGGGTCTTTGAGTACGCGCTGGTGGATCGCACGGGCCATCTCGACCTGTCGCAGCTGCGTGCCTTGCAGGACTGGTTTCTCAAGTACGAGCTGAAAACCGTGCCGGATGTCGCCGAGGTCGCCAGCATCGGCGGTATGGTGCGGCAATACCAGATCGTGCTCGATCCGGATCGCCTGAGGGCGTTCAACCTGACCCAGGCCAGCGTCATCGCGGCAGTGCAGGGCGCCAATCAGGAGGCCGGCGGTTCGGTGCTGGAGCTGGCCGAAGCCGAGTACATGGTGCGCGCCTCGGGCTATCTGAAATCGCTGGATGACTTTCGCCAGATTCCACTGCGCACCAGCGCGGCCGGCGTGTCGGTGCAGCTTGGCGATGTCGCGCATATCCAGATCGGCCCGGAAATGCGACGCGGCATCAGCGAGCTCAATGGCGAGGGCGAGGTGGCCGGCGGTGTCATTATTATGCGCTCGGGAAAAAATGCGTTGGCCACCATCGCGGCGGTGAAAGCCAAGCTGGCGACGCTGAAATCGAGCTTGCCCAAAGGCGTCGAGATCGTGCCGGTGTATGACCGCTCGCAATTGATCGAGCGCGCGGTGAGCAATCTCGGCTACAAGTTGCTGGAAGAGTTCGTGGTGGTGGCGCTGGTGTGCCTGGCCTTTCTCTTTCATCTGCGCTCGGCGCTGGTCGCTATCATCTCGCTGCCACTGGGGATTCTCGCCGCGTTCATCGTCATGCGTTATCAGGGCGTCAATGCCAACATCATGTCGCTGGGTGGCATCGCTATTGCCATCGGCGCCATGATCGATGCCGCCGTGGTCATGATCGAGAACGCACATAAGCACATCGAGGCCTGGCAGCAGAAGTATCCTGAGCGAAAACTGAAAGGCGAGGAGCAGTGGCAGGTGATCACGGCGGCGGCCGTCGAGGTCGGACCGGCGCTGTTTTTCTCGCTGCTCATCATTACCTTGTCGTTTATTCCGGTGTTCAGTCTGGAGGCGCAGGAGGGGCGGCTGTTTGCGCCGCTGGCGTTCACCAAGAGCTATGCCATGGCCGCCGCTGCCGGCCTGTCGGTGACGCTGATTCCGGTGCTGATGGGCTATCTCATTCGCGGCCGCATCCCCGCCGAACACGATAATCCGATCAATCGCCGGTTGATTCACTGGTATGAGCCGGTGCTAGACAAAGTGCTGCGGCATCCGCGCCGTACGCTGATGCTGGCTGTGCTGGTAGTGATCGTCAGCCTGTGGCCGCTGAGTCGGCTCGGCGGTGAGTTCATGCCGCCGTTGGATGAAGGTGATCTGCTCTACATGCCGTCGGCGCTGCCCGGACTATCCGCCGGCAAGGCGGCCGAGCTGTTGCAGCAGACGGATCGTTTGATCAAGACCGTGCCGGAAGTGGCGAGTGTCTTTGGTAAGGCCGGCCGTGCCGACACCGCCACCGATCCGGCACCGATGGAAATGTTCGAGACCACCATCCAGTTCAAGCCACGCGATCAATGGCGGGATGGTATGACGCCAGACAAGCTGGTCGCCGAGCTGGATCGCGTGGTGCGCGTGCCGGGGCTGTCGAACATCTGGGTGCCGCCGATACGCAATCGCATCGACATGCTGGCGACGGGCATCAAGAGCCCGGTCGGCATCAAGGTTTCCGGGGCAAGCTTGCAGGAAATCGACCGCCTCACCGGCGAGATCGAGCGCGTGGTGAAGACCGTGCCCGGCGTCAGTTCGGCGCTGGCCGAGCGCCTCACCGGCGGGCGCTACATCGATGTCGATATCAATCGCCAGGCGGCGGCGCGCTACGGCCTCAACGTCGTCGATGTGCAGTCAGTGGTGTCGGCGGCGATTGGCGGCGACAACATCGGTGAGACCGTCGAGGGCCTGCAGCGCTTCCCGATCAACCTGCGCTATCCGCGCGAAATTCGCGATTCGCTGACCAAGCTGCACGATCTGCCGATGGTCACCGAGCGCGGTGCGCAGATTCGTCTGGGCGATGTCGCCACGCTGCGCATTGCCGATGGTCCGCCGATGCTGCGCAGCGAGAACGCGCGGCTGTCGGGCTGGGTCTATGTGGATATCCGCGACCGTGACCTGAAATCGGCGGTGCAGGACATGCAGCAGGCGGTCAGCCGTCAGGTCAGATTGCCGGCGGCCTATGCCATTTCCTGGTCGGGCCAGTTTGAGTTCCTCGAGCGTGCCACGGCGCGGCTGAAGATCGTGGTGCCGGCGACCTTGCTGATTATCTTCTTCCTGCTCTATCTGACCTTCGGCCGCATCGACGAGGCTTTGCTCATCATGGCGACGCTGCCGTTCGCGCTTGCTGGCGGCGTTTGGCTGCTCTGGTTGCTCGGGCATAACCTTTCGGTGGCCAGCGGCGTCGGCTTTATTGCGCTGGCCGGGGTGGCGGCCGAGTTCGGCGTCATCATGCTGCTCTATCTCAAGCAGGCCTGGCAGAAACGCTTGGATGCCGGGCTGAGCAGCGAGGCCGATCTGCTCGCGGCTATCCACGAGGGGGCCGTGCAGCGTGTGCGGCCGAAGGCGATGACGGTGGCGGTGATTGTCGCCGGTCTGCTGCCGATCCTGTGGGGCAGCGGCACCGGCTCCGAGGTCATGCAGCGCATTGCCGCGCCGATGATTGGCGGCATGCTGACGGCACCGTTGTTGTCGCTGCTGGTGGTGCCGGGGGTCTACTACCTGATGCGCCGGCCGCGCTGAGCGAGGGCCTATTGAGCCAGAGCATGGGCCCAAAGTGCGCGCTTGGCCTCGTAAGGCATGCCGGCATGGGCCGGGCTGGTCGAGGGCAGGCGCAGCAATTCAAGCGACAAGTCGAGCAAGGGCTGCACCTGCTTGCGCCAGCTGCTCTCGGCCTTGGCGCCGTTGAAGCAGACTCGTGTGATGTGCGGATGCTGCTGCAGGAAGCCGGCAAAATCATTGACCACGATGCTGGCGTCGTCGATGTCGGCATCGAGGCTGCCGGGGCGATGGCAGGCCGCCAGCACATCCCAGAGCGCGATGCCGTTGGCCTGCAAAATCGCCAGCCGATCGGCATAGGGCAGCTCGGCCGGGAAGCCGAGCACATCAGCGAGGATGCGCCAGAAGGCGTTGCGCGGGTGAGCGTAATAGGCTTGCGCTTGCAGCGAGGCCTGGCCGGGCATGCTGCCGAGAATCAGTAGCCGGGCATCGCCATGAGCGACCGGTGCGAAGCCTTGCGCTTGCGCGCTATCAGCCACGGCCAATCACAACACCTTGTTAAAGAACGCGAATACGCGCTCCCAGCTATCCTCGGCAGCGGCCTCGTTGTACTTCGAGCGCAGCGGGCTGTAATCGCCGAGTTCGCGGAAAATGAAGGTGTCGTGATTGTTCATGTAAGAGTGGCCGGCATCGGGGTAGCTCTTCACATCATGCTCCACGCCGAGCTGATCAAGGTGCTTGTTGAGCAGCTTGCCGTGCTTGCCCATGATCATATCTTTCTCGCCCCAGCCGCCGACCACCGGGCAGATGCCCTGCAAGTCTTCGGCCTTCGGCGGCACCATGCCGTAGAACGGGGCTACCACGGCCAGCGGTGCCTGCGCACCATAGAGCAGGGCAAAGCGGCCGCCCATGCAGAAGCCCATGACGCCAACCTGTTGCACATCCAGCTCCGGCTCGATCAGCAGCCACTGGCGCACGGCTTCGAGCTGTTCGAACGCCAGACCCTTGCCGGTCTCGTGCGCGAGCAGCGTCTTGGTCACGCACAGCGGCTTCATCGAGCCGTTGTCGTAGAGGTCGGGCACCACCGCCGGGTAGCCGGCATCGGCGAGACGACTGGCGATGCGGCGAATGTCATCGGTCAGGCCGAAGATGTCATGAATAGCAATCACCGCCGCGCGCTTGTCATTGCGGCGAGCCGGCAGAAACAGCTCGCACTGCATGGCGTGGCCGTTGCTCAGCGACAGGGTGAAGCGGCGGTTGGCGACCGTCATGGTGGCTATCCTTACAAAGTCTTGTTGAGAAACTTGGTGTACAGCTCGGCACTTTCGGTCGGACGCTCCAAGTGCGGCATGTGGCCAATGCCCTTGAATACGAACACGCGCGAACCGGGGATCTTGCGCCAGATCGAGGCCATGCTTATGTGCAGCAGCTTGTCTTCATCGCCCCAGATGATCAGCGTGGGTGCCTTGATTTTGCTCAGCTGGCTGTCCAAAAGCGGGCCATTGAGCTGGTTGAAGATGTACTCGTGACGCGCCACACGCTCGATGGCCTGCTCACCGACGGCATCGAGAACGAATCCGGGCACGAAGGGCGGCTGGCTCATGGTCATCGCGTAGAAACTATGGAAGCCGGCGATGTCTTTCGCGAAGAAGCCATTCTTGCCTTCAGCGATCTGCTGGCGCAGCACACTTAGCGTCGGGCTGCTGACACCGGAGGCATTCATCAGGCCCAGGCTGTGCACCTGCTCAGGATGACGCAGCGCGAGCTCGGCAGAGATGAAACCACCCATGGAGTTGCCGATGACATCAACCTGCGGATTTTTCGGCTTCAGCGCGGTGATCACGGCGCTGACACGGTCGGCCTGAGTGGCGGCATCGTAGGCGGCGGTCGGGATGAAGGTAGAGTCGCCGAAACCGGGTAGATCAAGCGCGATTACGCAGCGATCTTCTGGCATTTTCTGCGCCATGCGGAACCAGTGTGCACCCCGGGCGGTGAAGCCGTGGATCATCACCAGGCAGGGCGCGCTATTGTCGAGATGGCGCGTGAAGACCTTGATGTCGTGGCCATCGACGCTGACCATGCTGGTCGTGAGGCCAGCGCGATACTGCTCCAAGCCCAGTGCTTTGTCCTGCACCCAGACGCCGAGCGAGGCCTGCGCCACGCCTGTTGCAGTGAGGCCAGCGGCCAGCAGCAGGGTCTTCAGGGAGAATTTCATGGAGTCACTCCGCGCCACTAGAATCTGGCGATAGTTGTTGTCAGATAGAGTTAGCTGCGGAGACTAGCCGAGCCGGGGGCATCTGCCAAGCCTGAGTTCAAGCCGGCACGCGCCCGAACCAGGGCTGCGCCTGTTCCAGTTGCGAGGCCAGCCTGAACAGCAAGGCCTCATCGCCAAACGGTGCCACAAATTGCGCGCCCAGGGGCAGGCCATCCGACGTCCAGTACAAAGGAACCGACATGGAGGGCGTGCCGGTCAAATTCGAGAGCTGGGTGAAGGGCACGCGGCGCAGACTTTCGCTGGCCATTTTCTCGACCTGACCGCTGTTAAGCAGTAGCTTGCCGAGGCCCATTGCGAGCAAGGGTTTGAGCGCAGCTTCTTGCCATGCCGGCGTTCTCTGCTCGCCAATCTTCGCCGGCAGGCAAGCTTGTGTCGGAGTCAGATACAGATCATAGGTTTGAAAGAAGGTAGCGAGCGAGCGTGAAAAGCCATTCCATTTGAACAATGAGCGCGTGTATTCACCAGCAGACAGCGCGCGCCCGAGCAGACCCAGTGCCCGTGTATCAAGTTCGAAATCCTGCTCGCGGGCACCGTGCAGTCGCTGCGCCTCGGCCATGTTCGCGGCGGTCTGACCCATGTACATGGTCAGGAAGCATTCAGCCAGTTCCTGGCCATCAATCGCCGGCTCGGCTTCTTCAACTTCATGCCCGAGCTGGCGCAGCAGCGCCACGCAAGCCTCGATTGCTGCCACGGCATCGGGGTCAACACCCAGCCCCAGCGGCGAACGCGTGGAATAACCAATGCGTAGCTTGCCGGGGTCGCGCCCGATCTCTTGCAGATACGGCCGAGCTGGTGCCTGAATATGAAACGGCGCACCCGAGTCCGGGCCCTGCAAGGCGTCCAGCATCGCGGCGCTGTCACGCACGCTGCGGCTCACCACATGTTCGCTGGATGCCCCGTGCCAAAACTCGGCGTGGCGCGGCCCCGCCGGCACACGCCCGCGTGATGGCCGCAGGCCAAACAGACCGCAGTACGCAGCCGGAATACGAATTGAGCCACCGCCATCACTGGCCCCGGCCATCGGCACCATGCCCGCCGCCACGGCAGCCGCCGAGCCCCCGGACGAGCCGCCGGTGGTATGGAGCGGATTCCACGGATTGCGCGATGGCCCCCAGAGTTCCGGCTCGGTCGTGCCTTTCAGCGCCAGCTCTGGCGTGTTGGTCTTGCCGAAGATGACCAGACCGGCAGCCAGCGCTCGGTTCACATATTCGGAATTGGTGGCCGGCACATAGTTGCGAAAGGCGCGACTGCCGGCGGTCGAGGCCACACCAGCATGATCCTGCGCGATGTCCTTGATCAGGAACGGCACACCAGCAAACGGCCCGCTCAGCTCGCTGGCAACGCGCGCTCTGGCGATCTCGTGCATGGGAATGACAATGGCATTGAGCTCGGAGTTGACGGCGGCGGCACGCGCCAGAGCACAGTCGAGCAACTCGCTCGGTGTCACTTCCTTGCGGCTGACCAGAGCGGCGAGCCCGAGGGCATCATGTTGACGATATTCTTCGAATTTCATGAGTATTCCTTCGGTTCAAGTGTCGGTGGGCACAGCGCCATCAAGGTGCCATTTAGTCTAAAACGCCCATCATTGGATACAAAAAATTACAATCAGGCAAATGAAGTGCTACATTGCGGCCAAGATGCTGTGCTAAAGCATATTCACCGATAAAAAATAATAAAACACTTAGCCGACATCGCCATGATGAATAAGACGCTATCTGACCGCGGCCGATTTGCCGTGCTCTGCTACGAGGCCATCGGACGGGCCGGCCACGACGCCGAGACTTTTGTGGAAAGTCTGGGGTTTCCTGCTGAGCAGTTCAAGAAATCCGACTTTTGTTACCCTCACGACCGTGTCATTCAATTCTGGACGGCGCTGGAGCGTTATACCGCAGACCCAGACATTGGTCTGGTCATTGGCCAGCATTTGCCTTCGTCGCGAGGCAGCATCCTCAGTTGTCTTTTCCTGGGCGCTCCCAATTTTGGCACTGCGCTTGAAAACAGCCTGAAATACATGCGCATCTTGTCTGATGCACTCAGCCTGAGCCTGCATGGCCTGGGGGACTTGAGCTATCTGCACATTCAATCGCACTCTGCTTCCGTCAATCAGTTCAGGCATTACTCTGAGTGTCTGATGCTGGGGCTGGTGGATTTCTACAGCGATGTCACGGAAGGCCGATTCATGCCCAGGCGCATTGATTTCGCCTGTGAAGCTCCCGAGAACATGGGTGACAGAGCCGCCATCTATGGCTGTCCGCTGCATTTTGGCTGTGCCGAAAATCGTCTTTATTTCGATACCTCGCTATTGGCCATGCCATGTGCCTATGCCGATCCGGACTTGCTGCGCATGCATGAAAACTATGCGCGCAGTGCGTTGCGCAAGATCGAGGAGCAGGACTTTCTGGTCAAAGTGCAAAGTGTCATTGCGCATCTCTTGCAGCGTGGTGAAGTCACGCTGGAGTTGGCCAGTCGCAGTCTCGGGCTAAATACTACCGAGCTGAAGTATCGACTCAGCAATCTCGGCACTCACTTTATTCGTGAACGGGAAAACTGCCGCCGCAAGCTGGTCAAGGAAATGCTGCGCAAAACTAGTGAGAGCATCTCGCATATTGCCTTTACGGCGGGCTTTTCCGAACCCAGCACATTTTATCGTGCCTTCAAGCGTTGGAGTCATGGCGAGACACCGGCCGATTTCCGGGCTCGCCATCAGCAGAGCAGCTCAGATCAGAAGCTGTAAGACCCGTAAAACAGCAGACGATCGCGGTCACGCTCCAAATATTCGCGCACATTCGAGCCAAACTTGGCCTCGTAGCCTGCACCCAGTTGTAACTCGTTGGGGAAGCGCAACAACAGGCCCAGATTGACGATCTTGCGGCCTTCGATGTAGTTCGCCTGTGGCGCTGGCGTGATGCCTTTCAGGTCATGAAAGAAAATGATCGAGGGTTCCAGCACGGCGCCAGGGATGAGCGTGTTGTAGGCCAATTTGGCCACGGCGCGATAGCCATAAGACAGCTCCGTAGGGCGGTTGAATGTTTGTGTGGTCGGGGTTTGCCGGCGTGTATCGATGCAGTCATTCGGGTTTGCACAGCCAGCACCTGTGCCATCGGCACCTGCGCTGGTGTGGGTGTTTTCGCCAGGCCCATTGAGCGGCAGCACATGTGAACCGGTCATGTTCTGAATATAGGTTGCTCCTACTTCCAGAATAGTAATCATGTCATCAGCGCCAAAGGGATTGTGCGGAAACAGCTTTAGCAGTGACATGGACACATTGTGGACCGGGAAGCGTTCGTAGCCATGGATCAGTTGATTGCCTTGAACTTCAATGTCGCGATATTGGCTGAGGTAGTCCGGCAAGGCATTGCGGCCGCTGGGAATAATGACATTGCCGGCTTGCAGGTCTGTTGTTGGCAGTGCCGGTTGCAGCAGGGCATAAATCACATCCGTGGTCAGAATTTGCAAGGGCATGTTCGGCCGGTAGGCGTACTCGCCTGATACCGCGACACCAAAAAGGTTGGTGTTGAAGCTGAGGCCATAAAGGTCAATGTTTTCCGGATACTCGAGAAAGATCTTGAGGGTATCTACCGTGAGCGGATCACGGCCGCCGGGGGCATTGACGAAACCACCACAATCCCTGGTGGCATCAGCAAAGGCGAGTGTTGCATTGGCTCCGGAAGATCTATGCCAGCAGGATTCGTCGGCAGCATAGCCGCTGAGATAAGGGAATTGGCTGTGGTAACGCAGATAATGCAAGCCGATTTCTGTGCCGTTGTTAAGCCAGTCCGCGACGAAGGTTATTCGTGCCCCGTACTGACCTTTGTCGGAGGCGTAGCCAAACTCAGCTGGCAGCACAGAGGGGCTGTATGAGGTGCTGGTCAGCAGGCCATTGTTGCCATAAGGCTCGGAGATTCTATTCGGATCTTCATGCTGGTTGCCCAACCCCAGCGTTGCATAATTATTGTCGACGGGGTCTACGGTAGAAGCAAAGCTGCCATGGGGTGGTGCACGAACGGGGCGCCATTCCAGTGGTGCCACCAGCTCGACTGACACGCTGTCCATGATGGGGAAGCTGAGCACGGCCATGTTTACGGGTGTTGATACATCGCTGAGCTGGAAGCCGGGACGGGCGGCAGCATTGGCGTCAAGCGGATTGAGCTGATTCAGGTTGTTGAACAGAACCAGCAGCGACTCACCCCAAGGCAGCACTTGACGACCGACCTTCAAATTGAAGGATTGCCCAAGAATTTCCGGGGTGTACTGAAAATAAGCCTTTCGTAGCTCGGCGCCGCGCGCAAAAATATCTACCACATTTTGCGCGCGCGGTGTTTCTGCGGGTTGATACAGGTCATCCGAGTGGAATTCGGTGAAGTTGGCATTGACCGGGTCATAGTAGAACAGGCCGGAGAACTCGACTTTGAGGTCGCCGCGCTGCAGCTTGATTTCCGGCGTGAATTTCACCAGCGAGTCGGTGATATCACCTTTGTCGTAGTTCCAGTTGCCGTCATCCGAGTTGGCGCCGGTAAAGGCGCCCTTGGCATTGATGAGGTCTCGATTGCCCTGCTCGGTGGTGCAGCCATTGTTACCGTCGTTGCACAGGTTTTCCTGTCCTGGCACAGACAGCTTGGCAACTTGGTTCAGGTCTCGCTCTTCAGCACGAATGGCGACACCCACCGTGACATTGGATTTGATGTTGAAATTAATGCCCGCTACTTCACCTTCGAGGGCCCATGCCGAGCTGGCAAGGGTGATGAGCGTGGTTGCAGCCAGAAGTCCGCGTATTGTCATTTTTATTATTCCGGACGTTGAATCGGTGGCATCTGAGGCCATTGCCATTGATCTCAGCATCCTCGCGCACACGCATTGGCCTGCGAGAAATTAGTCATTCGCCCCAGAGCCAATTCATGCACTATGAGAGCTTCGTACACTCGCTGGCTGTGTGCACAGATCCCCTTGCCGGGGCTGAGCTCAGAGCCTAATCACGTGGGAGAATAATAATGAGCCAAATTCTAAAGGCCGGTGTGTTGTTACTGCTTACCACCTCAGCCTATGCCGGGGTTTCCGCTGCCGAGGCTGATCGGCTGGGCAAGGACCTGACCCCTGTTGGTGCTGAGCGCGCGGCCTCTGCCGATGGCCTCATTCCGGCTTGGTCGGGCAAGAGCTTTTACAGCCAAGCACAGTTGGACATTAATCGTCCCGCATTGGTTGCCATGGGTCGGAATAACCCCATGGGTGCCTATAACTTGCTGTCTGGCAAGTTGGCTGCCGACAAACCGCGCCTGACCATCACCCGTGCCAACCTGAGCCAGTACGCCGCGCAGCTGACGGAAGGCAACAAGGCCATGTTCCGCCTCTATTCCGATTACAAAATGAATGTGTACCCTACCGAGCGCACAGGCTTTTTCCCGGAACAAATTTATGCGGCAACGCGCAAGAATGCGACTTCGGCCAGCCTGCAGGGCACCGATGATCTCAATGGCGCGGCCATCGGCTTCCCGTTTCCGGTTCCCAAGAACGGTGCCGAAGTCATCTGGAACCATCGCCTGAAGTATCGCGGCAATGCCGTTCGCCTGGTCAACAACTCAGCGATTGTGGCGCAGGATGGCGGTGTGCAGCAGTCACGCTTTATCGCGGATGTGAAGTTCGTGTACGCCAACTACAAAACACCAGCCCCGGCCGACAACAAGCTAGCGCTGTATTTCATGGCGAAGAACCAGGCGCCGGCGCGTGTTGCCGGTCAGACCACGCTGGTGCATGAGCCGATCATGGGTTCGCGTTCGGCTTGGCTGTTCGATCCGGGTCTGGGCCGTGTGCGTCGTGCACCGGATGTCGGCTTCGATAACCCGACGCTGGGTGCCGATGGCGAGCAGTTCAACGATCAGGTCGATACTTTCAACGGTTCGCTGGAACGCTACGACTGGAAGCTGATCGGCAAGAAGCCGATGCTGATTGCCTACAACAGCCTGCGCATGTCTTCGCCGGCCCTAAAAGTGAAAGATGTGCTGACCAAGGGTCATGCCAATCAGGATCATGCACGCTATGAGTTGCATCGTGTCTGGGTTGTCGAGGCCACCCTGAAGCCGGGTCAGCGTCACCAGTTCAAGAAGCGCCGCTTCTATGTAGACGAAGACTCCTGGTCGATTGCCGCCGTGGATTGCTACGACAACCGTGATCAGCTCTGGAAGTTCCAGGAAGCGCATCTGGCGACCTTACCATTCATCCCAACAGTGTCACCTAGCCCTGAGTTCATTTATGACTTACTCAGTGGTCGTTACTACGCCACAGGCTTGCTGAATGAAAGTGACATCAGCGACTGGACGGTTGAGTTTAAAGACAGCCACTTCCTGCCGCAGAACTTGTCCAAGTAAGGGTCTGAATGATGTCGAAATACCTGTTGTGTGCGGCATTGCTGACACTTTCTGCTGGAGTCAGCGCCGCCGCGCCGGCAGGCCATGCCGAGATCATGCCGAAGGCGACAAGCAGCACCTTGCTGGATATCGCTGTGCTGTCGAAAGGCTTTGTGATGGTCGGCGCTCGCGGTCATGTGCTGACCTCGAAAGATGGCCAGCTCTGGTCGCAAAAGCCGGTGCCGACGCGCGCCATGCTTAATCGCGTCATTGCCCTGGCTGACGGCCGCTTGTTTGCCGTAGGTTATGATGGTGTGATTCTGCTTAGCTCGGATCAGGGCGAGCACTGGAAGCTGCAGCATCAAGCCATTTCCGATCAGCGCCCGAACACGCTCTACGATGCCGCTTTTGTCACGCCGCTGCGTGGCTATGCCATCGGTGCCTTCGGTCTCATGCTGGTAACCGAAGACGGCGGCAAGTCTTGGCTGCCGGTGGAGAATCCGCTGACGATGTCGGGCTTGCATTTGAATGCCATCGCCAATTTGGGTGAGGGCGGTCTGATTGTCAGTGGTGAGCGCGGCTTGCTGGCAGTATCGCGGGATGGCGGCCTTACTTGGAAGCTTTCTGCACCGGCCTATGCCGGTTCCTACTTCGGCATCTTGCCGACATCGGCGAACAGCGCGCTGGTTTTTGGCCAGCGCGGCCGTATCTACGCCATTGACGATGTGAATCGCCTGCAGGCGGGTGATCCGGCCAGCTTTGACCCGCTGATCACGCCCAGTCCTGACGATGCGCAAGCTCTGAAGTTAGGCTTCCGCCGTGTTATTCCACCCATGGAAACATCGTTTTTTGGTGGCAGCCTTCTCTCGGATGGCCGTGCTGCGCTGGTCGGTGCCGATGCGGCTGTCGTTCTGGTCGATCCTACACGCACCACGGCCACGGCCGTTAAGCATGTCGGCTCAGCTACTTATTCGCGTGTGATACGCCAAGGCAAGAAGCTGCTTGTGGTCGGTATGCACGGTATTTCAAGCGTGACGCTGCCGGAGATTGCACCGTGAAAGAATCTCTCGTTCTCTCCGCACGCACCCGCCGCATTCTTGCGGTCATCGAACCGCTGGTCTTTGCCCGGCGCAAGCTGACACTCGGTATCCTGGGCGTGATCACACTGGTGCTGCTCTATTGCGCCAGTCATCTCGCCCCCGATGCCGGCTACGAAAAGACCATCCCGCTCGATCACCCCTACATGGCGGTGTACAAGCAGTACCAGCGTGATTTTGGCGGCGCCAACATCGTGCTGGTGGCCGTGCAGAACACGCGCGGCGACATCTACCAGCCGGCTTTTCTAGAGAAGCTGCGCAAGGTCACGGATGATGTTTTCTTCCTGCCCAACGTTGACCGCTCGCGCGTGTCATCGCTGTTCACACCGAGCACGCGTTACATCGAAGTCGTTGAAGATGGTTTGCGCGGCGCTGATGTGATTCCGGCGGACTATCAGCCAACGCCGGCAATGACCGAGCAGATTCGCTCCAATGTGCGCAAGGCCGGCATTGTCGGTCGCCTCGTCGCCAATGATGAGCGTGGCGCCATGGTCTTCGCCGAGATGCTGGAGGTCGATCCGGTCAGTGGCAAGCGCATCGATTACAAGCAGGTGGCCGATCAGCTCGAAGCCATCCGCACCAAGTATGAGAAAGAGGGTGTGAGCATTCACATCATCGGCTTTGCCAAGGTAGTCGGTGACATGACCGACGCTACTGGCCAGGTCTTCATCTTCTTTCTGCTGACCTTGCTGCTGACTACCGGACTGTTGTGGATCTATTGCGGCAGCTTGCGCATGGCGGTCATGCCACTGGCTTGTGCACTGGTCTCGGTGATGTGGAACGCTGGCATGCTGGTCGTTTTCGGCATGGGTCTGGACCCGTTTGCGGTACTGGTGCCGTTCTTGGTCTTGTCGATCTCGATTTCGCACGGCGTGCAGTATGTGAATGCCTGGGTCACCGAGGTCGATGCCGGCAACACCAGCCTGGAAGCCTCGCTGATCACCTTCCGTCGCTTCGCCATCCCCGGCACCATCGCCTTGCTCACAGCAGTGATCGGCTTCGTCACCATCATGATTATCCAGATCGAAGCGATTCAGGACATGGCGCTGAATGCCTCCCTGGGCTGTCTCGCCATCATCATCACCAATAAGGTGCTAATGCCGATCTGGCTGTCGTACATGCCGGTGAGCAATGCCAGCCAGTTCAAGGAGTCGCAGCGGGTGCGCGAAGCCTTGTTCGATCCGTGCTGGCATCAGCTCAAGAAGCTGACCCGACCACTGCCTTCCAAGCTGGTTATTGGGGGCGCGATTCTGGTCACGATTTGGGGTGCCATGCACTACAAGGATCTGCACATCGGCGATATCCAAAAGGGTGTGCCGGAGCTGCGCGCGGACTCGCGCTACAACCAAGACACAGCAACCATTGTCGAGAATTACGCACTGGGTGCCGATATTCTCAAGGTCATCGCCGAAGCGGATCAGGATGCCTGCATCAACTATGACTGGATGGAAGAGGTCGATCGCTTTGCCTGGCGCATGGAAAACGTCGATGGTGTGGCCAAGGCTTTCTCGGCCATGACCTATGCGCGTCAGGTCTATGTCGGCTTCAACGAAGGTCGTCCGCAGGCCGACATGGTGCCGCGCAACCCGCAATCCTTGTCGCGCATGACCAGCCTGCTACCCAGCAGCGCCGGCCTGTTCAACTCCAATTGCAGCGCCATGCCGGTGTTCATCTACCTGAAGGATCACAAGGCAGAAACGCTGGAGCATGTGGTCAATGCCGTGAAGGCCTTCAATGCCGAGCGCAAAAACAATGGCATGACCTTCCGTCTCGCCACGGGTAATGCCGGCGTCATGGCCGCTACTAACGAAGTTATCCATGCCGATGAAATGCAGGTGGTGCTGGGTGTGTTCGCCATCATCGTGCTGTTTGTCTGGTTCTCGTTCCGTGACTTTGCTTCGGTGCTGTCGATCGGCTTGCCGTTGGCGATGGTATCGGTGCTGGCCTATGCCTTCATGGCTTTGCTCGGCATCGGCCTCAAGGTTGCGACCTTGCCGGTGCTGGCGATGGCGGTGGGCATTGGTGTCGACTACGGCATTTACCACTACGCCATCCTTCAGGAAAGCATGGGCATGGGCATGAAGCTGGAAGAGGCGCATTACCGCACGCTGCAACGCTCGGGCAAGGCGGTGATCTTCACAGGCTTCTCGCTGGCGCTGTCGGTGGCAATGTGGATGTTCTCGGAGCTGCAGTTCCAGCGTGACATGGGCGTGCTGCTGGCGTTCATGTTCCTCGCTAACATGATTGCAGCGGTACTGCTGGTGCCAGCGATTACCCGCTACATGATTCCGCACAACATCCGCGATTAACCTAGTGCTGCATGCTGCCGTGATCCATGGTCGAATGATCCATGGGCATGGCAGCGGCATCACCACCATGATGGTGATGCCCGTGCTGCATCAGCTCTGGCCCGATGATCGTCCACAAGCCAAAGAGAATGACCAGAGCCCCAGCGGTCTGCCGTGTGCCGGGCCGTTGCAGTACGCGGCGTAATTGTGCTGATGCCGTGCCGGTAGCCAGCAGCGTGGGTAGCGTGCCGAGGCCGAAGGCGAGCATGACCAGCGCTGACTGCAGCGGCTCGGCACGGGTGATGGCCAGTGCCATGGCGCTGTAGACCAAGCCGCAGGGAAGAAAGCCCCAAAGCATGCCGGCGGCCACGGCCTGTGCCGGATGCCGTATCGGCAACAGGCGCTGACGCAGCGGAGCCATCCAGCGCCACAAGGGACCGCCAATACGCTCGAGCACGGCCAGCGCCTGAAACCATCCCGCCAGATAAGCCCCGAGCAGCATCATGAACAGGCCGGCAAACCAGCGTATGGCCGTGCCCACGCTGCCGAGGTCTTGCAGGCCGCTGAGCAGGATGCCGGCGAGCAGGCCGAGCAGCATGTAGGTCAGCAAGCGTCCCGAGTTATACAGCAGCTGCCAACCTACGAGAGCGATGCCGCGTCGCGAGGCTTCCGGCAGCGCATAGGTGAAGGCGCTGCT
This sequence comes from Pseudomonadota bacterium, assembly GCA_040384385.1. GTDB lineage: Bacteria > Pseudomonadota > Gammaproteobacteria > Pseudomonadales > Moraxellaceae > Perlucidibaca. The sequence goes on along the minus strand of JAZKJJ010000013.1, from coordinate 48,213 downwards.
GAGGCCGCCGCACATGCCCACGCAATGCGTGCCGCCGAGCAGGCCCATGACAAAGGCGGTGAGCAGCCAGCTGAGATCCATCATGACTTTTCCTGCTCGGGTGTTGTCGGGGCTTGCGCAGGCGTTATCGACTCAGCGGCTATCGGCTTCTTTGCGGCCTCTGCCAAGCCGCGCTGGCTGTCGCGGTCATCCAGAATGATACGATGTGCTGGGCCTTGCAGATCGTCGTACTGAGCGTTGCGCACGGCCCAGGAGAAGAACCAGACTGAGGCCACGAGAAACATCAGGCTGAGCGGAATCAGCAGGTAAATGACTTCCATGCGGCGTCTCGGTAAGCAGTTATTGGCGCTGTCGCAAACGCAGGGCATTGATGACCACCACCAGCGAGCTCAGCGACATGCCCAGCGCGGCCAGCCAGGGCGGCACGAAGCCGAGCGCGGCCGGCGGCAGAATGGCGAGATTGTAGCCCACCGCCCACCGCAAGTTCTGCTTGATGATGCCCGCCGTGCGTTCGGCCATGCGGAAAGCCGGCACCAGCGCCGGCAGGCGGTCGCCAAGCAACACTGCATCGGCACTGGTCTGCGCAAGATCGGTACCCGAGCCCATGGCGATGCCGAGATGCGCCTGCCCGAGACCGGGAGCATCGTTGACGCCATCACCGACCATCACCACCACCGCGCCATCAGCCTGCAATTTCTCGATGGCCTGCTGTTTGTCCTGCGGCGTCATGCCGCCCTGACAGTGATCGATGCCGAGTGCAGTAGCAACCTGTTGCGGCACGGACGATTGATCGCCGGACATCAGCCAGGTCACCAATCCGCGCTCGCGCAGGGCTTCGATGACCGGTGCCGCTTCGGGGCGGAGCTGATCTTCCAGCGTGATGCGAGCCAGGGTTTCGCGGACGGTGGTTGTCGAGTCGAAAACCGAGTCTGAGCCGAGACGTTGCCGCGTCAGATAGAGTGTGAGCGCGTTTTCGCCCGCTTCGGCGCTGCTGCCACAGGCAAAGCGGGCATGACCGAGGCGATACATATAGTTGGCATCCTGCGCCGATACGCCGGAGCCCGGCACCTGCTCGGCTGGCTGCGCAAAGTTTTCCGGCACTACACCGTCTTGCGTGGCAAGCCGGGCAATGGCCTGTGCAATCGGATGCGCCGAACCAGCTTCCAGACCGGCCAGCAAAGCCAATACCTCGGTGCGGGGCAGGGCAAAAAGCTGCAAGTCGCTGACTTCCAGCGCTGCTGTGGTCAGCGTGCCGGTCTTGTCGAACACGATATGCGTGGCGGCGGCCAGCGAGTCGAGCACATGGCCGCGGGTGAGCAAAAAGCCTTCGCGTGCCAGCGTATGGGTGGCCGCGGTGAGCGCGGCGGGTGTCGCCAGTGACAAGGCGCAGGGGCAGGTTGCCACCAGCACGGCGAGCACGGCCCAAAAGGCCCGGTCGGGATCAACAAACTGCCATCCGACATAAGTGAGTACAGCCAGCACCAGCACGCGTGCTACAAAGAAGTGCGCCATGCTGTCAGCTTTCTGTGCGATCAGCGGCTTCTCGGACAGCGCGCGGGCGAGCAGCTGTTGCAGTGTGGCCAGCACCGACTCCTGGCCGACGCGTGTAACCTCGGCCTGCAAGGCCTGCTCGCCATTGATGCTGCCGCCGAGCAGATCCGAGCCGGGCATCTTCGCCACTGGCAAGGGCTCGCCGGTAATCAGCGCTTCTGACACGCTGCCGCTGCCGGCGACGACACGGGCATCGCAGGGAATGGCTTCACCGGCGGCAATCAGAATTACATCGCCGGGCAGTAGATCGTCGCTGGCCACGGTTTCCCACTGACCATCCGCCAAACGCCGCAGCGCCAGACGCGGCTCCAGCGTCATCAGGCTGGCGGCTGTTTCGCCGGCATGCTGACGCGCCTTCAATTCCAGATAGCGGCTGGTCTGCAGGAAGAAAATGAACATGCATACCGAATCGAAATAGGTCTCGCCACTGTGCGTGACGGTCGCGAACCAACTCGCCGTATAAGCAAAAATGAGCGCGATGGAAACCGGCACATCCATGGTCAGGCTGCGCGCCTTCAGGGAACTCAAGGCGGCGCGGTAGAACGGCCAGCCAGCGTAGATAAATACCGGTGTCGCGACCATGCCGGAAATCCAGCGCAGGTAGTCGCGATATTCGTCGCTGATGCCCTGAAAGGCACCGATGTAGAGACCGAGGCCGTACATCATGGCCTGCATGGTGCCGAGGCCGGCGAGAGCAACGCGTATGAGCTGGGTGCGGGCTTCGCTTTTCAGCTGTGCGGCATGAGTGTCGGCGCGGAAGGGGCGGGCGCGATAGCCGATGCTCTCCAGCGCTGTCAGCAGGCTGCTCAACGGCCGCTGGCTGTCATCCCAGATCAGTCGCAGGCGGTGATTGCTCAAATTGACCGAGGCCTGAGCAACGCTGCTTTCCTGACTCAGCCGGCGCTCAATCAACCAGGCACAGGCCGCGCAGCTGACATTTTCCAAGCTCAGCTCGGTACAGGCATAGCGACCTTCGCGATGCACAAAGTCACTTTGCGCGGCGGGATGGTCATAGCGCAGCAAGTCTTCCAGTGCTTCCGGCAAGGCGGCGGTCGGGCTGGCGCTGTCGCGCTCTTGGTAATACGACGACAGGCCGCTAGCCACAATACTTTCCGCCACGGCGACGCAGCCGGGGCAGCAGAACGCTTGAGCTTCGCCAAGAACTATGGCGTGATAGCGTGCTGTGCCTTGTGGTAGCGCGGTGGGGTTAGGCAGGCCGCAGTGGAAGCAGCTGCTCACTCGGCTTGCAGGCTTATGCCTTGGGCAGATGGCAGTCGGCGCGCCCCGGCCAGACGCCAGTCCGGTGTCGACAGTTCAATCTGGAAAACGCCTTCGAGCGGATGGCTGAGTTGGCCGCGATAGTCGTTGCCCATCAGGCGCTGCAACACCATCTTTTGATCCTTGGCGCTCTGTGTGCTGTGCACGAAATTCAATTCGATGCTCGGCGCTTCCACCGGAGCCTTCGAGTCGAGTTTCAGCAGGACTTCCCCCGTCGTGGCATCGAGGTTGAGATTAGCGACCAAGCCCAACTTCAGCGCGGCTTCATCACGCGAGAAGCTGTTGTTGATGGTTTTGCCGTCTTCGTACCAGTCATCACGCACGACTGAGTCGCGATTGACCACGGCGAGATAAACAAAGCACAACGACAGCGTCACGGAAAAAGCAGGGATGGCAATCACAAACCACAGCCACGGGTGGCGATACCAAGGGACAAAAGGTGCGCTGTTCATAGCAAACTCCGGGTGGCACTAGCAGCTGACGCCTGAGCGTCAGAGTCGTGGCGACAAAAAGGTATTTTCGGTTTTGGCGCGCACGTCGGCGTTGCCGCGCTGCGTCACTTCAATTTCGATTTTCACGCGTCGTGCCGTAATTTCGTCCGGGTTCGCGGTGATTGAGACCGGTCGTGTTGCCAACTCGCCAGCCTGCAGGCGAATGATCAGCGGCTCGCCATCGAGGTGTATCGGGAACGCATCGGAGCTGGCACGAATTTCGTAATCAGCTACGGTCTGCGCCTTGTTCTGGATCTTCAGCGTGTAGCTGTTCTCGATCCAGCCCTCATTATTCTCGCGATAGAGCTGGCCACGATCCCGCAAAGCCTCTACAGACAAAGGCACGCGGCTGATCAGCGTGAACAGCAAGGTGCCGACCATCAGGCTGAGCACCACGGTGTAGCCAATCAGGCGCGGGCGGAGCAGGTGATACTTGCCATCGCCGGTCTTGGCCAGCAGGTTGTCTGTGGTGTATTTGACTAGGCCACGGTCATAGCCCATCTGGTCCATGACGCTGTCGCAGGCATCGATGCAGGCGGCGCACTGAATGCATTCGAACTGCAGGCCATCACGGATGTCGATGCCGGTCGGACAGACTTGCACGCACATGCCGCAGTCGATGCAGTCACCCAGACCGTTTTCGATGCTAGTGGTGCCGCGCTTGCGCGAGCCGCGCGGGTCGCCGCGCTCGCTGTCGTAGGAAATAATCAGCGTGTCCTTGTCGAACATCACGCTCTGGAAACGGCCGTAAGGGCACATGTGCAGACAGACCTGCTCACGCATCCAGCCGGCATTGAGATAGGTGGCGATGGCGAAAAACATCATCCAGAAGCCCATCCAGAAATCCAGCGTATTGGTGCCGATCTGATACCAGAGGTCGCGGACGGGCGTGAAGTAGCCGATGAAGGCGAGCCCGGTAGCGAGGGCGATCACCGCCCAGCCGGCATGCTTGAAACTACGGCGCAGGAACTTGCCGACCGACATCGGGGCTTTGTCGAGACGCATACGGGCGTTGCGATTGCCTTCGGCGAGCTCTTCGATCCACATGAAGGCCTTGGTCCACACGGTTTGCGGACAGGTGTAGCCACACCAGACGCGACCGGCCAGCACTGTCACGGCAAACAGCGAAAAGGCAGCGATGATCAGCAGCCAGGACAAGAAGAAGAAATCCTGTGGCAGGAAGGTCCAGCCAAAAATGTAGAAATGGCGTTCAGGCAGATTGAATAGCACGGCTTGGCGGCTATCCCAGTTCAGCCAGGGCAGCAGAAAAAATACGGCCATCGTGCTGAACAGCGATACATTACGGATGTTCTGGAAAAGGCCGGAGATCGAACGAGCGTGGATTTTTTCGCGCTTCGCGTACAAATCCATCATCTGCGGCTGATGCACCTTAACGGGATCGGGCGACAGGTCACGGGTAGGAATCTGCTGGCTCATGAGAATTTCCGACGATTCGACAATGACACCAAGTTTACTGGCTTTTGAAACAAAACAGCCCGCGACAAAAGGTCGCAGGCTGTTTTGTTAACGCATTTTAATGATTGCCTAAATCAGTTTTACTTGTGCGACAACGAGTAAACATAAGCAGCCATCAGGTGAACACGCTCCGGACCCAAGGTCTTGGAGAAGTTCGGCATGCGATTCTTGCGACCGTAAAATACGGTTTCCAGCACTTTCTTCTGGGTGCCGCCATAGAGCCAGGTGGTGTCGGTCAGGTTCGGTGCACCAATGGCCTGATTGCCCTTGCCATTGGCACCATGACAGCCGGCGCAGACACCAAAGCGAGCCTTGCCCGCGTCGGCGAGGTCAGCATCGACCTTGCGACCAGACAATGACAGCGCATAGGCAACCACTTCGCGCACGCCTTGCTCACCCATGCTGTCGAGCCAAGCTGGCATCTGGCCGTTGCGGCCGTTGGTCAGTGTTTCCACTAGCTTTTCCGGTTCGCCGCCGTAGAGCCAATCGTTATCCGTCAGGTTTGGGTAACCGCTGCCACCACGGGCATTGGAGCCGTGGCAGACAGCACAGTTGTTGGCAAAGATGCGACCAGCCACTTTCATGGCACGCTCATCTTTGGCCAGCTCCGGAATCGGCGTGGCGGCAAATGAGGCGTACAGCGGGCCATACTGCTTGTCATAGGCGGCTTCATCTTGCTTCAGCTCGCCGTGCGAGGTCCAGCCCAGCACGCCTTGGAACTTACCCAGGCCCGGATACAGAACGAGGTAGCCCAGTGCAAAGGCAATGGAGCCCCAGAAGCAGATCAGCCACCAGCGTGGCAACGGATTGTTGTATTCCTTGATGCCGTCGTACTCATGACCGGTCGTGCCGTCTTCGGCCATTTCCGACAGATCCATCTTGCGAGTCCACATCAGCAGCCAGGCCACCACCACGATATTGGCCAGTGCCAGAACGATGATGTAACCGCTCCAGAAGTCAGTCATTTCGTTTCTCCACTCTTCGTCTTGTCAACGCGGGCTTGGTAAATCGGGTCAGAGTCCAGCGCGAGTTGTCCGTCTTCTTCAAAGCGCTTGCGATTGGAGGGCTTGTAAGCCCACCAGCAAATGCCGAGGAAAGCCACCATGGCAAACAGGGTGGAGATGCCGTGCAAGGTCCCGCTGTCCATGATTACCGTACCCCTCTGTCTTTGAAGGCATGACCAAGCTGCTGCAGGTACACCACCAAGGCATCCAATTCACTTTTGCCCTTGACGGCTTCGGAAGCGCCGGCAATGTCAGCATCGGTATAAGGCACGCCGAAGTTGCGGAAGGTTTCCAGCTTCTTCGCGGTCAAGCGGCCATCAAGCGCGGTTGTTTCCAGCCACGGGTAAGACGGCATGATCGATTCCGGCACCACATCGCGCGGATTGATCAGGTGAGTGCGATGCCACTCATCCGAGTAGCGACCGCCAACACGAGCGAGATCCGGGCCGGTGCGCTTGGAGCCCCACAGGAAAGGGTGATCCCAGACCGACTCGCCGCCGACCGAGTAGTGACCATAGCGGGCGGTTTCTGCACGTAACGGACGAACCATCTGCGTATGGCAGACATGGCAGCCTTCACGGATGTACACATCGCGACCTTCCATGGCCAGCGGGCTGAGCTTGACCAGGGTCTTGACCGGCTCGGTGGTTTCCTTCTGGAAGAATTGCGGGACGATTTCTACCAGCGTTGCGAAGCTGATCGCAATCACCGTGAAGAATGCCAGCAGGCCGACATTCTTTTCGACTAATTCATGCTTGGAAGCCATTGTGCAATCTCCTTAGGCGGCCGGCAGGTCTTTCGGCGTATCGCCACGGACCGTTCTGAACATGTTGTAGGCCATGATGAACATGCCGGAGAGGAACAAGGCACCACCAATCATGCGACCCACATACATCGGGTGGCTGGCCACTACGCTTTCGATGAAGCTGTAGGTCAGCGTGCCGTCGGCATTGATCGCGCGCCACATCAGGCCCTGGGTGATGCCGGAGATCCACATGGACACGATGTAGAACACGGTGCCGATGGTGGCGAGCCAGAAGTGCAGGTTGATCAGCGACGTCGAGTACATGGCCTTGCGGTCCCAGAGACGCGGAATCAGCACATACAGCGAGCCGATGGAGATCATCGCAACCCAGCCGAGTGCGCCGGAGTGCACGTGGCCAATGGTCCAGTCCGTGTTGTGCGACAGCGAGTTGACGGTCTTGATCGACATCATCGGGCCTTCAAAGGTGGCGATGGCGTAGAACGACAGCGCAACGATGAGGAAGCGGATGATGGGGTCTGAGCGCAGCTTATCCCAGGCGCCGGAGAGCGTGAGCACGCCGTTGAGCATGCCGCCCCAGCTTGGTGCGATCAGGATCAGCGAGAACGCCATGCCCAGCGACTGCGTCCAGTCCGGCAGTGCCGAATAGTGCAGGTGGTGCGCGCCGGCCCACATGTAGACCGAGATCAGTGCCCAGAAGTGCACGATCGAGAGGCGATACGAATACACCGGGCGACCAGCCTGGATAGGCACAAAGTAGTACATCATGCCGAGGAAGCCTGCGGTGAGCAGGAAGCCGACGGCGTTGTGGCCGTACCACCACTGGATCATGGCGTCAGTCGCGCCCGAATAGATCGAGTAGGACTTAAAGGTGTCGACCGGCATGGCCATCGAGTTGACGATGTGCAACAGCGCGATGGTGATGATGAAGCCACCGTAGAACCAGTTCGCTACATAGATGTGCGAGGTCTTGCGCTTCACCAGCGTGCCGAAGAACACGGTGGCATAGGCGATCCAGACCACGGCAATCAGCAAGTCAATCGGCCACTCCAGCTCGGCGTACTCTTTGGCCGATGTATAGCCCAGCGGCAGCGTAATCAACGCGCCAACAATCACAGCCTGCCATCCCCAGAACACGAAGCTGGCAAGTTTCGGCATGAACAGTGGCGTTAACGAGGTGCGTTGCACCACATAGAACGATGTTGTCATCAGCGCCGAGCCACCAAAGGCGAAAATAACCAGGTTGGTGTGCAGCGGGCGCAAGCGGCCGAAGGAAAACCAGGCTGTGTCGAAGTTGAGCGCGGGCCAGGCCAGCTGGGAGGCGATCAGAACGCCAACAGCCATGCCAAGAATCCCCCAAATGACGGTCATGATGGCAAATTGCCTGACCACCTGCATGTGATACGCCGGCGCGGCGCCTGACGGAGCATGGGACATGATTGCTTCCTGTATTAAGCAGATTTTAGCGATGGCAACCTGCAGATCGCAGTTTCCTGCGCGATGCAGAGGCATTGCCATGATGCAGAGGGTGAACACGCTCTGGTCGCCTGATTCAGCGCATTAGAGCTACTCTGAGCCGGCGCATTTTAGTCGCAACTGCTTGGATGCGCACTGAAAAAGTAAGGCCATTCGGCTGGTTTTTTCAAGAGTTCGCTGTAAGGGCCTAGGTGAGATCAAGTTTGTAGCGCGGTGAGCTGCGTCTGCATGCAATTGGCGCAATTTGTGCATGCTCGAAAAAAGGGCGCATGTGTGTGGCGCGCCCAAATTCAGTTCGTTGTTTGACGCAGGTCTTGGGTAGACTGCTGGGATGTCGGTATCATGGCTATTGTCATAGTTGCCGTATGTGCCGGTAAGATTGCGATCTGTCTTATATTTATCAAGGGGTTAGTTATGAAAATGATCACTGCAGTCATCAAGCCGTTCAAGCTCGATGATGTTCGCGAAGCACTCTCTGATATTGGTGTGACCGGTCTGACCGTAACTGAAGTGAAGGGCTTCGGGCGCCAGAAAGGCCATACCGAGCTCTATCGTGGTGCAGAGTATGTGGTCGATTTCGTGCCAAAGGTCCGCCTGGATCTTGCGGTCAGCGAAGATCAGCTAGACTCGGTAATTGAAGTCATCTTGAAAGCAGCAGCAACCGGCAAGATTGGCGACGGCAAGATTTTTGTCACTGAACTGCTTCATGTGGTGCGTATTCGCACCGGCGAAACCAACGACGACGCGCTCTAAGCGTCGATTACTTAATTGTTGAGGAGAACACCATGCTCAATCGCGTGGCGGGCGTTATTAGCCTTTTCTTGATGTTGCCAAGCCTAGCGTTGGCGGCCGATGCACCGACCCTGAATTCGGGTAACACGGCTTGGATCCTGACCGCAACCGCATTGGTGCTGTTCATGACCTTGCCGGGCCTGGCGCTGTTTTATGGCGGCTTGGTGCGCAGCAAGAATGTGCTGTCCATCCTGATGGCATGCTTTGCCATTGCTGGTGGCGTTAGCGTGCTTTGGCTGCTTGGTCTGTATTCGCTGACCTTCAGCGATGGCGGTGCTTTGCAGAACTGGATTGGCGGCATGTCCAAGGCGGCATTTACCGGCATGAACCGAGAATCCTTGCAGGGCGATATTCCGGAAGGCCTGTTTGCCGCATTCCAGATGACTTTTGCCATCATCACGCCAGCGTTGATCATTGGTGCCTTTGCCGAGCGAGTGAAGTTCTCTGCCACGCTGATTTTCTGTTTGCTGTGGACGGCTGCTGTTTATGTGCCGGTAGCGCATTGGGTCTGGGGTGGCGGCTTCCTGTTCCAAATGGGGGTCATCGACTTTGCTGGCGGCATCACGGTGCATATCACCGCTGGTGTGGCCGCGCTCGTGACGGCCTTGGTCATTGGCCCGCGTCGCGGCTTTCCCAAGCAGCCCATGGCGCCGCATAACCTGACCATGACGGTTGTTGGCGCCGGCATGCTCTGGGTCGGTTGGTTCGGCTTCAACGCGGGCTCCGCGCTGGCCGCCAATGGCTCAGCCAGCATGGCTTTGCTGGTCACGCATATTTCGGCATCGGCCGGTGCATTGGTGTGGATGCTGTGCGAGTGGAAGCGCTTCGGAAAGCCGTCGGTGCTCGGCATTGTCACGGGTATGGTCGCCGGTCTGGGTACCATCACGCCGGCATCCGGCAGTGTCGGCCCCATGGGCGCGCTGGTGATTGGCGTTCTGGCTGGCCTGATCTGCTTCAACATGACGCAAATCGTCAAGCGCAAGTGGGAAATTGATGATTCGCTGGATGTTTTCCCGGTGCACGGTGTTGGCGGCATCCTCGGCAGTCTGATTGTTGCTGTGCTGGCTAGCCCGGATCTGGGCATCTTCTCTGGCTTTGGCTTTGGTGCAGGCAACACTAGCATTGCGGATCAGCTGGGTGTGCAGGCTTTGGCGGTCGCCATTACGGTCGTCTATACCGTGATCGTGACTTGGGGCTTGCTCAAGATCACCGAAAAACTGACCGGTGGTCTGCGTGTTAGTGCCGAACAGGAAACGGAAGGCCTTGATCTCGTGCTGCATGATGAAAAAGGCTACGACATTCGTTAAGTCGTTGAAGTTCACTGCGCGCTCACCAAAATGGTGCGCAGTGAGCACTGAAGCTTTTTTGCTGTTCTATTTTGGTGCGTGACTGAGCGGTTGCCAGTGTCACAGGCATCGTGTAGGTTCAGCTTCCGGAGATTTGCTGAGCCGGTGCTGTACGAATTTTACTTATTTTGGAGAAGAACAAGATGGCAGCTTTCCTGTCGCAACAATGGTTCACAAACGTTGCTGAACTGACCGCCGCTGCAGGCGACCTCAATGTGCCGGCTGGCCTGGCCAACCTGCTGCTCAACGTGACCGTCAACGACGCACCGGAAGGCAAAGTTGATCTGGCGCTCAACGGCGGCAAGTTTGAGCTGGGTCACAACCCAGCTGCTGGCACCAAGCTGATTCTGTCGGCCGAACTGCTGCGTCGCATCTTCCTTGAAGGCGATGCCGGCGCTGGCATGCAGGGCTTCATGACCGGTCAGCTCAAGGTTGAAGGCGACATGAGCAAGATCATGGCCATGCAGTCTGCACGCCCGAGCGAGCCGATGAAGGCACTGTTCAAGCAGATCCTGGAAATGACTGCCTGATCTGACGCCAGCGCGTCTGCGCTTGCTACAAAAAAGCCGCCAACCCTGAACAGGTTGGCGGCTTTTTCATGGCCGCGATGTGGGCTATTAGAGGATGCCGCAGAGCTTCAAGATCCAGTAGCCCATAATCAGGCACTGGGCAATCCACAGGTTGGCGCGAATAAATACGGCGCTGGCACTGGTGCTGATGGCATGAACCAATACCTGGCCCACACGCAAGCCCAGAAATACACATGCCAAGCCATCAATGATGGCGAGCTGGTTGGTGGCGTAGGCAGCCAGCACCAAGGCAGCGTAGACCGGCAGGTTTTCCACGCAGTTCAAGTGTGCGTGTTGCAATCGGGTGATAAAAGCAGGGTCTGTCCAGCTTTGCGCGCCGCGTGTCCAGGAGTTGGCGGCTGCCTTCCCGGTGAGTACGAGTGCGACGCGATAATTGGCGTAAACGAACGCGAGCAGAACGGTCAGCGCAGCAAAGTAGACAAGGGTACAAAGGGCGGGGGAAGTCATCATGGTGAGTTCTCTAGTTAGGTAGGTTGCCGCCAGAAAACTACACGACTTGGCGGTCAGCGCCCAGCAGTTTTCACGGATGTCATGCTGTGCTGCCTACTGCTGTGGCAAGAATACAGATACGCGTAGGCCTTCATGGCCGGTCTGCAAGTGCTCTGTGGGCGCGGCTTGCAGCACAATGCGGCCTTGATGCAGATGGGTCACCGCCTGCACCAGGCTCAAGCCCAGGCCCAGGCCAGGTGTTTGCCGTGTGGCATCGAGCCGATACAGGCGATCAAACACCTTGCGACGAGCTGATTCGGGAATGCCAGGACCGGTGTCGCTAACTTCGATGCACCAGAAATCGGACTGTTGCGTTAGCGTGATGCTGATATGGCCGCCAATAGGGGTGAACTTCACGGCGTTATCAAGCAAATTGATGAGCAGTTGAAAGAGCAGGTCGCGATGCCCCAAGAGCTCTGCTGACACGGGTAATGTCATGCTCAGGTGTTGCTGGCGGGCCTCCGCCAGTGGCTCCATGAAATCAACGGCATCGCTAATCAGTGGAGTCAAATCGATGCCTTGGAAGGCCTCGCGCAGCAAGCCGGAGTCGATGTTGGCAATCTTCAGCAGCGACTGAAATGTGGCCAGCACTTGATCAATGTCTCGTAGATTCTCTTCTACCCAAGGCGTCCACTCATCTCGGCTCGGGGCATCGCTCAAGCGGCTTTCCAAGCGAGCACGATGGCGCGTGAGTGGTGAGCGCAAGTCATGCGCAATATTGTCGGTGGCACCGCGCAAGCCCGTAATGAGCTGACTGATGCGATCGAGCATGTCATTGAGCGTGCTTGCCAATGAATCGAATTCATCGCCATTGCTGCGTGTTGGAATACGATGCTGCAGGTCGCCGTGCATGATTTTGCGCGCGGAATGGCGTATTTGCTCGATAGGGCGCAGTGCTAGGCGTGTTGTGTAGCGCCCGGCCAGCCACGATAGCATCAGCACTAACAGCAAGCTCCAGGTAGCGCCTTGGCGAATCTTGCGCTGCACATAACTCAGCTCGCGTTCATCGAAACCCACAAAGATGCGATGCCCTTGCGGTAGTGCTCGCGATTGCGCAATGACGCTGTAATCGTCGTGATCACGCGGGCTAGGCAAGGTCAGAAATTCGCCAGACTTTTTTGCTGCGCTGGGCCATGCCGGCAAATTGCCCGCCAAACGCTGGCCGTGAGCATCCTCGAGGTAATACATGCGTTCATCGAGGCTGGAGCGCTCGCGTATACGGGCCTCGATGAGCTCGCCTACACCCGCGATGCCGTCGAGCTGATACTCAGACTGCAAGATATTGAGCTCCGCGCGTACGCTCTCTTGAATATGCTGACGCATGAAGTACTGGCTCATAGCCATGATGCCGCCAGCCAGAATCAGAAAGCAGATCAGAATCACGCCAGCATTGGACAGTGTGATGCGTGTGGCGGTAGACCAGTTTTGCGTCAATTTACTCACGAAGGCTGTATCCCGCACCGCGCAGTGTGTGGATGAGGGGTGGCCATGGCGCTTTGTCGATCTTGGCGCGCAGGCGTGACATGTGCACATCAATGACATTCGTTTGCGGGTCGAAGTGATAGTCCCAGACATTTTCCAGCAGCATGGTGCGCGTCACGACTTGCCCGGCATGGCGCATCAGGTATTCGAGCACACGATATTCTTGCGGCTTCAGCACGATTTCTTCACCGGCGCGGTGCACCTGACGGCTGAGGCGATTGAGCACGAGATTGGCGATGCGGAGTTCGTTGTCGACTTCGACGGGTTGACTGCGACGGGTGATGACCTCCAGCCGTGCCAGCAGTTCGCTGAGCGCAAATGGCTTCACCAAGTAATCATCACCACCGGCACGCAAGCCCTTGATGCGGTCGTCGACTTGGCTGAGGGCGCTGAGGATGAGGACTGGCACCGTAGCGCCGGTAGCGCGCAAAGCGGTGAGTACGGTGAGGCCATCCATTTGTGGTAGCAGGCGATCCAGCACAATGGCATCGAAAATTTCACCGGTCGCGAGGTATAAGCCATCGCGGCCGTTATCGGCATGTTCCACGGTATGGCCGGCTTCGCTCAGGCCTTTGCGCAGGTAGCGGGCAATTTCGAGATCATCTTCAATGACCAATATACGCATGGGTTTAGTGTCTCTGTGGACGTTTCCTTCAGCGTATTGTGGCGTATAGCGTCTGCCAAATGTCATGCCCGACTTGATCAAATTTGCGTACCGTCGCGACGAACTGCAGGCGGGCAGCGACATGAACCAGCGGTTCCGGCAGCAGTGGGTCGAAGACGATATGGCGGATGGCGTTGCCGCCGAGCAGGAAGGATTCACGGGCAGCGGTTTCGGCATCGAGCTCGTGCGCGTTTTGCATCCAGTCTTCGAGGTGTTGCTGCAGTTGTGCGTAGCGGTCGTTGAGCTCGCTGCTATTCCAGAGCTTGCGCAGCTTCTCGTCTTGCGCCCAGTGGCTGCTGACAAAAACGCTAGCTTCAGCTTCCAGGCCGAGCTTGTGCAGGCGCTGCCGGACAGCATCGAGATCGTGCTCGATATTGTTCGGGCGCACATGCAAGCCCTGCTCTAGCTCGCGGAAGCCGAGCATTTGCAATGCGCGTTCGCGATGCTTCAGGGCCGTGCGATTGCTGCGGCCGAGACTGCCTGAAAATACGGTGAGCCAGTCGCCAGCCCAAGGCCGCAAGCGCTGTTCGGCGCTGCGCCAGGTAGCGACATCGCCAGCGAGATCCATGGCCTGCGGGCCGAGCCGGTAGTGACCACGGCCCGCGGCTTGCACCAATCCGTCTGCCGAAAGACGCACCAGTGCAACGCGCACCGAGTTTTCGCTGATGGCAAAGATGCCACAGGCCGTAATGGCTTCACGCACGGACAACTGATGGCTGCTGCTGGCAAGCAGCAGGTCGAGGATCAGATGGCGTGCGTTCAGTTTCATGGCGTGGCGGTTTTTTCCGAGCTGGCGAAGAAGCGATTGGCGCGCTTGAGGGCGGCGAAGTCGTTGAAGCGTACACCCATTTCACGCATGACCTTGTGAGCAACTTTGGCATTCGCCTGACGAATGTAGAAGGGCTCTTTCACGGCGAAGTGATGGATGGCGTGCGTGCTGCCGAAATTGAAACAGAACATCTGCATCGGCAGCAACCACCACGGGTTCAGAACTTGGCACTGCTGCATGACATTCTTGGCTTCGACATCACCGTAGTAATGCATGTTGGAGCTGATGAAGTGCAGACAGAAGGTGCGCAGGAAGGCCGGCAGCATGTACACCACGGCGAAAATATCGAGACCGCTCAGGCCGGTTGCAGCCCAACTCGGCAGCGTGATGGCGTAGCCAGTTGCTGCTGCGCCGAAGCTGACCAAATGCCAGACCACCCAGCCGTGAAACAGCGCGTAGTAGAGGTTGCCGAGTGGGAAGTAGCCACCAACCTGTTCCTTGATCATGGCGTGTACTTCGGCCTTGCTCTTCGGCTTCTGCGATTGAATGTAGGCTCGCGTGGCGTTGCGCATGGTCATTGGGCGCAGATAGACCGCCAGCATGTTGTCGCCGGTCATGAGCAGACGGCGTAGACCCCAGCGCTCGCCATTGGTGATGCCGCGCTCTTCGAGATCGGACTCGGTGCCGGAGAACTTGTGGTGATGCAGGTGCAGCTTGCGGCGCACAAACGGGCTGACCGTGCTGGCACGGGCGATCCAGCCCATGAGCAACATGAAGTTGATGACTTTCGGCTGCTTGCGGAAATACATGATGTGGATCAGGTCGTGCTCCAGCTCATGAATGAACGACGCGAAAAGGGCGGTGACCGGCACACAGATCCACCAGGCAATGACGCCTTGCACATAGAGTGTGCCGCTGGTAATCATGCCCAGCAGGGAGATGATCATGATGCTGGCGCCAATGGCATCCTGATGCTTGAGCCAGCTGTGACGTGCGCGCAGCTCGACGCCGGCGGCGAGCACGGTGCTCTTGATGTGTTCGGATTTCTGCGCATCGGTCATGGCCAGTGCGCTTGAATTAGGTGATGTCATGAAGCGATGCCTCGTTGAAAACGACGGACAGGAAGGTCCGACAACATCAGATTAAGGTAGGTGGGCTTGTCAGCGTCAGTGCTAGTTGCGCCGAAAATCTGTCAAATCAGGCCAGATCGACGGTAGGCCGTGGGTGACAGCCCTGTCCATTGGCGGAAGGCGCGAGTGAAATTGGCCGGATCCTGATAGCCCAGCGCCTCGGCGATTTGCGCAATCGACGCATCGGGCCTGGCCAGCAGGGCTTCCGCTTGTTGCTGACGCGCCTGATCAAGCAGACGCTGATATGACGTGCCGGCATCCTGCAAACGGCGTTTCAGCGTGCGCTCGGACAGGTGCATCTGCTCTGCCAGCTCACTGAGCCGGTCGTAGCGACCTTTGTGTGGAATGAGCAGGGTCAGCACCTGGGCGACCCAAGGGTCTTTGGCGTCGGCCGCCGCGAGCTCGGCTAGCTCCTGCTCGCACTGCGCGATGGCCAGCTGTGCCGTGGCCGGATTAGCGGTAGCAATGCGATGTGTGAGCAGTTGCCGCGGAAAGCGGATCTGCATGCTTGGTTGCGAAAAATGGAACTTGGGCAGGCGATCACGCCAAGCGGCATAGTGCGCTGGTTCGGGGTAGGGCACGCAAATTTCGCTGCGCCATTGCGATGGCGTTGGTTGGCCGCTGAGCAGACGATTGAACAGGCAGCAAAGCTCGACCAGCACGATGTCGCAGGTAAAGCTTTTCAGCACACCGAGCGAGATGGTTTCGGCCAACTCCACGATGACCCAGTCGTCCTGATACTCGATACGGCTATCAAACAAGGGCGCACGCGCCTGCAGGTAGCGCTGGCCGAGAGCTACGGCCTCTTCCAGTGTGCCGCTACTCATCAGGCCGAAGCCGACAAAGCCGTGTTGGGTGAGCTGGCTGCGCAAGCCCAGCTCGTAGGCCAGTGCCGGATCGCCGCTGATGCGTAGCGCATTGGCCAGCATACGCCCGTATTGCTGGCCCTCGATGCGCCGGTTGTGCGTGCCCAGCTCAGCTTCGGTCAGCTCGGTGCCTGCCAGCACATCTACCGCGGCATGCCCGCGTTCCAGCATGAGTGACAACAAGTACAGGGCGTAGCTGGCAGGCAGTTGCATAAGCTCGGAAACATCAGTTAGGCCAAAGCACCTTCATACGGGCATCGCGGCCACAAGACAAGCGGTAGTACTGATAACGGAAGTCGTTTTTCTTGTAGTAATCCTGATGATAGTCCTCAGCCGGATAGAACTGGCTGGCGGGCAGGAGGCGTGTGGCGATCTGCTTCACGCCGCGAGCCTTGATCAGTGCCGCCTTGCTTTCAGCAGCGATGCGCGCCTGCTCGGCATTCACGGTGAAAATCGCCGGGCCATACTGCTCGCCGCGATCACAAAACTGACCTCCGGCATCGAGAAAATCATGATGCCGCCAGAAGTAACTGACCAATTGCCCGTAGCTGACCACACGGGGGTCATACTGCACTTCCACGGCTTCCAGATGCCCGCTGGCACCGCTGGAGACTTCGGCGTAAGTGGGTTTATCGACATGCCCGCCCGTATAGCCGGAGATGACCGCTTTCACGCCTTTCAGCTTTTCAAAGTCGGACTCGCTGCACCAGAAGCAGCCGCCGGCAAAGATGGCCGTTTCCGTTTTGGCTGTGGCGGGCTGTGCTGCACTGGCCGCTTGCGCGGAAAGCGGCGCGATACAAAGCAGGGCCACCATCAAAAATAATTTCATGACTAACCTCTCAGTGCGGGCAGGGCAGTGCCCTGTTCAATGAACTTCAGGGCCAGACCGTTATTGCAATAACGCAGGCCGGTGGGCTTCGGACCATCTTCGAAAATATGGCCCTGATGGCCGCCGCAGCGCGAGCAGTGGTATTCCACGCGCGTCATGAAGTAACTGCGATCTTCGCGCTGACCGACGGTATTCGGCAGCGCCTGGAAAAAGCTCGGCCAGCCGGTGCCGCTATCGTATTTGGCGGTGCTCTTGAATAAAGGTTGGTAGCAGGCAGCGCAGACAAAGGTACCCGCGTGTTTCTCGTAGTTAAGCTGGCTGGAGAAGCGCGATTCAGTATTTTCTTGGAACAGCACATCCCAAGCGTCATCGCTGACTTTCTTGCGCCAGAATGCGGGTGACTGAATAAAGCCTTTGGCTGTGCTGGCGACACCCGTGGCGGCGTTAGCGAGACGAGTAGCTAACAGGCCAGCCAGGCCGCCGAGTAGGAAACTTCTTCGATTCATGATGTTTTACGCTCTGAATGACAGGGTTACATGCTTTAGACGCCGTCGCGACTGAAACGCTACACCGAAGTAGGGATATTTTCCTCAGCACTGAATCGGCTACCCTAGCGCCCGGTGAAAGTTCTGTCTCGGAGTTACGATGAGTGCGCTGTTATTGCTGTCAGTTTGCCTGCTGCTGGGCGTGCTCATGCGTCGTTATGGCAATCCGCCGGCCACGCTGGCTCCCAGTCTGAACTGGTGGGTGATACAAATTGCGCTACCGGCGATGGTGCTGGAGCTGATTCCCCGCCTGCATCTCGATCCCAATCTCTGGTATCTGGTCATATCCCAATGGCTGGTGTTTCTGGGCGCCTTCCTGTTGTGTCGCTTTCTCGGCCGTCGCCTGGGCTGGTCGAATGGCCGTATAGGGGCACTGACGCTGGTCTGCGGCCTCGGCAACACCTCGTTCATGGGTTATCCGATGCTGGAAGCCCTGCGCGGTTCCGAGCAGCTGGCGCTGGGCGTGGTCGCCGATCAGCTTGGCTGCTTCGTCATGCTTAGTCTCGGCGGCGTGCTGGTGGGTGTGGTCTATGCCGGCCAAGCGGCCACGCCGGCAGCGGTGGTGAAGCGTGTGCTGCTGTTTCCAGCCTTTGTCTGCCTGATCATCGGCTTGCTGGTAGGGCAATTGGGTGGATGGCCATCCGAAGTAGATAGTGTGCTGCACCGCTTGGCACAGTCTTTGGCGCCGCTGGCGCTGTTCTCGGTGGGCTTACGCCTGAAGCTGCAGCTGGCTCGGCATCAGTGGTTGCCGGTGGGTGTGGCCCTGGGCTGGAAGATGGCGCTGGCTCCCGTCGTGATGTGGAGCCTGGGCAGCGCTCTCGGTGTGTCGGGGGCCATCCTCAGTGTTGCCGTGCTGCAAGCCGCCATGGCCCCGATGATCTCGGCGGCGATTCTGGCCGAGCAATTCCGACTGGAGCCGGAGCTGGCCAATGCCGTATTGGGTATTGGCATTCTGTTGTCGCTGGTGACGGTGCCGTTGTGGAGCTTGGCGCTGCCTTAATCTTGTGTGTTCCGCCGGCTGGATAGCAGTTTTGCAGCAAGCGTCTTTTTTCTGAACAAACAGTCGCCTAGAGGCTTGACCGGTCTCGGGGTCATCACTATGATTCGCGTCCTCACCGATCCTCGATAGCTCAGTCGGTAGAGCAACGGACTGTTAATCCGTGGGTCACTGGTTCGAGTCCAGTTCGAGGAGCCATATTGTGGTAACAAAAAGCCTCAGCGAAAGCTGGGGCTTTTTGCTGTCTGGGGCTTTGGTAAGCCCAGATCAGCAACTGCTTATCGAGGCATAAAAAAACCGGCCACAAGGACCGGTTTTTTCTATCCACACGCTTTTCGTCCGCAAAGAGCGCCGTCAGGCGCAGCGAACGCAGAGCTTAGGCGAGTGCCTTGACCTGTGCGTTCAGGCGGCTCTTGTGACGAGCTGCCTTGTTCTTGTGGATGATGCCCTTGTCGGCGATACGATCAATGATCGGCACGGCAACAGTGTAAGCGGCTTGCGCTACGGCCTTGTCGCCGGAGGCGATGGCGTTGACGACTTTCTTGATGTAGGTACGCACCATGGAGCGCAGGCTCGCATTGTGCAGGCGCTGCTTGTCGTTTTGACGAGCGCGCTTCTTGGCTTGTGCAGAGTTGGCCACAGGGCGACTCCTAAATAAATCGGTGAATAAAGTGTCTCAAATATGCGGGTTTGCATATCTAAAATCAGGCGCGTAATGATGCCGATGCAATCGGCTTAAGTCAACTACTCTGGTGGCGATACCGAGACGGCTGGGCTAACATCACGCCGCGCATCAGGAGCCGTCATGTCCAACCCACCTTTGCAGTCTACCAATAGCCGCTTATGGCGTTCGACCTTCATTGTCAGTGCCATGACCTTGTTGTCGCGTATTGCCGGCTTGGTGCGCGATATGGTGTTCATGAATCTCTTTGGCGCCGGCAAGCTCATGGATGCTTTTTTGGTGGCGTTTAAGATTCCTAATTTTTTGCGCCGTTTGTTTGCCGAAGGCGCGTTTTCGCAGGCCTTTGTGCCGGTCTTGACCGATGTGCGTGCTACACGCGGTGACGCCGCCGTGCGCCAGCTGATCGACCATGTTGCTGGCTCGCTGACGCTGATCATTGGCAGCATTAGCGCCATTGCTATTGTTTTTGCGCCAGCGATCATTTTTATCTTTGCGCCGGGCTTTCGTGAGGATGCGCTGCGCTTTGATCTCGCCTCCGACATGTTGCGCATCACCTTTCCTTATTTACTGCTGATTTCGCTGACGGCGTTTGCCGGCGGCATCCTTAATACCTACGGCCGCTTTGGTGCGTCCAGCTTTACGCCGGTGCTGATGAACCTGAGCATGATCGGCTGCGCCATCTGGCTGGCTCCGCTGCTGACCACGCCGATCATGGCGTTGGCCTGGGGCGTGCTCATCTCCGGTATTGTCCAGCTCGGCTTTCAGTGGCTGCCGTTGCGACAAATCAATCTGGTGCCGCGCTTCAAGCCCAACTTCAAAGACCCGGATGTGAAGCGGATCCTAACGCTGATGATTCCGGCCATGTTCGGTGTGTCGGTGAGCCAGATCAATCTCTTGCTGGATACCATTCTGGCGTCATTTCTGGTGGCAGGTTCGGTGTCTTGGTTATATACCGCCGAGCGCCTGACCGAGCTGCCACTGGGCTTGATCGGGATTGCTGTGGCCACGGTGATTCTGCCGACGCTGTCGACCAAGCATGCGGAAAAGTCCGATGCCGAGTTTCGCGGCACCATCGACTGGGCGCTGAAGGTCATTGTCATGGTCGGTCTGCCGGCATCACTGGCCATGGGGATTCTGGCTGAGCCTTTGATGGCATCGCTGTTTCATCACGGTGCGTTTGACAGCAATGATGTGGTGAAGTCGGCTATGGCCTTACAAGCGCTGTCTGGTGGCATTCTCGCGTTCATGCTGATCAAGGTTTTTGCGCCGGCTTTTTATGCGCGTCAGGATGTGAAGACACCGGTGCGTATCGGCATCATCGCCATGGTGGCGAACATGGTATTTAACCTGATGCTGGTCTGGCATCTGGAGCATGTCGGTCTGTCGCTGGCCAGCACCTTGTCGGCATTCCTCAATGCCGGCTTGCTATATAAAGGCCTGCATAAAAAAGGCATCTACCGTTTTGAGCGGCATTGGGTAGCGCTGGCACTGCGTTTTGCACTGGCCAATGCGGTGATGGTGGCAGTGCTGCTGGTCATCACACCAGACAGTAACTGGTGGTTGGACAACCAAAGCTGGTCGCGTGTGGGCTGGGTGCTGCTGATTTGTGCTGCCGGCGCAGCCAGTTATGGTGTGGCGCTGCTGGCTGTGGGTTTCCGCCCACGCGAGCTGCGCCATCACTGATGTGCATCCTTTATACTGCGCTGCTTTTCTACGGTGATGCCTTGATGAGTTCGCTCCCATGCAATTGATTCGCGGATTGCACAATTTGCGCCCCGAGCATCGGGGCAATGCCGTCACCATCGGTAATTTTGATGGCGTGCACCTCGGCCATCGCGCCATGGTCGCGGCGCTCAAGCAGCGTGCCGATGCCCTCGGTGTGCCGGCGCTAGTGATGTGCTTCGAGCCGCAGCCGCAGGAATTCTTTGCCGAGGCGGCCGGTCGCGATGCGCCAGCGCGTCTGATGACCTGGCGCGACAAGGTCGAGGCGCTGGCCGAGGCGGGCGCGGATCGCGTGCTGCTGGTGCGTTTTGATGCGCGGTTTCGTGCTTATACGGCCAGCGGCTTTATTGATGAATTGCTGGTATCGGCGCTGGGTGCACGCCATGTGCTGGTCGGCGATGACTTTCGCTTCGGTTGTGATCGTAGCGGCGATCATGCCTTGCTCACCGCTCGCGGGCAGCAGCAGGGTTTTAGCGTCGGGCAGATGCCGACGGTGACGGTGGCCGATGAGCGCGTTAGCAGCACGCGTTTGCGCGCAGCAGTGGCGCAGGCTGACTTTGCCCTGGCCGAGGTGCTGACGGGCCGGCCGTTTGCCGTCGCTGGACATGTTGTGCATGGCGACAAGCTTGGCCGCACGCTGGGCCTGCCCACGGCGAACCTGCTCATGCACCGGCAGGTTCTGCCCCTGCGCGGCGTCTTCGCGGTCGAGGTTTTCGGGGCCGATGCCTCTGCGCCGGAACGACCGTGGCCGGGTGTCGCCAATGTTGGTTCGCGACCGACCGTGCAGGGCGTGCAGGCGCGCTGCGAAAGCTTTTTGCTGAATTTCAGCGGTGATCTTTATGGTCGCCGCTTGCGAGTGGTGTTTCGCCACAAGCTGCGTGATGAACAGCGTTTTCCCTCTCTGGATGCGCTGAAAACGGCTATCGAGGCAGATGTTGCCGCTGGCCATGACTACTTTGCGGTGTAACGAGCGCTTTATGGATTACAAGAACACGCTGAACCTGCCGGAAACCGACTTTGCCATGAAGGCCAGCCTGGCCACGCGCGAACCGGCGCGCGTTGAGGCCTGGCGCGAAAAGCAGCTGTATGCGCAGATTCGTGCCACGCGTGCCGGCGCACCCAAGTTCATCCTGCATGATGGCCCGCCGTACGCCAACGGCGACATCCATATCGGTCACGCCGTGAACAAGATTCTGAAAGACATCATCGTGAAGGCAAAAACGATGAGCGGCTTTGATGCGCCCTATGTGCCGGGCTGGGACTGCCATGGTCTGCCTATCGAGCTCAATGTCGAGAAGCAGGTCGGCAAGCCGGGCGTCAAAGTCAGCGCGAAAGAGTTTCGCGAGAAGTGCCGCGAATACGCCGCTTCGCAGGTAGCGCGTCAGTCCGTCGATTTCCAGCGTCTGGGCGTGTTCGGTGATTGGGAAAACCCGTATCTCACGATGAACTACACGCAGGAAGCCGACATCATCCGCGTGCTCGGCAAGATTGCCGGCAACGGCCATCTGCACAAGGGCTTGAAGCCGGTGCACTGGTGCATGGACTGCGCGTCGGCGCTGGCCGAAGCGGAAGTGGAGTATCAGGACAAGACATCGGCGGCGATTGATGTGGGCTTTGCCGTGGTTGATGCAGGCGATTTTTCCACGCGCGTTGGCGTGAATGTGCCGACCGCCGAGCTGGTGATCTGGACCACGACGCCGTGGACGCTGCCGGCCAACCAGGCCGTGTCGCTGCATCCCGAGCTTTCTTATGTGGTCGTACGTGCGACGGTGGCTGGCGGCCTGCGTCACCTCGTGCTCGCCGAGTCGCTGTGGGAAGCCGCCGTCGCTCGCTATGAAGGCAGCGATGCCGTGGTGCTGGCGACATTCGCCGGCCAGGCGCTGGAAGGTCTGCAGCTGCAGCATCCGTTCTACGAGCGCGTGGTGCCGGTGATTGTCGGTGAGCATGTCACGGCCGATGCCGGCACCGGCGCTGTGCATACCGCACCCGGTCACGGTCAGGACGACTTTGTCATTGGTCGCCAGTACGGCCTGCCGGTAGACAATCCGGTCGATGGCTCCGGCGTGTTCCTGCCGAGTACGCCACGCTTTGCCGGCCTGCACGTGAACAAGGCCAACGATGCCATCCTCGATGCCCTGCGTGAGCTGCGTGCCGATGGTTCGTTCGCGCTGCTCTGCTACAAGAAAATCCAGCACAGCTATCCGCACTGCTGGCGCCACAAGACGCCGATCATCTTCCGCGCCACGCCGCAGTGGTTTATCAGCATGACCCAGAACGGCCTGCGTGATACCGCGCTGGAAGCGATCAAGCAGGTGCAGTGGTTGCCGGACTGGGGCCAGGCGCGTATCGAAGGCATGGTCGCTGGCCGTCCGGATTGGTGCATTTCGCGTCAGCGCACCTGGGGCGTGCCGATCACACTGTTTGTGCATAAAGAAACCGGCGAGCTGCATCCGCGCACGGCCGAGCTGATCGAGCAGGTTGCGCTGCGCGTCGAAGCCGAGGGCATCGAGGCATGGTTCTCGCTGGCGGCCAGCGAGCTGCTTGGTGATGAAGCCGATCAGTACGACAAGGCCACCGACACCCTCGATGTCTGGTTCGATTCCGGCGTCACCCATGCCTGTGTGCTCAAGCGTTTCGACGGTTTGCAGTATCCAGCTGATCTGTATTTGGAAGGTTCGGACCAGCATCGCGGCTGGTTCCAGTCATCACTGCTGACGGCGGTCGGTGCCAATGGCTCGGCCCCGTTCAAGACCGTGCTCACGCATGGCTTCACGGTCGATGGCCAGGGCCGCAAGATGTCGAAATCGGTGGGCAATGTGGTTGCGCCGCAGAAGGTCATGCAGACTCTCGGTGCCGACATCATCCGCCTCTGGGTCTCGGCCACCGATTATCGCAGCGAGATGTCGGTCAGCGATGAAATTCTCACGCGCATGTCCGATAGCTATCGCCGCATCCGCAACACGTTGCGCTTCCTGCTCTCGAATCTGAACGGTTTCGACCCGGTGCGCGATGCCGTCCCGGCCGACCAAATGCTGGCGCTGGATCGCTGGGTGGTGGATGCCGCCGCGCGTCTGCAGGATGACATCCGCGTGGCCTACGATGATCTGCAGTTCCACCAGATCTATCACAAGCTGCACAACTTCTGCGTGGTCGAGCTCGGCGGTTTCTACCTCGACATCATCAAGGATCGTCAGTACACGACGCAGGCGCAGTCACTGGCTCGTCGTTCGGTACAGACCGCGCTCTGGCAGATTGCCGAGGCATTCGTGCGTTGGGCGGCACCCATCCTCAGCTTCACCGCGGAGGAAATCTGGGAAGTGCTGCCGGGCGAACGTGTCGGTTCGGTCTTCCTCGCCGAGTGGTACACCGGTCTGGCGCGTCTGCCCGAAGATCAGCCGTTGCTCACGCGTGATTACTGGACGCAGGTGCTGGCGGTGAAATCGGCCGTGAACAAGCAGATCGAAGAGGCGCGCAATCGCAAGGAAGTCGGCTCGGGCTTGTCTGCCGAGGTCGAGCTTTTTGTCACGCCGGCGCTGCAGGCATTGCTGACGCCACTGGGCGATGAGCTGCGCTTCGTGCTCATCACTTCGGCCGTGCGTCTGCGCGCGCTTGATGAGGACGGCGGTGTTGCCACGGATGTGGAGGGCTTGCGCGTTGCCGTGCTGGCGTCGGCTCATGTTAAGTGCGCCCGTTGCTGGCATTACCGTGCCGATGTTGGCAGCCATGCCGAACATCCGGAAATCTGCGCGCGTTGCGTCGCCAATGTTGTTGGTTTGGGAGAGGAGCGCTGCTATGCGTAAATTGGTTGCTGCCCCCTGGGGCTGGCTGTGGATCGCCGTGGCCGTCTTCGTCGCGGATTACTTCACCAAGGTCTGGGCTACCGAATCGCTGGTCTACGGCTGGCCGCGCTTCGTGCTGCCATTCCTGAACTGGACGCTGGCACATAACACCGGTGCGGCATTCAGCTTTCTGCATGATGCCGGTGGCTGGCAGCGCTGGTTCTTCGTCACTATTGGCGTACTGGTCAGCATTTTTCTGCTGATCTGGTTGAAGCGTCTGCCCTCGGGTTCGCGCTGGCTGCCGGTGGCGATAGTTCTGCTGCTCGGCGGTGCCTGGGGCAATCTCTACGACCGTGCCCTGCAAGGCTATGTCGTCGATTTCATTCATGTGCACTGGGCCGGCTGGAATTTTCCGGCGTTCAATATTGCCGATTGCGGCATTACCGTCGGGGCCATCATGTTGGTCATCGACAGTCTGTTTCTGGAAGCGCGACGCGAGAACAAGTCATGAACGCAGTAGGGCCGGGCAAGCGCGTGAGCTTGCATTTTTCCGTGGCGCTGAGTTCGGGCGAGCAGCTCGACAGCACCCATGAGCGCAACGAGCCGCCGACGATGGTCGTTGGCGATGGTAGCCTGCTGCCGGCGTTCGAGGCGGCTATCGAAGGCATGAAAGCGGGTGAGCAGGGTCGCTTTGTCATCGCCAACGGGTTTGGCGAATGGAACGAAGACAGCGTGCAACATTTTCCGCGTCACCAGTTCGGCGAGCAGCTGCTGGAGCCGGGCATGGTCATGCATTTTGCTGATGCCAGCGGTGCGGAATTGCCGGGCATCATCAAGGACCTGCCGGAAGGCATCGTGGTGGTGGATTTCAACCATCCGTTGGCGGGGCGCGAGCTGATTTTCAGCGTCGACATTCTGCGTGTGATGGATGCTGACGCTACTGCCGTTACGCTGAACTGAATTAGAGGGAGCCGGTCATGGACATCAAACTTGCCAATCCGCGCGGCTTCTGTGCCGGCGTTGATCGAGCCATCGAAATCGTCAATCGTGCGCTGGAGGTTTTCGGCCGCCCGATCTATGTCCGCCACGAGGTCGTGCACAATAAATTCGTCGTCGATGATCTGCGCAATCGCGGCGCGGTCTTTGTCGATGAGCTCGATCAGGTGCCCGACGATGCCATCGTCATCTTCTCCGCGCATGGCGTGTCCAAGACCGTGCAGAGCGAAGCCGCCGCGCGTGGCCTGAAGGTCTTCGATGCGACCTGCCCGCTGGTCACCAAGGTGCACATGGAGGTCGCGCGTTACGCCCGCACTGGCACCGAAGCGATCCTGATCGGCCATGAAGGCCACCCGGAAGTGGAAGGCACCATGGGCCAGTACGAGCGCCATTACGGCGGCGACATCTACCTCGTGGAGGATGAGGCCGATGTCGCCAAGCTGGTCGTGCGCAATCCGGAAAACCTCGCTTTTGTCACCCAGACTACGCTATCGGTAGACGATACCGCGCGCGTCATCGATGCCCTGCGCGCCAAGTTCCCGGCCATTCAGGGCCCGCGCAAGGACGACATCTGCTACGCCACGCAGAACCGTCAGGATGCGGTGAAGACGCTGGCCGAGCAGTGCCAGGTCGTGCTCGTGGTGGGCTCGCCGAACTCGTCGAACTCCAATCGCCTGCGCGAGCTGGCCGAGCGTATCGGTGCTCAGGCCTATCTCATCGACAACGCCGACCAGATCGAAAAAGCCTGGCTGCAAAATGCCCAGGCAGTTGGCGTCACGGCCGGTGCTTCGGCCCCGGAAGTGCTGATCGCACAGGTCATCCAGCGCCTCAGCGACTGGGGCGGTAATGCCCCGGAAGAGCTCGCGGGTCGCCCCGAGCACATCGTTTTCTCCATGCCGAAAGAGCTGCGCATTCCCGTCAAGGCGGTGTGAGCGATTTGCCGTTGGTCATCCCATTCGTCGCCTGAGCTGGCGAAACTGCATAGGTCGTCCTAGCTTTCTAGTGCAGACAGGAGGTCTGTGCGGAGACTGGTCATGGATGACGCGAGCCAAGGATGGCGGCAATGCACTGCAATGCGTGGCGTTGGCCTGCCCGAAGCCTTGATTGCGCTGGCTTTGCTGGGTGTGGCCTTGAACGGGCTGTTGGCTGCGCATTGGCAGGCTCGTCAATTGCAACTCACCGCGGCATCTCGCCAGCATGCCCTCGTGGTGCTGCAAGACTTTGCTGTGCGCTGGCGTCTGAACCCTGCGGGTGACGCCACTTATCGCAATGCCTTGGCGCAACCACTCCCTGATAATCCTCCTGTTGACCCCTGTCAGTGGCAGGCCTGCACGCCATCGGCACGCGCTCAGGCCGATATTTCGGCATTGGCTATGCAGCTGCAAAAAGGACTGACACGCCCGCAATGGCACTTCGAGCCGTGTACGGATGCGCTTGCGAATTGCCTATTGGTGGCCTGGGCCGGAACTGAGGCGAGTGCAGGACCGGAAGGCAGCTGCCTAGATGCCAGTGGCCAGCGCCGACCCGGCGCGCAATGTATGCGCTTGGTGTTGCCATGACTGATGTGGCGACAGGCGCAGCCATTAAAAAGCGGTCCGCTTCCGGGCAGCGCGGCATGGCGCTGGCGGAGTGGCTGCTGGCCAGTGTGCTGGGCCTGCTGATCCTAATGGCAGCTCTGGCCTGGCTAAACAGCAGCTGGCAACTGGCCATATCGCAACGGCAGCCTTTGCAGTTGGCCAATGCCGGTGCCTGGATCTTGCAGCGCATCAGCCTCAGTGCCGAGCTGGCGGGTTTTGGCGCGGTGCATCCGTTGGCGTTGGATGATCCTAGGCTGAGTGCCTGGCGCAGCGAAAATAATCTCGGGGTTGGCAAACCGGCCAGCGATCAGCTGACCTTGCAGCGTCTGCTCGATCGAGACGTGTTGGATTGCGAGGGCACACGCGTGCTGGCCGGGAATGTTTTGATCGAGCGTTATTTTATGCGTACCGACAGTAGCGCGCCTGGCTGGGTGCTGACCTGTGATGCTGGTCAGTGTAATGCCGACAGCTGTAGCCGCTTGGGCGATGTGGGTGCGGCCATGCTCGCGGACATCGACAGCCTGCAAGTGCTCTATGGCGTGCCCGCAGCATCCGGTCAAGCCAGCCAGTATGTAGATGCCACGGTATTGAAAAACATGTCTCCAGTTCCGCGTGTGCTGAGTTTGAGAGTTGGTGTGCTGTTGCGTGGTAGTGAATCCTTGCCACGCAAGCGCCGCTGGCAGCCGCCGCAGGAGTGGCTGGGCTTGAGTCTGACTGCCATTACCGATACACGCGCTCATGCCGCCTTCACCCAGACGATGGAGCTGCCCAATGGCTGAGCGCTTTTTTCAAGAGCGTGCGCAACAGCGTGGGCAAGTGCTCTGGGGCTTGCTGGTCATGCTTGGGCTGCTCACCGAGCTGGCGTTGGGCAGCTTGCAGCTGGCTGCGCATGAAGGCATTTCTGTGAATCTGCTTGAGCAGAGATTGCAGCAGGATCAGCGTTTACAGGTGATCGCGCAACAGATGAGTCGTCTGCCGATTCCTGCAAGGTCTGCTGCTGCCGAGCTTTGGCAGCCTCTGGGCGAGCCCATGCACCAAGGCTGCGGGCAGGGCGGTCGTGCCAGTTATGTTGCCATCAGCCAGAATTGTTCTGAGCCAAGCCAACCGCTACTGACCCCACAGCGGCAATCGGGCGAATGGCAATGGCGCTTGCGTCGTATTGCGGATGATCCGGCCTTTGCTGGCGAAGGCAGCGATGTGGCGGCATTCCCGACCTTGCAAGCACAGAGCTGGCAACTGGAGGTTGTTGTTGCCGGTCGTGCCGGCACGGCTGCGCGAGGCCTGTGGCAGCGCTATCAGCAGGTGGCACCATGAAGAGGCCAGCACGCGGCTTTCTGCTCATTGAGCAATTGGTCGTGGTCGCTTTGAGTGTGTTGATGCTGAGCTATGCGCTGCAGGGCTGGGCCAGCTGGCAGCAAGCCAGCACCGCCCGGCAGCTCGGTTTGCAGTGGTCGCTCAGTTTGGCCCGTTTGCGCCAGCGTGCCTTGAACGATGCGCAATCGTGGACACTCTGCGCGTCGCTCAATGCCAGCAGTTGCCAGAGCGTTTGGACGGGCGCGTGGCTGGCCTTTGCCGATACCAATAGCGATGGCTTGCGTCAGCCCACAGAATTGCGCATGAGCTTCGGTCCTGCCATTCCGCCGCATTGGCGTCTGGTCTGGAAGAGCTTTCGGCCGAGCACCGGCATCATTTGGTCTGATCTAGGCGATGCCGCGATATCCAATGGCACATTGACCCTGTGCGCTCCGAAAGCGCAGGATTCGGCCCTGCGTCAATGGGTGCTGAGCAAGTCCGGGCGCGTGCGTCTGGTGCAGCCGGCCAGTTCGGCATCAATTCTGACGGCAGCGCGTGCCGTGTGCGCTGGCAGCCAGCCTGGCGTATGAGCAGTCAGCAAAATTAATTAAAAGGTATTGATGACGATGCGGGTTCTGGTGGTGGGTGGCGGCATCAATGGCTTGCTGACAACGCGAGCCTTGGCGCAAGCCGGCGCAGAGGTAGTGCTGATCGAGCGTGGCCATATTGGCCAGGAGGCGTCGTGGGCTGGCGGCGGCATCGTCTCGCCCTTGTATCCGTGGCGCTATCCGCCGGCGGTCACCGCGCTGGCGCGCTGGGCGCAGGCGGCATATCCCGCGCTCGCCGAGGCCTTGATGGCCGAAACCGGTATCGACTCCGAAATCACGACCAGCGGCCTGCTGTTTCTCGATGCGCCCGATGCCCGCGATGCGCAAGCCTGGGCGCAGCAGCAGGGCGTTGCCTGCTCATCCTGGCAGCAACCGGCACTGCATCAGCAATGGCCGGGCTTGGCCAAGGATGTTGCGCAGGGTTTGTTTCTACCCGAGGTGGCGCAGGTGCGTAACCCGCGTTTGTTGAAAGCCTTGCGGGCGGCTCTGGCGCAGATGCCTAAGGTCACGCTGCGTGAACAGGCCGAAGTGGTGCAGGTGCGCAGCCAGCCATCGCCCCAGATCCAGTTGGCTTCGGGTGAGACTCTTGCTGCCGATGCCGTGGTGCTGACCGGCGGTGCGTGGACGCAAAGCCTGTTGCGCGACCTCGGCCTGACGCTGCCGGTACGCCCCATCAAGGGTCAGATGCAGCTCTATCAGCTGGAACCCGGCACGCTGACCACCATGATCCTGCGCAACGGTCATTATGTGATTCCACGGCGCGATGGCTTGGTGTTGTGTGGGTCGACGCTGGAGGACACCGGCTTCGATAAGTCCGTCACCGAGACTGCATACGAGAAACTGCGCGCGGCGGCCATCTCGCTCTGGCCGGCCCTGGCCGATGCCGACTGCGTGGCGCAATGGGCCGGGCTGCGGCCGAGCTCGCCTAATGGCATCCCGTTCATTGGCGAGGTGCCGAATCAGCCCGGCTTGTGGGTCAATGCCGGGCAGTTCCGAAATGGCTTGGTATTGGCGCCGGCATCGGCCCGGCTGCTCTGCGATCAGCTGCTCAGGCGCTCGCCAGTCATGGATGCCGCGCCCTATCAGCTGTTTCAGTAGTGCGCTATTCGTTGGGCGGATTTTCGCGGAAATAGCTGTCGCGATGCGCCTCGCAGCAAAACACCTTGCCGCGTGATTGCGTGCTTTCGCCCACCGGGATATGCACGCTGCAATAGGCGCAGGCCAACATGGGTTGCGGACTGTTTGTGTTGCCGTCTTGTGCCGGAGGCAGTGCTTTTTTATCGAGCAACTGGCGAATGAGGCGATAGCCAAACCAGGCCAGCGCTGCAAAAATTAGGATACGAATCAAGATCACCATCAGTGTTTCCTTCAGCTTGAACCAGACCTCGACTATCCTAGGCAACTTCCACACGACTGCAAGCTAAAAACATGTCCGTACGCATTGCTCTTGCTCAGCTCAATCTGCTTGTCGGCGACATTCCCGGCAATACGGCGCAACTCATCCGCTCGGCCGAACTGGCGCGCGACCAGCATCGCGCCGATGTCATTGTCTTTCCCGAGCTGAGCCTGACCGGCTATCCGCCCGAAGACCTGCTGCTGCGCCCGAGCCTGGCGCTGCGTGTAGAGCAGGCGCTGGTTCAGCTGAGCACGGTGCGTGGTATCACGCTGGTCTTCGGCTTGCCGGAAACGCATGCGGATGGTCTGCGCAATGCCGCCTGGGCGCTGCGTGATGGCGTCGTGCTGGCGCGCTATGCCAAGCAGCAGCTGCCCAATCATCAGGTGTTCGATGAGCGTCGCTATTTCGTCCCCGGTCACGATGCCGTGGTGTTCGAGCAGAATGGTCTTCGATTGGCGCTGACCATCTGCGAGGACATCTGGCATGCGGCTCCGGCCAAGGCCGCCAAGGCTGCCGGTGCCGAGCTGATCCTGAATCTGAATGCCTCGCCCTTCCACGCCGGCAAGGCCAGCGAACGCCAGACTATAGTCGCCGAGCGTTGCCGCGAAACCGCCTTGCCGGTGGTCTATTGCAACCTCGTCGGCGGGCAGGATGAGCTGATCTTTGACGGAGGCTCGTTTGTGCTCCAGGCCGATGGCTCGCCCGCGCTGCAAGCGCCGTGGTTCGAGGCCGGCCTCTACTGCATCGATTTCGACAACGCCACGCAGCGCTTCCTGCCGGCAGCGCAAGTGCCCATGCCCTCGCTGGAGGCGTCGGTCTATCAAGCGCTGGTGCTGGCGGTGCGCGATTACACCAACAAGTGCGGCTTCAAGGGCATCGTGCTCGGGTTGTCAGGTGGCATCGATTCGGCGCTGACGCTGGCGGTGGCGGTCGATGCCCTCGGTGCTGAGCGCGTGCGGGCGGTCATGATGCCCTATCGCTACACGGCCAAAATCAGCCTGGACGATGCCGAGGAAGAGGCGAAGACGCTGGGCGTGCATTACTCCGTGCTCAGCATCGCGCCTATGGTCGAGGCGTTCAGCGCGACGCTGGTAGACACTTTTGCCGGCATGGCCGCCGACAAGACTGAAGAGAATCTGCAGGCGCGTTCGCGCGGCGTGTTGCTCATGGCCATCTCCAACAAGCTAGGCTATCTGGTGCTGACCACCGGCAACAAATCCGAAATGTCGGTGGGCTATGCCACGCTCTATGGCGACATGGCGGGTGGCTTTGATGTGCTCAAGGATGTGCCGAAGACGCTGGTGTTCAGGCTCTGCGAATGGCGCAACGCGCAGTCGCCGGATCATCCGCCAATTCCGCAGCGCGTGATTGACCGACCGCCGTCAGCGGAGCTGGCCCCGGATCAGAAGGACGAAGATTCGCTGCCGCCGTATCCGGTGCTGGACGAGATTCTGCGCCGCTATGTCGAGTGCGATGAAAGTGCCGAGGCCATCATCGCCGCCGGCTTCGACCGCGAGACGGTGCTGCGCGTGCTCAGACTGGTTGATATCAACGAATACAAGCGCCGGCAGGCGGCCACCGGCCCGCGCATCACCCAGCGCGGCTTCGGCAAGGATCGTCGTTACCCGATCGTCAATGGCTGGAAGATCGGCGCGTAAATAAAGAACATGCTCGCCTAGCGAAACGCACCATCGTGGTCTAGCTTTAAATGACAGCTTGTCTCAGGGAGGAGGCCGGATGTCCGTTCACTTTGGCCAATACAGGCTATTGAAGTGCGCTTTTTTGAGATACATGGCCTTGTGGTTGCTCTGCTTATGCGCCCAAGCGGAGCCTGTGTTGCCGCTGTCGCGCTATGCCCAGCCCCCGGTGTTGTCGTCCATGCTTTGGCTGGCGCTGGACACGCAAGCAGATCCCGTCACTGCCGATACCCAACCATTAAGTTTCTTGATCGATGCCCTCGCGCGCGAAGTCACCAGCCCTTGGCCTGCTCAGCGAGCATTGCCCCCCGGTGGTGTCGCGCTCGGGTTGTTCGCCGTCACGCAGACGGGTTCGGCGGCCGAAATACTGCACCCCAGCCAGCCTCTGGATACGGTCACGAACTGGCCCAGCCAGACTTTGTCGCGGCAACTCAGCCTGATACGCAACACGGAAACGCAAGCAGGCGATGATCAACTTTGGCCTTTGGGCCAGCAGCAGGCGCTAACCTTGCGCTGGCCTATGCCGGATGCGCCTGTCGGTGTTGC
Source organism: Pseudomonadota bacterium (assembly GCA_040384385.1). GTDB lineage: Bacteria > Pseudomonadota > Gammaproteobacteria > Pseudomonadales > Moraxellaceae > Perlucidibaca. The sequence continues at coordinate 15,379 of JAZKJJ010000013.1, read as the reverse complement.
CGAGCTGTCTCTGGACTTGCCGTTGCGCTTGTCTCCGGCGAATTGGCCTGAGCTGCGGCTGCAATTTGCCGATGGCTTTGCGCAGGCCTTGCCGCCACCGCAAGTGCATGCCGATTCATCCGGCCCAACAGCTCGCCTGCTGCTGCACAGCGCGATTAGTGCTTGGCAGCAAGCCGGCCATATCGGGCAAATTCCGCCTTGGCCCTGGCGAGTTTTGTTGGAGGCGCAGGCTGCCGAGCAGCAGGGCGCATGGGCATCCTGGCAAGTCTCATCGCCGGCAAAAATCAACATCAGCTGGCGCGATGACAGTGCGCAGCGCACGGGCCGCGAGCAATTTCTGCGTCAGCTGCATGGCCTGCTGGCGGGCGATGGCGTGCAACTGCCCGCCAACCAGGCAGCATTAATGCAATCGATGCAGCAAGTCTCGGCCTCGAATACGGCGTGTGCCAAGCAGGCCGTGTTATTCGTCACGCCTGCACAGCCTGACATGATCACCAGCCTGCCACGATGGCGTGACCGACAGCTTGCTGCAGCACCTAACATGGCGCATCAAAAGGCACGCATGATCGGCATGGATTTGCTCGGTTTTGATCGTGACTGGAGCCAGCCCGTTGCCGGGCGTCGAGCCTGGCCTGGCGGTTCGGAGTTCTATCCTTGCCGAACGACATTCGCCTGCGAACTTGCGCCCGCGCCCACCATGAGCCACTCGCCAATACCGCTGTCATCGTGGCTCACAGACAGTGCCAGCGGGGAACCACTGCAACCACTAAGCGAGAGCTGGACTGCATTTGCGCAGCTTCATCCTTACTGGCAAGGCCATGCATCTGCGCCTTTAGTTGCACCCTTGCGTGGCATTAGTCACTATCTCGATGCTGGGCCTAGTGTTACAGCAGTAACGGGTCGCCAGGGCTATCTGCTTTGGGCCAGCAGCGACGGCAGCGTGCAGCTGCAGGATGGCAATGACGATCGCTGGCTCTGGGCTTGGCGGCCGGCACAGAGCGCATCGCTATGGGCAGATCTGACGCAGGATGCAGCGCTCGAGATCAGCGTTGCCGACTCTCAATACGCCGTCAGTGAATATGATTGGGCATACTGGCCTGACAGCAGGAATGCCAATCTTGAAACAGGTCTTGATGGCAACGGTCAGCGCTGGCTTTATGGCCTTATCGACCGGCAGTTGGTTGCGCTTGATCTGACACAGCCGGAGCATCCACGCAGCGGGTTTTTACCGATCGGCAGCAACAGTGCTCATCCCGCACAGGCAAAGGTTTGGGGCAGTCTTTCGTTACTGCCATTGACGCTGAGCTCAGGTCAGCGACAACCGTTATTGCTGCTCAGCGCCGCTGATCCGGTGGCGAGCACCAAGCTGCTCATTCTCGATGGTCGTTCCGGCGACGTACTTTGGCAGGCGGGCAGTGCGGCAGGTATGCAATATACCGATGCCGCACTGACGCGCGGATGGCAGGCCGCTTGGCGCACTTTGATGGCAGCAGACGGCGCGTTGCTGGCTTATGGCGTTGATGAGCTGGGCACTGTCTGGCGATTGCGTATTGTCGGCAAACCGACACAAACCAGCGCCATTCAAGTCAGCCTGAGTCGAGTGGCGGATTTCTCAGCGACGGGCACGCTATATCCCTACCCACCATCCTTGACCTGGCTGCGTGATGAGCAAGGCCGGCGCTATCCCGCCCTCGCGCTGGCGGGCACAACCACGGTCGCATCAGGCGTGATCATGGCAGCGTCTGTCATGGCGTTTCTAGACAGCAAGACGGCGCTCATCACGGCGAATGACTTGCCTTTGTGGAGCACAGGAACACAACCACCGATGCATGCAGCGGGCTGGCGGCGAACGCTGGCGGCCACGGAGCAAATTGCCCAGCCGCCGCGTTGGCTGGGTCAACAGTTAATTCTAGCGAGTGAAACTCTAGTGCTCTCAGCCGCATCCTGCCCAGCCTGGGCCTGGCAAGCCAAACTCTACCGCTGGCCTTGGCGTGCTGGCAGCACACAAACGGCTGCCGAAACCAGCTTGCCGATCAGTGCAAATGCCGTGGGGGATCCGCTGGTAAGCGCGGAGGGTGAGTTGCGCTGGTCAGGCGTCAGCACCACCGACAGCCAGGCCACGAAAGTGGTGGTGCCGGTGGGTTATCGCCAGCGAGTGCGTCAGCGTCAGTTGCGAGTGGACGATTGAGCAGGGGTGTTGGCGGCCAGTAGTTCGCGTGTCTGCTTGGCAAGCTCGGTCATGCCCAGCGCCTGATAGTTGTTGGCGAGCAGTTGCAGCGCCTCCGGCACGGCGCTGCTTTCCGGATAGTTTTCTACAATCCAGCGTGCGCGATTGATCACCGCGACTAATGCGTCACGAGTCTGGTAGTAGCGCGCCACATGCAGCTCCGCCTCGGCCAGCTGATTGCGCAGATAAATCATGCGCTGGCGGGCATCGGCCACATAGGGGCTGTCCGGGTAGCGCGTGAGCAGCTGACGAAAGTCGTCAAAGGCGATCTTGGCCTGACCCAGATCGCGATGCGACATGTCGATCGGCAGGCGCTTGAGCAGACCATCCTGATCCGCGTTGTAGTTAGCGATGCCGCGCAGATACAGAACATAGTCCAGTCGAGCCGATTCCGGATGCAGGCGCAGGTAGCGGTCAGCGGCAGCAATAGCCGCGCTGTAGTCGGCCTGCATGAGCTTGCCGTAGATAACTTCCAGCTGAGCCTGCTCGGTGTAATTGCCGACCGGGTACTGCGACTCCAGTGCTTCGTAGGCTGTAACCGCGCCGGTGTAATTGCCCGCTTTCAGGGAGGTATTGGCTTCCTGGTAATACTGTTCCTCGGACTTGACCGTGACTTTCGGGGTGACAGCGCAGGCAGTCAATGCCAGCGGCAGGGCGAGCAACAGCGGGCGAGCGATCAGCATTTTCATGGATTCTTCCAACAATGAGCACCGAGCGTGGTGCGCGAGTACAATGCCGCCTATTAAACACCAGCTCGACGAGCCCGCCAAACCATGTCTGAAGCAATTTCCCTGCAAGCCACCGTCACTCCTGAATTAGCCGGGAGCCGACTTGACCAGGCTGCGGCCCAGTTGTTTCCTGCTTATTCGCGTGAACGCCTGAAGCAATGGATCCAGGAAGGCACGCTTACGCTCGATGGCGAGCAAGCCAAGCCGAAAGAAAAAGTCATGGGCGGCGAGACTTTGGTGGTTTCCGTCATCATCGAAGATGAGACCGTAGCGCTGGCCGAAAACATCCCGCTCGACATCGTGCATGAAGACGACCAGCTGCTGGTGCTGAACAAGCCGGCCGGTCTGGTCGTGCATCCGGGCGCAGGCAATTCGCAGGGCACGCTGATGAACGCTCTGCTGTACCACGAACCATCGCTGTCGCAGCTGCCGCGTGCCGGCATCGTGCACCGGCTAGATCGTGATACCACTGGCCTCATGGTGGTGGCGAAAACCTTGACGGCGCATACGCATCTGGTCGCGCAGCTGTCCGACAAGCGTGTCTATCGTGAATACGAGGCCGTCAGCTACGGCAACATGACCGCCGGCGGCACCGTGGAAGCGCCGATTGACCGCCATCCGCATGATCGCGTGAAGATGGCCGTGGTCGCTGGTGGTCGTCCGGCGGTCACGCATTACCGCATCCTGCAGCGCTTCCCCAATCACACCCATGTCCGCGTGCAGCTCGAAACTGGCCGTACGCACCAGATTCGCGTGCATCTGGCGCATATCGGCTTTCCGCTGGTCGGCGATCCGGTCTATGCCCGCCTGCGCTTCCCCAAGGGCGCATCGTTCGAACTCAACGAAAAGCTCAAGACCTTCTCGCGCCAGGCCCTGCATGCACGCCGTCTCGGTCTGGTGCATCCGGGCACCGGCGAAAGCTGCCTGTGGGAATGCGAACTGCCGGCAGATTTTGTGTCCCTGCTCGATGCCATCAAGGCCGACGCCCAGCCCGCTACAGCCTGATCTCGGAGGCATGACCATGTCTGCGGCAAACCTTCTGGCAAAAAGTCTGCTGAGTCAGTGCCTGCGCCCCGATTGGCCGGCACCGGCGCATGTGCATGCCCTGGTCACCACGCGCGCCGGCGGCATCAGTGCTGAACCGTTCAATGCGCTCAATCTCGGCGATCACGTTGGCGATGACCCAGCGCATGTGGCCAGCAACCGCCAAGTATTGGCGGAAGCCTTGAATCTGATTGCTCCGGCACAGTCGCCGCAATGGCTGAAGCAGGTTCACGGCGTCCGTGTCATCACGCCGCCAACAGACTTTGCTGAGCGCGCCGCCTGGATTCCCGCAGCCGATGCCGCCACGACCACGCAGCCCGGCGTGCCCATCACCGTCATGACCGCCGATTGCCTGCCAGTATTCTTCACGGATCGGCAAGGCTCGCGCGTTGCCGTCGCGCATGCCGGCTGGCGTGGTTTGTGCGATGGCATTCTGGAAACTACGGTGGCAGAGTTCTACGCGCCTGCTGATGTTATGGCCTGGCTCGGCCCTGCCATCGGCCCGACCGCCTTTGAAGTCGGCGATGAAGTCAGAGCCGCTTTCATGGCCATTGACGCGCAGGCTGAGCTGGCCTTTGTGCCCGTGCCGGATAAGCCCGGCCACTGGCTCGGTGATCTCTACCAGCTCGCTCGGCAGCGTCTGGCCCGAGTCGGTGTGACCCAGGTCAGCGGCGGCACACATTGCACGATGGCGGAGTCCGCGTCGTTTTATTCGTATCGTCGCGACGGCCGTACCGGACGCATGGCCAGCGTGATCTGGATGTCGCCCATGACACATCTAGCGACATCCCCAGCGAGGCCCGCATGACGCAACTTCCCACGACGCAAATAGTAGTGCTCTACCACAGTGGCTACGGCCACACCGAGCAAGTGGCGCAACACATCATTAAAGGTGCGGCGAGCGTGGCCGGCATCGAGCCCGTGCTGATGTCGGTCGCCGATCTGGACTGGGCCATCCTGGCACAGGCCGACACCCTGATCTTTGGCGCGCCGACCTACATGGGCAGCGTCTCCGCCACCTTCAAGCAGTTCATGGATGACTCCTCGAAAATCTGGTTCCAGCTCGGCTGGCAGGACAAGCTCGCCGCCGGTTTCACCAACTCCGGTGCACTCAGTGGCGACAAGCAGGTGGCCTTGCAGCAGCTGCAGACCTTTGCCGCTCAGCACGGCATGCACTGGCTGAGCTTTCCCTTGCAGCCCACCGGTACCGGTCCGCAAGACCTGAACCGGCTCGGTGCCAATGGTGGATTGATGACGCAGTCTGACAATGAGTCCGCCGACATCACGCCACCGTCGGGCGACCGTCTCACTGCCGAGCACTTTGGCCGTCATATTGCGATCTGCACCTTACGTTGGGTTCGTGGCGCGCTTGTCTGAGCGCTAGCCGAGCACTTGATTTTTAGCTGAACTGCCCAATCTCTTGAACATGAAGCAAAGACTCCGCATCGAGTCTGGTCCCAACATGTTCAGGAGGTTGTCATGCGTCTCGATAAACTCACCGCAGCACTGCAAACGGCACTGAGCGATGCCCAATCGCTGGCCATCAGCCGCGACCATAATCAGCTCGATCCCTTGCATCTGCTGGCGACTTGGCTGAAGCCCTCAGATGCCGTCATGGCACCGTTGCTGCGTCAGGCTGGCGTGCCGATAGCGCGTCTGCAAACCGAACTTGAAGTAGCGCTCACCGACTTGCCACGGATGATTCGCCACACCGGCGATGTGGTGCCGAGCCCGGAGCTGGTCAAGGTGCTGAATCTGGCCGACAAGCTCGCGCAGCAGAAAAACGACAGCTTCATTGCCAGCGAATGGGCCTTGCTGGCGTTGTTCGACAGCGGCTCTGCTGCCGGCAAATTGCTGCTGCGTTGTGGCGTCACCCGAGATGCCGTAGCCAAGGCCGTGGAAATCACCCGAGGAGGCGAGTCCGTGCAATCTGCCGGTGCCGAAGATCAGCGTCAGGCGCTGAACAAATACACCATCGACCTCACCGCGCGCGCCGCTGCCGGCAAGCTCGATCCGGTCATCGGCCGCGATGACGAAATTCGCCGCACGCTGCAGGTGCTGTCGCGTCGCACCAAGAACAACCCAGTGCTCATCGGCGAGCCCGGCGTCGGCAAGACCGCTATTGTCGAAGGGCTGGCGCAGCGCATCGTCAACGGCGAAGTGCCGGACAGCCTGAAGTCGAAGCAGGTACTGTCGCTGGATATGGCCGCGCTGATCGCCGGTGCGAAGTATCGCGGCGAATTCGAGGAGCGCTTGAAGGCGGTGCTCAGCGAGTTGTCCAAGCTCGACGGCCAGGTCATTCTCTTCATCGACGAAATTCACACCATGGTCGGCGCCGGTAAGGCCGATGGCGCCATGGATGCCGGCAACATGCTCAAGCCGGCCTTGGCGCGCGGCGACCTGCACTGCGTCGGTGCCACTACGCTCGACGAGTATCGCCAGTTCATCGAGAAAGATGCCGCGTTGGAGCGTCGCTTCCAGAAAGTGCTGGTCGATGAGCCGAGTGTGGAAGACACCGTGGCCATCCTGCGTGGTCTCAAGGAGCGCTACGAACTGCATCACGGCGTTGATATTACCGACCCGGCGATCATCGCAGCGGCGCGCCTGTCACATCGCTACATCACTGACCGCAAGCTGCCGGACAAGGCCATCGATCTCATCGACGAAGCCGCCGCGCGCATTCGGCTGGAGATGGACTCCAAGCCGGAAGTCATGGACAAGCTCGACCGTCGTCTCATCCAGCTAAAAATGGAACGCGAGGCGCTGAAGTCGGAAGAGGATGCCGCCTCCAAGCAGCGCTTGCTCAAGCTCGGCACCGACATCGCCAAACTGGAACAGGAATACGCCAGCTTTGACGAGGTCTGGCGTGCGGAGAAATCGTCCGTGGCCGGTGCTCAGCACATCAAGGAGCAGCTGGAAAAGGCGCGCCTCGATTTTGATGCGGCCAAGCGCACGGGCGATCTGGAGAAGATGTCGCGCCTGCAATACGGCGTCATCCCCGAGCTGGAAAAGAATCTGGACAAGGCGCAGTCCGGCGAGCAGCCGGAGGCGACATTGCTGCGCAACAAAGTCACTGAAACGGAGATCGCCGAAGTGGTGGCGCGCAGCACTGGCATCCCAGTCGCGCGCATGCTCGAAGGTGAGCGCGACAAGCTCCTGCGCATGGAGTCCGTGCTGGCCGCGCGCGTGGTCGGGCAGGACGAAGCCGTCAAAGCCGTCTCGCATGCCGTGCGTCGTGCCCGCGCTGGTCTCACCGATCCGTCGCGGCCCAGCGGCTCCTTCCTCTTTCTCGGCCCCACCGGTGTTGGCAAGACCGAGTTGTGCAAGGCGCTCGCCAACTTCATGTTCGACAGCGACGATGCCATGGTGCGCATCGACATGTCCGAGTTCATGGAGAAGCATAGCGTGTCGCGTCTGGTCGGCGCGCCGCCCGGCTATGTCGGCTACGAGGAGGGCGGCACCCTCACCGAAGCCGTGCGCCGTCGCCCGTATTGCGTGATTCTGCTCGATGAAATCGAGAAGGCGCATCCCGATGTCTTCAATATTCTCTTGCAGGTGCTCGAAGATGGCCGTCTCACCGATGGCCAGGGCCGTACCGTCGACTTCCGCAACAGCCTGATTGTCATGACCTCAAACTTGGGTGCCGATGCTATCCAGGTGCTGACGCAAGCTGGCGATCTGGAAGCTGTTCGTCCTGCGGTACTGGAGGCCGTAACTCGGCATTTCCGTCCAGAATTCATCAACCGCATTGATGAAATCGTGGTCTTTGCGCCGCTCGCCGAAGCGCAGATCCGCCTCATCGCCGATATCCAGCTCAACCGCCTGCGCGAGCGTCTCGCCGAGCGCGAGCTCAAGCTGGTCATGAGCGATGCCGCCATGGCGCAGCTGGTCGCCGTCGGCTTCGATCCGCTCTTTGGTGCGCGACCGCTGAAGCGCGCCATCCAGTCGCAACTGGAGAATGTGCTGGCGGATCATCTGCTGCGTGGCGACTTTGTTGCCGGCGACAGTATCCAGATCGAAGCTGAGCATGGCCGTCTGACTTGCCACAAAACGCGGCTGCATTGAGCAACTTTTGTAGCGGGCTGCTTAAAAGGCTTGACAGTCGGCGCGTCTGCATAAAAAATCGCCGGCTTCATGGTGGTGCCGTTACGCTGAACACCCTCGGCACAACGGCGCCAGGCCGGACTTTTCGGTCTGTTACGACAGCGCTTACAAGCACTGCCGCCCGCCAGCTCAACGGCTCCCGTGCGCACCCGCCGCCCGATGCCGCCGCCCCGACCCAGGGGCAGATGAGCTACAGCATCAGCCCCCATGAGACTTTTTGATCGTGCTAGAATTCCGCGCCTTGAGCGTGGGGTTTGGTCGCGGCCATTCTCACTTAACGGCTTGAAAAGGGTGAATCTTGGAACAGTTATCTGGCGGTGAAATGCTCATTCGCGCGCTCGCGGATGAAGGCGTTGAATTCTTATTTGGTTATCCCGGCGGCGCCGTGCTGCATATTTACGACGCCATCTTTCAGCAAGACAAGGTCAAGCACATTCTCGTTCGTCACGAGCAGGCCGCTGGCCATGCTGCCGACGGCTACGCGCGTGCCACCGGCAAGGTCGGCTGCGTGCTCGTCACCTCCGGCCCGGGTGCCACCAACACGGTGACGCCGATTGCCACGGCCTACATGGACTCGATCCCGATGGTGGTGATTTCGGGTCAGGTGCCGTCCAACCTGATTGGCGAAGATGCCTTCCAGGAAACCGACATGATTGGCGTCAGTCGCCCGATCGTGAAGCACAGCTTCCAGATTCGTCATGCCTCGGAAATTCCGGGGGTGGTGAAGAAAGCCTTTTATATCGCGGCCTCTGGTCGTCCTGGCCCTGTCGTCATCGACATCCCCAAGGATTGCACCAACCCGAACGAGAAGTTCGACTACGACTATCCCGCCAAGGTCAAGCTGCGTTCCTACACGCCGCCGGGCCGTGGTCACGCCGGTCAAATCAAGAAAGCGGTGGATGAGCTGCTGGCCGCCAAGCGTCCGGTGATTTATGCCGGCGGCGGTGTGATTCAAGGCAATGCCTCGCATCTGCTCACCGAGATAGTGCGCACGCTGGGCTACCCCTGCACCAACACGCTGATGGGCCTCGGCGCTTATCCAGGCAGCGACCCGCAGTTCATCGGCATGCTCGGCATGCACGGCACCTATGAAGCCAACATGGCCATGCATCACAGCGATGTCATCCTGGCCGTGGGCGCGCGTTTTGATGACCGAGTCACCAACAACACCGCCAAGTTCTGCCCGAATGCCAAGATCATTCACATCGACATCGACCCGGCCGCGATCTCCAAGACCGTGCGCGTCGACATTCCCATTGTTGGCGCCGTTGAACCGGTACTGACCGACATGCTCGCGCAGATCAAGGCTGAAACCGAGATCAAGCCGGATGCCGAGGCGCTGAAAGTCTGGTGGGAACAGATCACTCAGTGGCGTGCTCGTCACGGCCTGCGCTACGAACCAGCTCAGCCCGGCGAAATGAAGCCGCAGCAAGTCGTGGAGATGCTCTACAAGGTCACCAACGGCGAAGCCTATGTCACCTCCGACGTCGGCCAGCACCAGATGTTTGCGGCGCTGTACTACAAGTACGACCGTCCGCGTCAGTGGATCAACTCGGGTGGCCTCGGCACCATGGGCTTCGGCCTGCCGGCGGCCATGGGCGTCAAGTTCGCCTTCCCGGAGGCGACCGTTGCTTGCGTTACTGGCGAGGCCTCGATCCAGATGAACATCCAGGAGCTGTCGACCTGTCTGCAATACGGCCTGCCGGTGAAGATCATCAACATCAACAACCGCTCGCTGGGCATGGTCAAGCAGTGGCAAGACATGCAGTACGAAGGTCGTCACTCGAACTCCTACATGGATTCGCTGCCCGATTTCGTTAAGTTGGTCGAAGCCTACGGTCATGTCGGCATGAAAATCACCGACCCGGCCCAACTCGAAATCAAGATGCGTGAAGCCTTTGCCATGACCGATCGCCTGGTCTTCCTCGACATCTATGTCGATCCTTCCGAGCATGTTTACCCGATGCACATCGCCAAGGGTTCCATGCGTGACATGTTGCTGAGCAAGACGGAGCGTACCTGATCATGCGTCGTATCATTTCCCTGCTGCTGGAAAACGAACCCGGCGCGCTGTCGCGTGTGGTCGGCCTGTTTTCGCAACGCAACTACAACATCGAATCGCTCACGGTAGCGCCCACGGATGACCCGACCCTGTCGCGCATCACGCTGACCACCTCAGGCGATGAACACAAGATCGAACAGATCACCAAGCAGCTCAACAAGCTGATCGAAGTGGTCAAGGTCGTTGATCTCAGCGAAGGCCAGCATATCGAGCGCGAGCTCATGCTGATCAAGGTCAAGGCTGTCGGTGCCGCCCGCGCTGAAATCAAGCGCACCGCCGACATCTTCCGTGGCCATATTGTGGATGTAACGCCTAGCGTCTACATCATCCAGCTCACCGGCCCGAGTGAAAAACTCGATGCCTTTATTGAGGCGCTGTCTGAAACCTCGATTTTGGAAGTGGTGCGCTCTGGCGTGTCTGGTATTGCGCGTGGCGAGAAGGTGTTGAGTATCTGAAGCATCCGGCTGGATGATTCTTGAGAGAGCCCGCGCATGCGGGCTTTTTTATTTGTGCAGCTGCGTGCCCATCAGTTCAACGATGGCTTGGCACCGGCAGTAGCGTAAGAAAAACTTAAAACTGTGTCCGGGATTAGTTGACCACTACAATTAGCACTTTGCCCAAGAGTACTCACATGCCCGTCGTTGCGAAAACTCCCGCCCCCTGGGTCGTCTGGACTTCCGAACTGTCGCCCTTTGGCCTCAAGGTTATCCTGCTCTGCCGCTATCACGGTCTGCATTTTCGTGTGCTGCCGGAACAGGGCACGACTGTCGAGCGCATCCAGTACTCCCTGCGCCGTGAACTGCTCACGCGCGGTTTGCTGTCGCTGACTTGGCCGCGCATGGCCGCCGAGGATGAGTTCCCGCTGGTGCCCTTCCTATTCGGGCCGGATGGTGAAAATCTCTACGACTCCACCGCCATCGCCGAATGGTTCGACCAGCGCAGCGAGGCATCGCGCCGTTTGCTGCCGGATGACCCAGTGGCGCATTTTGTTGCCGCGCTGATTGACGATTATGCCGATGAGTTCGGCCTTTACTTGGTGCATCATAATCGCTGGAAAGTGTCGGCGCAGGACAATGATGCCAGCGCTCGGCTGGTGCGCGAGCTGGGTATTCCGGGGTTGCTGAGGCAGCCGGTGATGGCGCGCTGGCAGCGGCGGCAGACCGAGCGCCTGCCGTATCTATTCAGTGTGGCACCGGTTGGTTTTCGCATGACGGGTTTGCCGGCTGGCGTGCAGCCGCCATCACGGCCGGGCTTTCCGGCCACGCATGCACTGCTTGAGGATGCGTTTGAGCGACTTATCGGTATTCTCGATACGCTGCTGCGCCAGCGACCCTTCATCCTCGGGGAGCGCATGACGCTGGCCGATGCTGCGCTGTATGGCCAGCTCGGTATGAACCTGAGCGACCCCTCGGCATGTCACTGGATGCAGTCGCAAGCCCCGTCGCTGTATGCGTGGCTGCTGCGCTTGCATCGTGGTGATAGAGCGCTGTTGCAGGCCGGCGGATGGCTGCACATTGATGCTGCATTGGAGCCGTTGCTGGCGGAGATCAGCCGCGTATTTGTGCCGCTGATGCAGCAGAATTTGGCGGCTTGCGAGCGCTGGCAAGCTCAGGGTGAAAAGCTTTTCAACGAACCGGCCTTTGATGCCGGGAGAGCACTGTATTTCGGCGAGATTGACGGTCATGCCTTCCGTCATGTCGCCAAGACCTTTCAGGCGAAAGTGTGGCGGCAGCGGGTAAGTGAGTGGCGGGCGTTGCCAGAATCGGCTCGTAACAGCGTTGAGTTACGCCGATTTACGCTGCCTGCAGATTGATCCAGAGTTGTGCCGTTGTGCCAAAGTAGAGTGGGTAATCATCCCGTGGGTTAGCTTTTGCGATATTCACTGATCAAGCCCTCGAATCGGGAGTGGCTTTTGGCCCGTAACCATCTGCCGATTCCAGAACGCACTCACCAGCGGCTCCTTCAACCTTTTTTCCAGCGCAAACAACCCGATGTCATACGGCGCCAATGGCGGCTCAATCTCATAAGTCCTGATGCGACTCGCCAGCGGACTGCTGTCGAGCACGATCTGCGGCACCACGCCAATGCCGAAGCCCAGGCTGACCATGCTGACGATGGCCTCGTTGCCACTAACCTGTGCGTAAATCTTTGGCCGGATGCCATGCCGTCGCAGCCATCGCTCGATGCGCGTCCGCGCCAGCCCTTCTTCCGATAGAATCATCGGCACATCGCGCCAGTTTTCCGCTGTTGGCTGCCGCACCTGCTCCTCGCTCAGCGCCAGTGCATTCAATGGCCCGATAAAGCGCAAATCCGAGCGCGCAATCGGCTGAAACACGACCCCCGCCGGCAGACTGTCCGGCCGCGCGCCAATAGCGATGGCCTCGCGCGCTTCCTGCACACGCTCGACCGCTTTCGCCGGGTCGCCGGTGTGCAGCTTGATCTCGATATGTGGATGGTCGCTGCGGAAGCTGCTCAAAATGTCATAAAGAAAGCTGTAACTCGCCGTCACCGAGCAGTACAGGCTGAGCTCGCCACGCAGCGTGTCACCATCCTGTCGCAGAGTCTGGCGCAAACCCTCCCAGCTGCGCAGGGTGTCGCTGGCATATTCCCGAAACAGGCGACCCTCGCGGGTCAGTGTCACCGAACGGTTATCGCGCAGAAAGAGCGGGGCGCCCACCTCATCCTCCAATTGCTTGATGATGCGACTCAGCGCCGACGGGCTGATGTGCTGCTCGCGGCTAGTGCGGCCGAAGTGCAGGTTGTCGGTCAGGGCAAGGAAGAGCTGCAGGCTGCGCGCATCCATTATCATGTTTCCTTTTTCGGCATATTGCGTTGCAAATATATCATTTTACGCAATACAAAGGATGTCGTAAGGTGCGCGTCCCGGATAGCACTGCATTGCGTCGTGGCATCGCATCATGCGTCGCGCAGGCATCCACCCGTACATTCATAGAGGCATATACCATGAAAGTTTATTACGACAAAGACGCCGACCTTTCCATCATCCGTGGCATGAAGGTCGCCATCATCGGTTACGGCTCGCAGGGCCATGCACATGCCCAGAACCTCACTGATTCGGGTGTGGATGTCACTGTTGGTCTGCGCAAGAACGGCGCATCCTGGTCCAAGGTCGAAGCAGCCGGCATCAAGGTTGCTGAAGTGGATGCCGCTGTGAAGGGCGCCGATGTGGTCATGATCCTGCTGCCAGACGAAAACATCCCCGAGGTCTATGCCAACAACATTGCTCCGCACATCAAGCAGGGCGCTACCTTGGCTTTCGCTCACGGCTTCAACGTGCATTACAACCAGGTTGTGCCGCGCGCTGACCTCGACGTGATCATGGTTGCCCCAAAGGGTCCAGGCCACACCGTCCGTTCCGAATACCTGAAGGGTGGCGGCGTACCGTCGCTGATCGCGCTGTACCAGGACAAGTCGGGCAATGCCAAGCAGATCGCTCTGTCCTACGCAGCTGCTAATGGCGGCACCAAGGGTGGCGTGATCGAAACCAACTTCCGCGAAGAGACTGAAACCGATCTATTCGGCGAACAGGCCGTGCTCTGCGGCGGCGCCGTTGAACTCGTCAAGATGGGCTTCGAGACCCTGACCGAAGCTGGTTATGCTCCGGAAATGGCCTACTTCGAGTGCCTGCACGAACTCAAGCTGATCGTTGATCTGATGTACGAAGGCGGCATTGCCACCATGAACTACTCGATCTCGAACAACGCTGAATACGGCGAGTACGTGACCGGCCCGGAAGTTATCAACGAGCAGTCGCGTGCAGCAATGCGCAATGCTCTGAAGCGCATCCAGACTGGCGAATACGCCAAGATGTTCATCCTCGAAGGCAAGACCAACTATCCGTCCATGACGGCGCGTCGTCGTCTCAATGCTGAGCATCCGATTGAAATCGTCGGTGGCCAGCTGCGTGCCATGATGCCTTGGATCATGAAGAACAAGCTCGTGGACCAAAGCAAGAACTGATCGTTGGATCATTTCTGACCGCAAGCAACTGCGGTACTTGAGAGACGCGGCTTCGGCCGCGTTTTTCATTTCTACCGTTTGTCCCGCCAAGCTGGCAACCATCACGCCCTGTGATTATGATGACTGCAACCTTAGGAGATTTAATGCATGTCGCAAGCCCCGCACAATCACGATGACCACGACGGCCTGACATTCGAGGTTGTTGAAGACGAGCATCACGAAAGCGGTCAGAAGACGCGCCATCGTGGCATCTACCTTTTGCCCAACCTGTTTACTACAGCGGCCTTGTTCTCCGGCTTCTACGCCATCATTCACGCCATGGGCGGGCACTTCGAGTCAGCCGCTATGGCTATCTTCGTGGCGGCTCTGTTCGACGGCATGGATGGTCGTGTTGCGCGCATGACCAATACCCAGAGCGCGTTCGGTGCCGAATTCGATTCCCTGTCCGACATGGTCTCGTTTGGCGTAGCGCCAGCACTGGTAGCGTTCAGCTGGGCCTTGGAGTCCTTGGGCAAGTTCGGCTGGATTTGCGCGTTCATTTATTGTGTCGCTGCCGCATTCCGCTTGGCGCGCTTCAATGTCCAGCTTGAGGTAGCCGATAACCGCTACTTCACCGGCCTGGCAAGTCCTTTGGCAGCAGCCATCGTCGCCGCCACGGTCTGGGTAGGGGTAGATAACCGCCTGATGGACACCGTGCCCGGCCTGCCCATCATTGTTGCGCTCATCACCGTCTGCTCCGGCTTCCTGATGGTCAGCAATGTGAAGTACTACAGCTTCAAGGAGCTTGATCGTAGCCGGGTGCCCTTTGTCGTCATGCTCCCGATAGTCTTGATCTTTGGCATCGTTATGTACGACTTGCCCATCGGTTTGCTGGCTGTGGCATTGCTGTATGCCGTTGGCGGCCCGGTTGGTGCAATCTGGGCGCGTCTGCGCGCACCCAAAGCGCCCTGAGCGAAATACGGTTTCATGGGGCCTGACGGAGTCAGGCCCTTTTTTTCGTCTGAAAATTGGGTGAGAAGTAAACGATATCGATCGTTTCGTTGAAAAAACGGACAACCAAACCAATTTTCGCAGATAAGTGTTGACGCTCGTTTTGGCGTCCCTATAATGCGCCCCACACCGCAGCGATGCTGAGGTGTGGGGAAGAAAGTCTGTTGAAAAACAAGTACTTAAGTAGTGATAGCGGGGATGTATGAGGTTCCGCTAGTTGATTCGAAGATGCTGAAAAATATC
>JAZKJJ010000012.1:0-2410 GCA_040384385.1 Pseudomonadota bacterium | reverse complement strand
TTGTAAGCGTTCAGCACTACCATCTTCCATTCCGAAGTCAGGTTGGTTTGACGCGGCGAAATGGCAGCAGGTCGTCGATATCGCTGTTGCGACAGGTCGGTAGTTTTTCGAGCGTGTTTCTGAGCCAGGCAGCAGGATCGAGGCCGTTCAGCTTTGCGGTGCCGAGCAGTGATTGAATCGCGGCGGCGCGACGGCCGGCCCGCTCCGAACCTGCATACAGCCAGTTCTTTTTCCCAATTGCAATGGGGCGGATGCTGTTCTCGACCGGATTGTTATCGATGGGAAAGCTGCCGCTGTCGGCGTAACGAATCAGCGCAGTCCAACGGCGTATCGTATAGTCGAGCGCCTTGGCGGTTCCACTTCCAGGAGCGACAGTCGGCCGCACCGCCTTCAGCCAGGTTTCAAAGTCGTCGAGCAGCGGCTTGGATTCCCGAGCGCGCAGCACTGCGCGTGCCGATACGTCCAGCTCCTTGCCGGCTATTTCGACGGCATACAAGCGCGCGATCCACTTCAAAGCCTGCTCGGCAACCGGACTCTTGTTGGCAGCATGCAAATCGAACAGTTTACGACGCGCGTGCGCCCAGCAAGCAAGCTCGGTCACGCCGGCACGGAAGAGTGCCTTGTAGCCACTGAAATCATCGACCATAAGGTGACCCTGCCATTGCTGCAAATAGTCGCGCGCGCACTGGCCGCTGCGTCCGGGCTGGTAATCAAACACGACAATGGGAGGCCCGTCCTCCAGGTCGCCGGTGCGGTAGGCCCACAGGTAGGCTTTCTTGGTCTTTCCCTTGCCGGGATCGAGCTGCGCCACCGGTGTTTCATCGGCATGCAGCGTGTCCCGCTGTAGCTGGAAGTGGATCAGCCGGTCGACCAGCGGTTGCAATGCGAAGCCGATTCTGCCAATCCATTCCGACTGGTTCGAACGCGGCAGTATGACATCGGAGCGCGCGGCGATCTGTTCGATGCGATACAACGGCAAATGATCGACATACTTGCTGATTGCGATCCAGGCAAGCAGGCCCGGCGCGGCAAGGCCGCCATCGATGATGGCCGGCGGAATGTGCGCCGCTGTCACGGTTTCGCAAGGGCGGCAAGCATACTGTGGTCGGATGTGGCGGTGTACGAAGAAGCGTGCCGGTTCCACATCGAGTTGTTCGGTGATGTCCTCGCCGATCTTGACCAGTTCGCCGCCGCATTGGCCGCAGGTGCAGGAATCGGGCTCGTGCAAATGCACGATGCGTTCGAGATGATCGGGCAGGGGCTGGCGGCCGGCGCGCGCACGCTTTTTCTTTGGCGCGTCGACTTCGACTTCGACCTCGACACGGGCTTCCAGCTCGGCCAGATCCGCTTCCCACGTTTCCTGGAACAGATCGCGTTGTTCCGCTGAGAGGGCTTCCGCCTTGGCGCCAAAGCGCATGCGTCGATGGTGAGCCAGTTCGAGCGTCAGCGCCTCGATCTTGACTTTCGCGGTATGCAGTTCGGCGTTCAAACGCGCCGTCTTTTGCGCTTCCTTGACCAGGCGGTCGGCCACTTCCGCGATCCACTTTGGCAGTGTCGGGTCGGTGCTCAATCGGGCAATGTCGTCGCTTAATTCCATTGATAAACTCTAACATTTTACCTATGAAACCGCCAGCAAATTCCCCGCAAATTCGCGGTATTTCCAGCGCATTTTCACCCCGCATTTTCATAGCACCCAGGCACGCGAATCGGCCACGGCGAGGCGCGTCCAATCGACCCCGGCGATGAGCCAGTTCCACTGCGTTTCCGTCAACGCGCAAACCGCGTCGCCGACCTTCGGCCAGACGAAGCTGCCCTGGTGCAAACGACGCTGGCACAACCACACGCCGGTCCCGTCCCACACCAGCAATTTGAGACGGTTGCCGCGCCGGTTGCGGAAGGCGTAGGCGGACCCGTCGCAAGGCGCCTTGCCCAGCGACTGCTGTACCCGCAGCGACAGGCCATCCATTCCCATGCGCATATCGACGGCTTCGACCGCGCACCACACCTGGATTGGCTTGGGGATCATGACAGGGCACCAAGCAGTTGTCCCAGCCACGCAGCGGACACATCGGTCGACAATGACAGCGACCACCCTTGGGGGCCGCGCAAGGTCAACTCGTTGGGCGACGACCGTGCCATGCCGGTGCTTACGGGCACAAGCGTCAGCGTGCTTGTGGGAGCACTATGTTGGCGATTGAGACGGTAGAGAAAAACGTGCACCTTCAGGCCATGCTGCCGGCAGTACGCGGCCCGCGAGAGTTTGCTAAGGCGCCATGCGGCGAAATGTTCGGCCCAGGTGTCAGGCTGGATGGCAGATGCGGAATTGGCTGTCATGATTACTCCTCGTTGGAAAGCAACAAGGATGCTCCGCTACTGACTCAAACTACAGATGGCTGGGCTGAACGCTTAC
>JAZKJJ010000011.1:0-2769 GCA_040384385.1 Pseudomonadota bacterium | reverse complement strand
ATGCTCAACCATGACCCCTTTAGGCTGCCCCGTGGAGCCCGAGGTGTAGATGACGTAGGCCAGATGCCTGGAGTTCAGGCCCAGCTCTGCGGGATCGGGGTTGTGGCTGGGTTGGTGTGCAATTGCGTTGGCTTGACCATTCGCATCCAGCAGCAGCACCGGCACACCCGGTGCGGGCAAACTCTTCTGTAGCTCCTCTTGCGTGAGCAGGGCAATCGGCCCACTGTCTTGCAACATGTACGCCAGCCGATCTTCTGGGTAGCTGGGGTCCAGCGGCACATACGCCGCTCCGGCCTTCAAGATCCCCAGCAGTCCCACCACCATGCCCAGACTGCGCTCCATGCAGATCGCCACCCTGGCGTCCGGCTTGACGCCCACCTCGATGAGGTGGTGGGCAATTTGGTTGGCGCGTTGATTGAGTTCCTGGTACGTCAGGCTTTGCTCTTCATACACCAACGCCGTGGCATCGGGCTGGCGTTGCACTTGCTCCTCAAAGAGCTCATGGATCACCTTGTCCTTCGAGTACTCCACTGCCGTGTCGTTGAACTCCACGAGCAATTGGTGCCGCTCAGTTGGATTCAACAGCGCAATCTCACTGATGCGCTGTTGTTCATCGCCCAGCAAGCCCTGCAGCAGAATTTGGAAGTGGCCTGCCCAGCGTTCTATGGTGCTTCTGTCAAATAGATCGCTGGCGTACTCCAAGCTGCCACTGATCACATCGCCCGTCTCCGTCAAAGACAAGGACAGATCGAAATGGGTGGTGGTGCTGGGCAACGGCAGCGCCGTCAAGCTCAGACCGGGCAGCGTCAGGGTCTGGTCGTTGGGCGTGTTGTTGAACGCTAGCATGACTTGAAAGACCGGGCTGTGGCTCATGCTGCGCGGTGGCTGTACGGCTTCAACCACCTGCTCAAAGGGAATATCCTGGTGCGCATAGGCTTCCAGGGTGATGGCTTTGATGCGGCCAAGCAGCTCGCCCACGCTGGGGTTGTCTTCGAGGTGAACGCGCAAGGCCAGCGTGTTAACAAAGAATCCTATCAACGACTCGATCTCGCTGCGCTGGCGATTAGCCACCGGGGTGCCGATCACCACATCGTGCTGGGCGCTCAACCGCGACAGCAGCACCGACCAAGCCCCCAAGAGCGTCATGAACAGGGTGGTGCCGTGGCGTTGACTCAGGCGCTTGAGTCCTGCCGTCACGGTTGCCGGAATGACCAAGCCTACACTGGCTCCAACAAAGCTTTGCACGCCCGGGCGTGGCCGATCAGTTGGGAGCTCGAGCAGGGCTGGGGCGCCACTGAGGTGTTGACGCCAGAAGTCCAGCTGTGTTTGCAAAGCGTCGCCTTGGAGCCAAGCTCTTTGCCAGACGGCATAGTCGGCGTACTGGATGGAGAGTGCGGGCAGTGGGTCGGGCAGGCCTTGGCTCAATGCGCTATACAGCGCACTGACCTCCTGAATGAGCACGCCAATGGACCAGCCGTCCGAGATGATGTGGTGTTGTGTCACCAGCAAAACGTGTTCCTCTTGGCTCAATTGCAGTAACTCACCGCGGATCAAGGGACCCGTAGCCAAGTCAAAAGGGCGAGTGGCCTCAGCGTGGCTGAATTGGGTCACTGCCGCCTCACGCTCTGCAGCAGACAACCCGCTGAGATCGCGCTCGGTCAACATAAAACCAACTTCGGCCGGCGCGATGACTTGTGTGGCTTGGCTCTGCACGCTGACAAAGGTGGTGCGCAGGTCTTCGTGGCGCGCCACGATACGGTCCAAGGTGGCGCGCAAGGCACCCCGGTCAAGCTGTCCACTCAGGTGTAGCGCCGCTGGGATGTGGTAGGCCGCTCCCGCAGCATGGTCGAGTTGAGCCAGGAACCACAGGCGTTGTTGCGCCCAGGACAGTGGCAGTGCTTGTGTGCGATCAACCTGGGGAATAGTCGGTAGCGCGGCTTGGCGTGCCTGGGCCACCCAAGGGGCAAGGTCTTCGAGGGTTGGATGGGCAAACAGCTCACGCAAGGCCAGCTCCACACCCAGCACCTGGCGTACACGCGAGACTACTTGAACGGCTAACAGCGAGTGTCCACCCAGTTCGAAGAAGTTGTCGTGGCGACCCACTTGCTCCAGGCCCAGCAGTTCTTGCCAGATCTTGGCTATGGCTTCTTCGACCTCTCCTTGAGGCGCTACATAGGCGCGGCTCAGCACGGCCGATTGATCCGGCGCGGGCAAGGCTTTGCGGTCGAGCTTGCCGTTGGGTGTGAGTGGCAGCGCATCCAATTGCACGTAGGCCGCAGGTACCATGTACTCCGGCAAGACTGCTGCCAACTGGGCGCGCAGTTGTGCTATCGGTAGCTCAGGCTGCTCGCCACTGTCTTGCGCTTGGTCTTGCTGCATGACCACGTAGGCCACCAGGCGCTTGTCTCCTGGCTCATCCTCTCTGGCCAGTACCACCGTTTCTCGCACGCCTTCGCACGCTCCCAGCTTGGCCTCGATCTCGCCCAACTCAATACGAAACCCTCGGATCTTGACCTGATGGTCGTTGCGACCCAGGAACTCAATGTTGCCATCGGGTAAGTATCTGCCTAGGTCTCCCGTCTTGTACATTCGCGTTTGTGCATGCCCCGCGCGGATCGCAAACGGGTCTTGTACAAATCTCGCTGCCGTGAGCTCGGGACGGTTGAGGTAGCCGCGTGCCACTCCCGCTCCCCCTATGTGCAGCTCCCCTGTTACTCCCAGTGGCACCGGCTGGCCTTGCACGTCAAGAATGTAGATCTGCGTGTTGGC
>JAZKJJ010000010.1:0-1212 GCA_040384385.1 Pseudomonadota bacterium | reverse complement strand
CGGCTTGTATGTTTCGGGGTGCTGGGGTGGAGAGTCCCGTTCCGGGATCGGCCGTTAGCGCGGACCGACAGTTTGAGATTTCTCCCACCCCCGCCTTTGAACGTCGATAAGGAACTGAGCGGCACCTCTTTGCAGTGGTGACCACCGATCTGTAAGCAAGCTGACGTCTCTGGCGGAGCTTTTTCACCCCAGCACTTTTATTTTCTTCCGTGGAGGTAGAGGAATGCAAGGGTGTCTTGAGACTCATGGCGTTGACGTCGCCAAGGATGAGGTTGTGATTGCAGTGCATGGACAGACTGCTGTTCGAGCGATAGCCAATGAGGGCGCGGCGATCGACGCCTGGCTCGCGACGCTGTCCAAGGGCAGCATCGTTGCCATGGAGTCCACCGGCGCTTATCACCAGTTGCTGGCTCAACGCGCTCACGATGCGGGAATGCAGGTGTTTGTGCTCAATGCACGGGACGTGCACTTTTACGCAAAGGCAATGGGCGCACGTGGCAAGACAGATCGAGTCGATGCCGCCTTGATCGCGCGATACGCGGCTGAACATCACGCGAAGCTGCATACATGGCAGCCTGGCGATGGAGCCCAGAAGCGCATCGAAGAGCTTCTAGGCCGCCGTGCGACATTGGTTACCAAGCGGGAGTCGGTACGTCAGGCATTCAAGGGCGATCACGGCTTGGCCAGCGAGCTCAAGCAGCTTGACCAGTCCTTCAACCAGCTTCTTGCTGCCATCGATGCGAAGGTGGACGAGCTCATTGCGGCGGACAGCGCATTGGCCACTGGACGCAAGCGCATCGCCAGCGTGACTGGCTTCGGCCCCCACGGCAGCGCCTTGCTGGCCGTGCTGTTCGCTCGAATTCCATTTGCCAACGTGGACGCTGTAGTCGCTTACAGCGGCTTGGACCCGCGGCCCAATGACTCGGGCAAGAAACGCGGCACGCGCAAGCTCTCAAAGCGAGGACCGGCGCACATGCGCAGGCAGCTGTATCTCTCGGGCTTCGCCGCCAGTCACAGCAAAGCCCTCAAGCCGCTGTACCAGGCCCTGCGTGCCAAAGGATTTGCCACAACGGAGGCGTTCGTAATCCTGGGACGAAAACTGCTGAGAGCGGCTTTCGCGGTCTGGAAGAGTGGTGAGCCATGGGATGCGACCAAACTCCTACCCAAAATTACTTGACGAAAAATATAGAACCTCAAACACGTTTTTCGAGC
>JAZKJJ010000009.1:0-1480 GCA_040384385.1 Pseudomonadota bacterium | reverse complement strand
AACATCCCCCAACCCTCCAGCACCCCAGCCTCACGCACATCCACCGATCGGCCATGTTTGTCAGCGACTCCCAGTCACACATGCCGGCATGGCGCCCAGAAGTCCAGCACCACCAGGTAGGCTGGGACAGCGTGCCGAGCATGGAGCATCGCTGCACAGCAGTCATCGCCCCTCAGATGACCCAGCACAGCCCCGTGATCATGGCTCAGCGACGCTCTCAGAGCGTTCACGCAGGTCACGGCTACCCCGGTATCCGATCATCGGATACCCCATCATCCTTTCGGACAAGGGATCACTCTGCCCAGCCGATACCCCATCATCCTTTCGGTCCATGCCCCATCATCCGATCATCCATGATCAACATAGTCACGATCATCCCCGCCCTCCTCCCCTCATCGACACATCGACGCAGGCAAACGAGTCTTGATGATCATGAGATCCAGGCAGAAGGGAAGCCCCATCCGCGAGCATGGACCAGCCCCCCTTGAGTCATGTCTATATGTAATGGCATCGATGTAAGCGGTTTCTGGGAACATGCGTGCTAGGAAATTGTGGGGCATGGATGGCCTGGCTGCTGGGAGGCCGGCTCAGATATGTCAGCCGAGAACATCGTGCACAACGTTGTACTGATGTTCCTCGATGCCTAAGATCACATTGCCCTAGACTGGCCGGCATGGACATTCAGACACAGCAGTCAACGCATGAGCAGCGCGCCGAGGACGTCCGGGCGTTCCTGGCGCTCGAACTCAAGGCGCTCATCGACGACTTGAAGCAGGACATCAAGTTCGACAGGACGGCAGGGATCGTCGCAGCGTACGTCCAGGCGTGCCGGGAGCTTGGACGCCTGTATCAGGTCGCGGAGAAGCCGGGAGGCAAGGGCCTGTCGGAGATCACGGTGGCGAGGATGCTTCTGGAGGCCCGCGAGCAGGGACGCCTGGAAGCCCTGGAGGCGATGACTGCCGGAAGGCGGGCTGAGATCGAAGCCGCGACGGTGAGCGTCAGGGAGAGCCTGGAGGCGCTGTCGAACAAGTCGCTCGGCTGAGCAAAGCTTGCGAAGCATCCTAGGAAGCATGCTCGCTTTGCTCGGGGCTCGGATGCTGGGCTGGATTCCTATCGGCATCGACATTCCTGTCGGCACTGGGTCTGAGCTGCGGGAATGCTGCAAGTGTCGATAGTGTCGATACTCCTGGGTCAACCTGACCCCTAAAGGCGATGATGATCTTGGTAGCCACCTTTGAGGGTGAACAGAGTTTTTAGGAAAGTATCGGCATTATCGGCATTCCTGCTGGTCAGGGGTCGAATGTCGATAGGATTTCGGTATCGGCACTATCGGCACTATCGACATTCCTCTTGGACAACATGTCTAAGGTGAGCAATTGTGTGCTAGAGTGGGGGGCATGGAGAACATCGAGAAAGACGGGACTGCCGTCCGAGCCGGCCGGATAGTCTCGGTGGGCGTCGCGGCAGGGATGCTGGGGGT
>JAZKJJ010000008.1:0-2596 GCA_040384385.1 Pseudomonadota bacterium | reverse complement strand
TGAGAACACCGGCAATAAAAGGGGCCATTCATCGGACGGTAGCACCGGATTAAAAAGGGGCCACTCCTGCTAGACCTTCGCCTTTGCGCGGAGGCGGAGGGTGAAGAGAGTGGAACTTTATCTCAAGGTTCGCCGCGCTGTGATGATAGACGGGATGAGCCGTCGTTCTGCTGCGCGATTTTATGGTATCAACCGCAAGACCGTCGACAAGATGTTGGCCTTCCCGGCTCCGCCTGAGCATGGTCGGACAGGCGTGAGTTATAGCCGGAAGTTGTCCGGGTTCACCGAGACCATCGATCAGATATTGGAAGATGATCGCAGCGTGCATGCCAAGCAGCGGCATACAGCGGTGCGGATATTCGAGCGCCTGCGCGATGGGCATGGATTTACCGGCGGCATCACGATCGTACGTGATTACGTGGCCGGGGCGAAGCTGCGCAGCCGCGAAGTGTACATTCCCTTGAGCCATAAGCCTGGCCACGCTCAGGTCGATTTTGGTGAGGCGGACGGGATCATTGGCGGCAAGCTGGTGCGGTTCCACTATTTCTGCATGGATCTGCCGCACAGCGATGCGCCATTCATCAAAGCTTATCCTGCCGAGGTGGCCGAGGCTTTTTGTGATGGGCATGTCGCAGCCTTCGCCTTCTTCGGCGGCATTCCGATATCGATCCTATATGACAACACCAAACTTGCTGTGGCGCAGATCTTGGGTGACGGGAAGCGCGAGCGCAGCCGGATGTTCTCGACCCTGCAGAGCCATTACCTGTTCGAAGACAAATTCGGTCGGCCCGGCAAGGGCAACGACAAAGGCAAGGTCGAAGGGCTGGTCGGTTATGTGCGGCGGCACTTCATGGTTCCGATGCCGGTTGCCGATAGCTTTGATGCCATGAACGCGCGCTTTGTCGAACAATGCATGGAGCGCAGGCATGCAGTGCTACGCGGGCACAGCGAAAACATCGAGACGCGCATGCAAGCCGATCTGGCAGCATTTATGTCGCTGCCAGCGGTGCCATTCGATCCCTGCCATATTGTGACGGGGCGTGCCTCGTCGATGTCACTGGTGCGCTATCGCACCAATGATTACTCAGTGCCCACGGCCTATGCCCATCAGGAGGTGGTGATCAAAGGCTATGTCGACCGTGTCGCGGTGATCTGCCGGGGTGAACAGATTGCGGTGCATCCGCGCAGCTATGAACGCGAAGACTTCATCGCCAATCCGTTGCACTACCTGGCGCTTCTGGAGCAAAAGCCGCGCGCACTTGATCAGGCCGCACCGCTTGATGGCTGGGTTCTGGCCGAGCCAATGCATCGCATCCGGCGATTGATGGAGGCGCGTAGCGGCAAAGAAGGGCGGCGCGAGTTTATCCAGGTGCTGCGGCTTTGTGAGCGGTTCGAGCAAAGCCTTGTGGAATGGGCAGTGGCTCATGCCTTGGATCTGGGGGCGATCAGCTTCGATGCCGTGAAGATGATCGCGCTGGCGCGGCTCGAGCGGCGGCCACCGCGGCTTGACTTGCAGTTTTATCCGCACCTGCCACGCGCAGATGTCGGGCGCACTGACCCGCGTAGCTATATGGGCTTGCTGTCGCAGACAGGCGGTTCCCCGGCGGGAGTATTGGCATGACCGAGTCCCTGATGCCGCTGCCTGCCATGGCGCAAACTTCTACCAGCGTTCCGCCAGCGGTGTTGCTGGCCAACCACCTCAAGGCGCTCAAGTTGCCAACCTTTGCGCGTGAGCATGAAAAGGTCGCCTTTGAAGCAGCGCAAGACCGTGCCGATTATCCGCGCTATCTGCTGCGGCTATGCGAGCTCGAGCGGATCGACCGCGAACGCCGGATGGTGGAACGCCGCATTCGCATGGCCAAGTTCCCGCACACCAAGAGCTTCGACACGTTTGATTTTACCGCCCAGCCATCGCTGAACAAAGCACTGGTGCTGGAACTGGCGCGCGGGGAATGGATCGAACAGCGGCGTAATGTTATTGCGTTGGGGCCGAGCGGTACAGGCAAAACGCACGCCGCCCTCGCATTGGGTCTTGCCGCTTGCCAGAAGGGCCAAAGCGTGGCGTTCACCACCGCGGCAGCGCTGGTGCATGACCTGATGGAGGCCAGAGATGAGCGGCGATTACGCATGCTCCAGAAGCAACTGGCATCAGTCAAGCTGCTGATCTTGGACGAACTCGGCTACGTGCCGTTCACTGCCGTCGGCGGCGAACTCCTGTTCGAAGTGCTCAGCCAGCGATACGAACGCGGCAGCACGCTGATCACCAGCAACCTACCGTTCGACGAATGGACATCGGTGTTCGGCTCCGAACGCCTTACCGGCGCGCTCCTCGACCGGCTAACCCACCATGTCCACATCCTCGAGATGAATGGTGACAGCTTCCGTCTTGCTAGCAGCCGTAAGCGACAAAAGGAAAAGGAGAGCAGCAAGATGACCTGATCAGAAACGGCAATCGGCGTCGGGAAATCGGCTTCCGCTACGCTACAGCCGCTTCCCCGACGCCGATTAAACCCAGCCTCAAACTGAGGCTTTTTGTTTGAATTGACTGGCCCACTTTTAAACCGGTGGCTGGCCCCATTTTATACCGGCGTTGACA
>JAZKJJ010000007.1:0-156274 GCA_040384385.1 Pseudomonadota bacterium | reverse complement strand
TTCTTCGCTACACCTCAGCATCGCTGCGGTGTGGGGCGCATTATAGGGATGCCAACCAATGTGTCAAACACCTTTTCACGAAACCTTCATCGTTCGCTCATTTTTCCGTCAAAACTCGTGATTTCGTCGGATTTATGAACAACTCAGGCCACACTGACACGCGCAATCGCCTTCTTTCCAGCCTGAATCACATGCGTCATGCCACGCTGCATGCAGAAGCCGGGCTGTGCCGGGGCGCCATCCACAAAAACAGCATTGCGCTGAATGACATCCTTGGCAGCCGCAGAGTTCTTGGTGAGACCTGCGCGATTTAAGATAGCGACAAGGTGCAGCACATCCTCTTCAGCACTCAGCGCAATGGTCAGCTCAGGCACATCTTCGGGGATTTCGCCTTTCTGCAAGAGGTTACCGGCGCCTTTATGTGCGCCTGCAACAGCCTCCACGCCATGGAAGCGCGCGATGATCTCTTCGGCCAGCAGTCGTTTCACATCCTGCGGATTGCGACCAGCGGCAACTTCAGCCTGCAAGCCAGCCACTTCATCGGCATCGCGGAAGCTCAGCAGTTCGAAATAACGCCAGAGCACGCTATCCGGTATCGACAGTAGCTTCTGATACATTTCACCTGGAGCGTCTGTCACACCAACATAGTTGCCGAGGGATTTCGACATTTTCTGCACGCCATCGAGACCTTCAAGGATGGGCACGGTGATACATGTCTGCGAGGGCTGACCATGGCGCGCTTGCAGCGTACGCCCCATGAGCAAGTTGAACTTCTGGTCAGTGCCACCCAGCTCAACATCCGCCTCCAGCTCCACTGAATCATAGCCTTGCAGCAAAGGGTAGAGAAATTCATGGATGGAAATGGGCTGCTGTGCAGCAAAGCGCTTAGTGAAGTCATCGCGCTCCATCATCCGTGTGACGGTGTACTGGGCAGCCAAGGCAATCATGTCGGCAGCCGACTTCTTGTTCATCCATTCCGAGTTGAATACGACGCGCGTTTTGGCTGGATCAAGAATCTTGAATACTTGGGCCGCATAAGATTTGGCATTTTCAGCCACTTGCTCTGCTGTTAGCGGCTTGCGGGTGACATTCTTGCCGGTGGGGTCGCCAATCATGCCGGTGAAGTCACCGATCAAGAAAATGACTTCATGACCGAGGTCCTGAAACACTTTCAGCTTGTTGATGAGCACGGTATGCCCCAGATGCAGATCGGGAGCCGTCGGATCAAAGCCCGCCTTGACACGCAAAGGCCGCCCGGACTTCAGGCGCTCCAGCAGCTCATCAACTTGAATGATTTCTTCAGTGCCGCGCTGAATGCGGGCGAGTTGTTGTTCGGGGGTCATTGCCACAGCTCATCAGATGAATTTTTGCCATTCTAGCATTGCCACTGCGCACCGGCTTGCTGTCGCTGATCGATCTATGCGCTACGCTAGGTGCGTCATCAGTCAGTCCATAAGCGAGAGCTGTTTTGAGCATTTTCATGGGTGTGATGTCGGGCACGAGCGTCGATGCAATTGATGTGGTGCTCGCGGATTGGCGTAATCCGAGGCAACCTGTGCTACTGGCCTGCATCAGTCAGCCTTGGTCAGCGTCGTTGCGGGCTGACATATTGGCTCTGGCGGGAAGCCAGAGCGACAGCATCGACACACTCGGCCGGCTGGATCGCCAGATTGGCATGGCGACAGCGGATGCCTGCCTGGCCTGTCTGGCAAAAACCAGCCTGCCTGCCAGCGCGGTCACCGCTATTGGCTTTCATGGGCAGACCATCCGTCATCACCCAGACATGACACCGCCATTCACACTACAGATCGGCGACCCAAATACTCTGGCCGAGCTCACCGGCATCTCTGTCGTCAGCGACTTTCGGCGACGGGACATGGCAGCAGGCGGCCAAGGGGCACCACTGGTGCCCGCCTTTCATGAACAGATCTTTGCTAGTGCGGACATGCATACCGTGATCTTGAACTTGGGCGGCATTGCCAACATTACTGTACTACCCGCGCACTCGGCAGTCGAAAGCACGCTAGGCTTTGACACCGGCCCGGCCAATATGCTCATGGATGCCTGGTGCCAGCGGCATACTGGTCAAAGCTATGACGCCAACGGAGACTGGGCCGCTGCTGGGCAAGTTGATGCCATCTTGCTGCATCGATTGCTAGCTCACCCGTATTTCAGTAGCCCAGCGCCGAAAAGCACCGGCCGTGAGAGCTTCGGCATGGTCTGGCTTAATGAGCAGCTAGTGAGCGAGCAACGCGACATCAGCACAATCAATGTGCAAGCTACACTGGCAGAACTCACTGCAATTTCAGTGCGCGATGCCATTGAGGAAAGTTGTCAGGGCATGTCAGGGGAGCTGCTGGTCTGTGGTGGCGGCGCCAACAACAAGCACTTGATGACTCGCCTGCAGGAGCACCTCGCACACTGGCAAGTCGCTAGCACCGCGAGCAGAGGCATTGATCCGCAATGGATAGAAGCACTGGCATTTGCTTGGCTTGCACGCCAGATGGTTTCTGGTCTGACCGGGAACTTGCCAGCAGTCACGGGAGCACATGGCCCCCGCATTCTTGGCTCATATCATCCGGCAGCTGCAGGGCAGGCATTAGTACGCTAAGGCCTGCTGAGCATCTTGCGTCAAATCGAGAACGAGGAACCGCAACCACACGTTGCTGTGGCATTGGGATTGTGGACGACAAACTGCGAGCCATTCAGACCCTCAATATAGTCCACCTCTGAGCCCACAAGATATTGGAAGCTCATCGGATCAACCAGCATGGTGACATCACCATTACAAAAGTGAGAGTCACCGTCTTTCTCGCTCTCGTCGAAGGTGAAACCGTAGGAAAAACCTGAGCAGCCGCCACCCGTAATGTATACCCGCAGCTTCAGCTCCGGATTGTCCTCACCGGCACGAAGTTTACGGACTTTCTCGGCCGCTTTGTCACTCAGCACCAATGCTGCAGATACATCACTCATTAGCAAATACTCATCTTCATAAAATCTACTGGAATTATGCCGTATATCCCAGCGCAACAGTCAACTATTCAGGATTACGCAGCAGGCTCTTCAACCACGCTCAGCACTGGGCGCGTCATTGGCTGCAACAGTCCGGTCACCTGAGCACCGAGCATCATCTCCAGACTGTGGTAGGTGACCGTGCCAAAAACTTGCGCCAAGCTGGCCAGCTCTAAATGCTCATGACAGGTCAAGTTGCCACGCACAACACCATTGATGACGGCATTGGCCACATCAATATCACCAACGATTTCGCCATGGAGATGCAGACAGCCATCCTTGGCAATGACCCGTCCCTCTATGCGTCCTTCAACATGAAGTGCGCCCTGAAAATGAATGTCGCCCTGAATGTGCGCCTGCTTGCTGATGAAGCTATGGTCTTTATATGCTGACAAATCTGTCTTTTTGTGCTTGCTGCTGAACATGAACAACCTCTGATTAGCGGGCCTGTATTTCCCACTTGTATCGACGCGTAATAGAGCCACTGGCACTGCGCACCTCAATATCGACACGCTCCGGCTGAAAGCCTGCCGGCAACGCCCACTCACCACTGAACTGTTGATAATAACGGAATTGGAAGCGCGGTGCCGGCATGGCCAGCTTGACGACACGAGAGCCGGCACTGGCCGTGACCGAAACCGTGGCACTGGTCGTGGCGCCGACAACCCCACCACGCGTCACCAACAGGCGATAGCGCACATGATCAGGCTGCTTGGCCGGCAACAGTTCGAACTGCTCAATACTGAGCGAACTGCTTGCTGCCTGCGGCGTCGCTAGGCGCTTGAAAAACGCCATACGATCCTCCAGCAGCGCCAGACTGGCCAGCAACTCCTGATTGTCTTCCTGCAGACGCTCGGAAGCAGCCTGAATAATGCCGCACTCCTTCAAGCGGACGTCCGTGCGTTCTTCCAACGAGCGCAGCTGACTCTGACTGGTCTGCGTGACCTGATTGAGCTGCTGCGTCATGGCCCCGTTCGTCTGCGCAACAGACCAGCGTCCCGACATGAACGCCAGGCCAACACACAGCAGCACTGCAGCCCCCCATGCGGCACGTGTGGAGAGCTGGCGCAGAGGATTGACCGGCACCAGCATGATGCGCTGCAAGCGATCTCGGCGACGCGTCGGCTTAACCATCAGGGCAGCAGCCCGATGTGGTTCAGCCCGGCACTTTCATCAAAATCAAACATGATGTTCATATTCTGCACAGCCTGACCGGCAGCGCCCTTGACTAAGTTGTCAATAACCGACAACACCACCACGGTATCGCCACCCTGAGGCCGGAACACGGACAGGCGACAAGTATTGGCGCCCTTCACGCTGCGTGTTTCCGGATGACTGCCGGCCGGCATGACATCGACAAAAGGCTCGTTGGCATAGGCCTGCTCATAAAGCGCCTGCAAGTCGACAACGGCCACGTCTGTGCGTGCATAGAGCGTGGCATGGATGCCACGAATCATCGGCGTTAAATGCGGCACGAAAGTCAGGCCGACACTCGCGCCATGAGCACTCGCCAAGCCCTGACGGATTTCGGGCAAATGGCGATGGCCGGCAACGCCGTATGCCTTGAAGCTTTCGCTGGTTTCACACAGCAAGCTGTGGACTTCAGCTTTGCGCCCGGCACCGGAAACACCGGATTTGACGTCGGCAATCAAATGATTGGTATCAATCAGGCCGGCCTTCAGCAGCGGCAGGAAGCCGAGCTGCACTGCCGTGGGGTAGCAACCGGGGTTGGCCACCAGACGAGCCTGGCGAATCGCCTCGCGATTGACCTCCGGCAAGCCGTAGACAGCCTCCGCCAAGAGTTCAGGGCAAGCGTGCGGCATGCCATACCAGTGCGCCCACTCGCTGGCATCCTTGAGACGAAAATCTGCCGCTAGGTCGATCACTTTGATGCCAGCCGCCAGCAATGCCGGAACCTGCTGCATGGCTATGCCATTCGGCGTGGCAAAAAAGACCACATCGCAAGCCAGCAATGACTGCAAGTCCGGGGCAGAGAACGCCAGATCAACATGGCCACGCAAATTGGGGAACATCGTCGCGACCGGCAGCCCGGCTTCGCCACGAGAGGTGATGACAGCAATCTCCACCTGTGGATGTTGCGCCAGTAACCGCAACAGCTCGACACCGGTATAACCCGTGCCCCCGACAATACCAACTTTGATCATGCGAAGATGACTCCTGTGCGTCTATCCGAAATGAGCCGCTAGCAAAAAATACAAACCGTGATTATCCGAAAACCGGAGCAGCGGAGCAAACCATGTTGTGGCCTTGGCCAGTAGCAGCATGCCCATGATCTTGGCAGACTGCGTGCCTTGTCAGGAGAAAATCATGCTGTGGCTGAAAGCCTTCCACATTATTGCCGTTGTTTGCTGGTTTGCCGGCCTGTTTTATTTGCCTCGACTGTTTGTCTACCATGCCGACACACACGATGAGCTTGGTCACGCGCGATTTATCATTATGGCGCGCAAGCTCTATCGCGGCATCATGTGGCCATCCATGATAGCCACGCTGGCCTCCGGGACTGCGTTATTGATGATGCAGTGGCCGGCCTGGCAAGGTCAGGGCTGGCTGCATGCGAAGCTGGTGCTAGTGCTGGCGCTAGTTGGCTACCACCTTGCCTGCGGTCACTACCGCAAGCAGTTGGCCGAACAGCGCTGCCAGAAGTCACATGTGTTTTTCCGGGCATTCAATGAGGCTCCCGTATTGGCTTTGGTCGCGATCGTGATCTTCGTTGTGGTGAAACCCTTTTGATGCGGCCAGTGACGCTTTGCTTTTCCGGGCTGGACCCTTCCGGGGGTGCTGGCCTGCAGGCAGACATCGAAACCATTGCAGCCCTCGGCGGCCATGCCGCGGTGATTGCCACCGCGCTTACCGTGCAAGACAGCCAGCGTGTCTATGACTTCCAGCTGACCGAGCCCGCACTCATGCAGGCACAGGCTAGTCGCATCCTGGCCGACCTGCCGGTGGCCTGCATCAAGCTCGGCATGCTCGGCTCGGCAGCCACGGTGACAACCGTGCTGGACAGCCTGGCGGCATACCGTCATCTCCCGGTGGTATTGGACCCCGTGCTATCGGCGAATTCCGGTGGCGCACTGGCACAAGGGGATTTGCGTGCTGCCTTGCTGAAAGCTCTGCCGCACATCAGCATCATTACGCCGAACAGCATCGAGTTACGGCTGCTGGCAGGCTGCCAGAATTTGGATCAAGCCGTGGCAAGACTGACCGAGGCCGGCGCCGCCGCCATCTGGCTTAAGGGTGGGCACGAGCCGGGAGCAACGCTGATCAACTCGCTTTATGTGCAGGGTCGACTAGTGATGCGCTCGGAGCTGCAGCGCTTGCCTGGCGAGTTTCATGGCTCCGGCTGTACCCTCGCGGCAGCTTTGGCGGCAGGCCTGGCGGCAGGTTTGTCACTGCAGGATGCCGTCGAGCAGAGTCAGGATTTTGTATCGCAGGCATTGGCTCTGGCAGATCGACCCCGTGACCAGGGCCAGTGGCTGCCACGACGCATCGTCAAGACATGGCAGCGCTCAACCTCATGAGCCGGATCCAGGGCCTGTACGCCATTACCGACAGCACTCTTCTGCAGAGTCGCTTACTGGCCTCGGCAGAGGCGGCACTGCAGGGCGGCGCTCAAGTGATTCAGTATCGCGACAAGATTGCGCCCGAGCTGCTCGGCAGTGCCCTGCACAAGGAGCAGCAGCGGCGTCGCGACGAAGCCCTCGCCCTGCTGGCGTTATGCCGGAGTTACCATATTCCGCTGCTCATCAATGATGATGTCGAGCTCGCCGCTGCTATCGGCGCAGACGGCGTACACATCGGCCAGCGAGATGGCAGCCTGCTGGCCGCGCGCGCGCGCCTTGGCAGCGATGCCATCATTGGCATGACCTGTCACGGCCAGATCAGCCTAGCTCAAATCGCCGCGCGCGACGGTGCTAGCTATGTCGCTTTTGGTGCGATGTTCAGCTCCGGCACCAAGCCACTGGCACAACCCTGCCCGCTCTCCGTCCTCACCCATGCACGCGCGCAACTGGCGCTGCCGCTGGTAGCGATTGGCGGCATTACGCCGGATAATGCGGCATCCGTTATTGACGCCGGCGCGCAGGCTGTCGCCGTGATCGCCAGCCTGTGGCAGGCACCCGACATCCGCGCGCGGGCACAACAGTTTTCTCAGGAGTTTGTTCGCACATGACCAGCAATCGTTCAGATCGTTTATTCCAGGCTGCCTGCGACGTCATTCCCGGTGGCGTCAATTCGCCGGTACGCGCATTCCGTGGCGTCGGCGGCAATCCGGTCTTTTTTGCCCGCGCCCAAGGCGCCTATCTGTTCGATGCCGATGATCGCTGCTACATCGACTATGTCTGCTCCTGGGGGCCAGCGATCCTTGGGCACGCCCACCCGGAAGTGATTCGCGAAGTACAGGAAGCGGCAACACTCGGATTGTCGTTCGGTGCGCCCACGGAAGTGGAAGTGGAGATGGCCACGCGCGTGCGTGAGCTGATGCCGAGCATGGAGCTGATTCGCATGGTCAGCTCGGGCACGGAAGCGACGATGAGCGCAATTCGTCTTGCCCGAGGCTACACGAAACGGGATGTGCTGGTGAAGTTCGAGGGCTGCTATCACGGCCATTCGGACTCGTTGCTGGTCAAAGCCGGCTCCGGCGCGCTGACGCTGGGCGTGCCCAGCTCGGCCGGCGTGCCGGAGAGTCTCGCGGTTCACACCATCACGCTGCCGTACAACGACCTCACCGCGACGCAGGCATTTTTTGCCGAACGCGGCCATGAAGTGGCTTGCGTAATTGTTGAGCCAGTCGCCGGCAACATGAATTTGATTCCGCCTGTACCCGGCTTTCTACAAGGCCTGCGCGAGCTCTGCGACAGCTCGGGCGCGGTACTTATTTTTGATGAAGTCATGACCGGTTTTCGTGTCGCACTCGGCGGTGCGCAAGCGCTTTATGGCGTCAAACCTGACCTCACCACACTAGGCAAGATTATCGGCGGCGGCATGCCGGTGGGCGCGTTTGGCGGCAGGCGCGACATCATGGAGTGCATCGCGCCACTGGGGCCGGTGTATCAAGCCGGCACTCTCTCAGGCAATCCAATTGCCATGCGCGCCGGTCTGATGACGCTGAAGCTGATCAGCCAGCCCGGCTTCCATGACCAGCTCAGCGCCAGTACGCGCGCACTCTGCGATGGCCTTGAGACCGCCGGCCGCGCCGCTGGCGTGCCGATCACCACGCATCAGGTCGGTGGCATGTTCGGCATCTTCTTCAGCGACAAACCGGTGTGGTCGTATGAAGACACTACGCAATGTGATGTAGAACACTTCAAGCGCTTCTTCCATGCCATGCTGGAGGAAGGCATCTATCTGGCACCGTCGGCCTTCGAGGCCGGCTTTGTTTCGATCGCTCACACCAGTGCCGACATCGCCAACACCGTCGCTGCGGCCGAGCGTGCGCTGCTGGCCACACGCTGAGACATGCCATGACCGACAAAACATCACCTTGAATCATTGCGCATGATGATTCGCCGGCCGCTGCTCTGGACCCTGACACTGTCAGTGCTTCTGCATGCGTGCTGGTTGATCGATGCGGAGTTGGCATGGCCGTGGCGCAAGCAGATGCCCGATCAGGTGTTGGCCACAAAAAAGGCTGAGGCTGTGAAGCGGGTACGCCTAGCCGCCAAGCCCAGGATCACGCGCAGCGATATCCTGCAGGTGACATTGCTGACACCGGCAGTCAATACGCCGAACGGTGCCAGCAAGGCCAAATCAGCGCCTGTGATCGCAACGGCAGACCCAGTATCCCCGCCGGCAATCGAGACAATCGCCACCCTTACGCAACCAGATGCACCAACAAGTTCACCGCCTTTGCCTAATGCACCCGAGCCTGAGCCCGAGCTAACCTTTCCACTGTCGGTGTTGGCCAAACAACGCGCGAATTACTACGGCTTTGCCATGGATTTGAGCCAGCAATGGCTGATGGAGGGCACGCGCTACGTGATTCGCAATGAGGCCAGCAAGTTTGGCTTCAAGGCGGAGATTCTCAGCGAAGGCAGCATTTCTCCGGAGGGCTTGCAGCCTGAGCAATATCGTCTCACGCTGAATAATACGCTGCGCAATTATGCCAATTTTGATCGCGAACGAAACCAGCTCGTGCACGGCAAGGCCGGCGCCCAAAAAATAGCCGCACTGACCAGCGACATGCAGGACATGGCCAGTCTGCCGTTTCATATGGCGGTCACCTATGAAGGTACTGCTGACAGGCGGCTGATGGTGACTACGGGTAGCTCGGTTTACGAAATCACACTACAGGTGGTCGCCGAGGAAATACTGGAACTGCCGGGCGGCAGACTCAAGACCATCCATTTGCAGGGTAACCGCACACGCAGCGATGGCATCCGCCAAGAGGGCTACAACATCTGGCTTGCGCCGGGCTATCGGAACTTCCCGGTGCGCTTCAGTGGCCCTGACAGCAAAGGCAACCTGCTGGAGATGTCGGTGAGCTCCTTGGCCTTTGATGGCAAGACCGTGTTTGGTCGTGACCTGCCGGCACTGCCGGAGACTCCGGCCCCGGAAGGCATCCCGGCACAAATGCAGACTGATCACCTGCAGGAAGCACCGGCACCTGCTCCTTAGCGCCGGAACAGATTCAGCACGCCATCCACCATGGAATCGATAAAGGCTGGTACGCCGCCAGAGGCACACGGCGTCTGCTCTGTCGGCATCGATTTAACAGCCAAGGGCACGCGCATAGCACCGCTGCAACTCTCGGCACTGAGACGGCCGCTGGCAGCATCAATCCACTGCCAGCTCACACCCGCCGGCACCGCTGGCAAGGGTGCTGCAGGCTGCAGGCGCTGCATGAAATCGATCCAGACCGGCAACGCCCCCGTGCCGCCCGACAAGCCGATCGGCTGATTGTCATCACGCCCCAGCCAGACCACCGCCAGCGTGCGCCCAGCACTGCCGGCAAACCAGCTATCGCGCAGGTCATTGGTGGTGCCGGTCTTGCCCGCCAGCACCCAGGTCGAAGGCAAGCGCTGATAGGCTGGCGCGCCGGTGCCCTGACGCATGACTTGCTGCAAGCCGTAATGCAGCAGATAGGCATCGGCAGGGTCAACAACCTGCTGACGCTCGCTGACAAACTGCTGCAACGGCCGACCTTCGGCGTTGACCACCGCGACAATGCTCTGCAAGGGCGCACGAATGCCGCCAGACAGCAGCGTCTGGTAAAGCTGCAGCATCTGCATCGGTGTTTGATTCAAGGCACCTAGCAGCAATGAAGGATAGGGCTTGCTCTCAACCTTGACCCCAAGCTGCTGCAATGTCTGCATGATGGCGGGCAAGCCCAGCGTCATGCCCAAGCGCACCGATGCCTGATTGTAGGAGTGCGCCAGAGCGCTTTGCAGGGTCACGATACCATGGCTTTGCTGATCATAGTTTTGCGGCTGCCAGAGCTTGCCAGCATCACTGACCACCTCTACGGGGCCGTCATCGAGTG
The DNA here is from genome assembly GCA_040384385.1 of Pseudomonadota bacterium. Lineage (GTDB taxonomy): Bacteria > Pseudomonadota > Gammaproteobacteria > Pseudomonadales > Moraxellaceae > Perlucidibaca. Next base: position 145,764 of record JAZKJJ010000007.1, on the reverse strand, counting down.
GCGATGCCCAGGTGTACTGCCCCGTACCAAGCGCCGTCAGATAGATCACCGGCTTGAGCAGCGAACCGACCTGTCGCGAAGCATCAATGGCGCGGTTATAGCCGGTGAACAAACCTGAACCTCCAACCAAGGCGCGCAGCTCGCCGGTCTGGCTATCCGCTGCAACCACCACGCCCTCGATTTTTTTCAAGGCGCGGCCCTGCCCACGCAAACGCTCGATTGTTCCCACAAGGGCCTGCTCGGCCGCATTCTGCATGCGTGGATCAAGCGTGGTGAAAATCTGCAGACCCTGACTGCTCAGATCTTCCGGCTGATAACTCTCGCGCAGCTGACGCCGCACCAGATCGAGAAAGTCCGGGTAGATATTGCTGGCCGCCGTCGGCTTCGCAATCACTCCGAGCGGCATGAGCATGGCCTGATCGCGAGCTGGAGCACTAATGAAGCCTTCGCGATAAAGATTGTCGAGCACGATATTGCGGCGCTCGCGAGCACGCTCAGGCTGACGTCGCGGGTTGTAATAGGACGGACCCTTGACCATGCCCACCAGCAAGGCCACCTGGGGCAGCGACAATTCGGCAATCGGTTGGCCGAAGTAATATTGCGCCGCCAGGCCAAAACCATTGACCGAGCGTGAGCCTTGCTGCCCGAGATTCACTTCATTGAGGTAAGTCTCGAGAATTTCATTCTTGTCGTAATGCCACTCCAACAGCATGGCCATGATGGCTTCGTTGGCCTTGCGACGCAGCGAACGCTCATCGGTCAGGTAGAAGTTTTTCACTAGCTGCTGTGTCAGCGTGCTGCCACCCTGACGCACCGAGCCACTGCTGAAATTGACCCAGACCGCGCGCAGAATGCCGCGCACCGAAATACCGATGTGGTGATAGAAACGCTGGTCTTCGGTGGCAATCAGGGCATCCACCAAGTGCGGCGGAGCCTCTTTCAACTGAATCAGCACACGATCTTCATTCTGACTTGGATAGATACCGCCGATCACCATCGGCTCCAGGCGCACGCTGCCATTGGCCCGCGGCAAGGTGCTGGCCAGCGAGCTAATACGCTGGCCAGCAAACTGCAAACGCAAGACCTGCGCCGGCTCGCGCTGCGACTCGGCAAAGGCAAAGCCACGGGTATGCAGGTACAGCGTATTGTTCTGCTGTGAAAAAGTGCCCGGCGTCGGCGCACCGGCCAGCTCACGATAATTCAGTGCCGTCAGCTCGCTGCGTACTTCGCTTAAGCCCAACGGCAACCCGACCTGCAAGGTCAGCGGCCGAGCAAAAACCTTGGCCGGGATGGCCCAGCGCTTGCCCTCGAACTTCTCCCGGACGATGCCGTCCAGACGCATAACATAGGCACCGCCACCCACCAGCGTAATCAGCGCAATCAGCATCAACAGCAAAACGACTGCAGGTTGGATGCGTTGCCAGAAACTGACGGTTTTGGACACGATGTTGAGCACTCATAAACAAAAAGTAGAGCGATTGTAACGATTGCCAACAGCCTGCGGTAACTTGCAGGATGGCGTTCGTCACAAGCCTCTCTATAATGCGGGCGTTTTTCCACCGCTTAACTTTGCCGCCACCTAACAACGAGAGACTTATGACAACGCGTTTTGATGTGTACGCCGTAGGCAATGCCCTGGTCGACCTCGAATATCGGGTGGAAGATAGCTTTCTGCAGGCTGAGGGCTTGGAAAAAGGCGTGATGACATTGGCTGAAGCCGATGCACAAGCACGCTTGTTGAGCGCACTGGATAGCCATCACAGCCGTGAGAAGCAGGCCAGCGGCGGCTCCGCAGCCAACAGCATCATCGCCGCCAGTGCCTTTGGCAGCCGCTGCTTCTACAGCTGCAAGGTCGCCGCCGACAGCCTAGGTGACTTTTATCGCAGTGACCTGATTGCGGCGGGCGTCAGCACCAACTTGCAAGAGCAGCGCCCGGAAGGTGTTTCCGGCACCTGCGTGGTCATGGTCACGCCCGACAGCGAGCGCACCATGAATACCTATCTCGGCATTACTACCGATGTCTCGGCCAACGAGCTTGATCTCGATGCTCTGCGTGCCAGCCGCTGGCTTTATATCGAGGGCTATCTGAGCACATCGGAAAGCGCCCGCGCAGCCGTCGCGCTGGCACGCACCGAGGCACGCGCCAACGGCGTGAAGCTGGCGCTGACCTTTTCCGACCCGGCCATGGTGCAATACTTCCAGCCGCAGCTGCGCGAACTGCTCGGCGATGGCGTCGACCTGCTGTTCTGCAACGAATGGGAAGCCAAAAGCTTTGCTGGCAGCGATGACCTCGATGTCGCGCTCACCGCCTTGCGCCAGGTGGCACAGATGGGCGTGCTGACGCGTGGTGCCGAAGGCGCCTGGGCCTGGACACAACAGTCCATACTGGAGTTGCCGGCTGTGCCGGTGACAGCGATTGATACATTAGGCGCAGGTGACAGCGTCGCGGGTGCCGTGCTGCATGGCCTCAGTCAGGGCTGGACGCTGGAGCAGAGTACGCGTCTGGCGCTGAAAACAGCCAGCGCCGTGGTCAGCCAATACGGTCCGCGCTTGCCATTGGCGCGCTACCGTGAACTACTGGAGGCCTGAGCATGAGCTTTCGACTTTGCGCGCTGAGCGAGCTGGAAGAGAATGTGGGTCGCAGCTTCCGCTCGCCCGCCGGCGAAGTCATTCTTGTGCTGCGTGATGCCCAAGTCTATGCCTGGCAGAATATCTGCCCGCACCTGGGTATCAACCTGGAGTTTAATCCAGATGAGTTCATGGACTGTGAGCAGCACTATCTGCTGTGCAGTAATCATGGTGCCTTATTTCAAGTAGAGGATGGCCGTTGTGTGGCCGGCCCCTGTCAGGGTGAATCACTACTAAATGTACCCATTAGCATTGTGTCGGGCGAAATTCGTCTGACCGAGGCCGTAACAAGCGCACAATAGGCAGACAGGGTTTGCGCCGTCTGACTGCCTCTGTTATAGATTCCTGATTGGTTTTTGAGAGATGAACATGGCTACCCGCACCAGCGAAAAAACCGCCACCAGCGCCAAGAAGAAAACGGTCGCCGGCAATGGCCTGATTTATGGCCTCGCTCCCTACAAGGAAGCGAAAGGCGAAGACTACATGTCGCTACCGCAGCGCGCTCACTTCCGCAGCATCTTGGGTGCCTGGAAGCAGGAGCTGATGCAGGAAGTTGATCGCACCGTGCATCACATGCAGGATGAGTCCGGCAGTCTGCCTGACCCGAATGACCGCGCGACGCAGGAAGAAGAGTTTTCGCTCGAACTGCGCACGCGTGACCGCGAGCGCAAGCTGATCAAGAAGATCGACTCCACGCTCGAGCGCATCGAGAAAGACGACTACGGTTACTGCGATGATTGCGGCGTTGAAATCGGCATTCGTCGCTTGGAAGCACGCCCGACCGCTACGCTTTGCATCGACTGCAAAAGCTTGCAGGAAATCAAGGAAAAGCAGCTGCTGGGCGGCTAAAGCCATTACCCCATCAGTCGTTGGTCGCTTCGCCCCGTCCCCCACGGGGCGTTTGCATGCCGGCTCCCTGCTGGCCGCTGTCGGCAGCTATGTCAGCGCCAAGCAGCACGGCGGCCGATGGTTACTGCGCATCGAAGATCTCGACCCTCCACGTACTGAAGCCGGTGCCAGTGCAGACATTCTGCATTGCCTGGAAGCTCATGGCCTGCATTGGGATGGCCCTGTGCTTTATCAGCTGCCTCGTGCCGCGCACTATGAAACGGCACTGCAGCATCTGCTTGAGCAGGACCTGCTTTATCCCTGTCGCTGCTCGCGCAACCAATTGCTGGAACATGCACGGCAGCATCAGCGGTCTCAGGCCAGCACGATCTGCACCGGCGCATGCATTGTCTCAGGCGTTACGCTGGCCAGCATCGATGTCGCTTGGCGTCTGCACACTAAGCCTGCAGGCCGGATTTCCTTCACAGATGCCCTGCGTGGCGAGCTTTACAGCCAGCTGCATCAGGACGTTGGCGATATCGTGCTAAAGCGTCGGGATGGCCTCTATGCCTACCAACTTGCCGTCGTCGTGGATGATGCCGCCTCGGGCGTGACCGAAGTGGTCAGGGGCATGGATCTGCTGGATAACACAGCCCGCCAATGCTGGCTTATGCAGTGCCTGAGCCTGCCGCGTCCGAGCTACCTGCACCTGCCTCTGATCATGTCCGGCAACGGCCAGAAACTGTCCAAGCAAAATCACGCGCCCGTGCTCAACAACCAGTCGGCAGCAGAAAATCTATGGCAAGCATTATACGCACTAGGACAAGTGCCACCAGTAGAGCTGCGTCAGGCCAAACCCGCGGAAATACTGACCTGGGCCTGCGAAAATTGGCGCCCAACTCAGATCCCTCATCCTGACAACATGGGCTAAAACTGTTACCTTGCGTAACAGTCCATTGAGGGTCTCACGTGTATATTGATCGCCTCATTTTACTGTTTGTTGCTGGCGCCTTCCTCTTGTCTCCCATCGTGATTGACTGGTGGAGCGCCAACGGTAGTGCTTGGTATCGCCCCTATGTCATCTGGGCGCTGCTCATTGTGCTGGCATTCTGGATAGCTCGTAGTAGGGACCTCAATGATCTTTAGTCCGGCCGTTCTGTTTGCCTTGAGCGTGGGCTATCTGGGCATGCTCTTCCTAGTCGCCCACGCCAGCGAGAAAGGCTGGCTGCCCTTGCGCTGGGTTCGTCATCCCATCGTCTACTCCCTCTCACTAGGCGTCTTCATCAGCTCCTGGGGTCTGTATGGAGTGGTGCAATTTGCCGCAGACTTCGGTTACAACTTTCTCGCTTTCTACATGGGTCTGTCTGGAGCATTTCTAGTCGCACCGATGTTTCTGCAGCCTCTGCTGCGCCTGGCCAAAACTCACCAGCTGCATTCGCTACCTGACCTGCTGGCATTTCGCTTTCGCAGCCAAGGGGTAGGCACTATCGCCACCTTGGCAATTCTGGTTGGCGTCATGCCACTACTGACCGCACAGATGCAGACCATGGCGGATCTGGTTTTTCTGCTCACCGGTGGCCACAGCACACGCAGCATGGGAGCTTTTTTTTGCGGCGTGCTGATCTGCTTCACGCTGCTGTTCGGTACCCGACAGCGCAACACCCGAGGCCCCACCCACGACGGCCTGGTCATTGCCATCGCCGTAGAGTCCCTCATCAAGCTGATTGCCATGCTAGCTGTCGTGGCCTATGCCTACTTCGGCATACTGGGCGGTGAGACCGGTCTCAGCCAATGGCTGGCAGCAAATCCGAGCGCCTTGCAACAAATGTATCGGCCCTTGCAGGGTGGCTACTGGCACAGCCTGTTGCTGCTGTTTTTTTTCGCCGCCGTGGTCATGCCCTGTATGTACCAGATGGCCTTCACGGAAAACCGCGAGCCGCGAGATCTGGTTGCCGCCAGCTGGGGTGTCCCGCTCTATTTCATGCTCATGGCGATCGGCATTCCCATCCTGCTCTGGGCCGGCGAAGCCTTGCAGCTCAATCTGCCCGCCACCTATTACAGCTTGGGCATTACGTTGCAGTCCGACTCACCTTGGATGACGCTGATTTTGTTCGTCGGCACACTGGCCGCATCCAGCGGCATTCTGATCGTGACCACGCTGGCGCTGGCCAACATGCTGCTCAACCATGTCCTGCTGCCGATTCGTGGCCTCTCTACCGGTGATGATCTGTACCAGCGCACGCTGCGCCAGCAACGCCTGCTGATTGTCCTCATCCCCAGCGGCGCTTTCCTGCTGTCCTGGCTGCCGGCACTACGACCAGACAGCACCGAAATGTCGATGCTGTCTTTTGTCGCCACTATTCAGCTGGCACCGAGCATGCTGGCATTGCTGTTCTGGCCTCGAGCCACCAGTGCCGGAGTCATCAGCGGGCTAGCTGCTGGCACATTAATTTGGTTCATCACGCTGGCCGTACCGTCCTTCTTCACGCCGGAACTCGACACCAGTGTTTGGCTGGGCATTGATGTCAGTAATCAGCTCGGTCACTGGCAGGCCATGGGTCTCATTGCCACGCTCATCAATATCGCCCTCATGCTGGCAGTTTCCCTGCTCAGCAAGCAGAGTGCCGATGACAAGGAGATCGCCGAAGCCTGTTCGGTCGACAACTTGCGCAGCCCGGTACGTTGGGGCTTGAGTGCCGACAGCACAGAGGCCTTCATCACTGCTTTGTCGCCATCCCTAGGGCCAGTCACTGCCGAGCGTGAAGTGCGCATGGCACTGCAAGACCTTGCCCTGCGCAATGACGAGCGCCGACCCTATGCCCTGCGCCGCTTGCGCGAACAGCTCCATGCCAATCTCTCCGGTCTGCTCGGCCCGAGCATGGCGCAGGAGTTGCTCGATGAGCATCTGCCGCACAAGATTCTCGCGCACTCGCCGGGTGACGACATTCACTACATCGAGTTACGCCTCGAAGAGTACCGCGACAAGCTTTCCGGTCTCGCCGGCGAGCTTGATTTGCTGCGCCGCTTCCATCGCCAAACCCTGCATGACCTGCCGCTGGGCGTCTGCACACTGGCCGGCGACCTCGAAATCATGAGCTGGAATCACGCCATGATGCAGATCACCGGCTGCGCCGACGTACTCATGATTGGCGCCCGACTGGAGGACCTGCCGGCACCCTGGAGCCAGGTCTTTGCCGAATTTCTGGTCAACCCCAATGCCCAGCAGCTGCGTACTCGCCTGGAGATTGATGGCCAAGTCCGCTGGCTCAATCTACATCGCGCGGTCATTGGCGATGCCGCGGGCAGCCAGGTGCTGGTCATGGAAGATGTCAGCCCCATGCAACAGCTGGAATCGCGGCTGCAACATGCCGAACGCTTGGCCGCGATTGGCCGCTTGGCCGCCGGCGTCGCACATGAAATTGGCAACCCGATCACTGGCATTGCTTCCATGGCACAAAACCTTCGCGCCGAGTTCCCCAATGGTCACGAGGTCAATGACACGGCGCAAAGCATCCTGGAGCAGACCCAGCGCGTCAGCCGCATTGTGCAATCGCTGGTCGGCTTTTCACGCAGTGAACACCATGCCAGCGGCGAGTTTGAGGCCGTGCCGCTAGCTGCTGTCATGGCCGAAGCCGTACATTTGCTGAAGCTTTCTCCGGAAGCACGATTCACCGACTTCGACTGCCAAATTCGTGACAACCTGCACGTTCGCGGCGATGCACAACGACTCTGCCAAGTATTCATCAACCTACTCAGCAATGCTCGTGATGCCAGCACGCAGCAAGGCCGCGTCGCCATGCGCGCCAGCCGTCATGGCAGCCAGGTCCGTATCGAAATCGAAGATTTTGGCCATGGCCTGCCTGATGGCGACATTCGTGCCAACCTGTTCGAGCCCTTTGTTACCACCAAGCCGCCCGGCAAAGGCACCGGTCTGGGGCTAGCGCTGGTACACGGCATCATCGAAGCCCATCAGGGCCGCATCCAGCTCATTGACAAGCGCGACTACGACCAAGGGCAAGGCGTGATCGTGCAGATCACCCTGCCCTGGGCGAATTGCTCGGCTACACACCCAGAGGATTCTTCGGCGTGAACCATGTTTTGATTGTCGATGACGAAGCAGTCATCCGTAGCAGCCTAAAGCGACTGCTGGAGCGCCATAACTACCAAGTCAGCCTGGCGGGCAGCGTCGAGGAAGCACTGGCAGGTGCCGCGCTAGACAGCTTTTCCCTGATTATTTCCGATCTGCGCCTGCCCGGTGCTGCCGGCATCACGCTCATCGACAAGGCACAGGACACACCAGTGCTGATCATGACCAGCTTCGCCAGCATCCGCTCAGCGGTCGATGCCGTGCGTGCCGGCGCGGCCGACTACATAGCCAAGCCCTTCGATCACGATGACATGCTGCTCACCATCGATCGCATTCTGCGCGAGCGTCTGTTACGCCGACAGAATGCAGCGCTGCAAATGACTGTCGCCACCAGCCAGCCCGACAGCGGCATCATTGGCAACTGCGAAGCCATGCAGCAGCTGCATCGCCGCATTTCGCGCGTGGCACCGCTGAATACCACCGTTCTGATTCATGGCGAATCCGGAACGGGCAAGGAGTTGGTGGCACGCGCACTGCACGAACAAAGCCCGCGCCGGCAGGCACCGCTAATTTCGGTGAACTGCGCCGCCATTCCCGAGTCGCTGATCGAGTCCGAGCTGTTCGGCCACGAGAAAGGCGCATTCACCGGCGCGCAACAGTTGCGCAAAGGCCTCGTAGAGGCAGCCGACGGCGGCTCACTGTTTCTCGACGAAATTGGCGAGCTATCGCTAGATGCGCAGGCACGACTGCTACGCCTGCTGCAGGAGAAAGAAGTACGACGCCTGGGTGCCACGCAATCGCGCACTATTGATGTTCGCCTGATTGCCGCGACGCATCGCAATCTCAAACAGATGGCCAGTGCCGGCCTTTTTCGCGAAGACTTGTTCTTTCGCCTGAATGTGGTTGAGCTCAACCTGCCACCCTTGCGTGAGCGCGGCGACGATATCCTGGATATTGCCCATGCCTTGCTTGCCCGCACCATCGGCCGCCTCGGCAGCACACCACTGCATTTCAACGCCGATGCCATCGTCGCCATGAGCAGCTACCACTGGCCCGGCAATATCCGTGAACTGGAAAATGCCATTGAGCGCGCGGTCATTCTTTGTGAGGGCACGGAAATCTCCCCGGAACTTCTCGCCATTGATTTTCCGCGACCACAGGAATACGCCAGCAATGAGCCTGTGACCAATAACGATCCGCCACCAGGGCTATCCCTGGAAGACTATTTCCAGCACTTTGTTTTGGAACATCAGGAGCAGATGTCAGAGACCGAGCTGGCTCAAAAGCTCGGTATCAGCCGCAAAACGCTCTGGGAGCGGCGTCAGCGCATGGGCATTCCCCGCAAACGCGGCGGAGAGGCGTCGTAACGTCAGTTTGTTACCTAAATACACAAATGTGTTACTCCTGTAACAATTGCAGCTACCCAAACATCTAATCCAACAAGTGATTGATATTCAAGTTACTGTTTTATATAGGTAAATATAAATTTATAAGTTGGCATGGTGCGTGCTAATGTTACGCAGCGATAACAACAAAAACTCATCGCAAAACCTCACCTCGGTGAAGGCCATAAAAAAAGCGCCGACTTGGATGCCGGAACGCAAATGCCAGGATGCTCAGGCAAAAAAAATAATCAATGCCTCGAATAATAAGATGGCCATAAGCCACGCACCGTTCAGCGACCGCGGGAGGTAACCCCTCCCGCATTGCTTCACACTCCTGCTACACACACATTGTCCTCCTCGTCTGATCCCTGCGCAGTTCCTGTGCAATCTTGCTATTATCCGCGCTCAATTCATGACCCTGAGTGCAAGCATGTTGAAAGGTTGGTTGGATCGCTGGCGTGGCCGCGGCAAAACATTGAGCCGTTTGAAACCCGTCATCATTCCGAGAGATCAGCATGCCGTGTCACGCCGCGATATCAGCAGCGTCGCGGTAAAGACCCTGTATCGCCTGCATGACGGCGGCCATCAGGCCTTCCTCATTGGTGGTGGCGTGCGCGATATTCTGCTCGGCATGCAGCCCAAAGATTTTGACATTGCTACCAGCGCCACCCCCGAGCAGGTGAAGCAGCTGTTCGGCAACCAGTGCCAGATCATCGGCCGCCGCTTCCGTCTCGCGCATGTGCGCTGGGGTCGCGAAGTCATCGAAGTGGCCACTTTCCGTGCCCACCATAGCGAAGGTGACGCCGCCAATGCCAAGACCAACGATGAAGGCATGATTCTGCGCGATAACGTCTGGGGCAATATTGAAGAAGATGCCGCCCGCCGGGACTTCAGCATCAACGCTATTTATTACAACATTGCCGACTTCAGCCTGTGGGACTTCGCCCATGGCATGAAGGATTTAGATGCGCGCGTGCTACGCCTGATCGGCGACCCGGTAACACGCTATCGCGAAGATCCGGTACGCATGCTGCGGGCCATTCGTTTTGCCGCCAAGCTCGACTTCAGTATCGAAGAGAAAACAGCGCAACCAATCCCGGAGCTGGCCTGCCTCATCGAGGATATCTCTCCGCATCGTCTCTATGATGAGTGCCAGAAACTCTTCTCTGCCGGTTATTCACTGCCGGTGCTCGATCTCATGCACGAGTTCGGCCTGTTTGAGGTGCTGTTTCCCGAGGCTGAGCTGTATCCGCGCGATCTGCTCTGGCAGCTCACGGCCGAAAGCACCGACGAGCGCGTACAGGAAGGCCAAGGCCTCAATCCGGCCTTTTTCTATGCCGCGCTGCTCTGGGGCGTCACCGAAGATCGTCAGGCCAAACTGCTCGCCGATGGCGTACCTCCCGTGCCGGCCTGGCAACAAGCCAGCCAGCAAGTACTCACCGTACAGCACCAACGCACCGCTATTCCGCGTCATGTCGGTCAGACCATCCGCGATATATGGGAAATGCAGCCCAAGCTTGAGCAGCCACGCCCGCGCCAGATTGAGGTCACCGCCCAAAGCGAACGCTTCCGCGCTGGCTATGACTTCCTCGCACTACGCGAACTGGCTGGCGAAGACACTGGCGGCATGGGTGCCTGGTGGACACGCTGGCAAGATGCTGACCCTGGCCTTCGTGCCGAAATGGCACGCGCACTGGAAGACAAGCCCGCCGGTGTTGCCAAGAAGAAGCGTAGACGCAAGCCCAGCGCGAGCGCCTGAGTCCCAAGCAGGCACTCGCCTCCTCACGATTTCGCTGCCTGAGGCTATCCATGCATTACATTCGTTGCGCCATCGGCCTGGGTGGCAATCTCGGCGATGCGCCCGGAACACTCACCCAGGCACTGCTTGCCTTGTCAGCACTGCAAAGCAGCCATGTCATTGCCGCCTCTGCGCTGTATCGCAGTGCGGCAATAGGTCCGGCAGGTCAGCCGGACTACGCCAATGCCGTCATCACACTAGATACCCTGCTATCGCCTTGGCAGCTGCTTGACGAGCTGCAGGCACTGGAAGCCGCAGCAGGTCGCGTGCGTGATCTGCGCTGGGGTGCACGCACCCTGGACCTGGACTTGCTGCTTTATGGTAACCAACGAATTCAGGATGCACGCCTGACCGTGCCGCATCCCGAAATGCACAAGCGCGCCTTTGTCCTGCGCCCGCTGCAGGATATTTGGCCACAGGTGCACTGGTCAGATGCGCCGGATCTCGTCACACTTTTGCAACAGCCCGCGCTGAGCCAGCAAATGCTGGCGCTCTGGCCGGAGCCTCGCTGGCTGGCCGCCCGCGCGCAATACAGCACACCCTTGCGGAGTACATCATGAAAGCCGTCACTCTACAGACGCTGAAAGTCCTGAAAGCCAACGGTGAGCGCTTCAGCGTATTGACCTGCTACGACGCCAGCTTCGCGGCCGCCATGGCAAGAGCCGAGGTCGAAGTCATTCTCATTGGTGACTCCCTGGGCATGGTGCTGCAAGGTCACGACTCGACACTGCCGGTCACGGTCGCCGACATGGCCTACCACACCGCTGCGGTGGCGCGCGGCAACAAGGTGTCATTGCTGATGGCAGACCTGCCGTTCATGGCATACGCCAACATAAGTGATGCTCTGGCAAATGCCGCCACCCTGATGCGCGCCGGCGCTCATCTGGTCAAGCTCGAAGGTGGCGCCTGGCTTGCCGAGACCATCACGCAATTGACGCGCGGCGGCATACCGGTCTGCATTCATCTGGGCCTGACACCACAATCGGTGAATGTCATGGGTGGCTATCGCGTGCAAGGCCGCGACGAAGCCGCTGCCGAGCAATTGCTCGCCGATGCCCTCGCCGCCGAAGCCGCCGGTGCCGCCCTACTTCTGCTGGAGTGTGTCCCCCAAGGCTTGGCACAGCGCGTGCAGGAAGCATTGAGCATCCCTGTCATTGGCATTGGTGCTGGCGCGTCATGCGATGGCCAAGTACTGGTACTGCACGACATGCTGGGACTGCACAACGGCAAGCCCGCCCGCTTTGTGAAGAACTTCCTGACAGAAGGCGATGGCAGTATTGATGGCGCATTGCGTGCCTATGTTCAGGCAGTCAAGTCCGGCAGCTATCCCGCTGCCGAACACGCATTTGTCTGAAGATTGTTGCAACCAGGAAAGTGGTCATGAAAATTGAAAATAGCATCCAAGGCGTCAGAGCCGCGCTGAAACAAGCCAGAAACACCGGCAAGTCAGTCGCCTTCGTGCCCACTATGGGCAATCTGCATAGCGGCCATATCTCCCTGATCGCTGAGGCAAAACGCCGCGCCGACTATGTTGTTGCCAGCATTTTTGTCAATCCAACGCAGTTTGGCGCCAATGAGGACTTCAGCAGCTACCCACGGACGCTGGACAACGACGCTGGCATGCTTGCAGAGGCCAAGTGCGATCTGCTCTTTGCGCCCTCTGCCGACGAGATGTATCCTGACGGCCGCCAGCAGGCGACAACGGTGCAAGTCGCTGAAATAACAGAGAAGCTCTGTGGCGCATCGCGACCTGGCCATTTCACCGGCGTTGCGACCGTGGTAACCAAGCTGCTCAATATCATCCAGCCCGACATGGCACTTTTCGGCGAGAAAGACTTTCAGCAGCTCGCCGTCATCAAGCGCTTGGTCTCCGAACTGTGCATCCCGAGCAGTATCATTGGCATGCCAACTCAACGGGCAGAGGACGGCCTAGCGCTGAGCTCGCGCAATGGCTTCCTGACCGAAGCAGAGCGCCTGAAAGCGCCCTTGATCTATCAAACACTGACACAACTACAGACTGCCATACAGGCTGGCGAGCGTGACTACACCAGCCTCACAACAGCCGCCAAGGCACATTTGACGAAGTGCGGATTTGCGCCAGACTACATTGAAGTATGTACTCAGGACCTGAATACGCCCGAAAATGTCGACATTGACCTCGTTATTCTGCTGGCTGCCCGCCTGGGAAAGACGAGGCTAATCGACAACTTGGCCTTTTCGGTGACCTGAAATGATCCCGATTCCCCTGATTTGTGTACGGACAATGATTGAACCTCGCGCCATCTTGCGGCAAAATGGCGCGCCTGCGGGGAGGCTGACTATGAAGTCAACTTTTCTGCCCCTGTTTACTGCTGTGCGGAGGTAAGCGCTCATGCAATGCATCATGCTCAAAGCCAAGCTACATCGGGCCTGTGTGACCCATGCTGAATTGGATTATGAGGGATCGTGCGCGATCGACGGCGACCTGTTGGATTTAGCCGGCATCCGTGAATACGAGCAGATCCAGATTTACAACGTAGCCAATGGCGAACGCTTCACGACTTATGCCATTCGTGCCGAATCTGGCTCGCTGATGATTTCAGTCAATGGTGCTGCAGCCCACAAGGCGCAGCCTGGCGATCGCGTTATCATTTGTACCTACGCGCAGTTTGAGCAGGCCGAACTGGCCAGCTTTGAGCCACGCTTGGTGTACTGCAATATCGATAACTCGGTCAGTCACAGCGCCAACGCCATTCCTGTGCAAGTGGCCTGATTCTTTAGCCAAGCAATTGAAAAACCGGCCCATACGCCGGTTTTTTTTCGCCAGCAGACTTCGTCAATAACTGTTGCCAACAAATTTTTCCCAGTAAAAAGCCGGCTTAGAGCCGGCTTTTTACTTACAACAGCTACACGCTCAGCAATCAGCCGCCGAGGATGCCGTCCAGTGCAGTGCGCCATTCAGCGCCATGCGTGACCAGCAATTGACCGCCGTAGACAACGGTCAGCAGGCCAAGCGCCAATACCACGACCGGTAGGATCCAGCGCTCATAGCGATAGTAGAAGGACTTGTGCGCGACTTCGGCATCAGCCTCATCCATCACCTTCTCACCGACCACCATGCGCACCAGCAGCTGGTTCAGCGCCACCGGTGGCGACAGATAGCCAAGCTCAAAGGCTGTCAGCACGATCATCCAGAAGTGAACAGGGTCAATGCCGTTGCTATAGGCGATCGGTGCAATGGTCGCCGATACCAGAATCACGGCACCGAACGGATCCATGATCATGCCGATGAATACCAGCGTGCCCATCAGGATGGTCAGAGCCAGCCAGATGTTGCCGAGGTCAGCCGGGACATTCTCCATCATGCCGGAACGCTCGATGACGCCACCGACAGAGACCGACAGTGCCATTAGCATGATCAGCGCACCAATGTGGCCAATCGTCTCGTTGGTGGCGAAGCGCACAGCACCTTCAAGACCAACACGACGCTCTGCTGCAGGGTTGTTGATGACGGCAACAGCCTTGGGCTCACGACGCATTTTGTCAAAGATGACGATGAACAACATGATCACAGGCAGCATGACTGGCGCAGTGAATTCGTCCAGCTTGGTATCCAGGAAGTACTGGTAAGCCTGAACCACAGCAACCACGATGACGATGTACGGCGATACCGGCACCAAAGCACGTGCAGCACCGCGCAGCGCTTCGCCGAGATTAGTGGGCTCACTCTTGCCTTCACGCAGATACAGCGAAATCAGGAAGAATATGGTGGATGTCAGCAGAAACACCGATACGCCCCAACCATACAGCTCGTTGGTGGTTACCTGCTTGTTAAGCGCGGCAATCAACACAATCAGCAAGCAGGGGCGCAGCACCACACCCAACGAACCGGACATGGCTGCAGCAGCAAGCGCATATTGGCGACGAGCGCCCGACTGCAAGACTTCCTTGTAGACAATCGCACCGGCCGCGATAACGAAGATACCGGAGGCACCGGTATAAGCCGTTGGAATCGCAGCCGCAATCAGGATGACCCAGGTCAGTGTTTCCGGCGAGAACTTGAACGGACGCACAACATCCATGAACAAGTGCACAACACGAGTTTGCTTAAGCAGCATACCGGCCCAGATGTACAGCGCCAGATTCAGGAAAATACCCGAGTACTCCAGCAGCTGACCCAGATAAATGGCCAGACCAGCCATGTGACCTTCGCCAAGGAAGGCAATCGAGGACGTAATCGCCATGAATGCATACAGCGGAGTCGACAGCAGCGCCAGACCCCAGCTGCCACCCTCTTCAGCTTCCACAGGCGGACGTACCAGCTTGAACACACTGATGCTGGTCAATACGGCAAACAAGCCGATCATGATGTAGTTCAGCAGCGGCTGCTCGATCGGAATTCCCGAACTCAACAGCACATTATTGTAGTAGTACCAGCACGAGAACAGCGCCAGACCGTTAGCGACAACCATCGACAGGCCATAAACCGGAAAGTCTTTCTTGTAGCGTGGCGGACGCAGGCCAATATGGTGAACGCCCAATGTGGTTGTCACGGCGGCAATGGCAAACATCACCAACAGCAGTAACGGGCGATTCTCTGTGCCGAACTTGAAAATACCGAAGAAGCCGGTCTCGACAGCACGGAAGGCTTCGACCTTGGGCGTGATGTTCTTGACGATACCTTCGTACATCGTGTTCTTTTCAATGCAAAGCGTCTTGGCTTTTTCCATTGAGTCACGAATGGCGGCAGGATCCTGTGGCTCGGACGCAAACAGCGCATCTAGCGGATCGTCAGACACCACCGCAGGAGCAGCAGCCTGAGCTGCTACGGCAGCGTCGATATCCATGTTGGGGTCGCAATCCGGCTTGGTCGGATCGGCACGCAACATAAAGTACTGAATATTGTTGGCAGGGTCGCCAAACATGCGTTCGCCCATGCGCAGCAACTGGCCATGGAACATTTCCCCGGTACCAATGACCAGAGTTAGCAAAAGCAAACACAGCACAGGAAAGCTTGAGAACCATTCCAGGCCGCTGCGATTGAGGAAGAGAGGCTTGTTATTCATTTTTAGCTTCCTTGAAGAATGAAAGCGCCAGAGTCAATTTGAACTCTGGCGCTCATCACACGATAGCTCGAGTTACTCGAGGTTCTGTGAACACTCGGCGTCCCCACCATTCACCGAACAACGAGTCTTTTTCAAGACCTTCATGGTGAATGGGTTGTAGATGCCTTCCTTAGTCAGCGCAATACGTGCGTCACGCAGCAATACAATGTAGCCATCCTTGTCTTTTTCCGGCAGATCCATCCAGACGCCCGCAGGAATATCTTTCTCGGCCTTATTTACAACAGTCATGGCACGTGGCGTCTGAGAGTTCCAATAAGCACGTGACTTCTGCCCGAAATCCGCCGGAAATTTGTCTTTATTGATGATCAGCTGGAATGTCAGCTGCACGATCGGGAAGCGAACGATCGCACCGTTCTTACCCAAGCCCTTGTACATTTCCAGCGGCTTGTAGGCCAGCGCCGGGGCAGCAACAATATCGACGGCACCGTTGTTGAACTTGGCAGCAAAGTTAGTAATGTCGGACGATACCGGCTGAGCGCCGATCTTCTGCACCATTTTGGCTTGCGACTTGTCGTAATCGAATACCGCAATCTTTTTGCCAGCCAGCTTCTCTACGCTGTTGATCGAGCGATCCTTGACGAAAAGGTAAGCTGCACCAGCAGGTGCAATACCAGCTACTTCATACTTGCCTTGAATCATTTTTGATGCCAAGGCAGGATTGGCCAAGGTTGCCAAAGCTTTTTCCATGATCTTGTTCGACGGAATCGAGCCCAACGAATCCAACGACCCCGTGAAGTCATTGAACTGGCGACCGCGCAGACCGGTCAGCATCACACCATCACATTGTCCAGCCTTGAAGTCTTCCGCTGCCGTACGCTCGTCGGTATAGGTCTTCAACTCAAGCTGGCCGCCCATGCCTTTGGCTGCAAGAGCATAGTCTTTCATCATGCCGGTGACATCGCCTTGGGCACCCAGAATGTCAAATACACAAACTTTGCTGGCAGCAGAGGCCTGCATCGAGAAGGTCGCTGCGATGGCAAACACGGAAGCAGCAATCGGATTTAATTTACGCATGAGAGTTCCCTCTATAATTTATTAGTCTTTATGAAGCCTAAACGAGAGGCCCACAGCGTCAAACGCCATGAGCCTCAATCAGTTCACAGTAGATCGCCAAGATCCACGCCTTCTGGCGCTTCAACCTTTTCGTCCCAGAACTTGCCCAAGCTGCCAGGCGGTGTGCGTGTACCAGCACCTTCGGTCCAGAGCTTGTCGGACAGCGACATCACAATGAAGCCTGCAAGACTATCTACCAAGGCGTATTGAGCATTCGGCTTGAAGCCTTCCTTCACGGCAGCAAAGCGGCGGATGGCATCACGAACGCGAGCATTGTCGTCTTTGCCGACCGCTGACAGTGCATACATGGCATGCGGGAGGCGGATGCCAGCCTCTTCACCCAGTGCCATGGAGGCATTAAAGGCGCCCCAAACATCTTTGCCTTCATCGAGACCTGGCAACACATTCCAAATCACAGCACGAGCCGCAACAGGCACGCCCCACCACTTCTTGTTGTCCAGACAGGAAAAAGCTCGCTCGGCCTTGGCAGCGATATCCAGTGGCACACCAACAGCCTGCTGCGCAGTGATGTCGTTGAGCACGGCTTGCAGACCGGTGATCAGACCCAGCATATAAACGAACTCATCGAAGTCTTTGTAGAAGTCGGTGCACTCTTCGCCAATCTTGATGTCATAACGCTTTTCGTAATACGTCACGAAACGGTTATAGGCATTGAGCTGACGACGAGCAGCAAGCTCAGCAAAGCGCTTCTGCGCAATACGGGCATCCTGAGCCTCTTCAACATTGCCGGCACGCGCCGCACGCAGGTAACGCAGTTCATTGTCGAAGGCCACTGTTTCTGCACAAAGTGCAGCCGTGGTGTAAAGCAAGGTGCCCAGCTGATTGGCATCTGCACCAAGATTTTCGGTAGCCATGATCAGCGGAGTAACGGCGACGCCCGACTGGCAAGCCATCAGGTAGTCGGTGTCTTTGATTAGGGGTGGAACGAGCTTTTTTTCAACAAAACGCAGAGTTTGATTACTGATAAACGCCAGCGGGTCGCAGGCGGAGAGCAGAACGGATGCGCCAATGATGGCACCGGCGAAACCGCGACGGAGCAGGCTTGAGCCCCTCATGTCTTTCTCCTTGTAAATGATTATTATTGTTTCGCTCAGCCGCAGTCTTTTTATATATGCGATATGAGCGCGTCAGCACTAGCTGACAGCACCGGCAGAAGATACCACCAATCACTGTCAGGTTAGAAGCACCCGACAGCGCCGTTCAGTGGTTTTTTATATCCGACAGACAGCCTTTCCGAGGGCTCATTGAGAACCCTCGGAAAGGCCTGCCAATCAAGCCTCGATGAGATCCTTGATCGAGAGCTTGATACGGCCACGCTGATCAACATCCAGCACCTTGACCTTCACAACCTGACCTTCTTTCAAGTGGTCGGAAACATTTTCGACGCGCTCGTGAGCGATCTGCGAAATGTGCACGAGACCATCCGTACCCGGCAGGATATTGATGAATGCGCCAAAGTCGACGATACGGGCAACCGTGCCCTCGTAGACCGTGCCCACTTCCACTTCAGCGGTGACTTCCTGCACGCGAGCCAGAGCAGCTTGAGTCGCGCCCTTGGTCTCGCCGTAGATACGCACGAGACCGGAGTCATCAATGTCGATGCTGGCCTTGGTCTGCTCGCAGATGCTGCGAATCATGGCGCCGCCCTTGCCGATGACATCACGGATCTTGTCGGTGCTGATCTGGATGGTGGCGTAGGTCGGGGCATGAATGCTGACTTCGGTGCGCGAGGCAGCAAGGATCTGGTTCATCTGACCCAGGATGTTGAGACGGGCAACGCGTGCCTGACCCAAGGCCACTTCCATGATCTCTTCGGTGATGCCTTCGATCTTGATGTCCATCTGCAGTGCGGTCACGCCATTGGCGGAACCAGCAACTTTGAAGTCCATGTCGCCAAGGTGATCTTCGTCGCCGAGGATGTCGGTCAGAACAGCGAAACGCTCGCCTTCCTTGACCAGACCCATGGCGATGCCAGCTACCGGAGCCTTCATCGGCACACCGGCATCCATCAGCGCGAGCGAAGCGCCACAGATCGAGGCCATCGACGACGAACCGTTGGATTCGGTGATTTCCGATACCACGCGGATGGCGTACGGGAACTTGTCAGCGCCCGGCAGCATCGGGTGCACACCGCGACGCGCAAGACGACCGTGACCGATTTCGCGACGCTTCGGGCCGGATTCGCGACCAGTCTCACCGACCGAGTACGACGGGAAGTTGTAATGCAGCATGAAGTGATCGGTGTAGCTGCCTTCGAGGGCATCGATCATCATGGCATCGCGGCTGCCGCCGAGAGTGGCTGCAACCAGCGCCTGAGTTTCGCCACGGGTGAACAGTGCCGAGCCATGAGCACGACCGAGCACGCCAACCTGAATGTCGAGCGCACGCACAGTTGTCGTGTCACGACCATCGATACGCGGCTTGCCGGACAGGATGTTGTCGCGGACAGTGCGGTACTTCAGATCTTCAAAGAGATCGTCCAGCTCGTCGGCATCAACCGTGCTGCCTTCGCCAGCAAACTGCGCCTTGGCTGCAGTCTTGATTTCGCCTAGGCGCGTGTAGCGATCCTGCTTCTCGCGAATGGTGTAGGCCTCGGAGATCTGTGCTTCAAACGCAGCCTTGAGCGCCGCTTTCAGCTCGGCATTAACAACCGGCAGCGTCAGCTCCCAACGCGGTGTGCCGACTTCGGCAGCAAAAGCCTTGATAGCTTCGATGGCGACTTGCATTTCGTCATGGCCAAAGAGCACAGCGCCCAGCATCTGGTCTTCGCTAAGTTCTTTCGCTTCCGACTCAACCATCAGCACGGCGCTTTGCGTACCAGCAACCACCAGATCCAGATCCGAGGTCTTCAGCTGTTCGTAGGTCGGGTTGATGATGTACTCATCATTGATGTAGGCCACGCGAGCGGCGCCAATCGGGCCATTGAACGGCAGGCCGGAGATGGCCAAGGCAGCAGATGTGCCGAGCAGCGCAGCGATATCCGGATCTTGCAGCTTGTCGGTGGAGATGACGGTGGCCGTGACCTGCACTTCGTTGACAAAGCCTTCCGGGAAAAGCGGGCGAATCGGACGGTCGATCAAACGCGAGGTCAGTGTTTCTTTTTCTGACGGACGACCTTCACGCTTGAAGTAGCCACCCGGAATGCGGCCGGCGGCATAGGTTTTTTCTTGGTAGTTCACGGTCAGCGGGAAAAAGTCCTGACCCGGCTTGGCCTTCTTGGCGCCAACGACGGCGACCAGTACTTGCAGGCCACCCATGGTGACCACAACGGCACCACTGGCTTGACGGGCAATACGACCGGTTTCAAGGCTGACGGTCTGCTGACCGAACTGGAATTCTTTGCGAACGATATTGAACATGCTATTCCTCTGCGGACTGCCCCATGGCAATCCTTGGTTTTCGATATTTATTTTCAGGCTGCTCAAAAGACTGGGAGCGGCAAGCCGCTCCCAGTTTGTTCCGCTTAGCGACGCAGACCCAGTTCCTGGATCAGTGCGCTGTAGCGTGTGCTGTCTTTACGCTTCAGGTAGTCGAGCAGCGTACGACGCTGGTTGACCATCCGAATCAGACCGCGACGCGAGTGGTGGTCATGCTTGTGCGCCTTGAAGTGACCCTGCAGGTCATCAATGTTGGCGCTGAGCAGCGCAACTTGAACTTCACAGGAACCGGTATCGCCGGCAGCGCGGGCAAACTTGGCAACAATCGCAGCTTTGTCTTGGACCGTAAGGGCCATGGTATTACTCCTTCCGAGAGGCCAATAGAACAGCGACAGACCGCGCCTCTCTGCAGTCCGCGCCAACATCCCCCAAAGGGGTTGTACAGGCATTTGCTAGTACGATGACTTGAGCAAACGCTTGGGAGCCAGCATGCCGTCATCATCGACAAAACCGATTCCCAGGAATTCTTCGGTGTCGGCCTCGACCTGAAAGATCAGTACCGAGCCTTCGCGCGGCAGGCCGGAGGCCCGCACGGGATTACCGTGGCGCAGATAATACGCCGAATTTTCACTCAACTCCACCCGTGGCCAGTCGGCCAGACCGGACCAAGGCGGCAGCAGTAATGCATCAAGTGCCGGAAAGCCTTGCGGCTCTACAGCAGCAATCTGCTCGGGCGTGATGGCTTGCGCCAAGGTGAATGGTCCAGCCGACAAGCGGCGCAGCGCAACCACATGCGCACCGCAGCCAATGACCTCACCAATGTCTTCAACCAGATTGCGAATATAGGTGCCTTTCGAGCAGGCCACCGTCAGCTCGGCAAACGGCGGCTCCAGCACATCCAGCGTCAGCGAGAAAATCGTCACCGGACGGGCTTCGCGAGGCACCTCAATGCCGGCACGCGCCAGCTCATAGAGCGGACGGCCATCTTGCTTGAGCGCGGAAAACATCGACGGCACTTGCAGGATATCGCCGCGAAATTGCGCCAGCACGGTTTCCAGGGAAGCGGGCGTAATGTCGGGGACAGGGCGCTCTTCAACGACCTCGCCATCAGCATCGGAGGTATTGGTACGCTGACCAAAACGCAGCCGGGTGCGATAGCTTTTGTCAGCTTCGAGCAGGTAGTGCGAGTATTTCGTGGCTTCGCCCAAGCAGATGGGCAGTACGCCGGTGGCTAATGGATCAAGGCTCCCGGTATGCCCAGCCTTTTCGGCTTGGTAACGATGCTTGACCCACTGCAAAATCTGATTCGAAGTCATGCCCTGCGGCTTATCCAGCAGCAGGACACCATCGATGGGACGCTTAGGGCGGCGCGGCTTGCTCAAGACAGGCTCAAGTGGCCGAGGTGTCTTCGTTGCCGGCAACATCAGCCTGCGGGAAAGACTCCGCGCGCTCGACATCATCCTTCACGGCTTGCGTAATCAGTGCCGCCATGCGGTTGCCGCGCGTCACCACCACATCATGGTGGAAGCGCAGATGCGGCACGATACGCGTACGCAGGCCACGCCCAAGCTCGCCACGCAGAATGCCGGATGCGGCATTGAGAATGGCAATACCTTCGTCCGGAGCCTCATCCAGCGTCTTGCCGAGGATGGTGACATAGATGTCGGCATAGCCCATGTCAGGACTGACCTTGACTGCCGAGATCGTCACCATGCCCAGGCGCGGATCCCGCAGGCGCTGACGAATCAGGCCGGAGATGTCGCGCTGGATCTGGTCGCCCATGCGTTGCGTGCGTTGGCTCACTCAGTCGGCCTCTTACAAGCTGCGCTTGATGATTTGAACTTCATAGACTTCGACCTTGTCGCCAGCCTTGATGTCCTTGTAGCCCTTCACCGCGAGACCGCACTCCATGCCATGACGCACTTCCATGACGTCTTCCTTGAAGCGGCGCAGCGATTCCAGTTCACCCTGGAATACCACCACATCTTCACGCAGCACGCGAATCGGCTTGTTCTTGAACAGGCTGCCTTCGAGCACCATACAACCGGCGGCGGAGCCAAACTTCGAGGAGTGGAACACTTCACGAACTTGCGCCATACCCACGATGTTTTCACGACGCTCAGGCGTCAGCAGGCCCGACATAGCATCACGCACATCATCGATCAGTTCATAGATGATGCTGTAGTAGCGCAGGTCGATGCCGTCGTTCTGGCACTTGGCGCGAGCACCGTTATCGGCACGGACGTTGAAGCCAAGCACAACCGAACCGGTCGACTCCGCCAAGGCCACATCGGATTCGGAAATAGCACCGACACCCGAACTAACGATTTTCACACGCACTTCATCCGTGCTGAGATCATTCAGTGCGCTGGTCAGCGCTTCGAGCGAGCCGCGAACATCCGTCTTCATAACAATATTGACCGATGCCACTTCTGCCTTGCCCATATTGGCAAAGAGATTTTCCAGCTTCATGCTTTCGGCCAGATCCATGCGGACCTGACGATCGCGGGCGATACGGAAGTCAGCGACTTCACGCGCCTTGCGATCATCGGCAACGACGAGGAACTCATCGCCAGCACCTGGAGCATCCGGCAAGCCGAGAATTTCGACCGGCATGGATGGACCAACCGACTTCACCGGCTTGCCATTTTCATCGATCAGTGCGCGAGCACGGCCATAGAGCGTGCCGGCCAGGACCAGATCACCCTGCTTCAGCGTGCCTTTTTGCACCAGCAATGTCGCGATAGCGCCACGGCCTTTGTCGATACGCGATTCAATTACCACGCCTTGCGCTGGACCTTCCGAAACAGCGGTGAGCTCTAGCAGCTCAGCCTGAATCAAGATGGCCTCAAGCAGCTCGTCGATACCAAAACCGGTCTTGGCCGAAACCTTGACGACCTGAGTATCGCCACCCCACTCCTCGCAAATCACTTGCTTGGCGGACAGCTCGCTGAGAACGCGATCAAAGTCTACGGACTCTTTGTCGACCTTGTTCATGGCAACAATCAGCGGCACACCGGAGGCGCGGGCATGGTCAATAGCTTCCGCTGTTTGCGGCATCACGCCGTCATCAGCTGCCACCACCAGCACCACAATATCCGTGGCCTTGGCACCGCGAGCACGCATCGCCGTGAAGGCAGCGTGACCAGGCGTATCGAGGAAAGTGATCATGCCGCGCGGCGTTTCAACGTGGTAAGCGCCGATGTGCTGAGTAATACCGCCGGCTTCGCCAGCAGCCACTTTGGCACGACGAATGTAGTCGAGCAGCGATGTCTTGCCGTGGTCAACGTGACCCATGATGGTCACGACCGGCGCGCGTGTCTTAGCATCGCCATCACGCACGATGGAGCTCATCAACGAGTCTTCCAGCGCGGTGTCGCTGACGAATTTGGCGGCATGGCCCATTTCTTCAACGACCAATGCTGCTGTTGCCTGATCAATAACTTGATCAGCAGTAACGACTTCACCCATCTTCATGAGCACGCGAATAACTTCGCGCGTCTTCTTGGCCATTCTCTGCGCCAAATCACTGACAACAATCGATTCGCCAATGCTGACTTCGTACACCTGTTTCTCCACCGGCTTTTCAAAGCCATGCTTCTTCGACAACGCACTAGTCAAGGGGCGCTGTACTGGCCGGAAGCTCTGCTCTTCACGCTTCTTCGGGCCTTTTTTGGCGGTACGCGACGGCGTTGTGGTGCCGCGCTTGATATCACGATCTTCACGCGCAAACGAATCTTCGTACGCCACACCAACCAGACCACGCGCTAATGGCGTATCGGCAGCAGGCACGGCAACTGGTGCACGACCTGCTAGCTCTTCAGCAATACGACGAGCCTGCTCCATAGTTTTCTGGCTAGCTTTTTCTTCGGCTTCTTTGCGTGTAGCCTCTTCCTGACGGCGACGCACATCTTCAGCAGCGCGATCTTTAACCGCTTGCTCTTCACGGCGAGCGCGCTCTTCTGGTGTTTCCAATTTCTTGGTGTCGACCTTGGGCACGCTTAGCTTGCGTGAATCCTTAGCATCGCCACCCATTTGCTTGCGAGCTTCTTCAGCCGCCTTGCGAGCTTCTTCTTCAGCCGCTGCAATGCGTACTTCTTCAGCAGCACGACGCACGGCCGCTTCAGCAGCAACGCGCTCAGCCTCGGCTTGGCGAACAATCTCTTCAGCCGCCAAACGCGCCTGCTCTTCGGCTTCGCGAGTCGTGTCTTCCTGCTCTTCAAGCAAGGAGCGCTTCACATAAGTCTTGGTTTTGCGCACTTCGACGTTGATCGTCTTCGCTTTGCCACCGATCGCCGGCGCTGTCTTCAGCGTGCTCACGGTTTTGCGCTGCAGCGTGATTTTCTGCGGCTGGCCAGCGGCCTCGCCATGCGCACGCTTCAGGTGCGACAACAGTTGCTGCTTTTCGATATCCGAAACCGCTTCGTCAGCACCTTGGTGCGACAAGCCGGCATCGCGCATTTGCGCCAGCAGCACATCAACTGAGCGACCGACTGTTTCGGCGAGTTGTTTGACAGTTACATCAGCCATGGGGCGTGGTTCTCCGTTACAAAGAGGTGGCCAAGGTTCAATTGAACCAGGGCTCACGCGCCTTCATGATCAATTGGGCAGCTGATTCGGGCGTAATGCCGTCGATATCAACGATGTCATCAATGGCTTGTTCGGCCAAGTCTTCCATGGTCACGATGCCGCGAGCAGCCAAGGCAAAAGCCAGCTTGCGATCTACCCCTTCCATGGCCAGCAAGTCTTCAGCTGGCTCTTTCGCGCCTTCTTCCGACACCAGCGCCTTGGTCAGCAATGCATCTTTAGCGCGCTGACGCAGGGCTTCGACCAAATCTTCATCAAAGTCTTCAATGGCCAGCAACTCTTCCAGCGGCACATACGCCACTTCTTCGAGCGTGGTGAAGCCTTCATTAACTAGAATGCCGGCGATATCCTCATCGACACCCAGGTCGGCAACAAAGCCATCCACAAATTTCTGTGCTTCGGTTTCTTGCTTGGCTTGCGCATCAGCAACCGTCATCACATTCAAGCGCCAGCCGGTCAGATCAGACGCCAGGCGTACATTCTGGCCACCGCGACCAATGGCCATGGCCAGCTGATCTTCCTCAACGGCAACATCCATGCTGTGACTGTCTTCATCCACAATAATCGAAGACACCTCAGCAGGCTGCAGCGCGTTAATAACGAACTGCGCGGGATTATCGTCCCAAAGCACGATATCCACACGCTCGCCGCCGAGCTCGCCGGATACGGCCTGCACACGCGAACCGCGCATACCGATACAAGCGCCCTGCGGATCAATGCGGTGATCGTTGCTCTTTACCGCGAGCTTGGCGCGCACGCCGGGATCACGCGCAGCAGCACGGATAGCAATAATTTCTTCGCCGATTTCCGGTACTTCAATGCGGAACAATTCAATCAGCATTTCCGGGCTAGCACGTGACAGCAGAAGCTGAGCGCCTCGGCCTTCGCTGTTGACGGCGTAAAGCACCGCACGAATGCGGTCGCCCATGCGGAAATTCTCGCGCGGCAACATTTCTTCTTTGGCGAGATACGCCTCAGCGTTGCCGCCGAGATCGACAATCATGCCGTCACGCGTACTTTTCTTGACGATGCCCGACAGAATCTCGCCGATACGATCACGGTAGGCATCGACCACCAGCGCACGCTCAGCTTCACGCACTTTCTGCACGATGACTTGCTTGGCGGTCTGCGCGGCAATACGACCGAACTCGATCGATGGCACGGCCTCTTCAACGATATCACCGAGCTTCAGGCCCTTTTCTTCAACATCGCTGATCGCCAGCTGCATGGCCGGAATTTCGTGATCTTCATCGGCCACCACTTCCCAAAAGCGGAAAGTCGTGTACTCACCGGTGCGACGATCAATCACGACGCGAATATTGATTTCGTCGGTGTCAAAACGCTTCTTGGTGGCGGCAACCAGTGCCTGCTCCAAAGCATCAAAAATGACTTCGCGCGCAACACCCTTTTCGTTGCTGACGGAGTCCACTACCAACAGGATTTCTTTGCTCATGATTCGACCTGCGTGATCATTTGTTCTTGTCAGAAATTAGGCACGATGTTGGCTTTGTCGATGCTCAGGAAGGGAATCTGCACCAGCACACCCTCCACTTGCAACGACAGCTGCACATCATCTGCCGCCTGAATATGGCCTTTGAAACGGCGACGACCCTGGATAGGTGCCGTCAACCGCACATTTACTTCTTCACCCATAAACCGAATGTAATGCGCCGGCTTGAACAGCGCGCGATCCCAACCCGGCGAAGACACTTCTAGTGTGTACTCGCCGCTGATCGGATCTTCAACATCGAGCATGCCGCTGACCTGATGGCTCACCGTTGAGCAATCATCAATGCCAACACCTTCCTCGCGTTCGGTTTCAATAAAAAGACGCAGCACGGAATGCTTACCCTGCTGGAAAAACTCAAGACCCCAGAGCTCAAAGCCGCAAGCAGTGACTGCCGGCTCAATCAGCTGTGTAAGGTCTTCGACTTTCTTCGAGATTGCCATGCTGGCCCCTCTCCCCGTCATGCGTCCGCGCTACGAAACCTTAAGTCGCGAAACCCAAACGCCAGAAACAAAAAGTGGGCGAATCGCCCACGGTATCGGCAGCCACAGCACCCGAAGGTGCCTGCTGCAGGACCCATAAAAAAGCCCACTTAAGCGTGGGCTTTTTTACAAAGTCCGAATGTGGTAGCGGGGGCTGGATTTGAACCAACGACCTTCGGGTTATGAGCCCGACGAGCTACCTGACTGCTCCACCCCGCATCAGAGGTTGCGAACTGTACGGATCTGACACGGACTTGTCAAACCCTTTCGCCACCGGCGATGCCGGTATTTACAGCTCATTTCAGACAGGTGCCGAAACAAGCTTTTAATTGGTGCGGAAGGGGGGACTTGAACCCCCACGCCGTTAGGCACAGCCACCTCAAGGCTGCGTGTATACCAATTTCACCACTTCCGCATTTCGGTATTTAAACCCGCCTCCGGGCTTTGCATCAGAGCATGACGCCATGATGCATATTCAGTGCAGACGCTTACTTCGAGGGCGTCGGCAAATCAGAATTCAAGGGTGCTACCGGAGCCACCGCAGCCTCCGGAAACACCGGCAACCCAGATGCTGGCGCGCCAGCTGCAGACGGAAACATCGACTCAGCAGCCTTGACCGACTGCTGCTTGGCAAATACCGCCAAACCCAGACTGGTCAAGAAAAACACCAACGCCAGACCTGCCGTCAACTTAGTCAGGAAGCCGGCAGAGCCTGCGCTACCGAACACCGTGCCGGATGCACCAGAACCAAAAGAGGCGCCCATTTCGGCACCTTTGCCCTGCTGCAACAGAATCAGCACAATCATGACGACTGCAACCAATACGTGTACGACCAGAACCAGCGTTTCCATCTCTATACCCTGTTAGAGCGACTGCCGTGCCGCCTGGCAAATCGCTACAAATTCCGAAGCCTGCAGGGAAGCCCCGCCAACCAGTGCACCATCAATGTCGGGCATGGCAAACAAGCCCTGCGCATTCGACGCCTTGACGCTACCACCATAAACAATTCGCAATGCCACTGCGCGCCCGGCATCGAAGGCCGCAAACACAGCACGCAACGAAGCGTGCACGGCCTGCGCCTGCACAGGCGAAGCAGTCAACCCGGTGCCGATTGCCCATACCGGCTCATACGCCAGCACGGCATGATCAAAAGCTTCCGGCCCTTGCCACTCCAGTACCGCCAACAATTGACGCGATACCACAGCCAAGGTCTCACCCGCCTCACGCTCCGCCAGAGTTTCGCCAACACATAGAATTGGCTGCAACCCTGCGACACACAGCGCCTTAAATTTTGCCGCAACCGCAGCATCATCTTCGGCAAACAACTGTCGGCGCTCCGAATGCCCAACCAATGCACCCGCTACGCCGCAATCTTTCAACATAGCCGACGATAATTCGCCGGTATACGCACCCGAGCCATGCTCGGACACGGTTTGCGCCAACACCCGGAGCGAGCCACCCTTGAGGGCTTCGCTGGTCTGCAACCAATACGGCGCAGGCGGTGCGACACAAATGTCTATCTCGCTGATACTGTTCAGTTCAGCCAGCTCGCTCAACAGCGAGTCAGCAACCTCACGCGAACCGTTCATTTTCCAATTGCCAGCAACCCAGGGGCGACGCATAACTTACTCCTTGGCGGGCCGGCCTCGCGAGGTCGGCAATACTAGCGAAGCTCTCGCAGCCTTACAAGCTGTTGCGCACCACTTCGGCCAACTCTTCAGCCAATTCTTGTACCAAGGCCGCATCAGCACCTTCGACCATGACGCGAATTAGCGGCTCGGTGCCCGATGCACGCAGCAGAACACGACCTTGATCCGCCAGACGCGCCTCAGCATGTGCCACAGCCTTTTGCACGGAAGGCACGGTTTTGACATCAACTTTCTGCGCCAGACGCACATTGATGAGCACCTGCGGATATTTGCTCATGCCGGCCTTCAGCTCATGCAGCGTTTTGCCGGACGAGACCATTGCGGCCAGCACTTGCAGTGCCGCGACAATGGCATCACCTGTGGTGGCCTTGTCGAGACAGACAATATGACCAGAGGCCTCGCCACCCAGCGTCCAGCCACGACTTTCCAGCGCCGCCATGACATAGCGATCACCGACATTGGCCCGGACAAACTCTAGGCCGAGCGCCAGGATCGCCTTTTCCATGCCGAGGTTGCTCATCAGCGTGCCAACAACGCCGCCCACGGACTGCCCGGCACGCTGACGCTCGCGCGCAATCAGGTAGATGATCTCATCGCCATCCACCAGCTCGCCGCGATGATCAACCATGACGATACGATCGCCATCGCCATCAAAGGCAATACCGATATCCGCCTGCTCGGCAAGAACGCGCGCCTGCAAGCCTTCGGGATGCGTCGAGCCGACTTCGTGGTTGATGTTCAGGCCATCCGGCTCGCAGGCATGCTTGATGACCATGGCACCCAACTCGGCAAATACAGCGGGACCGACCTGATAGGTCGCACCATGAGCGCCATCAACAACAATTTTCAAGCCCTGCAAAGACATGCTGAAGGGCAACGCGGACTTGCAGAATTCGATGTAACGGCCGCGAGCATCTTCCTGACGAATCACTTTGCCCAAGCGATCCGGATGGTCGATGGTCATCTCGCGATCCATCCAGGCCTCGATTTCCAGCTCAACGGCGTCCGGCAGCTTTTTCCCGTCGGCGCCGAAAAATTTGATGCCGTTGTCGTAATACGGATTGTGCGACGCCGAAATGACAACGCCGGCGCTGGCATGGAAAGCACGCGTCAAGTGCGCGACCGCCGGCGTTGGAATCGGCCCGAGCAAGCGCACACTGACGCCAGCAGCCGACAAACCAGACTCCAGTGCCGACTCGAAAACATAGCCGGAGAGGCGCGTATCCTTGCCAATCACCACCGACGCGTTGCCTTGCGATGCCATGGCACGACCTGCTGCCCAGCCCAGCTTGAGCGCAAAGTCAGGTGTAATGGGGTACTGACCAACCAAGCCACGAACCCCATCGGTACCAAAATACTTCCTGCTCATGCTAACTCCTGTTGGTAGTTTTCTTGTGCCTGCCGCTCTTGCGCTATCCAGAGTGCCAACGCATCCACGGTCGGGCGAACATCATGGCTGCGGACGATACGCGCACCGCGCTCAACCGCCAAGAGCATCGCCGCCAGACCTGCCGACTGCCGCTCATTCACGGCCGCGCCATTAAGCACCTGACCGAGCATGGACTTGCGCGATACGCCGACCAGCAGCGGCAGCTGCAGTGACTGCAAGGCATCAAAATGACGCAGCAGCTGGAGATTATGCTGCAGGCTTTTGCCAAAGCCGAAGCCCGGGTCGCCAATCAGTCTGGAGCGCGCAATGCCGGCAGCCTCGCAAGCGTGGATGCGTTCAGATAGAAAGGCACGGACATCACTCACCACTTGGCTGTAATGCGGCGCTTGCTGCATGTCTGTCGGCTCACCTTGCATGTGCATGAGGCATATCGGCAGGTTCGTTGCCGCTGCCGCTGCGAGCGCACCGGGGCGGCGCAAGGCGCGCACATCATTGATCAGGCCGGCGCCTGCATCAGCGGCAGCCGTCATCGCCTCGGGTGTTGAGGTATCAATGGAGATGATCACATCCAAACGACTGGCAATGGCCTCGACTACCGGCAGCAAGCGATCCAGCTCTTCCGCAACACTAATGGCAAGCGCGCCAGGGCGCGTGCTTTCGGCGCCAATATCAATAATCGCAGCACCATCCGACAACATCTGTTCGGCATGGCGAAGCGCCGCGTCGAGGCGCGTATAGCGACCGCCGTCAGAAAAAGAATCCGGAGTGATATTGAGAATACCCATGACCACGGGCATCTGCAGCGAGAGCGAGCGCGATCCGCAAATTAATGTGGTCATGTGGGTGAAGTCTTTCGAGTGGCAGGCAATACGCCTGCGCCCAGAGGCGCAGGCGTGAGATTAAACTGCGTCAGGCGCAGGCGTGCCTAGGTTGCTTGCAGGAACATCCGCTGCGACTGGCGCAGGGGTGCCGCCAGACTTGTCGCTATCGCTCCAACCGCGCGGCGTACGCACTTCGCGCCGCGCCATGAGGTCATCGATCTGATCGGCGTCGATGGTTTCATACTGCATCAAGGCTTTCGCCATGCTATCGAGAATGTCGCGGTTATCGACCAACAGCTGGCGTGATCTGTCGTAGCAGCGATCAATGATGGAACGCATTTCCAAGTCAATATCAATCGCCGTTTGCGATGAGATATTGCTGCGCGGGCCGGGGCGGCCGTAGGATTCGCCCTCATTTTCTTCATAGAGCAAAGGACCAAGCTTTTCCGACAAGCCCCACTTGGTCACCATGTTGCGCGCCAACTCGGTGGCACGCTGAATGTCATTGCTGGCACCCGTGGTCACGCCATCAGTACCCAGTGTCAGCTCCTCGGCTATGCGGCCGCCAAACAACGAGCAGATATTGCCTTCAATGCCACGCTTGGAGATCGAATAACGATCCTCTTCAGGCAGGAACATGGTGACGCCGAGCGCGCGGCCACGCGGAATGATCGACACCTTGTAAACCGGATCATGCTCAGGCGTGAGGCGACCGACGATGGCATGACCTGCTTCATGATAGGCCGTGTTGAGCTTCTCCTTATCAGACATGACCATGGATTTGCGCTCGGCACCCATCATGATCTTGTCCTTGGCTTTCTCGAAGTCATTCATGCTGACATGCTTAAGATCGCCACGGGCGGCAAAGAGCGCCGCTTCGTTAACCAGATTCGCCAAGTCAGCGCCGGAGAACCCCGGCGTCGAGCGTGCCAAGGTAGACGCATCGACATCACCAGACATGGGAATCTTGCGCATGTGCACACGCAGGATCTGCTCGCGACCGCGAATATCCGGCAAGCCCACGACCACCTGACGATCGAAACGACCCGGACGCAGCAACGCCGAATCAAGCACATCGGGACGGTTGGTGGCGGCAATGACAATCACACCCTCATTGCCTTCAAAGCCGTCCATTTCGACCAGCAGCTGGTTCAGCGTCTGCTCGCGCTCATCATTGCCACCGCCCATGCCGGCACCACGATGACGGCCAACAGCATCAATTTCATCAATAAAGATGATGCAGGGAGACTGCTTCTTAGCCTCTTCAAACATGTCACGCACGCGGCTAGCGCCGACGCCAACAAACATTTCCACGAAATCAGAACCGGAGATGGAGAAGAACGGCACCTTGGCTTCGCCGGCAATGGCCTTGGCCAGCAGCGTTTTGCCCGTACCAGGCTGGCCGGCCATGAGAATACCGCGTGGAATACGACCACCCAGCTGCTGGAATTTGCCCGGATCGCGCAGGAACTCAACAACCTCTTTAACTTCTTCCTTGGCTTCGTCACAACCCGCCACATCAGCGAAGGTAACCTTGATCTGATCTTCCGTGAGCTGGCGCGCACGCGACTTGCCAAAGCTCATCGGATTACCGCGCCCCCCAGGGCCGCCACCCATGCCGCCACCCATCTTGCGTGACAAGAACATGAACAGGCCGACCATGAGCAAGATCGGGAACGCAGCGACCAACAACTGCGAAACCAGTCCCTGCTGCTCAGCGGCCGCACCAACAATTGCCACATTCTGCTTCAGCAGCTGATTCATCAGGTCAGGGTCAGCAATGGGCGGACGCACAACATCAAAACGCTGACCGCCAGAACGATCTCCGGAAATATTGTCTGGAGTGATGCGCACCTGTTTGATTTCGCCAGCATCAACCGCTGAGAGAAACTCGCTGTAGCTCATGGCTTGTGCGGGCTTGGCCTTGTTGAAGTTGCCAAAGGCAAACATCAGGCCACCGGCAATCAGCAACCAGACCAGTAAATTCTTGGCGATGTCATTCACGATCACGAACCTCCAGGTTCAGAATTATTTTCAGGGCTTGAAGCCCGTAGCCACTAAATACACTTCACGCGAGCGCGCTCGCGACGCATCGGGCTTGCGCGCCTTCAGCACTGAAAAATTCCGGCGAATTTGCGCCCGATACTCTTCATAGCCCTCGCCCTGAAACACCTTCACCAAGAAGGCACCATTAGGCTTCAGCACACGCACGGCCATATCGAGCGCCAACTCGCACAGATACATGCCACGCGGCTGATCTACTGAGTTGTTACCAGACATATTGGGGGACATGTCGCAAATTACAAGGTCCACCGGCTGATCACCTAACGCCAGCATGATCTCATCGAGCACAGCGGCCTCACGAAAATCGCCTTGCACGAAGGTCACATCAGGCAATGTATCCATCGCTAGGATGTCTGTCGCTACTACGCAGCCACGATCACCGAGAATTTTGCCGGCCACCTGACACCAGCCGCCCGGTGCAGAGCCGAGATCAAGCACCCGCATGCCCGGCTTGATCAGCTTGTCTTTCTCTTGAATTTCCAGCAGCTTGTAACTGGCACGCGAGCGATAGCCATCTTTCCATGCGCGCTGCACATAGTGATCATCGAGGTGCTCACGCATCCAAATCTTGCTGCGGCCGCTGAGTTTTTGATTGGTAATCTTTGTGGCCATATCTCACCGCAGGCTAACCTGCAAAAAAAGCGAACTCGCCCGCGTCAACAGGCTAAACTAGGCGTCCTTTTTACCAGAAACCCGCCTGCTTTTCCTGACAAACCGCTTTCGCGACAGGAATACGCCCCGGGCCAGCGTCATTTGAGGTTTATTGTGAGCTTGTCTACTGCTGAGAAAAAACGCCTGCGCCAGATTGGTCACCACCTGAATCCGGTCGTCTTGCTCGGCGGCAACGGCTTGACCGAGTCTGTCATTGCAGAGATTGACGCCCGCTTGGAAGACCATGAGCTGATCAAGGTTCGTGTTAGCGGAGAAGATCGCGAGGCGCGCTTAGCGGCAATCGCCGAGATTGCCAAAGCGACTCAAGCAGAAGTAGCACAGATCATCGGCAAGTTAGTGCTGCTGTATCGTGCTGCGCGCAAGCCAGACCCAAAGCTGTCGAATCTGCTGCGCGCTCTCGTCTGAAGTGCCTGACTTGAGCTAACTGCCTGGGTTAATAGGCGAGGCTTACAGGCCGCGCTGAAGTTTCTGTTGAACGAAGAGCGGGCCAACGAGAAGAAACACTAAGTCATCTGCGAATGATGGCTTTGCGCCTTCTACCTTGTGGCCCCAGAACTGCACCGCCCACGCCACCACCCAAATGCCGGCGAATATCGGCAATAACGGCAAGCCCGCCTGCTCCATGAGCACAATGCCGGCAAAGCTGATGGCCAACCACGCCAGTCCTGTCAGGGTGCTCCACAACGATAGGCGCGCATAGAAAGCCATGACCGGCAATATCCCCAGTGTGGACAGGTTCACCCATGACTGGTACTCCTCAGGCACGCCGGGAACCCACTGACCTACCGGCAACAGCCAGAACAATCCAAGAGTGGCGAAGAAAATCAGCGGCACACAGAAGATGTGGACGATTTGATTGGTCTTGTTGCGGTGGCTTTTGGCGTATTCCGCCAGAAATTCTGCTTCGGTGCGCATTGAAATGCCTTATTCTTGTTAAGTTATGGATCTTGTATGCAGTCTCGTGCGAGCTGTCAAGGTGGTCCACGCGCCTGCGTCAACGCTAGGCAGGCGAACTCGTTGTATAGAGCAACTTACCGGAGAAGCACTCATGAAAAAATATCTGGCAGCCGCCTTACTTATGGCAGCAACCCCAGCTTTCGCCGCTGATGTCGGCGTTTCTGTCAGCATCGGTCAACCCGGCTTTTACGGCCAGATTGACATTGGCAATCAGTATTCGCGCCCGGCGCTGATCTATAGTCAGCCCGTTATCATTCAGCAAGCTCAGGTAGTCAGGCAGCCACTGTATCTGCATGTGCCGCCTGGCCATGCCAAGAACTGGCGAAAGCATTGCCGCAATTATGGCGCCTGCGGTACACCGGTCTATTTCGTGCAAGATAATTGGTACAACAATGTCTACGCGCCGGAATATCGCAAGCACAAAGGCTCACGCGGCCATGACGATCACAATGATCGTAATGACCAGCGCGGCCACAAAGACAAAGGTCATGGCAACGGCCATAAAGACTAAAAAAAACGCCCTCAGCTGAGGGCGTTTTTTTATGGCATCACGCTCAGATATAGCGCACCGCAATAATTTCATATTCGACACGACCGCCGGGCGTTTCGATCATCACCGAATCACCTTCAACCTTGCCGATCAAGCCACGCGCTATAGGTGAGTTGACCGAGATTTTGCCGATTTTGAAGTCAGCTTCGTCATCACCCACAATCTGGTAGGTCTTGGCTTCTTCTGTGTCGACATTTTCAATGTCAACAGTCGCGCCAAAAATTACCTTGCCCGTGTTCGGCATTTGCAAAATATCGATGATCTGAGCCGTGGACAACTTGCCTTCGATATCCTGAATGCGCCCTTCGATGAAGCCCTGCTGCTCACGCGCGGCGTGATATTCGGCATTCTCTTTCAAGTCGCCATGCGCACGCGCCTCAGCAATCGCGGCAATCACCGCAGGGCGATCGGTGCCCTTGAGCTTGTTCAGCTCAGCCTTCAGCGCTTCCGCACCCTGCACGGTCATTGGGTAGCGTTGCATCAAGCAATCCTCTCGTGCATGCCTTGCAGACGGCGCACGGTCAATGCGTCCTTCGAGCGCAAGGACTGGCAGACCGCTTCGGCACCGCTGAGCGTGGTCGTGTAGTAGACCTTGCCCTGCAGCGCGCTGCGGCGGATCGAGAACGAGTCCTGCTGTGCCTGCTTGCCTTCGGTAGTGTTGATGATGAAGTTGATCTCGCCATTCTTCAGCATGTCGACCACATGCGGACGACCTTCAGTCACCTTGTTAATGCGACGACAAGGAATGCCAGCGGCTTCCAGCTCACGCTGCGTGCCGCTGGTAGCGACCAGTTCGAAACCGAGCTCGAAAAGCTCGCGACCGATGCGCGGCAAATGCACCTTGTCGGAGTCGCGCACCGAGAGGAACACACGGCCACCGTTCGGCAGGCGTTCGTTGGAGCCGAGCACGGCCTTGTGGAAGGCTTCTGCGAAGGTGTCACCCGAGCCCATGACTTCGCCGGTGGATTTCATTTCCGGGCCGAGGATGGGGTCCACGCCAGGGAATTTGGCAAACGGGAACACGGCTTCTTTTACGCTGTAATACGGCGGGATGATTTCTTTCGTAAAGCCCTGGTCGGCCAACGATATGCCGGCCATGCAGCGCGCAGCGATCTTGGCCAGCGAGGTGCCGATGCACTTGGACACGAACGGCACGGTGCGCGAGGCACGCGGGTTCACTTCCAGCACATAGACATCCGAGCCTTTAACGGCGAACTGCACATTCATGAGGCCGATCACGCCGAGCTCGCGCGCCATGCGGATAGTCTGATCGCGCATGATGTCTTGCAGCTCAGCCGAGAGGTTATACGGCGGCAGCGAGCAGGCGGAGTCACCGGAGTGAATGCCGGCCTGTTCGATGTGCTGCATGATGCCGCCGATAACCACATCCTTGCCGTCGCTGACGCAATCGACATCGACTTCGATGGCGTCATCGAGGAAGCGATCAAGCAGCACCGGCGATTCGTTCGAGGCCTGCACGGCTTCGCGCAAGTAGCGCGCCAGCTCAGCATCGTTGAAGACGATTTCCATGGCGCGACCGCCGAGCACATAGCTCGGGCGCACCACCAGTGGGTAACCGACTTCGGAGGCCAAACGCAGGCCATCTTCAGTTGAGCGCGCGATGCGGTTGGGCGGCTGCAGCAGATTCAGGCGCTCGACCATCTGCTGGAAACGCTCACGATCTTCGGCACGGTCGATAGCATCCGGCGAGGTGCCAATGATAGGCACGCCGGCGGCTTCGAGCGCGCGGGCTAGCTTCAGCGGGGTCTGACCGCCGTACTGGACAATGACGCCTTTGGGCTTTTCCAGCGCGGCGATTTCAAGCACGTCTTCCAGTGTCACCGGCTCGAAGAACAGGCGATCGGAAGTGTCGTAATCAGTGGACACAGTTTCCGGATTGCAGTTGACCATGATGGTCTCGTAGCCATCTTCGCGCATGGCGAGGGCAGCGTGGACGCAGCAGTAGTCGAACTCAATGCCCTGACCGATACGGTTCGGGCCACCGCCGAGCACCATGATTTTGTCGCGGCTGCTCGGGCTGGCTTCGCACTCTTCCTCATAGGTCGAGTACATGTAGGCAGTGCTAGTGGAGAACTCAGCAGCGCAGGTATCGACACGCTTGTAGACCGGGCGAATCCCTAAGCTCCAGCGGCGCGTGCGCAGCTCCTTTTCGGAGACGCCGATCAGGCTAGCGAGACGGCTGTCGGCAAAGCCTTTGCGCTTGAGGCCCCACAGGGTGTCGTAATCGAGGCCGGCGAAGCCGATACGGGCCACGTCAGCTTCGGATTTGATCAGGTCTTCAATCTGCGCCAGGAACCATTTGTCAACGCCGGTCAGGCGATAGACTTCATCCAGGTTCAAGCCCATGCGGAAGGCGTCGCCAATGAACCAGATACGGTCCGGACCCGGATTTGAGAGTTCGTTGCGGAGCTTGGCTTCCGATTCGGCATCGCTCAGGTCAAGCTTGGGCGTAAAGCCGTCAACACCAACTTCGAGGCCACGCAGGGCTTTCTGCAGCGACTCTTGGAAGGTGCGGCCGATGGCCATGACTTCGCCGACCGACTTCATCTGCGTGGTCAGGCGCGGTTCGGCCTGCGGGAACTTCTCGAAGTTGAAGCGCGGAATCTTGGTGACGACATAATCGATGGACGGCTCGAACGAAGCCGGTGTGCGACCACCGGTGATGTCGTTCTTGAGCTCGTCGAGCGTGTAGCCAACAGCGAGCTTGGCGGCGACCTTGGCGATCGGGAAGCCGGTGGCTTTCGAGGCCAGCGCCGACGAACGCGACACGCGCGGGTTCATCTCGATGATAACCATGCGGCCGTCAACCGGATTGATGCCGAACTGCACGTTGGAGCCGCCAGTCTCGACACCGATCTCACGCAGCACGGCGCACGAGGCGTCGCGCATGATCTGGTACTCCTTGTCGGTCAGGGTCTGTGCTGGCGCGACGGTAATCGAGTCACCTGTGTGCACGCCCATGGCGTCGAAGTTTTCGATGGCGCAGACGATGATGCAGTTGTCGTTGCGGTCACGCACAACCTCCATCTCGTACTCTTTCCAGCCGATCAGCGACTCGTCGATGAGCAGCTCGTGCGTCGGCGACAGGTCGAAGCCGCGCTCGCAGATCTCGATGAATTCTTCACGGTTGTAGGCGATACCACCGCCCGAGCCGCCCATGGTGAAGGACGGACGAATGATGGACGGGAAGCCCGTGGTTTCCAGCACCGCGAACGCTTCTTCCATATTGTTGGCGATGCCGGCACGCGGGCACTCAAGGCCGATGCGACGCATGGCCTGATCGAACAGACGACGGTCTTCGGCCATGCGGATGGCCTCTTTCGACGCGCCAATGAGCTCGACATTGAACTTCGCCAGCACGCCCTGCTTGTCCAGCTCCAGCGCACAGTTCAGCGCGGTCTGGCCACCCATGGTCGGCAACAGGGCATCCGGGCGTTCCTTTTCGATGATCTGCGCCACGGTCTGCCAGGTGATCGGCTCGATGTAGGTCGAGTCGGCCATCGACGGGTCGGTCATGATGGTAGCGGGGTTCGAGTTCACCAGAATGACGCGGTAACCCTCTTCGCGCAGCGCCTTGCAGGCCTGAGCGCCGGAATAATCGAACTCGCAGGCCTGGCCGATGACGATGGGGCCGGCACCGATGATGAGAATGCTTTGAATATCAGAACGCTTTGGCATGACTTATTTCCGGGCCTGCATCAATTCAATGAAATGGTCGAACAGCGCTTGCGCATCGTTCGGGCCGGGGCTGGCTTCGGGGTGACCCTGGAAGCTGAAGGCCGGCTTGTCGGTACGGTGGATGCCTTGCAGCGAGCCATCGAACAGCGACTTGTGGGTAACACGCAGGTTCGCCGGCAGCGAAGCTTCGTCGACCGCGAAACCGTGGTTCTGGCTGGTGATCATGACGCGGCCGGTATCCATGTCTTGCACCGGATGGTTGGCGCCGTGATGGCCGAACTTCATCTTCAGCGTCTGCGCACCGGAGGCCAGCGCCAGCAGTTGATGCCCGAGGCAGATGCCGAACACCGGAATGTCCGTTTCCAAGAACTCGGCAATCGCCGTGATGGCGTAATCGCAAGGCGCGGGATCACCCGGGCCGTTGGACAGGAAAATGCCGTCCGGATTCAGCGCCAGCACATCGGCAGCCGAAGTCTGTGCCGGCACCACGGTGACCGCGCAACCGCGATCCGCGAGCAGACGCAGGATGTTGTGCTTGACGCCGAAGTCATAGGCGACAACCTTGAACTGCGGCGCGGCCGACGGCGTGACATAGCCCTTGTCCAGCGTCCAACTGCCTTCGGTCCACTGATACTTTTCCGTGACCGAAACCACCTTGGCGAGATCGGCACCCTTCAGGCCCGGGAAAGCACGGGCAGCAGCCAGCGCAGCCTCAACAGCGCCTTCGGCAGCAGCAGCAGGCCCGGCGATGATGGCGCCATTCTGAGCACCCTTTTCACGCAGAATTCGCGTCAGACGGCGGGTATCGATGTCGGCAATCGCGGTCACGCCATTGCGCACGAGGTAGTCCTGCAGCGTCTCGGTCATGCGCCAGTTGCTGGCCAGCAGCGGCAGATCACGGATGATCAGGCCGGCAGCCCAAACCTGCGTCGACTCGTTGTCTTCGTTGTTGATGCCGGTGTTGCCGATGTGAGGATAGGTCAGTGTGACCATTTGCTGGCAATACGACGGGTCGGTAAGAATTTCCTGATAGCCGGTCATGGCCGTATTGAAAACGACCTCACCGCTGGATTGCCCTGCGGCACCGATGGAACGACCCCGAAAAACGCTACCGTCTTCCAGAGCGAGAATGGCTGGCTGGCTCAAACCGACCTCCGAGCAGAGTAATGGGCTAGGCGTGCGCGCAAAAAAAGCGAGGAAGAGGAACTCCTTCTCGCTTTAGGCTGCGTATTTCAGCAGTGATGCGCACAGGCACGATTTGAGCGGCGATTTTACGCGGATGAACGGCTGCTGTCCAACCCTGACTGACTGCCGCCACGGCCCTAGGCGCGTAAAACCAACTGCCAGTAGGTCAAAATTCTTTTTATGGCCTGCGCCAGATGCGCCGAGGACAGCGTCGCCCCCGAAATCACGCTGATATCCTGCCCCGCCAGCACCGGATCCTGCTCCTGCTTGCCGATGAACTGGCTGCGCCAAGCCGGACTGCGCACCTGACCGCCATAAGTTTCGCGATAGGCCAGCACCTCGAAGCCAGCCACTTTGCCATCTGGGCCGATGGCCACGGCAAAATCTATGTAGTCGTGTTTGCCGATGACATGATCGGCGACGACCCAGCCTAGGGCCGTTTTTTGCTTCATGGCGCGCCACGTGGTTCGTGTCGGTAATGCGCCCGTCAGGCCAGCGGCCTGATTGATCGCCTGCACATTGGCCGGAGAAACCGAAGGCGTGACCGCCTGAAAGCTGGTTGCGGCAGGAAAGAGTTGCGCCTGAGCCTGCATCAACGACAGGTATTGCGTAGCCTTTACTGAACCAGAGAGCAACATCAACAAAAGCATAGGCAGCACACGCATGCCTGATTTTTTGGCAATTGACACTACAGCTCCCTTTTCACAGAATATAACCATTCTCATTCGCACTAATTTTATCATGAATAGCAAATTTCTTCGCCTTGCCAGCCTCGGCCTGATGGCTGCAATACTGGCTGCTTGCGGCGGCGGCAAATCCGTTAGCGCTCCGAATGCAGCGAGCGAAGAACCCGTAGATAACGCGCTTCTTGTCACGCTGGGTGACGCGCTATTTACAGACAAGACATTATCGGTCAATAACACCGTATCTTGCCAAAGCTGCCACACCAGCACCGCCGTCGCTTTTTCGGATTCGCCCAACCGATTATCTGACGGTGTCATGCCCAATACGACGGTGCGCAATTCGCCCACACTAACCTATGTCAGCTTTATTCCTGCGCTGACACTGGTCGATATGGCCTGGATCGGCGGCCTGTTTCATGATGGCCGCGCCGACAGCCTGGCCGCACAAATTGAAGGCCCCCTGCTGGGCGCACGCGAAATGGGCAACGGCACGAAAGCGGCTGTGATTGGCAAGCTCTGTGCCAGCACCAGCAAAGCCCCGTTCAACGCCGCCTACGGCAACGACAGCCTTGTTGCCGCCTGTGCTGCAGCGCCCCAGCAAGCCGATATCGATACCGCTTTTGCACGCATCGGCCGGGCCTTGGCGGCATTGCAAAGCACGCCAGACTTTCAGCCTTTCAGCTCAAAATACGATGCCTATCTTGAGAGTCGCGCCAACTTGTCGGATCAGGAGACGCGGGGCCTTGCCGCCTTCGTCCGTGCGGACAAGGGTAACTGTGCGGCCTGCCATGTCATCAATCGCGATAATCCGGCCAGAAAGCCACTGTTTACGGACTTCACCTACGACAACATCGGCTTGCCGAGCGTAGCAGGCGACGCCATTGATCCCGGCCTGTTTGCCACCGCCAAGGTCAAGGCCGACGCCACACTCAAAGGCAAGTTCCGCGTACCGACGCTGCGCAATGTTGAAGTCACGGCGCCGTATATGCATAACGGCGTGTTTGGCGACCTGAAAACAGCAGTCGAATTCTATAGCACCCGCGATGTCGATCCACGCTGGGCCGCCATGGGCGTGACGGACTATCCCGAAACCGTAAACAAGACCGAGCTAGGCAACCTCAAGCTCAACGCAGACGAAATCGATGCCATTGTGGCGTTTCTCAAGACTTTAACCGACGGCTACACCACCCCGTAATCTGGAGATGAACATGCAACATACCTCCCTGTGGAAGCGCACCGCACTAGCTTGCGCGATTGCCCTGCCATTAGCGGCGCACGCCGACACGGAGCTCGATCAGCTGAGAGCAGAACTCGCCAAGCAACGCGAGCAGATTACCCAGCAACAAGTCTTGCTGGAAAAGCTATCTGCCGCGCTCGATAGCCAGCAGCAGAAACAGACTGAAGCCCTGAGTGCTGAAACCGCTGCACGCACACAGGCGCTGGCGGCCATCGCCCCAACAGCCGATGTGCCATTTGGCAGCTCGGTCGGCGCAGCGGCCGTTGCCAAGACCCAGGTCGGCGGCTATGGCGAAGTGCACTACAACAATGGCACGGATGATGGCGCGGGCTCCGGTCGCGAGAGCAACAGCAACCTGCACTTGCATCGCGCAGTTATCTATCTGGGCCATCAGTTCAGCGATACCGTGAGCTTCAACTCCGAGTTTGAATTCGAAGGTTCGTCAGACAGCACCGAAATCGAAACCGAAGTCGAACAATTCTATATCGACTGGAAGGCACGCCCGAACTTGGGCCTGAAGCTCGGCCAATGGCTGGTGCCAGTCGGCATCCTCAATGAGCGCCATGAGCCCGATACCTTCTATGGTGTTGAGCGCAATCCGGTGGAAACGCAGATCATTCCGTCTACCTGGTGGGAAAAAGGTGTTCTGGCGACGACACAACTCACGCCCGATCTGAGCTTGGATGTGGCCGCCAGCAATGGCTTGAGCGGCGACATCAATGCCTTGGGCACAGCAGATGGCCTGCGCGAATTCCGTCAGGAGTTCGGCCGCTCCAGTACCGATGCCGGCGCTTACACGACGCGCCTGCGCTATACCGGCATCAATGGCCTGGAGCTGGCCGGCACGGTGCAATACCAATCCGATATCACACAAACAGGCGCAGCCCTGCTCGGCGGCAAAGCACCGGCAATCCTAAGCGAGCTGCATGCGGATTGGCGCAATGGCCCGTTTGAGCTGCGCGCTCTGGTCGCACGCTGGGATATCGACAATGCCACCGCCAAGACCAATGGCACGGATGTACTGCAGGGCTACTACCTGGAACCGGCGTATCGCGTGAATGAAAAGCTTGGTTTCTTTGCTCGCTACAATCGCTGGAATACCGCCTACAACGCGGCCGGCAGCAAGGATTCGGCACAGAACAATGTCGGCCTGAACTACTGGATTGATCCGCATGTGGTGCTGAAGGCTGATGCTCAGGCCAGCAATGCGGCTGACAATCAGGGCGACGGCTTCAATCTCGGTGTCGGTTTCAGCTTTTAAGCTGACGGCGTGCCCAGGCGATGTGCCCTGCCAGCAAGACTGGCAGGGCCACGC
The DNA here is from genome assembly GCA_040384385.1 of Pseudomonadota bacterium. Classification (GTDB taxonomy): domain Bacteria; phylum Pseudomonadota; class Gammaproteobacteria; order Pseudomonadales; family Moraxellaceae; genus Perlucidibaca. Next base: position 102,684 of record JAZKJJ010000007.1, on the reverse strand, counting down.
CCAAGAGCAGATGCAGATTGCTGGCATTGCTGCGCAACGCAGCATCGGCGGCATACCACAAGGTGGTGCCGGTCCCCACCAGCAGCATCATCAGCGACAACATGAGCAGGCCAGGCAAGCGCCCGAGCCGGCTACGCCAGCCTCGCACCCAGTGCACCACCAGCAATGAACCTATCCAGATCAGTACGGGCGTCGCCAGCACGCCATGCCAGAGCAAGGCACGCGCTTGCCAGGGGCTGACTTCCGGCCCGAACAGGCCCTGCTGCTGCCAGAAGGCACCGGCCCACCACCAGAGACAGCCACTCAGCCACATCACCGCGAAGAGCGCGTAGAGCGTGAATCGCTGCCAGCGCGGCAGGCGCAGATGCGGTGAATGCTTCACTTCAGGTTCAGCACATCGCGCATGTCGTACAGGGCTGGCGCTTTTGTCGCCGCCCACAGCGCGGCACGCACGGCACCGACAGCGAAGTTGGCACGATTGGTCGCGACATGACGAATCTCCACGCGCTCGCCTTCACCGAAGAAGAACACGGTGTGGTCTCCAACAGTATCGCCACCGCGCAGGGTCTGGAAGCCGATCTGCTGACGGTCGCGCGGGCCGGTGTGGCCTTCGCGGGCATAAACGGCGACATCCTTGAGGTCACGACCGAGCGCGCCGGCAACGGCCTCGCCCATCATCAGCGCCGTGCCGGAGGGGGCATCGACCTTGTGCCGGTGATGGGCTTCGAGCACATCGATATCCACTGTGTCGCCAAAGGTTTTGGCGGCCATTTCGAGCAGCTTGAGGCTGACGTTGACGCCGACGGAGTAGTTGCCGGAGTAGACCACCGGCACCTGCGCAGCTGCGGCGCTGACTTGCTGCTTCTGTTCGTCATTGAGACCGGTAGTGCCGATGACGATAGCCTTGCCGTGAGCCTGGCACAGCGCCAGATGCGCCACGGTGGCGGCCGGTGCGGTGAAGTCTATGACCACATCAAACTGGTCGATGACCTCTTCCAGGCTGCCCGCCAGCGTCACGCCGAGGCGACCGATGCCGGCCAACTCACCGGCATCGGCACCGATCAGCGACGACTCGGCACGCTCGACGGCAGCGGTCAGCGTCGCGCCATCAGCGGCATGCACGGCAGCAATGAGGGCACGACCCATGCGCCCACCGGCGCCACAGACAGCGATTCGCGTCATTTCGTCATCTCGTCAAAGAATTTGCGCACGCCGCTGAGGAACGAGTCCTTGTTCGGCGATTGCTTACGGTCTTCGCCATCGAGCGACGCCTGGAAGTCCTTGAGCAAGTCTTTCTGCTTGGCCGTCAGGTGCACCGGCGTTTCGATGACGATGCGGCAGAGCATATCACCCGGCGCATGCGAGCGAATCGGCTTCACGCCCTTGCCCTTGAGCCGGAACAGCTTGCCGGTCTGGGTGCCATCCGGGATGCGTAACTTGAGACGTCCGTCGAGCGTGGGCACTTCGATCTCGCCACCGAGCGCGGCGACGGTGAAGTCGATGGGCACTTCGCAATAGAGGTCGGCACCGTCGCGCTTGAAGATGCGGTGATCGCGCACAGACACCTGCACATACAGGTCGCCAGACTGGCCACCGTGAGCGCCGGCTTCGCCTTCGCCAGTCAGACGAATGCGGTCGCCGGTATCAACGCCGGCCGGAATCTTAACTTCTAGCGTCTTCTGCTTACGCACACGACCTTCGCCGTGACAGCTGGAGCATGGGCTCGGGATAACCTTGCCGCGGCCATGACAGCTCGGGCAGGTCTGGCTCATGACAAAGAAGCCCTGCTGCACACGCACTTGGCCGCTGCCATTACAGGTGCGGCAAGGTGTGGCGCTGGTACCTTTCTTAGCGCCAGTGCCATCGCAAGGTTCGCATTCGACCTGGGTCGGCACGCGAATCTGCGCCTTGGTGCCACGCACGGCTTCTTCGAGATCCAGCTCCATGGTGTAGCCGAGGTCGGCGCCGCGATTGCTGCGCTGCTGACCTCCACGACCACCGCCGCCGAAAATATCGCCGAAGACATCTCCGAAGATATCGCCAAATCCGGCACCGCCAGCACCACCGCCGCCACCCATGCTGGGGTCGACGCCGGCATGGCCATAACGGTCATAGGCCGCACGCTTGTCAGCGTTGGTCAGTGTCTCGTAGGCCTCGTTGGCCTCCTTGAACTTCTCTTCGGCTTCTTTATTATCCGGATTGCGATCCGGGTGAAACTTCATTGCAAGACGGCGATAAGCCTTCTTCATTTCGTCATCGGTGGCGTTTTTGGCGACGCCGAGGACTTCGTAAAAATCACGCTTGGCCATGTTGACCCCTGGGGCAGCGCGCCCGTTTCAGCTGGTTTTCAGTCATTGCACATTTACAATGATCGGATGCGCAAACGCGGGGAGGCCCCCGCGTCTGCATCGTGAAGTCGCTGAAAGACTTACTTCTTGTCGTCTTTCACTTCTTCGAACTCGGCATCCACGGCACCGTCGTCCTGTTTAGCCTGACCGGCACCGGCAGCAGCGTCAGTGAACTGCGCGCCTTCGGCACCGCCAGCCTGAGCCTGGTCGGCGTAGAGCTTCTGCATCAGCGGCATGGAAGCGTTGCTGAGTGCTTCCACGGCGGCATCAATCAGATCCTTGTCGTTGGCCTTGATGGCCTCTTCGACTTTGACGATTTCAGCTTCGACTGCAGCTTTCTCTTCAGCCGTGGCCTTGTCGCCGAGGTCAGTCAGCGTCTTCTTGGTGGCATGCACGAGCTGATCGGCCTGGTTGCGGGCATCGACCAGCTCGGAGAACTTCTTGTCTTCTTCAGCATTGGCTTCAGCGTCACGCACCATCTGCTCGATTTCGGCATCGGTCAGGCCGGAGTTGGCCTTGATGATGATGCTCTGCGCCTTGCCGGTGGCCTTGTCTTTGGCGCCGACATTGAGGATGCCGTTGGCGTCGATGTCGAAGGTGACTTCGATCTGCGGCATGCCACGCGGCGCCGGCGGAATATCGGCGAGGTCAAAACGACCCAGCGACTTGTTCTGCGTGGCCTGCTTGCGCTCGCCTTGCAGCACATGAATGGTCACCGCCGCCTGATTGTCGTCAGCGGTGGAGAACACCTGCTGCTTCTTAGTCGGAATAGTGGTGTTCTTTTCAATGAGCACAGTCATGACGCCGCCCATGGTTTCGATGCCCAGCGACAGCGGGCTGACATCGAGCAGCAGCACGTCCTTGACGTCACCGGAGAGCACAGCGCCTTGGTAGGCGGCACCGATGGCCACGGCTTCGTCCGGATTCACGTCACGACGCGGATCCTGACCAAAGAATGCTTTCACGCGCTCGAGCACCAGCGGCATGCGGGTTTGGCCGCCGACCATGATGATGTCACTGATGTCGCCAATCTTCAGGCCAGCATCGTTCAATGCCACACGGCAAGGCTCGATGGTGCGCGCAACCAGATCTTCGACCAGCGCTTCCAGCTTGGCGCGGGTGACCTTAACGGTGAGATGCTTCGGACCCGAGGCATCGGCCGTGATGTAGGGCAGATTGACTTCGGTCTGGGTCGACGACGACAGCTCGATCTTGGCCTTCTCAGCAGCTTCCTTGAGACGCTGCAGCGCCAGCGGATCGTTGTGCAGGTCGATGCCGGTGTCTTTCTTGAACTCGTCGGAGAGATAGTCGATCAAGCGCAGATCGAAGTCTTCGCCGCCGAGGAAGGTGTCGCCATTGGTGGACAGCACTTCGAACTGGTGCTCGCCATCAACTTCAGCGATTTCGATGATGGACACGTCGAAGGTGCCGCCGCCGAGGTCATAAACGGCAATCTTGCGGTCGCCTTCTTTCTTGTCCATACCGAACGCGAGCGCGGCAGCGGTCGGCTCGTTAATGATGCGCTTAACGTCGAGACCGGCGATGCGACCGGCATCCTTGGTGGCTTGGCGCTGGCTGTCGTTGAAGTAGGCTGGCACGGTGATGACGGCTTCGGTCACTGGCTCACCGAGGTAGTCTTCGGCGGTTTTCTTCATCTTTTTCAGCACTTCGGCGGAGATCTGCGGCGGTGCCTTGCGGTCACCCTTCACATCCACCCAGGCATCGCCATTGTCGGCGGCGACGATGCTGTACGGCACCATCTTGATGTCTTTCTGAACGACGTCGTCTTTGAACTTACGACCGATCAGGCGCTTCACCGCGAACAGCGTGTTCTTCGGGTTGGTCACGGCCTGACGCTTGGCGCCGGCGCCAACCAGCACTTCGTTGTCGGTGTAGGCGACAATGGACGGCGTGGTGCGCGCGCCTTCCGAATTTTCGATGACCTTGACCTTGTCGCCTTCGAGAATGGCGACGCAGCTGTTGGTGGTGCCAAGGTCGATACCGATGATTCTGCCCATGATGCTCTCCAATAAATTTGCGCCGGTTATTTAACCGCTCGCTTTTGATCAATATGTAGGGAATATGTGGGTCGATGCGTCCTTTTCAAGGGCATCGACCCAAACGAATGCTTAACCTGCTGTTGCCACAACCACCATGGCAGGGCGCAAGAGGCGGCCAGACAAGGTGTAGCCCTTCTGGAACACGGCAGTGACCGTGTTCGGCTCGGCCGTGGTCGATGGCTGCATGGACACGGCCTGATGCTGCTCGGGATCAAACAGCGCACCGAGCGGATCCACCGACTCCACGGCGAAACGCTTGAGCGTGTCGCTGAACAGCTTGTGGGTCAGGCTCACGCCCTCCTGCAAAGCCTTCACCGCCGGCTCTTCGGATGGCACGGAGCCGAGCGCACGCTCAAGATTGTCCACCACTTCCAGCAGGCTGCCGGCGAACTTCTCCAGCGCGAATTTGTGCGCGTTGGTGACATCACGCTCGGCGCGACGTTGGATGTTCTGCACTTCCGCCTGGGCACGCAGCTGTTGGTCGCGCAGTTGCAGCTCCAAATCTGCAACGCGGGCAGCCCAATCAACTTCACTCACGGCTTCGACAGTCTGTTCAACACTGGCAGTCTCTTCCGATGTTGGCTGAACATCATTCTCGGGGGTTGAATCAGTCATTTTTCTCTCCTCATGCGCTTGCAGCGCGCTTTTAAAGCCATGCCCCTCAAGTGGAGATTGCCCGCCGGAATTTCAAGGGCTGAATCGGCATCTGGAAAAAACTCCTAGGCGAGACATCGCGAAGGTCGCCGGCCTGACCTATGATTACGGTCTGTATTTAGCGGAATGCCACTATGCTGAGCCTGCTCAAAATCAGTCAATTTGCCATCGTGGAAAACCTGGAACTGGAGTTCTCCAAAGGGTTTTCCGTGATCACCGGTGAAACCGGCGCCGGTAAATCCATCCTCATGGATGCCCTCGGCCTGTGCCTTGGCGACCGTGCCGATGGCGGCGTGGTGCGTGCTGGTGCTGAGCGGGCCGATATCAGCGCGCTTTTTATCGTCGGCCATCTGCCTGAGGCTGTGGCTTGGCTGCAGGCCCGCGAGCTCGATGAAGGCGAAGACTGCACGCTGCGCCGCACCTTCACCCGCGATGGCCGCTCACGCGCCTACATCAATGGTCGCCCGGCCACGCTCAGCGACCTGCGTGACATCGGCGAGCTGCTCATCGACATTCACAGCCAGCACGAGCACCAGACCTTGCTGCGCAAAGACAGTCATCGCCAGATGCTCGACAGCTATGCCGACCTGCAAACGCTGGCACAGGATGCTGCACAGCATTATCGCCACTGGCAAAGCACTGCCGAAAAGCTGCAAAAAGCGGAAAGTGCCGGTGCAGCGCAAAGTGCGCGCCTGGAAATCGTCGAGCACCTGTTGCGCGAACTGGAGCAGCTGGGCCTCAACGCCGGCGAATATGAAGCCATTGAACAGCGCCACGACACCTTGGCGCACCTCGGCAGCTTGCAACAAGATGGCGAGTTGGCGCTAACGCTAATGACCGAAGGCGATGGCGACACTGCCTCCCGACTGCTGCAACGCGCCGTGAAAACACTGGAAAGCCATGCCCATCGCGCGCCGGCCTTGAGCAGCACGGTCGAGCTGCTGCGCGGCGCATTGATTCAGCTTGAAGAGGCCAGTCCTGGCCTGCGGCACTTTCTCGATGACCTCGAAGCCAGTCCCGGTGAGCTGGAGCAGCTGGAGCAGCGGCTGAGCCATTGCCATCAGCTCGCACGCAAGCATCGCGTCACACCGCATGAGCTGGTGATGGTGGCCGAGCAGCTTAATCAGGAATGCCAGGCCTTGCGCGAGGCGCAGGACCTGGCGCAACTGGCCAACGACGCCCGTCTTGCCAAGCAGAGTTTCATGCAGCTTGCGGAACAGCTACGCAGCGGCCGCCAGCAAGCTGCCAGCACTTTCTGCGAACAGATTCAGGGCTTCCTGCAAGGATTGGGCATGGGCAATGCCCGCCTGGAGTTAACGCTGACCGCGCTCGCCAAGCCATCCGCACATGGGCTGGATGACATCGAGTTTCTGTTCAGCGCCAACCCCGGCCAACCGCTGCGGCCGCTGGGCAAGGTCGCCTCCGGCGGCGAGCTGTCGCGCCTGTCGCTGGCGATTCAGGTCGTGCACGCACGCCACTCACCGGTTCCAGTCATGGTTTTTGACGAGGTCGATGTCGGCATTGGCGGCGGCATTGCGGAAGTGGTCGGGCGCCTGTTAAAGGCACTGGGCGAGCACGCACAGGTATTCAGCATCACGCATCAGCCGCAAGTCGCGGCACGCGGGCATCAGCATTTGCGCGTGGAGAAGCGTGTGCACGAAGGCAATACGCACAGCACCGTGGTGCTGCTGTCGCCGGCAGAGCGCATCGAAGAGATTGCGCGCATGTCAGGCGGCCTCACCATCACCGATGAAACCCGCAAACACGCCGAGATGATGCTGGTCAATTGAAAGCTGGAGCAGTCAGATGCCCGGTTTGCCGGAACAACCACCCTTCAGGCAGCTGCCATAAAGATGCAGCGAATGCCCGGTCAGGCTAAAGCCCAGCGACTCGGCCATGGCAATTTGTCTGGCCTCGATGACATCGTCATGAAACTCACAGACGCGGCCGCAATCGGTGCAGACGATGTGATCGTGATGCTCATCATCCTTTAGCTCAAAAACCGAATGACCGCCCTCGAAATGATGGCGCTCAACGATGCCGGCGGCCTCGAACTGGGTCAGTACGCGATAGACCGTGGCCAGACCGACATCTTCGCCAGCCGCGAGCAATGCCTTATAGACATCTTCGGCACTGAGGTGGTGAATCGGCGAACTTTCGAGCAGTTCGAGAATGCGCACACGCGGCAACGTGATCTTAAGACCGGCTTTGCGCAATTCATTATTGCTGATCGACATGGATTCATCTCTGAGCGGGCGATGCCGTATGATAGCGCGACCTGACCGGCGATGGGACCACTCCCGCTGACCGGCTTTTAACCGAGATGACTGACCAGGAGCCGCCGGCCCATGCAAAGAAAGCTGATGACCGCCGTGATGCTTGCTGCGGTGGCAACAACAACACTAGCCACCTCCGGCTGCAAAAATCTGTTCCGCGCCTACCGCATCGATGTTGTGCAGGGTCAGACCGTGACGCAGGAGCAGGCCGATCAAATCAAGACTGGCATGACGCCGGCACAAGTGCGCTATGTGCTGGGCACGCCGCTGGTGACTGACACACTGAACCCGAGCCGCTGGGATTACGCCTACAAGTTCATTCCCGGCACTTATGCGCTTGAAAGCAAAATTGCCGCCGTACCGCATCGCCGCTTCAGCGTGATTTTTTCCGCAGGTGTGGTTGAACGCACAGAGTCTGACAGCGCCTTGCCCGCGAAAACAGCCTCACTGCCTGGCAGCAAAGACAGCGCCGTGCGCGCCAACGACACCACGGTACGCGAGCAGGCTAATCAGGAACAAAACAAGATCACGCCGGCGGATGCTCGACCATCGGCGCCAACCAGCCAGCCTGACACCATCGCTTTGCCACCGGAAATCCAGCCCTGAGCAGACCTCAGGCATCGCCAACGCGCTGCTGACGAACTTTGTCAGCACGCGCCTTGCGAGCCACCATCGGATCCACCGTCAGTGGCCGATACACCTCGACACGATCCCCCGCCTGTAACAGCCGCGTCTTTGGCGACTTCTCAATCTGCCCCCAGATGCCAACCACAAACTCTCCGCCAGCCAGCTCGGGGCAATGCTCCGCCAGCCCAGCCGCCGCCAGAGCATCACTGAGTGTGCTGCCTGCGGGCAAGTCCAGACTCAACAAATACTGCTGATCCGGGCGCGCATAGGCCACCTCGATGCGCATCAAAGCAGGCCCCAAGCCTTGGCCAGCGCCAGCAGCAAGGTCAGCGGTGCGAGCCAGCGCAGGGCAATACGCAGAAGGTTATAAAGCAGCTCAGACGGCAGACTCACGGCCTTGCGCAGATGACTGATCTTCATGATCCAGCCCGCATAGAGCGACAACACCAGCAGATTCAGCGCCAAGGCGACAGCCATCAGCTGCACCAGTAGGCTCAGCGAGCTAACATCGCCCCAGAGCCACAGCGATTCGGCCAGCAGCGTGACCGGGATGATCACCGCCATAGGCGCCGCAAGTGCCGGCAGATGGCGCTGGCGGGCTTCGGCCAGCGCGGGCGCCAAGCTGGCGCTCAAACCGAGCTGAGTCACCACAACTCCGAGCAAGGCAGCCGCCACGCACCAGTCAGCGTGGTGCAAGGCAAACACCGCCACAATAAAGAGAGCAACCATGGCCGGCAGCGCAAACGCCGACTTGAACTCACCATAGTGCAGGCGCAAGGTCGCCGCGGTACCCATGCCGCCGCCTGCCACCAACGCGCCAGCCAGCAAACTGGCACTGGCTGTGCCGGTGTTGGGCAGGCCGGACATCAGGCTCAAGTCAGTGACCAGTGGAATGGTTTGGTGATTAAGCATTTGCAGGACTAGCAAGACCAGCAGAATCAAGGTCACTGTCAGCCAGAGCCACATCGGCACCGTGCGGAAGCTGCGCCCCAGGGCAATCAGCAACGACAGCAGCGTAAGCACCGACCATAATGCGGCACCGGCCGGCACGGCATTCGCTGTGAGGCCAACAGCACTAACCAACGGTTGCCAGAGAGTCTGCAAGACCTGCGTAAGCAGCAAGCCGCTGGTCAATGCCAGCGCAGCGCTGACGACAAGGCTCAGAGCCAAACCAACATAGGCAGGGAAGCGCCAGCCACGCGCGGCATCGGCCTCTCGCGTTAGCGCCTGCATACCGGCGATACCCGGCTGCTTGGCTCGAACTGCCATCGCCTGTTCGGCCAACAACAGCGGCAGGCCGACAAAGACAGCACCGAGTAGCCCGAGTGGCCAGGAAAACCCCGTGGCAGGAATAAATATCACGCTCAGGGCCAGCATCAGCGCCAACAATTGGCCGCCACGTTGCCAGGCCGGGGATTCACTTTGCACACGCATTTCAATTCATCCAGAAATTTTGAAACCAGTGGCTATTGTCGGGACTGAATGGCGCGTATACAAGCTCGCCAATCCGCCTATAATCCTGCGCCATGAGTCAGTCCAAAGGGTCCTCTGCGACCATCGCCCAAAACCGCCGCGCCCGTCACGAGTTTTTCATTGAAGATAAATTCGAGGCCGGTCTTTGCCTGCTCGGCTGGGAAGTGAAGTCGCTTCGCGCCGGCAAGTGCAACCTCACCGATGCCTACATTCTGTTGAAGAACAACGAAGCCTGGGTCATCGGCATTCACATCACGCCGCTGTTGGCGACATCGACGCATGTGGTTGCCGACCCAACGCGCACGCGCAAGCTGCTGCTGAATCGTCGCGAAATCAACAATCTGATTGGTGATATCCAGCAGAAGGGCCACACCTGCGTGCCGCTCGCGATGTACTGGAGCGGCGGTCGCGCCAAGCTCGAAATTGCGGTGGTGAAAGGCAAGCAGCTTCATGATAAGCGCGATGCCGAGAAGAGTCGTGACTGGGCCCGGGAGAAGGGCCGAATCATGCGAGACAGAGGTTAGCCCTCACTCAAGGTTCAGATATGGAAGCGTTTTTCGTTTCAACCGGGATTGTTGCACTCGCTGAAATCGGCGACAAAACTCAGTTGCTGGCCTTCATTCTGGCGGCCCGCTTTCGCAAGCCTGTGCCGATCATCCTTGGCATTCTGGTCGCGACACTGCTCAACCACGGGCTGGCCGGCGCTCTGGGCGCATGGATCACCACGCAACTCTCGCCAGAGTCATTACGCTATGGCCTAGGCATTTCGTTCCTAGCCATGGCTGCCTGGATTCTGGTGCCGGACAAGATCGACGACGCAGAGGCAAGACTGAGCCGCTTCGGCATTTTCGCCACCACGCTGACTACCTTTTTTCTCGCCGAAATCGGTGACAAAACACAGATCGCTACCATCATGCTGGCCGCGCAGTATCAGTCTTTGCTGGCGGTTGTGCTGGGTACGACCGCAGGCATGATGCTGGCCAATGTGCCAGCGGTACTGCTCGGCGATCGCATTGCCAACACCCTGCCCACGCGCTGGATTCATGGCGTTGCAGCGGCCATTTTTGCCGTGCTGGGCGTGGCGACACTGCTCGGTGCAGGTCGCCAGTTCGGGCTTTAAACCGTCTTCATAAAAATCGAAATCAGCTTGCGCGTAAACGGTGTGTAGGGTGGGAAGAACATTTTCGCCAGCATGATTCGCGTGCGTACCACGGCACGCTCGTGCGAGAAAGCCTTGAAGCCATGATGGCCATGAGCACTGCCGATGCCGGAGTTGTTAACACCACCGAACGGCAGGTTGCCGTGCAGGAACTGCACCACGCAATGGTTGATGCAAGCACCGCCAGAGGTGGTCTGCTGCATGACACGCTTGATGTTGGCTTCGTTGCGACTCCAGACATACAGAGCCAGCGGTTTGGCATCAGCGTTGATTCGCGCAACCACCTCATCCAGATTGGTGAATGAAATTACCGGCAACAACGGCCCGAAAATCTCTTCGCGCATGATCAGGGCATCGGCTGGGATATCGCCGAGCAAGGTCGGTGCGATGTAGCTATCGCCAACATCGGTCTGGCCGCCAGCAAGCACTTTCGCGCCACGGGCAACGGCATCTTCCAGTAAGGCATTAATACGGCCGGTATGGCGCGAGTTGACGACGCGTGCCAGCGAGTCACTGGCCTGCGGGTTGGCGCCATAGACATCTTTGAGCACCCGCGCACAGGCGTCGACGAAGGCGCCGCGTACCTTTTCGTGTACATAAATATGGTCGGGGGCGATGCAGGTCTGGCCATTGTTGGTGAACTTGGCCCAGAGGATGTTTTTCGCCGCCAGCTCGATATCCGCCGTTTCATCAACGATGGTCGGTGATTTACCACCCAGTTCCAGCGTGACGCTGGTCAGGTGCTTGGCCGCCGCCGCCATGACGACCTTGCCAATGGCCGGCGAGCCGGTGAAAAAGATGTGATCGAAGGGCAGCTCAAGCAGCGCCTGCGCGACCGGAGCATCGCCCTCAATGACCGTGACTTCGCTGGGATCAAACACTTCACGCACGATCTTGCTGATGATGGCCGCCGCATGCGGAGTCATCTCCGATGGCTTAATAATGGCGGTGTTGCCAGCGGCAATGGCGGAGACCAGCGGGCCCAGGCTGAGGTTCACCGGGTAGTTCCACGGCGACACAATTAGGCAGCGACCCTTGGGCTCGTACTGCATGTAGCCCTTGGTGCCAATCATCATGCGTGATGGCCAGACGCCCTGCGGCTTCATCCACGCCTTCAGATTGCGCATGGCGTCGTTGGCTTCGGCCACCACCGGCAGCACTTCGGTGAGATCCACCTCAGCGGCCGGCTTGCGGAAGTCGGCCCAGCCTGCCTGCACGATTTCCTCCTGATACTTGAGCATGGCATCGCGCAGTTTCAGAATCTTCGCTTTGCGCTCGGCCAAAGTCGATTGGCGGAGACGCAGAGCAGTGTCGCGCTGAGCATCAAAGGCTTGCTGGATAGATGTCATATCAGGTTCTCGAGTTATTGCTGCAAACGTAATTCGGAAATTTTTTGCTGGCTGATGTCAGCAGCGCTGAAAGGAAACTTCTGCCACTGCTTCTGACTGTATGCTTTAGTGAAATCATCAAAGTGCGGATTGGCGGGATCCGTAGATTGCGAGTAGGTAATGAATCCCTCGGCTTGTGGTTGACCTTTGGCATCCCAAGTTACCGTCTGAATATAGCTGTTGCCATAAACAATGCCGTAGCCATCTTTAGTGAGGTTCTCGCCTTGGGTAGAGACAATCGTGAACGCACCCTCACTGCCCTCGCCGCCGAAGATCGGAATGCGTGATTTTTTCTGCACGCCGGAATACTGAATCTGACCCAGCGGACGGTCGAACGGAATGCCGCTCGCTTTAACCGCCGCAATGCCATCGGCAAAGGCCTGCTGCACCTGCAGCGTTTTGGTGTTGAGGGTGTTTGGCGTATTCACTGGATCGCTGGCCGAAAAGGCATTCTGCCAGATGCCGGTCAGCGGCGTGGCCGGCAAACCCACGGGCAACCCGCCTGGATTGCCGACTACGCGACGGAAGAATTCGCGCCAGACATGACCACCCACCGAGGTCAGACTGTCCTTGCCATCCCACTTCGTCAGTACCGCGCAGGCTGCCGCTTGATCGGCTGCAGCCACCGGGCCAGCACTGCCGATCAAGCCAGGCTGCGTGCACAAGCTATCGAGCACCTGCTTACGGGCAAGCTCGACCGAGTAGATCTGGCTGGACAGCACGATGTCTTGCAACGCCGGAATCGTGAACATGTTTCCGGAGCGACCGTCCGTACCGGCAAGGCGACGCTCGGCCTGCAGAATGCACAGGCGAGTGCGCAGTGAACGCTCCGTGCCCTCATCGCCGATGATGCGATTGAAGCCGGTGATCGGTGCCTTCGGATTGGTCAGCCAGTAGCTGTCGTTGCAGTTATGCACATAGTCGTCGCGCACCAGCGTGGGCAAGTTTTTGCCGCCGAAGATGCCCGGTGCTGGCGCATCGGCATCGGTGTTCCACTCGCAAGCGGCACGCGAGCCATCGAGCAACGGCAAGCCGGGTGCGACTTGACCGATCACCGGCACCAGGGGTGATGTACTGCAACTGGTGACCTGGGCATCGGTGACATTCGGCACTACGGTGACATCGCCATAATAGGCGCGGCCATTGGGGCCGCTGGCCACGGTGTTGACCCAGGGCACGCCCAGAATCGATTTGTGCAGGCTGATGAATTCGTCGAGGCTCTTCGCGGTATTCCAGCGCCCGAACTGATTGATCAGACGGTCGTTTTCGTAATTGGCATCGCGCAGGGTATACGCCAGGCCGTTCGCCCACGGCAGGATAGGCACGCCCGAGGCAGACAGCGTGATCATTGGGCCGAAATGGCTTTTGTAGAGCGTGCGCGTCATCTCCTGCAAGCTGCCATCTGCCTGCTTGACCTGCACCTTCAGCGGCACGGCAGTCATGTCACGCAGGCCACCTTCGTAAAAATACTGCGTCGGATTCGCCGGATTCACTTTCAGCTCATACAGCGTGAAGCGGTATGCCGTGGACACCGTGTGGCTCCACGCCACTTTGTCATTGAAGCCGATCAGCACTGCCGGCACGCCATAGAGCGACGAGCCCATGATGTCGAGCTTGCCAGGGATGGTGTTATGCGAAATATAGAGGCGCTCGGTGCCGCGCCACGGGAAATGCGGATTACCAAAAACAATCGGCTGGCCGCTGGCGCTGCCGTTCTTGCCGATGGCGTACATATTGCTGCCGAAGTGATCCTTCTGCTGCAGATCGGCAAACGGGCCGGGAGCCTGAGCCAACGCTAGCTTTCTTGCATTCAGCGAGGCTAGACGTTGAGCTGGCTTGGCATTGCTGCGCGCAGCACTGGCGCTTGGCGGGATAGCCGGCGGCTGGGCATTGGCGATCTCGCTGACAAAGACCGAGCTGCTGGCCAGAATCGAAAGCCGCACAAAGCGACGATACATATCGGCATCGACAATCGGCTGCAGCCAGTCACCCTTGGCGCAGGCGGCATGACGGCCGGGATGCTGACCCGCCTTGAGCTCGGCGATGTATCGATTGAAGCCGGCGACATAGCCGGTCACGAGCTCGCGGAACTGCGGCTCGGTCTTGTTGCGCGTGCGCTGCCAGGCGGCATCGTCGAGCATGAATTTCCAGAAAAAGTCACTGGAGACATTGTCGGCCACGGAGCCATTAGGCTCGATGCGATAGCTGCCATCGGCCCCAAAATAGCGGGCGCGCTCGCCACGGCTGGTGACGAAATCTTCCATCATGACGCAGAGATTGTCTTCGGCGAAGGCATAGGCCTGACCGTAGCCGAGGCTGCCAAAATCGTTGGCGGTGATATGCGGGATGCCCATTTGCGTACGCACGATGCGAGCATCGTAGCTGCCAACACGCGGGGCGCCCGAACCAGATGACGAGCTGTCGCTACCGAAACCACAAGCCGTGAGGGCCAGCACCAAGCTCAGTGCGGCAAATTTGAGTGGACTCGTTGGACGCATCGTTGGCATCTCTCGTTATTTTTGACTGCGCGAACAGTAAATGACCACGCAGTCTACGGCAAGGGCACACACTTGATGACGCATGCCTTAGTGACAAGCGCTGGCAGTCGGCGCACACTAGGCTTGCTCTGGGGATGACATGGCTTCGACGCTGGTTATGAAGCCCGCAGGTGCATGCGGAGAGTGGAATGTCTCTCCTAAATAAACGCTCCAAAAAAATAGTCGCAAACGACGAAAACTACGCACTAGCCGCCTAATCCCGGCTTATGACCAAACTTGCATGCCGGTATGCGGGGGCGGTCAGCGCAAAAAATACCGGATCGCTTCGTAACCCGCCTCGTGTTGCGTCGCTAAAACCCTAGAGGATCGCCTTCCATGCCCTGTCTCTCGGGCCGTGTCGGGTTAAATCAATAGAGAAGACTAAGCATGTAGATCCGAGGGTAGAGTGCTGGCGGACGCGGGTTCGATACCCGCCATCTCCACCAAACTGCAAGACCTAAAGCCCGCCCGGCGTAAAGCCTGGCGGGTTTTTTCTTGGCCGCTGGCCAGCAACCGGTTAGTCTCGGCCAGTCGCACAACTAACAAGAAATGACGAGCGAGGCTCAATAGCCCGCCACCGTCTGCACCCGAGGCACACCATGAACACTTCACGACTACTTGCATTGGCGCTCTGCTCCGCCCTCGCCGCCTGCGGCCAGGCACCCCACGAAGCCGGTGCTGATGCCCAAGGCCATAGCGCCGCCACCGCAGCCACCCGTGATGCCAATGCCAAGATGCTCACCGAGCTCGACTTCAATGATCGCCAGGACTTTGCCGACGCCGAGCGTGGCCTCATCGCCCGCGATCCGATGCTGAAGATCCTGCGCACCACCGAAGATGGCAGCAGCACCGTTTGGGACATGCCTAGCTACGACTTTCTCAAGGGTGCTGCTCCCGACAGCGTGAATCCGAGCCTGTGGCGGCAGGCGCAGCTGAACAACATCCACGGTCTGTTCAAGGTCAGAGATGGCATTTATCAGCTGCGCGGCTATGACCTGTCCAACATGACGATCATCGAGGGCCGCACCGGTTGGATCATTGTTGATCCGCTGACGGCGCAGGAGACTGCCGCACGCGCCATTGCCTTTGCGCGCGAGCATCTGGGCACGAAGCCTATCGTCGCGGTGATTTTCACGCACAGCCATGTCGACCACTTTGGCGGCATTCTCGGCATTGTCAGTGCCGAGCAGGCGCGCCAGCAGAAGCTGCGCATCATCGCGCCTGATGGCTTCATGGAAGAGGCCACCAGTGAGAATGTGCTGGCCGGCGTAACCATGCTGCGCCGCTCCATGTTCATGTACGGCAAAAGCTTGGCACACACGCCACGCGGCCATATTGATACCGGCCTGGGCAAGGCCCCGGCCTATGGCACCGTCGGCATCATGGCACCGACCGAGCTGATCACGCGTACCGGTCAAGAGCTTGATATTGATGGCCTGCGCTTTGTCTTCCAGAACACGCCGGCATCGGAAGCCCCGGCGGAAATGACTTTCTACCTGCCGGAGCTGAAAGCCTTTTTGGGCGCCGAGCTGGCATCGCATACGCTGCATAACCTCTATACCTTGCGCGGCGCCAAGGTGCGTGATGCGCTGAAGTGGAGCGGCTACTTGGACGAAGCGCTGAGTCTGTTTGGCGATGCCGAAGTCTATGTCGGCAGCCATCAGTGGCCGGTCTGGGGCAAAGAGCGCGTGCAGGCACTGCTGGAGTCGCAGCGCGATACCTTCAAGTACATCCACGACCAAACATTGCATCTGGCGCTGCAAGGCTTCACCTCGCGCGAGATTGCCGAGCAGGTCAAGCTGCCGCCGAGCCTGAACAAGGTCTTCTCCAGCCGTGGCTATTACGGCACCGTGGCACACAACACCAAGGCCGTGTATCAGTTCTACTTCGGCTGGTATGACGCCAACCCGGCCAACTTGAACCCGCTGCCGCCAGAGAATGCCGGCAAGAAGTATGTGGAGTTTATGGGCGGTGCCGATGCCGTGCTGGAGAAGGCGCAGAAAACCTATGACGATGGCGAGTATCGCTGGGCCGCCGAAGTGCTGAATCATCTGGTCTTTGCCGAGCCGGGCAATGCGGCCGCGAAAGCCTTGCTGGCGAAAACCTACGACCAGCTTGGCTATCAGGCCGAATCGGCACCTTGGCGCGATGCCTATCTGACCGGCGCTTACGAGCTGCGCCACGGCACACCGAAGCAGGTTCTGGACATGAGCAGCACCATCGAGCTCTTGCGCAGCACGCCGATGCCGCGCTTCATGGATGCCATGGCCGCACGCCTGAAGGCCGACAAGGCCGAGGGCAAGGAGTACACCATCAACTTCGTATTCACCGATCTGAAGGAAAGCTATGTGCTGCACCTGAAGAATTCGGTCCTGCATCATCGTGCTGGCAATGACCCCAAGGCCGATGCCACGCTGAAGTTGACGCACGCGATCTATCTCAAGATGATCACTGGCAAGGCTGGCATCAACGACACGCTACTCTCGGACGATCTCAAGGTGGAAGGCAGCCGTGTGGATCTGGTGCGCTTCTTCACACTCTTCGAACAGCCCAACGGCAGCTTTAATATCGTCACGCCTTAGTGACAGAGGAGCCAGACCATGACCCGTCCTGTGCGCTACCCCGCGCTGATCGTTTTCTTCCATTGGCTGGTGGTGGCACTGGTACTTAGTGCCGTCACCCTGGTCTGGCTGGCCGATGACCTGACTGACAAGGAGCTACAGCGCAATTTGGTCATGCTGCACAAGTCCTTCGGCATTACGGTGCTGGCAGTGATGGTGCTGCGCATGATCTTTACGCTGCCCCTGAAGCGCCCAGCACCGGAAGGCGAATCGCGCGCCACGCAAATGGCGGCGAAAGCTGTGCATGTCGCTTTCTACGGCTTGCTGCTGGTAATCCCCTGCCTCGGCTGGTGGATGAGCAGTGCCGCTGGCAAGCCGATTTCCTGGTTCTTCCTGTTTGAATTGCCCAGCATTGCGCCAACAGACATGCCGCTGGCAAAAATCATCAAGGAATGGCACGAGGACCTGGCGGAAGTGCTGATCGTGCTAATCGGCATCCATGCTGGTGCCGCGCTCTGGCATCACTATTTCAACAAGGACAACACCTTGCGACGCATGTTGCCCGTGCGTAAAAACTGAGGCCAGGCCGGGCTAGACAAGCCCTGCTCGGCCTGCGATGCTCGCGCGAAAATAACAAGAGCGCACGCCATGCCCCTCCCCATTTTGCGCACGATCAGCTTACTAACCTTGGCCGTGCTGATCAGCGCCTGCTCATCGGGCAGCAACAACAGCACCAGCAAACCACCCGCCAGCGCCTCGGAAGTGCCTCAGCCAACGCCACGCGCCACCTGTGGCCCCGGCTCACGCCCAGAGACCGGCATCCAGGGTCGTGTCAGTCGCGAAGACCTGACCAGCGGCCGCACCCGCGAGGGCTTTACCTGCAACACCGAGATGATCGGCTCGTACAGCAAGCAGAATAATTTCGGCACTGTGGGCGGCTTCAAGGTCGAACGCTATACCGATGCAGCTGGCCATGACTGCGCGTATTACGACACCACACTGCTGTTTCCGACCAATCTGATTGATGCTCAGGGCGGCGTCAACGTGCTCGACATGAGCGACCCCACCCAGCCAGTATTGACCGCCCAGCTGCTCACGCCGGCCATGCTGTCGCCGCATGAGTCGCTGGTGTTGAGTAAGGAGCGCGGTGTGCTCGCTGCCGTTCTCGGCAACCCGGCCTTCGGCCCCGGCGTGGTCGATGTTTACGACATTTCCGGCGACTGCCGTCACCCCGTGTTGAAGTCGGTAGCGCCGGTGGGCGTGCTCGGGCACGAAAGCGGCTTCTCGCCGGATGGCAAGACGTTCTACTCGGCATCGCCCGGCACGCCGACGCTAACGGCCATCGATCTGACCAACCTATCAGTGCCGGTGCCGATCATGACCATCCCGCTCAAGTCGCACGGGCTATCCATCAGTGCTGATGGCAACCGTGCCTATATTGCTGGCGGTGGCGGCAACATGCCAGGCAGCTCCGGCCCCGAAAACGCCTCTGGCATGGTGATCCTGGATGTCTCGGAAATTCAGGCACGCAAGCCCAAGCCAACTGTGCGTGAAATTTCACGCGTGACTTGGCCTTCGATCAGTATTCCGCAGAACGCCATTCCCATCACTATCAAGGGCAAGCCGTATCTGGTGGAAATCGACGAGTACACCGACTCCACCACTTCGCCCAGCGGTGCCGGCAACATTGGGGCCGGTCGCATCATCGACATCAGTGACGAAACCAAGCCAAAGGTGATTTCGAATTTGCGTCTGGAAGTGCATCAACCCGAAAACAAGGCCGTGCGTGACGGTGATCCGGGCGCCAATCTGCCAGTGCAGGGTTATGGTGGGCATTACTGCAATGTGCCGACGCGCGTCGATCCGACCATCGTGGCTTGCAGCATGATCATCTCCGGCCTGCGTGTATTTGATATTCGCGACCCCTTCCATCCGCGCGAGATCGCCTACTTCAATCCCCCGACCAGCCCGCGCAACTTTCCGGAAGAAAGCAATTGGGCCATGTCGAGCCCGAGCTTCGTGCCCGAGCGCAAGGAGATCTGGTACACCGACGGCTTCAGCGGCTTCTATGCTGTGCGTGTTACCAACGGGGCCTGGGCAGACAAGTAAATTCGCTTAGCCACCGCTGATGGGCTGGGCCAGAATCCACAGTCCGGAGGCGGTGAAGGCCATCATCAGTGCAAGCATGGGCAGCTGACTTAACACCGCACGACGCGGTGATACTGCCAACTGCATCGCCTCGTGATGTGCCAGATAGACGCTGGCGATGTGCCCGAAAACAATCAACGCCACCTGGCTGTGCCAGACCCAATTCATGTCCGGCAGAATGGCCGAACGCCACCCACCCGCTGTCCCGAAAAGATCCCAACCGTAGCCAAACGGGTCCGAGAGCATGCTCACGATCTTCACGCCTTGAGTCAGGATCAGCGTGTAGTAGTGCGTAATGTGATAGACCAGCGCGATGGGCAATAGCGAGAACGCCGAGCGCAGCAGCCATTCACGCACAGGCAGTTTCGTGCCGGCCAGACGCGCGGCCCAGGCTACAAAAAAGCCGAACACCGTGAAGTAGATCAGCGGCGACAGCCACAGCCAGCTCACCTCATAAACGGTGTACCACGGTCTGAGCTGGAGATAGAAATAGACTGGCGGCTTGCCCAAAAAAGGCGTCAGGACGTTGAAGGTATCGGCCCAGAAAACATTAACCCAGACCACCGTGCCGCGTAGGCCGTCAAACGCGGTGGAGGCCAGCATGAAGAGAATGAAGAGCACGAGGCTGTAACTTTCCGCGCGCTGCCCGACTAGGCCGCTACCCGGCATACGCCAGTGCGCCCTGCCCTGATACCAGCTCAGCGGCGCCATCATCGCCACCAGACGCAGAAACACGGCGAAGAATTCGACATGGCGAAACCAAGCCCGCTGCCCGATCAGGCCAACACCAACAAGATTAGCCACGGTATAGCCGAAGAGCAGCCAGGCCAAGCCTTGCGGATTGATTTTGCCAAACAGCTCAAGGCTAATGAAGCCGATATAGAGCAGCAGCGCGGGCCAGTAAGCGAGGCGCTTGGGGTACACGAAAAAGCCTTGGCGCCAGCGTGATGGCAAGGCGTCGCTGAGCACTCGCCACGGGCTGATAAAGCGGAAGACATCGCCCACGAATGCCGTGAGGTAGGTGAAAAGAAGCACGAACATGATCCAGAAGAAGGTCATGTTGAAGTTCAGATACGGGTTTGCCGTGCCCCAGAAACCGGTAGCCATACACAACAGCAACAGCAACACGCTGAGGATACGCAGCAGTGGGCGAGTGTACCGAGCAAGGAGTGAAAACCAGCCCGGCTCGGATTGGCGGGCGACATTTGCTGACCTTACCGTTTGTGCCGGCACCAGAAAGACCGCGATCAGCACAAAAGAGGCCAGCAAGGCAGCAGCGGCACCGTAGAGATACATCCACAGCGGTACCGGCAGGTTATAAAGCTGACCGAAGGAATGCGCGCTGGCACTGCCGGGAAATGCCGGCAGAAGTAGTAACGCGCGTTGCGGCCAGTACCTCAGGGACGCCATTGCGCGAGGCCGAAACGCCTGCTCAAGATACGGTCACGCAGACGCACCGGCAACCAGCGCTGCACCATCGGCAACAGCGTGCTGCCATGGCCCAAGCGCACCACCGGCTCGGCTGTCGGCGCCAAGATGGCATCGCTCATGGCATCGACAAAATCCTGCACCGATGTAGCTTGTTGCTGCGATGCACCAGCGCGCTTAGCGATGGCATCGGCCAGTGGCGCATAGAGCGAGAGCCCGGCCTGGCGGGCTTGCACATCACGACTGGCGGTGGCACCAAACTCCGACTGAATACCGCCAGGCTGCACAATGATGACATCGATGCCGAAGGGTGCCAGCTCCATGCGCAGGGCATCCGAGAGAGCATGCACAGCGGCTTTGGTGGCACAGTAGGCACCGGCAAACGGCGTGGTGAGCACGCCCGAGACTGAGCCGAGATTGACGATACGGCCACGCTTTTGCGCCACCATGCCGGGAATCACGGCCTGCGTCATCGCCATTAAGGACAGTACATTGGTCTCGAATTGCGCGGCCAGCGTAGCGAATGGCATCTCGGCCAGAGGCCCCATGGCACCATAGCCGGCATTGTTGATGAGCATGTTCGGCGTCAGCTGCAAGAGCGACAGTTCGTCGACCAACGCCTGGCGCGAGGCCACATCGTTAACATCCAGAAAACGCGTGACGATACCCAGCGCCGTTAGATCCTGCAGGCTTTCGAGCTTGCGTGCGGTGGCAATGACGCGCTGCCCGCGAGCGTGCAGCGTCTTCGCCAAGGCATGGCCAATGCCGGTCGAACAGCCGGTGATCAAAATCGTGTATTGAGCGGACATACGCGCTGCTCCAGAAAAAATTAGGGGATGCTAAGACGCTCAGCGCGGCAGTACATCGACCTGCGTCAGCGTCAAGCCCGCGTCGTGCAGCTCCATGTCAAAACGACCACTGTGAACGGGCGTCCAGTCAATGCGGATGCTTTTGTCGGCGAGCAGCGGCACCTTCAAGTCATCGCCATGGATATGCAGCACATCGTTACGGTCAGAGGCGACTTCCAGCGTCACCATATCGCCTACACGCACGGCAAATTTTTCCGGCCCCTGTACGCGCTGGCCAGCCCGAACCCGCCAGTGAATGAGATAGCCCGGGCTAGCCATGGGAGTATCGGCGGCAGCCACGGGTTGGGCAGGCTTGGGCCACAGCCACCAGAGCCCAGACAGTGACGCCAGTGACAACACGAGAAAAAATACAAGACGAAGATTCATGGCAGCTTGCTGGGTTATTTTTGGTGACTGACTCTAACAAATAAGCGAACGGGTGCAAGCCATGAAAATGCTCGCCGCGTGTAGTTGTTTTTCACCGCGCTTCTCCCTAGTTTCATCAGTACTTAAATCGGGAGCACACACATGCAACTCAATCGTCGTGAATTTATTGTGAGCTCGCTGGCCAGCGGCTTTGCCCTGGCATCGTCGCCGCTACTGGCACAGGCCATCACCACTAGCACGCGCGGCCTAATCGCTAGCGAAGTCAGCGTACCGGTAGCAGATGGCCGCATGCCGGCCTATCGCGCCATGCCAGCAAAGCCCGGCAAGCACCCGACGATTGTGGTGATTCAGGAAATTTTCGGGGTGCACGAGCACATCAAAGATGTCTGCCGCCGCCTTGCCAAGCTCGGTTACTACGCCATCGCGCCAGAACTTTTTGCCCGCCAGGGCGATGTTTCGAAGATGACTGATATCGGAGACATTCTGTCGCAGGTAGTCTCAAAAGTGCCGGATGCCCAGGTCTTTGCCGACATTGATGCCAGCATCGCCTTCGCCAAGGCATCAGGCCATGCCGATACACGCAAGCTCGGTACGGTGGGGTTCTGCTACGGCGGGCGTATGGTCTGGCTTTACAGTCAGCACAATCCGGCGGTGAAGGCCGGCGTGGCTTATTACGGACTCCTTAGCGGGCTGAAGTCCGAGATCAAACCGAAAGACCCGATTGACATGGCCGCTACCCTGAAGGTGCCCGTGCTGGGGCTGTATGCCGGCACAGACAGTTTCATTCCCGACACGGTGGTTGATCAGATGCGCGCCGAGCTGCAAAAGTCGGGCTCGGGCTCAGACATCGTGGTGTTCCCCGGCCTGAACCATGGCTTCAATGCCGACTACCGTCCGACTTATGACAAGGCTGCCGCCGACTATGCCTGGAAGCTGGCGCGAGACTGGCTCAAGGATCACGGCGTCTGACCTAAATACGGCTTTCCAGTGTGTCTGCGCAATGTGCAGACACACTACTGACAAAAATCGGCTTAGGAGTAACAACATCAGAACATGTGACCGCAGCCGCTAAGTTACAGTCGTCACATGAAAAGCATCCCACCACAGCACTCAGGTTGTCCTTTTCCATACGCTTCCGCTGCGCCCGCCAGCGGAGATACCAGCTATGAGGCCGATGTTTATCTCGACACAGTTCTGGCCAGTATTGCCGACGGCATCATCAGCATTGATGAGCGCGGGATCATTCAGCGTGCCAACACCGCCGCGCTGAATATGTTCGGCTACCGTGCCGAAGAAGTGCTTGGTCAGAATATCTCGATGCTCATGCCTGAGCCTTATCGTTCCCGGCACGACAGCATCCTAGCGCGTAACTCGGGGACTACCCGCCCCGACCTGTTCGGTCCCGTACTGGACCTCAAGGGCGAACGCAAGGATGGCTCCATCTTCCACATCGGCATGGTTATTTCCATCCTGCCCGCGGAGTTCCGCAGCCGCTATATCAGTGTGATTCGTGACATCACTCAGCAGAAGCGGCTGGAACACTTGCGGCAGTCACTGATTTCAGTCATGAGCCATGAGCTGCGAACACCACTGACGGCCATCATCGGTGCCCTGAGCCTACTCAAGATGCCAGAAATCGTGATCCTGCCGTCCAATGCCACGGATTTTGTCGACATGGCGCTGCGCCACAGCATCCGCCTACAACGCCTGACGCAACAATTGCTGGATGCCGAGCAGCTCAGCAACAGTGCCATTGATATCCCACTGGCCAGCCATGAGTTGCAACCTATCCTGCAGCAAGTTCTGGATGAGTTGCAGCCGGCCGCTAATGTAAAGTGCATTCGACTGCCTTCCGCCAGTAGGGCAGCAGGACATTGGGTCTGGGCTGACAATTTCCGTCTCAAACGTGTCATTTCCACGCTGATCGATAACGCCATCCGCTATTCGCGACCTGATAGCTGCATCGAGCTGAATGCCGAGGCCATTTCCGCCAACAGGCTGCGTATCAATATCGCTGATAACGGCCCTGGCCTCTCGCAAGATCTGCAAGAATCCGTTTTTCAGCAGTTCTCCAGTACACATCATGACGCCTCTGCATCTCGTGCCGGACTGGGGCTGAGCCTACCGATCGCCAGCGGCTTCATGCAGCAGATGCAGGGCAATATTGGCATTCGCGAAAGCTCGCCAACCGGCAGCACGTTCTACATCGATTTGCTGCTCGCGACCTCGACGCCCCGTTGAGAGCCGCTTTCGAGTACCATAGCAACCTTCTTTGCTCCCCCCGGATACTCCATGTCTTTTGCTGATCTCGGTCTCATGCCCGAGTTGCTGAGCGCGCTTAACGCCGTCGGCTACACCACGCCCACCCCGATTCAACAGCAGGCCATCCCGGTCGTGCTGTCCGGTCGTGACCTGCTCGCCGCCGCCCAGACCGGTACCGGCAAGACCGCCGGCTTCACGCTGCCGCTGCTGCAACGCCTGAGTACCACGCCGGTGCTGCATCCGTCGACCAAGCATCGCATCCGTGCGCTGGTGCTAACACCGACGCGCGAGCTCGCCTCACAAGTCGAAGAAAGCGTGCGCCAGTACGGCCAGGACCTGAACCTGAGCTCGATGGTCATCTTCGGCGGCGTCAATGCCAACCCGCAGCGCGACCGTCTGCGCAAGCGTCTGGACATTCTGGTGGCGACACCGGGCCGCCTGCTCGATCATGTTGGTCAGGGCACGCTGGATCTCGGCGGCGTCGAAATTCTCGTGCTCGATGAAGCCGATCGCATGCTCGACATGGGCTTCATCCGCGACA
Source organism: Pseudomonadota bacterium (assembly GCA_040384385.1). Lineage (GTDB taxonomy): Bacteria > Pseudomonadota > Gammaproteobacteria > Pseudomonadales > Moraxellaceae > Perlucidibaca. The sequence continues at coordinate 77,987 of JAZKJJ010000007.1, read as the reverse complement.
TCAAACGCATCCTCGCCCTGCTGCCGAAGCAGCGCCAGAACCTGCTGTTCTCGGCCACCTTCGCGCCGGAAATTCGCAGCTTCGCCAGCTCGCTGCTGAGCAACCCGGAGCGCATCGAAGTCGCGCCGCAGACCACGACGGCCGAGCGCGTGACGCAGAAGATCTATCCGGTCGATCGCGACGCCAAGAAGGCGCTGCTGGAAAAGCTCATTATTGATGGCCAGTGGTCGCAGGTGCTGGTCTTCACCCGCACCAAGCACGGCGCCAACCGTCTTGCCGAAGGCCTCGACAAAGATGGTATTCCGGCCATGGCAATTCATGGCAACAAGAGTCAGGCCGCGCGTGAAAAGGCGCTCGGCGAGTTCAAGGCCAATCGTCTGCGCGTGCTGGTCGCGACCGACATTGCCGCCCGTGGCATCGATATTGATTCCCTGCCGCATGTGGTGAATTACGAGCTGCCGAATGTGCCGGAAGACTATGTGCATCGCATCGGCCGTACCGGTCGTGCTGGTGCCGGCGGTGAGGCCGTGTCGCTGGTTTGTGTGGATGAGCACAAGCTGCTGGCAGATATCGAGCGCACCATCCGCCAGAAGATCGAACGCGTAATTGTGCCCGGCTTCGAGCCGGACCCGAACGCCAAGCCGGAGCCGCTGCGCAAACCGCAGCAGGCACGTCCGCCGCGTCAGGGTCAGCCCTCGCGCAGTGGTGCCGGCGGCAAGCCTGCTGCTGGCAAGCCCGCTGGCTCAGGCCGTCCCGGTGGTCAGCGCCCGAACGGGCCACGCCCGGCCGGTGGTAACTCCGGTAACGGCGGCGGTGGTAACGGCAATGGCAACACCGGCGGTGGCAATCGCCGTCCGCCGCGCGCTGGTCTCTAAGTCAGACTGGACGAGCCTGACTCAGCATCGCTGATTCAGGCCTTGTTCCGCTTTTTCAAGCCTTGTTCCACCACGGATAAAACGCCGGCATGGCACTAGCTTTGCCGGTATACGCCGGATCGCGTTTTTCCAGGAATGAGCTGACGCCTTCCTTGCCATCTTCCAGACTGGTATAGAACATCGCCAGCGTATCAATGCGATGCGCTTCGATCGGGTGCGGCTGCGCAGAATTGCGATAAAGCATTTGGCGCGCGAAGGCGACGGCCACCGGTGATTTGTTCTGGCTAAACTTGCGCGCCAGCTCGTAGGCAGCCGGCAGCAACTGATCCGGCGCATGCACCGAACGCACCAGCTTGCCGGCCAGCGCCTGCTCGGCGGTCAGGATGTCACCGGTGTAGACCCACTCCAGCGCCTGCTGAATGCCAACGATGCGCGGCAAGAACCAGCTTGAGCAAGCTTCCGGCACCACGCCGATCTTGCCGAAAACGAAGCCGATACGCGCCTTCTCCGAGGCTAGGCGAATGTCCATCGCCAGCGTCATGGTGGCACCGATGCCCACCGCCGCGCCGTTGATGGCACCAATAACCGGCTTCTTGCATTCGTAGATGGCCAGCGTCACGCGGCCACCGGTATCGCGCACACCGCGATGAATGGCCGGATCATCGAGGCGTTCGTGCATGTCGGCTACAGTCGGCTGCTGCGTCTCGTCGAGACCGAAGACATTGCCCGGCACCGACAGGTCCATGCCGGCGCAGAAGGCACGACCGCTGCCGGTGACCACGATCACCGCAACATCATCATCCTCGCTGGCGCGCCCGAAGGCGGCGACCAGCTCATCGGCCATCTCGACCGTAAAGGCATTGAGCTGCTCAGGACGATTCAGTGTCAGCGTGAGAATGCGATCTTCGACACGATAATCAAGAGTGTTGTAGGCCATAGCTTACTCCGGGGCTAACAGTGAAAAAACGAGACCTCGGTTGTACGCGAGCTTGTGAGCAGGTACAAGCAAGCAAAGAGCCATGCGGCAGAATTCCACAAAGAGAGCACCTCCATGAGCACAATACACACCGTCACCGCCAGCATCGCCGGCACGCCTTATCAGGTCAGTCTCAGCGATGGCGCCCATCACTGGCTCGCTGACGAGCCCGCCGATGTTGGCGGCGGCGACAGCGCACCGGCACCGATGGAGCTGCTGCTGTCGTCGCTGGGCGCGTGTACCGCGATCACGCTGATCATGTATGCACAGCGCAAAGACTGGCCATTGACCAGCGTGCAGGTACATCTCGACATGGTGGTCGCGGCGGACGGCAGCGATATCACACGCATCATCACGCTGGAGGGGGCGCTCGATGCCGAAGCTCGCGAGCGCCTGTTGCAGATTGCCAAGATCTGCCCGGTGCACAAGCTGCTGAGCAACCCGATCCGGGTGACCAGCGGCCTGGCAAAAGAGGCTTAAACGCTGAACTGAGCCGGCAGCAGCAACTCGTAAGTCACACCCAAGCCGGCACGCTGCCCGCCGATGTCCTGATTGCTGCCACGATCGCTGGTGAAATACAGGCGACGGCCATCCGGCGAGAAGGCGATACCGGCGACCTCTGACGGGTCCTGCCCGACGATCTGCAGCAGCGGCTTGAGCTGGCCATCCGGCAGGATCACCACGACCTGCAAATCGCCACCGTCTTCGGCCACCAGCACATCACCGCGATCGGTGACGGTGATGTTGTCGACGCCGGAGAGGATGGGATTGCTGTCGGTGGCGAGATCGTAGAGCACTTCCAGCGTTTCGCCTTGGATGTCGTAAACCCAGATGCGGTTGTCGCCCTTGGTAGCAAAGAAAATGAAGTCGTCGAACAGCCAGATGCCTTCGCCGCCATCAAACGCTGCCGAATCCTCGCGCCGATGTTCGCTCTGCGCCAGCGCCGGCTCCAGAGCATCGCGCCAGATCACGCGCTGCGGCTGGGTCAGCGCCTGGGCCACGCCAGTCGGCACATCCATGACCTGCAGCACGCCACTGGTCAGCGCCGGACGGCCACCCGCAGGCCAGTCACCCACCGCCGGCAACCAGCGGTAGAGCCGCCCCTCGGGCATGTCTTCAGTCATGTAGATGACGCGGCGGCCGGCATCAATCGCCACCGCCTCGTGCGAAAACAGGCCCAGCGTCGGGCGTGGCTGTGCGGCACTGCGACCGACCGGATCGCACTCCCAGACCAGCCCCTCGGGAATCTCCTCGCAAGACAGCCAAGTCTGCCAAGGCGTGACGCAGCCGGCGCAGTTGAACGTGGTGCCGGACAATATCTGGAAGGCATCAACAATATTGCCGTCGCGATCAAATTCGATGGCACTGGCACCGCCGAGACCGGGAGTCAGGCGCTCCAGCGGATTTGCTAGCGGCGCCAGCTCAGGCACCACAAAACCGAGGCTGCCAAAGCCCGGAACTTCGCTGTTGGACATATAGAACCAGCCGCCACCGGGCTTCGCCATTACGCCGCCGCCATCGGGGAAAATATGCCAGCGATAGTCCGTATCGCCTACCGGCTGCATGGCTTCGGCGATCACGCGCATGTCGAAGCCGGCAGGCAGGCGCACGCCAAAGGCATTGGGCTCACCGAGCGGGCCAAGATTGGCAAAGCGACCAGGCGGACGCGGCTGCTTCAAGCGACTAGCCGCCATGGCAGAAGCCGTGCCGCCAGTATCATTGCCGCACGCAGACAACAACGGAGCCATGCCGGCAGCCCCGGCCAGCAAGAACAACTGGCGCAAAAATGCACGACGATCTACAGCAGGTGACAACGCATTCACGGCAAACTCTCCCGACTCAATTCAGATTTTTTACGCGTGCCATGTTAACGGCCGCTGATGACGGAACGATGAACGCATCACGCGCCAGCAACGCCGGATCACGCGAGGCACAACCGCTGAGATGATCATTGACCAGCCCCATCGACTGCATAAAAGCATGAATGGTGGTGCTGCCAAGAAACTTCCAGCCACGCTGCTTCAGCGCCTTCGCCATAGCATCGGACGCCGGGCTGGTGGTGTTGGCGCAGACATGCGCAAGCGTGACGATCTCCGGCTGTGCCGGCATCAGCGCCTCAAACGACCAGACAAAGGCCCCCAGCGAACCGAACTCGGCGAGCATGTCGGGCATGCGCCCAGCATTGTTGAGCACCGCCTCGATTTTGCCGCGATGGCGAATGATGCCGGCATCCTGCAGCAGGCGCTCAACATCCTGCGAGCCCATCGCGGCCATGGCGACCCAGTCGAACTGATGAAAGGCCGCACGCAAGTTGGTGCGCTTTTCCAAGATCGTGCGCCAGCTCAGACCAGCCTGAAAGCTCTCCAGACAGAGCTTCTCGAACAGGCGGCGATCATCGGCGGTCGGCCTCCCCCACTCCTGATCGTGATACTGCTGATACGCCGGCGTGGCCGTGCACCAGCCACAACGCAGCACGCCATCATCACATCGGGTGAGTTCCCAGCTCATGGCCCTTCCTTTATTTCAATAGTTCTTGTAATGTTGAAGAATGAACTCAGAAACCGCCGTGCTCGTCTTTGAATCTCTCTCTTCGCCGGTGAGATTGGCCATCTATCGTCTGCTGGTCAAGGCTGGCCCGAGCGGCCTTGTGGCCGGTCAGATTGCCAGCGCGCAGGGATTGGCAGCGAACAACGCCTCTTTTCATTTGAAGGCGCTGACGCAGGCTGGGCTGATTGCTGCCGAGGCCGAGGGGCGCTTTCTGCGTTATCGCGCCACGATCGGTGTCATGGTCGAGCTCATTGCCTATCTCACCGATGACTGCTGTGCCGGTCACCCCGAACTCTGCGGCGCGGTGGCGCTGATGCCTATCTGCGGCGACGGCGCTGCTCAGTGCGACACCACTTCTCAAAACGGAAACCTGAAATGAATGTGTTGATGCTCTGCACCGGCAACTCCTGCCGCTCGATTCTGGCCGAAGCCACCTTCAATCATCTTGCTCCGGCTGGCTGGCGCGCGCTCAGCGCTGGCAGCAAGCCGGCGGGCTATGTGCATCCACGCTCGCTGGCGCTGCTGGCGCGTGAAGGCATCGTCACCGACGGCTATTTCAGCAAATCCTGGGATGATCTGCCGGTCACGCCCGACATCGTTATTTCGGTCTGCGGCAATGCTGCCAACGAGGTTTGCCCGGCCTATCTTGGGCCGGTGTTGCGTTCACACTGGGGTGTGGATGATCCGGCGCATGCCACCGGCACCGACGCGGAAATCGATGCCGCATTCATGACTGCCTATCGCATTCTGCGCACGCGCATCGAGGCCTTTCTGGCGCTGCCGCTGGAAGCACTAAAGCACGATGGCGCAGCGCTTAAAGCCGAGATGGATCGCATCGCCAGTCTGGGTGCCTGAAGCATGTTGTCATTGTCACGACGACTCACTGCCGAAGCACTGGGCACGGCGCTGTTGCTGGCGACCGTGGTCGGCTCCGGCATCATGGCCGAGCGACTCAGCGGAGACCTGACCGCACTGGCGCTGCTCGCCAACACCATCGCCACCGGGGCAGGCTTGGTTGCTTTGATCCTGACCTTCGGACCAATCTCGGGCGCGCATTTCAATCCCATCGTCAGTCTCAGCGAAGTCTTGCTGGGCAAGCTGAATTGGCGCGATGGCCTGAGCTACGGGGCGGCACAAATCGGTGGGGCATTCGCAGGGGTGGCCGTGGCACATGGCATGTTCAGCAATGCGCAAACAGCAGGCGAGCTGATGTCGCAACCGTGGTTCAGTGCAGCGACGCATGTGCGCGCTGGCATGGCTCAGCAGCTCAGTGAATTTGTCGCCAGTTTTGGTTTGATTGCGGTGATTATCAGCTGTAGTCGGAGCCGGCCAGCGGTGACGCCGTTTGCCGTTGCTGCCTTCATCACAGCAGCGTACTGGTTCACGGCATCAACTTCCTTTGCCAATCCGGCGGTGACTTTGGCACGCGCCGCCAGCGACAGCTTTGCCGGTATACGCCCGGCGGATGTGAGCGGCTTCATCGTGGCGCAAGTATTAGGCGCGCTGGCGGCCTTGAGCCTAATCGGCTGGCTCACGGCGCCGCTGACTAAACGTGAAGCAGCTTAGCGCCGCCACCACCAATCAGCCACGGCATCCCAGACGCGGACATCACCGAGCATGTTCATGTGATCCATGCGATCCAGCTCGACGCGACTCAGGTCCGACGCATTCAGCTGCAAGGCCTCGCGACGATGCAGGCCAAGCCCGCTGTGTACCGGCACCAGGCCGTCACCCAGCCAGCTCTCGGCGGCTTCCGGATTGAGGCTGCCCGCCAAAAACAGATGACGCACATGATCCGGCAAGGTCACGGCCTGCTGGCGTGGATCTTCGCTGAGGTCATCACGCAGACCCTGCGCTTCGGCCTCGGTGATCACGCCATAGCGCAGGTCCTTGATGGCTGCGCTACGGATGTTGCCGAGGCGCATCAGCGGTTGCGTATAGGGTGAATGCGAGAGCAAGGCGTTTGCCCAGCGACCGGCACGCTCCAACGGCGCGCCCTGATGCGGCGTGGCCAGATAGGCTGCACGCGACACGCTTTGCGGCCAGGCATGGCCAGCCGCTTCGGCATGAGCAAAGGCGCTGCGAATGAGCAGACCACCCTGACTATGACCGACCAGCACCAGCTCTTTCACCGGGTGTGCTGCCAGCGCGGCTTCGAGCCAGTCCGACAGATCTGCGCCATTGCGCCAAATGCTGCGACCACTGTTGTAGCGCAGCCAGCCCGAGGTCCAGCCCTTGTTTTGCAACAGCGACTGGAACTGCTTCTGCGCCGGCGTCTGCCACTCGCGCTCGCTCCAGCACAGACCGTGAATGAACACGGCCACACGCGCTTTCGGCGTCGTCGCCAGCTGCGACCAGGCCAGCACTTCGCTGTCCTCAGCACGCAAGGTCATGCCCAACGCCAGCGGACTCTGCCAGCGCTCGAGCTTGTCGCCGAGCACGCCGTTGGCGGCACTCAGCAGCGGTAAAGCCAGAGCATGTGACTGACGGATGTCGGCCTGCAGCGGCAAGCGCTGCAAGAGCCCGGCCGCCGTGCGGAAGACATGCGCCACCAGCCGGTACGGCCAGGGCGCGCGCTGACGCGGCGACTCACCAACCTGACCCAGTGGCAGCGGAGCCTGACGAATCGTGCCATCCATTTCAGTGACAAGCTCGGTGAGCTCGGCGGCACTGTGCAGGGCGAGATGACCCAGCCCCTGCACGCCCCAAACCACAGCTCGCCAATCCGTGTCACGCGCGATGCGCTGCAACTGGCGACCACTATCAACCACCACCGGATGCAGACTCATGGCCATCTCCTCCGCGTACCGTCTCAGGCAGCGCTAGCCAGCGAAACCGGATCAGCCTTGGCCAGTACGACCAACTCTGCTTTCGGCTTGCTCGGCAGCGAGTGACGCAGAATGCGACCAACCACGGTGCCGAACTGCTTTACCAGCGAGGCACTGTTGTAGTTCTGGCCGTAGCGCTTGGCAATTTCCTGCATCTCCACCGACATTTCAGCGTAGCGATGAGCCGGCACTTCCGGGAACAGGTGATGCTCGATCTGATGGCTGAGGTTGCCGCTCATGATGTGGAACAGCTTGCCGCCGGTGAGGTTGGCGGAGCCGCGCATCTGACGCAGATACCACTGGCCGCGGGTTTCGTTATCCAGCGTTTCCAGCGCGAACACTTCCGAATCTTCAGTGAAGTGACCGCAGAAAATGATGGTGAAGGTCCACAGGTTACGCATGATGTTGGCGATGAAGTTACCGGCCAGCACCGGCAGGAAGAACGGACCGGCGAGCAGCGGGAAGAACACGTAGTCCTTAGCGACCTGACGGAAACCTTTCTTTACGGTCGGCTTAGCCTGTTCGCGAATTTCTTTCCAGGACTTCTCACCGGAAACCAGCTTTTCCAGCTCCAGCGTCTGCAGGGCCAGCAGGTTCTCGAAGAACACAGCAAGCAGCACGGCCAGCACCGGGTTGGCGAGGAAGCGTGGCTCCCACTTCTGTTCCGGGAAGATACGCAGCACGCCGTAGCCAATGTCGTGGTCCTTGCCCAGCACATTGGTATAGGTGTGATGCATGAAGTTGTGGCTGTAGCGCCAGTTGTCGGCAGTACACCAGGTGTCCCACTCGAAGGTCTGGCCACTAAAGCGCGGGTCCTGCATGAAGTCGTACTGACCGTGCATGACGTTATGGCCCAGCTCCATGTTGTCGAGAATTTTCGACACGCCGAGCAGCACAGTGCCAGCCACAAAAGCCGGTGGGAAAATGCCGGCCATCAGCAGCCCGCGACCGGCAATCTCGGTGTAACGCACGGCCTTCTCGACCTTGCGGATGTAGGTTGCATCTTTCTCGCCAACATCGGCCAGATGACGCTTCTTGATGGCATCGACTTCAGCACCAAAGGCTTCGATTTCGGCGGCGCTCAGGGTTTTGCTCTTGCTCATGATATTTCTCCAGACTCTACTTAAGAGATCTTACAGATCGAGGGTGATGTCGCCGACGGCGGCATTCACGCAGATGCGCAAACTGGCGTTGGCATCTACAGACAATTCGTTGTTCAGCAGGTTGCGGGTCACACCGCTAGCCTTGCCACAAGCACAGGTATTGCAGATACCCATGCGGCAGCCGGACTGTGGCTTGATGCCCTGGGCTTCCAGTGCGTCGAGCAGCGGCATGCCTTCCGGCACTTCCAGCATGCGGTTGGACTTGCTCAGGAACAGTTTGGCGATGCCCGTGCTCTTGCTCGGCACGAATACTGGCGGCGAGAACGCTTCGGCGTGGAAAGCCAGGGCATCATCAGCCACCAGCGCCTGCACGGCGTTCATGAAGCCGGTCGGGCCGCAGACATAAACAGCACGCTTGCAGAGGTCGGTGACCACACCGGCCAACTGCTCGCGGCTCGGGCGACCGGACAATTCGCCGGCTTCCAGCTCAGGCTCCAGCTCGTAAACCGGCTGCAGGCGGAAGTTCGGGTACTGTTCAGCCAGCGCCTTCAGCTCTTTGCCGAAGATCAGGTCCTGACGCGTACGCACCCAGTACATGAACACGACATCGCGGCTCATGCCCTCGGCGACGAGCTGACGCAGCAGGCTCATCAGCGGCGTGACGCCACTGCCGGCGGCAAGGAAGAGCATCTTCTCCGGGGCACCAGCGCTGAAGGTCATGTCGCCAAAAGCCTGACCGAGCTCGATGGTGTCACCGACCACGACCTTGTCGACCAGGTGTGTGCTGACACGACCGTTCGGCATCTTCTTGATGGTGATGGCGACGAGGCCGGTAGCGGCCGGCGCTTCGCTGAAGCTGTAAGAGCGGGTGTGGCGCACGCCATCAATCTCGACGGTGAGGTTGACGTGCTGGCCGGCGCTGAAGCCGCGAAAATTCTTGTTGGGCTTGAGCACCAGGGTGACGGTGTCCGGCGTTTCCATCCAACGAGCGACGACACGGCTCATGGTGCGCTCGATACGGGCATCAAAGCCGAGTTCGGCGGCCCAGAAATCGAGGACGGTTGGTGTAACGACAGCCTGCAGGGTGCGGCTGATGAATGCTGGCAAAACAAACTGTGACGACATTTTGCGTCTCCAAGTGAACGACTACACACTCAGAGTACGCATGTAACTTTTTTAAGTCAACACTCGTTCACTAGAATTTCAAGGAATCGACGACCGGCGAGTCATGCCGGTCGCTTCGCCTTTATCGAAATGACCCGGGATCAGCCCAGCTCTGGCACGGCCAACGGGCGCAACGCCTCGATCAGTTGTGGCAAAACAGCATCCGCCTGCTTCCAGCCCCACTCAAAAGCCTTGTCGAAAACTTCTTCCGAGGGCAGCAGATTCACTGGCGATGGCGTGGGCTGGAAGCGCACCAGCCAGTCGTAATACGGGCGCTGCGCCGGCAGCTGGGCCTGAATCGCCTGCGTCACCGGGATCAGCCAGGCATGACCAGCGCCCCACTGCGGATGGAAGCAATCGAGCGCAAGAAAGAACGCGTTGCGCGTGCCAATACGGCCCGACTCCACACCTACCCACGCCGCACGCGCCGGCACATTGGCCACCGTGCCGCCATCCATGAAGGCAAACAGGCCGTGCTTCTCGCGCAGACCCTGCAGAATTTCCAGGCTCTTGGCATCTTCCGTGTAAGGCGCATATTGAAGAATACCGGGGATGGCCGACGACAAGCCGATGGCATCCACCACACGCAGCTCACGCGTCGCCTCATCACGGCCGAGCACAATCTCTTTGGTTACCTGCGGGCTGAAATAGCTAATCAATTGCAACATGCGCTCGGCAATCAGCAGCGGCATACCGAGCAAGTGCGGACGCTTATTCGGGATATCCGGCAGCGCCTGGTAGGCCGACAAGCGCACACCGGCAATCATGGCATCGTAGGGAATCGCCAGATCCTTGATACGCAGCGGGCTGCCATCAGGATGTCGCAGCATTTTGTCCATGCCGCGCAGGTGCAGGCGCACCAAGCCGGGCAAGCTCAGCGCTGCACCGATTTTCGGACGCGAAAAAATGTGCCGCACCTTCAGACCTTTGCCCCAAGCCATGAGGGCATCGACATCGGGCGTTTGATCGCGCGCCATCAAGCCGCCGAGCAAGGCCCCAATAGAGGCCCCGACAATATAGCTGGGTTGAATGCCCGCCGCCTGCAAGCGCGCCACCAAACCAATGTAAACATAGCCGGAGCCACCACCGCCGCCCGGTGCCAGCACCAGTACCTTGTGGCAAATCTCGGCATCTAGCTCTGCGGCACTGAAGTCCTGCATATGTGCGGCCAGAACAGCATCACGCGCCTGCTTGGTGGCCTGGCGCACGGCTTCCACACGCTGCCGGAGCTGGGCCATGCGCAAGAGTAGACCGCGCTGCTCACGCAAGGGCTCGTAGAGCAGCTCCAGCAAGATCACGCGCAAGGTCGTGATCGGGGCCTCGGACAGCGTGACCTCATGGACGCCCGCTGGTGCTGCGCAAGCACCTGCAACGCCCGGCGTGAAAGCCTGCAGGCGACCCAGCACGAGGGCATAGCGCAACAACTCGTAATCTGCCTGCGATAGCACTTCCGGATGCGCCAGCTGACCGCGAATTAAGGCTGCTTCCATGCGCTTCAGGCGCAGCAGGGATTGCTCAAGCATCAAGGCCATGGTCTGGTTCAGCTCTTCGATGTTTTAAGTAGATCGCGAATTTCAGCGAGCAAAACCTGCTCTGCCGTCGCGGCCGGAGCCACCGGTTCGGGTGCTGGGGCAGCTGGCGTAGGGCGCTTGAGACTATTCATCGCCTTCACACCCATCATCACTGCGAAGGCAATAATCAGAAAATCGAAGATGGTCTGGATGAACTTGCCATAAGCCAACAACACCGCCGGCTTGTCGCCAACCGCCACCTGTAAGGTCACGGAAAGATCAGTGAAGTTGACACCACCGATCAGCACGCCCAGCGGCGGCATAACAATGTCGCCGACAAACGACGAAACTATCTTGCCGAAAGCGGCGCCGATAATGACGCCGACCGCCAGATCAATGACATTGCCACGCATGGCAAATTCGCGAAACTCTTTCATCAGGCTCATGTCCTGCTCCTCGGGGAATAGTGATCAAAAGATTCGGCCTGATTCTGCGGTCGCCATCGTGCGCTGTCCATGCTTTGACGATGCCATGATTCATGCTAAGGAAGCCTGCTGCGAGGCTGCTATACTCGCCGCAAAATCTATTTAGATGCCGTACTCGTACCCGAGTCGGCACCTGTCGCCGGAGTGCTTCATGTCTTCACGCATTACCTTTGCACAGTGGTTACGCTCACCTCATCAAGCCGCCGGCGACCTGCCAGCCGACCTAATCCAAACCCTGGAAATCACCGCCACAACCTGCCGCCAGATCAGCGCCGCCATCGCCCGTGGTGCGCTCACCGGCGTGCTCGGTCAGGCTGGCAGCGAAAACATCCAAGGTGAAGACCAGAAAAAACTCGATGTGATTTCCAACGACATGCTGCTCGAAGCGCATGCCAGCGGCGGGCATCTCGCCGGTATGGCATCGGAAGAAATGGATGATCCGTTTCCGGTCACCACCAGCGCCGACAGCCGCTACCTGCTGCTTTTCGACCCGCTCGACGGCTCCTCGAACATCGACATCAATGCCCCGGTCGGCACCATTTTCTCGGTGCTGGCCACCGCGCCCGGCAGCAACACCGCCGAGGTCGCCCCGTTTCTGCAACCGGGCACTGCGCAGGTCGCCGCTGGCTACGCGGTCTATGGCGCCGCCACCCAGCTCATCCTCACGCTCGGTCATGGTGTCGATGCCTTCACGCTCGACCCCGACAGCGACGAATTCGTACTGACGCAGTCCGGCATGAGAATCCCAGAAGAGACGCAGGAATTCGCCATCAACATGTCCAACCAGCGTCACTGGGAAGCACCGGTACAGCGCTATGTGGGCGAACTGCTGGAAGGTAAGGCCGGCGTACGCGGCAAAGACTTCAATATGCGCTGGGTCGCGGCCATGGTCGCCGATGTACATCGCATCCTGACCCGTGGTGGCGTGTTCCTCTACCCGCTGGACAGCAAGACCGCGAGCAAGGGCGGCAAGCTGCGCCTGATGTACGAGGCCAATCCCATGGCTTGGCTAGTCGAGCAAGCTGGCGGTGCCGCCACCACCGGTCGCGTGCGTATCATGGATATCGCCCCGACCGGCCTGCATCAGCGCGTCCCCGTCATTCTCGGTGCCCGCACCGAGGTTGAACGCGCCACGGCCTATCACGCCTGAGAGTCTGAAGCGCAATGAAGCGACTGCTCTGGCGACTGCTGCTGATCAGCCTGGCACTCTGCGTGCTTTACCAAGGCTGGCTGTTCGCACATGTGTGCTGGTGGATAGACCACAACCCGTCGCGCTCCGCATTCATGAGCGCTCGCCTAGCTGATCTGCGCGACGACGACCCGGAGGCCGAGCTGCATCATCGCTGGGTGCCCTACGAGCGCATCTCGCCCAATCTCAAGCGTGCCGTGATGGCCTCGGAAGATGCCAAGTTTCTGCAGCATGATGGCTTCGACTGGGAAGGCATGCAGACGGCTTGGGGGAAAAATCTGAAGAAGGGCCGCATCGTGGCCGGCGGTTCGACCATCTCGCAGCAGCTGGCGAAGAATCTGTTTCTGTCCGGCAAGCGCACGCCTTGGCGCAAGGGCGAGGAAGCCATCATTACCTTCATGCTGGAGAAGATGATGAGCAAACGCCGGATTTTCGAGATCTATCTAAATGTCATCGAGTGGGGCGATGGCGTCTTTGGCGCCGAGGCAGCAGCTCGCCACTACTTCCGCAAGCCGACATCAGCACTGACCGCCAGAGAGGCGGCGCGGCTGGCCGCGATGGTGCCGAACCCGCGCTACTACGACAAACATCGCTCCACACGCTATTTGGAGCGACGCACCCGCATCATTACCCGGCGGATGAACTATGTGCGTCCGCCACGCTAAGCAGCTGACGGATCACACCAATAAAGATCGTATTTAAATTCTCGACCACGACCTCGATCGGGGTGGTGAAGCCCATCAGCAGCCAGCGCCCGGCTGAGGCTACGATGGCGCCCATGAGGGCATTGGCGATGATGTCGGCATCGAGTGGCGCCGGCAGTGTGCCTTCGCCAAACAGCGGCCTCATCAAACGCACCAGCAGCGCGGACGAGTCCACCACCGTGTCGCGGTACATCATGTCGACACGATCACTAACGCCGAGCACTTCAATGAACAGGATGCGCGCCAAACGCGGATCCTCACGCACACCCTCGAAAATGCGGTGCAAGGCAATGCGCACCATCTGCTCAGGCTCTTTCGGCACATCAATCAAGGCGGCGAGCACATGCTCACGCACGCGTTGCACACACGCCTTGTAAACGACGCAAAGTAGGTCTTCACTGTTCTCGAATGACTCGTAGAAATAGCGCTCGGTGAGCCCGGCAGACGCACAAATGCTGCGCACCGTAGAGCTGTGATAGCCCCGCCCACCGAACACATCAAGCCCGGCTTCGATGAAACGCTGACGGCGCTCGGTACGGCGCACTTCCTCGCTAACACCGCGATAACGCCTACCCGGCTCGGCGCGCGCCGATGCTACGGCCTTGGGTTTCTTGTCTTTGTTCGCTAAAACTTCAACGCTCATATCCATTCTCTCGTCAAATCGTTCACCGGTCGCTCAGGCCCTGGCTGTCGCCGCAGCACTCACACCGCGCGCGGTGCACGCCACTTCAAAACAATCATCCACATGGCTCATGGCCAGCCGGCGCATGACCCAATACCCGATGGTCGCCGCCACGATCTGGCCACCGAGCGGGATGAACTTGGTGATCTGGCGCGCCACCAGTCGCGTGCCCAAGCCTTGCACGCTGCGTTTGATCAGCTCACGCGTCACCACAATGCCGATGAGCTCACTGCCACGCTCGGCGCGGCGCTTCCACACCTGCAAACGCGTCTCGTCAGACATCGCCTCGATTTGCTCGGGCTGCAAGCCGAAGGCCTGGTTGATTTCGGGGATGAGCTTCATCAGCAGGCCAACATCCACCACCACATCCAGCAGAGGCACGGGAATGGCTGCCGCACCGGCAGAGGCCCAGGCACTTCGTTTGACACGACGCTGACACTCCACGCGAATCGCCTTCAACTCTGTCAGTGCTCGACTATCGATCGTCACGCCCGCCTCCGCGATTTCAATGATGCGCCATCATAGCGTGCTCACTCACACAGGCAAGGCAGACCTGCTTGCCGTCAGCATCATTAAAGTTATATTATAACAATACATGCTCATTTGAGATTGCCAGCCCATGCATCCATTCCGTTTCGCACTACTCCCGCTTGCCGCCACCTTTCCGCTAACAGCAGCCCTAAGCCTGTCAGCTCACGCGGAAGAGGCTCCCGTGAGTCCCAGCGAAGGCCAGCAACTCATGGAAATCACCATCACCGCCAACCCGTTGGGGCGCACGGCTGATGACATGGTGCAACCCGCCCTAGTGCTCGCTGGCGAAACGCTAGACAACAAGCGTCAAGCCACACTCGGGCAAACGCTGGCACAGGAGCTGGGTGTTTCCAGCACAGACTTCGGCAGCGGCGCGGGGCGGCCGGTGATTCGTGGCCAGTCCGGCCCGCGCGTTGATGTGCTCACCAACGGCGTCGGTGCCATGGATGTATCCAATCTCAGCCCCGACCATGCGGTGGCGATCAACCCGCTAATCTCGCGCCAGATTGAAGTACTGAAAGGCCCGGCCACACTGCTCTATGGCAGCAGCGCCACGGGCGGTGCCGTCAATGTCAGCGATAGTCGTCTGGTCACGGAAGTCACACCGGGCTGGTCCGGCGCGGTCGAAGCCAGTGCCGGCACCGTCGCTCAGGAGAATCAGGTAGCCGCTGATCTGAACTATGGCATCGGCAATCACCAGCTGCATTTCGACATGACGCAGACGCGTAGCGACGACTACCGCATTCCGAACAACAGTCATGTTGATGGCAGCGGCAGCGACAAGCGCCTGCCCAATAGCGATACCGAGCTGCGCAACGGTGCCATCGCTTATACGCATGTGGATGACAACGGCAACAGCGCCGGCATCGCCTTGTCGCGCTATGAAAATACTTATGGTTTGCCGAACGAAGAAGAAGCCTTCATTGATATGAAGCAAACCCGTGTTGATGGCCAGATTGTGCTGCGCAATCCCACGGCAGGCTTGGAGTCGCTCAAGCTGCGAGCCGGTGGTGCGCGCTACAAGCACACCGAATTTGAAGCACCCGGCGTGCCCGGCACCGTCTTCAATAATGACGAATATCAGGCGCGTGTTGAAGCTGTACACAAGGCGGTGGCCGGCTTCCGTGGCGTGGTCGGTATGCAATTGGGGCATCGTGATTTTGCCGCTAATGGTGACGAAGCTTATGTGCCAACGGTCATCACTAAGCAGCTCGGCGTCTTTATCGTGGAGGAACGCGAGACGGCGCTCGGCAAGCTTGAAATTGGCGCGCGCGTAGATAGCGTGCGCCATGAGCCCGGCGCAGGTGCCGCCAGCATTGAGGTAGATGGCTCCGACATCAATCGCACGGCCGATAATCGCGCTCGCCGATTTACACCGATCAGCTTGTCATTAGGCACGGTTTATCCGATCAGTGACGACACCCACATCAAGGCCGCGATCACACACGCCGAGCGCGCACCGGCCTCGGAAGAGCTTTACGCTTTCGGCACCCATGTGGCCACCGGGACACTTGAAGTCGGCGATCCCAATCTAAAGAAAGAGCGTGCCCTGAATCTCGATTTGGGCATTGATCATCATGTTGGCGCACTGACTTACGAAGCCAGCATCTATGCCAAACGCGTACAGGACTACATCTACGCTCAAGATCAAGGCGCAGTGCTGGTTGATGCCGAGACCTTCAATCTGATCAGCTACGCCCAGCAAAGCGCGCGCTTCCACGGCTACGAAGCAGCGGTCACTTGGGCACTGCAGAACAAGCCCGGGCAAAACATAGATGCCCGCCTGTTTACCGATGGCGTGCGTGGCGAGCTTGATGATGGCAACGCGGTGCCGCGCCTGCCACCGTATCGCATCGGCGTCAGCCTGCATGGCCATCGCGGCGCTTATAGCGGCAACTTGAGCCTGACCCATGCCGCGCGCCAGGATCGCATCGGCAGCAGCTTCGAAACCGAGACCGCTGGCTATAACCTGCTCAATGCCGACCTCAGCTACGCCATCCCGCAACGCATCGGTTTCGGGCGCGCCAGTCTTTTTCTGCGCGGCACCAACTTGCTCAACGATGACATCCGCCGCTCCACCTCGTTCATCAAAGATGTGGCTCCAGCACCGGGGCGTGGCGGTGTGATCGGCATTCGGATTAGCTTCTGACACGGCAATTGACCAGCACGCGTGCAGTCGCTACCGTTCGCGTTCTGAATCACGCTGAATCACGGAGCTCTGCCATGTCTACCGCCCCTGTTGCCGCTATCGATTTCGAGAAGGCATTGGCCGAGCTCGAACAACAAGTGCATCAGCTCGAGTCTGGCGAACTGACGCTAGAAGCTGCCCTACAGGCCTTCGAGTCGGGGGTTCAACTCACTCGTCAATGCCAGCAGGCGTTGGATCAAGCCGAGCAGAAAGTGCAGATGCTGCTGGCTCGTGCCGACGGCAGCGTCGAACTCAGTGCGTTTGCCCCCACGCGCGACGACGCCTGATCTGCACCGCGACAGGAGCGCCCACATGACCTCCAACATGACTGTGCTACCCGCCCTGTTGCGTGCCTCCCAGGCTCGCTTCACCGATAACTTCAGTGCCTTCTTGGCAGAGCAGAATCAACTGGATGCCCGTCTGATCAACGCCATTGCCTACGCCATGCAAAACGGCGGCAAGCGCGTGCGACCGGCGTTGGCCTGGGGCGCCAGCCTGGCTGTTGGTGGTGGTTGGGCAACGGCTGATAGCGCCGCGCTCGCCGTCGAATGCATCCACGGCTACTCGCTGGTGCACGACGACCTGCCCTGCATGGATGATGATGATCTGCGCCGAGGCCAACCCACCTGCCATCGCCAGTTCGATGAAGCCACCGCACTGCTCGCCGGCGATGCCCTGCAAGCGCTGGCCTTCCGCGCCCTGACCAGCTCATCGCTGGCCGCGGCAACGCAGGCCGCACAGACTGCCGCACTGGCCACTGCCGCCTTCAACATGGTCGTTGGCCAGCAACTCGACCTCGCCGCCGAAGGCCAGCGCCTGAGCCTGGCACCGCTGGAAACCGTGCATCGCCACAAAACCGGCGCGCTGATTCGCAGCGCGGTAGCCCTCGGCGCACTCGCCGCGCAAGCCACACCGGAGCAGCTGGCCGCGCTTGACCACTATGCCGACCGCCTCGGCCTCGCCTTCCAGGTCCACGACGATGTACTCGATGTCATCGGCGATACCGCTGTACTCGGCAAGCAGGCTGGTGCCGATCAGCTCCACGAGAAGTCGACTTACCCGGCCCTGCTCGGGCTGGACGCTGCAAAAGCACTGGCGCAGCAGCTCACCGAAGAAGCCCTGGCCGCACTGGCACCACTGGGCGTCAATGCCAACCCGCTACGCGAGCTCGCCCGCTTTCTGCTCGCCCGCGACCATTGATCCGCAGGTATAATTCCCGCACAACGCGTCAGGATGATTACCGATGTTCCACGAGATTCCGCTCAGCCGCCCGCACACGCCGCTCCTCGACCAGGTGCCGACGCCGGACAAGCTGCGCGAACTGCCCGAAGATGCCCTGCCCGCGTTAGCTCTTGAACTGCGCGAGTACCTGCTCTGGTCCACCAGCCAGACCGGCGGCCACTTCGGAGCCGGCCTCGGCGTCGTCGAACTCACCATCGCCCTGCACTATGTTTACAACACGCCATCCGATCGACTGGTCTGGGATGTTGGCCATCAGGCCTATCCGCACAAAATTCTCACCGGCCGCAAAGACGCCATGCTCAGCATCCGTCACAAGGACGGCCTGGCGGCATTCCCGCGCCGCGAAGAGTCGGAGTACGACACCTTTGGCGTCGGCCACTCGTCCACCTCTATTTCCGCCGCGTTGGGCATGGCGCGTGGCGCCCAGCTCACCGGCAGCAATCGCAAGGTCGTCGCCGTCATTGGTGATGGCGCGATGACCGCCGGCATGGCCTTCGAAGCGCTGAACGATGCCGCCCATCAGGGCACCGACATGCTGGTCATCCTCAACGATAACCAGATGTCGATCTCGAAAGCCGTCGGTGGCCTGTCCAACTATTTCTCGCGGATCTGGGCCAGCAAGAGCTATATCGCCATGCGCGAAGGCGGCAAACGCGTGCTGCAATCCATGCCGACAGCGATGAACTTTGCCCGTCGCAGCGAAGAAAGCCTGAAGACGCTGGTCACCGACTCGCCGGGCGCGCTGTTCGAGTCCATCGGCTTCAATTATGTCGGCCCCATCGACGGCCACAATCTGGAAGAGCTGGTCGAGACCATCGGCAATCTGCGCGAGGCCAAGGGCCCGCAACTGCTGCATGTGTTCACCACCAAGGGCAAGGGCTTCGCGCCGGCCGAGGCCGACCCCATCGGCTATCACGCCATCACCAAGATTGCGCCGGTGAGCGAGCGTGTGGCGCAGGTGATCGCACCCGTGGCGAGCACCACCGAGCCTAAGAGCACGCCCTCGCCGAAAAAGAAATATTCAGATGTCTTTGGCGACTGGCTCTGTGATGTCGCCGCCAAGGATCTGCGCCTAATCGCCATCACCCCGGCCATGTGCGAAGGCTCGGGCATGGTGCGCTTCGCCGCCGAGTATCCCGAGCGCTACCACGATGTTGCGATTGCAGAGCAGCACGCCGTGACTTTTGCCGCCGGCCTCGCCTGCGAGGGCCTGAAGCCGGTGGTGGCGATCTATTCGACCTTCCTGCAACGCGGCTACGACCAGCTCATTCACGATGTCACGCTGCAGAATCTCGATGTCACCTTCGGCATCGACCGCGCTGGCCTCGTCGGTGAGGATGGCCCGACCCATGCCGGCGCCTACGACCTCGCCTTCATGCGCTGCCTGCCCAACCTCATCATCGCCGCCCCCAGCGACGAAAACGAATGCCGTCAGCTGCTGGAAACCTGCTGGCAGCATCCCGGCCCGGCCGCCGTGCGCTACCCGCGCGGTACCGGCCCCGGCAGCGTCATCGAGCGCCAGACCAAGATGCTGCCGATTGGGCGCGGCGTGATCCGTCGCCAGGGCGAGCGCGTCGCCATCCTCAATTTTGGGGCGCGTTTGCAGGATGCCCTGAGTGCTGCCGAACAGCTCGCGCAAGCCGGCAACGTGAATGCCACCGTGGTCGACATGCGCTGGGTAAAACCATTGGATGCCGCGTTGATTCGCGAGCTGGCCGTATCACATGAACTGCTGGTGACGGTGGAAGAGCATGCAGTCGCGGGTGGGGCCGGTTCGGCCGTAAGTGAGTTTCTGCATCAGGAAGGTCTGCGCAACACCATGCTGATGCTCGGCATACGCGACGCCTACATCGAGCATGGCAGCCCGGCAGAAATGCTCGCGGATTGCGGGCTGGATGCTGCCGGCATAGCGGCGTCGATTCGCGCGCGGCTCTGATAAAAAAGCCCGGCAGAACCGGGCTATCTTGAAACGCTAAAGCTTAGACCGAATCGTCGGGCAGCAAATGCCCCATCTTGTCGGTCTTGGTCTGCATATAGCCTTCGTTGTGCGGATTGAGGCCGGAGATCAGCGGCACACGCTCAACCACCTGCACGCCATTGGCTTCCACCGCCGCCACCTTCTTCGGATTGTTCGTCATCAAGCGCACCTGCGTAACGCCGAGGTGGCGCAGCATATCGCCGCACATCGCGTATTCGCGCAGGTCAGCGCCAAAGCCCAGCTGCTCGTTGGCCTCGACGGTATCGGCACCGGCATCCTGCAAGGCGTAAGCACGGATCTTGTTGACCAAGCCAATGCCGCGACCCTCCTGGCGCAAATACAGAATCACGCCGTGACCGGCTTGGGCGACCAGACGCATGGCCTCTTCCAGCTGTGGGCCGCAGTCGCAGCGCAGGCTGCCGAAGCCATCGCCAGTGAGACATTCGGAGTGCAGACGCGCCAATGCCGGCTGACCATTGGCGAGATCGCCCATGCTCAGGGCGACATGCTCTTTGCCGGTCTCGACATCTTCAAAGGCGTGAATGCTGAATTCGCCATGACGCGTGGGCAAACGGGAGGAGGCAACAAAAACAAAGGCCACCGGGCTAGCTCCGGAAATCATCAAGGGCCGCGATTGTAGCAACTTTCACAGACGCAGGAGCAGCACCAGCACCAGCGCTGCCATGGCACCGGCAATCAGATCATCAAGCATGATACCGAAGCCACCTTCGACACGACGATCAGCCCAGCGCACCGGCCACGGCTTCCAGATATCGAAGAGACGGAACAGTGCAAAACCGGCAGCCACCGCCAGCAGCGTACGCGTATCCCAGGCTGCCACTGGTACCAGTGGCAGCAACGCGATCCATTGGCCAACGAATTCATCCCAGACGATGCCGGAGTGATCGTGCACGCCCATGCGCGTCGCGGCGGCATCGCAAATGGCAATGCCGGCGACGGTGCTGACCAGAATCACGATCAGGTAGGCGGGCAGCGGCAAGGCCGCGAGGCCGGCGAAAAGCACCAGCGCCACCAGCGAGCCCATGGTGCCCGGTGCTTTCGGGCTGTAGCCGGAACCGAGGCCGAAGGCCGGCAAGGCCAGCCACCAGGGTAGTTTCGGTAGCTGCGACAGCGGCAAGTTATCAGACATCGTGAACTCCGGGAGTTTGTAATTGGGCGCGGCGTGATGAGCACAGCATAACCGACGCCTCAGGCTTTTCTGAACTGGCTCGGCGTGCTGCCCGTCCAGCGCTTGAAGGCTCGGACGAAATTGGCCTGATCCTGATAGCCCAGCGATTGCGCAATATCGCCGATGGCCATGCGCTCATGGCGCAGCATATTCGCCGCTGTGTTGCGGCGCAGATCATCGAGCAGCTGCTTGAAGCTCAGACCCTCTTGCTGCAAGCGCCGGTGCAGCGTGCGCGGCGTCATGTTCAGGCTCGCGGCGACCTGCTCCTGCGCATTGGCTTCGGCGAGATGCTGCTGCGTCAGCCTACGCAGTCGTGTCAGGAAGTCGGCTCTGGCCTCGGCGTGCTCCAGCTCTTCGGCGCAGCGCGCGGCGGCTAAGGCAGCGAGCTGGGTATCGGAGCGCGGCAAGGGTCTGGCGAGCAGCGCCATCGGGAATTTGATGCGCGTTACGGCGCAGTCGAACTGGATTCTGTCCTGCACCAGCAGGCGCAGCAGCACATGCTGGGGAGCTTCGGGGAAGCTGAACTGCATGCTCACGCCATCGTGCGAAAAGTCCGGGAAGAGCTCAAAGGCAATGACCTGGAAGCAGCCCAGCAGAGCCTCGATCAGATGCGGAAACCATGGCCCGAGCAGGCCTTGATCGGTGATTTCCAGCATCACCGCATCGCCGTCCGGCACAAAGCTGATCTGCAACAACTGCGTGCGGGTCAGGGCATAGCGATTCACCAGCAGCAGGGCTTCCGCCAGATTCGGGCTGGCCTGCACGGCATAGCCGAGAAAGCCGTGACTGCCAATGTTGAAGGTGGCGCCAAGCTCGAACGACAAGGTCGGTGAAGTATCGAGGCGATGCAGATTCTGCAGCGTGCGCAGAATGGCCGGCAGCGAGACAAAGTAGTCCGGGTTGGCGCGCAGCTCATCCGCGTGCAGGCCGGTGTCGGCCAGTAGCTGCTCGGCGGAAACGCCACGCGCCGCCATAAAATCCAGCATGAATTGCAGATAGCGCGCGACCAGAACGCCCTCGGATGCTCGCAGTGCAACAGCCATAACTCGTCTGCTAATGACAAAAACCTGTCCGAGCATAGCCTTTCACCATGGCGACCAACAAGTAACATTCTTCACTGTCACATTATTGAACGACATTGAAGGAGTGAACTCATGGCCAAGCAGAAGATTTCAGCCCAGGCATCCGCTGTTGTCACCGGTGCCGGCAGCGGCATCGGCCGTGCCTTTGCGCAGGAACTGGCGGCACGCGGCGGCCGCGTCATTTGCGCCGACATCAATCTGGCCACGGCAGAAGAAACTGTCGCGATGATTATCGCCCAAGGTGGTCAAGCCCATGCGCTTCGCTGCGATGTCAGCCAGCTCGCCGATGTCGAAGCACTGGCCGAGCAGGCTGAGGCCTGGCTACGCAGCCCGGTGGATCTGATCATCAACAACGCCGGCGTCGGTGCCGGTGGCCAGGTCGTTGGCGAGCTGCCGATGGCCGATTGGCAGTGGGCGCTAGGCATCAACCTCTGGGGCGTGATTCACGGCTGCCATGTGTTTGCACCACGCCTGCGTGCGCTCGGTCGCGGCGGCATCATCAATGTCTGCTCCACCGCCAGCTTTTCCGCCGCCCCGCGCATGGGTGCCTACAACGTGAGCAAGGCCGCCGCATTGGCGTTGTCGGAAACGCTGTCCGCCGAGATGGCCGGCACTGGCATTGCGGTGACCGCGCTCTGCCCGACCTTCGTGAAAACCAATATCGCGCGCGATGGCCGCATCACCGAAGGCTCATCGCGCATGGCGGAGAAAATCATGAGCTGGATCGGCTTCGCCCCCGAACGCGTGGCTAAAACAGCTCTCGATGCCCTCGACAAAAACCAGCTCTACGTACTGCCGCAATTCGACGCTCGCATGATCTGGCGCAGCAAGCGTCTGGCTCCGGCGCTCTATGCCCGTGGTGCCGGCCTCATCAATCGCTACGCCGGCAGCAGCCTTTAATTCTCAGGAGCAACATCATGGCAACGATCAATCTGGAAAACATGCTGGCCAAGATCAAGAGCAGCCAGTGGGCGCTCGCCGACATCGACTGGGATGCCCCCGGTGCCGAGCTGATCACGCCGGAGCAGTGGCCGAAGCTGAAGGAGTTCATGGCCGATCTGATGTGGATCGAACATGTCGGCGCGCGCGGTTTTGCCGCCATGGCGAAGAAGGCCCCGAACGACACGCTGAAGGAAATCTATGTCTATTTCCATGCCGAAGAGCAGCGTCATGCCAATGCTGAAATGGCGCTGATGAAGCGCTGGGGCATGCTCGATGGCGACACGATTCCAGAGCCCAACATCAACCTGCGCCTGGTCATCGAATGGCTGGATCGCTACAGCGACGACATGCCGCTGGAGGCCCTGGGCTCGGTCATCCCCATGCTGGAAATCGCCCTCGATGGCGCGCTCTGCAAGTTCCTGCTCGACACGGTGGCCGACCCGGTTTGCCATCAGGCCTTCGCTCACATCAACGATGACGAGTCGCGTCACCTAGGGGTCGGCTTCCATGTGCTGGAGATGCAGGGCCACGGCAAGGTCTACCAGAACACGCTGAAGATGGTCGCAACCATGGCGGATCCGCGCCTGATCCTCGGCATCCTGTCTTATGTGCCGCTGCTCAACCGCATGCGCGACAACATCGTCAATTTGGGCTTGAAAGAAGAAAGCCTGTACGCCGCCATGAACAAGTTCCGCAAGATCGGCGGCCGTACCGAACAGGGCCGGCGCAACCCCTGGTATCAGGTCATCAGCCGTCATGGCGGCTGGGTCACCAACCGTCAGAACCGCCTGTATCACATTCCGGTGGATGCCCTGGTGCGCGCCACCGACTTCATCCCGAAACGCGTGATGCCGCCGATTCCGAGCTGGGTCAAGGAACTGACCTGGAATCCGGCTGCCTGAACCTGTCTTGAACGAGAGCTGAATCATGAATGCAGAAGTGAAAATTCCGGCGCCGCGTGCTCGCAAATCAAAGAAAGCCAACATGCCGGCGGCGGTCAGCGAAGTGCTGATCATCGGTGCCGGCTTCGGCGGGCTGGGCACGGCCATTCGGCTGCGTCAGCAGGGCATCAGCGACATCGTGATTCTGGAGCGTGCAGATGAAGTCGGCGGCACCTGGCGTGATAACACCTACCCCGGTGCCGCCTGCGATATTCCATCTAACCTGTATTCGTACTCGTTTGCACCGAATCCAAATTGGTCACGGGCCTACTCCGGCAGTAGCGAAATTCTTGGCTACGCCTGCCACTTGGCAGACAGCAATGATCTGCGCCCACTAATCCGCTTCGGCCGCACCGTCAGTGAAGCTGCTTTCGATGAGACAGCAGGCCACTGGGTCGTGACCACCAGCGACGGCGAAAGCTTTCGCGGGCGTTCGCTGGTGATGGCCTCCGGCGGCCTCGCCAACCCCAGCCTGCCCAAGATTCCCGGCATCGACACATTTGAAGGCAAGCGCATCCACAGTGCACGCTGGGACCACAGCTATGATCTCAAGGGCAAGCGTGTGGCCGTGATCGGTACCGGTGCCAGCGCCATCCAGATCATCCCTGAGCTGGTTAAGGTCGCCGACAAAGTCACGGTATTTCAACGTACGCCGGGCTGGGTCATGCCGCGCATGGACTACCGTTCGCCGGAATGGAGCAAGGCCCTGTTCCGTGCCGTGCCAGCCACGCAGAGCCTGCTACGCCGGGCGCTATTCTGGGGCCATGAGTCGATGGCCTTCAGCTTCATCTGGAGCACGCCGATGACGCGTGTGGTCGAGCGCATCAGTGCGGCCTTCCTCAAGCAGCAGGTCAGCGATCCGTGGATGCGTCGCCAGCTCACACCGGACTTCCGCATCGGCTGCAAGCGCGTACTGATGTCTAGCGAGTACTACCCAGCCCTGCAAAAGCCGAACTGCAAGCTCATCACCTGGCCCATCGCGACCATTTCGCCCAAGGGTATCCGCACCGCTGAGGGCATTGAGCATCAGGTGGATTGCATTGTGTTTGCCACCGGCTTCGAGGTCAGCAAGGCCGGTACCCCGTTCACCATCCGCGGCATTCAAGGTCGCGTGCTCGCGGAGGAATGGGCACGCGGCGCGCAGGCCTATAAGAGCGTGAATGTGTCGGGCTATCCCAACCTTTCGTTCATTCTCGGGCCGAACTCAGGGCCAGGCCACAACTCGGCGCTGGTCTACATGGAGTCGCAGATCGGCTACATCGTGGAGACCATCAAGATACTGCGCGAGAAGAAGCTGCGCCTGCTCGACGTGAAGCCAGAGGTGCAGGCGCAATACAACCGCGCCATCCAGAAGCGCCTGGCACGCACCAACTGGAACTCCGGCTGCAAGAGCTGGTACCTGACCGAAGATGGCTTCAACGCCACCATGTATCCGGGCTTTGCCACGCAATATGCACAGCAGATGGGCACGTTGAAGCTCAGCGACTTTAATGTCGAATCGGCATAATGAGATGTCTCAAATGAGCTTGAAACGACCTTTTATTGCCAGCCCGTTGCAAGCACATGTGCCTGATGCCCTTGAAGGCCTGTATCAGCGCTCACGCACGCAACTGTCAGATGCCGACAAGAAGATGGGCATCAGCCTTCTCACCGAGGTCTACTGTGACCTGATTGATGCCTGCTTCACGCACCTGCTCGACGACATAAATCGCACCCACGCCTCGAAGGTGCTGATCGAAGCCCAGGCCGTGGCCGAAGACATCAAGGACAAGGCCCGACATTACTTGGGCTGGGTCGCAGGCTTCCTCGCCAACGAACGCCTGCCGCCAGTCATTGCACATTTTTACGGCATGATGCATCAGCTTGATCTGGGCGACGGAATGAAGCCCTACATGGCGTTCAATCTGTCAGCACGCCTCGCCGTCGATGCCCAGCGTGTGCTCGCCAGTCTGCATGATGGTAGCGCCACCAGCATCGACGAAGGCATCGAACTGCTGATCGAAGCGGTAGAGGAAGCCATTATACCTTTGGCCATTCAGCCGAAAGACCTCATGAAATTCAACTTCATCGTCGACAAGACCTTGAATGGCGTGATCGCTCTCGTACGAACACTGTTCAAACGCATGCTGCGCAAGCTCGCGCCGCATCTGCCGCGAGAGTTGTACTCGCGCGTAGCCGACCATCTCGAAACTTTTCTGATCGTCTGACCCTTAGGAGGAGCTTCACATCGTGACCGAGCAAGTAACAGCGCTGGAGCGCGAATTCATTGACGCTGTAGGGCCGGCCTACCTTCGCTCTGCCCGCGAACCCAACGCCGAACAGGTCGCGCAATGGCGTTATCGCAGCCTACTACCGTTGCTGAACCGCTTGCACGGCACAGTGACCGGCCTGGCTAGGCATCATGCCCGTGTGGATAGCCAGCGCATGGTCTGGCTTGAAGGCGGCAAACTCAGCGGCGACTGCATTGTGCTTCTTCACGGCTTTGGTGCCAGCAAGGAGAATTGGCTGCCGCTGCTGCCTTTCCTGGTGCGGCGCTATCGCGTCATTCTGGTGGATCTGCCGGGCTGGGGCGAAAGCCAGTTTCACCCCGACGCCTGCTACGGCATGGATGCCCAAGTAGCGCGCATGGCCGAATGGCTGCGTCTGTATATCCGGCACCCTGCGCATCTGGTCGGCAGCTCCATGGGCGGCGGCATCGCCGGCCTGCTCGCCGCACGGTATCCACAGCTCACTAAAACCGTCACGCTGATGAACGCTGCCGGCGTTGCCGGGCAGGTACACACCGCTTTCGAGACTGGTCTGATGCGTGGACGCAATGGCCTCATCGCCCACAACGCACAGGGTGTGTTCAGCCTGCTCTCGACCGTCATGTCGAGCCGTGCTCTCGCACTGCTGATGGCACCCGGCATGTACTGGGACTTGGTGTCACGACGTCATGTCAACGAGCATCTGTTTCGGCATCTCATGCAATTTGAGCCAGATGCCGAGCTGCCCGCATTTTCTGGCATTAAGGTCCCGGCACTGGTGCTGTGGGGTATCGAAGACAAGGTTTTGCATGTGTCCTGCGCCGAAACTTTTAAGCAACTCATCCCACATGCCGAGGTCAAGCTGCTGGATGGCATCGGGCACTTGCCGATGGTGGAAGCACCGCGTGTCACAGCTCGGTTGTTGCGGAGATTGTGGCAGGCGACTTAGCAATAGCCCCGCGCCTCCGCGCACGCTCGATACCCCGGAGACACGCGCGCATCTTCTGCCACCTGCTGCCAAAATCTCACCGCCGCCTCCGCCGCATCGCGCGCGATAGTTTCGCCACACATCAATGGCAATACCGGTGCAAAAATACGCTCAGGCAGCTCGCCACGCACCGGGGCATCAAGCATGGGTAGCATGTCGTAGGCCGGCGCCACTTCGGCAGGCCAGCGCCCTTCGTAGCACACCGACAAGTTGCCGAAGTGGCGGTCGGTGTTGCCAATGAGCACGGCGAAGGCTTGCTGCCAGGCAACGCGAGCCACGGACTCAGCGCTTAAACGACCCTGCTGCGCCAGCGCCGTAGCAGTATCGAGCCAGTGCTGCCGCCGACCCACAAATTCGTCGTCTATTGCGCCCAGCGAGATCAGGCCCGAGCGCCCGCGCAAATCTTCGCGATCGAAGCGACGCGTCTGGAGAAATACGCGATCACCGGCCTCGATGATTTCCGTTTGTGCCGCCGGCTGGCCTGCCGCCACCATGACGGTCAGCGCATGGTGCTCGGCAATGAGCAGATCAGCCCAGCGCCGACCTGCTGGTGAGCTGACGGGTTCGGAGAACTTCACAATGACGGCGTACGGGTCGCCATCGCCCACCATCGCCGTGAACTTAGGCTGCTCGCCACCCGAGGATGTGCCCGTCACTTCGCCCGCCAAAGCAGCTTGAGCGAGGCGCGGATAATGTGCCACACGATCGGCCAGCGCGATCACATCGGCGCCTGCCGTTTCCTGCCAGCGCGTCAGCGATGCCTCACCGAGAATCAGGTTTCCCAGCGCATCTTCACCTCGGCAGGCGAGCGCGACCAGCGCGTGATCATCCTGCCAGTCGCTGAGGCTTTCCGGCAGACCTAGGTCAGACAGTTGGCGCACAAAGCGCTGACCGAGAAAGCCTTGTGGGCGCATATCGGCGAGAAACCAGGGTAGGCCATCGAACCACTGGCTAGCAGCCGGCTGCTCGATGTCTTCGAACCAGAAGCCGCCCTGCAGGACATGCAAAGTGCCAATTTGCGTGATTTGCCCGGCGCGAGTAATGCGATAAAGCGGCTGACTGGGCGCCAGTCCGCGCACTTCACGCCGCCAAGCATAGCGCGTGGCGCGGGCACGACCGAGCCGGCACACCTGCGCTGGGCGCGTGGCGAGCAGGCGCGACAGCGTGGGCTGGCTGATACCCAGTGTAGCTTGCAGCTCGGCCGCCGTTCTCGGGCCGCTGCTCAAGGCGTCTTGCAGGTCTTCGCTCATGGGAAGCCATTGGCATGAATAGATACTGAATAGATAAATTACATACCTAACCAATAAAAAACAATAGCTTAGTTATTTTTAACAGAGAATCATGAATAGATAAAAAAGCCCGTCACAAGGACAGGCTTTTTTAGAACAGCACAGCAATGGGTGTTATGCCACCGGGGTCAGCCAGTCGCTATGCTCTTTGCGCACGCCATTCACGGTCTCGAAGTAGGCCTTCTGCAGCACCGTAGTGATCGGGCCACGACGGCCAGCACCAATAACGCGACCATCGAGCTCACGAATCGGCGTGACTTCAGCGGCGGTGCCGGTGAAGAACGCTTCGTCGGCAATATAAACTTCATCACGCGTGATGCGCTTTTCCTTGACCGTGTAGCCATGCTCTTCGGCAATCTGGATCACCGTTTTGCGGGTGATGCCGTCGAGGCAGGAAGTCACATCCGGGGTGAAAATCACGCCATCTTTCACGATGAACACGTTCTCGCCTGAACCTTCGGCGACATAGCCTTCCGGATCCAGTAGCAGGGCTTCTTCGGCACCACCGGAGATGGCTTCCTGCAAGGCCAGCATGGAGTTGATGTAGTTGCCGTTGGCCTTGGCACGGGTCATGGAAATGTTGACATGATGACGCGTGTAGCTCGACGTGCGCACCTTGATGCCCACATCCAGCGCTTCCGGGCTCATGTAAGCCGGCCATTCCCAAGCAGCCACAATGACATGCACTTTCAGGTTGCTGGCACGCAGGCCCATACCTTCGGAGCCGTAAAAAGCCATGGGGCGCAGATAGGCGTGCGGCAACTTGTTCTCACGCACCACGGTGCGGTGGGCTTCGTTAATTTCGGCCTGGCTGAACGGCATTGGCATGTTCATGATGTGCGCCGAATTGAACAACCGCTGCGTATGCTCTTTGAGACGGAAGATCGACGGGCCCTGAGCGGTAGCGTAGGCACGCACGCCCTCGAAGACGCCCATGCCGTAGTGCAGCGTGTGGGTCAGCACATGGGTCTTGGCTTCGCGCCACGGCACCAGCTCGCCGTCATACCAGATCACGCCATCACGATCAGACATCGACATCTTGAATCACTCCACAGGGCTTGAGCGCCAGCCGTTCGGCCAACACGTCATAAAATTCAGGTTGCGTATTGCACCACATCCGCCACCACGGCATCCACTCCTATTGTCCAGTCCGGCAGCTTCATGTCCAGAGCAGACTCCAGACGCTGGCAGTCCAGTCGTGAGTTGGCTGGGCGCGCGGCTGGTGTCGGGTATTGCACAGCGGCAATGCCTTGCACTTGCTCAGGGGCAACACGCGTGCTCAAGCCTTGCTTGCGAGCCTGCGCAATCACGCGCTGGGCATAGGCTTGCCAGTTCGTTTCGCCGGCAGCAGCCAAATGATAGAGGCCTGGCATTACGGGCTTACCGGCCTCAACTTGCCGGATCAGTTGCGCCGTCACAGCAGCAATCAAGGCGGCACTGGTGGGTGCGCCGAACTGGTCATTGACTACAGACAAGCTGTCTCGCGTTTGCGCGAGCTTGAGCATGGTCTTCAGGAAGTTGTTGCCGTGCGTGCCAAAGACCCAAGTCGTGCGGAAGGTCCACGCCTGCAGGCCATCGCGCTCAATAATCGCGGCAATCACCTGCTCGCCGGCGAGCTTGCTGGCGCCATAAACATTGAGCGGCTGCACGGGGTCATCCTCGCGATAGCAGCCCGGCTTGTCGCCAGCAAAGACATAGTCCGTGGAGTAATGCACCAGCCGCGCACCGCGTGCCGCCGCCAGCTCAGCGAGTAGGCGTGGTGCATCGGCGTTAACGGCAAATGCTGCTTCGCGTTCGGTCTCGGCTTTGTCCACCGCCGTCCAGGCACCGGCATTGATGATCCAGTCAGGCTGTACGCGCTCGATACAGGCACGAATGCTGTCGGCATCAGCAAGGTTGCATTGCTGGCGATCAACTGCCGTGATCGTGCCCAGACTGGCGAGTTGGCGCTGTAATTCGTAGCCAACCTGACCGGTACTGCCGGTAATCAGAATATTCATTTCAAGCTTCCATGATCTCAGTCCAGAGTCGCTGCACCAGCTCGCGCTCGGCCAGCAGCTCATCCGTCCCCAATGCCTTGTCGGCCCCCGCAAGAGCGCGCGCATGGCCGGCTCGGCGCAGCGCGAGATAAGCCGACTTCAAGGCCTCGGCATCCGCTGTTGGCATCAAGCCTGCCTGCGCCAAGGTGTCGAGCAGGCGCACATTATCGGGCCATTGGGTCAGCGCGGGATGCGCATGGGCATGCGCGAGCGTGAGGTACTGCACGAGAAATTCGATATCTACCAAGCCGCCGGGGCTGTGCTTGAGGTCAATCTCGGCAGGATTTTTCGGCGCTAGGTGATCGCGCATTTTCTGCCGCATTTCGCGCACTTCCACGCGCAGCGGCGGCAAAGCTCGTGGCTTTGCCAATACGCTGGCACGGACTTCGTCGAAGCGGACGGCCAGCGCCGGATCACCGACCACCACGCGCGCGCGCACCAAGGCCTGATGCTCCCAAGTCCAGGCTTGCTCGCGCTGGTACAGGGCAAAGCCGTCCAGCGAGGTCACCAGCAGGCCCGACGCACCCGACGGGCGCAGGCGCATGTCCACCTCGTAGAGCAGACCGCTACCCATGCTGGTGGTCAGCAGGTGGATGATTTTCTGGCCGAGCCTAGCGAAGAAGCTGGCACCATCCAGCGGCTTGATCCCACCGACCGTGTCGCGCTGGGCATCGGCATCGTGAATGAAAACGAGATCGAGGTCGGAGCCGTAGCCCAGCTCCAGACCACCGAGCTTGCCATAGCCGACGATGATGAAGCCGGGATCGCAGGGCTTGCCGTTGCGGTCCAGCGGCGTGCCGTGACGCGCCACCAGCTGCCGCCAGCTCAGATGCAGCACCTCTTGCAGCACCGCCTCGGCAATCCAGGTCAGCGAGTCGCTGATC
Organism: Pseudomonadota bacterium; assembly: GCA_040384385.1. Taxonomy (GTDB): domain Bacteria; phylum Pseudomonadota; class Gammaproteobacteria; order Pseudomonadales; family Moraxellaceae; genus Perlucidibaca. Next base: position 46,384 of record JAZKJJ010000007.1, on the reverse strand, counting down.
TTCATCAGCGGCAAGGTACCCTTGAGGTCGGATGCCGCGACTCTGAGCAACTGGCCTTTCTGGAACAAGCGTAGGATGTCCATTTGCCGCTCCAGATCATCCTCCGGCACGCGCGCCAGCTGCGCCCGCAAATCAGCCGCCAGCTCAGCGCGCGTTGGCGGCGCGAACAATGTGGCGGCATTGAGCAGCTCATCGAGCAGCGCCGGGTAGCGCGCCAGCAGCTGTGCCATCCACGGGCTGGCCGCGCAGAGATCAATCAAGCGCTTCAGCGCTTCGGGATTTTCGCTAAGCAGAACGAGATAGGCCGAGCGCTTTAGGGTGGCCTCGATCAGGGGAATGATTCGCGTCAGCGCCTGCTCGCCCTGGTCATGAGCCGCGCACTCACGAACGAGGACAGGTAACAGCCGCTCTAGGCGCTCGCGCCCGGCAACACTAAGCTGGGCCAGCGCGCGACTATCGAGCAATGCCTGGATAACCGGCGGCCACTGCTCCGGCGGCAAGGCCACTTGCTCGGGCTCAGGCTCGCGCGCATCTATCACATCGCGAAAATGCCGATGCACGACCTCGCGCTCACACGCGAGCGCCGCGCTATAAGCCGACCAGTCGGCAAAGCCCATGGCCTCGGCCAAGCATTGGCGATCAGCAGCATCCACCGGGAGCATTTGCGTTTGCTGATCGTGCAAGGCCTGAATGCGATGCTCGCTGTTGCGCAGAAAATGGTAGGCCTGAATCAGTCCAGCAACCGCCGACGCCGACAGCAAGCCGCGTTCGGCCAGCATAGGCAGAACCTTGAGCAGCTGCCGCTCCTGCAGGGCGGTATCAACACCGCCGCGAATGAGCTGAAACGCCTGCGCAATAAACTCGACCTCGCGGATGCCGCCACGGCCGAGCTTGATATTGTCTTCACGATCCAGCCTGCGTACTTCGCGCTCGATCATGGCCTTCATTTCGCGCAGCGATTCGAACACGCCAAAGTCGATATAGCGCCGAAATACGAACGGTCGCAGTACCCGCATGAGCTGCTCACCGCCAGTGCGGTCGCCGGCACAGATACGCGCCTTGATCAGGGCGTAGCGCTCCCACTCGCGGCCATGGCGCTCGTAATAGGTCTCCATGGCATCAAAGCTCATGGCCAGCGCCGAGCCATCGCCCCAGGGTCGCAAGCGCATGTCCACGCGGAACACGAAGCCATCCGCCGTAACCGGGTCGAGCAGCTGGATGATGCGCTGGCCGACCTTGATGAAGAACTCCTGATTGCTAATAGCGCGACGGCCGTCAGTCTCGCCATCTTCGGCGTAGGTGAACATAAGATCGATATCGGACGATAGGTTCAGCTCATGGCCGCCGAGCTTGCCCATGCCGATGATGACCATTTGCTGTGGCTTGCCGGAGTCTGCACCCATAGGCTCGCCATGCAGCAGCGCTACATCGGCATGGGCTTGAGCCAGCGCTACCTCGAGCACGGCATCGGCAAACTCCGAGAGCTCGCGCGTCAGCTCCGGCAGCGTGCAGAGTCGTTGCAGGTCACGCGCAATAAAGCGCATCTGCTCGCGCGTACGCAGCTGGCGCAAGGCTGCTTGCCAAGAAGGATCAACGCCGCGCGCTAGCTCCGGCAACAGTCGCTCGGTGGCGAGCGGCAAACCCGCAACCGCTTGCTGTACACGCAGCAGCCACGACTCGGCAACGCCGTGCGGCGGCGCCATCTCCACACCACGCTGCAAACGCTCCTGCAACCACGGAGACCACTGTTCCGCCAACTTCGTCATATCGTGCCCCAAGACAAGACACCGATCATGCCAGCCCGGTCGCCAAAAACAAAAGGCCCACTCTTGCGAGCAGGCCTTTTATTCACAGCGCTACCGGTTCAGGCAGCCATCGGCAACTTACACCGAGGCTCCTGCGCCGACACGCTTATACCGAGTAGTACAGATCGAACTCGATCGGCGAAACGAACGTGCTAACGCGACGCGCCTCTTCGGTCTTCAGATCGATGTAAGCGTCCAACATTTCCTGGGTGAACACGCCACCCTTGGTCAGGAAGTCGTGGTCGGCCTTGAGGGCGTCCAGCGCCATTTCCAGGTTGTGAGCCACAGTTGGGATCTTCGCTTCTTCTTCCGGCGGCAGATCGTACAGGTTCTTGTCGGCAGCGGCGCCCGGGTGGATCTTGTTCTGGATGCCGTCGAGACCGGCCATCAGCAGAGCAGCGAAGCACAGGTACGGGTTGGCAGCCGGATCCGGGAAACGCGCTTCGATACGACGACCCTTGGGGCTGGCGACGTACGGAATACGGATCGAAGCCGAACGGTTACGAGCCGAGTAGGCCAGCATGATCGGAGCTTCGTAGTGCGGAACCAGACGCTTGTACGAGTTGGTTGCCGGGTTGGTGATGGCGTTCAGCGCGCGAGCGTGCTTGATAACGCCGCCAATGAAGAACAGAGCCATTTCCGACAGACCAGCGTATTCGTCGCCAGCAAACAGGTTCACGCCGTTCTTGGCGATGGACATGTGTACGTGCATACCGGAACCGTTGTCACCAACGATGGGCTTCGGCATGAAGGTAGCGGTCTTGCCGAACGCGTGAGCAACATTGTGCACGGCGTACTTCAGGACTTGAACTTCGTCAGCCTTGCGCACCAGCGTGTTGAAGGTCACACCGATTTCGGACTGGCAGGAAGCCACTTCGTGGTGCTGCACTTCAACCTTGCCAACACCCAGCATGGCTTCGATGGCTGTACACATGGCCGAACGCAGATCCTGAGCGGAATCGATCGGCGGAACCGGGAAGTAGCCACCCTTGACGCGCGGACGGTGACCGGTGTTGCCACCTTCGTAATCGTTGTTGGTCGACCAGGCAGCTTCTTCGGCGATCATCTTGTGCGACGAGCCGGCCATGTTGATGTCCCACTTCACTTCGTCGAACACGAAGAACTCCGGCTCCGGGCCGAAGAAAGCGGTGTCACCGATACCGGTGGACTTCAGGTAAGCCTCAGCACGCTTGGCGATGGAGCGCGGATCGCGTTCGTAGCCTTCCATGGTGGACGGCTCGATGACGTCACAGGTGACGACAACGGTGGACTCTTCGAAGAACGGGTCCATGAATGCGGTTTCGGCATCCGGCAGCAGGATCATGTCGGAGGCTTCGATGCCCTTCCAGCCAGTGATCGACGAGCCGTCGAACATCTTGCCGTTGACGAAGGTGTCTTCATCGATGGTGTGCGACGGGTAGGAAACGTGCTGTTCCTTGCCCTTGGTATCGGTAAAGCGGAAATCGACCCACTTGGCTTCGTTTTCCTTGATCAGTTTCAGGACCTTGTTCGACATGGTTAAGCTCCTCCACAGAGCAATGCACAGACTTTTGATGAATTCGTCAGGACACTCGGGCCGTTGCCCGTTAAAAACGGGAGGACATGCCAGCATCACTGGACGGTTTTAGCAAATTGCGTGCCACGACACCAGCGCACAAGATTGCGCCATCTCGGTGCATATTAGCGTCAGAAATCACCATTACAGTGCCTTTACGCTGACTATGCTCCAGGTTGGTGCAAGATCGGGGGTGGCGGCAAGCTGCTTGACCGGCGCGAAAGCATACCATTGATTGAGTCTGTGCTGCAGACCCCGTAGTCTACGGTCATCCCTCAATCCCTTCTCGAACAGGATTTTCCGGCATGACGGATTGTATTTTCTGCAAGATCGCCCACCATGAAGTGAACTCGCGAATCGTCTTTGAAAACGAACGCATCGTAGCCTTTCATGATCTGTTTCCGGCGGCACCCACGCATTTGCTGATCATCCCCAAGCAGCATTTCACCACGCTCAATGATGTACCGGCGAGTGAGGCCGCGCTGCTGGGCGAACTCATCACCACCGCTACCGCGCTCGCCAAAGAGCACAACCTTGCTGACGATGGCTACCGTGTGGTGATGAATTGCAACCAGGATGGCGGCCAAAGCGTGTACCACATCCATTTGCATTTGCTCGCCGGCCGCCGCCTGAGCTGGCCGCCGGGCTGAGCGGGTATTTCGGTTAAGTTGGCCTTCCGGGAGCTTTGAATGACACGCCGTTATAGCTTTTTTGACCGCCTCATTGGCGAGGCCGACAAGGTCTTGCGCACCCTCGCCCACAATGCCGTGAGCGCGACACGGCCATCGCCAGCGGCAACCTTGCCGGAAGCCGGCCTGAGCGCGGAAGAGCAGCGTCAGATCAGCGGCTTCATGCGTATTAATCATACCGGTGAGGTTTGCGCGCAGGCGCTGTATCACGGCCAGGCACTGACTGCGCGCCTGCCGACGGTACGCCAGGACATGGAGCATGCGGCGCAGGAAGAGGTCGACCACCTGGCTTGGTGCCAGCAACGGCTGGATGAGCTGGGGGCATCGCCCAGTGTGCTTAATCCGCTGTTCTATGCGGCGTCATTCAGTATTGGCGCATTGGCCGGGATGGCCGGTGACAAATGGAGCCTGGGCTTTGTTGCGGAAACTGAGCGTCAGGTCTGCGAGCATTTGCAGGGGCATCTCACGCGCTTGCCGCTGAATGATTTGCGCACGCGCGCCGTGCTGGCGCAGATGCACACTGATGAAGCCGAGCATCGCGACATGGCCTTGCGCGCGGGCGCGGCCACACTGCCGGAGCCGGTGCAAAAAGCCATGCAGGCGATGTCGACAGTGATGACGGGAACGACTTACTACCTTTAGGCGGCAATCATCTCGTAGCTGTTCGTGATCACCACGCCGGCAGCCTGCAGCATGATGGAGGCCGAACAGTATTTCTCGGCGGACAGCTCGACAGCACGCTTAACCTGCGCTTCCTTCAAGTCAGTACCGGTGACAATGAAGTGCACATGAATTTTCGTGAACACGGCGGGCACGGCATCGGCACGCTCGGCCTGTAGCACGGCTTCGCAATTCGTTACCTGCTGACGCGATTTTTTCAGGATGCTCATGACATCAAAGCTGGTGCAGCCACCCATACCCATCAGCATCATTTCCATGGGGCGAGCCCCGAGGTTGCGACCACCGAGATCGGGCGGGCCGTCCATGATGACTTCGTGACCGGTGCCGGACTTTGCCTTGAAGCTGACATCGCCATTCCACGTGATACGTGCTTCCACAGTAAGAACCTCGCCTCAAGACCAAAAAGTATTTACATGCGCATAGGCGCGAATTTTATCGTCACAGCTGACCAGCGTGGCACCCAACAAACGCGCCGTCGCCACCAAAAAACGATCTGCCGGATCTTTGTGAAAGTCACCGGGCAAGTTCACTGACTCCACCGCTACGCGATGATCAATGGGCACGAAACGCACCCCGTTGATAGCCTGCACCAAGTCCAGCCAATCACTGACGGGGCGCGATAGCACCAGACGATCTCGCGCCACCAGCTGTGCCACTTCCCACGCGGAGATCGCGGAGACGAGTACGGAGTACTCCGCCAGATTTTGCCGGATCAGCTTTGCCGACGACTCAGGCAGGCGAGCATCGCCACCCACCCACCAGATCAGCGCATGTGTATCAAGCAGGATCACAGGTTGGCGTACCAGTCCACATCCACCGGCTCCAGCGGATTATCGTAGCGCAATACCGTTTCGCGCAGCATCAGCAGCGGATCTTGCGCAGGCTGGCAGGGGCGCAGCTCCAGCGTGGGGCGGCCATGATCGGTGATGATCAGCGACTGGGCGCTGTCTTCAACCTGCCGGCAAAGCTCCAGCGCGCGGGCCTTGAACTCCGTTTTCGATATCTGAGACAGATAGGCAGACATGGCTAGCCTCCAAAATGACTACTTGAAATAGTCAGTATAGGCTCAGAAAAACAATTCCGCCAGCTTCTCGCCCGGCTCCGGCGCACGCATGAACGCCTCGCCCACGAGGAAGCCATGCACAGCGTGATCGCGCATGCGCGCCACATCATCACGAGTGAAAATGCCGCTTTCGGTAATCACCGTGCGCTCGGGCGGGATGTCGCCGAGCAGGTCGAGCGTGGCCTGCAGGCTGACCTCGAAGGTGTGCAGATTACGATTATTGATTCCAACCAGCGGGCTGTGCAGCGGCAACGAGCGCAGCAGCTCGGCGCGATCATGCACCTCAATCAGCACATCCAGACCCTGCTCGATGGCGCAGGCGTTGAGCTCTTGCAACTGCGCATCCGACAAGGCCGCGACGATCAGCAGCACGCAGTCGGCACCGAGCGCACGCGCCTCGATGACCTGATACGGGTCGTAGAGAAAGTCCTTGCGAATCACCGGCAAGTCGCAAGCAGCACGCGCCTGCTTGAGGTAGTCATCGCTGCCCTGAAAAAAATCGACATCGGTGAGTACGGACAAGCAACTGGCACCGCCCTTCTGGTAGGACTCGGCGATGGCCGCCGGCTGAAAGTCAGCGCGGATCACACCCTTGGACGGCGATGCCTTCTTGATCTCGGCAATGACGCCGGGTCGGCCAGCGGCAATAGCCGTCTGCAAGGCCCGCGTGAAGCCGCGCACAGGATCGGCCTCGCGGGCAAATGCCTCCTGATCTTTGAGCGAATGACGCTTGCGACGAACCGCTACTTCTTCGCGCTTGCGCGCCATGACCTTGTCGAGGATGGTGCTCACTGTTGAGTTTCCGGCAATAGCGCACGAGTGAACAGCCGCAGATCCTGAAGCTTTTCCAGCGCCTGGCCAGTGCTAATAACATCCTCGGCCAGCGCCACGCCGAGCTTCCAGCTCGTGGTCAGGCCGGCCACATAAATCGCGGCACCGGCATTGAGTGCGATGATGTCCGCCGCCTTGCGGCCCTGCTCGGTGGCTTGCTTGCCAAGGGCATCGAGAATGAGCGCCAGCGAGTCTGCCGAACTATCGACCATAAGGCCGATCAGGCTCTGGCTGCGGATGCCCAGATCTTCCGGCACCACGCTGTACTCCTGCACAACGCCGTCCTTCCATTCCGCCACTTGCGTGCGCGTTGCCAGCGAGACTTCATCGAGACCATCTGCCGCATGCACAACCAGCGCATGCACGCTGCCAAGACGGCCCAGCACTTCGGCCACAGGCCGGCAGAGCGCCGGGCTGAAGACACCGACCACCTGGCGCTGCACAAAGGCCGGATTGGTCAACGGGCCGAGCATGTTGAACAAGGTGCGCAGACCGACTTCACGCCGCGCGCCAATGGCGTGTTTCATGGCGCTGTGATGATTCACCGCAAAGAGAAAGCCAACGCCGATCGTGTCGATGCAGCGCGCCACTTCCTCGGCACTGATGGCCAGATTGATGCCGGCAGCTTCGAGCAGATCGGCGCTGCCACTCTTCGATGACACGGCGCGATTGCCATGCTTGGCGACACGACCACCCGCAGCGGCCACCACCATCGCCGCAGCGGTGGAGACATTGAACAGATTGGCGCCATCGCCACCGGTACCGACGATATCGACCAGGTACTGCGTATTGGCGATCTTCACCGGCGTGGCGAGATCACGCATGACCCGCGCCGCGCCCTCGATTTCATCGATAGATTCACCCTTCATGCGCAAAGCCACCAGCAGCGCGGCAATCTGTGCATCGCTGCACTGCCCGCTCATGATGGCCTGCATCACATCCTGCATTTCTGCGGTGTTGAGGTCGATGCGCTCGACCACGCGGGCCAGCGCCTGCTTGATATCCATAGCTATTCGTCCAGCTCAGCGCGTCTGTGTCAGGAAGTTTTTCAGCAGCGCATGACCCTGCTCGGTGAGGATGGACTCCGGATGAAACTGCACACCCTCGACAGCCAGCGTCTTGTGGCGCAGACCCATAATTTCATCGACAGCACCGTCTTCGGTTTGCGTCCACGCGGTCATTTCCAGGCAGTTCGGCAAGGTCTCTTTTTTCACCACCAGCGAGTGATAGCGCGTGGCCGTGAGCGGGTTATTGAGACCAGCAAAGACACCCGTGTCCTTGTGAAAAATCGGCGAAGTCTTGCCGTGCATGACCTGCCGCGCGCGCACCACATCACCGCCGAAATGCTGGCCGATGCTCTGGTGCCCGAGGCAGACGCCGAGCAGCGGAATCTCGCCAGCAAAACGCGCGATGGCCGGAATCGAAATCCCCGCCTCGGTCGGCGTGCAGGGGCCGGGCGAAATCACCAGACGATCCGGCTTCAGCGCCGCAATTTGCTCGAGCGTGATTTCATCGTTGCGATAGACCACGACCTCCTCGCCCAGCTCGCCGAAATACTGCACGAGGTTGTAGGTAAAAGAGTCGTAGTTGTCGATCATGAGCAGCATGATTTTTCTCGTTTAAAGCGCGCGGTATTGCGCACGCAATTGCATCAGGTCAGCCAGCAAAGCAGGCACTTCATCCACGACTATGCTCCACAGCGTGTCGTTATCGACACCGAGATAGCCATGAATCAAACGATTACGCGTGGCAATAATCAGTCGCCACGGAATCTCTACATGTGCCGCTCGAACCTCTGCTGGCACATGAGTTGCTGCCTCACCGATCAACTCCAGATTACGCAGCGTTGCATCATAGGTCAGCCCACTACTGACGAAACGCGCCTGATCAAAGCCTTCGGTGTAGCTCAAGACTTTTTCAGCGAAGGCAATCATGTCATCGACATAAAATGTCCAGATACGCTCAGACATCAATCAGATCTCGCTCGATAAACGGCCTCAGCTCGGCTCTCAATGCTTTCTCCGTAACCAAATCAACAGGCTCGCCCAACAGGTCTTCGAGATAAAACTGCGCGCCGAAATAGGACTTGGCATTGGCCGCGCCGGCGAATGAAATCAGGACATCAATATCACTATCCGAGCTAGCCTGATCACGCACAACAGACCCAAACAGGGCCAAGCGTGTTACACCAAACTGGCTGGCGAGCACGGGCTTAGCAGACCGCAGCAGCGTAATGGCTTGCTCACGATTCATGGTTCAGTCCTCCGCCTTGACCAGATTGGTCGAGGCCAGCTCGGCCGCTTTCATCAGCGCCCGCGCCTTGTTTTGGGTTTCCATCCACTCCAGCTCGGGAATGGAGTCGGCAACAACGCCCGCGCCGGCCTGCACATGCATCTGGCCATCCTTGAGAATGGCGGTGCGGATGGCAATCGCGGTATCCATGTTGCCATTCCACGCCAAGTAACCAACTGCGCCACCGTAGATGCCGCGCTTCACCGGCTCCAGCTCGTCGATGATTTCCATGGCGCGCACTTTCGGCGCGCCAGACAGCGTGCCGGCCGGCAGCGTCGCCTTCAGCACATCCAGCGCGGTCACGCCCGGCTTCAGCGTAGCTTCAACGTTGGACACGATATGCATGACATGCGAATAACGCTCGACAGCCATCTTCTCAGTGACGCGCACCTGGCCGATTTCGGCGACACGACTCACATCATTACGACCAAGGTCGATAAGCATCAGATGTTCGGCAATTTCCTTGGGGTCGGCGAGCAGCTCGGCCTCCAGCTCGCGGTCGCGCTCCGGCGTGCTGCCGCGCTTGCGGGTGCCGGCAATCGGTCGCACCGAGACTTGGCCATTCTCCGAGCGCGCCAAAATTTCCGGGCTGGAACCGACGATGTGGAAATCGCCGCAATGCAGGAAATACAAATACGGTGACGGATTCAGGTGACGCAAGGCGCGATACAGCGTCAGCGGCGGTTGCACGAACGGTGCACTCAGGCGCTGCGACGGCACCACCTGCATGATGTCGCCAGCAAGCACATAGTCCTTGATGCGATTCACCGCCGCCTTGAAGCTCTGCTCACCGAAACTGGACACGAAGTCCTGCTCGCGCGTGACCTGGCCGGGCACGAAGGCATCGATCGAGGTCTGACCGCGCGGAGCACGAATCATCGTCACCAGTTCGCTCAGGCGCTGCTCGGCACGGCTCAGGGCATCCGGCTGTGAAGGGTCGGCATGCACCACCAGAAACAGCGAGCCCTTGACCTTGTCGAAGACCATAACCTCGTCTGAAACCATGAAGAAGATGTCTGGCGTGCCGATGGGATCGGGCTTGACCACGCCAGCCAGACGCTTCTCGATATAACGCACGGTGTCGTAACCGAAGTAGCCGACCAGACCGCCAGTGAAGCGCGGCAAATCACTCAGCTCGGGCACGCGATAGCGCTGCTGGAAGGCCTCAACGAAGGCCAGCGGGTCGGTCACGGTCAGCGATTCGGTGACCACACCATCGACCTGCACGGTCACGGCGTGATCACGAATCTGCAGCAGAATGCGCGCCGGCAGGCCGATCATGGAGTAACGCCCCCACTGCTCACCGCCGTGCACAGACTCGAAGAGATAGGTATAGGGCTGATCGGCCACCTTCAGGTAGCACGACAACGGGGTATCGAGATCGGCCAGAATTTCGCGCACAACCGGGATGCGGTTGTAGCCTTGCGCGGCCAGCGCAGCAAATTTTTCAGCGTTCATGAACACTCACTCAAACAAATTCAGGACAGCACAACGGGCAATGGCGAACGCGTCACCATCGCCAACAGATGCTGCCAAGCTTGAGGAGCTGGTCACACATGGCTGTAGCCTTAATAAAGAATGTGATGAAGTTAAATTAACTCGGCCAAGGACGCAACCAAGCGATCCGGCTCACAGGCCTCGATAGGCTCGCCGTGATTGTAGCCGTAAGGCACGGCCAGCGACTTCACGCCGGCTGCTTTCGCAGCATCAACATCGTTGCGCGAGTCGCCAACCATGAGCGCTTGAGCAGCGGCCACCTCGAAATGACGCAGGCAATGCAGCAACGGTTCGGGGTGCGGCTTCTTGTGCGCCAGCGTATCGCCGCCGATAACCAGCTCGAAGGCATCGAGCAGATTCAGCGCTTCCAGCAACGCCACCGCTGGCCGATAGGGCTTGTTGGTGACGCAGGCCAGACGAATGCCGGCCTCGCGAGCGGCGGCGACAAACTCCGCCACGCCCGGATAGACCGTGCTGGCCTCGCACACCGAATCCTGATAGCGCGCCATGAATGCCGCCAGTAAGCGCGTCTCAACGGCGTGCTTCTGGGGGTCCTGAGCGTGATGCGGCACCACATGCTGGAGCGCGACCTCGATCAGACGCGCAGCGCCTCGGCCGACCCAGTCACGCACCTGAGCTTCCGTGACCACCCCTAGGCCAAGGTCGGCCAGCGCACGATTCAGCGACAAGGCAATGTCGGCGGCGCTATCGACCAGCGTGCCATCGAGATCCATCAGAATGACTTGCGGCAAGCCGCCAAACCATTCAGCCAGCGGCTTCAAGGCGCTCATGAGCGCACCGCCACGCTTGTGGCAACGAGAGCCAGCTCAGCACGCATCTTGGCGATGACTTCGGCGTAATCCGGGGCATTGAAGATCGCCGAGCCAGCCACAAACATGTCGGCGCCGGCCTCGGCGATTTCGCGGATGTTCTGCACGCCAACACCGCCATCAATCTCGAGGCGAATGTTGCGGCCGCTGGCACGAATGCGCTCACGCACATCACGCAGTTTCTGCAGCGTGCCAGGGATGAATTTCTGCCCACCGAAGCCAGGATTCACGCTCATCAGCAAAATCACATCGACCTTGTCCATGACGTAATCGAGATAATGCAGCGGCGTGCCGGGGTTGAATACGAGACCGCATTGCGCGCCGCCATCGCGAATCATTTGCAGCGAACGATCAACATGATCCGATGCTTCCGGGTGGAAGGTGATGATGCTGGCGCCGGCCTCTATGAAGTCACCAATCAGGCGATCGACCGGACGCACCATCAGGTGGGCATCAATCGGAGCCGTCACGCCGTGCTTGCGCAGCGCCTTGCAGACCATGGGGCCGATGGTCAGGTTGGGCACATAGTGATTGTCCATGACATCGAAATGCACAACATCGGCACCGGCCTTGAGCACATTGTCTACCTCCTCGCCCAGACGCGCGAAGTCGGCAGAGAGGATGGAGGGGGCGATCAGAAAGTCCTTTTGAAATGATGCAGAAACAGTTGTCATAACGACCTCAAAAAATTAAATCGAACCATCGCGAATCGCCGCATCCAGAGTCCGCAGACGCTCCGGCGTACCCACATCAACCCAGGGCCCGGGAAAGTACTCGCCGCTGACCATGCCATCAGCGATAGCCTCGTGCAGCAAAGGTGCCAGCGGTCGCACACCGCGAGCCAGCCCCTGAAACAGCGTCGGGCAATACACCGCGAGGCCGGCATAGGTCAGACGCTGCCCGGCAACATCGCGTGCTGACAAGGCATGGCGCTCACCCGCCAAAGCAAGATCAGAGCCGCAGGCCAGCAAAAAATCACCCTGAGGATGATGCGCCGGATTATCCACCAGCACCAAATGCGCCTGCCGGCCCGAAGTCAGTGTCGCGCGCAACGGCGTCAGATGCTTGCGTAGCCAAATGTCACCATTGACCAGCATGAACGGGGCATGACCCAGCATCGGCAAGGCTTGCACGATGCCGCCGGCAGTCTCCAGTGGCTGGCCTTCCGGCTCATGCGACCAGTGAATATTCACGCCATAACGGCGACCATCGCCCAAAGCTGCTTCGAGCTTGTGACCCAGCCACGCCGTGTTGATGACAATCTCGGTAATGCTGGCCGCGCGCAGCGCCTCGATATGCCAGACGATCAGTGGCTTGCCTCCGACCACGAGTAGCGGCTTGGGTGTGTTGTCGGTCAGTGGCCGCATACGCGTGCCCAGTCCGGCGGCCAGAATCATGGCTCTCACAGATACTCTCCAAGCAACTTATGCGCCTCCGGATAGCGCGCCAGATACGCTGGCAACAACGATACCAACAACTGATGCAGCGGCTGCAGTTCGGCGTAGTCGGCAATCTCATCGAGCAGGTAGCGATACACCAGCGGAATGTCGGCAAGGTAGCCGTGTTTGCCGTCACGCAGGCTGAGCCGGGCAAAAATACCGACCACTTTCAGGTGTCGCTGTGCAGCCATCCAGTCGAACCAGGCTTGGAATTGTTCGGCACTCACCGCCGGATCCAGCACCGCACTGGCAATCAGCTCATCACGGAACTGCTGCACCCAGCGCGCCACATCGGCGGCCGGCCAGACCACATAGGCATCGCGCAGCAGCGACGCTAGATCGTAGGTGATGGGGCCGCGCACGGCATCCTGAAAGTCGATGATGCCGAGCTCGCCGGTGGGCGTAAGCATGAGATTGCGCGAGTGATAATCGCGATGCACAAACACCACGGGCTGCTCGGCCACTCGCTCGGCGATCAGGGCGAACTGCTGCTCTAATGCCTGAGCCTGCTCTTCACTCAAACTCAGGCCGAGAAACTGCGGGATAAACCAGTCGCTGAGCAAGCGCATTTCGGTGAGCAAGCGCTCCCGGTCATAGCTTGGCAAAAAGTAGTCGGCAGGAGCCGCACACGACTGCATGTGCACCAGCGCCGTCATGGCAGCGCCATACAGAGTATTGACCGTGTCTGCGGCCAACTCATTGCGCAGCAGGGTATCGCCCAGATCCGTCAGCAGCATGAAGCCTTCCTGAGATGACCAGGCCAACACCTCAGGCACGCACAGACCATGTGCATGCAGTGCCTTGGCAATCGCCACAAAAGGCCCGCAATTTTCCTGCTCGGGCGGCGCATCAACAGCAATCAGGCTGCCGATGCTCAGTGGCTGGCGAAAATAGCGCCGGAAGCTTGCATCGCCAGATACGATTTGAAGCCCGCCTTGAGCTGGCAACCATTGCTGTTGGCGGCTAAGCCACGTTTGCGTCCATTCCTGCAAACGCTGGACACGAGGATCTGCGGCCATCTCGGGATTTTCCTAGCTGAAAAAGGGCAATGACTCTATTATCCAGCAAATCCTGACATGACCCAACGACTCCTGCCATGACTGATTGCCGTCGTGCTAAAAATACGTGCTTGCTGCGCTGGCAGCTACGCCCCCTGACGGCTGCCCTATTGGCGCTGTCTGCAACGCCATTGCTGGCTGCAGAACAATCGCCCGGCTACGGCCAGGACAGTACTGCGGGGCTACCCGTCTATGCGGCAGAAGAGTCTGCAGAGAGTCGTATGCCAGCGGCGATAACTAGCGCCCCCGCTGTTGTCGGCAATCAAAAGCCTGCCGCTGACACAGCGTCACCAACATCATCCGCGCGAGAGCCTCGTCTGACCGACAAGCAAAGCCAAGCTTTGCCGAGTATCGACTCAGCAGGTGATCGACTGGGCTGGATGACACGCGCAGAGATCGCACAATTACCCGCGATTGACCGACCCTCACTGGATGCCACCTGTGAAGGTGCCTGGGTCACTCCGATCAGCCAATTCGTTATTGCATCCAAGCTCGAAGAGAGCGATGTCAAAGCCATGGCAGACAGCCTGTCTTATCGCGACAATGGTGAGGCCGTACTTGAAGGCCAAGTTCGTTTGCAGCAGCCGGGCCGCCTGGTTGAAGCCGACAGCGGTTATCTAACTCAAGACAGAGATTACGCGCGCTTTGACGGCAATGTCCGTTTGGCGGAGCCGGGGCTACTGCTCACAGGCGATCAAGGCGTCATCAATGTCAACTCCTCTGCCGGCCAGCTGCTATCGAGTGAGTTTGTCTCCAGCAGTATGCATGCACACGGTCGTGCCGAGCGGATTCGCCGCTTCAGTGATGGCGTCATGCGCATTGATCAAGGCGTTTACACCACCTGTGCACCCGGCAAGCGCAGCTGGTCCTTTATCGCCCGCAACATTGAGCTCAACCCCAACACCGGTGTCGGCAAAGTCTATGGCGCCAAGCTACGCATCAATGATGTACCCGTGCTGTACACGCCCTACTTTCGTTTTCCGATCGATGATCGCCGTCAGACAGGCCTGCTGCCGCCGCACTTCGGCACATCGACCAATGGCGGGTTTGTCTACGCACAGCCGATATATCTGAATCTAGCGCCGAATTACGACGCCACGCTGACGCCAACACTCTATACCCAGCGCGGCACCCTGCTGCAGGGTGAATTCCGTTATCTCACGGAGAACCTGGGACGCGGCGAGATTCGCGGAGCCATTCTCCCAGACGACAAGCAAACAGGTGAAGATCGCAAATCCGGACGCTTGCGCCATGATGTTAGCTGGGGTAGTGGCTGGAGCGCGCGCACCGACCTCAACTATGTCAGTGATCCGTTTTATCTGACCGATCTCGGCAGCGGGCTGGAAATTGCCAATCAAACCTATCTGGAACGCGTAGGCGATGTTCAGTACGACCAGGACAACTGGCATGTCCTAGCTCGCGCCCAAGGCTTTCAGACATTGGATCCAAGCCTGGCAGATGGCGACAAGCCTTACACACGACTGCCACAGCTGCTGCTGACGACCGACCCCTCTCGCCTGCCTGGCTGGCAAAAGCAACTACGCGCGGAAGTCACCAATTTCCAACGCACGATTGATGACGGCAGCCTGCCGGAAGTCAACGGCATTCGTCTGCGTCTGGATCCCCAGCTGCGTTACGACTATAGCCAGCCTTGGGGCTTTATGCGTCCAGGCATCAAGCTGTCACACCTGCAATACGAGCTGACAGGCAACGGCACGAATAGCAATGCCAACTCCCCCAGCTTCACACTGCCTACCTTGAGCCTCGACTCCGGTCTTTATTTAGAACGGCTCAACAACACCGGCAGCAGCCTGACACTGGAGCCACGCGCGCTATATCTGTATTCGCCCTACCGCGACCAGTCGATGCTGCCTGTTTTCGATACCGCGACGCGAACCTTCAGTTACGATCAGCTCTTTCGCGACACTCGCTTTTCCGGCAACGACCGTATTGACGACGCCCATCAGCTATCGCTCGGGGTCACCACCCGTCACTTCGACAACGATGGCTTTGAGCACCTGCAAGCGTCTCTCGGTCAAATTTATTACTTCCGCGATCGCTTGGTCACATTACCGCTGAGCTGCAACGGTAACACCTGCCCTATTGGTGTGGGCCAGCCCGGCCTGTCCGCCAGCTCCGACTTCGCCGGTAATGCCACGCTTCGCGCCAGCGAAGAGGCCAGCGTCTACGGTGACTTCTTGCTCAACCCGAAAGACAGCAAGCTGACCCAATACAGTCTGGGGGCGAGCTATTTGCCGCAGAATGCCGGGCGCGTTTACAACGCCGGATACCGCTTTCGCCGTGACGACCCCACGATTGGCCAGAAGCAGGTCAGCCAAACCCAGCTATCGTTCGTTCAACCGTTTGGTGTGAACTGGAAGGCTATTGGCCTCTGGCAGTACGATTTGCTGGCGAGAGAATCACAAGAAACCTTGCTGGGTGTTTCGTATGAATCCTGCTGCTGGCAGGTCAGAGTGTTCAAACGCAATTACATCGCGGTGACAAATACCGTGCCGCAGGCCAATACCGATCGCAACACCAGCACTTTCTTTATCGAAGTGACTCTGAAAGGCCTTGCTGGCATTGGCAGTCGTGTTGACGCGCTGCTCGAACGCAATGTCATTGGTTACTCACAACTCACGAAAAATGAGGATAGCTTCTAATGTGGCGCCCACTCTCTGCCCTGCTCTGCACAACCCTGCTTTGCATCTCTACTCTGACGCCTGAGGCTCAGGCAGCCGCCCAGCCTATTGATCAAATTGCCATCATTGTGAATGACGGCGTCATTCTCAATTCGGATGTGGATGCGCGCATCAACGATCTCCGCTTTCAGGCCGAGCAACGCAAAGCCGCCGTGCCTGACGAAAAAACACTGCGTCAGCAGGCACGCGAGCAGTTGATTCTGGAGACGCTGCAAATGCAGCTGGCTGAGCGCAATGGCATCCGTGCCGACGACAATGCCGTGATTGCCTCGTTGACCGCCATGGCACGCCAAAACGGCATGGCGCTGGACAAATTCCGCAGCAAGCTCGACAGCACCCCAGGCACCAGTTTTGCCAGCGTCCGCAATGCGGTTGAACGTGAGCAAATCATTGAGCGCCTGCGTCAGCGACGCATGGGCGAACGTATCCGCATCACCGATGCCGACATCGCTCAACTCTTGTCTACGCCGGCGGGCACCGAACTTAACCGTCAGCTCGATGAACAGCTGAAGCCGGCCGTAAAGTCCGTCCCGGTTGCCGCAAAGCCAGCTATTGCACAGTTCCTTGTCACCCAGATTCTGGTGCCCATGGAAGATGATGCGTCGCCGCGTAAACAGCTTGAGCTGACCTCCCTGGCAGAGCGCCTGCTGGCAGCTCAGCGCAAAGGCCTGACTCCGGAAGAAGCCATTGACAGCCTGAAGGGCAAGGCGACGGATGCCGCCATCGAGCCCCTGGGCTGGCGCGCCATCGAAGATATGCCGTCACTACTGATCGACCCCATCAAGCAGCGCATAACCGGCAGTGAAGCCGCGCTGGTGCGCTCGCCACGTGGCTGGCATCTACTCTGGTTGCTTGATCGTCGAGAGCTGAGCGCACCGGAGGCCATACTGCCACCACCGCCACCTGCACCGACTACCGTAGTGACACAGCGTCAGGTTCGTCACATTTTGATGCGCCCGAACGATCTACAATCCACTGATGATGTGCGTCAGGCCATGGATGGTCTCTATCGCCAACTCAAGAAAGGTGCTGACTTTGCCGAGCTGGCACGCCTGCAATCACAAGACCCAGGTTCGGCCGTGAAAGGTGGCGACCTCGGTTGGGTATCGCCTGGCGACATGGTGCCGGAGTTTGATCGCAGCATCGGCAAGACGGCCATCGGTGAAATCAGCGAGCCCTTCCTGAGCAGCTTCGGTTGGCACATTCTGCGCGTTGAGGGTGAGCGCAAGCAGGACATGCGTGAGAGCATCCTGAAAGATCGCGCACGCCAGATTCTCTTTGCTCGTGCCTACGACGAAGAGCTGGGTGCCTGGCTGCGTGAGCTGCGTTCGGAAGCCTACGTGGACTATCGCGGCGCGCGCTAAGCGCTGACCGCAGCAAGGGCTGTCGACCTACGCATCCGCGAGTCGATAGCCCACGCCCGGCTCGGTGAGCAGATACCTCGGCTCACTCGGGTTTGGCTCTATTTTCTGCCTGAGCTGGCGCAAATAAATCCGCAAATAATGCGTGTCATCGCTGTGATGCCTTCCCCAAATCGCCTGCAGCAGTTGCGCATGAGTAACCACGCGACCGCGTGATTGCGCGAGAATGGCGAGCAGCTGAAACTCCTTTGGCGTTAACTTCAGCGCCTCATCCGCCAGCCAGACCTGGTGCTTTTCCAGATCCACGCGCAACTCGCCAACGGCATATTGCTGGGCAACGGGCATCGCCTCCAAACGCCGGCGTTGGGCTACGCGCAGACGCGCCAGCAACTCCGCCACACTAAACGGCTTGGTCAGATAGTCTTCGGCACCGGCATCCAGCGCACTGATTTTGTCGCTTTCCTGTGTACGTGCCGACACCACCAATATCTGCGCATCACAGCGCGCTTTCAGCTCGGGCAAGAGCATCAAGCCATCACCGTCGGGCAAGCCGAGATCCAGCAGGATGAGCGCCGGATCATCGAGCGCCACGCGCGCCAACGCTTCATCGGCACGCATGGCCGTGGTCACGGCATAGCCCTGAGCCGCCAGTGTCGTCGACAGGAAGCGCGACAGACTGGGGTCATCTTCAATGATGAGAATGTCGACACTCATGACTCGTCCTCATCGGGCATGATTTGCAGGGGCTGGGCCGCGCGCGGCAGGCTCAGGGTAAATACTGCGCCATGAGGCAGCACCGACTCGGCACGAATATGACCCTGATGAGCCTCTAGAATGGCGCGACAGATCGCCAGCCCCAGGCCTGCACCGGGCATCGGCCCGGCACTGTCGCCACGATAAAACTTCTGGAACAGCTGATCCGGATCTTCACGAAAACCCGGCCCGTTGTCCGCAATCGCGAGTTCAACCCTGTCCTCGAATGCCTGCGCAGAAATAATCACCTGCGTCTCCTCCGGTGTGTATTTGCCAATGTTCTCCAGCAAATTCACCAAGACCCGCTCGATCAGGCGCGGATCAAAGCGCAATAACGGCAGCTCCTCCGGTAACTTCAGCATCAGCACTCGCGGTGCCAGCTGTTTGCGCCAGAGCGGCACTACGGCACCAATGATTTCATCCAGCGCCTGCCAGTCCTGCTGCAGCGTGACCGGGCCCGACTCTAGTCGTGCCAGCTCCAGCAAATTCTCGACCAGCGCCTGCATCCGCCGCGATTCGTCATAAATCAGACTAGCTAGGTCGTGACGGGCCTCCGCGGTCAGCGTGACTTCATCCGACAGGAGTGATGACGAAGCGCCGATAAGACCGGCCAGCGGTGTGCGCAGATCATGCGACAGCGCGCTCAGCACCGAGTTGCGCAAGCGCTCGGTCTCCAGCTCGCGGGTGTAGCGATAGAGGCGGTCCAGCTCGCGCGCCCGCTCGGCCGACTCCAGCGCCTTGTCACGCCAGCGCGTAGTGAGCTGACTGATAAACAAGCTCATGGCCATGGTGATGATCGCAGTCACCACATACTGGCTGAGCTCGGCAGCATCGAGATAACCTATCGGTAAATAAAGACCGGCATAGGCCAAACTGGCCAGCACGGACGCCAGCATGGCCGCGCGGCCATCGGCGACAAAGGCGACAGCGACCACCGCCAGCATGAACAGCAACACCAAATTCGGCAGCGACACATAGCTTTGCAGGAGCCAGGAAGCGGCACTGGCAACAGCAACCGCCAGCACGGCAAGCGCGTAAGGTCTGGCATGTAACCAAAGACGGTGGATAGCATTTCTCCAAGGTGTTGCAGCAGAAGTTTTACGAGATCTTTACTTGGCTACATCAAGGTCGAAGCCGACAATGCCAATTGTACCCAGCAGCGTCAACCGGACCTCTGGGAACCTGTAACAAGGCTTATGCGGCAAGCTCCTGTTACTGCGCGTCCGCCGTCGGTGTCCACTCCTCTTAGGTTGGCTATTGCATATATGGCACAATAGAGTGGATGACCGACGCCCAGGATGTGACCTCTCCGATGATCCCCCGACTTGCATTAACTCCAGGCGAACCTGCTGGCATCGGCCCTGATCTGCTGGTCATGCTCGCACAATCCGCCTGGCCTGCCGAGCTTGTTGCGGTAACCGATACCACCCTGCTGACCCGCGCTGCACAACGGCTGAACCTGCCTTTGCAGTTGCTGCCTCATGATGCCTCAATCCCCGCTGCGGCACATGTGCCCGGCACCTTGAAAGTGGCGCATGTGGCACTCGCTCGCGAAGAAACACCCGGCCAGCTCGATGTCGGCAATGCCCGCGCCGTGCTTGCCACACTGGATCGTGCCTGCGATGGCTGCCTGAGCGGCGAATTTGCCGCCATGATCACGGCGCCCGTGCAGAAGTCTGTGATCAACGATGCCGGCATCGCCTTCAGCGGCCACACCGAATACCTGCAAGAACGCTGCGCTGTGCCGCGCGTGGTCATGATGCTGGCCTGCCCAGGCCTGCGCGTGGCCCTCGCCACCACGCATCTGCCGCTGCGCGACGTGCCGGACGCCATCACGCCGGAGCGTCTGACGCAGGTGCTCAATATTCTGCACGATGACCTGCGCACGAAATTCGGCATCCCCAATCCGCACATTCTGGTCGCCGGGCTGAACCCGCATGCCGGCGAATCCGGCCACCTCGGCCGCGAAGAAATCGAAGTCATCACACCTACGCTGGATGCGCTGCGGACTGCCGGCATGAACCTGTCCGGCCCGCTACCAGCCGATACGCTGTTCACGCCACGACTGCTCGCCGGTGCCGATGCCGTGCTCGCCATGTACCACGATCAGGGCCTGCCCGTGCTCAAGCACGCCGGCTTTGGCGAAGCCGTGAATATCACGCTCGGCCTGCCGATCATCCGCACCTCGGTCGATCACGGCACCGCACTGACACTGGCCGGCACCGGGCTGGCCGAAGTCGGCAGCCTGCAAGCCGCCGTCCAAGAAGCCATCCACATGATTCACGCCCGCAGCAATACAGAATGAGCAAAACATAATGAGTCATCCGCAGGGCAAGAAAGGCAGTCGCGTCGTTGAAGGCCATGTCGCGCGCAAACGCTTCGGCCAGAACTTCCTCAGCGACGACCGCGTAATTCAGCAGATCGTCGCCAGCTTTCAGCCCGGCAGCGAGCAGAATGTGGTCGAGATCGGACCCGGGCTAGGCGCGCTGACCAAGGTACTGCTGCCCGCGCTGGGGCATATGCAAGTGGTCGAGCTTGATCGCGATCTGGCCAAGCGTCTGCCCAATACACTGGCCGGCATGGGCGAGCTCATTATCCACAGTGGCGATGCGCTGAAGTTCGACTTTGCACCGCTGGCGAGCTCGCCCGGCGCATCGGATCTACGCGTGATCGGCAACCTGCCTTACAACATTTCCACGCCGCTGATTTTCCACTTACTCGACCAAGTCGGTGTGATTCGCGACATGCATTTCATGCTGCAGAAAGAGGTGGTGGATCGGCTCTGTGCCGAGCCCAACAGCAACGATTACGGCCGCTTGTCCATCATGGTGCAGTACCGCTGCCAAGCCGAATGGCTGTTTGATGTGCCGCCGGAAGCCTTCAGCCCGCCGCCGAAAGTGACCTCCGCGATTGTGCGTCTAACGCCGCATAGCGAACTGCCCTACCCCTGCCGCGACGAGAAGCTGCTCGGCGAAGTGGTCATGGCTGCCTTCACCATGCGGCGCAAGACACTGCGCAATGCGCTGGGCCGCTATCCCGAAGAGATTTTGCGCAGCACCGGCGTAAATTTGGCCAGTCGCCCTGAAACCTTGTCCGTGGCAGACTATGTGAATATCACCAACGCCTTAGCGGAAGCCTCGACATGAGCCAGTCAGTGCATACGGTCGATGCCCATGGCATCAGCATTCAGGTGCGCAGCGAATATCTGGCGGAGCCATCGAATCCGGCCGAGAAGCGCTATGTCTTTGCCTATCACATCCGCATCCGCAACGAGGGCGTACGCACCGCGCGGCTGCTGACCCGGCACTGGATCATCACTGACGCCGAGGCGCGCGTGCAGGAAGTTCGTGGCGATGGCGTGATTGGCGAACAGCCAACGCTGGCGCCGGGCGAGCATTTCGAATACACCAGCGGCTCCGTGCTGGAGACGCCGGTGGGCAGCATGCACGGCAGCTACGGCATGATTAACGAAGCCGGCGAGCGCTTCGAGTCGCCCATCCCGGCCTTCACGCTGGCGATTCCGCGCGTGCTCAACTAAGGGGCGGACTGCATGGCGCACTATGCCATCGGCGATGTGCAAGGCTGTCGCTCCGCGCTGGAAAATCTGCTCGACACCATCGCCTTCGATCCAGCGCAGGATCATCTCTACTTTGCTGGCGATCTGGTCGCGCGCGGGCCGGACTCGCTGGGCACCTTGCGCCTGATTCACAGCCTGGGCATGGCGGCAGATACCGTGCTCGGCAACCACGACCTGCACCTCATTGCCGCTCACCACGGCCTCGCCACATTGAAAGCAAAAGATGGCACGCTGCCCATCCTCGACGCGCCTGATCGCGCCGTGCTGATGGCTTGGTTGCAGGCGCGCCCGTTGCTGATCGAACTGCCGGATGTCGCGCCGCAAGCTCATGTGCTCTGCCATGCTGGCTGGCTGCCGAGCTGGACGCCAGCGCAGGCGCGCGATCGCGCACGCGAGGTCGAAGCCGCGCTAGGCAGCCCGGATGCCCTGACCTATCTCGCCAATATGTATGGCAACGAGCCGGCCGTATGGCGCGATGACCTCGCCGGTACGACGCGCCTGCGTGCCATCACCAATGTCTTTACCCGCATGCGCCTGCTGCATGCCGATGGCGCGATGGATTTCCTGCACAAGGACTCGCCGAATACTGCACCGCCCGGCCTCAAGCCCTGGTATGCGGCTGACCTCAGTGCCATCGGCGAGACCCGTATTGTCTTCGGGCACTGGGCCGCCATCCTCGGCATCACGCATCAACCACAGTGCATTGCGCTCGATACCGGCTGTGTTTGGGGCCATCACCTGACCGCCTACCGACTGGAAGATGGCAAGCGTTTCTACAGCCGGCCGGGGTTGCAATGAGCGATCAGACTTATCGCGCTTATCGCGTCGGCGGCGCTGTCCGCGACCGCTTGCTCGGCCTGCCCGTGGTCGATATCGACTGGGTGGTGGTGGGCGCCACGCCTGCGGATTTGCTGGCGCAGGGCTATCGCCAGGTCGGCAATGATTTCCCCGTCTTCCTGCATCCGCAAACTCAGGCCGAATATGCGCTGGCCCGCACCGAGCGCAAGCACGGCAGCGGCTACAACGGCTTCGTCTGCGACTTCACCCCCGAGGTCACGCTGGAAGAGGATTTGCAGCGTCGCGATCTGACCATCAACGCCATGGCCGAGCTGGCCGACGGCACCGTGATCGACCCCTGCGGCGGCCAACAAGACCTGGCTGCGCGGCTGCTACGCCATGTCTCGCCGGCCTTCGTCGAAGATCCGCTGCGCGTGCTGCGCGTAGCCCGCTTTGCCGCCCGCTTCAAGCCACAGGGCTTTCGCATCGCGCCGGAAACCTTCGCGCTGATGCAGCAACTTAGTCGCAGCGGTGAGCTGCAAACGTTGACACCTGAGCGCGTCTGGCAGGAGATGTCGCGAGCACTGGCCGGCCCTCGCGCCGATGTCTTTTTCGAAGTGTTGCAGGACTGCGGTGCGCTCGCCGTGCTGCTGCCGGAAGTCAGTCATCTCTTCGGCATTCCGCAGCGGGCCGACTATCACCCTGAGGTCGATACCGGCCTGCACACGCTGCTCAGCCTGCAGCAAGCCGAGCGCCTGACCACGGATGCCGCGATACGCTACGCCGCGCTCGTACACGATGTCGGCAAGGGCCTGACGCCCACCGATGTGCTGCCGCGCCATACCGGCCACGAAGCCCGTGGCCTGCCGCTGATTCGCGCCATCGGCCAGCGCCTGCGTGTGCCCAAGGCTTGGCAGGAGCTGGCGCTGCTGGTCGGCGAGTGGCATCTCGACTGCCATCGTGCCGTAGAGTTGCGACCAGACACACTGCTACGCAAACTGACAGTGTTGGATACCTGGCGCCGGCCCGAACGCTTCGCCGATTTCCTCACCGCCTGCGAGGCCGACGCTCGCGGCCGTACCGGCCTCGAAGATCGGGACTACTGGCAGCGCGATTACTGGCTAGGCGCTCATGCTGCGACGCAAGTCGACATGCAGGCTCTGATTGCGCAAGGTCTGCAAGGTGCCGACATGGCCCATGCCATCGCCGCGCTGCGCCTGAGTCAGCTCAGCGACTATCGCGAGCACTATCGTCAGCAGCACCCGGAGCGGCATTAAGCCAATGCCACCGCAAACAGGGCCTCAAATCATGGCTGATGATGATCTTCAACAAGCCCGCGTCGTACTCATCACCGGTGCCGGCCGTCGCGTCGGAGCGGCCACCGCACAACGGCTGCATCGAAGCGGCTGGCGCGTGCTCCTGCATTGCTTTCACTCGGAGCGCACGGCGCGCCTGCTGGCCGATGAACTGAATGGCATTCGCCCCAACAGCGCGCGCGTGCTCGTCGCCAACCTGAGCGATGCCGCTGCCATCACTGCGCTCGCAGAGGCCAGCATCAATGCCTATGGCCGCCTCGATGCCTTGATCAACAACGCCTCGTCGTTCTATCCCACACCGATTGGTGCCACCACACAAACGCAGTGGGATGATCTCTTCGCCAGCAATGCCCGCGCACCGTTCTTTCTCAGCCAGGCGCTAGCGCCGGCGCTGACGGCCAGCGGTCGCGGGGCGATGGTCAACGTCATCGACATTCATGCCGATTTTCCGCTTGCCGGGCACACGGTCTATTGCATGGCGAAGGCCGCGCTGGCAGCGATGACACGATCCTTAGCCAAGGAGCTAGCACCGGCCGTACGCGTCAATGGCGTGGCACCGGGCGCGATTGCCTGGCCGGAAGGCAGCGGCGAAATGTCGGAAGCGTTACAAGCAGAAATTCTCGCTACCGTGCCGCTGGGTCGCGTCGGCGGCTTCAACAGCATCGCCGACACCATCGCCTTCCTGATCGAAGGCACGGATTACATCAACGGTCAGATTATCACCGTCGATGGCGGCCGCAGCGTCTGGGGCTGAGCCTCAGCGCGAAGTCAAACTGGCCCGCTACGGCTAACGCTCAGCGCGTACCGCGCTCGATCAGCACGCCCACATCTTGAGCGCCGCGTACAGCACCCGGCTTGCTCACCCGCAGGCGCAACCAGGGCACCTGAAATTCCTCGCGCAGGATGGTCCAGATCGACTCCGCCAGCGTTTCCACCAGCTCATAATGAGCCGATTCCACATGGGCTTTCAGGCGCTGCGACACCGCCTTGTAATCGAGCGCATCGGCAATGGCATCGCTGGCCGCCGCCGGGCGGATATCCCAGCCCATCTCAACATCCAGACTCAAGGTCTGCTTGATGCGGCGCTCCCACTGGAACATGCCGATCACTGTCTCGATTCTGAAATCCCGGATGTACACAATATCCATTCGTCGCCTCGTCGTACGCGGGTTGTCTTGCTAGGATTGCGACAAGCATTTCACTAGGCTGCGATACTGCAGCCTTTACTCAGTCTGGAGCGGCCATGAGCCCCGACCTGATCACCTGTGCGGCGCTGATTCTCGCTTATCTGCTGGGCTCTGTCTCGGCAGCCATCATTGTTTGTCACCTTATGGGCCTGCCCGACCCGCGCACGGACGGCTCCGGCAACCCCGGCACCACCAATGTACTGCGCATCGGCGGCAAGCCGGCAGCACTGCTCACGCTCACCGGCGACATGCTGAAAGGCGTCATCCCGGTGCTGCTGGCGCGCGAGTACGGCATGAGTGATGTGCTGCTTAGTGCTATTGGCGTCGCGGCGTTTTTGGGGCATCTCTACCCAGTATTTTTTCGCTTCGAAGGCGGCAAGGGCGTGGCTACTGCGTTTGGTGTGATGCTGACGCTGCATTGGGGTTTGGGTGCAGCTGTAGTGCTGCTCTGGGTCGGGGCTTTTGCGTTGACGCGCATCTCGTCTGTGGGGGCCATTACGGCATTTGTGGCTGCGCCGTTTCTGGCTTGGTGGTTGATGCCTGAGGCTGTGGTCGGCATTGCCGTCATGAGCGTGATGCTGTTGGTTCGGCATAAAGCGAATATTTTGGCGCTCATTAAAGGCACTGAGCGGCGATTCAAATAGCTGTTTCTTAATTCAACATCTACTGCTTGGCGGGGAACGGAGCATGCGCTGAAACACGCCGTGAATCCCTCCCTGGAGGCTCCCCTCGGCATCCATGCCTCGGAAGGTTTCAGCACATGCTCCGTTCCCCACCCCACAAGTTCAGTTGATCGCCGATAGTTATGTGATGGGCCATGAGGGCTCACAGGTTCGGCACCACATCTTGGTTTTTAGCAAGTTTTTCGGCAGGGTGGTCAGGAAGCTGGCATGGCCATCATCAGAAAGCTCCTGTACGCGACAAAGGCACTGAGCGGCGATTCAAAACTCGCTGTTTGGTGGGAGGCGGGAAGGGTGCTGAAACCGTCTGAGGCATGGATGCCGAAGAGAGCCTCCATGGACGGATTCACGGCGTGTTTCAGCACCCTTCCCGCCTCCCACCAGCTCAGCTTATGGCCGACAGCTCCGTCATGGGCCAGCGAGCTCGTACGCTAACACCGAGGCCAACGGACTCGCCGGCACGCAAGCGCTGGCAGCCAGCGAAAGCGATCATGGCGCCGTTGTCGGTGCAGAACTCAGGCGCCGGATAGTAGGCTTGAGCGCGCAGCGGTTTCAGCGCTTCACCTAGGTCGGCGCGCAAGCGCTTGTTGGCGCTGACGCCACCAGCCAGCACCAAGCGCTTCAAGCCGGTTTCCTTCAGGGCGCGAATGCACTTCCTAATCAGCGTATCGACCGCTGCAGCTTCGAAGCTGGCGCAGATGTCGGCAGTCTTGTTCGGATAGTCGGCGGTCTGCTGGCGCGCGGTGAGTACGGCGGTTTTCAGGCCGCTGAAGGAGAAGTCGAGGCCCGGGCGGTCGAGCATGGGGCGCGGGAACTTGAAGGCGTCATCGCGACCGTCGAGTGCCATGCGAGCTACTGCGGGGCCGCCGGGATAGTTCAGGCCGAGCATCTTGGCGACTTTGTCGAAGGCCTCGCCAGCAGCATCGTCGATAGATTCGCCGAGCAGGGCGTAACGGCCGATGCCATCCACACGCATGAGCTGGGTGTGACCGCCGGAGACCAGTAGCGCGACAAACGGGAATGCGGGTGGGTCGGCTTCGAGCAATGGCGCAAGCAAGTGCCCTTCCATGTGATGTACCGGTACGGCGGGGATGCCCCAGGCGTAGGCCAGCGAGCGCGCCATCAGCGCGCCGGCAAGCAGTGCGCCGGCGAGACCGGGGCCCGCCGTGTAGGCAATTCCGTCGATGTCGCCGGGCTGGCAACCGGCGTCACGCATGACATCGCGCACCAGCGGCACCATCTTGCGGATGTGGTCACGCGAGGCCAGCTCGGGCACCACACCTCCGTAATCGGCATGCATGTCAATCTGACTATAGAGGCAATGCGCGAGCAATTTGCCGGTGCCGGCATCGTCGTAAATGGCTACGCCGGTCTCGTCGCAAGAGGTTTCCATGCCCAGAACACGCATTTGAAGCACCCGATTTGAGGCTGTTTGAAGGCGCGCAGTGTAACGCTGTGCACAGGGGGTTTGCCATTCGCGTGATAACTGGCTAAAATCCGCGCCCCACGCCCGACCGGCGTATCGAATTTCTGAACCAGGTGAGCATTCATGCCCCAAGTTAAAGTGAAAGAAGGCGAACCGTTTGACGTCGCCCTGCGTCGTTTCAAGCGTTCCTGCGAAAAGGCCGGTGTTCTGGCTGACGTGCGCAAGCGCGAATTCTTCGAAAAGCCGACACAAGAGCGCAAGCGCAAAGCCGCTGCCGCTGTGAAGCGTCACGCGAAGAAAGTTCAGCGCGAAGCCGTCAAGGTCAAGCGTCTGTACTGATCCCGGCTCGGCGCGCCTGCACAGGCGTGCCGCCAGGACAGACCGGCAAGGGCGTGTCGTTGATACGCTCTGCCGTGACAATCTTTCGTTACATCTCCTTTAGCATGCTGGTTCCATCATGTCTCTGAAAGCTCGTCTGACCGAAGCCATGAAAGACGCTATGCGCGCCCAGGACAAAGATCGTCTTGGCGTTGTTCGCATGGCCCTGACCGCGTTCAAGCAAATTGAAGTGGATGAGCGCATCGAGCTCGATGACGCGCGTTCGCTGACCGTGCTGGAAAAGCTGGTCAAACAGCGCCGCGAATCGGCTACTGCCTTTGAGCAAGGTGATCGTGCCGAATTGGCCGCAAAAGAGCTGGCTGAAATTGCCATCTTGCAGACCTTCCTGCCCGAACCCTTGAGTGATGCCGAACTGGCCTCGCTAATTTCGGCTGCCATTGCCGAAGCCGGTGCCACCAGCGCACGCGACATGGGCAAGGTGATGAATCTGCTGCGCCCGATGGTCGCTGGCCGTGCCGATGTCGGCGCGCTGTCTCTGCAAGTGAAGACCCGCCTGAGCTGAGTAGCTGCACCGCCTCTGCCTGCACCACGCACGCATTGCAGACACGCCCGCGCTATCGCACACTTCCGCCCTGCCCCTCACGACCCGAGCTGTCATGTCTGCAGGCCGTATTCCGCAAGCGTTCATCGATGAAGTGCTGCTGCGCACCGATATCGTTGACCTCATTGATGCCCGCGTAAAGCTCAAACGCGCCGGCAAGAATTACGCTGCCTGCTGTCCGTTCCATCAGGAAAAATCGCCCTCGTTCACAGTCAATCGTGAAAAGCAGTTCTATTACTGCTTTGGCTGCGGCGCCTCGGGCAATGCCCTGAGTTTTTTGATCGAGCATGACCGTCTCGAATTCATCGACGGCCTGAAGCAGCTCGCCGGCCATGCCGGCATGACGCTGCCGGAAACGCGCGAAGCCGGCAACAGTCAGCGTGATTCGCAGCAACCCCTGTTTGACGCGCTTGATGCCGCTGCGCAGTATTTTGAGCAGCAGCTCAGACAAGCACCCGCGCGTGATCGCGCCGTCAGCTATCTGAAAAAGCGCGGCGTCACCGGCGCCATTGCAAAACATTTTCGCCTCGGCTACGCCCCACCCGGCTGGGACAATCTGTTGCAAGACCTCGGTAAGGATCCCGTCGCGCACGAACGCCTGTTACAGGCCGGCCTGCTCATCCGCAATGAACAACGCAATTCTGTCTACGATGCCCTGCGCGATCGCGTGATTTTCCCGATTCGCGATTTCCGTGGCCGTGTCATCGCCTTCGGTGGCCGCGTACTCAACGATGACAAGCCGAAATACCTGAACTCGCCCGAGTCGCCGGTATTTCACAAGGGCCAGGAGCTGTACGGCCTGTACGAGGCTCGCCAGTCCGGCAAGCTCACGCGCTTGCTGGTCGTGGAAGGCTATATGGATGTCGTCGCGCTGGCGCAGAACGGCATCCCGGAAGCCGTCGCCACGCTCGGCACAGCCACCAGCACCACGCATATCGAGCGGCTGTTCCGCGTTGTCTCGGAGGTGGTGTTCTGCTTCGATGGCGACAATGCCGGCCGCCGCGCCGCCTGGCGCGCACTGGAAAATGCGCTGCCAGCCCTGAAAGATGGTGTCAGCGCCCGCTTCCTGTTTCTGCCCGATGGCGAAGACCCGGATAGTCTGGTGCGGCGCGAAGGCCCGGAGTTGTTTCGCGCCCGCATCGATGCCGACGCCGTGCCGCTCACCGAGCAGCTGTTCAAGCATCTGAGCGAAGACTTAAGCCTGGGCTCGCTGGAAGGCCGCTCGAAACTGGCCAACGAAGCCCTGCCACTGCTCGCGCTGGTGCCCGAAAGCCTGTTCAAGACCCTGCTGCTGCAACGACTAAGTGAGCTCACCGAACTCAGCGTCGATGTCATCGAGAAGCAGCTGAGCCAGCGCGCTGCGCAGAAAGCCGCGCAACAGCAACAAGCCGCCACCGACTCGGCTCAGTACAGCGCACGCTCCAACAGCACAGAGCCCAGCTCCGGCACGGCAGCCGCCAGCTCGCATGACGAGCCCTACTGGGCACAAATGCCAGACGACGATGCCGACGCCATGCCCTGGCTGCAGCACGAAGATCATGAGCATCAAGCCCAGCCTAAATTCGGCCAACGCAAAGGCTTCAGTCGCGATGCCAAGTTTTCCCGTGGCGATGCTAAGCCGGCCTTCAACCAGCGCCGCGAACACACACAGCCACCGGCCTTGCGCTCACTTTCGGCACAAACCATCCGTCTGATGCTGCAAGCGCCGGCGCTGGCTAGCAGCTGGCCGGAAGATTTGCTATTAACGCTGGATGACCCGGAGTCCGGCGTACTGCACGCGCTGCTTAACGACCTCAAGATCGACCCCGAACGCAGCTTGGCCGCGCTGCTGGGCAGCTGGCACGGCACCCCCGAGGGTGATGCCCTGGCCGCCATCGCTGCCGAAGCCTGGCTGTTGACGCCCAGCGATCCCGAGATCGAAGCCAAACATCTGACCTACCGTTTACGCTTGCGTGCCCTTGAATTAGAGGCTGATCGCCTCAATAAACAACTGCAACAGACGCTGGATCGCAGCACGCTGCAAGCTCTGACCGACATCAAGCGTCAACACGCTGAGTTGCAGCGCCAGGCCGCCAGCGAATCGACCGACTAACGGCATCTTGCTGACAAATTCAGTCACTTGCGGGTATAATCCCGCTCTTATTTTGCACAGGCTGAACCGGGGGCCCGCATGACCAGCACCGATATCAATACTGCCCAGCCTGAAAAGCCGGAAAGCGAAACGCCCGAAGTCGACAACGTCGACCAACGCCATTCGCTGCTCGCGGCGCTGATCGCCAAAGGCAAGGAACAAGGCTTCCTGACCTTCAGCGAAGTCAACGACCATCTCCCCGAGACCGTCACCGAAAGCGAGCAGATCGAAGACATCATCCAGATGTTGATCGATCTCGGCATTCCCGTGCATGAACGCGCGCCGGAAGCCGACGAGCTGATGCGCGAAGAAACGCCGGAAGCGCGCGACGATGACCTCGCCGCCGAAGAAGCCGCCGCCGTTCTCGCTTCGGTAGAAAACGAGCCGGGCCGCACTACCGACCCCGTGCGCATGTATATGCGCGAAATGGGCACGGTCGAGCTGCTAACGCGCGAAGGCGAAATCGCCATCGCCAAACGCATCGAAGATGGTATTCGTGATGTGCTGCACGCCATGGCCTACTGGCCGGGTGCAGTTGACCTGCTGATCTCCGAATTTGATGCCGTTGAAGCCGGCGAGCGCCGCATTGGTGATGTCATTGCCGGCTTCCTCGATCCTGATCTGCCGGTAGCAGCGCCTGTCGTTCTGGTGGAAAGCGAGGAAGACGAGCTGGCCGCACCGGAAGCTGCTGTCGCCAAAGTCGTCGGCGAAGAAGAAGAAGCTGCCGGCGAAGGCGATGCCGAAGACGAAGAAGCCGATACCGGTCTCGACATGGAGATGGTGCGCGAGCGCTTCGAAGCCCTGCGCACACAAGCCGAAAAGACCGAGAAGGCCAAGGGTCGTACCGGTCGCAGCGCCAAGGCCTGGCAAACCAACATGAAAGAGCTGGCCGACATCTTCATGATGTTCAAGCTCACGCCGCGTGTGTACGACGGCATTGCCGACCACATTCGCAGCAGCGTCGATACCGTGCGTGCGCAAGAGCGCGCCATCATGATCTCCTGTGTGCGTCGTGCGCGCATGGAACGCCCGATGTTCCTGCTCGACTTCCCCGGCAACGAAACCAATCTGAACTGGCTCGACGAAGAGATGGTCAAGCGCAAGGCACTGGCCAAGGCTCTTGATGCTCAGCGTGAAGATGTGATTCGTGCGCAGCAGAACATGGTTGATCTGGAAGCCGCCCACACCATTTCCGTCAGCGACATCAAAGACATCAGCCGCCGCGTCAGCGTCGGTGAAGCCAAGGCTAGGCGCGCCAAGAAGGAAATGGTCGAGGCCAACCTTCGTTTGGTGATCTCGATTGCCAAGAAGTACACCAATCGTGGCCTGCAATTCCTCGATCTGATCCAGGAAGGCAACATCGGTCTGATGAAGGCCGTGGATAAGTTCGAATACCGTCGCGGCTTCAAGTTCTCGACCTATGCGACCTGGTGGATTCGTCAGGCCATCACCCGCTCCATCGCCGATCAGGCGCGCACCATCCGTATTCCGGTGCACATGATCGAGACCATCAACAAGCTCAATCGTGTATCGCGCCAGATGCTGCAGGAGATGGGCCGCGAGCCGACGCCGGAAGAGCTGGGCGAACGCCTGGAAATGCCGGAAGACAAGGTACGCAAGGTGCTGAAGATCGCAAAAGAGCCGATCTCCATGGAAACGCCGATTGGCGACGATGAAGACAGCCACCTCGGTGACTTCATCGAGGACACGCTGATGACCTCGCCGATCGACGCCGCTACCGCTGAAGGCCTGCGCGAAGCCACCCGTGAAGTGCTGGAAAACCTAACGCCGCGCGAGGCCAAGGTGCTGCGCATGCGCTTCGGCATCGACATGAATACCGACCACACGCTAGAAGAAGTCGGCAAGCAATTCGATGTTACCCGTGAGCGTATCCGTCAGATCGAAGCCAAGGCGCTGCGCAAGCTGCGTCACCCGAGCCGCTCCGAGCACCTACGTTCGTTCCTCGACAGCGAATAAGTCGAGCGCGGTGAATAAAAAAGGGTCCCGAAGGACTCTTTTTTATTGCAGGGCCGTTAAGGCGCGGGCCGAACGCCCGAGAGAAACTGCTGGCAACTGTCGCGGATGGTAGCCAGCAGGTCTTGCATGTATGGCAAGGCCACATCTTCCTCGCGAATCGCCGCGTAGAGCGTGCACCACACCGGCTCGCTACCCAGCGACCGCGTCTTCACCCAACCTCGCGCCTCATACTCCGCCGCCGCCCAGCTCGGCAGCGCGGCCACGCCACGACCGCTGGCCACCAACTGCACCATCATCAGTGTCAGCTCGGTACTGCGCAGCTTCGCCGGCATTACGCCCGCTGGCGTCAGAAAGTGCTGGAAAATGTCGAGTCTGTCGCTATCCACGGGATAGGTGATCAGCGTTTCCCCGGCCAGATCTTCGGGGGCAATTTCGCGCTTTTGGTTGAGCGCATGGCTGTTGCTCAGCACCAGCAAGGACTCGTACTGAAATAACGGCTGATAGCTGATGCCCGGCACTTGGCTGGGATTGGAGGTGACCACCCAATCAAGACGGCTGTTTTGCAGATCATCCTGAGCATCGCCGTGAAAGCCGCTCTGGAAGTCGATTTCGACCTCGGGCCAGTGCTGACGAAAGATGTTCAGCGTCGGCATCAGCCACTCGTAGCAGCTGTGGCATTCGATGGCCATGATCAGCCGCCCGGCCTGCCCGCCCCGGAGCTTGATGATATCGCGCTCGGCCTCGCGCAAGGCCGGCAGCACGGTATCCGCCAGTGCCAGCAGGCGCTCGCCGATCTGGGTGAAGCGTGGTGGCCGCGTCTTGCGGATCAGCACCACGGCATCCACCTCAGCTTCCAGCTCGCGCAACTGGTGCGATAGCGCAGATTGCGTCAGATGCAGGCGCTCTGCAGCGGAAACCAGCGAGCCGGTATCGTGGATAGCCTTCAAGGTGCGGAGCTGACGAATATCCATGAATGAACCTTAGGTGAATTAATTTCACTCATAATCTTAAAATTATGAGTTTGTTTCAACAAAAAACTGCCGCCACACTGTCTGCCTGATTTCTGGAGTACATCATGCAAGCACATATCCTCGGTTTTCCCCGCATTGGCGCCGCCCGCGAGCTCAAGTTCGCGCTTGAGTCGTACTGGGCCGGCAAGTCTGACCGCGCAGCGCTGGAGCAGACCGGGCGCGACCTGCGCGCCCGCCATTGGGCGCAGCAGCAGGCCGCTGGCCTGGACTTCGTCACCGTTGGCGACTTCGCGTTCTACGATCAGGTGCTCAACACCAGCGCTCTGCTCGGCGCCATTCCGGCACGCTTTCGGGATCATGGCCATGCTGGCAAGGGCAGCGACACGGAAGTCGATCTCGACACTCTGTTCCTGATGGCGCGTGGCCGCACGCCTTGCGGCTGCGATGCGCCAGCCGCTGAAATGACCAAGTGGTTCGACACCAACTATCACTATCTCGTGCCCGAACTCACCGTGGATCAGGCCTTCGCGCTGTCATCGCAGCGTCTGTTTGATGAGGTGCGCGAGGCGCAAGCGCTCGGTCATTCAGTGAAGGCCGTGCTGCTGGGGCCGGTGAGCTATCTCTGGCTTAGCAAGACTCAGGGCGATGACTTTGATCGGCTGAGCCTGCTTGATCGCATCCTGCCGATCTATGTCGAGGCCATCAATCGCCTAGCGGATCTGGGTG
This sequence comes from Pseudomonadota bacterium, assembly GCA_040384385.1. Classification (GTDB taxonomy): domain Bacteria; phylum Pseudomonadota; class Gammaproteobacteria; order Pseudomonadales; family Moraxellaceae; genus Perlucidibaca. The sequence continues at coordinate 12,120 of JAZKJJ010000007.1, read as the reverse complement.
TGAGCTGGCTGCAGATTGACGAGCCGATTCTGTCACTGGATTTGCCGCTGGCCTGGCAGGCGGCCATCGAGTCGGCCTACAACCGGCTACAGACGCGTCGCATCAATCTGCTGCTGGCGACTTACTTTGCACCACTGGCCGACAACCTCTGGCTGGCCACACGCCTGCCCGTTGCCGGCCTGCACATTGATGTGACACGCAGTGGTGACGAGTGGCGGCAAGTGCTGGATAACCTGAGCGAATACAAAGTGCTGTCGCTGGGCCTGATCGATGCTCGCAACATCTGGCGTGCCGATCTGGCGCGCTTGAGCGAGATCGCCCGCACCACCCATGCCCGCCTCGGCGACCGCCTGTGGATTGCCAGCTCGGCATCGCTACAACATGCGCCAGTGGATCTCGCTGGCGAAACCGAGCTCGCGCCGAGCACTCGCCAGTGGCTCGCCTTCGCCGTGCAGAAGCTCAGCGAAGTCGCTCTGCTCAAACGCGCTGTGCTTGAACCGCAGGCTACTGACGTGGCCGACGCGATTACTGCCGCCAGTGCCGCGCTGCAAGATCGAGCGAATGCGCCTTGGCGCAACAATTCTTCCATCAGCACCCGCCTAGCCGCACTCACGCCGCAAGATGCTGAACGCACGCCTTTCGCGCTGCGTGCGCCGTTGCAGCAACGCAAGCTCAAGCTGCCACTGCTGCCAACCACGACCATCGGCTCCTTCCCGCAGACCCCGGAAATCCGTAAATCCCGCGCGGCCTTCAAATCCGGCCATCTGGGCGCGTCCGAATACGCTCACGCCATGCGCGCCTTCATCGCCGAATCGGTGCAGGTCCAGGAGGATCTGGGGCTGGATGTGCTGGTGCATGGCGAGCCCGAGCGCAATGACATGGTCGAGTACTTCGGCGAGCTGCTCGACGGCTTCCTGTTCACTCGCAATGGCTGGGTGCAAAGCTACGGCAGCCGCTGCGTGAAGCCGCCCATCATCGCCGGCGATGTTAGCCGCCCGGAAGCCATGACCGTGGCCTGGGCCAAGTTCGCTCAATCGCTGACGACACGCCCGATGAAGGGCATGCTCACCGGCCCGGTGACCATTCTGTGCTGGTCATTCCTGCGCGATGATCTGTCGCGCGAGACCATCGCCCAACAAATCGCACTCGCCATCCGCGATGAAGTCTGCGATCTGGAAAAAGCCGGCATCGGCATTATCCAGATTGATGAGCCAGCCTTCCGTGAAGGTCTGCCGCTGCGCAAGTCGGCGCAGGCCGACTACTGGCGCTGGGCCGTCAATGCCTTCCGCCTCAGCGCCAGCGGCGTCCGCGACGAAACGCAGATTCATACGCACATGTGCTATTCGGAATTCAACGATTGCATCGCGCAGATTGCCGCCATGGATGCTGATGTCATCACCATTGAAACCGCACGCTCAGCGATGGAGCTGCTCACGGTGTTCAACGAGTTTGAATACCCGAACGCGATCGGCCCCGGTGTTTATGACATCCACTCACCGCGCGTGCCGCAGGCGGATGCGATGGCGCATTTGCTCGCCGAAGCGCTCAAACGCATCCCGGCCGAACGGCTCTGGGTCAATCCTGACTGTGGTTTGAAAACGCGTGGATGGTCGGAAGTGAAAGCGGCGCTTGCGGAGATGGTTGCAGCCACTCAGCGCATGCGTACCGAGCTGACGATCGAGGCCTGACGTGTCAGACCATCGCGCAGATGGCATCTGACGCACATTGAAAGCATAAAAAAACCGACCTTATCAGTCGGTTTTTTTATGCCGAAACCGCGCTTACTTCATACGCTTGGAGCTCATCGACACCAGTTTCTGGTACGCCGATGGGAACAGACGCACCATCAGGTCGATGACGCGGGCATCATTCCCGATCAGTACGCGACGGTCGTTCTTTTCAACGCCACGAATGATCACGGCAGCCGCTTCATCGGCCGTGGTGGTGAACAGCTTCTCGAACTTCTCAGTGCTATTGGTGCTCAAGCCGAGCTTGTTCACCGAGCTATCCATGCGTGCGGCCTTGGCGATGTTGGTCTTGATGCCGCCTGGGTGAACGCTGGTCGCGCTGACATTGACGTTCTGCATCTCCAGTTCCTGACGCAGCGCTTCCGTGAAACCACGCACCGCAAACTTGGAGGCGTTGTAGGCACTTTGCGACGGTACGGCCATAAGACCGAACACGCTGGAAGTGTTGATGATGTGGCCTTCGCCGGCATCCTTCAGGTACGGCAAAAATGCCTTGGTGCCGTGCACTACACCCCAGAAGTTGATGTTCATGATCCATTCCAGATCTTCGTAGCTGCCGCCATCAACGGCACTGCCGAGCGCAACACCGGCATTGTTGAAGATCAGGTTGACCTTGCCGTGGTCCTTGGCGACTTGGTCGGCCCAAGCAAACACGGCATCTTTACTGGCAACATCAAGCTTCTGCGAGGTGACCTTAACGCCGGTGCCGTTGAGCAGCTTGACGGTCTCGGCCAAGCCGGCCTCATTGATGTCGCTGATCGCAACATGGCAGCCACGGCTAGCCAACAACACCGCCAAGGAACGGCCCATGCCTGAGCCAGCACCCGTGATAGCAGCAACCTTGTTCTTAAAATCTTTCATCAGTAATGACCTGTTAGTGACAGCGGACGATGGCAAGGTACATTTGACAACGCCGCATGTCAATAGCGACATGATTGATTACAAACTAGCCGCCAGCTCCGCACCTTCGCGAATCGCACGACGCGCATCCAGCTCACCGGCCAGCTTGGCACCACCAATGACGTGATAGCGCTTGTCGGTGATCTTGCCCTCGGCATCCCGCGGAATCAGATCAGTTACCGACTCCTGGCCAGCGCAGAGAATCACATGATCCACATCGAGAATGTGCTCTTCCGTACCGCCAACACGAATGTGCAGCCCGAGATCATCCACCTTCAGGTATTCGACTTCGGCCATCATCTTCACGCCGAACTGACCGAGCAAGGCCTTGTGCGCCCAGCCCGTGGTCTTGCCCGGACCGGCACCCATTTTCTTCTGGCCCGGCTTGCGCTGCAGCATGGTGATTTCGCGCTGGGCAAAACGACGCTCCGGGGCCTTCAAGCCATTCTCCTGAACCTCGAAATCGACGCCCCAATGCTTGGCCCAATGCTCGACGGACTGGTTGTGCTCTTCCAGCAAGTACGCGCACATATCCACACCAATACCGCCCGAGCCAATCACGGCCACGCGCTGACCAACCTGCACTTCGCCCCGCAGCACCTGCGGATAGCTCAGCACCTTGGCATGATCCACGCCGGGGAAGCGCGGCGTACGCGGCTTCACACCAGTCGCGATGATCACATCATCAAAACCGGCGAGCTGCTCGGCAGTGACCTTGCTGTTGAGCTTGACCTGCACACCCGTGCGGGCCACTTCGTTGCGGTAGTAGCGAATGGTTTCCTGGAACTCTTCCTTGCCCGGCACAGCAGCCGCCATGTTGAACTGACCGCCGATATCGGCAGCCGCTTCAAACAGCGTCACTTCATGGCCGCGATCCGCCGCCACCGTCGCCGCCGTCAGACCCGCCATACCGCCACCGACCACTGCGACTTTCTTGGTCTTGCGCGCCTTCAGATAGACCAGCTCGGTCTCGTAGCCGGCACGCGGATTCACCAGACAGGTCGCGCGTTGATTGGAGAAGGTCAGGTCGAGACAACCCTGGTTACAGGCGATGCAGGTATTGATGGCTTCCGGCTGGCCAGCAGCGGCCTTGTTAACGAAGTCCGGATCGGCCAACAGCGGCCTTGCCATCGAAATCAGATCGGCATCGCCGCTGCCAACGATGTCATCGCAAATTTCCGGCGTGTTGATACGGTTCGACGCCATCACCGGAATCTTCAATTCCTTCTTGATGCGCGCAGTAACGCTGCGGAAGGCCGCACGCGGCACCTGCGTGGCGATGGTCGGCACACGCGCTTCATGCCAGCCAATACCAGTATTGAGAATGTTGATGCCGGCAGCTTCCAGCGCCTTGGCGATGGTCACAATTTCATCCCAGGTATTGCCACCTGGCACCATGTCGATCAGCGACAGGCGATAGCAGAGGATGAAGTTCGGGCCGACTTTTTCGCGCACGGCCTTGACGATTTCTAGTGGCAGACGCATGCGATTCTCGACCGAACCACCCCAGCGATCGGTACGCTGGTTCACGCGCGAGCAGATGAACTGGTTCAGCAAATAGCCTTCCGAACCCATGATCTCGATGCCGTCATAACCCGCCAGCTGCGCCAGACGTGCTGTGCGTGCGTAATCCTTGATGGTCTGCAGAATGAGTTTTTCGCTCATCGCTTTCGGCTTGAACGGATTGATCGCCGACTTCACCGCCGACGACGACACCGAGAACGGATGGTAGGCATAGCGACCGGCATGCAGAACCTGCATCAGGATCTTGCCGTCGTGCTCATGCACGGCCGATGTGACGCGACGATGATTGATGATGTCGCCGTAACTGTTCATGGTGCCAGCACCCGGCAGCAGCCAGCCCTGACGATTCATAGCGATGCCGCCGGTAATCATCAGCGCAGTGCCGCCCTTGGCGCGCTCGCCGAAGTAAGCCGCGAGCTTGCCGTAGTTCCAGAAGCGATCTTCAAGACCGGTGTGCATGGAACCCATGACGATGCGGTTGCGCAGCGTGGTGAAGCCGAGATCGAGCGGGGCCAGCATATTGGAGAAAGCAGTCATGTTCTAAATCCTCGTCATCGCCCGAAAAAGGCGGTAAAGTTAACGCCGTTAAGATACGAGGATTTACGGGCATGTCAAGTCCGCAAGAAAAACAAGGTTATCACCACGGTGATTTGAAACGCAGCCTGATCGACGCTGGCCTGGATCTGGTGCGCGAAGTCGGCATCGAAGCCATCAGCCTGCGCCAGCTCGCCGAGCGTGTGGGCGTATCCACGCCTGCGTTATATCACCACTTTCGCAATAAGGAAGCGCTGCTCGGTCAGCTCGGTGAGGCTGCAATTGATGCCTTTGATGTGGCCATGGAAACTGCCATGCGCAACACCGAAGATGATGCCTTGAGCGCCTTTGTGCTCGGCTATGTACGCTTTGCCCGCGACGAACCGGCGCTTTATGAGCTGCTGTTCGGACGCCGCATGTGGTCCAGCTCTGAAGCCGCCGACTTTCAGCGTAAGGCTCGCCACAGCTTCCGCTTGCAGAGCGAACGATTGCTGCAGCTCCAGCAGCTGGGCGTACTACCGGCGCATGCCAATCCTCTGCGCCTGGCACAGGTTGCTTGGGCCACGCTACACGGCCTGTGTTGCATGTATAACGATGGCCTGGCGTTCACGGCTGAAGCCATCGAGGATATTGCGAAGCATGCGATTGCATTGTTGCGACAGGCGGTATTGAGCGCGCCGCCAGCTCACACAAACTGATCCGGACTTGCTAGAATGTGCGCCGTCGAGTGCAATCTGCGCTCACATCTGTGTTCGGGCCTGTAGCTCAGTTGGTTAGAGCAGAGGACTCATAATCCCCTAAAGTGACGACTCTCAAGTATTTGATCTGGCTTCAATATCCCGCTATATTTCGTATAAGCATTTGTTTTATAAATACTATTTAATACGACAATCTACTCCAGACTTGGAAGCGCTACGACCCAATCTGTAGCCTAGATGTAGCGCGTTGTAGCCTAGATGTAGCCTAGGAGTCGTCAAACATGCCCAAGCTCACGCAGTCTTTGGTCAAATCCATCACCCTTCGACCCGGTGAATTGCAGACGTTCTTCATGGACGACGAGCTGTCCGGATTTGGCCTGCGCGTATCGCAAACCAAGAAGGTCTTCTACCTGCAAATGCGGCTAGGCAATCGCGTCGTGAAACGCAAGATCGGCGAGTACGGCATCTTGTCTGTCGATCAGGCGCGCAAGGCTGCCCTGCAATTAAAGGCACAATTGCTCAGCGGCAATGACCCTCATGCCGACAGGCAAAAGGGAGCAAAAGCCAGCACTCTTGGCGACCTGATCGACGAATATGCAAAAGAGGTCGCTCACAAAGAGGTCACGCGCGTCAGCATTGAGCGCTGCAAAAAGAAGTTTGATGCACTCGAAGGCAAGGCCTACAAGACCATGCCCAACAGCCGGTCTTCTGATGATATTGAGCTGATCAAGGTCAAGCTGAGCAACTGGCTGAATCGTCCCTATCGCGAGATCACCCAGAATGAAGTGTTGGATCGCTTCGATGTGCTGTCGCGCATGATCCCGGCACGTGTGCTGTCCAAGAAACCACAGCCAATCGTACGCACCGCCAACCAAGCCTTTAAATATCTGCAAGCGGCCTACAACTACGCTATCAAGAAAAATGCGCTGGCCAAAAACGGCTTCGAGAACCCGGTGGACATCCTCAAGATGACGCGCCGCTGGAGCCGTATCAATCGGCGCGACAGTTTCCTGGACATCAACAAGCCGTACTTCGTGAAGTGGTGGAGGGCCTGCGAAAACTACGAATCCAAAGTCATTGGCGACTATCTGCAATTCACACTGCTGATGGCCGGCCGCTCCATCGAGTGCGCAACACTGCGCTGGGAAGATGTAGACCTCAAAAAGGGTATCGTGGTGTTTCGCAATACCAAGAACAGCCTCGACTACACATTCCCTATCCCGCCACTGGCTCGAGCCATCCTAGAGCGGCGACTCAAAGAGAAGGGAAACGACTTCGTATTCGGCTATGACGGCTCAGCGACCGGGCGAGTGGTCTGCCCGCCGCAACATGCGATCAAGAAGATCAGGGAAGAGTGCGGCGAGCACTGGACGATGCACGATCTGCGGCGCACTTTTACCACGGCAATGACATCACTGAATGTCCATGCCTTCACCATCGCGCACCTGATGAAGCACTCACCGACCATCACGATGACGCTGTCGTATGCCCCACCGACACGCGAGCAACTGCTGGAGGCAATGACGAGGCTGGAAGAGCACCTGCTAGAGCGGGTAAAGCCAAGGAGTTGGTACGTACCGCATGCTACCTAGGGTTTTACTTGCAGGTTCATAGACTATGACTACTCTAAATCGCCCGTGGAAACAGGGTAGCCCTCCAGCTCGGGCCAGCCCCTAACCATCTATTTTGCAAATGCCTCACTATTATCAAGGCCGCTTTACCACAACTGAACTAGCTGCATTGGCAGCGGCATCGTAAACCATGTTGGTACCGGCAATTTGCTTGACGCTATAAGTCGTCTGAGTCGTTGAGCTAGACAGCTTGCCTGTAGCGACAGAACAATTACCCGTACTGCCCGTGGTACAGCTCACCGAACTGCCACCGACGGTAAAAGCACCGTTTACCGTCGCGCCACTTACGGCTTTACCGGCACTGTCCTTCACCGATACGGTGACCAGCGCACGCCAGCCATTGGCCTGTTTGGAGCCGCTACCAACCAGATTGGCAATCGATACCGTGCTGGTCGTTGCCGGCTCAGTTGTCGTCGATGATGAGGCAAGCGTGTAGATCAGCTTGTTGACCGAACCCGCACCCGGCGAGGTCACCACATTGTTTGTGCTGGCGGCCAATATGGAGCTGGTCACCGTTGCTGGCGTGGCGGATGGTGTTGCTTGCAAAATCAAGGCAGCCAAGCCGGCAACATGCGGAGCCGCCATTGATGTACCGCTAGCAGTAGCCGTTGCAGTATTCGAGGTATACCAGTTCGAGGTAATAGAGGCGCCCGGGGCAAATATATCCAGACAAGTACCATAGTTTGAGAAAGAGGCACGTGCATCAGCGCTGGTTGTCGCACCAACGGTGATGGCATCAACGGCCCTGGCCGGTGAACTCAAGCAGGCATCGGCATTATCATTACCTGCAGCAACCACGGTGGTAAAGCCCGCAGCGATCAGGTTGGCAACCGCAGCATCAAGCGTGCTGTAAGCAGCACCGCCCAGCGACATGTTCACAACGGCTGGCTTCAATCCGTTCTTGATGATCCAGTCGAGCCCAGCAATCACGCCGCTCATGGCACCCGAACCCGTGCAATCAAGTACTCGTACGGGAATCAATGTTGCTGCCTTGGCAAGGCCCCAGCGTGTCCCGGCAATCGTGCCGGCAACATGCGTTCCATGACCATTACAGTCCGTGGTCCCGTAACCGTCACCGATGGCGCTATAGCCACCCTGAACACGGCCACCAAAATCCGTATGCGAAGCCAGAATGCCTGTATCGACTACATAAGCTCTGACACCTGAGCCAGTACTGTCGTAGCTGTAGGTACCACTCAACGGCAAGGCTCTTTGGTCAGCACGATCCAAACCCCAAGTTGCGCTGCTCTGAGTAATCAAGGTCCCCTTGACTGGCGCATCTTGCTCAACGTAATCCACATTTGGATTGCGCGCCATACCGTTCAGGAAGCCCGGAGCTGCCTGAGCCGGCAAACTGACCGCAAAGCCTTTGATGACCTTTGTATAGGTAAAGCGCAACTCGCCACCATGTGCAGATGCTGCCTTCTTCGCCTCTGCCTCTGGATTGCCTACCGTCGCCTTGAAGACAACTACAAAGTCCAGCCGAGGATTTGTACTAGGTGCCGAAGCAGTTCTAGCCTGGGGTGCAGCGACTGCTTCGTCATCCACAATGAGGCCAACGCCCGGCTCATCCAGCGGATCAGGCACCAAGCCAATCAATCTGGAAGGCAGCTCAGCCTTAAGCGTTGTGAGGACGGTAATCACTTGGTCGCGCACTGTTTGACCGCCACTCCCCTGTGCAGTACTAGCAACTTGCTGACCAATGTTGCCAAGCTCATTGGCAATGGCTTTGGCTAGCTCTCCCAGTTGTGCATCCGGCTGCTTAATGAAATCAGCCATCGGATCTTTACCAAGCAGACCAAGCTGCTCTTGAACAGTTGCCTTGGCTTGCGCCAGAGTCAGCCCATTCTGTGACATCTCAGAAGACACCAATGTTGTCAGCGGACTGACAAACGCCGGGATAGACGAAAGTCCGCCATCACTACCAATCGTGATGAATGCACTCGCTGGCGTCATCATCGAAAAGCCTTGGCGACCGGCCTGAGCAAGAGTTTGCCCGGCGTCATCCGCATCTCGCGCCGAGCCCGGGATGTGCGTAACCAGCCTGGCAATCGCAAGCTGGGCCGAGGAGAGTTTGCTAATAAAAATAGAAAAGCCGCCATCCGCAGCGGAAGGCAGGGAGATGGGCTCGCCAGCGTCATGCTCAAAGTTGTTATTTAAGTCGAGGAAAACAGATGCACCCTGAATAGGACCATCGACAACCTGACCAGAAATGCTCGCTGCAGGCGCCGCATCGGAGCCGCCACCACCACAACCTGTCAACAACGTTGCAGGCACGATTGCCAAAGCAAGCACCAGGTCCCGCAGCTTGAATGTCAAAGTTTTCATGATGGCTTTCTCTTGCTCTTGTTTATCAAGAACTACACCACAACCCTTTGTAACTAACAGTTCAAACCATGTTGGAGATATGTATTACCAAAGAGGGATTTACGCAGCAACGCGCTTAAAGACACATCGCTAAATTTGCTTTCTGGTTTATCCAGCCTAGTCAGCGCGTCATTGACGCGCCGACCAAGCTGCATTCACTGCAGACTCATGAAGTCTGCCTGAGCCGAGCTATTAGCAGAGACATCAACATTCTGCGAGGCAGTATTGCCTGATGACGAAGTAGCACGGATCGTGTACTGACCTGCAGTTGCTACGCTTGGAGACAGCGTGATAGGCAGTGAGGATGAGTAACTGCCAACCAACGGTGCCCCCCGAGGCAGCGCCAGACTATAAAAACCAGTAGATGCATCGGCATTCGTCGTGGCGATTTGATATGACGCCGCCGCGATCGTCTGCAAAGCATCCAGGGAGGCATTCGTCGTGGTCGGAGAGCCGACATTGCCAGTCACTGTAGCAACACTCGACGCGATCAGTGCGAAGGGTGCTGCAGATGTAGAGACGGAGGTAAGCGACTGAGCAACGACCGGCACACCCTGCACAATCTCCGTGGCATAACCCGAACTATCCCCGATCTTGGTAATCACGATGTCGTAATTACCAGCGCTACTGCTCTGCTCCAACGGATACAGAATAAAGTGGCCACTGCTGTCGGTAATCGTGCCCCGGATAATATGACCATTCTGTTCGGCAAACACATGCGTACCTGACTGATCTGTCAGGGCTGCATCAGTGACATAACCATCAATCTGGCCACTAACAACCTTAGTGGCCGCGGTGACCACTGGCTTGAGGATATAACCGACGGGACCGCGCCCATTGGTACTGCCCGTCTTCACAACCGATTTGCAGGCATTGAAGTCAAGCACCAGATCGACAAATGTGCCAGGCTGAACAGTGAACGGATGTATGACCTTGATACCTGTCTGCACGCTACTGGGTGTGCTTAATGCCACCTCTGCACCAGTGCTTGAGTTACTGGGAACCACCGAATTGGCAAAGCTAGAACCACCACTCGCATTAGGGGTCAGCACCAAACGGAGCTGCTGGTATGTGCCTTCTGGCAAAGGTCTGCTGCCAAGCGACTCAAGCGCTCCATTAGTCAGATTCAAAAGATCAATCTTGCGCGGTGAAGACAGTGCTATATCGTACCATCCAGCATCCGACGGGCCGGCATTCGCACTCGCATTGATGCGCAGCTTATTTACGGTGACATAGACATGATCGTAACCACAGGCTGGAGCATCTGTCAGCGAAGCACTCACTGTCCCGCTCGAGTTTGTAGAACTACCACCGCCTCCACATGCCGTCAGCAAGGCCGCAAAACTCAGAGTCACGGCTTGCAATATTGATTGCACTTTCATTTCCCACCCCCAACGCATTGTCATCAACAGGACTTACTTGCTCGATGCAATTCAACGGTCAGCATAGGATTTAGGTTGGCAATGAATTGCAGGGGATTTGTAGGCTTTTGTTGTACTTTTGAATTGCGCTCGACGCGGCCCACCTCAAACTCTCCGGCGCCATCTGGCGTACCGATCAATTGACTAGTAACCCGCTCTCGCATCGAATGAGACACTTGGGCACTACCGACCGGACATCGAGCCATTTTCACCCCACCGGCTGATGTCGCATGCTCCAGCGCATGACGGCATAGTCTGGTGTAGGCGGCACACCGACAAGCCAGCAGCTGCAAGGCTTTCCGCTTCAACACAGCACGCACCCTGCCCCATCCGGTGCTGCCTGTAATGCTGTTGGCGGAGGGCTCAAGGCACGCTCGCGTGCCGGCCCCTTTTATCTTGCCCTCCGCTTTTACCGCTCGCATTCGCTCGCTCCTCATGGCTCACCTCTTGATTCAAAGCTGGGCTGAGCCTATGCCCACAAGGTGCGGGCACGGCCGATCACTCGATCCACGTTGATCGGCCCGATGTAGAGATTTTCATAGGCCGGTGACGGCATGTGAACAGCCAATCGGTAGCCTGGCAAAGACTGCCGAGACACGATGCCGCGAAGATCGAGAGCTAAGTCTGAGAAGCGAGCAATGCTTCCTGACTTCAGTTAGAGATACTGAAGCGCGAACTGCCAACCACCCGCCCGCTTCCCATCATGCTTGCACACCAGCCGGTAGAGACGACATGGCGACGCTTTTATACTTCTGATGTTTACGCACTCGGACTTGTCGTGCGAAAATGAAAGCTTATGGGCCGTTAGCTCAGTTGGTTAGAGCAGAGGACTTAACGGCAACCCCCTAAACGCCCGTGCTTGCACGATGCGCATGGGGCAAGCCAAGATGGGTTGCTCAAGGTAAGTTCACTCTGCCTTGAAGTAGAACTTCTCAAATTCGGTGAACGCTGCAGCACTTCGGTGCCATGCCAACGCCGAGCGAAGCTCCTTGCGGAGAACGTGTAGAGACTCGACGGGAAGGCCGAAAGGCAAGACAGAGTCCAGACCACGAACCGGAAACGGGCGGCGAAAGCCGAAGTGGTAAGCATAATCCTTTGGTCGTTGGTTCAAGCCCAACACGGCCCACCATAATTTTCTGCATCACAATGTCGCCACTCAGAACCATCATGAACATCCTGATGGTTTGCCCAACCGATGGGCAAAAACCAATTTAACACCCATTTACACCTATTTCTCCTGAAGCTGTTGACGACCATCCAAAACTGACCCACTTGAGGGCATAGTTTTCAGCCAAAA
>JAZKJJ010000006.1:281716-468063 GCA_040384385.1 Pseudomonadota bacterium | reverse complement strand
GTTTTGGCTGAAAACTATGCCCTCAAGTGGGTCAGTTTTGGATGGTCGTCAACAGTCTGGTCATTGTCATTCACCGTGCTGACTCTCACCGCGACCATGCTGCTATCACTGCGTATTCCGCCGCGCGGGAAAGGTGGCAGCGCCTATCCATTCGCTGCCAAATCGGAGTCAAGCGGCACTGGTTCAGAGTCCTAATCCACCCAAATCGCATCAGCCGCGACCAATATTCGCGGTGATGTATCGGAGGTAGGCGCAACTGAACGATGAAGCGCACCGTTGGCCTGGTTTCCAGGCCAACGGCTGCCTTTGAGCAATGCCACCGCAAATGTAGGAACAGAGTGCACAACATCGTCCTCGATCCACTCAGTGCCAGGCCCTCGATAGGTGCACAGCAGACGGATGCCAACCTGGTCAGTATGGAACTTCGGACACATGGCTGACTTCATCGCTTCAACACGCAGGCCTATGGCAGAGGCATCGGTCAACGCCAAATGGCAATCTGCACATCCGGCTCGAAAATGCGTGTCAAACCCATAAGATCGTCGCTACATACCGAGTGTGCTGATGTACGCAGTGCTGAACTCACCCTACTGTCTCTTCATCTGCCTCATGAAATGTCCAGACGGGGAAAGGGTCGTAATACGCTAGCCACGCCGCAGGCCCTTCGGCCAGCTCGGCGTCGGTGAGAAGGCAGTCATCGAAAGCTGCCTTCAGGGTCGACTCCTCCATGTCCATACCGATCAGTACCAGCTCCTGCTGGGCATCGCCAAAAGGCTCTTGCGAGCGCACGTGAATGTTAGCCAGACTCTCGGCATCCTCTGGCCAGCGCTCTTTAGGCACTGAGGCCCACCACAAACCACCCAGCTGATGGGTAGTCATTGCGCCGGCTTGTGACCAGCTTCCCACCATCTCAGGGCGAGATGCCAGCCAGAAATACCCCTTCGAGCGCATCACGCCAGACCAGTCACGGTTAATCCAGTCATGAAATCGACCCGGGTGGAACGGTCGGCGCGCACGATACACAAAGCTGGTTATCCCATACTCCTCAGATTCGGGCACATGCTCGCCACGAAGCTCGCTCAACCAGCCCGGTGCAGAAGCAGCCTGATCAAAGTCGAAACGGCCCGTGTTGAGAATGCGCTCCAGCGGGACTTGACTGAAGCTGGCATGCACCAGATCCGCCCTAGGGTTGAGCATGCGCAAAATAGCTTCCAAGCGCTCGTGCTCCTCTCGTGTCAGCAGGTCGGTCTTGTTCAGCACGATGACATCGCAGAACTCGATCTGTTCGACCAGCAAATTTACAATAGGGCGTCGGTCCTCGTCACTGAGGCTTTCGCCACGGTCGATAACCGTGTCGTGCGAGCTGTAGTCACGCAGAAAGTTGAAGCCGTCGACTACAGTGACTAACGTGTCCAAGCGAGCGATATCGGAGAGACTGCCGCCATCGTCGTCACGAAAGGTAAAAGTCTCGGCCACCGGCAGCGGTTCACTTATTCCCGTTGACTCGATAAGCAGGTAGTCGAAACGCTTCTCCTCGGCCAGACGGGTGATCTCTATGAGCAGATCTTCGCGCAGCGTGCAGCAGATGCAGCCATTACTCATCTCGACCATCTTCTCTTCGGCGCGAGAAAGATCAGCCCCGCCCTCCGCGACCAGCCGAGCATCAATGTTGACTTCGGACATATCGTTGACAATTACTGCAACCCTGAGCCCGTGACGATTATTGAGTACGTGATTGAGCAGCGTGGTTTTGCCGGCGCCGAGGAAGCCAGAAAGGACCGTGACAGGCAGGCGATTGTCTGACGGAGGATGAGTTGCCGAATTCATGTATTGAGGTCTCTGGGGGAGGTGTGATGTGCTTCGGCCGGCATCAGATACGTTTGCTGAGGACCGAGATATTATGGTTGTTATAACATAACATATAAATACTCACCAAAAGCAATACACCTACTGTAAGCATTGCCTGAAGTTGGACACCGATCAGTACAGTCTTCTGGCAAAATTCCGTCAGGAGTGCAGAGCCTAATTTTGTGACTATTTGCACAATTGGTCGGTTTTTGGAGTAGATGTGGCTTGCGCATTTGCGAAAACTGGGGTGACAAAACCTGCAGCGGTTTGTAAGAAAATTTGTGCCGGTCTGGGAGTGTTTGTATCGCTGTAAGCCAGTATTTGTGCAGCTTTGAGCCATTTCGTGATGGTGTGCGTCGAAATCAGTTTTGTCTTTTAACATTGGTCCTGGGTTCGAGTCCCGGACGACCCACCAAATCAGCGTACGGCAGCGTACGAGAAAGACCTGAAACCCGCTCTGCGCATAGCTCGGCGGGTTTTTTGTTGTCCGTTAGCGTGCGGCTAGGTATCTAGATGCGTGGATATACCAACAAATGCCCCTGCCAGGCCGTCAGCAGTCTCTGCATTGCCAGCAGAATTTCTGCTCTCGGCGCGCCGATATTCAGCCGCATGAAACCGCTGCCACCCTGACCAAACACCGTCCCGGCACTCAATCCCAGCTTGGCTTCATCAACAAGGAATCGTTGCAAGTCCACATCGCTAAAGCCTAGCCCACGGCAATCTAGCCAGAGCAGATAAGTCCCTTCCGCCTTTGTCACTCTGATCTCTGGCAGTTCGGCGGCCAGCAGCTCAGTCACGGCGGTTTGCGTATCGCGCAGATAGGCCATGAGCTGATCCAGCCAGTCGCCGCCGTGGCTATAGGCCGCTTCGGCCGCCACCAAGCTGAACGGGTTGCTGTTGCCAACATGCAGGCCGGCGAGCACACGGCGCAGGTCATCGCGCAGGATGGGATCGCTGCTGATCAGGTAGGACAGGCCGAGGCCGGGCAGGTTGAAGGTCTTGCTCGGGGCCATGGCGGTGACGATGCGGTCGCCGGGCTGTGCCAGCGTCGCCAGCGGGATGTGCCGTTCGTCGGGGTAGATCAGGTCGGCGTGGATTTCATCGCTGAAAATCACCAGCTTGTGGCGGCGCGCGATGGCCAGAGTTTGCTCCAGCTCGTCGCGCTGCCAGACGCGACCGACGGGGTTGTGTGGTGAGCACAGCAGCAGCGCCTTGGCGCCATCGGCGGCGCAGGCGTCGAGGTGATCGAAGTCGATTTGCCAGTGGCCATCGATCTCGATTAGCGGGTTGAGCAGCAGGCGTCGGTCGCTGCGGGTGACCGCCGAGAAGAACGGGAAGTACACCGGCGGCTGCACGATGACGCCGTCGCCAGGGCCGGCAAAGGCCAGCGCGGCGGCATGCAGTGAGCCAATCACGCCGGCGGTGAGCAGGATGTCTTCGCGTGGGACGGTCCATTGGTGGCGGCTTTGCAGCCAGTGCTGGATGGCGGCATAGAGGCTGTCTGGCGCGTCGGTGTAGCCGTAGATCGGGTGTTGCGCGCGGGCGATCAGCGCGGCGGTGACGGCGGGCGGGGCGGCGAAATCCATGTCGGCGACCCACAGCGGCTGCACGGCGTTGGTGCCGAAGATGCGCGCGCGGCCGTCGTACTTTTCGCTGTGTGTGCCGGCGCGTGAAATCGGCGTGTCGAAGTCGTACTGCACTGCGCTCATTAGGCGATGCGTTCCCAGAGCGTGACCTCGGCCACGGTGTGTTGGTGCTTGCGGCGCGTTTCGCGAATCACGAAGGGCACATCCTGAGCTGGCTGCAGCAGGCGGAAGTGCAAGCCGAGCAGGGCTTGCAGGCCGTCCAGCGTGGTGTAGCTCTCGCCATCTTTCTTGAAGCCGCCGACCCAGGCGTCGCGCGGGGTGTGTTCGGCGAGCCAGGTGTAGGGCGAGGTCAGCATGAGGATGCCGCCGAGCTGCAGGCGCTCGTGCACGCTGCGCAGGAAGAGCGCCGGGTCGTAGAGGCGGTCGATGAGGTTGGCGGCGAGGATGAGGTCGTAGCCGCTGAATTGCGGCTTCAGGTTGCAGGCATCGCCCTGACTGAAGCTGACCTTGCTACGCGTGGCATCGAGACCGAGGTCGCTGAGGCTGCGGGTCTTGTAGCTGATCAGCTCGCCTTCGTCGGGGAGGGTGTAGCGAGTTACGCCTTGCTCGGCGAGCTGCACGCCAAGGCCGATGAAGCGCGCCGAGAAGTCGATGCCGGTGACCTGATCGAATTCGCGCGCCAACTCGAACGTGGCACGGCCGGTGGCGCAGCCGAGGTCGAGCGCGCTGCGGCGGGGCTTGCCGGCGCTGGCGGCGAGGGCGATGTCGGCGAGGGCCTTGGGGAAGTTGGGCACGCCGAAGTACTCATCGCCGTAGTGGAATTCGGCGTATTCGGAGAGCTGCTTATCGGTTTCGTAGAATGCGCTGGTCTGGGTCATCGGGGTCTCGGATACAACATAGCGGAAGCCGGCATGCTGGAAGAAGTGGCGGCGGAAGGCGTAACGGGCACTGCGGCGGGTTTCATTGCCGCAGGATATCCACGAGCCGCCCATGATCAGGTTATGACGATCATCGAAGGTTGGCGTGGTGAAGTCGTCGTAGATCGGGTGCACATCGAAGCCGTCGAAGGGATAGGTCGGCGTGTCGGTCCATTGCCAGACATTGCCGGTGACATCAAAGAAGTCACCGTGGCGGAAGCGCGTGACCGGGCAGGGCGAGGCGTAGTGATCGAGATGGCGATTGCTGTCGGCGGCGGCATCGTTAGCGACTTCGCAGGCGCCGGAGACGGCATACAGGCGTTGCCATTCGTCTTCGCCGGGCAGCCGTACCGGGCGGCCGAGCTGTTCGCTTTGCCAGCGGCAGAAGGCCTGGGCTTCCAGGCAGTTGACCTCGGCCGGCCAGTCCCAGGGCATGGCTACAACCTCGGCCATCAGGCGTAGCTGCCAGCCATTACTCGTGTCATTGCCGTCGTTGGAGCGCAGCCAAAAGGTCGGGTGTTCGGCGCGGGCGTAGTTGCGCCAGTTCAGGCCTTCTTCGCTCCAGTAGCGATCTTCGCGATAGCCGCCAGCCTCGACAAAGCCGAGGTACTCCTGATTGCTGACCAGATATTGGGATGCCTCGAATGTCGGCACCTGAGCGCGGTGCTGGCCATATTCGTTGTCCCAGCCATAGATGGCGTCGTTGAAGGTCTTGCCGAGTACGACCTCGCCGGCAGCGACCGGCAGCAGACGGTTGGCCGGGGCGGCACCGGTATCGCGGCAGGGCTGCCAGGCCGCGTGTGTTTTGACGAAGTCGAGGGCGTGCTGGCGCATTAGTACTGACGAGGTTTCCAAGTGGATGCGTTCGTGCTCGATGCCCATGATCACGGCCCACCACGGGTTCTGCCAATCAATGGGCAGCGACAATGGCGTCTGATCGATGACATTGAGCACGGCCGCGCGCACTTGGTCGCGATAGGCCTTGACCTCGGCGACAGCGGGCCAGTCGTAGTGCGCGTCGTTGAGGTCGTCCCAGCTCATTTCGTCCACGCCAACCGCGAACAGCGATTCGAAGCGTGGATTGATGCGCTGGCTCAGCAGGCGAGCCAGCAACAGTTTGTTAATGAAGAAGGTGGCGGTGTGGCCGAAGTAGAAAATCAGCGGATGGCGCAGCGAAATCGGCTTCGTGTAGTAGGCCTCGTCGCAGGTCAGCACTTCGAAAAGCTGCTCGTAGCGGTCGAAGGTGGCCACAAAATACTGGCGGATGGCTGCGCGCACGGCATCGGGTGTCGGGCCCTGCAGGTCGGGGCTGCGCGAGAAGCATGTCGAGGTTTGAGGGAAGCGTTCGGCCAGCATCGCGGTCATCCGTAAAAAAGCAGGCGACATGCTATACAGAACTCAGGTCGGAGTTGTAGCGGACAAAGCTATGTTGACCAGCACAATGACGCCAACCACCATGGCCACGGCGAAAATGATGCCGGCAATGATGAACGGTTTCGGGTCGCTGGTGGCAAAGTCGCGCTGGCGATTGGCATCGCTCTGCACGCCGAACCAGGCGCGAAAGACGCTGCCGAGCGCGGTCAGCGGGCTGGTTTTGGGGGCTTCTTCGCTCATTTGCCGGGACCTTAACGGTAGCAGTGAAAATCAATGACTTTTATACGCTATCTTTCGCGTTGGCGGTGATATTCGATTGAAAGGGAAGGCTATGAGGCAGGCAGTGGACATCGCCCCGGGACTGTTGGTGCTGCACGGCAATCAGCTGGAGCAGTTGCGCCAGCTGGTCACGGGCTGGGTTGCCGGTCATCCGCTGCGGCCGCTGGAATCGGATGTGATGGTGGTGCAGAGCAACGGCATCGCGCAATGGCTGCGCATGGCGCTGGCTGCCGACCCCGAATTCGCTGCCGATGGCACGCAGACCGGTGGCGGTTGCGGCATCGCGGCGGCGGTGGATGTGCAGCTGCCGGCGCGTTTTCTCTGGCAGGTCTATCGTGCCGTGCTCGGCGCCGACGCCATCCCGACCGAATCGCCGCTGGACAAGCAGCCGCTGACCTGGCGCCTGCTGCGCCTGCTGCCCGCTGTGCTGACCCAGCCCGACTTTGCCCCGCTGGCGCGCTATCTCAGCGATGACGCCTTTGGCCGCCGACGCTATCAGCTCGCCGAGCGGCTGGCGGATTTGTACGACCAGTATCAGGTTTATCGCGCCGACTGGCTGACGGACTGGGCGCAGGGCCTGGATCAGGTCCGCCTTAGTCGCGGCGGTACGCAGCCATTGCCACCGCATCAGCGCTGGCAGGCGGCATTGTGGCGCGCCTTGCTGAAAGATTTGCGCGCGGATGGTCTGGCCACGGCCGGCAGTCGCGCGCTGGTGCATCCCCAGTTTTTGCAGGCGGTGAGTCAGTTGCGTGAGCGGCCTTCGGCATTGCCGCGCCGTGTGGTGATTTTCGGTCTGTCGGCGTTGCCGGCGCAGGCGTTGGAAGTGCTCGCCGCCATCGCGCCCTGGTGTCAGGTCATCCTCGCCGTGCTCAATCCCTGCCAGTATTACTGGGGCGATATCGTTGAGGATCGCGACCTGCTGCGGCAGGCGTACCGGCGGCAGGCGCAAAAGCCGGGCATGCCGGAGGGTGGGCTGGGTGCGGATGACTGGCATCAGCATGCGCATCCGTTGCTGGCGGCCTGGGGCCGGCAGGGCCGCGACTTTCTCAGCCTGCTCGACAACGCCGAGGCGAGCAAATTCATTTCGCCGTTGCTGGCGGCGTTTCAGGAAAACCGTCACGACTTTTTTACCGAGCCTGCCGCGCAGACGCTGCTCGGCCAGCTCCAGGACGATGTGCTTAATTTGCGGCCGCTGGCCGAAACTCGCGACCTCTGGCCGGCGGTGAAGGCGACGCAGGATGTCTCGCTGCGCTGCCACATCGCGCACAGTGCCCGTCGCGAAGTGGAGATTCTGCACGACCAGTTGCTCGCGCGTTTTGCCGCCGATGCCACGCTGCGTCCGCGCGATGTCATCGTCATGGTGCCCGATGTGAACACCTATGCCGCGCTGGTGCAGGCCGTGTTTGGCCAGTTCGAGCGCGGTCATCCGCGGCATCTACCGTTTGCACTAGCTGACCAGCGCCAGCGTGGCGTGCAGCCGCTGCTGATCGCGCTGGAGTATCTGCTGGCGCTGCCCGAGCAACGCATTACCGCCACTGAAATCATGGACTTGCTCGATGTGCCGGCGGTGCGTTTGCGCTTTGGCATGCAGGTCGGCGATCTGCCGCTGCTGCGCCGCTGGATCAGCCAGGCCGGCATCCGCTGGGGCATCGATGGTGCTCAGCGCGCGACGCAGGGCATGTCAGCGGCGTGGGATGCCAATACCTGGCAATTCGGCATCGACCGTTTGCTGCTGGGCTATGCCGCCGGCGACACGCCGCTGGCCTCGGCGGATGGTAGTACGCTAATTCCCTGCGACGAAGCCGCCGGCCTGTCAGCGGCCTTGCTCGGCCCACTCAGTGACCTGCTCGATGCCTTGTCGCAAACGCTGCGCGAGTTGCAACAGCCGGCCACGTCGGAGCAATGGCTGCTGCGTCTGCAACAGCTTATGGCGCGCTTCTTTAGCACTGATGCTCGCTCGGGCAATGCCGATCAGGCCGAGGCCGATGCGGCCTTGCTGAGCCAGCTGCAAACGGCGCTGGAGTCGTGGCTGGGCAATTGTCGTCAGGCCGGGGTGATTGAGGAGTTGCCGCTGGTGCTGGTACGCGAAGCCTGGCTGGCTGGGCTCGATGCCGGTGGTTTGCAACAGCGCTTTCTCGCCGGCTCCATCAACTTCTGCACGCTCATGCCCATGCGCGCCATCCCGTTCCGCGTGGTCTGCCTGCTCGGCATGAACGAGGCCGATTACCCGCGCCGGCAGCCGCCGCTGGACTTTGATCTGATGGCCGGCGACTACCGCCCCGGCGATCGTTCGCGCCGCGAGGATGATCGCTATCTCATGCTGGAGGCGCTGCTGTCGGCGCGCGAGCAGCTCTACATCAGCTGGATCGGCCGCAATGTTCGCGACAACAGCGAGCGCGCGCCGTCGGTGCTGGTCGGCCAGCTGCGCGAGCATATTGATCAGGGCTGGACGCTGGCGGGCGGCGGCGATCTGCTGGCGGCGTTGACCACGGTGCATCCGCTGCAGCCGTTCAGCGCGCGCTACTTCACGCCCGGCAGCGGCGTGTTCAGCTATGCCGGTGAATGGCTGGCGCAGCATCAGCAAAGCATAGCGGCCATGGTGGATGAGCCCTTGCCAGAGCTGGAGCCGCCGCTGGTGGTCACGGTCGAGGGCTTGCAGCGTCTGTTGAATAATCCGGTCAAACAGTTTTTCCAGACCCGTCTCAGGGTACAGCTCGATCGCGAAGAACAGACGCTGGAGGATCACGAGCCGTTTGATCTGAGTGGGCTCAATCATCATGTTGCTTTGCAGCAGGTGCTGGATGGCGCGCGTTTGAGCACCGAGCATCTCCCGTTGGCTGCCGCTTTGGCGGCCTTGCCGACGGCGCTGACCGAGACCACGCAGCGCCTGCAGGGCGAGGGGCGCTTGCCGTTGGCCGGATTCGGGCAGCGCTGGCAGGTTGCCTTGCAGGCCGATGCCCTGAATCAGCTGCAGCGCTGGTTGCAGGTTCAGGCGCAGTGGCCGCAGGCGGTGGCGGGGGGCTTGAGCGTGAGCATGTCTGAGCTGGCATCCGCCAGTGAGCCGCTGCGCCTGCCGTCGCTGTATCGTGGCGATGCCGGGTTGGCGCTGCTCAGCCTCAGCGCCAGCCGCTTCTGCAACAACGGCAAAACGAAACTGAATGGCAAGGACGGTCTCAATCTGAGCACGCTCAAGCTCGACAAGTTGCTCAACAGCTGGGTGCTGGCATCGCTCGCAGCATTGCAGCCAGAGCCAGTTCAGGTCGTCGTGGTTGCCCGTGATGTCACGCTGACCTGGCAGCCGCGCAGTCGCGACGAGGCCATCAGCACGGTTGCCACCTGGCAGCAGGCCTGGGCTTTGCATACCCAGCGACCGTTGCCGGTCACCGCTAAAACCGCGCTCACCTTTCTGCCGTTGAGTGCTGACAAAGGTGAGGGTGCGGCCTGCGTCAAAGCCGCCGAGTTCTACGACGGCGGTTTCAATCCTGGCGAAAAAGATCGGCAGCCTAGCCTGTCACGACAGTTCCCCAATTTCGCCGCGCTTTGGCAGGATGGCGAATTTGCGCACTGGGCCGGCGTGCTTTATCAGCCGATGCTGACGGCGCTGCAGTCCGGCGCACTCACTGCCATCGCAGCCGATGACGAAGGGGATGACGCATGACCCGCGCCACAGAGCCGCAGCCGCTGGCACTCCGCTTCCCGCTCCATGGCTCGCGCCTGATCGAAGCCAGCGCCGGCACCGGCAAAACCTACACCATCGCTGCCTTATATGTGCGCCTCGTGCTCGGCCACGACCCTGACGACACAGCGTTCAGCCGCGCCTTGCTGCCATCTGAGATTCTCGTGGTGACCTTTACCGAGGCCGCCACGCAGGAGCTGCGCGACCGCATTCGCCGACGGCTGGTCGAGAGCGCCCGCGCGTTTCGCGGTGAGCTGAGCGATGAGCCCGATGCCTTTCTGCAAGGCCTGCTGGATGACTATCCTGCCGAGCGCCACGCCGCGCTGGCGCGTCAGCTCGACCTCGCCGCGCAGAGCATGGACGATGCCGCCATCGCCACCATCCACGGCTGGTGCCAGCGCATGCTGCGCGAGCATGCCTTCGACAGCGGCAGCCTGTTCACCGAGGTGCTGGAGCCCGACCTCAGTGCATTGCTGACCGAGGCCGTGCGCGATTATTGGCGCGCCGAGGCTTATCCCTTGTTGCAGGATGCGCTGGCGCTGATCGAGTCGGCCTGGCAATCGCCGGATGCCATGCTGCCGACCCTGCGCCAGCTTTTTGCCAGCAGCGATGTGCTGCCGGCGGGCAGCTTGCAGGATGCGTTGAAGCAAGCGCTGGCACAGTGGCAGGCGTTGAAAGCGCCGTGGCTGGCGAGGGCTGATCATATCGAAGCGGTATTGTCGGCCGCGATTGATGCCGGGCTGTTCAGCGGCCAAAAGCTCAGTCTCAAGTACCTGACTTCGCGTCTGAAAACCTTGCGCGATTGGGCGGCATCACCCACCGCCGCCACTTTCGACAAGCCGGAAAATTTGGCCAAGCTGTCTCTGCCGTATTTGCACGAGGCTCTGAAAGCCAAAACCCTCATGCCCGATAGCCTCAGTCAGGATACGGTTTTGCAGGCTCTGGCCGATCTTCCCGAGCAAGTCTCCGCCTTGCCAAAACCTGTCGATGCCGCCTGGCATCACGCCGCGCAATCCGTCAGCCAACGCTTTACCGCCGCCAAGCAAGCCCGTGCCTTGCTCGGTTTCGATGACCTGCTCACGCGCCTCGATGCCGCCCTGCAAGGCGAGCGTGGCGATACCCTGCGCGCGCTGATTCGCCAGCAGTTCCCGGTCGCCCTCATCGATGAGTTCCAAGACACCGACCCGCTGCAATACCGTCTCTTCGATGCCCTCTACGAGCTTGCCGCCAACCATCGCGAGCGCGGCATCTTCTTGATCGGCGACCCCAAGCAGGCCATCTACAGCTTTCGCGGCGCGGATATCAATGCCTACTTGAAGGCGCGCCAGGATACTGCCGGCCGCTTGTCGGCGCTGGATACCAATTTCCGTTCCAGCCAGACATTGGTCACATCGGTCAACGCGTTGTTCGAGCAGGCCGAAGCTCGCGAGGATGCGTCGAGCTTTGCCGGTGCCTTTGGCTATAAACACGCAGCCGAAAATCCCATGCCGTTTGTGCCGGTGCAGGCCAATGACTTGTCACGGCAATGGACGGTACTTGATGCAACTGCTCCGGCGCTGACACTGTGGACTCTGCCCAGCGAAACCCTGCTAAGCAAAACTGCCTACATCAAAGAAATGGCTGCGCGCTGCGCCAGCGAAATGGTGCGCCTGCTCAGCTTCGGTCAACAGGGCCGTGCCGGTTTTCGGGCGGCAGATGGCAAACTGATCGCCGTCACCTCCGCTGACATGGCGGTGCTGGTGCGCGACTTCAGCGAAGCCTCGGCGATTCGCACGGCGCTGGCCGCACGCGGCGTGCGCAGTGTCTATCTGTCGGATCGTGACTCGCTGTATGACAGCCTGGAGGCACCGGATGTGCTGCGTCTGCTCATGGCCTGTGCCGCGCCGGAGAACGAGACATTGATTCGCACGGCGCTGGCCAGCGCCAGTCTGGCGCAGCCGCTGACCACACTCGATGCCTTGCAGCGCGATGACCGCGCCCGCGAAGCCGCTTGCCTGCGTTTTGCCGATTATCAGCGCTGCTGGCGCGAGCGCGGCGTGCTGCCGCTGCTGCGTCGTGTGCTCTTCGACTATGACCTGCCGGCACGCTGGCAGGCCACGGTGGATGGCGAGCGAAGACTCACTAACTGGCTGCATCTCGCTGATCTCTTGCAGCAGGCCAGCCGCGAACTGGATGGCGAGCAGGCGCTGATCCGCTGGTTGCGCGAACACATCGACAATGAGCATCGCAGCGAAGGTGAAGACACCCTCCGCCTGGAAAGTGATGAAGGGCTGGTCAAGGTCATCACTATCCACAAATCCAAGGGTCTGGAATATCCACTGGTGTTCCTGCCGTTTATTTGCGGCTTCAAGGATGCAGCCAGCACGAGAAAAGCGGTGATGTTCTGGCATGACGGCGAACGCCGTCGCGCCGAGCTGAACCCCGATGCCCGGATGAGGGATGAGGCCGAGGCTCAGCGTCTGCGTGAAGACATGCGTCTGCTCTACGTTGCGCTGACGCGTGCGCAGCATGCTTGCTGGTTGGGGCTGGCGCATCTGGGTTTTGGTAAGGCGTCGCACTTGCAAGAGTCGGCCATCGGCGCGCTGCTTTGGGGCGTGACACCGCTGGCTGAGCCGGCGAGCTGGGCCGAGCAGCTGGCATCCATGCCGCCCGGCACACAGATTTTGCCCGCGCCGGACGCCATCGACACCGTGTTCAGCGCGCACACGCCCGATGTGCAAACGCTCGCAGTGCGGCCACTCGCGCGCCGGCCCGAGCAACCGTGGTGGATCGCTTCCTACAGCGCTATCCGCTATCAGCCACATGCTGCTCCGTCGCACTCGGTCCAAGCAGGCGCGGCTCCGTCGCAAAATACTCAGCCGCTCGCAGCCGCGCAGCCGCGCCACGATGACGCCGCGCCGCAATCCGCCCGCGAGCAGCAGCAACTCGACGATGAACCGCTGAGCACAGCGCTGCTCCTGGCCGACATGGCTGAGATCGCCGACATGCCCGATGGTGACCATGCCATTCAGCAATTCCCGCGCGGTGCGCGCTGGGGCGACTTCCTCCACGGCCTGTTTGAAGTTGCGGCCGAGCAGGGTTTTGCCTCGGTCGTGCGCAACCCATCCGCACTCAATGTCGTGATCGAGCAGCGCTGCACCAGCGCTGGTATTGCCGAGCAAACGCCGGTCGTGCAGGACTGGATTCTGCGCTGCCTGACGCATCCGCTACCGCTGCCGGACGGCACCCAGACAGCACTGGCCGATGCCGAAGACTGGAAGGCCGAGCTGGAATTCCTGCTGCCCGCGCACAGTGTCGAAATCACCGCGCTCGATGCTCTCGCGCAGGCCGAAACCTTGCCCGGCCACGCTAAGGTCGCCGCGCAACCGGGCCTTCTCAACGGCCTGTTCAAGGGCTTTATCGACCTCGTGTTCGTGCACGATGGCCGCTATTTCGTGCTCGACTACAAGTCCAACGCGCTCGGCAGCACGGCCGGCGACTACAGCCACGAGGCTATCGCGGAAGCCATGGCCGGGCATCGCTACGACCTGCAATACCTGTGCTATGTGCTCGCGCTGCATCGCCAGTTACGCGTGCGGCTGCCGGACTACGACTACGATCGCGACATCGGTGGCGTGGTCTACTTTTTCCTGCGCGGACTCGACGGCCCGGCACGCGGCGTGTTCAGCAGCAAGCCATCGCGCCAGGTAATCGAGGCCATGGACCAGCTCTTTCAAGGAGGCCGGCCATGAGCCTGTTCGCCGCCAAAAGTCTTTCGGTCGACGACCTGCTGACGGCGCTCGACCAGTGGGTAATCTGGGGCTGGCTGCGCAGCGTCGACCGCGCGCTGGTGCGCTGGCAGCTGCGTCAGCAGCCGGATACGCCGGCCATCGTGCTGTTGCTGACGGCGCTCGCTAGCCATCAGGTCGGTCGCGGCCATGTCTGCCTCGATGTGCAGGCCTTACTGCGCAATGCCACCGGCACGCTAGCCTTGCCGCCTGAGCGCGCGCGCCTGACAGCGGCGCATCAGGCCTGCCTGCCTGAGCGGTTGCTGGCGCAGAGCTTGGGTACGCACGATCTACAACAGTTTTTGCTGGCCTCGTTGCCGGCGCTCGCCACGCAGATCGCGCGCTATTCCAGCATCCTGCTGCTGGCTGACACTCGGCTCTATCTGCGCCGCTATTTCGACAGCGAACAGCGTGTCGCTTCGGCGATCCGGGCGCGCTTGCAACCGCTGAACATCGCCTCGGATGCTACCTCGCAGACTGCCGCTGATGCTGATCTGCATGATGGCTTGCAGCAGCTCTTTGGTCACAACGATGCTGTATCACAAGCGATGCCAGACTGGCAGCGCGCCGCCTGCGCCATCGCCGCCCGAGGCCGCTTCAGCATCATTACCGGCGGCCCCGGCACTGGCAAAACCACCACCGTCGTGCGCTTGCTCGCGCTGCTGCAAGCGCAGGCGCTGCAGGCTGGCGCACCACTGCGCATCAAACTCGCCGCGCCCACCGGCAAGGCCGCAGCGCGCCTGACTGAATCCATCGGACGCCAGCGCGCCGATCTCGCCGTGACCACGACCGTGCGCAATGCCATCCCGGCCCAAGTCAGCACGCTGCACCGCCTGCTCGGCAGCCTGCCTGATACGCGCCACTTCCGGCATCACGCCGGCAACTTGCTGGCGCTGGATGTGTTGGTGATCGACGAAGCCTCGATGATCGACCTCGACCTCATGGACAGCGTGCTCGCGGCGCTGCCGCCGTCGGCGCGATTGGTGCTGCTCGGTGACAAGGATCAGCTCGCGTCCGTAGAGGCGGGGGCCGTACTCGGCGAACTCTGTCGCGATGCCGACGGCGGCTTCTACGACTCGGCCACACTGGCCTGGCTTAGCGCCGTCACGGGTCAATCGTTTCCCGGCACGGGGCTCCAGTCTGGCTCGCAGGCTACGCATGCGCTTGCTCAACACACCGTTATGCTGCGCCAGTCGCGTCGTTTTGGCCCGGATAGCGGCATCGGGCAGCTCGCACAAGCGTTGAATCGGGGTGATGTCATCGCTGCACAAGCGCTGCTGGCGCGCAGCCTGCCCGATGCGCAAGCACTGGCCCTCAGCGAGACGGCGCTGACGCAGTGGCTGATCACCGGCGATGCAGCTCGCGCGGCGGTGGGCTATCGCGCGTATTTGCAGGTCTTGCAGGCGCAGCGCCCGGCCTTGAACGGCTCTCCGGCAGCCCTTGAAGCCGCAATGGACTTCTGGGCGCACGCTGTGCTCCGCGCCTTCGATCGCTTCCGTCTGCTCTGTGCCGTGCACGACGGCCCGGCCGGCGTCGACACGCTCAACCTGCGCATCGCCCAAGCCTTGCAGCGCGAAGGTTTGCTCAGCGCTGCCAGTGGCTGGTACGAAGGCCGTCCGGTAATGATGACGCGCAACGATTACGCGCTGGGCCTGATGAATGGCGACATCGGTATTGCGCTGCGCGTGCCCTCAGACCAACCGGGGCAGCCCGAAATTCTGCGCGTTGCTTTCCCGCGTCCCGGCAGCAGCGATGGCGAGGCATCCACCCTGCAGTGGGTGCTGCCCAGCCGCCTCGATGGTGCCGTTACCGTCTTCGCCATGACCGTGCACAAGGCGCAGGGCTCCGAATTCGAGCACACCGCGCTGCTGTTGCCACCGCAGCGCAGCCCGGTGCTCACGCGCGAACTGATCTATACCGGCATCACTCGGGCACAGAAGGTGTTTACCCTACTGACCAGCGGCGAAGGCGTTTGGGAAATGGCGATGACGCAGCGCGTGCAGCGCGCGAGTGGCTTGGGGCAGGCACTGCTGGACGATTCCTGCTCAATACGGAATACTTCCGCCCCCACGGCGTGGTCTCGCTCCTGAAGCGTACTAAAATAACCATAATTTGCCCGCCGTGCCCCGGAGTAGTTATGAATTTTCGCGCGCCCATTCTTTTACTTCCGATGCTGCTGCTTCTAACCGGCTGTGGCGACGGCGTGAAGTCCCTGTTTGGCGGCAATACAGATGCCGCCGGCAGACAATCCGGCAGCGAAGTCATCGCCGACTTTCATACGTTGAAAACCACGCCACTGGCACCAGGCCAGTTCGAGCTGCTGACTCTGTCTAGCCTGCCGGATGCCGTCACGGGTAACGATGCGCTGGTGGGCATTCGCGGCTTACCAGCGGGTGCCGCATTCACCGTTACGCGCAATGGTGTCGATGTTACCTCGGCCTTCAAACGCACCATAGACGGCCGTTTCAAAGACTATTACATCGGCCTTGTCACCGGCCTGAAACCGGGCGATGCCACCGAGAATGCGCTCGAGGTCATCTCTGGCAACCGTGCCGCCACGCTAGTCTTGCATAACCACCCGATCACTGGACCGGTACTGTCGGGCCCGCACCAGAAGCCGTTTGTGTGCCAGACCGAGGAGGCCGGCCTGGGCAAACCTGTCGATGCCAATTGCTCCGTCGCCACGAAATACCAATGGTTCTATCGCTCCCGATTCGATCAGGGTTTCCACGAACTGGCTGACCCGTATGCAGCCTATCCGCAAGACACATCGCAGACGCAACTCAGCGACGGCCGTGCTGTGCCCTTTGTGGTACGCGTGGAGTCGGCCACGATCAATCGCGGCATTGTGCGTATTGCTGTGCTTGATGACCCGGCCGCGCGCGGCGAGGGCAAGCCCTTTGAGGCCGTGAACTGGAACCATCGCGTGCTTCAGGTCTTCGGCGAGTCCTGCGGCGTTGGCTTTCGCCAGGGCGTGAATACGCCGGCCTTCGTGCTCGGCGGCATCCCATCGGGCATCTCCACGGACAGCATTCTGATCAACTTCGCCGGTGGCACCGACCGTCTCGGCCAGGGCGATGTGGTGCTGCATTCGACGCTGGCGGCTTTCGGCAACCACTGCAACCAGCTCATCAGCATGGAAACCACCAGCATGGTGCGCGAGCATGTCATCGAGCAGTATGGCCCGATTGATTTCATGGTCGGCACCAATGGCTCGGGCGCGGCGCTGCAACAGTACAACGCCATCAACAATGCCCCCGGTCTGCTCGATGCCGCCATGCCGAGCGCGACCTTCTCCGACATTCTGACCACGGCCATGACCGTCACCGACTGCGGCCAGCTCATCCACTATTACAAAACCAGTTCGCTGGACTGGACTGACATGAAGCGGGCGGCGGTGGATGGTCATTTGCCGGGAGTGCGCGATCCGTCAGGGCAGGGTGCCGGCGGCACCAGTGACACCAGCATTTGCGCGAGTTGGGACAGCACCTTCTTTGGCAATGTGAAGCCGTTCAACTGCCCCGGCGGTATCCCTGAAGCTCAGCGTTATGACAAGGTCAAGAATCCGCAGGGCGTGCGTTGCTCGATCCAGGAAGGCAATGTCAATCTGCTCGGTCGCGACGCATCGGGGCGCGCGCAACAGCCGCTGGACAATGTTGGCATCCAATACGGTCTGAAGGCATTCAACGCCGGCAGCATCAGTTTCGAGGAATTTGCCGACCTGAACGCGAACATCGGCGGTCTTGATGACGATGGCGACTTCGTTGCCGAGCGCCACAGCATGCCGGCCGAGCTGGCCGCGCATATCTATCGTGTTGGCGGTGTTGTGGGCCGTGGCGCCATCGCCGAAACGCCGGTGCTGGATGTGGCGCCATACCTTGATCTGATCCCGTTGCTGAATATTCACGAAGCTGTGCGTCCGTTCGTGATTCGTGCCCGTCTCGAGAAGTTCACCGGCCAGATTGCCACACAGGCGATATGGCGTGGCGTGGTCACACAGCCTGATGCTTACCCGGTCATGTCGGCATGGCTGGATGCGTTGCGTACGAGTGAAGCGACGTTGCCTGCCAATGATCGTGCCGCTCGCATTGCCGCGATCCAGGCCGCCAAGCCGTTAGAAGCGCAGGACAGCTGTGTGATCGGCACCATCGGCGGGCGTCTGGATTTCCCGGCCGGTCTGCAAGGACCCTTGGGCTTCTTCGCGGTACCCCTGCTGCCGGGCGTGATGCAGCCGGTGAGTGCACCGTTGCGAGTCGCCGTGCCGGAAGATTTCGCCAGCAATACGGGCCCTTGCCAGACAGCATTGCGCGTCACCAGCACGCCGCGCATGGTCGCCGGCATGCCGATGACCGACGATGTCATCAAGTGCCAGCTCAAGCCAGTATCGGCCAGCGATTACGCCAGCCCGCCGACTGCCGCGCAGTTGACCGAGCTGCAGAAGATCTTCCCGCAGGGTGTTTGCGACTACAGCAAGCCGAGCATGGGCGACAAGGGTGAGCAGAGCATGATCTGGCCATCGTTCGGCAGCACCAAATTACGCGTTACAGCGCAGGGTCAGCCAGCGCCGGTGCCGTTGCAGTGGCGTGTGAGGCGGTCTGATTGAGAGCGTCGCAGAGATAAAAAACGCCAGACGGGCAGGTAGCTCGTCTGGCGTTTTTATTTGCGCTTAGCGCGCCGTCATGCCACCCAGGCACAGGTACTGCATTTCCAGATATTCCTCGACGCCGTGGTGTGAACCTTCGCGCCCCAGCCCCGACTCCTTCATGCCGCCAAACGGTGCCATTTCATTGGAAATGATGCCTTCGTTGATGCCGACCATACCGTACTCCAGCCGTTCGGCAATCGACCACACACGCTTCAGGTCATTGCCGTAAAGATAGGCTGCGAGCCCGGCCGGTACGGCATTGGCGATGCGCACGGCTTCATCGTCAGTGTCGAAGCGAATCAGCGGGGCGACTGGCCCGAAGCTCTCTTCGACGGCGATGGGCATGTCCGCGCTGACATTGGTCAGAATCGTCGGTGCATAGAAGTTGCCGCCGAGGGCATGGCGCTGGCCGCCGAGTGTGCAGGTTGCTCCGGCCGCGACGGTGGCATTGACCAGGCGCTCGACCTTGGCGACGGCTGCGGCGTTGATCAGCGGGCCGATCTGGGTACCATCGCTAGCACCGTTGCCAATCTGGAAGGCGCTGACGGCGGCGTGCAGCTTGGCCGCGAAGGCATCGTAGACGCTGCTGTGCACGAGGAAGCGGTTGGCGCAGACGCAGGTCTGGCCAGCGTTGCGATACTTTGAGGCGAGCGCGCCGAGGACAGCGGCATCGAGATCGGCGTCCTCCAGTACGATGAAGGGTGCGTTGCCGCCAAGCTCCAGCGACAGGCGTTTTACCGTGCCGGCACAGGCGGCCATGAGGTGTTTGCCGACACCGGTGGAGCCGGTGAAGGACAGTTTGCGCACGCTCGGATTTCGTGTCAGTTCATCGCCGACGGCAGCGGGGCGGGCGGTGGTGATGATATTGAGCACGCCGGCGGGAATGCCGGCTTCCTGCGCCAGCGCGGCCAACGCGAGCGCGCACAGCGGTGTGGCTTCGGCGGGCTTGACCACGGCGGTGCAGCCCACGGCCAGTGCCGGCGCGACCTTGCGCGTGATCATCGCGACCGGGAAATTCCACGGCGTGATGGCGGCGATGACGCCGACCGGCTGGCGCAGCACGATGAGCCGACGGTCAGCACTCGGTGCCGGAATCGTCTCGCCGTAGACGCGCTTGCCTTCCTCGGCGAACCATTCGATGAAGGAGGCACCGTAGGCGACTTCGCCTCGCGCTTCGGCCAGCGGTTTGCCTTGCTCGGCGGTCATCAGTTGCGCCAGCGCTTCCTGATTGGCCATGACCAGATCGAACCATTTGCGCAGCAGGTTGCTGCGTTCCTTGGCTGGTCGTGCCCGCCAGGCCGGCAGCGCGGCTTCGGCGGCAGCGATGGCGGCACGAGTTTCATCGGCACCCATGTCGGGCACTTCGGCGATCAGCTCGCCGGTGGCCGGGTTGTGCACGGCGTGGCGGCCACCGTGATCGGCATTGCGCCATTCGCCGTTGATGAAGGCTTGCTGGCGAATCAGGGCGTTCATGGCTGTGCTCCCGGCATGACAAGCGATTGCAGGGCGGTGCGGGCCTTGTCGGGAATGCTCACCGGCTGGTTGCTGGCGCGATCCACATAAACATGCACGAAATGGCCGGCGGCGGCCGGGGTCGGGTCGTCATTGCGGAATAGACCGACTTCATAGCGCACGCTGCGGTTGCCCAGCTGCGCGACACGAATGCCGGCGTGGACGGTATCCGGGAAGGCAATCGGCGCGAAGTATTGGCACTGGGTTTCCACGACAAAGCCGACGGTGGTGCCGTGGTGGATGTCGAGCGCGCCGGCATCGATCAGGTAGCGATTCACGGCGGTGTCGAAAAAGCTGTAGTAGTTCACATTGTTGACATGCCCGTAGATGTCATTGTCCATCCAGCGCGTGGGAATGCTGAGGAAGTGGGCGTAGTCGCTGCGGGCTTGCGCTTTCAGTGGGTTTGACATGATCGGTAAGCGGCTCAGTAAACGGCTTGATAAAGGGCGAGCGCGTCGTTGTAGCTGACCTCGCGCGGGTTGTTGACGAGCAGTCGCTGCACGGCCATGGCATCGCGGGCGAGCATGGGCAGGTCGGCTTCGGGCACACCGTTGCCGCGCAGGGTCTGGTCGAACGGCATCTCGCCGACCAGTGTGGTCATGCGCTGGATGAAGGCGTGGGAGGCGACCTGGTCATCGCCGCTGGCACTGCTGTCGAGATGTCGCTCGAGTTCGGCATAGTGACGTGCGGCGGCGGGCTGATTGAAGGCCAGCACCGGGGCCAGCACCAGCGCATTGGTCAGGCCATGCGGCAGGTGATAGTGGCCGCCGAGCGGATAGGCCAGCGCATGCACGGCTGCGACCGGCGCATTGGCGAAGGCCATGCCGGCAAACAGTGAGCCGAGCAGCATGGCTTCACGGGCGTCGGCATTTTTGCCGTCTTTGAGCACGATGCGGATGTTGTCGTGCAGGGCTTTCAGGGCCTGCAGCGCGAGGGCATCCGACAGTGGGTTCTTCTTGTGCTTGCTGGTGTAGGCCTCGATGGCATGCACCATGGCATCAATCCCGGTTGCGGCGGTGATGGCAGGCGGCAGGCCCAGCGTCAGCGTGCTGTCGAGCACGGCAATGTCAGGATAGAGCAGGCTCGATACCACGCCTTTTTTCTCGTCGCTGGGCGTAGTCAGAATCGAAATTGGCGTGACTTCCGAGCCGGTGCCGGCGGTGGTCGGGACTTGAATCAGCGGCAGGCGCGGGCCTTTGGCGAGGCCGAGGCCATAGATGTCGGTCAGCGTCTGCGGCGTGCGGGCGAGCAGGGCGACCAGCTTGGCGGTATCCATGGAACTTCCGCCGCCAAAACCGATCACGGCATCGGCGCCGGATACCACAGCTGCTGCCACGGCAGCTTCGACGCTGGCTTCAGGCGGATCGGCAAGGACATCGGTATAGAGCGTGAAGCTGATGTTCGCAGCCTGCATGCCGGCGATCAGCGAAGCCGTCAGGCCGCTGTCATGCAGAAAGCGGTCGGTCACGACGAAGACATGGCGTGCACCCAGCTCGGCGGCCAGTGTGCCGAGGCGGCTGGCGCTGCCTTGCTCACAGAGGATGCGCGGGCTGGTCTCGAAGCTGAAGCTGGCCATTACAGGGCTGCCTCCAATACGCGGCGCGAGACCTCGGGCGTAACAGCCTGACGCTCGCCGAGCTTGACCATGCCGTGCGCCTGTAGCTGCCCGACGAGATGATCGAGATGCTCCGCGCCGACGCCATAAGCTGACAGTCGCGTCGGCACCTGCATGGCCTCGAAAAATTCACGGGTCTTGGCGATGGCGGCGGTGATGCGTTCATCGGCACTGCCCGTGTGCAGATTCCACACGCGCTCGGCGTATTGCACGAGCTTGTCGTGCTTGGCTTCCCGCTGATCCTGCAACATCGCCGGCAGCACGATGGCCAGCGTCTGTGCGTGATCAATGCCGTGCGCGGCGGTCAGCTCGTGGCCGATCATGTGCGTGGACCAGTCCTGCGGCACGCCGGCACCGATGAGGCCGTTGAGCGCCTGGCTGGCGGCCCACATCAGATTGGCGCGAACCTCGACATTGTCTGGTTCGGACAGTGCTTTCGGGCCGTCCTCGATCAGCGTCAGCAGCAGGCTTTCCGCGAAGCGATCCTGGACCTTGGCATTGACCGGATAGGTCAGGTATTGCTCGACCACATGCACGAAGGCATCGACCACGCCGTTGCCGACCTGGCGCGCCGGCAGCGTCAGCGTTTTGGCCGGATCCATGATGGCGAAACGCGGATACAGCAGTGGGTGGCTGAAAGCCAGCTTGGTGTGTGTGGCAAGGTGCGTCAGCACGCCGCCGTTGTTGGTTTCCGAACCGGTCGCGGCCAGCGTCACCACCACGCCCAGCGGCAGCGCGCCGGTGACTTTGCGGCCTCGGCTGTGCAGCAGCTCCAGGGCATCGCCCTCGTAGCAAGCGGCAGCGGCGAGGAACTTGCTGCCATCCATCACCGAACCGCCGCCCACCGCCAAAATGAAGTCGATGCTTTCAGCCTTGACCACTGCGAGTGCACGCTGGATGGTTTCCAGACTCGGGTTGGGCTCGATGCCGCCGAATTCGAAGACGGTCTGTGTGGCGAGTGCCGCGTGCACTTCGGCCAGCGTGCCGGTGGCTTTTACGCTGCCGCCGCCATAAGTGATGAGTACGCGGGCATCCGCCGGAATCTCTTTGCCCAGTTGCGCGATGCTGCCAGCACCAAAAACGACTTTGACCGGGTTGCGATAGCTGAAGTTGAGCATGTTGAATTCTCTGTATGCAATTTTCGGATGCTGTTGCCCGGGCTCATTCTGTGATCCGGGCGAACAACAAGAATAGACTTTCGAGCATACTGGTTTTGGCGTTACTGTGCGCTCCTACGATTTGCCAAAGTGAGGTGTTCAGTGCTGACAGAATTGGCGCATCGCTGCGGCATGGCCTTGCAGCAGCGGGGCTTGCAGGTCGCCACGGCGGAATCCTGCACGGGTGGTGGCATCGCCGAGGCCATCACGCGTATAGAAGGCAGCTCAGCGTGGTTCGGGCAGGGCTGGGTGACCTACAGCAATGCCGCGAAAGTGGCGCAGCTTGGTGTGTCTCAGGCACTGCTGGACAGGCATGGTGCCGTCAGCCGTGAAGTGGTTATCGCCATGGCCGAGGGTGCCAGGCAACGGGCCGATGCCGATTGGGCGATGGCAGTGAGCGGTGTTGCCGGGCCCGGTGGCGGCAGCGGCGAGAAGCCAGTGGGCACGGTCTGGCTGGCTTGGGCCGGGCGCCATGAAACGCGTGTGCAGCACCGGCTTTTTGTCGGAGACCGGGCGCAAGTGCGTGAGCAGACGGTGGTGCTGGCGCTGGAAGAATTAATTAATCAGGTGTGCCGTAGCGAACTCGACAACCCTGTGCCATAATACTGTACGAAAGAACAGTAATTGCTGTTCAGACTCCTGACTAAAAAGCCCGACCGAAGAGGAAACGCCGATGAACGATAATAAGCAAAAAGCACTGAACGCGGCACTGGCGCAAATTGAAAAGCAGTTCGGCAAGGGCTCGGTTATGCGCCTTGGCGATCAGCCGGCGGCGGGGGCGATTCCTGCCATTTCCACAGGCTCTTTGGGGCTGGACATCGCGCTCGGTATTGGTGGTCTGCCCAAGGGTCGTATTGTTGAAATCTATGGCCCAGAATCTTCCGGCAAAACCACGCTGACCTTGCAGGTCATTGCCGCTTGCCAGCGTGCCGGTGGTACGGCCGCATTCATTGATGCCGAGCACGCGCTGGATCCTCAGTATGCTGCCAAGCTCGGTGTGAACACCGAAAATCTCTTTGTGTCTCAGCCTGATACGGGTGAGCAGGCGTTGGAAATCGCCGATATGCTGGTGCGCTCGAACTCCATCGACATCATCGTCATTGACTCGGTTGCTGCACTCACGCCGCGCGCTGAAATTGAAGGCGAAATGGGCGACATGCACGTCGGTTTGCAGGCGCGTTTAATGTCGCAGGCGCTGCGTAAAATTACTGGCAACATCAAGCGTTCGAACTGCCTGGTGATCTTCATCAACCAGATTCGCATGAAGATCGGCGTGATGTTTGGCAGCCCGGAAACGACCACCGGCGGTAACGCCTTGAAGTTCTATGCCTCGGTTCGCTTGGACATTCGTCGCATTGGCGCGGTGAAAGAGGGCGAGGAAGTGATTGGTTCGGAAACACGCGTCAAAGTAGTCAAGAACAAGGTTGCTCCGCCGTTCAGGGAAGCAGAGTTTCAGATTCTCTACGGCCAGGGTATCAACCGTCAGGGTGAAGTTGTGGATCTCGGCGTCAAGCTTGGCCTGATTGACAAGTCGGGTGCCTGGTATGCCTATCAGGGCAACAAGATTGGCCAGGGCAAGAGCAATGCCTGCAAGTATTTGCTGGAAAATCCGAGCATTGCCAAGGTTATCGAAGATCAGATTCGTGACCAGCTCATTGGCCCGGTAACGGCTGTGGCGGAGGATGCGGATGAACCGGGCGTTTTCGAAGAAGCCAGCCTCTAAGCGAACTGCTTCTGGTCGACTAGCTTTCGGGCGCTCGACTGTCGGTCAGGATGGCGACGAGGCTGAGCCCGTCGTCATCACTAGCCAGCAGGTCTGGAATAAGGCGCTGTCCTTGCAGGGACGGCGAGAGCACAGTCGGGTCGAACTGACGCAGAAGCTCAAGCTTTTCGGGGCCTCTGCGGTGCAAGTTGAAGAAGCGCTGGTACGTTTGGCCGAGTACTCACTGCAAAGCGATGATAGGTTTGCCGAGTCGCTGGTGCGCTCACAGTTGCTGCGTGGCCGCGGTCAGAGAGCTATCAAGCAGGTATTGCAACAGCGTGGGCTGGATGCCGAGCATCCAGCCTTGGCCGAACAAACGGTAGACACCGACTGGACGCTCAGGGCACAAGAGCTGCTTCAGCGTCGTTTTGGCGATAATCTGTCTCGCGAGGCCAAGGAAAAGGCGCGCTATATCCGATTCTTGCAGTATCGCGGCTTTTCCATGGGGCAGGCCATCGCTGCCATGCAGGCCGGATTAGCCGCCAAAGCAGACGACGCCGAGAGTCGCTGGGTCGACGACGAAGACCTCTGAAAATCATCGAGATTTGCTGCGAACACGAGAAAACTGCCGTTATAATCGCCGGTCTTTTGCCTGTCGCGAGCCAAGGTTCGCGGCATTCTGGTGGTGGTTCGGTTGACTGGTTCGGAGCGGTACATGAAAAGCGCTGAAATTCGCGAAGCATTCCTTCGTTTTTTTGAGCAGAAAGGGCATGCCCGAGTAGCGTCCAGCTCACTGGTGCCACATGACGACCCGACGCTGCTGTTTACTAACGCCGGTATGAACCAGTTTAAGGATTGCTTTCTCGGCCTGGACAAGCGCGCCTATACCCGTGCCACATCCTCGCAAAAGTGTGTGCGTGCTGGCGGCAAGCACAATGACCTGGAAAATGTAGGCTATACCGCGCGTCATCACACCTTTTTTGAAATGCTCGGTAACTTCAGCTTTGGTGACTATTTCAAGCGCGATGCTATCAACTATGCGTGGGAGTTTCTGACCTCACCGCAATGGCTGAACATTCCCAAGGACAAGCTCACGGTCACTGTCTACGCCAGCGATGACGAGGCTTACGGCATTTGGCAGAACGAAATCGGTGTGCCGGCCGAGCGCATTATTCGCATTGGCGACAACAAGGGCGCGCCCTACGCATCCGACAACTTCTGGGCCATGGGTGATACCGGCCCTTGCGGCCCTTGCACCGAAATTTTTTATGATCACGGTGCCGATATCGCGGGTGGCCCGCCCGGTTCGCCGGATGAAGACGGCGATCGCTTCATCGAAATCTGGAACAACGTGTTCATGCAGTTCAACCGCACGGCCGATGGCGTTCTGCATCCGCTGCCGGCACCGAGCGTAGATACTGGCATGGGCCTGGAGCGCATTTCGGCGGTCATGCAGCATGTGCATGCCAATTATGAAATCGATTTGTTCCAGTCCTTGCTCAAGGCTGCTGCCGACGCTATCGGCTGCGCCAACGAGAATCAGGCATCACTGAAAGTGGTGGCCGATCACATTCGCTCCTGCTCATTCCTCATTGCCGATGGCGTGGTGCCGTCGAACGAAGGTCGCGGCTATGTGCTGCGCCGCATCATTCGTCGCGCCTGCCGTCATGGCAATAAGCTGGGCGCAACCGGCACCTTTTTCCATCGCGTAGTGCCGGCGCTGGTGACCGAGATGGGCATGGCCTATCCCGACCTGCAGGCGCAGCAGACGACGATTATTCGCGTGCTGCAGCAGGAAGAAGAGCAGTTTGCCCGTACCCTGGAGCAGGGTCTGCGCATCCTCGATCAGGATCTGGCTGGCCTCAAGGGTAGCGTGATTCCGGGCGAAACCGTGTTTCGCCTCTACGATACCTATGGCTTCCCGGTCGACCTTACCGGTGATATCGCCCGTGAGCGCGATCTGACACTCGATCTTGAAGGCTTTGAAGCGGCCATGACGGCGCAGCGCGAGCGTGCCCGTGCCAGCTCGCGCTTCGACATGGACTACAACACACTCATCAAGCTCGATGGCGAAACCGGCTTCCTTGGCTATGCCGCAACGCAAGCGAGTGACCTCGTGGTGCGCGCCCTGTATATCGGCGGCCAATCCGTTGATTCGGCGAATGTCGGCGATCAAGTTGCCATCATCTTGGATAAAACGCCTTTCTACGCCGAATCTGGTGGTCAGGCCGGCGACTCGGGCTATTTGCGCAACGCTGCTGCCGTGATCGAAGTGCAAGATACGACCAGGACCGGCGCTCATCATCTGCATCAAGCCCTGATTACCGCCGGCAGCATCAAGGTTGGCGAGTTACTGACAGCCGAAGTTCGTGCCGATCTGCGTCAGGCGACTGCACGTAATCACTCGGCGACGCATTTGCTGCATGCTGCCCTGCGTGAAATCCTCGGCACCCATGTGTCGCAGAAGGGCTCGCTGGTCTGTGCCGACTATCTGCGCTTTGATTTCTCGCATCCGGAAGCCGTTCCAGCCGCAACGCTGCGTCAGATCGAAGCGCGTGTGAATGGCCAAATTCTGGCCAACACCGCTGTGCAGACTGATGTCACCGATATCGACACCGCGCGAACCAAAGGTGCCATGGCGCTGTTTGGTGAAAAATATGGCGATGTTGTGCGTGTCCTGACCATGGGCCAAGACAGCTTCTCGGTCGAGCTTTGCGGTGGTACGCATGTCGCGCGCACCGGTGATATTGGCCAGTTGCGCATTACCTCCGAGGCGGGTGTGGCAGCGGGTGTGCGTCGCATCGAAGCGCGTACCGGCGAGGGTGCACTGGCCTGGCTGAATGCCGGCGAGCAGACCCTTGTTGAACTGGCTGATACGGTCAAGGGCAATCGCGACTCCGTGCTGGCGAAAGTACAGCAACTGCTGGAGCGCCAGCGTGATCTAGAAAAAGAGCTCGACAAACTGAAGTCGAAGCTGGCTGCTGCTGCAGGTTCTGATTTGGTTGATAAGGCGCAGACGATTGCCGGCGTGCAGATCCTAGCTGCGATGCTCGAAGGTGCCGACGCCAAAGCCTTGCGTGAAACGGTGGATCAACTTCGCAACAAGCTCGGCAGTGCCGTTGTTGTGTTGGCCACAGTTCAGGATGGCAAGGTCAGCCTGGCGGCGGGTGTCAGCGCCGATGTCATCGCGCGTGTAAAAGCCGGTGAGCTGGTCAGTTTTCTGGCGGCACAGGTCGGTGGCAAGGGCGGTGGTCGTCCGGACATGGCGATGGCCGGTGGCACTGATGTCGCGGCTTTGCCGGCAGCGCTGGCGTCGGTCAACGGTTTTGTCAGCGAACGCTTGAGCTGAGCGCAAACGAATTTTGCAAACAGGCTTCACTTGAGGCCACAGAGTAACGGATAAGAAAATGGCGCTAATTGTTCAGAAATACGGTGGTACCTCGGTGGGGACCACGGAGCGTATCGAAGCAGTGGCCGAGCGCGTGAAGCGCTGGTATGACGAAGGCCACGACCTGGTCGTGGTGCTGTCGGCCATGAGCGGTGAGACCAACCGTCTTATCGGTCTGGCCAAGGCCATCTCACCCGAGCCGGAGCCACGCGAACTCGACATGATGGTATCCACCGGCGAGCAGGTCACCATTGCTTTACTGGCGATGGCGCTGATGAAGCGTGGCGTGCCGGCTCGTTCGTATACTGGCGCGCAAGTCGCCATCAAGACCGACAGCTCGTTCAACAAGGCACGCATCGAGGCTATTGACGATGCACGCATGCGTGCCGACCTGAATGCCCGTCGTGTGGTCATCGTGGCCGGCTTCCAGGGCGTTGATCCTGAAGGCAACATCACGACGCTAGGTCGTGGTGGTTCGGACACGACGGGTGTTGCGCTGGCGGCGGCGTTGAAGGCTGACGAATGCCAGATCTATACCGATGTCGATGGCGTTTACACCACCGACCCGCGCGTCGTGCCGCAGGCGCGCCGTCTGGAGACCATCACCTTCGAGGAAATGCTCGAAATGGCCTCGTTGGGCTCGAAAGTGCTGCAGATTCGCTCGGTCGAATTTGCCGGCAAATACCATGTACCGTTGCGCGTGCTCTCCAGCTTTGGCGAGGGCGGCGGAACCTTGATTACTGTTGATGCAGAGGACGATATGGAAAAGCCGGTCATCTCCGGGATTGCGTTTAACCGTGACGAAGCCAAGCTCACCGTGCGTGGCGTGCCTGATACTCCGGGCATTGCGTCGCGTATCTTGAGCCCGATTGGCGATGCCAACATCGAAATCGACATGATCGTACAGAATGTGTCGGCCGATGGTACAACGGACTTCACATTTACCGTGGCTCGTGGTGACATGAAGAAAGCCGTGTCGGTGCTGGAGTCGGTCGCCAAGGATATTGGTGCCCGTGAGCTGATTTCCGACGACAAGATCTGCAAAGTGTCGCTGGTGGGTGTGGGCATGCGCTCGCACGCTGGCGTTGCTAGCAAAATGTTTGCCACCTTGGCGAAAGAAAACATTAACATTCAGATGATCTCGACCTCGGAAATCAAGATTTCCGTTGTAGTTGAAGAAAAGTATCTAGAGCTCGCTGTGCGTAGCTTGCACAGCGCGTTTGATTTGGATGCGCCGGCAGCCTGAAGGCTCCGCAGACATTGGGTTGGCAGGATGTGTCGTGGGCGATGGAGCGTCCCAAAGCATGGCGTGATGCCGTGATTTCTGGAGACGGACTCCGCGCTCACCCAAACAATTTTGGACTCACTGGAGTCCGGTTTATATTGGAGATTGACAT
This sequence comes from Pseudomonadota bacterium, assembly GCA_040384385.1. GTDB lineage: Bacteria > Pseudomonadota > Gammaproteobacteria > Pseudomonadales > Moraxellaceae > Perlucidibaca. The sequence goes on along the minus strand of JAZKJJ010000006.1, from coordinate 439,200 downwards.
GTTGATTCTGACCCGCCGCGTTGGCGAAACTTTGATGGTTGGTGACGAAGTCACTGTGACCGTGTTGGGTGTGAAAGGCAGCCAGGTACGTATTGGTGTGAACGCACCCAAAGATGTGGCCGTGCATCGCGAAGAAATTTATCAGCGTATTCAGCAAGAAAAGAATCCTGCTGAGGTCTCGGAAGACGACGCTGGCAACTTCTAAGCGCTATCCAAGCGGTAGAAGACACAAAAAAAGCCTCTCTTGTAGAGGCTTTTTTGTTTTCTATCTACGCCATTCTCTGGGCTTGCAAAGCTGTTGGCATTGATCAAAACAAATTTCGGAGAACATGATGCTGCGTGGACTAGTCATTCTATGGTGCCTGCTGTGGGCCGGGGTTGCGCAAGCCAATCTGAATGTGGCACGACAAGTGCTGGATCAGCCTACCGTGGTGGGGCAGGCGCGGCTGAAGGTCCTGCTCTTCAAGGTTTACGATGCCACGCTGTATGCCCCGAAAGGGCGCTATCAAGCCGATCAGCCTTTTATGCTGACGCTGCGCTACTTGCGTGAGTTCAAAGGTGAAAAAATTGCGCAGCGCACGGTGGAAGAAATGCGTAAACAAGGCTTTACCGACGAGGCCAAGTTAGCGCTATGGCTACGTGCCATGAAGGTTCTATTTCCCGATGTTCGCCCTGGTTTTGAGTTGAGTGCGGTGCGCTTGGCCTCGGGTGCGACGGATTTTTATCGGGGCGATCAGCGTATAGGTCAAGTGGCTGACCCGGAGTTTGGACGGCAATTCTTTGCCATTTGGCTAGGTGAGAAGACTTCCGAGCCAGCGATGCGTCGTCAACTGCTTAAACTCACCGCACAATAAGCTTAACTGGTGGAAATAGCAGCATTACGGTCTTTTCAAGCAGGCTTTGCCTCTGTATCATCGCCCACCTTGTTGGAGAGTTGACCGAGTGGCCGAAGGTGCTCCCCTGCTAAGGGAGTAGGGGTCAAAAGCCCCTCGAGGGTTCGAATCCCTCACTCTCCTCCATCATTTTAAATGATGGTGTGAGTGCTTGAAAAACAAGCAGTTACAACTTGACGGTAACTAGGCTGATGCGTAGAATTCGCGGCCTCAACAATGCGCTCATAGCTCAGCTGGATAGAGCACCAGGCTACGAACTTGGGGGTCGGGAGTTCGAATCTCTCTGGGCGCACCATATGAAACAAAGGGTTAACCGGAAACGGTTAGCCCTTTTGTCTTTCTGGGGCTCGCTGCGATAGTCAAGGCAGTCCGTACGAGGTATTTTGCGTATTTTGTAGCGTTCACTGCTTGAGCCGTTTATCGTGTTGGCCTTATTAGAGGACGCGATCATGGCCAATTTTGATGTGGTGGTATTCGGGGCAACCAGCTTTGTCGGGCAAATTCTCACGCGCTATTTGTGGGAGCGTCATGGCCTGACTGGAGAGATTCGCTGGGCCATTGCCGGGCGTTCGGCAGCCAAGCTGGCCGAGCTGAAAACCAGTCTGGGCGATGCCGCCAGCGAGCTGCCGGTCATTCTGGCCGAGGCTCACGACGAGGTATCGCTACAGGCACTCTGCGCGCAAACCCGCGTGGTGGTATCCACGGTCGGGCCGTATGCGCTGTATGGCTCCGAGCTGGTCAAGGTGTGTGCCGAGTCGGGCACCGACTATTGCGACCTGACCGGCGAGCCGCAGTGGATTGCGCGCATGCTGGCTCAGCATGAGGCGACGGCGCAGCGCACTGGCGCGCGTATCGTGCATTGCTGCGGCTTTGATTCGCTGCCATCGGACCTTGGTACCTATTTCCTGCAAGAGCAGTCGCAGGCGCGCTTTCAGGCCAGCTGCTCGCGCGTGAAGCTGCGCGTGAAAGCCATGCGCGGCACTTTCTCGGGCGGCACCGTGGCGAGCATGATGGAAATGCTGCGCGAGGTCGGCAAGGATCGTTCGATCCTGAAAGTGTTGCAAAATCCTTACGCCTTTTGTTCACAGCAGCTCAAGCTGCGCCAGCCCAATCCGGCTCCCGTCTCGTTTGATGACGATGCGCAATCCTGGCAGGTGCCGTTCATCATGGCCGCGATCAATACCAAGGTGGTGCATCGCAGCAACGCCTTGCAAGGTCACCGCTATGGCGAAAATTTCTGCTATGACGAAACCCAGCTCACCGGTAACGGCCTAAAGGGTCGCCTCGGTGCGATTGCCTTTGCCTCCGGTCTCGGTGGCTTCATGGCCGCTGCCGCACTGGCACCAACCCGCAGCCTGCTCGAACGCTTTGTGGTGCCGAAGCCGGGCGAGGGGCCATCGCCGAAGGCGCAGCACGAGGGCTATTACGACATTCGCTTCTTCGGCAAGACCGATGCCGGCCAGACGCTGGTGGCGAAGGTCACTGGTGATCGTGATCCGGGTTATGGCTCCACCGGCAAAATGCTCGGCGAGGCAGCCACCTGCTTGGCCATGGATGTCAGCAAGGCCGACAAGGCGGGTGGTTTCTGGACGCCGGCCACGGTTATGGGTGATGCCCTGATGGCGCGGCTGCAGCAACATGCTGGTTTGACCTTCAGTGTCATCTCTCCGGCGTGAGTGTGTGATGGATTTTCTTCAGCCCGTGAAAGATTTTCTCGCCTGTGCGACGCCGCCCGAGTGGGTGAGCGCCGCCGTGCAAGATGTGCCCTTGTTGTTGCAGGACCACGCCAACTGCGAGAAGAAGGCTGCCAGTACGGCCATGAACCTGCTGTTTCGCTACAACGAGCGTGATCAGCTGCAAACGGAGCTGGCACAGCTTGCGCGCGAGGAACTGCTGCATTTTGAGCAGGTGCGTGAGTTGATGCAGAAGCGTGGTATCGGCTACCGGCCGGTGTCGGCAGCACGCTATGCCAACGGCCTGCGCCAGCATGTGCGTACCTCGGAGCCGGGGCATCTGGTCGATCTGATGATCATCGGCGCCTTTGTCGAAGCACGCTCCTGCGAGCGCTTTGCCGCTATCGCGCCACATTTGGATGATGAGCTGAAGCGTTTCTACACCTTTCTGCTGCGCTCAGAAGCTCGTCATTTTCAGCACTACTTGGGCTTGGCTGCCGCCTATTCGCCAACGCCGATACCCGAGCGCGTGGCACATTTTCGCGAGATCGAACGTGAGCTGATCGAGTCGCCGGATGTCGAGGTTCGCTTCCACAGCGGCCTGCCGCCGGTCAGTACAGGCTCGCGCGTTAGCAGTGAGCGCGCCGCATGTTTGAACTGATCTGTCCACTTTGTCGGGCAGTGCTGCAAACACCTGCAAAAACTTGGCACTGCGACAACGGCCATGCCTTTGATGTGTCCCGCGAGGGCTATGTCAATCTGCTGCCGGTGCAGCACAAGAAAAGCCTGTCGCCGGGCGATACGGCGGAGAGCGTGGCGGCGCGCCGGCGCTTTCTCGCGGCCGGACATTACCAGCCCTTGCGTGACGCGGTGGCGACGCTGCTGCGTGGCTTGCAGCCGCAGACCTTGCTGGATTTGGGTTGTGGCGAGGGCTATTACACTGAAGCCATGCGCGCCGAGGTGCCTGCGGTTTGCGGTCTGGATATCGCAAAGCCGGCGATCCAGCTCGCAGCTCGTCAGCAGAAAGCCGTGACCTGGCTGGTCGCCAGCGGCTCCTTGCTGCCCTTTGCCGACGCCTCGCTGGATGTCGTCAGCAGTCTGTTCAGCCCTTTGCCGGTCGCTGAAATGCAGCGCGTACTGAAGCTGGGCGGCCATATCTTGATGGTGACGCCGGCACCAGACCATTTGTGGCAAGTGCGCGGGGGCTTGTTCGAGCAGGTGCGCGCGCATGAGCCGGACAAGTTTCTGGCCGCATTCAGCGACAATTTTGTGCTGAAGCAGCGCTTGCGTATCGAGGCCCCGTTACAGCTTTCGCAAGCCGCTCTGAAAGATCTGCTGGCGATGACACCCTATGCCTGGAAAGCCACGGCCGAGCGCCGGGCATTACTCGAAACCAACGAAAACTTTCAAACGTTAGCGGCATTCGATGTCATGCTGTTTCAGCACAATCTATGTTGAAAATCACCGATTTGACCTGAGTCGAGGCGGCCCTTATGACGCAACTACAAGCGATCAGCTACGCAGATTTTGGCCACAACTTCATTCAGCAGGTAGTCACGGCTCGGCGCCTGGGTAGCGAGATCGAAGCCCTGCTGGAGCGCACGATTGCCGGCTCCATGCGCAAGCTGCCAGCCGACATGTTGGTCATTTCCTATGTCTTCAAGCTGGTTGATATAACGGTTGATCCGCTGCTCAGTCATTTGCCGAAGATCGCTTTTATTTTGTCGGTACGGGGTGATTTGCAGCTGGATATAGAGCTTTTCGGAATCGATCTCAAGTTCGCACTCGCCGTTAATATTCAAGTGCAGATTGATGTTGAAACCTATGCGCCGGTGATGTTGAAGCTGGTGCCGCATCTGATTTCCGGCCACAGCATTCGTATTGATTTAGTTGGCGAAAACTTGCCTAGCGAGGTGCTCGACAAGCTCAAACTGGTCAAGCCGATTGTGCGCGATCAGATCGTCAAGGAAGTGAATGCGCGCATCAATGATCCGGTCATGCAGGCTGCTGCCAACATTGATGTGCTGGCGCTAGTGGCGCAGGTGAAGATGTCGGGCTGAGATGCTTATTCAGCGACCAGCAACAAGCCTTCGCCATCCAGATCCACCATGTGCAACTCTAAGCGAGCTTTCGAGAATTCAAAGTTTTGCAGCTTCGGTGTTTCCAACGCAAAGCTTTCGCCAGCAGACTCGTAATGGATAATCAGCAAGTCGAGATAAGGCTCTAGGCTGGTCAGGCGATAACTGCGCTTGTCACCACATTCCGGGTAGACAAATATTTCTTCGCCTTGTTTATCAGCCAGTTTCTGCAGTTCTTCTATGGCTTTTTGCAAGATGCTCTTGGCCATGATTCAGAACCTGTACTGCGCGAGTTCGATACCCTCCACGCGCGCCCAGGCAATCACAGCTTCACCAGCTTCTTCGCGCCAGTCGCCCAGCACCAGGCGTTCGCCGGCCATGTCGCCGGGCAGCTCCACGGCATGGCGCATCGGACGATGCGTGTGGCCGTGAATGAGCAGTTCGACATTGGCTTCGGCCATGACCCGCACGACCTCTTCCGGCGTCACATCCATGATGTTTTCCGGCTTGTTGCTGTTCGCCATCTTGCTCTGCATGCGCCACATCTCGGCCACCATCAGGCGCTGATCCAGCGGTTTGGTCAGCATCATCTGCTGCCACTCGCTGCTGCGCGATTGCTGGCGGAAGGCCATGTAGGCGGCATCCAGCGTGCACAGCTGATCGCCGTGCATGAGCAGGGCGGGGGTGCCGAACAGATCAACCACTTCCGACTCGGCCATCATGCGTCCGCCGGCCAGCTCGGCAAAACCGGGCACGCCAGCGGGGCCGCGTTCGAGCAGGAAATCGCGATTGCCATGACAAAAGACCAGCTCGATGCCGCGCGCCCTGACGCTGCGGAAGCTCTCGTAAATGCTGTCGAGGTAGGGCGTGTGCAGGTCGTCACCGACCCAGACCTCGAACAGATCGCCCAGCACATACACCGCCGAGCAATCGCCCGGCAGCTCGCGCAGCAGGGTTTTCAGACCCTCGCTGCAGCGCGGCAGATCAGGCGCGAGATGAACATCCGACAGCAGCAGGGCGCAGGCCACGGCTTACTCCGCGATCACTTCGGCAGTTTCGATGATGACCGGTGTACGCGGCACATCCTGATGACCGCCGGCATTGCCGGTCGCGACGCCTTTGATCTTGTTGATGACATCCATACCTTCGACGGTCTTGCCGAAGACAGCGTAGCCCCAGCCCTGCGGATTCTTGCCGCTGTGGTTGAGGAAGGCGTTGTTGCCGACGTTGATGAAGAATTGCGCGGTGGCGGAGTGCGGGTCGCCGGTACGGGCCATGGCAATGGTGCCGATGTCGTTCTTGAGGCCGTTGTCGGCTTCGTTCTGGATCTGTGTGCCGGTGGATTTCTGCTTCATCTTTTCATCGAAGCCGCCGCCTTGGATCATGAAACCGTCGATGACGCGGTGAAAAATAGTGCCGTTGTAGTGGCCGTTTTTGACGTATTCAACAAAGTTGGCAACGGTCTTGGGCGCTTTGGCAGCGTCGAGTTCCAGCACGATGCGGCCTTGATTGGTGTTAAGAGCAACTTTCATGCGCGGATTCCTGCGTATTTATGAATGACAGCGGACCTGTATAGCCCGTATTCGGTTGAGAGCGTACCCCCTCGGGGCGTACACTCCAGCCTTTAATTTTGCCTGCTAGACCATGATTGAAGCCAGAGATTTTATCCGAACGCGTGTGCTTGCTGATATCGACAGCAAAGCGCATACCCAGATCGTTACCCGATTCCCGCCGGAGCCGAACGGCTACCTGCATATCGGCCATGCCAAATCGATTTGCCTGAACTTCGGACTGGCTCAGGAAGCCGCCACCCACCCTGGTGCCGATGGCCTGTGCAATCTGCGTTTCGACGATACCAATCCGGAGAAAGAGTCGCAGGAGTACATCGACGCCATTCAGCGCGATGTGCAATGGCTGGGCTTTCAGTGGGCGGGCGAGGTGCGCTATGCCTCGTCGTATTTTCAGGCGCTGCATGACTATGCTGTCGAGCTGATCCGAGCCGGCAAGGCCTATGTGGATTCGCAAACGCCGAAGCAGATTCGTGAGATGCGTGGTTCGCTGAGTCAGCCGGGATCGAATTCGCCGTACCGCGATCGCTCCATTGCTGAAAATCTCGATCTGTTTGCACGCATGAAGGCCGGTGCTTTTCCGGACGGCAGTCATGTGCTGCGCGCGAAGATCGACATGGCCTCGGGCAACATCAATCTGCGCGACCCGATTCTCTATCGCATCCGCCATATCGAGCATCACCAGACCGGCAACGACTGGTGCATCTACCCGATGTACGACTACACGCACCCGATCTCCGACGCGCTTGAAGGCATCACGCATTCGCTGTGCACGCTGGAGTTCGAGGCACATCGCCCGTTGTATGACTGGCTGCTGGATCAGCTGCCGTCGTTGCCGCACCCGCAGCAGATCGAGTTCGCCCGCCTTAATTTGAACTACACCGTGACCAGCAAGCGCAAGCTCAAGCTGCTGGTCGACGAAAAGCTGGTACACGGCTGGGATGACCCCCGTATGCCGACCATCTCCGGTCTGCGTCGTCGCGGCTATACCTCGGCCTCGATTCGTAACTTCTGCGACCGTATCGGTTTGAGCAAGAGCGATGGTGTGATTGATGTCGCCATGCTCGAATTCTGCATCCGTGAAGATCTGGAGCTGAGCGCGCCGCGTGCCATGGCTGTGCTGCGTCCGCTGAAAGTGGTGCTGACCAATCTCGCCGATGACCATCATGAAATTCTGCGCACCGTGCGCCACCAGAATGTCGACATGGGCGAGCGCGAGCTGCCGCTGACGCACGAGATCTTCATTGATCGCGCCGACTTCGAGGAGGTCCCGCCGAAGGGCTTCAAGCGTCTGATTCCTGGTGGTGAAGTACGTCTGCGCAACGCCTATATCATGCGTTGCGATGACGTCATCAAGAATGCTGCCGGCGAGGTGACTGAGCTGCGCTGTTCGCTGGATCTCGCCACGCTGGGTGCCAATCCGGTGGATCGCAAGGTCAAGGGCGTGATTCATTGGGTGTCGGCGTCGCATTCGCTGCCGGCGACGGTGCGTTTGTATGACCGCCTTTTCAATGACGCTTCTCCGGATCGTGGTGATGCCGACTTCAAGACTTTCATGCACGCTGCTTCGCTGGAAGTGCTGAGCGAGGCTCGTGTTGAGCCATCGCTGGCGACAGCCGTGGCTGAGGATCGCTTCCAGTTCGAGCGCGAAGGCTACTTTTGCGTTGATCTGAAAGAGTCGCAGCCGGGTCATTTGGTGTTCAATCGCACGGTCGGTCTGCGCGACTCCTGGGGCAAGCCGGCATGACGGTGTTGTCTGCTCCGAGCCTGAGTCCGCTCGCCGCCGGTCTGGTCATCCACAATTCGGAAGCCCGCACAAAGGCCGTGTTTGTGCCGCGCAAGGCTGGCGAAATAAGCCTCTATGTCTGCGGCATGACGGTCTACGATTACTGCCACATCGGCCACGCCCGCGTCATGGTGTCGTTCGACATCATCGCGCGCTGGCTGCGTCACCTCGGCTTCACGGTGACCTATGTTCGCAACATCACCGACATCGACGACAAGATCATTGCCCGCGCCAACGAGAATGGCGAAAGCATCGAGGCTCTGACGGCACGCTTCATCACCGCCATGGATGACGATGCCGCCGCGCTTGGTACCCTGCGCCCGGATCTGGAGCCGAAAGCCACCGATCATGTCGATGACATCCTGCGTATGGTCGGCACACTGATCGACAAGCAGCATGCCTATCCGGCGAAGAATGGCGATGTCTACTTCTCGGTGGCCAGCTTTCCGCGCTACGGTCGCCTGTCCAACAAGAAGCTTGATGATCTGCAGGCCGGCGCTCGCGTTGAGGTCGATGACATCAAGCAGAACCCCATGGACTTCGTGCTCTGGAAGTCGGCTAAGCCCGGCGAGCCGTCGTGGCAGTCGCCCTGGGGCAATGGTCGTCCGGGCTGGCACATCGAATGCTCGGCGATGAGCACCTGCTGCCTCGGCAACAGCTTCGACATCCACGGTGGTGGCGGCGATCTGTTGTTCCCGCATCACGAGAACGAGATCGCGCAGAGCGAGGCGGCCACTGGCGAGACCTACGTCAACACCTGGATGCACGTCGGCTTCGTGCAGGTGAACGCCGAGAAGATGTCGAAGTCGCTGAACAACTTCTTCACCATCCGCGAGGTGCTCAAGCAGTACCACCCGGAAGTGCTGCGCTATTTCATTGCCGCCAGTCACTATCGCAGTCCGCTGAACTATTCCGATGCCGCGCTGGATCAGGCCCGGCAGGCGCTGGAGCGTTTCTACACCACCCTCGGCGCGTTTGCGCGTGCCGATGCTGGCGAACCGGCATCTGTCTCCGACTATGAAGCCCGCTTTGCCGCCGCCATGAACGATGACTTCAACACGCCGGAAGCACTGGCCGTGTTGTATGAGCTGGTGCGCGAAGCCAATCGCTGCGACAAAGCTGCTGATGCCGCCGGCGCCGCGCAGTTTGCCAACCTGCTGAAGCGTCTCGGTGCTGTGCTTGGTCTGTTGCAGCATGAGCCGGAAGCCTTCCGTCAGGCCGGTACCGGCGATGCCGACTTTGTCGCCAGCGTCGAGGCTCTCGTGGCCGAAATCACCGCTGTGCGTCAGGCGAAAAACTTCCAGCGCTCCGACGAAATTCGAGCCCAGCTGCAAGGCATGGGCGTGGCGGTAGAGTTTTCCCGCGAAGGCGTGCGCTGGCGCAAGGCTGACTGAGATCAGTCTTGCTCTTGGCCGGCCCTCGCTAGGGGAAAGCCGCATTGGCATGTATCATGCCCAACTTGCGGCGATCCCTCGCTCCCGGCCACCTAGCCGCCGCCATTTATGGACATACTGCTGATTCTGCTTTTGATTACCTTCAATGGTCTGTTTGCCATGTCGGAAATTGCCATCGTGTCATCTCGCCGTATTCGCTTGCAGCAAATGGCAGATACGGGTGATTTGGGTGCAAAAGCTGCGCTCAAACTCTCTGAACACCCCACATTCTTTCTGTCCACGGTGCAAATCGGCATCACTCTGATTGGCGTGATGAGCGGTGCCTTGGGCGAGGGTGCCATCACAGATCGGTTGCGACCTGTGTTCGAAGGCATCCCGCTGATCGCGCCTTACGCCAAGGTCATGGCCACGGCCTGCATGGTGATCCTGATTACCTATTTCTCTCTGATCGTTGGCGAGCTAGTGCCCAAGCGTCTGGGCATGCAGTCACCGGAGAGAATTGCTCGCATCGTGGCGCCGTTCATGCGCGGCGTGCTGTTTCTGACGCATCCGGTGGTGCGCTTTCTGAGCTGGTCTACCGAGCGCGTGTTGGATCTGCTCGGTGCCAAGCGTACGGATGATTCGCCGGTAACCGAGGAAGAAATCAAAGGCCTGATGGCCGAAGGTGCCGAAGCTGGCATTTTCGAGCACGCCGAGCGCGAACTGGTGGCCAACGTCTTCCGACTCGATGACTGGAATCTGAGCCTGATCATGACCACGCGCCCGGACATCGAATGTCTGGATCTGGATGAGTCGCTGGCTGCGCAGAAAGCCTTGCTGGCACAGACCAACTACAGCTATTTACCAGTGTGTCGTGATGGCATGGCTAATATTGTCGGCGTGCTGTCGCTACCGGTTTTGTTGCAGCAGCAGCTCGCTGGCGATGGCGTCTGGGACATCGAGGCACTCGTCAAGCCGGCCTTGTTCGCCCCCATGGGGCTGTCGCCGCTGGCACTGCTCGACCTGTTCCGCCGCAAGCGTGAGCATCTGGCGCTGGTGGTGGATGAGTATGGCGAGATTCAGGGCTTGGTGACGCTGACGGATGTACTCGAAGCCATGGTTGGCGAGTTGCCGTCCGATGCCAGCTCGCATGACCCCGATGTGGTGCGTCGTGAAGATGGCTCTTGGCTACTCGACGGAGCGCTCTCGATCGAACGCTTCCGTGACCTGTTCCCGATGGAGTGTGATGAGCTGGAAGGCAGTCGCGACTTCCAGACGCTGGCCGGCCTGGTGCTGTTCGAGCTCGGCAGTATTCCCAGCACCGGTCAGCTGCTCAATTGGCAGGGCTTGCGTATGGAAGTTGTCGATATGGACGGCATGCGCATTGACAAGCTGCTGGTCAGCCGCCTCAAGGTCATCGACGACTAGTCCCTGAGCTGACGCTCCGCTGCCTGCACAGACTGTTCGATCAGCGTAGCGATGGTCATCGGGCCAACGCCGCCGGGCACTGGTGTCCACGCGGCAACACGGCTCACCAGCGGCTTCAGCTCGATATCGCCAACACCGCCGGGGTGATAGCCGGCATCGACAACCACCGCACCATCCTTAATCCATTCCGCCTTGATGAACTCCGGGCGTCCGACCGCGCCCACCACAATATCGGCCTGCTGAATCAGCGCAGCCAGATTCTGCGTTTTCGAATGGCAGATGGTAACGGTGCAATCTGCCCCGAGCAGCATCATCGCCATGGGCTTGCCGAGGATGGCACTGCGCCCGACTACGACAGCATGCTGACCGGCCAGTGGTACTTGATAATGCTTGAGCAGCGTCATGATGCCGGCCGGCGTGGCCGAGCCGTAAGCGCGCTCGCCCATGGCCATGCGCCCGAAGCCGAGGCAGGTCACGCCGTCTACATCTTTTTCTAGCGCGATGGCATCGAAGCAGGCGCGCTCGTCGATCTGATGCGGTACGGGATGCTGTAGCAGAATGCCATGCACATCTGGATTGGCATTGAGCTTGGCGATCTCGGTCAGCAGCTGCTCGGTGGTGGTCACGCTCGGCAGCTCAAGGCGGATCGAGTCCATGCCGACGCGCTGGCAGGCCTTGCCCTTCATGGTCACATAAGTTGCCGAAGCCGGGTCATCACCGACCAGAATGGTGGCCAGAATGGGCGTGCGGCCGCTGGCGGCCTTGATGCGTGCCACACGCTCGGCGAGCTCGGCTTCCATTTCCAGTGACAGGGCTTTGCCATCGAGCAACAAGGCAGACATGAGATCTCCAGGGGCGATCATTGAAAGTGGTGCGCATTTTCGCATGCGCGCTTAACTGCTGTCAGGCATCCGTGTGTAAAAGCTGGGGCGCTTAAGGACTGTTCAGTCACAAATCACTTGCGACCGGGCAGTCGCGCTTGTATAAACGCGGCTGGCTGCGAGACCGTTTGGTCACTCTCATGAGGTCCGCAGACGTTTTTGACTATTTCCGGAGAGGTTTGTCATGAGTTTGAATGTCCCTAACCCTATGAATGCCATGATTCCGCGCACGATTTTCAGCGCCGAACATGAAGATTTCCGCCGTACTGCCCGTCGTTTCTTTGAAGAAGAACTGGCTCCGCACCGTGAAAAGTGGGAAGAGCAGCAGCACATTGATCGCAGCCTGTGGAACAAGGCCGGTGAGCTGGGCTTGCTGTGCTCGACCATGCCGGAAGAGTACGGCGGCTCTGGTGTGGATCGCCTTTACAGCGTGATCATGATGGAAGAGCAGGCGCGTGCCGGCGACTCTGCCTCGGGTTTCTCGCTGCACTCCGACATCGTTGCCAACTACCTGAACAACTTTGGCAGTGAAGAGCTGAAGCAGAAGTGGCTGCCGAAAATGGCCAGCGGCGAAGCTGTGGGCTCGATCGCCATGACCGAACCCGGCACCGGCTCCGATTTACAGGCTGTGCGTACCAGCGCGATTGCCGATGGCGACGACTACATCGTTAATGGCAGCAAGATTTTCATCACCAACGGCTATCTCTGCGATATTTCTGTGGTGGTGGTGAAGACCGGCGATCCTAGCAAGGGTGCTGAAAGCATTTCGCTGCTGCTGATCGAAGCTGATCGCCCCGGCTTCAGCAAGGGCCGTCCGTTGAAAAAGGTCGGCATGAAGGGTCAGGATACCTGCGAGCTGTTCTTCGACAACGTGCGTGTGCCCAAGTCCAATCTGATCGGTATGGAAGGCATGGGCTTCATCATGCTCATGAAGGAACTGGCCTGGGAACGCCTGATGATTGCCATCATGTGTGCGTCCGGTTGCGAGCAGGTTCTGGCTCACACCTTGGCCTATGTGCGCGATCGCAAGGTCTTCGGTAAGCCCGTCGCGGCGTATCAGAACACCAAGTACAAGCTCGCTGAATTGCGCTCGGAAACACAGATTGCCCGCGTTTTTGTGGACAAGTGCATCGAAGAGCAGATCAAGGGCACCTTGCAGGTGGATGCTGCTGCGGCCGCTAAATACTGGGTCTCTGATCTGATGTCCAAGGTGGCCGACGAGTGCGTGCAGCTACACGGCGGCTACGGCTTCATGCTCGAATACCCGGTGGCTCAGGCTTATATCGATACCCGCGCTAACCGTATCTATGGCGGCACCAACGAGATCATGAAAGAGCTGATTTCGCGTACGTTCTAAGCATCAGGATTGATGCGATGAAAGTAAAAGGGCGCTCAGTGAGCGCCCTTTTTTTCATTGCACAAACCCTCAGCCCTCGATGGCTTTCCGGATTCGCCCCAGCGCATCTTCCAGCACCTTAGGCGCGGTCGCATACGAAATGCGCATATGGCCATCGAGACCAAATGCCGAGCCCGGCACCACGGCGACGCCGACGGTGTTGAGCAGGTATTCGGAGAATTCCAGGTCGTTCTTCAGACCCAGCTTGGCGATTGCGCCTTCGACATTGGCAAACGCATAGAACGCGCCATCAGCCGGTGAGCAGGACACACCTTCGATGGTGTTCAGCGTGGCCACAACATAGTCATGACGCTCCTTGAACGCCTTGACCATGGGCACCAGCACTTCCTGCGGGCCGTTCAGCGCGGCTTCGGCGGCGACCTGCGAAATCGAGGTCGGGTTCGAGGTCGACTGCGACTGCACATTGGTCATGGCAGCGATGAGCTTCTGCGGGCCGGCACAGTAGCCGATGCGCCAGCCGGTCATGGCATAAGCCTTGGACACGCCATTGAGCACGATGGTGCGGTCGTACAGATCCGGCGCCACGGTGACGATGTTCTCGTACTTCTCGGCGGTCCAGATGATGTGCTCGTACATGTCATCGGTGGCGATCATGACGTGTGGATGCTTGCGCAGCACCTCGACCAGCGCCAGCAACTCGGCCTTAGAATAGACCATGCCGGTCGGGTTCGACGGCGAGTTCAGCACCAGCAGACGCGTTTTCGGCGTGATGGCCGCTTCGAGCTGGGCGGCGGTGATCTTGTAGCCCTGCGACTGCGGGCATTCGACGATAACCGGAGTGCCGTCGGCAATGATCACCATGTCCGGATAGGACACCCAGAACGGAGCCGGGATGATGACTTCATCGCCCTTGTTGAGCAGGGCCAGCGACAGGTTGAAGAAGCTCTGCTTGCCGCCGCAGGACACGAGAATCTGGTTGGCCGCGTAGTCGAGGCCCTGATCGCGCTTGAACTTGGCGATGATGGCCTGCTTCAGGCTGGGTGTGCCGTCGACGGCGGTGTACTTGGTGAAGCCCTTGCCGATGGCGGCCACGGCAGCAGCCTTGACGTGCTCCGGGGTATCGAAGTCTGGTTCACCGGCACCGAGGCCGATGATGTCCTTGCCGGCAGCCTTCAACTCGGCAGCCTTCTTGGTCACGGCCAGAGTCGGCGAGGGCTTGATGCTGAGAACGCGTTGCGAGAGCTGAATATCCACGGATGACTCCTCGTGCGCTGGGCACGGTCAGGCTGGGGGCAAAAACCGGCGAATCATACCGGAACCCTGCTGCTACGAAAACCGCTGATGACCGAGAATTGGTGTTAACAAGGGTATTGCTCCGGCGGCCTTGATTTCGGCGATGAAGCCGGGCAAATCAACGCCCGGCAGCAAGTCGGGTACGCTTTCAATCGGCGTGATCATGGTGTCCCAATGGCAGGGGATGATCCAGCGCGGCTTCAGGTGCTTGACCACATCACGCACATAGTTCGGTCGCGACTGCCGGCCAATGGCGCACAGGCAGACGATGTCGCAGGCGTGGCCCTGCAGTTCTTCGTCGATGAAATCGGCAGAGTCGATGTGCATGACCTTGAGCTTGCCGGTATCGACCAGCCAGTTCAGCACCAGTCCATGGCGGAGCTGATGCATGCGCGCCGGCCACGGTGGCGGCGCGCTGAGGTCGCCGGGGAAGGGAATGCGTCCGAAGATCTTGCCGTGCCGCGACGGAAAGCCGCGCACAGTCCAGGCCCCGGAGGCGATGTCTTCGCGGCCTGCGGTGCTGACCAGTTGCTCCGGCGGCAGGCCGGCGGCGATGCCGACTTGCATTGTCGAGGATGAGCCGATCAGGCGGGCTCCGGTCTGTTTGCAGAGATCGGGGCCATCGAGAATATGGTCGTGATGGGCGTGGCCGATGAGCACGTCGTTGGCGTGCGGGATCAGGCGCTTGATCAGCGTTGCATTCGGCACCAGCGGCTGCGTCAGCGAGGTGCTCAGGTCGGGGCGGGTGACATAGGGGTCGAGCACCACATGGTGGCCGTCCTGACTGATGACAAAGCCGGCAGTGCCGAGATACTGGATGCAGAGATCGCCTTCGCGGGCAGCGGCGCTCGGCACATAGGTGCTTGCATCGGGGCTTTTCACGCCCAGCCAGTGTGTCCATCGCTTCATTGCTGTTTCCTCTGTATGCCGAGCAGGCCGACTTGTGCAGTCGCTTAAGGTTACACTCGCCGGTTACTGTTTGATGGCTTTTTAACCCGAGCACGCACGATGAGTGAAGGTCAGTTTCAGGTCGTATCGAAATATCAGCCCGCCGGCGACCAGCCCACGGCCATAGAGGCGCTGGTGCAAGGCGTGGAAGATGGCCTCAGCCATCAGACCCTGCTCGGCGTCACCGGTTCGGGCAAGACCTTCACCATGGCTAATGTCATCGCTCGCTTAGGTCGGCCAGCCATCATCATGGCACCGAACAAGACGCTGGCGGCGCAGCTCTACGGCGAGTTCAAGGAGTTTTTTCCGAACAACGCCGTCGAATATTTTGTCAGTTACTACGACTACTACCAGCCGGAAGCCTATGTGCCGTCGTCGGACACCTTCATCGAGAAGGATGCCGCGATCAACGAGCATATCGAGCAGATGCGGCTGTCGGCGACGCGGGCGCTGTTGGAGCGGCGCGATGCCATCATCGTGGCCACGGTGTCAGCGATCTATGGTCTCGGCGATCCCGAGGCCTACATGAAGATGCTGCTGCACGTGGCGCGCGGCGACCGCATCGATCAGCGCGGCCTGCTGCGGCGATTGGCCGAGCTGCAATACACGCGCAACGATGTCGATTTCTATCGCGGCCATTACCGCGTGCGGGGCGATGTCATCGATGTCTATCCCGCCGAGTCGGAAATGGACGCGGTGCGCATTGAGCTGTTCGACGAGGAGGTCGAGTCCATCTACTGGTTTGACCCGCTCACCGGCGAGGTGCGCAAGCGGGTAGCACGGGTGACGATCTATCCGAAGACGCACTATGTGACGCCGAAGGAGCGCATTCACGGTGCCATCGAACAGATTCAGGTGGACCTGAAGGAGCGCCTGGAGTGGTTCCGCGCCAATGACAAGTTGCTGGAGGCGCAGCGCCTTGATCAGCGCACCAAGTTCGATCTGGAGATGCTGCAGCAGCTTGGCTACTGCCAGGGCATTGAGAATTACTCGCGCTACCTCTCTGGCCGTCCGCCCGGTTCGCCGCCGCCGACGCTGTTTGACTATGTGCCGGCAGATGCCCTGCTGCTGGTGGACGAGTCGCATGTGACTATCCCGCAGATTGGCGGCATGTATAACGGCGACCGTTCGCGCAAGGAAAATCTGGTCAATTACGGCTTCCGCCTGCCATCCGCCATGGACAACCGGCCGATG
The DNA here is from genome assembly GCA_040384385.1 of Pseudomonadota bacterium. Classification (GTDB taxonomy): domain Bacteria; phylum Pseudomonadota; class Gammaproteobacteria; order Pseudomonadales; family Moraxellaceae; genus Perlucidibaca. The sequence continues at coordinate 422,728 of JAZKJJ010000006.1, read as the reverse complement.
AAGTTCGAAGAGTTCGAGCGCATTTCGCCGCAGACCATTTTTGTCTCGGCCACGCCCGGCAATTACGAGGCCGAGAAGGCGCAGGCGGTGGTCGAGCAGCTGGTGCGTCCGACCGGTCTCGTGGATCCGCAGCTGGAGGTGCGTCCGGCGGCGACGCAGGTGGACGATCTGTTGTCGCAGATTCATCAGCGCGTGGCGGTGGAGGAGCGCGTGCTGGTGACGACGCTGACCAAGCGCATGGCCGAGGATCTCAGCGAGTACCTGAGCGAGCACGGCGTGAAGGTGCGCTATCTGCATTCCGACATCGACACCGTGGAGCGCGTCGAGATCATCCGCGACTTGCGCCTCGGCGTGTTCGATGTGCTGGTTGGCATCAACCTGTTGCGCGAGGGTCTGGACATGCCCGAGGTTTCGCTGGTGGCGATTCTCGATGCCGACAAGGAGGGCTTCCTGCGCTCTGAGCGCTCGCTGATCCAGACCATCGGCCGTGCTGCCCGACATCTCAATGGCAAGGCCATTCTCTATGCCGACCGCATGACCGGCTCCATGCAGCGCGCTATCGGTGAGACTGAGCGTCGTCGTGAACGGCAGATCGCTTTTAATTTGGCGCAGGGCATCACCCCGGTCGGTGTGGCGCGTTCGGTCAGCGACATTCTCGAAACTTATGCCGGTGCATCAGCCGCGAACGGTGGTGGCAGCCCGAGTCGTGGCAACAAGCGCAGCAGTTTGCGACCGGGCAGCAAGCCGGTGCCTATGGACCCGAAGGCAATGGCGCAGGAAATTGTGTTGCTGGAAAAGACGATGATGGAGAAGGCGCGCAACCTGGAGTTCGAGGAAGCCAGTCGTTTGCGTGATCAGATGCTGCACCTGCGAAAAATGCTCATCAAGCTCGGCTAAGAGGCGTTTTTAGGCGCTTAGATTGGGCTGTCAAGCGCTTCCCGCCCGCTTTTTGTGCACATGGTGAGATCAATCGTGTGCATTTTGAACGAATACCCCAAGAACTGGCCAAAAAACCGACCACTAAATGTAAGTAATTGATTTTTATTAATAAAATTAATTGGGTAAAAATTCATCGAACGGTCGAAAGCCGCTTGTCTAGCGGAATTAGCCACTTATCTAATTACTTGTCCACGAAGTTATCCACAGGAATTGGGGATAACTTTTCGGGCCGGGTGGTGCGTATGAAAAAGGCCTCTTTCGAGGCCTTCAAGATCTTGATGTCAGCCCGAAATCAAGGCTTTAGCTTGAAATTGGCAAGGCTTTTCTCTGTCAGTGAACCCAGGTACAGATGGTCGCCGACCTGGCGCACGCTGGTAATGGGCGAGTAGTTGCCGGGGCTGCTGTCTTGCAGATTGGCCACGACACGGCCATTCGTATCCAGACCCAGTACCATGGCACGGTGTTCAACAAGTTTGGGGACGAACTTGAGCGCGCGTGCCAGCACCTTACGCATGTAGGGCTTGTCAGCGAAAGTATCGAGGAAAATATTGCGCGGCGTGAAGATGGCGACCCAGAACGTGTCCTGGCCATTGAAGCTGATATTGTCGGGTAGGCCTGGCAGATTGTCGCGGAAGATATCCTGGCGGCCGGCCTTGTCGCCTTTCAGCCAGAGCCGGCTGATGCGGTAGGCACCGGTTTCGGTGACCAATACATAGTCTTCGTTCGGGCCCAGTGCTACGCCATTGGCAAACTCTAGACCGGCCAGCAGTGCCTTGGTTTCGCCCTTGTGGAAGTCGTAGACCAACAGGCGACCATCGCCACGATGCTCCATTACGGCCTCGCCGTCTTCGCCGTAGTGCCAGCGAATGGAGGCATCACTGAAGTAGGCATACTGACCGTCTGCAGACACATCAACATCATCGGCAAAGCCGAAGGGTATGCCATCGGACTCGGTGGCCAGTACTTGCAGTTCGCCGCTGTCCACATTTAGCGCGAGCAGGCCCTTGATGCCATCGGCAATGATCAGGCGGCCATCCGGGTGCCAGGCCAGACCCAAGGGGCGGCCGCCAGTGTTGATCAGTGTTTCCAGCGTTTTACCATCAACGCTCAGACGCACCACTCGCCCGTCTTGCAATCCGGTCAGGATGCGCTCTTGTGCATCGGCAAGCACCGCCTCGGGGCCATGCAATTCGAGGTTCTTGCCGAAGCGCTTGATATTAGCCAGCGCTTTATTTTCCTTGAACTCGCCTTCAGTTAGTGATGGTGCAACGGGAGGCGTCCAGCTCACGGGCTCAATGTTGGTGGGCGCAAACAGCAAATAGCCTGCGAGTACCGATGTGACCGCCGCTGCCCAATAACGCTTCTTCATTTTCATCCCCCTAGTTTGGCCACCCAGCGTAACGGCAGATGCTGCATCAAAAAGCCGATGGTAGTCCACGGCTGTGATGGCACACAGGCTGTAGCCGGTTCGCGATCAATGGCGTTGACCAGCGCGCGTGCGCCGACTTCCGCGCTAACCTCGAACGGTAGCTTGCCGGTGCCTTCGTTGAGCTCGGTGCGAATATAGCCCGGAAACAGCGTGGTGACCTTGATGGGTGTGTTCATCAGTTCGGCGCGGATGCCTTCGCTGAGCAGCGCAAGGCCGGCTTTCGACGCGGCATAGGTGGTCAAATGCTTGGGCAGGCCGCGCTTGGCGCTCATCGATGAGACGGTGACCAGGTGCCCGGCATTCTGCCGGCGGAAGATGCCGACGGCGGCTTCGCATTGGGCAAGGGCGGCGATGAAGTTGGTTTCTGCAGTCTGTCGATTGATCTCGAAATGGCCCTTGCCGATGCGCCGTCCATTGCCGATTCCGGCATTGACGATGACGCGATCGAGCGTGCCGAACTCGGCGGCAAAGGCTTCGAATACCTCGAATACCTGAGCGTAATCGGTGACGTCCAGCGCACGCACCGAAACGCGAACGCCGTACGCGCTTTCGAGTTCCTGGCGCAGAGCGTCCAGACGCTCGGTGCGGCGCGCGCAAAGGGCCAAATCGTGGCCGCGCGAGGCGAACTCACGCGCCATGCCGGCACCGATGCCGGAGCTGGCACCGGTGATCAAAATAGTTTTTCTTTTCATGTCTTGAGGCTTCATTGCAGCGGTATCCAAAAGTCTTAGCGATAGGTCAGCAGGTCGCGGTGGCGTCCGCTGAAATGACTGTGTTCATTGAGGCTGATCAGGTTGCGATGTACGCTGCCCTGACTGATGCGGCTGAGGCCGGCATTGGCGAGTGTGATATTGACGCGGAAAGTGGCGTCATCGCTGAGGCCGAGCAGGCCTTGGCTGATCACGGAGATGCAGCCGCCGGAGGTGAACACCAGCGCCCGGCCACGTGCCGGCAGGCTGATCAGGGCCTCATCGAGCGCCGTGCGTGAGCGCTGCTGGAAATGCTTCCAGGATTCATCGTAGTCGCTGTCGTGAGCGCCGCCGACCCAGCGTGCAATAGCCTGCCGGAACATCTGCCCGAACAGCTCGCCGGGGTTGGCGTGTTTTGCCATTTCTGCCACCAGCCATTCACGGTCGCGATAGCGCGGCTCGTAACGCTCGATGACCTGCTCGTGATTGAACTCGTTGAAGCCCGGTAGCACCTGCAAGGGCAGGTCCAGCCCGGCTTTTTCCAGGCAGGCCTCAGCGGTTTGCCGGTGCCGTTTCATGGCACCGATGAAGATCGTATCCACCGGCTCTTCGCGCTCGCGCAGTACCGTGCCGAGGTGGCGCGCCTGCTCGTAGCCGAGCTCAGAGAGCTGGTCATAATCAGCCTTGCCGAATGAGGCCTGACCGTGACGAATCAAGGTAATGGAAGCCATGCTCAATGCGCTCCATTTTTAGCCGCGCGCTTATCTGCCGCAATCAGTTGTCGGCAACGTCGCCAGATCGCCCAGTTGATGATCCAGAAGTTCTTGAACGCCGGATTGTCGGTCTGCTTGTGGTAATAGCGGAAGTAGATCTGCTGCAGAATCGCCGCCACCCGGAACAGCCCGAAGACCTCGTAGAACGCCCAGTGATGAATCGTCACACCGGTCTTCTGCTGGTAGTACGCCACCACTTCCTCGCGCGTCAGCATGCCCTTCAGGTGCGTCGGCTGGCGTCGCGTTTTGCGCAGGATGCTGTTGTCGTCGGCCTGGATCCAGTACGCCAGCACATTGCCCAGCTCCATCAGCGGGTCACCGAGCGTGGCCATCTCCCAGTCCAGCACGCCAATAACGCGTGATGGTTCGCTGGCATCGAGCACCACATTGTCGAAGCGCCAGTCGTTGTGCACCACGCAGGTTGCCGAGTCCTCCGGCGTATGCTGCTTCAGCCAGGCACGGATGTCGGTATAGCGCGGCACATTCCAGGTCTGTGCCTTCTCGTAGCGATCGCTCCAGCCATCGACCTGACGCTTGCAGAAGCCGCTGCCCTTGCCCAGCCGCTCCAGGCCAGCAGCGCGGACATCGACCTGATGCAGGGCAATGAGCTGGTCCAGCGTGTTGGTGCAAAGCTGGCGCACCTGAGCCTCATCCAGCGTCAATTCTTTCGGCAGATTGGCGCGTGGAATAATGCCTTCGAGGCGGCGCATGACATAGAAGTCGCAGCCGATCACCGACGGGTCCGTGCACAGACCGATCATGTCGGCCACCACCGGATATACCGGCTTCAGGGCGTCCTGCACGGTGTACTCGCGCACCATGTCGTGCGCCGATTTGGCTTTCGTGCCCGCCGGCGGACGACGCAGAATCAGATCGTGGCTGGCGTACTTCAGGCGATAGGTCCAGTTCGACGCGCCGCCGCTGTATTGCGTGACTTCCGGCAGACCCGGTGACAGTTGCGGCAGCAGTGCGCGCAACCAGGCATCGACCTTGCCGACTTCCAGTTCTTCCCCGTGGCGGACGCTGCCGCCGACATCGATCAGTGCCATCTCTGCTTACCTCGCGCTACGCGGCTTCATGCCCTGCATGCTCTTTTGGAACATGCGGCTGTAAAGCACATGCGGCAGGAAGCGCTTGGCCTTCCACAGACGCTCGCCGGCGACATGCGGCAGGATATGTACCTGCTTTTTCGCCACCCCGGCCACGATGGCATCGGCCACCTGATCGGCGGTGAGTTTGCCGCTGGCGAGCAGCTTGCTCATCATCTTGATCAGGCCCGGATCGGTGGCGCGCATGGTCTCGCCGAGATTGGTTTGGAAGAACGACGGGCAGACCACGCTGACATTGATGCCATCGGACATCAGCTCCTGCTCCAGCGTCGTGCTCAGTGCCACCACGGCTGCCTTCGACACGTTGTACGACGCCATGCGCGGCACATCGAGCAGGCCGGCCATAGACGCGATGTTGACGATATGGCCGCTGCCTTGCTGCTTGAAGATCGGCGTGAACACCTTGCAGCCGCGCACCACGCCAAATAGATTGATGTTCACAATCCATTCCCAGTCGGCCAGCGATACATCTTCGATGGCCCCGGCCTGCGCCACGCCGGCGTTGTTGATCAGCACATCGAGTCCGCCCCAGACGCGGGCCAGCTCATCGGCAATGGCCTGCAGATCGGCCTCGCTGGTGACATCGGCATGGCGATAAAGCGCCTCGGCGGCACCGGCCGCAGCCAGCTCCGCGCGCGTGCTTTCGCCGCGCTCATCGTTCAGGTCGGCGATGCACACACGCCAGCCGTCACGGGCATAGCGCAGGGCGAGGGCGCGGCCAAGGCCGCTGGCCCCGCCGGTAATGAAAACGCGTTTTTGCTGAGTCATGTCGTTGCTTCTTCTTGTATTTATAGTTGCGGCCGAGCTTATTTGCTGAAGCCGCGCTTAGCCAGTTCAATCTTGGCAATCACGCCCTTGTGCACCTCATCCGGGCCATCCGCCAGACGCAAGCTTCGTGCCTGCGCAAAGAACGCCGTGAGCGGCGTATCGCGCGATACCCCAGCGCCGCCATGCATCTGAATCGCCATGTCCACCACCTGCTGCAGCACATTCGGTGCCACCACCTTGATCGCGGAGATCTCGGTCATCGCCGCAAAAGTCCCCACGGCATCCATCTTCCACGCCGCATAAAGCGTGAGCAGACGCGCTTGATCGATGGCGATACGTGCCTCGGCAATACGCTCGCGATTGCCGCCGAGGTTGATCAGTGGCTTGCCAAACGCCGTGCGCGAGATGCCACGATCGATCATCAGTTCCAGCGCCTTTTCAGCAGCACCGATGCAGCGCATGCAATGGTGGATGCGGCCCGGGCCAAGGCGGCCTTGCGCAATCGAGAAGCCCTGACCCGGCCCTCCAATGAAGTTACTCACCGAGACACGCACATTGGTGAACAGTACCTCGCCGTGGCCGTGCGGCGCATCGTAATCGCCGAACACTGGCAGCATGCGCTGGATCTCTACACCCGGGGTGTTCAGCGGCACCAGCACCATGGAGTGCTGACTGTGACGACCTTTCTCGGCATCCGGCGTATGCGCCATGAAGATCGCGATTTTGCAGTCCGGGTCGCCGATGCCACTCGACCACCACTTGCGGCCGTTGAGCACGATCTCATCACCCTCGATGATGGCGGTGGCCTGCATATTGGTCGCATCCGACGACGCCACTTCCGGCTCGGTCATGCAGAACACGGAGCGGATTTCGCCGGCCAGCAGCGGCATCAGCCATTGCGCTTTCTGTGCCTCGCTGCCATAGCGCCAGAGTACCTCCATGTTGCCGGTGTCGGGGGCGTTGCAGTTGAACACGGTCGGCGCGATGAGACTGCGCCCAGTCTGCTCGGCGATGTGCGCGTACTCGGCGATGGTCAGACCGGCGCCCAGCTCCTCGCTCGGCATCCACAGATTCCATAAACCTTGCGCCTTGGCCTTGCGCTTCAGCTCTTCCAGCAGCGCCGGATGCTTCCATTTACGCCAATCGCCATCGGGATTGCTGGCATGCACCTCGGCCCAGAATGCCGGTTCGGCCGGCTCGATGTGCTCGCGCATAAAGGCTTTCACGCGCTCGACATAATCCTGACCGCGTTCGCTGAGTTCGAAATGCATGACGATTTTCCTGAATCAAGGGAATGACAAGTGACCGATCCTAGAGCCTGGCGTACGATGCAGGAAATGATGATTTCTCATGGCAGGTCATGAATCAGATGAATGACACCAACTGGCCCGGCCAGTCCGATGCTGTCCGCCCGGACATAGGTCGCCTCGACCTCAATCTCTTCCGCGTCTTCGACACCATCTATCGCGAGCGCAACCTGACGCGTTCCGCCGAGATACTGTGCCTGAGTCAGTCTGCGGTCAGCCATGCCATCGGTCGCTTGCGCACGCAGCTCGGCGATCCGTTGTTTGTGCGCGAGGGCCAGGGCGTGGTGCCGACGCCATTGGCGGATCGGCTCTGGCCGGATATCCAGGAGGCGCTGGCGCTGTTTCGCCAGGCGGTGCATCGCAGCCAGGCTTTTGAGCCGGCGCGCGACATCAGCCAAATCACGCTGGCGATGAACGATGAGCTGGAGCCGAGCATCCTGCCCGTGCTGGTGCGGTCCTTGCGCGCTGCTGTGCCAGCGCTGCGCATCGCCAGCGTGCGGCTCGATCGCGCCAGCTTGCGCGCCGATCTCGCTGCCGGGCGGCTCGATTGCGCCATCGACATCGCGCAGCCGGTGTCGCCGGACCTCTGCCATACCCTGTTATTGCAGGACGACTTCGTGGTGGTCAGCCGAGCCTCGGCGAAAGCGCCTCGCAAGCTTGATGCCAAGGCCTATCTCGCGGCGCAGCATGTAACGGTGTCATCGCGCCGGACTGGCCGTGCCTTAGAGGATCTGGGTCTAGCGCGGCTGGGGTTAGAGCGGCAGGTAGTGATGCGCTGCCAGCATTACGAGGCCGCATGCCGGATCGTCGCGGAGACGGATCTGCTGCTGACCATGCCTCGGCGGCAGGCGGAGGCGATCAATGCGGTGGTTGGCAATGCGGCGGTGGGTAATGTGGTGCTGGAGTTGCCGGTGCAGCTGCCGGGGGTGGAGCTGCATTTGTACTGGCATCGGCAAAGAGAAGCTGATCCGGCTAATCAGTGGTTGCGGGCGCGGGTGATTGCGGGTGTGAGTGGGTCCGCATCAGAGTTGAGCTACTGACCTCAATCCAGCAAAAAGTGCGCCCGCGCCACGGCCACCGGCTTCTCCGGCGATTCCTGCCAGACCGACACCTGCACATTGGCGATCTGCTGGCCGTGCTTGGTCACGCTGCAGGCGGCATGTAGCTCACGCGCTAGGCCTGGGCGCAGGTAATCGATGGAGAAGTCCACTGTGCGTGGCACCGTGTTGCTTTCGCGCACCCAGAGCAGATGCATGATCGCGACCATCTCCATGAAGCCGCCGATAAGGCCGCCATGCAGCGCCGGCAGCTGATCGTTGCCGATGTTATCGTGATGGAACGGCAGCGAGAAGCGCAGCTCGCCATCGACCTCGGTCAGCTGCATGCCGATCAAACGTGCGTAGGGCGAGTAGTCGAGCAAGGTTTCCACAGTGAGTGTGTTCATGCCTGAGCTCCGGTGATGACGGCTTCGCCTTTGAGGCTCTTGCGGCGCATGAATGTGGCAACGCCATAAGCGACCGGCTGTGGGTTGCCATCCTGATACGCGGTGGCGCGGGTGAAGGCGATTTCGCGACCCATGCGATAGCACTCGGCCGTGCAGTACACCGGCAGCCCCGGCGTGGCCGGGCGCAGGTAGTCGATGCGCAGATCCAGTGTCGGATAGCCGCTAGCTTCATCCAGCAGCGAGAAAATGCTCAGGGCGCTGGTGTTGTCGATCAGTGTGGTGATGACGCCGCCGTGCAGCACGCCGGTGCGGCTGTCTCCGATCAGGCGCTCCTGATAAGGTAGGCGCATGGTGGCGCGGCCGCGCTCGGCCTGAATGAATTCTATCTGCAGGATGCGGCTATGCGGGATCCGGCACAGCCATTGTGCGACCTCGTTGAACAGCTCGGGATTCTTCACGGGCAAGGGCAGGCTCATGTCATCTCCAGAGTGATGGGCTTTCTGATTTGATTGAGGGCCGCGATGATAAACCAAGGGCCAAGCTCTGGTGTACTTAACTCACATGCGTGTATTTCCTGCTGGCGCTGCCGAGTTCACCGGCGTTATCTTCCAGCTGCTTTTCCTTCATGACTCAGGTAACACACCATGCTTGAACACAGCCCCATTCTCGCCCCCGTCATTGCCCTCGTGGTCTGGTCGCACATCATGTGGGGCTGGATGTATGTCACTCGCATTCCTGCCATCAGCCGTATGCGCATGCGCCTCGATCCCTTGGCGCCGCGTGGTGAGCAGATGAGTACGCTGCCGCCGTCGGTGCGCTGGAAGGCCGACAACTACAACCATCTCATGGAACAGCCAACGCTGTTCTACGCCGTGGCGCTGGTATTGGCGCTGGTAGGGCAGGGTACTGGCGTCAGCCTGACGCTGGCCTGGGTCTATGTCAGTCTGCGTGTACTGCACAGCCTCGTGCAGTCGCTGATCAACAAAATCGAAATTCGCTTTACCCTATTCTTCCTGTCGTCGCTGGTGCTGATAGCGCTCACCGTCAATGCCGCGAGGGTCGTGCTATGAGCGTCGTTCTGCATCAGTGGGAAATCTTCCCCGTTCTGCCAGAAGGTGGCGCGCGCCTTTCGGTACAAGGGCATCGCCTTCGAGGCGGTGAATTACAACGGCGTGCTGGCGACCAAGGTTTAGGGTCTGAGCAAGGTCGGCAAGGTGCAGGCGCTGGATGGCTGATTGGCGTCACATTTTCATGAAACTGAAACAGTAATCTGAATCAAGTTTGACTAGACTCACAGCCACCTCATTATCTGCAGAGCAAGATGGCCAAGTTCATTTCCGTGGCGCAACTCAAGGGCGGCGCCGGAAAAAGCACGATCGTGACAAATCTGGTAGGCGCCTTGTCGCGAGAGTTCCGAACCGGCCTGATTGATGCCGACTTGCCGCAGGCCACCTCCGCGCGCTGGGCTGGTCTGCGTCAGGCCGCTGGCGACGAGTTCCCGGATATTACCGTGGCGCTAGCCGATACCGTTGCCGATCTGGCGCGCGAGGCTGAGCGCCTCGAAGACCTCTGCGATGTGGTGGTCATCGACTTGCCACCGCGTAGCCTGAAGTTTCTCCGTGAAATCATGCCCTACACCGATCTGGTGGTGATGCCGCTGTCAGCGTCACCGGCGGATGTCTGGTCGACCGAGCAACTTATGGATGCTGTGCGCGAGGGCAAGAAAACCAGCAAGCGCCTGAAAGCTAGGCTGGTCTGGAACCGTTTGCGGGCCAGCAAGGCCACCAGCCTGTTTCTGGCCGAAGCCGGCGAGGCCTTGCGCGCCAAGGAGCTGCAATCGCAGCTCGGTAGCCGCACCGCCTATGTGGAAGTGCTGGGACGCGGATTGACCGTGCTGGAGTGGTCCGATCCGAAGGCGCGTGCCGAGTTCGAGGTTTTCTGCAATGAAGTGAAGGCTCAGATCAAGCTGGTCTGAGCTGTAGTGCTGACTTGATGGTCAGCGAGTCGTATGCTCGGTTCTTTGTTGCCGACTAGCGTTGTCTGGAGTGTGTCTTTTGTCGCTGTCTTCCTCTGCCTTTGAACCTGTTTTGGCATCGCAAGCGCTGGAGCGCGAATTCATCATCGAGGTAGCGCCGGTCTATCTTGCCAAGGCACGGCCACCGAAACCCGAGCGCGTGGCGAGCTGGCGTTCGCGCAGCTTGTTGCCCTTGCTCAATCGCCTGCACAGCCCGGTTACCGGCTTAGTGCAACAGCATATGCGAGTGGATGGTCATCGGCTGGTCTGGCTGGAGGGCGGCAATCGCCTCGGCGAGCCGGTTGTGCTGCTGCACGGCTTTGGCGCCAGCAAGGAAAACTGGCTGCCGTTACTGCCGTTTCTGGCGAAACGCTATCACCTGTTTGTGCCGGATTTACCAGCCTGGGGCGAAAGCCAGTTCAACCCTGAGGCGCGCTATGGCATGGATGAGCAGGTAGCTCGCGTCGCCGCTTGGCTGCCGACGGCTGTCAGTGGCCCAGTACATCTGGTGGGCAGCTCCATGGGTGGTGGTGTGGCCGGCCTGCTGGCGGGTCGGCATCCGCAGTTGGTGCGCTCACTGACGCTGATGAATGCTGCTGGCGTTGCCGGCAAAGAGCACACGCATTTTGAGCTGGGCCTGATGCAGGGCCGTAACGGGCTCATCGCGCATAATCTGAAAGGCGTTTTTGATTTGCTTGCCATGACCATGTCGAGCCGGATTTTGGCTGCGTTGATGGCGCCGGCGATGTCCAGTGATCTAATTTCGCGTAGGCATGTCAACGAGCATTTGTTTCGGCAGATGCTGGAGCTTGATCCAGACCCGACACTGCCGGCGTTTTCCAGCGTCAAGGTGCCGACGCTGGTGGTTTGGGGGCGCAATGATCGCGTGCTGCATGTCAGCTGCACGGAGGTGTTCCAGAAGCTGATCCCTCAGGCACAGGTCAAGATTCTGGATCGTATCGGACACTTGCCGATGGTCGAGGTGCCGCGTGTAACGGCACGGCTTCTACGTCAGCACTGGCGTCAGACGGCAAATCATTGATCATGTCAGATGCCGCGCTACGTCTAGGCATTTTTGCGGCAGTCTTTGCGCTGCTGGCTATCGCGGAGAGTCTGTGGCCGCGACGCCATCAGCCCTTGCCGCGTCGCCAGCGCTGGCCCGGCCACCTTGCGCTGCAAATGCTGAGCGCGTTGATGCTCAGAGTGATCTTTCCCGCGGCCGCGATAGGCCTCGCCATGCAGGTGAGTGCGCTGGGCTGGGGGTTGTTCAACTTCTGGCCTGTCTCGGCCGTGCTAGCCGTGGTGCTGAGCTTGCTGCTGCTGGATCTCGGCATCTACGGCCAGCATGTCGCCAGTCATCGTCTGCCGTGGTTATGGCGCTTGCATCGTTTGCATCACAGCGATCGGCAACTCGACCTGACGTCGGCGTTGCGCTTTCATCCGCTGGAAATTCTGCTGTCGATGGCGTGGAAGGGTGTTCTGATCGCCGTGATCGGTGCGCCCGTTTTAGCGGTGCTGATATTCGAGGTCATGCTCAATGCCTCGGCCCTGTTCAATCATGCCAATCTGCGTCTGCCACTCGGCTTCGATGCTTGGTTGCGTAAATTCATGGTCACGCCAGACATGCATCGGGTCCATCATTCTCGTCGCGAGCATGAAACTGACAGCAACTATGGCTTCTGCCTGCCTTGGTGGGATTGGCTGTTTGGCAGTTATCGCGCGCAGCCGGAAGCTGGCCATGACGGTATGCAGATTGGATTGCAGGAGTTTGGTGCGGTGAGCGAGTCACAGCTACGTCAGATGTTGACGCAGCCGTTTCGCAAGTGGCGTACTTAGAAGCGGAACTTGCCCGCCAGAATATCGGCGTAAACCGCATCGCAGACCGGAGCATAGGTTGTGGTACCCGGTAGCAGCACATACACCGCTTCGCCCGCACATTGCGCCGGATCAAATCCTTCCTTTTTCAGCCCAGCCTTCTGATACTTGAACGTGCCGGTGGTTTCCATGGCCGCTTTCACGCGCAGGAATACCGGCACGGCATAGGCCGGAAGCTCGCGTTTCAGATGCTGATAGAGCCCGGCAAAATCAGTCGTCATGCCGGCGTGTGGCGTGATTGCGGCCATGCCGGCGCGACCGTTGGTGTTAGGGATCTCGACGCCATAGGCCACGGCTTCAGCTAAGTCGTGATGAGCCGTCATGATGTTTTCGACTTCAGTGGTCGAGACATTCTCGCCCTTCCAGCGAAAGGTATCGCCGGTGCGGTCGACGAACTGGGCATGGCGGAAGCCGATCTCGCGCATCAGGTCGCCGGTGTTGAAGTACTTGTCGCCCTTCGTGAACACATCCGTAAAGATGCAGGAACTGTTCTTGCCCTGATCGGTGTAGCCATCGAATGGGGTCTTGTCGGTGATCTCGCCGATCAGCAGGCCGATCTCGCCACGCTTGACCTTGATCATGTTGCCTTTCTTGTCGCGTACCGGCGCCTCGGCATCCTTGTCGTATTTCACCAGCGCGTAAGGCATGGGTGAGAAGCCGACTGTGTTGTCGAAGTTGAAGATATTGGTGAAGCCGACATTGCCTTCCGATGAGGCATAAAGCTCGGCGACTTCCTCAATGCCGAAACGCTCTTTGAAGCCGCCCCAGATATTTGGACGCAGGCCGTTGCCGACCATCTTGCGTACTTTGTGCTGACGATCGGCGATGCTGGCCGGACGCTCCAGCAGGTAGCGGCAGAGTTCACCGACATAGCCGATGGCGGTGACATTGTACTTGCGGCAGTCATCCCAAAATTCGCTCGCCGAGAACTTGCGGCGCAGCGCGATGCCAGCGTTACCGGCCAGCACAGAGCCCCAGCACACCACCATTGCTGTCGCGTGATAGAGCGGCAGGGTGGCGTAAAGCACATCATCCTTGCCGAGATTGAAGGTGAAGCCGAAACCGCCATAGGCTTTCATCCAGCGGCCATGATTGAATACGGCGGCTTTCGGCAGGCCGGTGGTGCCGGAGGTGTAGATGTAAAACAGGCCATCTTTGCGGAACGTGTTTTTGGTGGTGGGCGGGTTGTAGCTCGGGCAGCCCTGCAGTTCGATGGCCAGATTGGCCCATTCGGCGGGGGCGATGCCGGGCTCGCTGCGGGTGTCGGTGTCGGCTAGCCAGAAGCAGTGACGAGTTTCAACTTCCAGTGAGCCTTGCACATCAATCAGATTCTGCACGCACTCGGCACCGGCAATGATGCGCTTGGGGTTCACCAGATTGACACTGTGCGTCAGCACCTTGCCGGTCTGCGCGGTGTTGACCATGGCGCAGATCACGCCAATCTTGGCCAGACCGGTGACGGTCGCCAGCAGCTCCGGGCGATTCTCGATCAATACAATGACCACATCACCTTTCTGCAGACCTTGCGCCAGAAAGTAATGAGCAATGCGGTTGGCCCACTGATTAAACTCGGCATAGGTGAGCTTGCTGTCGCAGTAGTGCACGGCCACGCCATGCGGGTTTTCCATCGTGGCCTTTTCCACGGCCCAGGCTAAGCCGACTGTCTCTTCGTTATTGGTGCTGTTGGCCATCATCAGGCCGCGAATCATGCGTGGTGCTTTTAGCGCCAGTGCCGGGATCTTGCGCAAGAAATCGATAGGACTGATGACATCGTGGTGTTGCGCCATGGGAAGTGACCTCGGCAGACTGGGCGACCATGCCATGCACAGTCGCGCAAACAAAAAAAAGAGCGCGGTTAGCGCTCTGTTGCGTGGTCGTAACTTAACGGGGCAAGACAACTCCCGCAAGACTTGACAGCGTTGTGACGAGGAGCAAAGTCAGAATTAACCCTGCTCCATCGCCATATTTCAGCGCTTTTTGCCCGGCAGGGTGCCATTGAGCTTGCAGATGATGCCGAGCATGACCTCGTCAGCGCCGCCGCCGATGGAGGCGAGACGGCCGTCGCGATAGGCGCGGGCGATCGGATTGTCCCAGGTGAAGCCCTGGCCGCCCCAGTATTGCAGACAGCTGTCGGTGACTTCGCGCATCAGGCGACCGGCCTTGAGCTTGGCCATCGATGCCAGCATGGTCACGTTTTCGCCGGCCACATGCTGCTCGCAGACCGAGTGCACCAGACCCCGCAAGCACTCAATTTCGGTTTGTAGTTCCGCGAGGCGGTAATGCACGACCTGCTGATCGAGCAGCGGCTTGCCGTAGATCATGCGCGAGCGGGCGTAGTCGGTGGTCAGCTCAACGCACTTGGTCAGACCGCCAAGAGCGCTGGCAGCACAGAAAATGCGCTCTTCCTGGAACTGCATCATCTGCATCATGAAGCCCATATTCTCGCCGCCGATGACGTTGCTCTGTGGCACGCGCACATCATCAAAGAAGACCTGAGCGGTATCCGAGCTGCGCTGGCCGAGCTTGTCGATGGGCTTGGAGAAGGAAATGCCCGGTGTTTTCGATGGCACGATGATCAGCGACTTGTTGTTGTACGGACCTTCGTCGCTGGTGTTGGCGAGCAGGCAGAAAAAGTCGGCCTGCAAGCTGTTGGTGATCCACATTTTGGAGCCATTGATGACGTAGTCATCGCCATCCTTGACGGCGCGGGTCTTGATCGCGGCCACATCGGAGCCAGCATGAACTTCGCTGACGGCAATCGCGGCCACCATGTCGCCGGCGATGGCCGGACGCAGGAATTTCGCGCGCAGCTCGGCTGAGCCGAAGCGGGCGATGGCGGGTGTCGCCATGTCGGTCTGCACACCAATCGCCATCGGGATGCCGCCGCAGCTGATGCGACCCAGCTCTTCGACGACGACCATGTTGTAGGAGTAATCAAGGCCGGAGCCGCCATCAATTTCCGGTTTGCAGATGCCGAGCAGGCCCAGATCGCCCATTTTTTTGAAGAGCTGATGTGCCGGGAAGCGGCCAGCTTCTTCCCAGGCATCGACAAACGGATTCACATCTTGCTCAACAAATTGGCGGGTAGTGCGGCGCAGTGCTTCGTGTTCTTCGGTAAAACGCATGTTCGAAATCCTCGAAAATAACCCAGGCTATTTATGATTGAAGGCGCGGCCGGATTCGCGCTGACTCACAAGTCACGCGTAACATAGTCGGCGCCGAGATTTTTTGCAAAACCTCAAACCGTTTTTTTGGAGGCACCATGTTTGCGAATGTATTGGAAACTGTTCAGATTCAGCAGGTACACGGTCTGGATGCCTTAGCGTGGGCCGCGCCGCATCAATCCTCCGTGCGCATAGCCTTGCTTTCTGCCGGCGTCTTGTTCATGACCGGCCTGCTTACTGGCCTCTGGAAATACTTGGCGATAGCCCGCAGCCCGCAGGCACGAGCGCCTTATTATGTCGATATTGCGCACCGGGCATCGTTGCTCTATGCCTTTGCTGCATTACTGATGGCGGCGATGGCAGCTCTGAGTCCGTGGTCGGTGTGCCTGACCTGGCTGGCCACCACCGGCCCGATCGTGTTTTTCTTTGCCGCCGTGTTCACCTACTTGATTCACGGCTGGCTCAATGACACCCGTAATCAGCTCGCCAAGCCGCACCGGCTGGGAAGCTTTATGCTGCCTGGCTGGCTTTTGCATGGCTTCATGGGTGTATTGGCGCTGGTCGAGATTGCCGGTGCCGGCATTCTGGTAGCGGGGCTGTTTAAGCGTCTGCTCTGAAGCATCAAGGCTTATGCCGCAACCGCCTGCACTTCGATGCGATTACGACCATTGGCTTTGGCTGCATACAAGGCTTCGTCGGCATGCTGAATCAATTGTTGTGATGCCAGTAAGGGTGTTTTGTCATGACAGACCAAGCCAAAGCTTGCTGTAATTTGCAGGCGAGCTTGATTGTCTGTAACCACATCCGCAGCCACCAGCTGCAAGCGGCAGCGTTCGAGCACGATCATGGCATCGGCGAGACAAGTGCCGGGCAGAATCAGCATGAATTCCTCGCCGCCGTAACGGCCAACATGGTCGCCCTCACGTACGGATTCGCGCAGTACGCGTGCAGCGATTTGCAGCACGCGATCACCCATGGGGTGGCCCCAGGTATCGTTCACTTTTTTGAAGTGATCGAGATCGAGAATGACGACTGAAAGCGGTGCTGGCTTGCGCTGTACGCGCGTGAGCTCCTGATCGAGCAGATCCAGAATGCTGCGGCGGTTATGTAGATTAGTCAGAGCGTCCGTACGGCTGAGCTGATGAATGTGTGCCTCACGCACTCGCCACCAAGCCAGCATCTGATCAGCCATCAGCGTCAGAAAAAATAGGAACGGCGCAGCAAAAAATAGTGTGCTGTTCATCCAGAACAGTTCGCTGGCTGGGTCAGTCGATACCATGCGCACGGGGGCATAAGGTAGGTAGCCAAAGACGCTGGCATAGCTCAGCGCAATTATTGCTGTCAGCGCACTAATGAATGCCATCCAGACCGGCAGGCGGTCATGCAGGATGAAGCCGAAGACTGGGCCGCCGAGCAGCACCACGCCTGCGCAAAATGACAAGGTACCGATGGAGTAGCTCATCAGCACCAGGCTGAGGGCGTAGAACTGTAGTGCGATATATTGAAAGAGCTGCAGATTCGGCCAGCGCCGGCGAAGCATCAGACCGATCAGCGCAATACCGATGCCGACCAGAATCAGCCAAGCTTCGACCATGATGAATTTCTGCACCACATCGACATGAATCAGCGTGTCGCGATCAGCACGGTTCAGCACATAAAGCGACCAGAGGATGTACTGAAAATACAGCGGAATCAGCAGTGCAATCAGAATCAGCGACTTATCTACCGCGCTCCACTCCAGCGCGGCGGCAAGCCGTAATCGCAAACTTCGGTTTAGCAGCATGATGGTCTTACTTCTTGTTGTTAGGGTGACACCACATACTTTGCCAGCAGATCACGTGCTTTCACTTCCGCATCCATCACCGTCATAAAGGTATAGGCCCCCATGAGCTTGCGGCTGAGGAACATGAATTCTTTGGGCGGTACGGTAAAATGGCGGGTCGCCGCCGAACGAGCGGCCGCCGAGGTGGCGCGCACATGCAGCTTGCTTTTCGCCCAGCAGTAGGCACCTTCGGCATTGAGCAATTCGCGCGGCACTTTGCTGCTTTCGGCGAAAGGCTCGAAGGCTAGGAAGGCGAGGTCGATGAAGCCTTCCAGCGTGCCGGACTTCATGCCGTCGAAAAAGCGATAGCCCTTCATGGCAGCCTTCATGGCCTCGCGATCAGCATGGAATGCGGCGCGCGTCATGCCACGAGCCAGGTCGAGAATGTCTGCTGGGAAATCACGCACGGCACCGAAGTCGAGTAACACGATGCGATCCGGCTGGCTGGCGTCAGCCGCAATTTGCACGAGATAGTTGCCGAAATTCGGGTCTGTCTGAATCTGTCCCCACTGGAACACTTCCTGGCAGCAGACTTCCAGCGCCGCGATGGCCAGTGCGTTCTTGCGAGCAGGCGGTAGGCTCAGCACGGCCTCGCTATTGACCGGCACGCCGTGCTCAAACGACATCGCCAGCAAGTGATCACCACAGTATTCCGGGTAGATGGTCGGAACCACAAAGCGTGGATCATCCTTCAGAAACTCACGGAAAAGACGCGTGGTTTCGGCCTCCAGCGGATAGTTCACTTCGCGATGCATCATCATGCGAACTTCTTCCAGCCACTCGTCGAACTCGCGCGTCTGCGGCACGGCGCGGGTCAGACGCAGCATCTGCGTGACCAGATTGAGGTCGCTGTCGATGGCTTCGGCGACGCCCGGATACTGGATTTTCAGCACCATCTCGGCGCCATCGCTGCGACGGCGGGCACGATGCACCTGCGCCAGCGAGGCTGCACCCAGCGGCTCGGGATTGATGTCGAGGTCTTGGAAGTGACTGCCGAGCTGGGCGCGCACCAGCGGCTCCAGCGATGACCAGTGCAGCGCCGTGGTGCTGTCGTTGAGCTTGTGCAGGGCGCTGGTGATTTCCACGGGCAGGAAGTGTTCGCCATAAAGCGCCATCATTTGGCCGATCTTGACCACGCTGCCCTTGAGCTTGCCAAGTTCACTTACGAGATATTCGGCCTGTTCTCCGAGCGCCTTGCGGCGAGTGCTGGCACGGTCTTCGGGGGCGGAAAACATGGAACCGGCAGCGGATGCCGCCATGCGCGAGCCGGCTACCAGCGAGGCTCGGGCAATCGAAAAGCGGCGCTCAAAGGCGCCGGTCTTGAGTCGGGTCAAACGGTCATCGCTCATGCGAGCAGTCCTGCACAAAGAATCATGAGCCTAGTTTACCTGAACTGATTGCCAGCCTTCGGCGCTTTCCGTCGCACGATCTTCCTCGGCGAGCTTGATCAGGTGCGCAAGCAGGCTGTACTTGGCGATGCCGTGCAGCCAAGGTGCTACATCGTCATACACGGACAGCACCAGATCGGCGAGCGGCAGCGGAGTGGCGGGCAGGCAACGCAAGACCTTGTCTTCGCGTTGCTGGCGGTGTGCCAGCGTGCCATTGATGACCGTGTTGGCATCGGCCATGACGCGGCCGTGGCCGGGCAGCAGCGCGGTCAGCTGCAAGGGCAGCAGCTTGCGCAGTGAGGCGAGGTAATCGCTAAGGCGGCCGTGCGGCGGAATGATGACCACCGTCGAGCCTTGAATGAGATGGTCGCCGGTGATCAGCCAGCCATCCTCCGGGGCGTGAAAACAGAGATGATTTTCGACATGACCGGGGGTGTGAATGACCTGCAAGGGCCAGCCCAATGCCTCGAACAACTCACCCTCACGCAGGGTTTGATCAATGACGGTATCGCGATCCTGGCTGGGGTCGCTGGCCAGCGGAGCCATGCCCAGCACTTTCGCGCCGGTCGCTGCCACCAGTGCGGCGCAGCCGGGTGAATGATCGCGATGTGTGTGCGTGAGCAGGATGTGTGCCAATGGCTTACCGCTTGTAGCCACGCCGCTCAGAAGCGCCGCCAGATGTGCTGCGTCGGCGGGGCCGGGATCAACACAGACCACATTATCGCGCCCGATGAGCAAATAACTGTTGGTGCCCGGCCCAGTCATCATGCCAGCATTGGGCGCGGTGATACGCGTCACGCGCGGGCTCAGGGCCACGAGCTCGCCGGCCGCAATGGCGACATCGTGTTGTGTGGACACATCTTGTGGTTGCGGCAGGGCATGAATAGCAGGTGGCAGCATGCAGAGTCTCGTTTTTGAAAGCTTGGTCTTGGTTATTCTGAACAGCTTTTATCACACCGTAGCGTCGGCAGAAGCCTGACTGCCCTCTATACTAATAAGCAAGACCACCGATTCGCACGACTCTTTTCACTGGATGCCGTCATGCTCACCGTTATCTCTCCCGCGAAAACGCTGGATTACGAATCGTCTCTGCCCTCAAATCTGGCGATAACCCGCCCGGATTTTCTCGCGGAATCAGCCAGCCTCATCGATATCCTGCGCGAATACACGCCGCCTCAGGTGGCCAGCCTGATGTCGCTCTCGGACAAGCTCGCGGCGCTCAATGTCGCGCGCTTCCAGTGCTGGCAGCCGGACTACAGCGAGCCCGATGCGCGCCCGGCGCTGTTTGCCTTCAAGGGCGATGTCTATACCGGCATCGAAGTCGAGCGCCTGCAGGAGGCCGATCTAGTGCGAGCGCAAAAGCATCTGCGCATTCTGTCCGGGCTTTATGGCCTGCTGCGGCCACTCGATCTGATGCTGCCGTATCGGCTGGAGATGGGCACCGAGCTGGCCAATCCACGCGGCAAGCATCTCTATGATTTCTGGGGTGATCGCATCACGCAGGCGCTAAATGCGGCGCTGGCGGAGCAGGGTGATGACGTGCTGATCAATCTCGCCTCCAACGAGTATTTCCGTGCTGTGCAGCCGAAGAAGCTCGAGGCCAGGATTTACACGCCGCAATTCAAGGATGAAAAAAACGGCCAGTTCAAGATGATTAGCTTCTTTGCCAAGAAGGCGCGCGGTCGTATGGCCGCCTGGGTGCTGCAGAACGACATCCGCCACCCGGATGACCTGCGCTACTTTAATGTTGATGGCTATCAGTTTAACAACGCGCTGAGCGCAGGTCAGACCCTAGTCTTTACCCGTCGTGAAGGAGATGCCACATGAGCTTTCAGAGCTTGACCTCCGAGCAGCAGCAGGCGCTTGAGGCAGCTGCCTTTCGCCGCTTGGTTGCGCATCTGCAGACTCGTACGGATGTGCAGAATATTGACCTAATGAACCTATCTGGCTTTTGCCGTAACTGCCTGTCGAAGTGGTTGCGTAGTGCAGCTGAAGCGGAAAACCTGCCATTGACCGATGCCGCCGCTCGTCAGCAGGTCTACGGCATGCCTTATGAGGACTGGAAGGCAGCCCATCAAAAGTCGTAAACTCGCCACCTAATTTTTGTCGCTGTGAGGAAATGACCGTGTCCGTGGAAACCATCAAAGCCCTGCAAGCCGACCACTTCGGTCGCTGGAAGAACCGCGAAGCCATTGCCGAGTCCATGATTCCGGTGCTCGGTCGCTTGGCTCGTGAGCGTAATGTGGTCATTACCGTGTTCGGTCGCTCGCTGGTCAACCGCTCGGTCATTCAGATTCTCAAGAGCCATCGCCGCGTGCGCATGATCGCCGGCGACCTGTCGGTGGTGGATACTTTTCCGATTCTCGAAATTGTTGCCGCGCTTGATGTTGGCACCTGCGAAATCGATATCGGCAAGCTCGCCATTGACTACCGTGAAAACGGCAGCGGCGCTGATCTGCGTGCCTTTGTCGCCGCTGCGGTGCAGCCGGGCGTCGGCCTGACCCCACAGGGCGAGCCGCGCGATGTCGTGCTCTACGGCTTCGGTCGCATCGGTCGTCTGCTGGCGCGTTTGCTCATCGAGAAGGCCGGCAATCTCGGCGGCCTGCGTCTGCGCGCTATTGTTGTGCGCAAAACCACCGATGGTGATTTGCAGAAGCGTGCTTCGCTGCTGCGTCGCGACTCCATTCACGGCCCGTTTGAAGGCACCATCGCGGTCGATGAAGACAACGAAGCCATCATCGCCAACGGCAACTTCATCAAGGTTATCTATGCCTCGCAGCCGGAAGACATCGACTACACCGCCTATGGCATCAGCAATGCGCTGCTCATCGACAACACCGGCAAACTCAAGGATGACGCCGGTCTCGGCCGTCACCTGACCTGTCCGGGCGTGACCCGCGTGATTCTGACTGCGCCGGCCAAGGGCAGCATCAAGAACCTGGTCTATGGCGTC
The DNA here is from genome assembly GCA_040384385.1 of Pseudomonadota bacterium. Classification (GTDB taxonomy): domain Bacteria; phylum Pseudomonadota; class Gammaproteobacteria; order Pseudomonadales; family Moraxellaceae; genus Perlucidibaca. The sequence continues at coordinate 401,054 of JAZKJJ010000006.1, read as the reverse complement.
AACAACGACACCATCACCGATGCCGATACCATTCTGTCGGCCGCGTCTTGCACCACCAACGCCATCACGCCAGTGCTGAAGGTCATGAATGACCACTTCGGCATTCTGTCCGGCCATGTTGAGACCGTGCACTCGTTCACCAACGACCAGAACCTGATCGACAACTATCACTCCGCCGATCGCCGTGGTCGTTCCGCCGTGCTCAATATGGTTATCACCGAGACCGGTGCTGCCAAGGCCGTTGCCAAGGCGCTGCCGGAGCTGCTCGGCAAGCTCACCGGCAACTCGATTCGCGTCCCGACGCCGAATGTGTCCATGGCCATCCTCAGCCTGACGCTGGAAAAGGCCGCGAGCAAGGAAGAGATCAACGAGTTCCTGCGTCAGGTCTCGCTGCACTCCAATCTGCAGGACCAGATTGACTATACCAATTCCACGGAAGTGGTGTCGTCGGACTTCATCGGTTCGCGTTCTGCGGGTGTGTTTGATGCGCAAGCGACCATCGTCAACGGCAATCGCGCCAATCTTTATGTCTGGTATGACAACGAGATGGGCTACAGCTGTCAGGTCATGCGTATTGCCGAGCAGGTCTCCGGCACGCACTACCTGCATCTGCCGGTCGAGGGCTGATGCGCCGCGTCTTCGGGCGCGATGGTCAAGCGGGGGCTCAGGCCCCCGTTTTGCTGTCTGCGGTTTGGCGAGCTGTGTTGATCGTGCTGATGGGCGGCTTGATGGCTTGCTGTCCACAGCCATCGCGTCAGGCTACGCGTGTTTCCGGGCTGGCCTTCTTCAGCATACCCTGGCAGGTGCAGGTCGCCGATCTGCCGGCCGCCATCACCCGCGAGCAGTTGCAGCAACGCCTGCAAGATCGGCTGGATGCTGCCAACGCCGTGCTGTCCACCTATCAGCCCGATACCGAAGTCATGCGCTTCAACCGTCAGCCGCCCGGTGGATGGGTCGAGATTAGCTCGCTGCTGAGCCGAGGCATTGCGCGGGCGCAGTCGGTCAGTCGCGAGACGCAGGGAGCGTATGACATCACCGTCGCGCCGCTGGTCAATCTCTGGGGCTTCGGCTTGGAGGCGAGACCGGAGCGCGTACCGACGGCCGCGGCGATTGCCAAGGCTCGAAAGCAGGTGGGCTGGCAGCATCTCCATGTCAAAGACTCAGCGTTGTACAAAGACCGTGAGCTGACGCTGGATCTATCGTCGATAGGCGAGGGACTGGCCGTGGATGAACTGGCGGCGGAGTTGCAGCACATGGGCGTGCGTAATGCCCTGATAGCAGTCGCCGGCACGCTGCGCAGTATCGGAACCGGTGCTAACCATCAGCCGTGGCCCGTGGCCATCGAGCGCCCGGACGGCAGCGGCGGGGCGGAGGCCATCCTCACACTGGCGGACGGCGTAGTCTCCACCTCTGGCTCCTACCGTAACTATTTCGAGCGCGATGGTGTGCGTTACTCGCACACCATCGATCCGGCCACAGGGCGTCCCATCACCCATAAAGGTGTATCGGTGACAGTGGTTCTTCCCGGCGGACAAGACAGTGCGCTGGCCGATGCCTGGGCGACAGCCTTCAATGTGCTGGGCCCTGAGCGCGGCTTGGCGCTGGCCACGCGCAAAGGCATGGCGGTGTGCTATCTGGAGATGACCGACGCAGGGTTGCGCCGTCGTATATCACCGGCAATGCGCCCGCTGCTGCCGTGAGGCCGGCCCAGAAGTGCCGGCCAGAGCTGCGGATCAGATGCTCAGGCGTCCCAGCCAGATATCGCGATACATGACAAAGTCGCCGAGCAGGCTGTAAAGCGGGTGCTTGAACGTCGCCGGACGATTTTTCTCGAAGCCGTAATGGCCCACCCAGGCAAAGCCGTAGCCCGCCACCGGAATAGCCCAAAGCCATACCAAACTCCCCGTACCCACAGCAGCCAGCACAATGCCGATGACCAGACTGGTGCCCATGAAATGCAGGCGACGGCAGGTGCGGTTGCTATGCTCCTGCAGATAGTAGGGGTAGAACTCGCGAAAACTGGTAAAGCGTGAGCTGCTCATGGGCCGGCCTCTTGTTAGCACTTGCTGAATTTAAACAGTATGCGTTGTACCCCAGCTCAGCCATCTTGCCAAGTCGGTGAGCCATTTCGTCAGTGCGCTTGATAGCTCATGTCATTGCACGCTCTGGCTCAGGCAGCCACAGTCTGTCTCGCTCAAATGACTATCAAGTCATGTATTCCTTATTTACCTCAAGAGGACATTCCACCATGACGGAAGCCCTGATTTTTGACGCCGTGCGCACTCCGCGTGGCAAAGGCAAGAAAGATGGTTCGTTGCACACTGTGAAGCCCGTGGACCTGATTGTCGGTCTGATGCACGCGCTGGAAGAGCGCAACGGTACGGCCATCAAGAACCATATCGACGATGTCGTGCTCGGATGCGTGACGCCGGTCGGTGACCAAGGTGCCGATGTCGCGAAGACAGCTGCATTGAAGGCTAAGTGGCCGGATGAAGTCGCTGGCGTTCAGCTCAATCGCTTCTGCGCTTCGGGCCTGGAAGCCGTCAACCTTGGTGCCATGAAGATTCGCTCCGGCTTTGAAGACCTCGTGGTCGTCGGCGGTGTTGAGTGCATGTCGCGTATTCCCATGGGCTCTGATGGCGGTGCTTGGGCCATGGATCCGGCGACTAACCTGGAAACCGGTTTCGTGCCGCAGGGCATTGGTGCTGACCTGATTGCTACGCTCGGAGGCTTTAGCCGTACTGACGTTGATGCGTTCGCTACGGCCTCACAGCAGCGCGCTGCTCATGCCCGTGCCCAAGGCTACTTCAAGGGTTCGATCGTGCCGGTCAAGGATTTGAATGGTCAGGTCGTGCTCGCTGAAGACGAGTTCATCAAACCGGATTCCACGGTCGAGAAGCTGGCCGGTCTGCAACCATCGTTCATGATGATGGGCGAGATGGGCGGCTTCAACGCCGTTGCGCTGCAGAAGTATCACTGGGTTGAGAAAATCGACCATGTGCACACCGCGGCCAATTCTTCGGGCATCGTCGATGGCGCCGCGCTTATGCTCATCGGCAACGAAGCTGTCGGTAAAAAGCTTGGCCTCAAGGCCCGTGCTCGCATCGTCGCCACCGCCGTTAGTGGCGCCGATCCAACCATCATGCTCACCGGTCCGGCACCGGCGGCGCGCAAGGCGTTGGAAAAGGCTGGCCTCAAGGTCGAGGACATTGATCTCTGGGAAATCAACGAAGCCTTCGCGGCCGTAGCCATGCGCTTCATGAAAGACATGGGTATCTCGCATGACATCACCAACGTCAATGGCGGCTCCATTGCCATGGGCCATCCGCTCGGCGCCACCGGTTGCATGATCGTGCAGATCGCGCTCGACGAGCTCGAGCGTCGCGGCCTTAAGCGCGCCCTCTGCACGCTCTGCGTCGGCGGCGGCATGGGCATCGCCACCATCATTGAACGCGTCTGAGTGCGGTTTTCCGCACCCGACCACAATCATCGGATTTGAGAGAAAAGACCATGAGCCAGAGCGCCATTCGCTGGGAAAAAGACGCTGACAACATCGTCACCCTGACCCTGGACGACCCCAACCAGTCGGCCAACACCATGAACGAGCTGTATCGCCAGTCGATGGGCGAGGCCGTTGCCCGTCTGCATGCTGAAAAGGCTGACATCGCCGGCGTCATCGTGACCTCCGCGAAGAAGACCTTCTTTGCCGGCGGCGACCTGCGCCTGTTGATCCAGGCCACACCGGCCTATGCCGATGCCATGAAGGCCGAGCTGATCGAAATCAATGGCCAGCTGCGCAAGCTGGAAACCTTGGGCAAGCCGGTTGTGGCTGCCATGAATGGCACCGCACTGGGTGGCGGTCTGGAAATCGCTCTCGCGACCCATCACCGCATCGCCATTGGTGGCACCAAGGCTGAGTTCGGTCTGCCGGAAGTCTCCCTCGGCCTGCTGCCGGGTGGCGGTGGTCTGACCCGTGTCACACGCATGCTCGGTATCCAGAATGCCCTGATGAATGTGCTCATGCAGGGTCAGCGCATGAAAGCCGAGAAGGCCCAGTCCACCGGCCTGATCGACGAGCTGGCGACCGACACCGACGACATGCTGGCCAAGGCTCGCGCCTGGATCAAGGCCAACCCATCGGCCCAGCAGCCCTGGGACAAGTCCGGCTACAAGATGCCGGGCGGCACACCCTCCACGCCATCGCTGGCGATGAACCTGCCGGCGTTCCCGGCCAATCTGCGCAAGCAGACCAAGAATGCCAACTACCCAGCCCCGAAGGCCATCATGGCCTCTGTGGTCGAAGGCGCTCAGGTCGACTTCGACAATGCGCTGAAGATCGAGCATCGCTACTTCGTGCATCTGGCCTGTGGCAAGCAAGCCAAGAACCAGATCAAGGCCTTCTTCTTCGATCTGCAGAAGATCAATGGTGGCGGTTCGCGTCCGAGCAAGGAAACCTACCCGGTCTGGAAGGCCACCAAGGTCGGCATCCTCGGCGCCGGCATGATGGGTCAGGGCATCGCCTATGTGGCATCGACCGTTGGCATTCAGGTTGTGCTGCTCGACCAGACTGTCGAAGCCGCCGAAAAGGGCAAAGCCTACACCAAGGGCTTGCTCGACAAACGCGTCAGCAAGGGTCGCCTAACCGCTGACAAGGCTGCTGCAACGCTGGCACTGATTCAGACCACCGACAACCACGCCGATCTCAAGGGCTGCGACATGGTCATCGAAGCCGTGTTCGAAGACCGTGCCATCAAGGCCAAGGCCACCGAGCTGGCCGAAGCCAATGCGCTGCCGGATGTGCTGATGTGTTCGAACACCTCGACGCTGCCGATCACTGGTCTCGCCAAGGCCTCTTCGAAGCCGGAGAACTACATCGGTCTGCACTTCTTCTCGCCGGTCGACAAGATGCCACTGGTCGAGATCATCCGTGGCGAACAGACTTCGGATGCTGCGCTCGCCAAGGCTTTCGACTTCGTGTTGCAGATCCGCAAGACGCCGATCGTGGTCAATGACTCGCGCGGCTTCTTCACTTCGCGCGTGTTCGGCACCTTCATCATGGAAGGCATCGCCATGCTCGGCGAGGGCTACCACCCGCAGACCATCGAGCAGGCTGCCGCTCAGGCCGGCATGCCGGTCGGCCCATTGGCCGTGACCGATGAAGTCAGCCTCGACCTCGGTCGCAAGGTGCGCAACCAGACCATCAAGGATCTGGCGGAAGAGGGCAAGACCCTGCCGGCGCATCCGGCCGATGCCATCAATGACCGCATGATGGATGAGTTCGGCCGTAACGGTAAGAAGGCCGGCAAGGGCTTCTACGACTATCCGGAAGGTGGCAAGAAGGTGATCTGGCCGGGACTGGTGGAGCACTTCACCAAGGCTGACAAGATCGCTGCCAGTGAAGCCGAGTTTGCCGAGCTGCAGGAGCGTCTGCTCTATCGCCAGTCCGTCGAATCGGCCCGCTGCTACGAAGAAGGCGTGCTGACGTCGGTGGCCGACGCCAACATCGGCTCCATCTTCGGCATCGGCATGGCGCCGTGGACAGGTGGCGTGCTGCAGTACATCAACTACATTGGTGTGTCCGATTTTGTGAAGCGTGCCGATGAGCTGGCCGCCAAACATGGTGAGCGTTTCACGCCGCCGCAATTGCTGCGTGACATGGCTACTGCCGGCAAAACCTTCGAGTAAGCACTCGCTCGGAAATGCGAAGGCCCGGACGCAGTTCCGGGCTTTTGTTTTTCAGGGCAACCTTACTTTTCGTTACACTGGCATTTTTGGCCGAGCCTCATCATATGCAGTGTCGCCCCGGCTGTGCAGCCTGCTGTATTGCCCCCTCTATCTCCTCGCCAATTCCCGGTATGCCTGATGGCAAGCCCGCTGGCGTGCGCTGCATTCAGCTTGATGATGACGGGCTCTGTCAGCTTTTCGGCATGCTGACAAGGCCGGCAGTCTGCATCAATCTCAAGGCGGATGAAGAAATGTGCGGTGATTCGTCGGAGGCGGCCATTCGTTGGCTGGATGCATTAGAAAGCGCCACGCGCCCGGCCAAACTCTGAGGTATAGTGTGGCATTCTGCAGGCAACGAGACAGTGGGTAATGATGGCTTCCGACCAGGAGCTCCTGGCAGCAGCGATGAATCGAACAGCTGACAAGGCTGTGCTCGAATACACCATCGACGAATTGGCGCAAGCGTCACAGATGACGGTGCGCAATGTGCGCGCCTATCAAGACAAGGGCCTGATTCCTCCTCCCGAAATTCGTGGCCGTACTGGCATTTATTCGGCAGCACACCTAGCGCGTTTGCGCGTCATTGGTCCTTTATTGTCCCGGGGCTACAGTCTGGGCAATATTGCCGAGCTCATCGAGTCTTGGGAAAAGGGGCATGACCTGCGTCAGCTACTGGGTTTGGAGCAGGCCCTGACCACGCCATGGTCAGAAGATGTACCTGCTTATTATGAACTCTCCGATATCATGACTTTGTTTGGTCGCCAAATGACGCCGGAGTCTTTGGCGCGTGCCGTTCAGCTCAATCTTATTCAGGTCGACGGACCGCGCTTTCGTGTTCCCAGTCCACGTTTGTTCAATGCTGGTCTTGAGTTGATGAAGCTGGGTGTTCCGCTGGCATCTCTGTTTGAGCTGCTTGGCGGCATGCGTGCTAATGTCGAGGCGGTTGCCAACAGCCTGGTGCAACTGATTGTTAAGCATGTGTTCGATCCGTTAGGCTCACAAATTCCGAGTGCCGAGCAGGTTCCGCAAATGGCGGAAGTGATCTGGCGCCTTCGTCCGCTTGCAGATATGGCAGTTGCTGCAGAAGTGGCTATGGCCATGGAAAAGGCCATTCAACGCCATCTTGGCGAGCGTATGGATGCCATTTTTGGTGATCTTCGAGATCACAAGGACTGATCCCATTTTGTCGGTTTTTTGTTGGTTTATTGAAACGGGCGGTTTATCTAATGGCACTTTCCGGTAATCTCCTCGCAGGTTTGAATTTTTTCGTTTGTCTTTGTCTTGAGGATTGCATATGCGCACTTCACGCTTCTCCCTGTCCCCAGCTGCGGCTGCTGTAAAGTCGGTCCTTCTGGCTTCCGTGATGGCCAGTACTGCCCTGGCGGCGCAAGCAGATGATGCTGTCGTTGAGGCTGATAACTCAGTCGTTGAAACTAGCAGCACCAGCAAATCAGCTGCTGAAACTGGTAGCAGCTACAATAACTATGTGAATTTCGGTGCGTTCTACCTTGATGCAGACAAAGGACGCGCTGAGGATGGTACGAGTGTTGGCTATAATGCCGGCTTTGGTCATCGCCTCAATACCAATCTCTGGGTGGAAGGTCAGTTCTTTGGTGACACCATCGAAACTGGCATAACGGGTACTGATAACTACCAAACGGGTGGTGGTGTCGACTTCCATTATGCTTTTGGTCAGCGGTCTGAGTTCACTCCCTTCCTGATCGTTGGTGGTGGTGGTGTTTATAACGATGTCGCGGGAAGCAACAATGACGAGCTGACGCCCTACCTGAATGTTGGTCTCGGCTTTACAAAGTCTATTTTCGGATTCGACAATCTGCGTCTGCGTGGTGAAGTTCGTGCTGTCTATGATGACTATAAGGAAGGTCAAACCGATATTCGTGTAGGTTTAGGCTTGGAAATGGCCTTGGGTAGTGCTCCGGTGAAAGAGCCGGAAGTGATTATTCGTGAAGTACCGGTCGAGAAGATCGTCATTCAGGAAGTTCCGGTCGAGCGCATTGTCATCAAGGAAGTTCCGGCACCAGCGCCGGAAGTTGTTCCACCAGCGCCGGTCAGCGTTGATGATGACGGCGATGGTGTCATCAATGAGCGCGACAAGTGTCCGAACACCCTCAAGGGTGCTCGTGTTGATGGTAATGGTTGCGTTGTCGAACAGACCTTGACCATTCGCGACATTACATTCGATAACAACTCTGCGCGTCTGACCGCAAATGCCCAGCGTCTCATGGAGAATGTAGTGTCGTTCCTGCGTTCCGACCCCAGCACTCGCATCAGCATTTCCGGTCACACTGATAGTGTTGCTAGTGATGCATACAACATGAAGTTGTCGCGTAGCCGTGCTATCGAAGTCCGTGATTACCTGGTGGGTTATGGTATTGACGCTGCTCGTCTGGATGCCACAGGTTATGGCGAATCTCGTCCAGTTGCTTCTAATGATTCCGCTGAAGGCCGTGAGTTGAATCGTCGCGTCGAGTTCCGCATCCAGAAATAACTCAGCGGGTTGTGATGTGTCAGGAAAGGGCCTTTCGAGGCCCTTTCCTATTTCGGGTTACAGGTGCGCTATGCTTGCCAAAGTCATGGTGTGAGCTGCAGCAGGTCGTGCTTTATGGAATCAGTGGTGCGTCAACAGCGCGGTGAACTGCGCCGGGATGCCATTCTGCGGGCAACCTGGGGAGTCATCTTGCGGGATGGTGTGCGCGGTGTTCGGCATCGTGCTGTCGCTGCGGCAGCAAATGTGCCGCTATCGTCCACCACATATTATTTTAAGGATATCCAGGATCTGCTGGTACAAAGCTTCGAGCTCTTTGCCGAAGAATCGATCGAGCGTTTTGTTGCACCATTTTGGCGGCAGGCAGAGCAGCAGCGACAGGCATTCATGGCCGAGACTAGGCCGGCAGGGTCTGAGCTGACAGCGATGCAGGGTGTTGAGCTGAGTAGCGAGCTTTTGCTAGGTGTTGCCACGAATTACATTGAGGAGCGCCTTAGCAAGCACTCTGAGCAGGTCATTCTGGAATATGCGTTCTGGTATGCCGCTATTCACGAGCCGCGCCTCCAGACGGCCGTCAGGCTGGTGGTGCGGCGTTGGATCGGCCTGATGCAGCCATGGCTTAATCTGTTGCCGGTTACGCAGCCGGAGCAGGCTGCTCGCTCGATGCTGGCGACCTTGCGGCGGATCGAGTACGAGGGTCTGATTGGTGGCAGCGCCACCGAGTCTCCGACCTGGATTCGTGATGCCTTGGCGTATCAGCTCAAAGGTTTATGGTGAGTAGCCTGTATGGCCGTTAAGTTGCACCCTGATTGGCTGGCCCTGATCGGCAGCGAGTTCGAACAAGGCTATATGCAAACGCTGAAGGCCACCTTGGCCGCTGAACGCCAGCAGGGGCAGATACACTATCCGCCAGCAGGCGAATGGTTTGCTGCGCTTGATCGCACACCGCCGGCATCGGTGCGTGTGGTGATATTGGGGCAAGACCCTTATCACGGCCCCGATCAGGCGCATGGCCTGAGCTTCTCGGTACGCCGGGGTCAGCGCCCACCGCCATCCTTGCAAAATATCTTCCGTGAATTGGCAACCGATTTGAGCTTGCCGAAACCGCGTCATGGCGAGCTCACGGACTGGGCTGATCAGGGCGTATTACTGCTGAACAGCGTGCTCAGCGTGCGCGCTGGCGAGGCTGCGTCACATCAAGGCTTGGGCTGGGAGCGCTTTACCGATGCGCTGGTCGCGCAGCTCAACGCTAGTCAGCATGGCATCGTTTTTATGCTATGGGGTGGCTATGCGCAGAAAAAAGGCCGGCTTATTGATCGCCATCGTCATCTGGTTTTAACCGCAGCACATCCGTCCCCCTTGGCTGCCAACCGTGGTGGCTGGTTTGGTTGCCGGCACTTTTCGCAGGCCAATGCGTGGTTGCTGGCGCAGGGCCATCCGGCTATTGACTGGTCATTACCCGATTAAGGATTTGTATTCATGGAAGCTGTTAGCGCCCCTGTTCATGTTGAGTTGCTGCCGACCGCTTGTGGTCGTGCCATTGCGGTTGCCACACTGGATGCCGAGCGCAGCCTGAATTCGTTGACGTTGGCTATGGTCGATGCCTTACTGCCGCGGCTGGCGAGCTGGGCTGATGACGATCATGTGGTTGCGGTATTGCTGCGCGGGCGTGGCGAGCGTGCATTCTGTGCGGGTGGCGATGTGCGTGCGTTGACCCAGCATGCGCGAACAGGTGAGGGCGACGCCGGCTATCCGGCTCATTTCTTTGCCCGTGAATATCGACTGGATTATGCCATTCGCGAGTTTCCCAAGCCCTTGTTGGTCTGGGGTACGGGTGTGGTCATGGGTGGCGGCATGGGGCTGCTGCTGGGCGCGAGCTTTCGGGTTGCCACGGAAACCACGCGCATGGCTATGCCAGAAATTACCATCGGTCTGTATCCAGATGTGGGCGGCAGCTATTTCTTGTCGCGTTTGCCGGGTCGTGTGGGCTTGTTTATGGGCCTGACAGCTTGCCAGTTTGGTGCATCTGATGCTTTGGCGCTGGGTCTGGCCAGCCATGTGGCATCTTCAGAGTCGTGGTCTTTGCTGCTAAGTCAGTTGCAGTCACAGCACTGGCCTGTGCCTGCGTCGGCGCAGGCCGAGGTTGTTGCGCGGGTCTTGCAGCAGTTGCCCCAGCCTGAGCTTGCCGTCGGGCCATTGCAGCAGCATGCGGAGCAGATTGCCGAGCTGACCCATCACGACAGTCTGAGTGCACTCGACCAAGCCTGGCGCGAGATCATGCCGGAGGCGCCTTGGCTGGCCAAGGCTGTGCAGGCTTATCGCACCGGCTCGCCGACCAGTGCCGCGCTCATCTGGAAGCAATGGCATGAATCGGCAGAGCTGACGTTGGCTGAGGTGTTCAGGATCGAGTGGATGCTGTCGAGCCAGTGCGCGCTGCATCCCGATTTCCCAGAGGGTGTGCGTGCCCTGCTCATTGATAAGGACATGGCGCCGCGCTGGCAGCCAGCCAAGCTGGCTGATGTCAGCGCAGCTTGGGTCGCTGGGCACTATGCCATCCCGCAAGGGATGACGCAGCCGCTAGTGGATCTGGAGCAGTGTTTCAGCGCTGGAAGGGCAAGCGCGTAAGCGCGAGCGTTGCGGTGGCGCTTTGCAGCTGCGTGGCGCTACTGTCACGCTTGCTTTGCGCCAACACCAAGGCGCGCCCGGCATTGCTCCAGGCTACGCGAATGACTTCGCCGACGCGGGTGCCGTCAGCATCCAGTAGAGTATCGCCGGCCTTGATCTCGGCCTGAGTCGAGTCTATTTGCCAAGCACTTAGCTCGGTCTTGAGCTGACCTCTGAAGTACAGACGAGCCACGATTTCCTGACCCAGATAGCAGCCCTTCTGGTAACTGATGCCATGCAGCGCGTGATAGTCCATTTCCTGTGGCTGAAACAGCTCGGTTTCGGCCACATCCAGTGTCCATTCGCCAGCGCTGATGGCGGCTGCGCTCCAGCATTGCTGAGCGGCGTCGGTCATGGCCGGCGTGTCGGCGAGCATGGGATCTTGCTCCGATGAGCTAAGTAACAGGCCACGAGCTGTACCCGGCAAGCGGATGCGCAAGGGCAGGCTGTCGCCACTGCAGGCTTGCTGGTCATCTTCATTATTTGCCGCAGGTAACGCCAGACCGAGGCTGGCTGCACGACTGAGTGCGCCCTGGCCGAGTAGGCCCTGAATGCGTAACGGTAGCTCTTGCAGGCTGATTTTCGAGAACACACCATACTTGCCCAGACGTGCACGCGCCGGCTCGAACTGATCGGTGGGTAGCAGCAAGGCATAGCCTTTCGGCCAGGCCAGCAAGCGTCCACTGATCTGCACGCGACCCTTCAGATTGAGCAGACAGCCCAGACGCGAATGTGTCGGCGTAACTTCGCGCAAGTCAGTGGTGAATTGGCCCTGCAGGAAGGTTTGAGCGTCGGGGCCGGTAATGGCCAGGGCGCGCCACGGCAGTGTTAGCACCACATCATCCTGCGCCTGAAGTGTCGCGATGGCGGTTAGTACTTCGGGGGTGGGCGGAGTGAACACAAGTGAACTGGGCATGACAACTCCAAAAGCGACGGACTGACTGGTGAAATGGGGATCGCGGTGCTAAATACAAGCTCTATAATGCCGCGCATGATTGATGAAGGCAGAGATTTAATGACGCGGCCGTTTAACGAACACGAAAGACGCCTGCGCTGGCAATGCCGACGCGGCCTCAAAGAGCTGGATGTGCTGCTTGAGCCGTTCATGGAGGAACACTATCTTGGCCTGGATGCCGAAGAGCAAGCCCTGTTTGCACGCTTGCTGGAAGAAGAGGATGTCGATCTGCTGGCGTGGCTTATGCAGTATCTGCAGCCCGAAGACGCCGGTCATCAGCGTATCGTCGCCTGTATCTTGCAGCGTCTGGCGTCCTGAGTTGCGCTTGCAGGCATCGCGCTGGCTGATGTGCTGGCGTGTTGCCTTGGCTTTGCTCGCAGCCGTGACGGCGCTGCTTAGTCATCCGCCGCTGCTGCTGACAATCTTGCTGTTGTTGCTTTGGCCGCTGCTGGCGTTCTGGCAGTTCAGTGCTGGGCAAACTTCCGAGCCCATTCGCACGATTCAGCACACGCCTCAGGGTTGGCGACTGCGGTTGCGCAATGGTCAGACCCACTTTGCCGAGCTGGCCGGGCCGGTACGCATCAATCGCTTGTGCATCGTGCTGTGCTGGCGCGAATTGACCGACTTGGCTGACGATGAAGGCGCAAGCCGGCGAGAGTCCGGGAGTTACCTGCTACAGAGGCCGGCGGCGCAGTGCTGGCGCATCGTTATCTGGGCCGATCAGGTCAGTGCCGATGACTGGCGCAGACTCTCCGTGGCATTGCGCTGGCGACGTCGCGAAGTATCGTCCGGTGACAAAATACTGTCTGCCAACGTAGCGCTCAGCTCCGGATAATCCAGCGTGTAATGCAGACCACGCGATTCCTTGCGCATCAGCGCGCAGCGGATGATCAGCTCTGAGACCATGACCAGATTGCGCAGCTCGATGAGGTTACTCGACACGCGATAGTGGCTGTAATACTCCTCTATCTCGGCCTGCAGCAGCAGCACGCGGTGCAGTGCGCGTTCGAGTCGCTTGGTCGTGCGCACGATGCCGACAAAATCCCACATGAAGCGGCGCAGCTCATCCCAGTTGTGCAGAATTACCACGTCCTCGTCGGGGTCGCGTACCTGTGTGGCATCCCAGTCCGGCACGCTTGGTGGTGCTGCCGTGTCGGCCAGCTTGCGCTGAATATCACGAGCTGCCGCCATGGCAAACACGAAGCATTCCAGCAGCGAATTGCTGGCCATGCGATTGGCGCCGTGGAGACCGGTGAATGAGGTCTCGCCGATGGCATAAAGATTAGCGATGTCGGTTTCGCTGGAATGATTGACCATGACGCCGCCGCAGGTGAAATGCGCCGCCGGCACCACCGGAATCGGCTCCTTGGTGATGTCGATTCCGTATTCCAGGCACTTGCGATAGATGTTCGGGAAATGCCCAGTAATGAACTCGGCCGGCTTGTGCGAAATGTCGAGATAGACAAAGCGGATGCCGAGACGCTTCATCTCGAAGTCGATGGCGCGGGCGACGATATCGCGCGGAGCGAGCTCGGCACGCTCATCGAAGCGCGGCATGAAGCGCGTGCCATCCGGCAGTTTTAGCAGCGCGCCTTCACCACGCATGGCTTCGGTGATCAGGTAGGACTTTGCCTGCGGGTGATACAGGCAAGTCGGATGGAACTGGTTGAACTCCATGTTGGCGACGCGGCAGCCGGCGCGCCAGGCCATGGCAATACCGTCGCCGGTGGCGATGTCGGGATTGCTGGTGTACTGATAGGCCTTGCTGGCACCGCCGGTGGCGAGCGCAACAAAGCGGGCGCGGCAGACTTCTACTTCACCCGTGTCCTTGTTCAGCACATAGGCACCGATCACGCGATTCTCGCCATCCAAACCTTGCTTTTGGGTGGTAATCAGCTCAACGGCGACCCGGTTTTCCATGAGGTCGATGTGTGAGCACTCGCGCACACGATCAACCAGTGTTGTGGAGATGGCGCGGCCGGTGGCATCGTCAGCATGAATGATGCGGCGGTGCGAGTGGCCACCTTCGCGGGTCAGATGCAGATGCTCGGCATCATCCAGCGTGAAGCCCACGCCTTGTTCGACTAACCAGCGGATGGCCTCTGGGCCATTTTCGACGGTGAGTTTGACGCTGTCCTCGTGGCAGAGGCCGGCGCCGGCAATCAGCGTATCCTGAACATGGCTATCGGTGGAGTCGGTCTCGTCCAACACAGCAGCCACACCACCTTGCGCATAATAGGTGCTGGCCTCGGTGAGAGCAGCTTTTGACAACACGGCGATGCGCAGCGACGAATCCAGCTGCAACGCTAGGGTAAGGCCGGCAGCGCCGCTGCCGATGATGAGCACATCATGCTCAAACGATGAAGTCATAGCGCGGTGGAGTTCCAGAGGGCTGTCATGAAAGCGAGATGATGCCATAGTATGTGATTGGCTTGTCAGCGCGGCGCTCGGTTTGGCGTTGTCGTGCAGGAACGATATTAGAACCCGAGGAGCATATACATGCCCATGTTGCAGATTCAGTCTAAAAAAGCCGCTAGCATTTTCTTCAGCGCGTGCCTGACGGCAGCCTCTGTGGCCTTGCTGCCACTGCCAGCACAAGCGGCGCTGCCCGAGTTTGCCGATATCGTCGAGCGTACCAGCCCGGCCGTGGTCAATATCAGCGCCACCTCCAAGGCCAAGCCTGCCGAAACCAGCAACGATGACATGCAGGAATTGCTGCGTCGCTTCTACGGCCTTGAAGCGCAGCCGCAACAGCCGCGCGCCAAGCAATCCTTTGGCTCTGGCTTCATTATCGGCAACGATGGCTATGTGCTGACCAACAACCACGTCATCGACGAGGCCGACAAGGTCACTGTGCGCCTCAGCGATCGTCGCGAAGTCGAAGCCACGGTCATCGGTACCGACCCGCGCTCGGATATTGCCTTGCTGAAAATTGCCGCCACTGATCTGCCCGTGGTGAAAATCGGTGATCCTTCCAAGCTGCGTGTCGGTGATGCCGTATTGGCCATCGGCTCGCCCTTCGGCTTCGATTATTCCGCCACCGCCGGTATTGTTAGCGCGAAGGCGCGAGCCTTGCCGAACGAAGCTTACGTGCCGTTCATTCAGACCGATGTCGCCATCAATCCGGGCAACTCCGGTGGTCCGCTGTTTAATACTGCTGGCGAAGTGGTCGGCATCAACTCGCAGATTTACAGCCGCTCGGGTGGCTTCATGGGCGTGTCTTTTGCCATCCCCATCGATGTCGCCATGGAAGTGGTTGCGCAGTTGCGCGACAAGGGCAAGGTTAATCGCGGTTATCTCGGCGTATCCATTCAGGAGGTCACCAAGGAACTGGCCGATGCCTATGGCTTGGAGCGTCCCGCTGGCGCCTTAATTGCCAATGTAGAGGCCGGTTCGCCGGCAGATAAGGCTGGCTTGAAGTCAGGTGATGTGGTCATCCAATTCAATGGTTTGCCCATCACTATGGCTGCTGAACTACCACAGGCCATAGGTCGCGCCAAGGTTGGCGAGATCTATCCACTGAGCGTAGTGCGTGAGCGCAAGCCCATGCAGCTGCAGGTCAAGGTGCAGCCCATTCCTGAAGAGCAGACGGCTGCGGCGGGCAAGGCTGCCAGCCCGGACTTGTCGCGCTTGGGCGTGACGCTGCGTGATTTGCAGGAGGCTGAAAAGGCGTCCCTGAAGCTGGCAGGTGGCGCGCTTGTGATCAAAGTTGTTGAAGGCTCAGGTGCTGATGCCGGGTTGCGTGCCGGTGATGTGGTGACCCGTCTGGGCAGTACGGCGATTACCAGCGCGCGTGATTTTGTCGCGGCAGCACGCAAGCTCAACGCCGGCGTCACGGTGCCGGTATCGGTGTTGCGCCGTGGCAGCAGCCTGATTCTCGCACTCAAGCTTGAGCCGCAGGATGCCTCGCGCTAAGCGCAAGTAATTTCGCTGCCGCCCCGCAGGTTTTCGCCGGGGCGGGGCGAATCGGCTACACTATGCGCCCCTTGCAGAAACATCCTGGCTGAGTCGCTGTGTCCGATATCAAGAACATCCGCAATTTCTCCATCATCGCCCACATCGATCACGGCAAGTCGACGCTGGCTGACCGCTTCATTCAGATTTGTGGCGGCCTCGAAGATCGCGAGATGCAGGCGCAGGTCCTCGACTCCATGGATCTTGAGCGTGAGCGTGGCATCACCATCAAAGCGCACTCGGTCACGCTCTACTACACCTCGAAGAAAGACGGTGAGACCTACCAGCTTAACTTCATCGATACCCCAGGCCATGTCGACTTCTCGTATGAAGTCAGCCGCTCGCTGGCGGCCTGCGAAGGCGCGCTGCTGGTGGTCGATGCCGCTCAGGGCGTGGAAGCGCAGTCGGTAGCGAACTGCTACACCGCACTCGAGCAGGGCCTGGAAGTGATGCCGGTGCTGAACAAGATCGATCTGCCACAGGCTGACCCGGATCGTGTCTGCGAAGAAATTGAAGAGATCATCGGCGTTGAAGCGATTGATTCGCCGCAGTGCTCGGCGAAGACCGGCCTCGGTGTGGTCGATGTGCTGGAGGCGCTGATCGAGCGCATCCCACCACCGGTCGGGGATCGCAGCGCACCATTGCAGGCACTGATCATCGACTCCTGGTTCGACAACTACCTCGGCGTGGTCTCGCTGGTGCGCGTCAAGCACGGTCGCGTCAAGAAGGGCGACAAGATTCTCGTCAAGAGCACCGGCCAGAGTCATCTCGTGTCCAGCGTCGGTGTTTTCAATCCCAAGCACAGCGAGACCGATGGTCTCCATGCTGGTGAAGTCGGCTTCGTCATCGCCGGCATCAAGAACATTTTCGGCGCGCCTGTTGGCGATACGCTGACGCTGATTGGCACGCCCGATGTGGGCATGCTGCCCGGCTTCAAGAAGGTCAAGCCGCAGGTCTACGCCGGCCTTTTCCCGATCACCTCGGATGACTACGAGCCGTTCCGCGAGGCGTTGTCCAAGCTCACGCTCAATGACTCGGCGCTGTTCTTCGAGCCGGAATCGTCGGACGCGCTGGGCTTTGGCTTCCGCTGCGGCTTCCTCGGCATGCTGCACATGGAAATCGTGCAGGAGCGTCTGGAGCGAGAATACAACCTCGACCTGCTGACCACGGCGCCGACCGTGATCTACGAGATCGTCACCAAGAAGGGCGAGACGCTCTATGTGGACAACCCCTCGAAGCTGCCGGATACCGGCTCGGTCGAGGAGTTCCGCGAGCCTATCGCCGAGTGTCACATTCTGGTGCCGCCGGAATACCTGGGCGATGTCATCAAGCTTTGCCAGGAGCGTCGCGGCACGCAGAAGAGCCTGCTGTTTCACGGCAAGCAAGTGGCCCTCACTTATGAGATCCCGATGGGCGAGGTCGTGCTCGATTTCTTTGACCGCCTGAAGTCTTGTTCGCGCGGCTATGCGTCGCTGGATTACGCCTTCAAGCGTTTTGAGGCGTCCAGCCTGGCCCGCGTCGACATCCTCATCAACGGCGAGCGTGTCGATGCTCTGGCGATGATTTGCCACACCGATAACGCGCGTTATCGCGGTATGGCTATCGTCGAAAAAATGAAAGAGCTGATTCCTCGCCAGATGTTCGATGTTGCGATTCAGGCAGCCATCGGTGCTCAGGTCATCGCGCGTCAGACCGTGAAAGCCATGCGCAAAGACGTGTTGGCGAAGTGCTACGGCGGCGATGTCAGCCGTAAGCGCAAATTGCTCGATAAGCAGAAAGAAGGCAAAAAGCGCATGAAGCAGGTCGGTAATGTGGAAATTCCACAGGAAGCCTTCCTTGCAGTCCTGAAAGTCTAAATAAATCCACGCGTTAGGCGCGGGAGCGGTCATGGATATTGATTTTTCGTTGGTGCTGACGCTGGCAGTTCTGGTGACAGGCCTGCTCTGGGGCTTTGATGCCTCAGCCCTGAAGCCGATTCGCGAGCGACGCCTGCGGGCAGCGCAAGCGGCGGCAGCTGAGCAAGGCGCATCGCTGCCGGTCGAGGCCGAGCAGAAACTGCTGCGCGAGCCGTGGCTGTTCGAGACGGCGCACAGCTTCTTCCCAGTACTGGCCGTGGTCTGGGTTCTGCGCTCGTTCCTGGCCGAGCCGTTTACTATCCCATCGGGTTCGATGCTGCCGTCGCTACAAATTGGCGACTATGTGCTGGTCAACAAGTTTGCCTACGGCGTGCGCCTGCCGGTGTTGGGCACACTCGTGTTGCCGGTGAGTCTGCCGGCCCGTGGCGATGTCATGGTCTTCAAGTTCCCCGCGGCTCCTTCGGTGAACTACATCAAGCGCGTCATCGGCTTGCCTGGTGATCACATTGAGAGTCGCCATGAAGTGCTGTTTATTAACGGCATCGAGGCCAAGCGCGAATTATTGTTGCAAGAGCCGGCCATTGAGCCTTGGCAGCAAGTCTGGCGTGAAGATCTGCTCGGCGTGAAGCACAGCACGCGTGAAGAAGTCGGGCGCGAGCCTACCGGTGGTGATTGGTCTTACACCGTGCCGGCCGGCCATTACTTCATGATGGGCGACAACCGCGACAACTCGAATGACAGCCGTTTCTGGGGGCCGGTCGCCGAGCATTTGATTGTCGGCAAGGCATTCTTCATCTGGATGCACAAGAAGCCCGGCCTGAACTTGCCGAGCTTTGACCGTAACGGGAGCATCGAGTGACGCAGCTGCTGGCGCGCCTCCAGCGCATTCTGGGCTATCAGTTCCAGAGTGAGGCTTGGTTGCAGCTGGCACTGACGCATCGCAGTGTGTCCGGCAAGCGCAATAACGAGCGCCTCGAGTTCCTCGGCGACGGCTTGCTCAATTTCGTCATCGCCGATTGCCTGTATCAGCAATTCCCGGATGAAAACGAGGGGCGCTTGTCGCGCTTGCGCGCAACGCTGGTTCGCGAAGAAAGTCTGGTGATTCTCGCGCATGAGTGGAAGCTCAGCGAGTTCCTCATCATGGGTTCAGGCGAGCTCAAGAGTGGCGGTTATCGTCGCGACTCAACCTTGGCCGACGCAGTCGAGGCTATCATCGGTGCCATGCATCTGGATGGCGTGGCGATGCCCGACATGCAAGCGCATATTCGTCGCTGGTATGGTGAGCGCTTGCTGCGAATTGAAGCTAGCGATGCGCTAAAAGACGCCAAGAGTCGTTTGCAAGAGTTCCTGCAAGGGCGCAAGTTGGCGTTGCCGACCTATGAGCTGATCAGCGTTACCGGTGAGGCGCACGAGCAATATTTTCAGGTGCGTTGTCTGCTTGCCGCGAGTACGGTGACAGGGCATCAAGACATTATTACGGAAGGCGATGGCGTCACCCGACGCGTCGCTGAACAACAGGCTGCCGCCGCTGCGCTGGCCGTGCTGGAACTGGGAGCAGGGCAGAAAAATGGCATCCGATGACATCATCAACTCATTCTTTTCGGGCTCGGCTGCCGATCCTGCGAACACGGTGCCCAGCGACTATCGCTGCGGCTATGTGTCTATCGTCGGGCGGCCGAATGTAGGCAAGTCAACCTTGCTCAATCACATCCTCGGGCAGAAGCTCGCCATCACTTCGCGCAAACCGCAGACCACGCGTCATCGCATGCTCGGCATCGTCTCACGTGACAAGGTGCAGGCGATTTATGTCGATACGCCCGGCATTCATGGCGAAGAGCGCAAGGCCATCAATCGCTACATGAACAAGGCCGCGACCTCTGCGCTGAAGGATGTCGATGTCGTGCTCTTTGTGGTCGACGGCCTAAAGTGGGCCCCGGATGACGAGCTGGTGCTGAGCAAGCTGCAGAAGGTCAATGTGCCGGTGCTGCTGGTCATCAACAAGGTCGATACCATCGAAGACAAGGCCGCTTTGCTGCCGCATATCGAGCAGCTGTCGCAGCGTTTGCCGTTTGTGGAAGTGGTGCCGGTGTCGGCGCTGAAGGGCCATAACCTCGATAAGCTGCATGAGGCCGTGGGTCAGCGCCTGCCGTTTTCGCCGCCGTTCTACGATGAAGACCAGATCACTGATCGCTCGCAGCGCTTTCTCGCGGCCGAGCTGGTGCGCGAAAAAATCATGCGTCAGCTCGGTGAGGAAATTCCCTACGAGATCACCGTCGAAATTGAAGAGTTTAAGAAGGAAGGCCAGCTGCTGCGCATCTCAGCCTGCATTTTGGTCGAGCGCGATGGTCAGAAGAAGATCGTCATTGGCGAGGGTGGTCAGCGCTTGAAGCTGATCGGCACCGAGGCACGCCTCGACATGGTCAAGCTCTTCGACAGCAAGATCATGTTGTCGCTGTGGGTCAAGGTGAAGGGCGGCTGGTCGGATGACGAGCGCGCGCTGAAAAGCTTGGGCTACGGTGATCTCTGAGCTTTACTTGAGGCCTCTGCGCTGCCATGCGTGAGCTTGCCTGGCAGCCAGCCTACCTACTTCACGCGCGCGCCTATCGCGAAACTAGCGTACTGGCGGAGTGGCTATTACCTGAGTTAGGCCGAGTTGGTACGGTGTTACGCGGTGCTCGTAGTAAAGGTCGTATCGTGCCATCACCGTTTCAACCGTACTTTGTGCAGTTGGCAGGCTCGGGTGAACTCAAGCAAATTCTTGCTCATGAAGCTGCAGGCTCGGCATTAAATTTGGTGGGCTCGGCGCTGTTCTCGGGACTTTATATCAATGAGCTGTTAGTTCGTTTGCTGCCACGCGAGCTGCCTCAGCCGGAGCTTTTTGTGGCGTATGCCGGTGCTATCGGCGAGCTCAGTGAGCTGATTGAGCCTGATGTGCGTGGCATCGAGCCCATTCTGCGTCGTTTCGAGCGACAACTGCTCGATACCATGGGCCAAGTCGCTAGCCAAACGCATCAGGCCGATACTCAGCAACCGCTGGCCACCGACCAGTACTACCAGTTCTATCCCGAGCACGGCTGGCTGCCGGCGCGGGTGGGGCAGTCGGGTGCTTGTCTGGGTGGAGATATCATTGCTGTGGCTGGCGACAATCTAGATACCCCAGATCGACGTCGGCTGGCGAAGTGGCTGTACCGGCTGGCGCTAGAGCCTTTGTTGGCTGGCAAGCCGCTGAAGAGTCGTGATTTGTTTGCCGCTATGATCAAGCCATTGGCGAGTGCGGATGAGCCAATTCAAGAGCAACCCCCTGTGCAGGAGCGTTCCCCATGAACCCGTTATACCTGGGCGTAAATATTGACCATATTGCCACGCTGCGTCAGGCGCGGGGCACGCGTTACCCGGAGCCGGTGCATGCCGCGCTGATTGCCGAAGAACATGGTGCCGATGGTATTACCGTGCACCCGCGCGAGGATGGCCGGCATATCCAGAAGCGCGATGTACGCCTGCTCGCCGAGGTGCTGCAAACGCGCATGAATCTGGAGATGGCCGTCACCGAAGACATGCTGGCCTTCGCTGAAATTATCCGCCCCAAGCATATCTGCCTAGTTCCGGAGAAACGCGAAGAGCTGACCACTGAGGGCGGGCTGGATGTGGTCGGCGGCTTTACCCGCATTCAAGCGGCCTGTCAGCGTTTAGGCCGGCAGGGCATGGATGTGTCCTTGTTCATCGACCCCGAGCCCGCTCAAATTGATGCCGCCATTCGCGCCGGTGCGCCGACGATCGAGCTGCATACCGGCGCTTACGCCGATGCCGAAGATCCGGCAGAGATCGAGCATGAATTCCAGCGCATTCGCCTGGCTGCCGAATATGCGCACGGCAAGCTGGTGGTCAATGCCGGCCACGGTTTGAATTATCACAACACCGCACGCATAGCTGCCTTGCCGCAGTTTCACGAGCTTAATATTGGCCACGCACTGATTGCGCGAGCCTTGTTCAGCGGTTTGGCCGCCGCTGTGCGTGACATGAAAGACTTGATGCAGGAGGCGCGACGCAGCCGATGAACGAAGAGCAATTCGAGGCATTCATTGCCGATTGCGCGCAAGCGCTGCAAGCCAAGCAGGCGCTGTTGCAAAGCCAATTTGGTCTGGATCGTTTCAGTCGCTGGCAGCTGGAGCAGGATTCGTCGGTGCTGTGCTTCCTGACGCAGGATGGCCGCGAGCAGTTGCGCTTTCGCGTCACGCCCATTGGCACCTATGCGAACGCGCAGGAGACCTGGAAGTGGGCCTGGGCCAACAGCAAATTGCCGCAGGCGGTGCGTGAGCAGGCCGAACGCGTGAAGGCGCTGCGCGAGCGAACGGATTACGACTGCTTTGCCGATGCCGATGCTTTCACCGCCGATGACACCATGGCCTGGGAGTTGGCCGCTGCTGCTGTTGAGTCATTGGACGCGATGGGCTGCTACCGCGCACCCAATCGCGACACCTGGCTGTTTCTGGCACTGGAAGAGGCGTTGCTTTAACGCCGCTTCCAGCTTCCAGAGTTTAGTTCTTCAGCTCGATGCTGCCGCTGACATTGACCGAAATTCGGCTGTCGCCACCGGCCATTTCTGCCGCCGGTGCGGCATCAGCAGTTTTCATCATCATGACCATAGGCGGGCGAGGGTAGCCACCGCCGCCACCGCTGCTGCCCAGATTCATCTGCACCAAGGTATAGCTCTTTGCGCCCCAGGCGAGACGCACGGCATCGGCTTTCTCACGGAAGGCGGCAATGGCATCGGTCGTCAGCTTCTTTTCAGCTGCTAGGCGCGTTTCTTCCGACACGACAAAGTTCAGGCCTTGCAGCTGCAGCTTGTCTTGCAATTGGCTGAGTAGTTCGCCCGCCGCCTTGAAGTCTTTCGACTCCAGTGTCAGCTCGGCACGACCGCGCCAGCTCTCCAGTTTTTGCTTGTCGCTGTAGACCGGCCAGCTTTGCTGATTGCCTGAGGCCAGCTTGACGGTACTGAAGCCACGCCCTTTGGCTAGGCCCTCATTCATGGCCTGCGTCAGTGCCCGGGCGAGTTGGCCCGGATTGCGGTCAGACAATTCGATGCTCAGCGTGGCGCGCATAAGATCGTTGGACATCACTTGGCTGACTTCGTTCTGAAAGTCGATGCGGTTACGTGGGCCATCGGATTCGTGAGCGTGTGCCATGGCTGTGCCGGTGAGAAGAACGCTGGCAAGCAATAAAGGCTGTAAGGGGAAACGAGTCATTGAATTCTCTCTTTGCATCGCAAGTTAGTCTGTGCGCAAGCACAGTGGTGTCATAAAAAGCAGTGGCCTCGTAGAATACGCTCCAACATCTTGGAGGATGACATGAGCAACACAACGAAAGCCTTGGGTAATTTCATTTTCTGGAGTCGCTGGCTACAGCTGCCCATGTATTTGGGTCTGATCGTGGCCCTCGGTATCTATTCCTACAAGTTCCTGCTCAAACTCTGGGATCTGACGGTCAATCTCGGCATCCTGAAAGAGGATGACATCCTGCTCAATGTGCTGTCACTGATTGACGTGGTGATGATTGCCAATTTGCTGGTGATGGTGATTGTCGGGGGCTACGAGATTTTCGTCAGTCGCCTGGATGTGAAGGATCACCCGGATCAGCCGGAATGGCTGGCGCATGTGGATGCCGGTGTGTTGAAGGTGAAATTGGGCATGGCACTAATCACCATCTCATCGATTCATTTGCTGCGCAGCTTCATTGATGCAGGCAATATTCCTGAGCATACGCTGAAGTGGGAAGTGACCATTCATATGGTTCTGGTGATTTCAGCAGGCTTCATTGCTCTTACGGATTGGATGATCAAGGTCAAGTCGAAGAAGGCTTCCGATCACTAAGTAGCGCGCACGGCCGCCGGCTTATTGAACCTGAGTCGGCAGCAGCGCAGATGCCAAACCTGTCGTCACCTGCTCGCCTGAGATGAGCAAGGGGCGTTTGATCAGACTGGGCCGAGTGATTAGTAGTGTCGTTAGCGCCTGGTTGTTTGTCAGCATGGCCTGTTCTTCGGCAGCAAGCTGTCGCCAAGTTGTGCCTTGGCGATTGATCAGTGCTTCTGCTGGCAGTTTCGATAGCCAGAAGGCAATCTGCTCCGCTGTCGGCGGCATCTTCTTGAAGTCCTGAAACGCATAAGCCACGCCCGCCGCATCGAGTCGTGCAAAGGCTTTCTTCATGCTGTCGCAGGCTTTGATGCCGCAAATTTGCAACATGCTTTGTGACATAGGCTTAGCCCATCAAGCCATGTTCACGAAGCAGCTTTAGCACCTGCTCGGCGGCTTCGCTATTGCTCTTCGCCAGCTGCACCGGCGCAATCGCTTCAGCACTGCCACGGATGCGCAGGCTGCGTTCGCCAACCACTTCATCCGCCACAATCACCAGCAGGCCAGCCGCTTGCAGCGCTTCAATGGCAGCATCGTCCGCGTTGACCACGACCGGCAGGGCACCGGCCTGGAACAGCACGCGTTCGATCAGCTCGGCCAGTTCGCGCGCGGCGCTGGCTTCCACCACCAGCTTCAGCGAGGCATGACCGAGGCGACGGGCACGCGCTGCTGCCGTGATGGCGGGCAGCTGTTCGCTATCGCTCAGCGTCTTCGCACGCTCCTGCACCATGCCGGCACCGACCGTGATGTTGCTCAGGCGGTCGATGACAATCAGGTTGCCGGTGGCCTTGCTCAGCTTATAGCTGTCGAACGCCACAGCGCGGGTCAGCTGCACACGGCAGAGCGCGATGCCGTTCAGCGGCAGGCTGTCCGTCGCGCTCGTGGCCAGCGTGTTGACGTCGATCTGATGCACGATGTCGGTGATCTGGCCCGAAGTGAAGGTGGTGCCGAGCTTGAAGTCGTAGGTCTTGCCGACCGTCAGTGGCTGCTCATGCATCCACACGATGTGCGCGAGGAAGGCATGGCTCATGGTCAGGTCGTCATCGGCGGCGATGATCATGTCGCCGCGCGAGATGTCGATCTCGTCGTTGAGTGTGACGGTGATGGCCTGACCGGCATGGGCCTCGGCCAGCTCACCTTCCCAGACCACAATCGACTTGATCGTCGAGGTCTTGCCTGACGGCAGGGCCTTGATCGCCATGCCCGGCTTCACGCTGCCAGCAGCGAGCGTGCCGCAGAAGCCACGGAAGTCCAGGTTCGGACGGTTTACGTACTGCACCGGCAGACGCAGCTTGCCCAGCGGCACAGCGCGCTGAATCGGTAGCGTGTCCATCAGTTCCAGCAGCGGCGTGCCGGTGTACCAGGGCATCTGCGTGCTCTGGTGTACGACATTCTCGCCTTTCAGTGCGGACATGGGCACATAGCGCACGTCCGGCACATTGAGCTGGGCCACGAAGGCCTCGTACTCGGCCTTGATCTCGTTGTAGCGGGCTTCGCTGAACGCAACCAGGTCCATCTTGTTGATGGCGATGACGAAGTGACGAATACCCAGCAGCGAGCAGATGAAGCTGTGGCGACGGGTCTGCACCTGCACGCCGTAGCGCGCATCGATGAGCAGCACGGCGACATCGGCGGAGGAGGCACCGGTGGCCATGTTGCGCGTGTACTGCTCATGGCCGGGGGTATCGGCAATGATGTATTTACGGCGGTCGGTGGCGAAGAAGCGGTAAGCGACATCGATGGTGATGCCCTGTTCGCGCTCGGACTGAAGACCGTCCACCAGCAGCGCGAGATCGACGACTTCACCGGTGGTGCCGTGCTTGACGCTGTCACGGGTGATGGCGGCGAGCTGGTCTTCGAAGATCATCTTCGAGTCGTGCAGCAGGCGGCCGATCAGCGTCGATTTGCCGTCATCCACGCTGCCGCAGGTGATGAAGCGCAGCATGTCCTTGTGTTCATGCTGGTGCAGGTAATCTTGAATATTGTCGATATGTTCAATGATCATTAGAAATAGCCTTCGCGTTTCTTCTTTTCCATCGAGCCCGATTCATCGTGGTCGATGGCGCGGCCGGAGCGTTCCGAGGTGCGGGTGACCAGCATCTCCTGGATGATGTCCGGCAGGGTGACGGCGTCGGATTCGACGGCGCCGGTCAGCGGGTAGCAGCCGAGCGTGCGGAAGCGCACGTTCTTCATCATCGGCACTTCGCCTGCCTTCAGCGGCAGGCGTTCGTCATCGACCATGATCAGCATGCCGTCACGCTCGACCACCGGGCGCACGGCCGAGAAGTACAGCGGCACGATCTCGATGTTTTCCAGATAGATGTACTGCCAGATGTCCAGCTCGGTCCAGTTCGACAGCGGGAACACGCGGATCGACTCGCCCTTGTTGATGCGACCGTTGTACAGATTCCACAGCTCCGGACGCTGCACTTTCGGATCCCAGCGATGATTCTTGTCGCGGAACGAGTAGACGCGCTCCTTGGCACGCGATTTCTCTTCGTCGCGGCGGGCGCCACCAAAGGCGGCATCAAAGCCGTGCATGTCCAGCGCCTGCTTCAGCGCCTGGGTCTTCATGATATCGGTGTATTTCGAGCTGCCGTGATCGAAGGGGTTGATGTTCGCCGCCAAGCCCTCGGGGTTGGTGTGCGAGATCAGCTCCATGCCGGCCTCTTTCGCGATACGGTCGCGGAAGCTGATCATTTCCTTGAACTTCCACGTCGTGTTCACGTGCATCAGCGGAAACGGCGGCTTGCCCGGCGCAAAGGCCTTGCGCGCCAGATGCAGCATCACGGACGAATCCTTGCCGATCGAATACATCATGACCGGGTTGTCGAATTCGGCGGCAACCTCGCGGATGATGTGGATGGACTCGGCCTCAAGCGCCTTGAGGTGAGTCATACGGTGTTCGGGGAGCGACATGCTCAATGATCCTCGGTAGTCAGTTCAGTCCGCGATGCGGAGCAGTTCGTTGATGCTGGTCTTGCTGCGCGTCTGGGCATCGACCTTCTTCACGATGACGGCGCAGGTCAGGCTGTAGCGGCCATTGTCACGCGGCAGCGAGCCGGCAACCACCACCGAGCCGGCCGGTACGCGACCGTAGCTGATTTCGCCGGTTTCGCGGTCGTAGATCGGGGTCGACTGGCCGATGAACACGCCCATCGACAGCACCGAACCTTCACCGATGATCACGCCTTCGACCACTTCCGAGCGCGCGCCGATGAAGCAGTTGTCTTCGATGATGGTTGGATTGGCCTGCAGCGGCTCCAGCACGCCGCCGATGCCGACGCCGCCGGAGAGATGCACGTTCTTGCCGATCTGCGCGCAGGAACCGACGGTGGCCCAGGTATCAACCATCGAGCCTTCATCGACAAACGCCCCGATGTTCACGTAGGACGGCATCAGCACGGTGTTGCGGGCGATGAAGCTGCCACGGCGGGCCACGGCCGGCGGTACCACGCGGATGCCGCTGGCGGCGAACTGCTCTGCGGTCCAGTCGGCGAACTTGGTCGGCACCTTGTCGTAGAACTGCATGCCGCCACCGGCTGGAATTGGCACATTGTCATTGAGGCGGAACGACAGCAGCACGGCCTTCTTCAGCCACTGATTGACCTGCCATTCGCCATCGATCTTTTCGGCAACGCGGGCAGCGCCGCTGTCGAGCAGGGCCAGGGCTTCGTTGACGGCATCGCGCACATCCTGCGGGGCCGACTTCGGCGAAAACTCGGCGCGGCGCTCGAAGGCGTCTTCAATGAACGTGGCAAGCGACATGACTATCTCCAATCAGGCAAAACAAAAATCACTTCACAAGGAAGGATCGAATTCTTTCGGCGGCTTCCACGCACTCCGCCACGCTGGCGACCAGCGCCATGCGCACATGACCTTCGCCGGGGTTGCTGCCATCGCTGCCGGCGCGGGCCAGATAGCGGCCCGGCAACACGGTAACGGCTTGCTGCGCATGCAGCTCACGGGCGAAGTCTTCATCCGAGCCCGGTGTGCGCGCCCAGAAATAAAAGCCGGCCTCGGGCATTTGCAGCGGCAGCACCGGATTCAGTATGGCCAGCACGCGTGCGAACTTGTCGCGATAAAGGGCGCGATTGTCCCTCACATGTGCCTCATCTTGCCAGACCTCTGTTGAGGCCAATTGATGCTGAACCGGCATGGCGGAGCCGTGATAGGTGCGATAACGCAGATATTGCTTGAGCACGGCGGCATCGCCGGCGACAAAACCGGAGCGCAGGCCGGGCAGGTTGGAACGTTTCGACAGCGAGTGGAAGACCACGCAATTCTTGAAATCGTCACGACCGAGTGCGGCGCAGGCTTGCAACAGGCCCACGGGTGGCTGGCTTTCGTCGAAGTAGATTTCCGAATAGCACTCATCGGAGGCGATGACGAAACCAAAGCGATCGCTCAGTGCAATCAGCTTTTTCAGCGTGGCCATGCTCAGCAGCGCGCCGGTGGGGTTGCCCGGCGTGCAAATGAACAGCAGCTGCGTGCGTGCCCAGACCGTGTCGGGTACGGCATCGAAGTCGGGCTGCAGGCCGGTGGCGGGTGTGCAGGGCAGGAACACCGGTTCGGCGCCGGCGAGCAAGGCTGCGCCTTCGTAGATCTGATAGAACGGGTTGGGCATGAGCACCAGCGGCGTCTCACTCACGCTGCGATCCACCACCGCCTGTGTGAACGAAAACAGCGCTTCACGCGTGCCATTGACCGGCAGTACCTGCGAGCCGGCATCCACCGCTTTCAGACTGAAACGTTGTGTCAGCCAGTGGGCGATGGCTTCGCGCAGCACCGGCAGACCGAGCGTTGTCGGATAGCTCGACAAGCCGCCGATATGACGGGCGATGGCTTCCGCCACGAACGCCGGCGAGGCGTGCTTGGGCTCGCCGATGGAGAGCGCAATCGGCTTCAGCTGTGCCGGTGCGGCATGACCCTTGAACAGCGTGGCCAGCTTCTCGAACGGGTAGGGATGCAGCAGCGACAGATCGGGATTCATCAGGAGGTCTGGTCCAGTTGCTCACGCAAGGCGGCGCACAGGCGCTCGCAAAGCTCGGGGTCGGAAAGCGGTTGTTGAGCGGCATCGGTGAGGAAGAACACGTCTTCGGCGCGTTCGCCTAGCGTGGCAATGCGCGCATTTTGCAAGTTTACGCCATGCTCCATGAAGATGCGGCCGACGCGTGCCAGCAAACCCGGACGGTCGAGTGTGATGACTTCGACCACCGTACGCTGATGCACCAGATCGTTGCTCAGATTGACCTGAGTGCGTACGTCGAAATGCTTGAGCTGGCGCGGCAGACGGCGTTGTACCAGCACCGGGAACTGGTCCGGACGCGCTAGGCTTTGGCGCAGCTCGTTGCCGATATGCGCTAAGCGCGAGCTGTCAGCAATGCGGTCGCCGTTTTCGTCGAGCACGATGTAGGTGTCCAGCGAAAAGCCGTTGTTCGAGGTGATGATGCGCGCATCCATGACGGTCAGGTGCAGCTGATCCAGCGCTGCCACAGTGGCGGCGAACAAGTTCGGCAGGTCGCGGGTGTAGACGAAGATCTGCGTGGCGCCATCGTAGGGCTCGCTGTGATTCTCGCGCACCAGCACCAGCGGCCCGGCGTCCGGCCCGTGCCGCAGCAGCGCCGTGGTATGCCAGGCGATGTCTTTCGCCGACTCGCGCAGGAAGTAGTCGTCACCGAGGCTGTCCCAGACACCTTCGGCTTCGCTGCTGCCGATCTGCTGATCTTCGAGCAGCTCCAGTGCCGACGCACGGTTCTCGATGATCCACTCCTGCTTGTCGATCGGGTTCACCAACCCGCGACGCAGCGCGCGCTTGGTCTGCGTGTAGAGCTGCCGTAACAGCGAGGCGCGCCAGGAGTTCCACAGCGTCGGGTTAGTGGCGCAGATGTCGGCTACGGTGAGCGCATAGAGGTAGTCCAGATGCACGATATCGCCGACTTTTTTCGCGAACTCGTTGATGACATCAGGGTCGGAAACATCTTTTTTCTGTGCCGTCACCGACATGACCAGATGCTGCTGCGTTAGCCATGCCACGAGATTGGCATCCCACTTGCCGAGGCCGTGCTCAATGCAGAAGTCATGGGCATCCACCGCACCTAGCTCGGAGTGGTCGCCGCCACGACCCTTGGCAATGTCGTGAAATAGGCCAGCAATGTAGAGCAGCTCGATTTTTGGCAGCTTATTGGCGACCTTGGCGACGACCGGAAAGCGGTCTTCTACTTCCGGGTAGCGAAAACGGCGCATGTTTTTCAGCACTAGCAGCGTGTGTGCATCGACAGTGTAGATGTGGAACAGATCGTATTGCATCTTGCCGATGATAGCGCCGAAGGCTGGAATGTAGCGGCCGAGGATGCCGTAGCGTTTCATCCGGCGTAGCGACGAGAACAGCGCCGTGCGGCAACGCAGCAGTTCCATGAACAGCGACTTGTTGCGAATGTCATGGCGAAAGTTTTCGTCAATAAGTACAGCATGCTGCATGATCAAGCGAATCGTGCTGGCACGTACTTCGGTGACTTCCGGGTTGTCGCCAAGCAGCACAAAAATCTCTAGCAGGGCGGACGGGTAGCGCCTGAATACCTCTTCGGAAGTGACTTCAATGATGCCGTTGCGCAACTGGAAACGACTGTTGAGTGCGACCACGGGAGCATGTATATCTTCGCCGAGAATGGCCTCGTCGAAGTAGCGCAGCAGCATCTCGTTAAGCATGGAGATGCGCATGGCGGCACGGTAGTAGTCCTGCATGAGCTGTTCGATGCCGCGATTGGCGTGGCTGTCGTCATAGCCGAAGAGCTCGGCCATGCGCCGCTGATAGTCAAACAGCACGCGCGTATCGCTGCGACCGCTGACGATAAATAGGGCAAAACGCACGCGCCAGAGCACGCACTGGCAGTCATCAAGCTCGACAAATTCCGCTTCGGTAATGAAACCGTGAGCGACCAGATCGCGCAGCGTATCGGCACCGAAGTGTCGCTTCGCCACCCAGCCGATGGTCTGGATGTCACGCAGCCCGCCCGGCGCGTTCTTCAGGTCCGGCTCAAGGTTGTATTCGGTGTTGTTGTGCTTGGCATGACGGGCGATCTGCTCGTCACGCTTGGCGATGAAGAAGGCCTTGCCCGGCCACAGCCGATCCGGCCCGGTCAGGCGCTGCATGTCGCGGCGCAGGCGCTCGTCACCGACCAGCGTGCGCGATTCCATGATGTTGGTGGCGATAGTGATGTCTTCTGTCGCCAGCCGCACGCAGTCCGACAGCGAGCGCACGCTGGAGCCGATATCCAGCCCCAGATCCCACAAATGCGTGATGAACTGGCTCACGGCTTCTTCAGCACCGATCGGTAAGTCCGCGCCATCATGCAGAATCAGCACATCCACATCTGATGCCGGATGCAGCTCGGCGCGACCATAGCCGCCCACGGCCAGCAGGGCGAGATCGGCGTACTGATCCAGGCCCAGGTTGAGCCAGGCATGACGCAGCACTTCATCAATGGCATCGGCCCATTCACGCACCAGCAGGCGGATGTCGCGACCTTCCTTGAAGCGTTCGATCAGCTCGGCCTGCGCGGCTTTCAGGCTGGCCTTGTCAGATGGCGCCGAGGTCGTATTCACGCGGCACACTCATTGAGGAAGGCAAAATCTTCCTCGGGCCGCGCGGTGAGAATTTCCACACCGGTGTCGGTGACCAGAATGGTGTGCTCCCATTGCGCCGACAGCTTGTGATCCTTGGTCACCACGGTCCACTCATCCGGCAGCAGCTTGGTGTGGTGCGTACCGGCATTGATCATGGGCTCGATGGTAAAGGTCATGCCCGCCTGCAGCGCCATGCCTTCGCCGGCCTTGCCGTAATGCAGGATCTGCGGTTCTTCGTGAAAGACCTTGCCGATGCCGTGGCCGCAGTATTCACGCACTACGGAGTAGCGATTGGCCTGCGCATGCTGCTGAATCACCGCGCCGATATCGCCCAGTGTGCAGCCTGGCCGCACCAGCGCCAGAGCCTTGTACAGACACTCCTGGGTCACACGCACCAGACGCTGCGCCAAAATCGAGGACTGGCCGACAAAGAACATCTTGCTGGTATCGCCGTGATAGCCGTCTTTGATGACGGTGATATCGATATTGATGATGTCGCCATCCTTGAGAATCTTCTTGTCGCTGGGGATGCCGTGGCAGATGACTTGATTCACCGAGGTGCAGATGCTTTTCGGAAAGCCGCGATAGTTCAGCGGCGCCGGGATGGCACCCTGCACATTGACGATGTAGTCGTGGCAGATCTGATTCAGCGCCTCGGTGCTGACGCCGACTTTGACGTGCTCACCGATCATGGTCAGCACCTCGGCAGCGAGGCGGCCAGCCACGCGCATCTTGGCGATTTCTTCAGCGGTCTTGATCAGCGTGCTCATGCAATGTCCCGGACGAACCCTGCGCATTCACGCAGTGGTTGAGGTTTAGAAGGCGCCTATGGTATAAAGCGCGCCGCATTTCGGCAAACGTACGACGTGTGTATTTTCAAATCCGACCAGCAGTCGACACGATTACCGGGTGCCCATTGAGAAAAGTGGGTTGGTGATTGGGACTGTTGCGAGGCCATAACCCAACTGGAGAAACTCTCATGGCACAAGTCACTATGCGTGAGCTGCTGCAAGCCGGCGCTCACTTCGGTCACCAGACTCGCTTCTGGAACCCCAAGATGGCACCGTTCATTTTCGGCGCCCGCAATAAGATCCACATCATCAACTTGGAACACACCGTTCCTGCCCTCAATGATGCCCTGAATTTCGTTAACCGTCTGTCCAGCCAGAAGAACAAGGTTCTTTTTGTTGGTACCAAACGCGCTGCTGCTCCGATCATTGCCGAGCACGCTGCCCGCGCCGGCATGCCGTATGTCAACCACCGCTGGCTCGGCGGCATGCTGACCAACTGGAAGACTATTCGCCAGTCGATCAAGCGTTTGAAAGATCTGGAAGCTCAGCTCGCTGACGGTACTTTCGCCAAGCTGACCAAGCGTGAAGTGCTGGAACGCACTCGCGAAATGGAAAAGCTGGAAAAGTCGCTGGGCGGCATCAAGGACATGGGCGGCTTGCCGGATGCCATGTTCGTCATCGACGTTGATCACGAAGCCACTGCTATCGCCGAAGCGCGCAAGCTGGGCATCCCGGTCATTGGCGTGGTCGATACCAACTCCAACCCGACCGGCGTTGACTATGTCATCCCGGGCAACGATGACGCCATCCGCGCTATTCACCTCTATGTCGGTTCGATGGCTGATGCCATCATCGAAGGTCGTGAGTTTGTTGCCACCACCACCGGTGGTCGCGAAGCTGATGGTTTTGTTGAAGTCGCTGCCAGCGCCGAATAACTCCTAAGGGCGCGAAGTTTCGTGTCTTTGAGTGGCTGGTAGACGAAAAAGGGGCTTAGGCCCCTTTTTCAGATGGTTTTTTGGTTTCAAATGATGTTTCAGCTGTGCTGTCACATCCCCTTTTTTGGTCGACGCCGTCAGGCGGAGGCCTTTTTTATTGAACATACCGTGAGGAAATGATCATGGCAGACGTAACCGCCGCCCTCGTAAAAGAACTCCGTGAGCGTACCGGCCTCGGCATGATGGAATGCAAGAAGGCTCTGGTTGAAGCTGGTGCCGACATCGAGCTGGCCATCGACAACCTGCGCAAGTCCGGTCAAGCCAAGGCCGCTAAGAAGGCGGGCAACATCGCTGCCGACGGCGCCATCATCCTCGCCAGCGCTGCTGGTGTGGCGATTGCCCTAGAAGTGAACTGCCAGACTGACTTCGTGGCTCGTGATGTCAACTTCTCCGCTTTCGCCAACAAGGTTGCCGGCATTGCCCTGGCAGCGCGCGAAACTGATGTTGCCAAGATCAGCGCGCTCGCCTACGACGACATCACTGTTGAAGAAGCCCGTGTTCTGCTGGTGCAGAAGATCGGCGAAAACATCCAGGTGCGTCGCGCCGTTCTGGTAGAAGGTGCTCAGCTCGCCACCTATGTGCACGGTCTGAAGATTGGTGTTGTCGTTGCCCTCGAAGGCGGCGATACCGACCTCGGTAAGCAAATCGCCATGCATGTGGCTGCTGCCAACCCGCTGGTGGTCAATGCCGCTGACATTTCTGCCGACGTGCTCGCCAAGGAGCAGGAAATCGCTGAAGCCAAGGCCGCCGAATCCGGCAAGCCGGCCAACATCGTTGAAAAGATGGTGCAGGGCGCACTCGCCAAGTTCCGTGGCGAAGTGTCGCTGGTCGAGCAGGGCTTCGTGATCGATCCCGAGCAGAAGGTCGGTGCTGTGCTGGCGAAAGCCGGTGCCAAAGTGACCTCGTTCGTCCGTCTGGAAGTCGGCGAAGGCATCGAAAAGAAAGAAGTCGATTTCGCTGCTGAAGTGGCTGCCACACAGGCCGCTGCTGCTGGCAAGTAAGTCGTCGCCAGTCATCACTGACTGTCTGCAAAAGGCCTCTTGATGAGGCCTTTTTGCTGTAAGCTTGCCGACAATTCAAAACCCCTTAAAAGAGGCCTGCTAATGACTGATCAACGTCTCGCGCACAAGCGCATTCTGCTGAAATTGTCGGGTGAGGCACTGGCTGGTGAAGCCGAAGTCGGTATTGATCCGAAAGTGCTCAAGCGCATGGCGCTGGAAGTCGGCCAGCTCGTCGGTATCGGTGTGCAGGTTGGTATCGTGGTTGGTGGCGGCAATCTGTTCCGTGGCGCAGCCTTACAGCAGGCCGGTCTGGATCGAGTTGCCGGCGATCACATGGGTATGCTCGCCACCGTCATGAATGGTCTGGCTCTGCGTGATGCCCTCGAACGCAACAACATCAAGACGCGTCTGATGTCGGCTATTCCCATGAGCGGTGTGGTTGATCACTACGATCGTCGTGCTGCCATCCGTCACATGCAAAGTGGCGATGTCTGCATCTTCGTCGCCGGCACCGGCAATCCGTTCTTCACTACCGATACCGCAGCCTGCCTGCGCGGCATCGAAATCAATGTCGATATCGTCATCAAGGCCACCAAGGTTGATGGTATTTACAGCGCCGATCCGGTGAAAGATCCGAGCGCGACCAAGTACGACACCATCACCTTTGATGAAGTGCTGACTCAGCAGCTGGCAGTCATGGATCTCACGGCCATGTGCCTGTGCCGTGATCACAACATGCCGCTGCGTGTATTCAATATGAACAAACCAGGTGCACTGCTCAACCTCGTGGTAGGTGAGCCGGAAGGCACACTGGTTACTCGCTGACCTTAGTTTTCGAAGCTCGGAGTTTTCATGATCAATGATCTGAAAAAGGACTGTGAAGTCCGCATGCAAAAAACCCTCGATGCGCTGGAGCAGGCGTTCTCGCGCGTGCGTACCGGGCGTGCACATCCGTCCATGCTGAAGGATGTCATGGTGCCATACTACGGCTCCGATACCCCACTCATGCAGGTCGCCAACGTCAACGTTGATGACTCGCGCACGCTCATCGTGCAGCCCTACGAGCGCAACATGGTCGGCGCCATCGACAAGGCCATTCGCAACTCGAACCTGGGCTTGAATCCGGTGACCACGGATGTGATTCGTGTGCCGCTGCCGGCGTTGACCGAACAGACTCGTCGCGACATGCAGAAGCTGGCGCGCAACGAAACCGAAGGTGCCCGCGTGGCCCTGCGCAATATTCGTCGCGATGTGCTCGGCGACATGAAGGAGCTTCTGAAAGAAAAAGAAGTGTCCGAAGATGACGAGCGCCGTGGTGCCGATGATGTGCAGAAAATTACTGACCGTTTCGTGGCTGAAGCTGACCGCTTGTTAGCCGCGAAAGAAGCCGAGCTTATGCAGGTCTGATGCATGACAGGCTCTGATCAACCTGTCAGCAGCTCGCCTGACGCTGCCCCGCAGGCCAGCGCACGGCCGCGTCATGTCGCCCTGATCATGGATGGCAATAACCGCTGGGCCAAGGCTCGTGGATTGCCTGGCACGGAAGGGCATCGCGCCGGTGAACAGGCTTTGCGCGATCTCGTCGAGTTTGCTGCGAAAGCGCGTATTGAGGTGCTGACCGTGTTTGCCTTCTCCAGTGAAAACTGGCGTCGCCCGGCAGACGAAGTGGCTGCACTCATGCAGCTTTTTCTAATGGCGCTGGAAGTGCGTGTGCAGGAGCTCGACAAGGCACGCATTCGTCTGCGCTTCATTGGTGATCGCAGTGCTTTCTCAAATGAGCTACAAGCTGGCATGCTGAGCGCCGAGGCGCTAACGGCAAAGCACAAACGCATGACGCTGGTGATCGCGGTGAATTACGGCGGTCAGTGGGACATGGCGCAAGCCGCACGGCGTCTCGCCGAGCAGGTTGCGGCCGGAATATTGTCGCCGGCAGCCATTACGCCGGCAAAAGTTGCTGAGCAGATCGAGCTGGCCGATGAGCCTGCGGTTGACCTGCTGATTCGTACCGGCGGAGAACTGCGCGTAAGCAATTTCGTGCTTTGGCAATCGGCTTATGCCGAGTATTACTTCAGCGATGTCTTGTGGCCCGACTTTGGCTACGCTCATCTGCAAGCTGCACTCGATGAATTTGCGCAGCGGCAACGACGATTTGGCCGTACATCAGAACAAATAGAGGCCCTTCATGCTTAAAGAACGCGTCATTACCGCGCTCATCCTGTTGCCGCTGGTGTTGTGGTGCGTCTTCGGTGGTGTCGCCATGGCATTCCCAATATTTGCCGCAGCCATTGTTCTCGCCGCTGCCTGGGAGTGGACGGCCATGATGCGTCTGACCAGCCTGCCGGCGCGACTGGGCTTTGTTGCGCTGGTGGCGGCGCTGCTCTGGCATGTCAAGGCGCAGGCGTTGGCCACGGACGCAGCGGGCATCAAGGCGCTGGGACCAATCATGGCGGGCGCCTCGGTGTTCTGGCTGGCTGCGCTGGTGTGGGTGCGCCGCTATCCGGCTGATGCCCAGCGCTGGGATCGTCCGTTCTTGATGTTGGCCATCGGCTTGCTCCTGCTGGTGCCGACTTGGGCGGGATTGGTACAGCTGCACGGGCAATCACCCTGGTGGCTGATGTATTTGCTGCTGCTGGTTTGGGGGGCTGATACCGGCGCGTATTTTGCCGGGCGTCGCTTTGGCAAGGTCAAGCTGGCACCTTCGGTGAGTCCGGCGAAGACGCGTGAGGGCCTGTACGGCGGCTTGTTGACCACGACGCTGATCATGCTCGCGGTGGCATTCTATCTGCACTTAGCCGGCCTGCAGTTCCTGCTTTTTACAGCAGCATCGGCAGTGACCGTACTCGCTTCGGTACTTGGCGATCTGTTTGAGTCCATGATCAAGCGTCGCACCGGCATCAAGGATTCGGGCAAGATTTTCCCCGGTCACGGTGGCGCGCTTGATCGCATCGACTCCATTACAGCTGCCGCACCGGTATTTCTTACCGGTTGGTGGCTGGCAGGCGGTTTCTAAATCCTGATGACGGCCGTGCAAACCCTAACCGTGCTGGGCGCGACCGGCTCCATTGGTCGCAGTACTCTGGATGTCGTTGCGCGTCATCCTGAGCGTTATCGTGTGCATGCTCTGACGGCGTTCAGTCGCGTGCGCGAGCTCGGTGAGCTCTGCGAGCAGTTCTTGCCGTGCTTTGCCGTAGTGCCTGATGAGGCCAGTGCCAGCATCTTGCGAGAACAACTGGCGACTAGGGCGACTACAGTCCTTGTCGGTGAGGCTGCCTTGGCACAAGTGGCAGCAGAGGCAGACACGGTCATGGCGGCGATTGTCGGTGCAGCTGGCCTGCTGCCGACGCTGGCTGCCGTGAAGGCCGGTCGCCGCGTGCTGCTCGCCAACAAGGAAGCGCTGGTCATGTCCGGCGCTTTGTTCATGCGTGCTGTTCGTGAACATGGCGCCACACTGTTGCCTATCGACTCCGAACATAATGCGATTTTCCAGTGCCTACCGAGCCATCATGGCCAAGGCCTAGCCGCGATCGGGGTGGAGAAACTCTTGTTGACGGCTTCCGGCGGCCCGTTTCGCGAGTTCACGTTGGAGCAATTGCGTACCGTGACCCCGGCGCAAGCAGTCAAGCATCCGAATTGGTCAATGGGGCAAAAGATTTCGGTCGACTCGGCAACCTTGATGAACAAGGGGCTGGAGTTTATCGAGGCGTGCTGGCTGTTTGCTGCCAAGCCTGAGCAAATTGAGATCGTTGTCCATCCGCAAAGCGTCATTCATTCCATGGTCTGCTATGCAGACGGCTCCGTGCTGGCGCAAATGGGCCAGCCCGATATGCGTACGCCCATTGCTCATGCTCTGGCTTGGCCTGAGCGCATCGAGTCCGGGGTGTCACACTTGGATTTCTCACGTTTGTCTGCATTGACTTTTACTGCGCCGGACTTGCTCCGCTTTCCCTGTTTGCGCCTGGCGCAGGAAGCGATGGCTGCCGGTGGGACGCATCCGGCTATCCTGAATGCGGCCAATGAGGTCGCTGTCGCGGCATTTCTGGCCGGCGAGCTAGACTTTCCGGGAATCCCACGCGTGATTGAGCAGGTCCTCCAGGAAATCCCGGTGTCAGACGCTGAGGAATTGGCTACTATTCTGGCTGCTGATCAAGCGGCACGCCTGTGTGCGCATGCGTTGATTGCCCGACACATGTCTCAATCAAAGGAGGGCTGACATGCAATTTCTCTATGTTCTGCTCGCCGGTATCGTGGTGTTGGGACCGCTGATTGCCATTCACGAGTTCGGGCATTTTTGGGTGGCCCGCCGATGTGGCGTGAAAGTACTGACTTTCTCGATTGGATTTGGGCCGGCGCTGTGGAGCCGTATTGCGCGTGATGGCACTGAGTACCGCCTAGCGGCCATTCCGCTGGGCGGTTTTGTACGCATGCTCGATGAGCGTGAAGCAGAAGTTCCTGAAATGCTGCGGGCACAGGCCTTCAATCGTCAGCCTGTGAGCAAGCGCATTGCGATTGTCGCTGCCGGCCCGCTGATCAATCTACTCTTTGCCGTTCTCCTGTACTGGATTCTGTTTTTGCAGCCGGGACAAAGCCTGCGACCGATTGTCGGGCGCATTCTTCCGGATTCGCCTGCCGCCACGGCCGGGCTTCAAGTTGGCGATGAGCTGTTGAAAATCAATGCACGCGCTATCCCTGATTGGGAAGCCGCCAATTACGCTTTGGTCGAATACATCGGCGATAGCGTAACGCTGATCTTAGAGGTTTTGCCGGCGGGGGCGTCGCAGCCTGAGCAGCGTCAGCTGCAGATTCGGCACTACATGTCTGATGCTAGCCAAGATCCTTTCCGGGCCTTGGGCTTTGTGCCTTGGATGCCGCCCATGCCGGCAGTGATCGGCAAGGTCGAAGCCGACAGCCCTGCTGACAGGGCTGGTCTGGCAGTCAATGATCGTATCCTCAAGATCGATGATGAAAACATTAATGAATGGCAGCAGGTCGTTGAGCAAATTCAACGCAGCCCTGATCGTGCCATGACTTGGGTATTGGAGCGCCAAGGCCAGCCTTTGGAGCTCACGGTTACACCTGATCTGAGTCGCGAACTCACCGGTAAGCCGGTTGGTCGGCTCGGCGTTGGTGTGATTGATGCGCCGATTCACATTCCACCGGCGTATCAGCGTGATCGTGCGCTTGCGCCCGTGGCAGCGCTGGGTCAGTCGCTGGATAAAACCGGGCAACTCATAGCCTTGTCACTGACTTCCCTGTACAAGATGCTGTCTGGTCTGATCGGTATGGATGCACTCAGCGGCCCCATTACCATTGTTAAAGTGGCTGGCCATAGTGCCAGCATGGGCTGGGAGTCGCTGGTCGGCTTCATGGCCTTGCTCAGCGTTAGTCTGGGCGTTTTGAATTTGCTGCCTATTCCTGTTTTGGATGGCGGTCACTTGCTGTATTACGCAATCGAGGCAATTTTCCGGCGGCCTCTGCCAGAGGCTGTACAATTGCTCGGTTTGCGCGTTGGCGTCGCTCTTATGGGTAGCGTCATGCTGCTAGCCATTTTGAACGATATTCGTCGTTTGTTTTGATTCGGGATTACTTTGCCAATGACACGTAATCGGCCATTCTGGCCACGCCTCGTCTTACTACCGCTTGCATTGGCCGTTGCCAGCACCTCTGCCTATGCTGATACCTTTGTGGTTAAGGATATCCGTCTCGAAGGCCTTGGTCGCTTGTCGGCATCCAGTGTCTATGCCTTGCTGCCGTTTGCCGCTGGCGAGACGATCAGTGATGAGCGCAGTGCCGACCTCGTGCGTGCCCTATTTGCCTCGGGCCAGTTCGAGGATGTGCAGGCTTTGCGCGAGGGCGATGCTCTTGTCGTGCGCGTGGTCGAACGTCCCAGCATTTCCACGATCGAACTTAGCGGTAATCAGTCCATCAACAAGGAAGACTTGCTGAAAGGCTTGAAAACTATCGGCTTAAGTGAGGGCGAAGTGTTCAAGCGGGCTGCGCTTGATCAGGTGCGTCTGGAGTTGCAGCGGCAATATGCTGCTCAAGGTCGCTACGGTGCCGTTGTGACGGCTACTGCCAAGCCTTTGCCGCGCAATCGCGTGGGTCTGAGCATCACCATCAAGGAAGGTGATACTGCCCGCATCAAGCGCATCAGCATCAATGGCAACAATGTATTCAAGGACCCCATACTGCTCAAGCAGTTGCAGTTGCAATCAAAAAACTTACTCTCCTTTATTTACGGCGATGACAAGTACTCGCGTGAGAAGCTCACGGCCGATATCGAGATCTTGCGCTCCTATTATTTGGACCGTGGTTATCTGCGTTTCAGCGTGGACTCCACGCAGGTGTCGCTGTCGCCAAACAAAGACCAGGTCTACATCGATATCAATGTCACCGAAGGCGAGCCCTTCAAGGTCGGCGAAGTGCGTCTGGCGGGTGAACTGCCCTTGCCGGAGTCCGATCTGAAAGGCTTGCTTCTTGCTCAGCCTGGTCAGGTTTACTCGCAGAAAGTGGTGACATTGACCAACGAAATCATCACTCGCCGCCTAGGCCGTGAAGGCTATTTGCTGGCGGATGTGCAAGGTGTACCTGAGCTAGATGACACTACACACACCGCGAAAATCGTGTTCTACGTCAACCCGAATCGGGTCATGTCTGTGCGTCGTATCAATTTCACGGGCAACCTGAAAACGGATGACAGCGTCTTGCGTCGCGAAATGCGTCAGTTCGAAGGCGCTCAGGCATCGGTCGAGAAGATTGACTTGTCGAAGGTGCGCTTGCAGCGCTTGGGTTTCTTCAGTGATGTTAAAATCGACAATGCGCGTGTGCCCGGTACCACGGACCAGGTCGATCTCAATGTTGCTGTTACCGAGCAGGCATCAGGCTCGATCAGCGCCAGCTTGGGTTATTCGCAGAATGCTGGCCTAGTCTTTGGCGCCAATGTCAGTCAGACCAACTTCCTCGGCACCGGCAATCGTGTATCGATTGGTTTGAACCGCTCGGATGTGCGCGACTCCTACAATGTGTCTTTTCTGGACCCGTATTTCACCCCGGAAGGCATCAGTCGCGGGTACAACTTCTATCTGCGTCAGACCAAACTCGACAATCTCAACATCAGCAACTATTCCACGGACTCGTTGGGCGCGAACATCAGCTTCAGCTATCCGATTGATGAAACCGAGACCATCAGTTTCTCGGCGGGTATCGATAAGACCGATATCAGCCTTGGTGTGAACCCGTCGGAAGCGGTGTTCAAGTTCACGCAAGCCGAAGGCAATAGTTTGATGACCTACACAGGTACAGCATCCTGGGGGCGCAACACCTTGAATCGCGGCACATTCCCGACGGCTGGCGCATCACAATCGGTGGCCATGGAAGTAGGGTTGCCCGGCAGTGATGTCAGCTTCTACAAGCTGACTTATAACGCGCAGCGCTATTTCCCAGTTCGTAGCGATTGGGTGGGTCGCGGCTATGCCCGTCTCGGCTATGGTGATGCTATTAGCGGTGATGGCCTGCCGTTCTATCGCAACTTCTTTGGTGGTGGCTTTGGTTCGGTACGCGGCTATCGTGACAACTCGATGGGGCCGCGTAGCCAACGACTCGATGTTTCAACAATGCCGCCAGTCCTGTTGACGCAAACGGAATCCATTGGTGGCAACGTACAGATTGAAGGTGGTGTCGAACTGATTTTCCCGGTCCCATTCATTGAAGATAAGAGCAAATTTCGCACCTTGGCATTTTTCGATGTTGGCAATATCTTCGATACCAGCATTAGTGGTTCTGGTGGCGAAAACTTCAAGCCGTCACTGGGCAATCTGCGTTACTCCGTTGGTATCGGAGCGTCTTGGATCACGCCGATCGGCCCGCTGACTTTCGCCATTGCTAAACCCTTAAACTCCAAGGAGGGCGACGATACTCAAGCCTTCCAGTTCTCCCTCGGACAAGGATTCTGATCTGATGAAAATGTTTCGTTCGGTTGTGATGGTTGCCAGCCTGATGTCGATCCCTACGCTCACTTGGGCTGTTGTTGCTGCGAGCGCACCGACGCGAATGGCTGTCCTGGATCGTGAAGCGGCCTTGCTAGGCACGAATGCTGCGCAGGCCGCACAAGAGAAATTGGCGACAGACATGAAGCCTCAGCGCGACAAGCTCGAACAACTTCGCCGTGATATCAAGGGCATGGAAGACAAGTTCGTGAAGGAAGCGGCGACCATGAGCGAGCGCGACAAGAAAGCCTTGCGCGAGCAGGCCGATCAGAAGGCAAACGAGTTCAATGCCTTGATTACACAGGTGCAGAAGCGTACGCAGGATGCTCAGCAGGATCTGCTTAATCGCCTGTTGCCGAGCATGCAGGCGGTGCTGGATGACATGCGCAAGTCTGGTAATTTCGACGTGATTGTTGATCGCCGTGGTGTCATTTATGTCGACCCGGATCTGGATTTGACCAAGCGTGTGGTTGAACGCCTCAACGCGGCCAAATAAGTCAATCTGCGCGGAGCTCACGGCATGTCGAACATCACTCTGGGCACCTTGGCGCAGGAGCTTAATGCCGAACTGAAAGGTGACCCAGACCATGTCATTTCCGGCTTGGGCACCTTGCAGAACGCGCAGTCGCATCAGCTCACCTTTCTCGCTAATCCGCGCTACAGGCCGCTGCTGGCGAGCACCCGAGCCGGGGCTGTGTTGATGCGTTTGCAGGATTGCGGTGATTACACCGGGCCGGCCTTGTTTGTGGCCAATCCCTATGTGGCATTCGCTACGTTGTCACATCGTTTTGATAGCACACCGACATTGCCTGCCGGTATTCATCCCAGTGCCATCATTGCCGAATCTGCCGAGATTCCGGCCAGTGCCTGTATCGGTGCGCTGGCGGTCATTGGCGAGGGCGTGGTGATCGGCGAGGGCAGTGTCATCGAGGCGGGGGCTGTTGTGCATGATCGCGTTCGAATTGGTGCCCATTGCCGGCTGCGCAGCCGTGTTGTGATTTATCACGATTGCGTGCTCGGTGATCGCGTTAATATTCATGCTGGCACCGTGATTGGCGGCGATGGCTTCGGCTTTGCTAACGAGCGCGGTGTCTGGCGCAAAATTGCCCAGATCGGCCGTGTCGTGATTGGCGATGATGTTGATATCGGCGCCAACACAACCATTGATCGCGGTGCGCTAGAGGATACCGAAATTCACAACGGCGTCATCATCGATAACCAGGTGCAGATTGCCCATAATGTGGTCATCGGCGCGCATACGGCGATTGCCGCCTGCTCTGGCATTTCCGGCAGCACACGCATTGGCCGGCACTGTATTCTGGCCGGTGGCGTCGGCATCGTCGGACATATCGAGATTTGTGACGGCGTGCAGATTACCGGCATGACCATGATTACCAAGTCAATCAGCGAGCCGGGCTCGTATTCGTCGGGAACTGCTTTCGACAGCACCGATAACTGGAAGAAAATGGCTGTACGCCTGCGCCGTATTGATGAGCTGGCGCAGCGTGTGAAAGCTTTGGAGAAGAGCTGAGATGATGACTATTGAACAGGTGATGCATTACCTGCCACAGCGCTACCCGTTCCTGCTGGTCGACCGTGTCACCGAGATCGAGGCGGGTAAGCACATTGTGGGCTACAAAAATGTCACTATTAACGAACATTTTTTTCAGGGGCATTTTCCCGGCAAGCCGATCATGCCAGGTGTGCTGATGATCGAGGCTATGGCGCAGATCGCCGGCGTGCTCGGTTTTTATACCTATGATAAAAGTCCGCAGACCGGTCACCTCTATGTCTTTGCCGGTGCCGACAATGTCCGTTTTAAGCGTCAGGTCGTGCCAGGCGACCGCTTGACGTTGGAGGCTACGCTGACTGGCAGTCGTCGCCACATCTTCAAGTTTTCCTGTCGTGCCTTGGTGGATGGCGAATTGGCCGCCAGTGCCGACCTTCTTATTGCAGAGCAGCTGATTGCGGAGCCGGTCATATGACACGCATTCACGCTACCGCCATCATTGATCCGCGCGCTGAGCTGGCCGCTGATGTCGAGGTTGGTCCGTACTCGGTCATCGGTCCGGACGTAGTCATTGGTGCTGGTACCTGGATCGGTCCGCATGTGGTGATCAGTGGCCCCACGGTCATCGGTCAGCGCAATCGCATCTACCAGTTTGCCT
The DNA here is from genome assembly GCA_040384385.1 of Pseudomonadota bacterium. Taxonomy (GTDB): domain Bacteria; phylum Pseudomonadota; class Gammaproteobacteria; order Pseudomonadales; family Moraxellaceae; genus Perlucidibaca. The sequence goes on along the minus strand of JAZKJJ010000006.1, from coordinate 356,926 downwards.
CTGTGGGTGCGGATTGTCAGGACAAGAAGTACCGGGGTGAGCCAACGCGCTTGGAGATTGGCGATGACAATGTCATTCGCGAAGCCTGCTCACTGCATCGTGGCACCATTCAAGACAACAGCCTGACTCGCATCGGTTCGCGCAACCTGCTCATGGTCAACAGCCATCTTGCTCATGATGTCATTGTTGGTGACGACAACATTATCGCCAACAATGCCGGTATTGCCGGCCATGTCGTGATCGGCGACAGCGTTATCATCGGTGGCAATTCTGGTATCCATCAATTCTGCCGCATTGGCTCCTACGCCATGCTCGGCGGCGGGACCACACTGTTCAAGGATGTGCCGGCCTATGTTATGGCTAGCGGCAACCCCGCCATTCCTCGTGGCATGAATTTCGAGGGCATGAAGCGCAAGGGCTGGTCGTCGGAGACTATCAATGCCTTGCGCAAGGCCTACAAGGTTGTCTTTCGCGACGGTACTACGCTCGAAGAAGCGTTTGCGCCACTGGCCGAGCTGGCTGAGAAAGCGCCTGAAGTTCAGCTTTTCATCGATTCGCTGCGCGCCTCCACGCGCGGCATTATCCGATAAGCCCGGTCATGCAGGCAGCGACTCCGGTCTTCGGCATCGTCGCTGGTGAGGCCTCCGGCGATCTCCTCGGCGCCGGCCTCATTCGGGCCCTCAAACAGCATTATCCGAACGCACGCTTCATTGGTATTGCCGGCCCGCAAATGCTCGCCGAGGGCGCGGAGACGCTGGTGCCGATGGAGCGTCTGTCGGTTATGGGGCTGGTCGAGGTGCTGGGTCGCCTGCGCGAGCTTTTTGCCGTGCGCGATCAGCTTATCGAGCGTCTGCAAACGGAGAAGATTGATGCCTTTATCGGCATCGACGCGCCGGATTTCAATTTGCGCATCGCGGCGGCGCTGAAGCCAGCGGGCATCCCGACGATTCACTATGTCAGCCCGTCGGTGTGGGCGTGGCGGCAGGGGCGGGTGAAGGGCATACGCGCTAGCGTCGATCTCATGCTCTGCCTGTTGCCGTTTGAAAAAGCCTTTTACGATAAGCACGATGTGCCGGCGGTATTTGTCGGACATCCGCTAGCCGATTCGTTGCCGATTGAGCCGGAGTCTGCGGCGGCGCAGGCTCGGCTGGGGCTGGGCGGGGCGGTTGCTCTTGATCGCGGCTCGCCCAAAAGCACCGCCGTGGCCCTGTTGCCCGGTAGCCGGCGCGGCGAGGTGGCGAGTCTGCTGCCGCTGCTGCTGGCCACGGCCGAGATTCTGCACCAGCAATTCCCGGCACTGAAGTTCCTGATTCCGGCCATCAATGCCGAGCGTGCCGAACAAATCAATGAGGCTGTTCAGGCGCATGCTGCGCTGCCGATCCAGGTCTTTGACCAGCGCATCGGTAACGATGTGGGGCGAGTGGTGATGTCGGCAGCGCAGGTCATCGTGCTGGCTTCGGGCACGGCCACGCTGGAAGCTATGCTGCTGAAGAAGCCCATGGTGGTGGCTTATCGCCTGCATTGGCTGACCTGGCTGATCGCACGACTGCTGGTGAGAATTCCCTTTGTCAGTCTGCCCAATTTGCTCGCGGGTCGGCGCTTGGTGCCGGAGCTGTTGCAGAGCCAGGCCACGCCGGAAAACCTGGCGCGTGAGACCGCTGCTTGGCTGAATGCGCCGGACAAAGTGGCTGCCACGGTGGCGACCTATGTCGAGCTGCATGAAAGCTTGCGGCAGGATGCCAGTGCTACTGGCGCGGCGGCGATTGCCCGCTTGCTGGCGAACCGGGCAAAGCCATGAGCGGGCAAAACGATTTCTTCGCGCCTGACCCACACGCCTTGCTGCTTGCCGGTGTCGATGAGGTCGGGCGCGGCCCGCTGGTCGGTGCTGTGGTGACGGCGGCGGTGATTCTCGATCCGGCACGACCCATCGCAGGGTTGAACGATTCCAAGAAACTGACCGCCGCCAAACGCGAGATGCTCGCCGAGCAAATCCGTGAGCGCGCGCTGGCCTGGGCCTTGGGGCGTGCCGAGCCGGCGGAAATCGATCAGATCAACATTCTGCAAGCGACCATGCTGGCTATGCAGCGTGCCGTGGCGGCATTGCCGATTACGCCGACCTCGGTGCTGATCGACGGCAATCGTTGCCCGCCCTTGCCGATGCCGGCGCAGGCCATCGTTAAAGGCGATGCCACCGTGCCGGCGATCAGCGCTGCCAGCATCCTGGCGAAAGTCGCACGCGATGCCGAGATGCAGGCGCTGGAACTGCGCCATCCTGGTTACGGATTCGCCAAACACAAGGGCTATCCGACATTGGCACACCTGGAAGCCTTGCAACGCCTGGGCCCGTTGCCGGAACATCGCCGCTCCTTTGCGCCTGTACGGGCGCTGCTTCCGCTTTCGAGTAATTCATGACGGCCTTTGTTCATCTGCGCGTTCATTCCGAGTTTTCCCTGCTCGATTCCATCGTGCGTATTGATGATGCTGTGCAGGCGTGCGCGGACGCCGGCATGCCGGCACTGGCGATGACCGATCGCTGTAATTTCTATGGTCTGGTGAAGTTCTACAAGGCAGCTCAGGGCAAGGGCGTCAAGCCGATTTTTGGCGCCGATCTGGTCGTGCGTGATGGCGAGAGCCTGTCGCAAATCACCGCGTTGGTGCTGAACGATGGCGGCTACAAGAACCTGATCGCGCTGATCTCACGGGCGTTTGTCGAAGGGCAGGAGCAGGGCCGGCCTATCGTGCAGCGGAGCTGGATCAATGCGCAGAATGACGGCCTGATCTTTCTGCTCGGCCGTGGCAGCGATGTCGGGCTGGCCTTGCTCGGCAGCGATGCTTCGCAGGCAGATCGCCTGCTCCGTGACTGGCTTAAACTGTGCCCGTCACGGGTTTATTTGGAGCTGATTCGCACCAGCCGCGATGGCGACGAGGATCATCTTCATGCGGCTGTGGCGCTGGCCGAGCGCTGCCAGTGCCCAGTAGTGGCGACCAACGATGTGCGCTTCATTGCGCAGGAAGAGTACGAGGCGCACGAGGTGCGTGTCTGCATCGCGCAGAGCTATGTGCTCGGCGATCCGCGCCGGCCGCGCGAGTACAGCGATCAGCAGTATCTGAAGTCGCCGGCGGAGATGATTGAGCTCTTTGCCGACCTCCCCGAGGCCATCGAAAACACGGTGGAAATTGCCCGGCGTTGCAGCCTCGGGCTGACGCTGGGCAAGAGCTATCTGCCCGATTTTCCGGTGCCACCGGGCCTGACCATGGCCGAGTATTTTGCGCAGTTGTCGCATCAAGGCCTGACTTTCCGGCTGGGCAAGCTGTTCGATTCCACGCGCCCGGACATGGCTGTGATTGAAGCCGAGTACCGCGCGCGGCTGGAGTTCGAGCTGCAGATCATCAATCAGATGGGCTTTGCCGGCTACTTCCTCATCGTCATGGACTTCATTCGCTGGGCCAAGCAGAACGGCGTGCCGGTGGGGCCGGGCCGTGGTTCCGGTGCCGGCTCGCTGGTGGCCTATTCGCTGCTGATTACCGACCTCGACCCGATCAAGTACGACCTGCTGTTCGAGCGCTTCCTGAATCCTGAGCGTGTGTCGATGCCCGACTTCGACATCGACTTCTGCATGGAAGGCCGCGATCGCGTCATCGAATATGTGGCCAATCAGTACGGTCGTCAGGCGGTGTCGCAGATCATCACCTTCGGCACCATGGCGGCCAAGGCTGTGGTGCGCGATGTCGCGCGTGTGCTCGGCAAGGCCTACGGTCTGGCTGACCGCATCTCCAAGATGATTCCATTCACGCCCGGCATTTCGCTGCTGGAAGCGCGGGCGCAGGAGCCGATGCTGGAGGAGCTGTTGAGCACGCCGGGCCTCAGCGATCACGAGGATGCGCTGGAAATTTGGGAGATGGCGCTCAAGCTCGAAGGCATCACGCGTGGCGTTGGCAAGCATGCCGGCGGCGTGCTGATTGCGCCGGGCAAGCTCACCGACTTCACGGCGGTCTACACCGACGACGAGGGCAAGTGGGTCAGCCAGCTCGACAAGGATGATGTCGAGGCCGTCGGCCTGGTCAAGTTCGACTTTCTCGGTCTGCGCACGCTGACCATCATCGACTGGGCGTTGAAGGACATCAACGCCAAGCGCGCCCGCCGTGGCGAAGCGCCCATCGACATCGAACGCATTCCGCTCGATGACCCGCGCCCGTATCAGCTCATGTCCGAGGGCAAGACCACGGCCGTGTTCCAGCTCGAGTCGCGTGGCATGAAGGAACTTATCAAGAAACTCAAGCCGTCGCGCTTTGAAGACGTGGTAGCGCTGGTAGCGCTGTATCGCCCGGGCCCGCTCGAGTCCGGCATGGTCGACGACTTCATCAACCGCAAGCACGGTCGCGCCGATGTCGCTTACCCGCATCCCGAACTGGAGCCAGTGCTGGCGAACACTTACGGCGTTATCCTGTATCAGGAACAGGTGATGCAAATCGCGCAGGTGCTGGCCGGCTACTCGCTGGGCGGTGCCGACATGCTGCGTCGTGCCATGGGCAAGAAAAAAGCCGAAGAGATGGCCAACGAGCGCGTCAAGTTCATGGAAGGCTCAGGCGGCCGTGGTGTTGATGCCAATCAGGCAGGCGGCATCTTCGACCTCATGGAAAAGTTCGCCGGCTACGGCTTCAACAAGTCGCACTCGGCTGCCTATGCGCTAGTGTCGTACCAGACCGCCTGGCTGAAGGTGAACTATCCCGCCGAATTCATGGCCGCCGTGCTGTCGTCGGAAATGGCCAACACCGACAAGATCGTCACTTTCATTGAAGAGTGCCGGGCCATGGGCCTGAAGATCCTGCCGCCGGCGGTGAACTATTCGAATTTCCGCTTTCAGGCCAATGATCAGGGCCAGGTCGTGTACGGACTGGGCGCGATCAAGGGTGTGGGCGAGGGGCCGATCGAATCAGTGCTGATCTCGCGTGCCGAGAATGGCGACTTCAGTGATCTCTTCGATTTCTGCCGTCGCGTCGATTTGAAGCGTCTCAACAAGCGTGCGCTGGAAGCGTTGATTCGCGCCGGTGCGCTCGATGAGCAGGGCGAGCATCGAGCCATTCTCATGGCCTCGATTGAAGCTGCCGTGGCCGCTGCCGAGCAGCAGGCGCGCAATGCCGACATCGGCATGGTCGATCTCTTTGGCGATGTCCACGAGGCCGGCCCAGCTGGTGAGTGGTCGGATGCGCTGGCGTGGACCGATGAGGAGCGTCTGCAGGCCGAGAAGGAAACCTTGGGTCTTTACCTCACCGGTCATCCGATTGATCAGTACGAGAGCGAGCTGGGCCGCTTCGTGCAGGTGCGTCTGGCCGATCTGCAGCCGACCCGGCGCGGCCAGAACACCACTATCGCCGGCCTGCTGCTGGCGCATCGCATCGTCAAGGGCCAGCGCGGCAGCCGCGCCTTTCTCACGCTCGATGACCGTACCGGCCGTGTCGAAGTCACCGTCTTCGGCGAGATGCTGGAGCAGGTGCGGCATCTGCTGCAATACGAGGGCGTGCTGGTCGTCGAGGGCGAGGTGTCTATGGATGAGTATGCTGGCGCGCTCAAGGTCGTGGCCAAGCAGATTCTGCCGCTGGCCCAGGCGCGTAACCAGTACTGCAAGGGCCTGGAGCTGACGCTGCCGGTCAGCCTCGGTCTGCGTGGTGTGCATGAACTTACCGAATGGCTGCAGGCGCATCGCGCCGCACCCGATCAATCGGGTGCCAGTCTGCGCTTCCGCGTGCAGCATCCTGCCGCTCAGGCACTGCTGCAGGGCGGTAGTGGCTGGCGCGTGAATTTGTCCGATGCCTTGCTGCGCGGCCTGCGCCAGCGCCTAGACGGCACCGGTGTGCAGGTGCTGTATTGAGCCTGCGCCTTGCACTAATGCCGTGTTGTCATCGCGCCCCGAATAGGGTTTATTGCGCACTAACATGCCGCTACACTCGGGCGATTGCCCCAGGGACTCTGACATGAATCCGAATTATCTCGACTTCGAACAACCGATTGCCGAGCTGGAAGCCAAAATCGAAGGCCTGCGTGTGGTCGGCGTCGGCACCAGCCTCAATATCGAGGACGAAGTCGGCCGCCTGCGCAGCAAGAGCCTGAAGCTGACGGAGGACATCTTTGCCAACCTCAGCGCCTGGCAGGTCTCGCAACTCTCGCGCCACCCGAAACGCCCGTACACGCTGGACTATATCCAGCGCATTTTTACCGATTTCGACGAACTCCACGGTGATCGTGCCTTTGCCGACGATGCCGCGCTGGTCTGTGGTACCGCGCGCTTTCTCGGCGAACCGGTGATGATCATCGGCCATCAGAAAGGCCGCGAAGTGCGCGAAAAAGTGAAGCGCAACTTCGGCATGCCGCGCCCCGAGGGCTATCGCAAAGCTCTGCGCCTGATGGAAATGGCCGAACGCTTCCACATGCCCATCTTCACCTTCATCGACACGCCCGGCGCCTATCCCGGCATCGATGCCGAAGAGCGTGGTCAGAGCGAAGCCATCGCGCGCAATCTCGCCGTGATGTCGCGCCTGAAGACGCCGATCATCTCCACCGTCATCGGTGAAGGCGGCTCCGGCGGCGCACTCGCCATTGGCGTCTGCGACAGCCTGATGATGTTGCAGTACAGCACCTATTCGGTGATCTCGCCGGAAGGCTGCGCCTCCATCCTCTGGAAGACCTCCGCGAAAGCACCGGAAGCAGCTGAAGCCATGAATCTCACCGCCACGCGCCTGCGCTCATTGGGCTTTGTTGATGAACTGGTGGAAGAGCCACTGGGCGGTGCTCATCGCGACATGGACGTGATGGCCGATAACCTGCGCAAAGCCTTGCTGCGCCAGCTCAAGAAGCTGCGCACGCTCGACCATGACAGCTTGCTCAACCGTCGCTACGAGCGGCTGATGAGCTACGGCAACACGCAACCCATCGCTTGAGTAGCCACGATCGTCAGCATCCGCTAGGCGCCTTGCAGCATTTCCTGCAAGCGCGCCGGCAGGATGCGCCGGCGATCAGCGCACTGGTCATCGCCCTCAGTGGCGGCCCGGATTCCCTGGCACTCCTGCTCGCCGCCGCGCAAATCGCGCCGCCACTCGGTTATCGCCTGCGTGCCCTGCATGTGCACCATGGCCTGAATGCGGATGCCGACGCTTGGGCTGCACAAGCCGTCAAACAAGCAGCAGCGGTGGGCATCTCCTGCGATGTGCTGCGCGTAAAAGTGCCGGCGCAGGCCAGCATAGAAGCGGCAGCACGACAGGTGCGCTATGACGCTTTGGCACAGGCCATGACGGCAGATGAAGCCTTGCTGCTCGCGCATCATCAAGATGATCAAGCGGAAACCATGCTCTTGCGCCTGATGCGCGGCGCCGGCCTGAACGGGCTCACGGCCATGCCGGCCACGAGCGTCTGGCCTGCACCAAGTAGTGCACGAATTCAGCGTTGGCGGCCTTGGCTGGCCTTACCGCGGAGTGCGCTTGAGCGCTGGCTGCCGCGTGCCACGGCATGCTGCCTTAGTCATGCGCCTGAATTGTCGGCCACGGCTTTGCAGCCGGTTCACGACCCCGCCAATCACGATGCCCGCTTCGACCGCACGCTGCTGCGCGCTCAAGTTCTGCCCTTGTTGCAGACACGCTGGCCCGAAGCAGCCAGCCAGCTCGCGCGCAGTGCCGCGCAACTGGCGCAGCAGGCGAGGGCGCTTGATGCACTTGCGGATGCCTGGCTGGCGCAACACAGTTCAGCTTGCACATTAGCTCTGCTGCCTTTGCAGGCACTCGATGACGCCACCCTGCAGGCCGTTCTCAGTCGCTGGCTGACGACGCAGGGCATGCCGCCGCTGCCGGTGCTCTATTGGCCACGCCTGCGTCGTGAATTGCTACACGCTCGCGCCGACGCTGCACCTGAAATCCGCTGGGCCGATGCTTTTCTGCGGCGTTATCGGCAGACGCTTTACCTGCTATGGGAGGCTGATCTGCCATCGGCTGGAGTGACGGCCGACTGGCCTGATCCGCGCCAACCGTTGCAGGTTGCTGATCGATACTTTCCCGCGCTGCCGCTGCCGGATGACAACTCCTTGCTGGCCCGATGTTGGCGGCTGGCCCCGCGTACCGGCGGCGAGCGCTGGCAGCCGGCTGGCCGTGCCCACCATGTCACGCTCAAGCACTGGTGCCAGGAGCAGGGCATCCCGCCGTGGCAGCGACAGGCACTGACCTGTGTCTGGGCGGGTGATGAGGTGGTGATGGTGGTGTCGGCAGATGGCCGCCGGTATGCAGGCAATGCCTTGCCTGAAAGTTGCTGTCGATAGCTGTGCGTTGGTCGGCGCAATCCCCCGCTTTTAACCACTCTGTCGGTTACGGCGTCTTGTACTGCTCCGCCACCCTCAGCGCTGTGATACAAAAATAGATCTCTGTAGTTCCACCAGAACGGCAAGAGGGTTTATGAGCGCCAATCCCGCACCGGCTCAATCGGCCGCATCCAAAGTATCCCTGTGGTCGCGTCTGGCCTTCATTACAGACACCTTCGCCTACCCCCTGCGTACTTCGCACTATCTTGAGCTGATCAATCCGCTCTGGGCCAGTCATGCCCTGCAGGCGCGCGTGGTCAAAGTCTGGGATGAAACCCAGGATGCGCGCACGCTGACGCTACGGCCCGGACTGCGCTGGCGGGGCCATCGCGCCGGCCAGCATGTGCGTATGGGTATCCCCGTGGCGGGCATGCACTACACGCGCACCTACACCATCTCGTCGCCGCCGGAACGCAGCGATGGCTGCATCACCATTACGGTTAAGGTCATTGCCGGTGGCCGAATTTCGCCGCACATCGTGCGCAACATCAAAGTAGGCGACTACCTGCCGATTGGCTTGCCGCAAGGCGAGTTCTATCTGCCCGATGCCCAGCCGGTAAAGCCGCTGTTCATTACTGCCGGCAGCGGCATTACACCAGCCATGAGCATGCTGCGCAGCCTGATCGCGCAGGAGCGTCTGCCCGATACCGTGCACATGCACTACGCCCCGCACGCCTTTGATGTGATCTTCGGTAAGGAATTGCGCGAGATGACGGAGCAGCAGTCGCGCTATCGCCTGCATCTGGTCTACACCCAGGAGACGCCGCCGGCAGAGCGCCATTTCAGTGCCGAGCATATCGAGCAATTTTGCCCGGACTGGCGCGAGCGCGAGGTTTACGCTTGCGGGCCACCAGCGTTGCTGGCGGCACTGGAGCAGCATTTTGCCGAAGCCGGGTTGGGCCGCCGCCTGCACAGCGAGCGCTTTCTCGCCGAGCTCGCCGTCATGCCGACTGAAGCGGTCGGTGGTCGTGTGCGTTTCGCGCAAAGCGATGTTGAGATTGATGCCGATGCCCAGACCAATCTGCTGCGCTTGGCTGAAGATGCCGGCATGAATCCACCGCATGGTTGTCGCATGGGCATCTGTCATACCTGCAATACCACGCTGCTCTCTGGCTCGGTACGCGACTTGCGCAATGGTAAGGTGCTGAGTGAGCCGGGCAGCATTGTGCAAACGTGTGTCTGTGCCGCCGCTGGCGATTGCCAGCTCGACCTTTGATTTTGCGGAGAACATCATGAATCAGGCCCGCCTGCCGGTTAACCTAAACGATGAGCAAATCGAAGCCTTTGGCCGTGAGCTCGATGCCATGCGCGAAGAGGTTCTGGATTCGCGGGGTGAGCGCGATCGGCGCTACATTCTGCGGGTGATCAAGGTGCAGCGCAGCTTGGGCGTACTCGGTCGGGCCCTGATTTTTGCCAGCATTCTGGCCTTGCCGGTGTGGGCTCATGCTTATGCCAGCGCAGGTATGTTCTGGCTGCTGATTACACTGGGGACACTGAGTCTGGGCCTGGGCAAGATCATCGAAAACATGGAAGTGGCGCATAACGTTCTGCATGCGCAATGGGATTGGATGAAGGATCCGCAAATCCAGTCGAGCTCGTGGGAATGGAACAATGTTTGCCCGTCGGATCAGTGGATGCAGTCGCATAACGTTAAACATCACACTTGGACCAATGTGCTCGGCAAGGACCCGGATGTTGGTTATGGCTTGCTGCGTGTTTCACCGAACCAGCGCTGGAGACCATTTTATCTGGGACAGCCGATTTATGCTTTTTTACTGGCTGTGCTGTTTGAGTGGGGCATCGCGATTCAGGAGCTAGAGCTGGGCAGGCTCGCCAGCGGCCGTATGACCCTGGATGAAGTGCGCCCACAGTTGCAGCGTACCGGGCGTAAAATTGTCGCGCAGTTGACTAAGGATTATCTAGCCTGGCCGCTGCTGGGTGTTGTGCTAACGCTGCCATTTGCGCTGATGGGGCAGGGGCCGGCGCTGCTTGATGTATTTTTCACGGTGCTGCTCGCCAATGCCGTGGCCAATGTGCTGCGCAACCTCTGGACTTACATGATCATTTTTTGCGGGCACTTTCCCGCCGATGTGCATGTTTTTACTAAAGCCCAAGTCGAGGGTGAAACGCGCGCGCGCTGGTATGTTCGGCAGTTGCTCGGCTCCTGCAACATCGGCGGCGGCAAGCTCTTTCATATTCTCTCCGGTAACCTTTCGCACCAGATCGAGCATCACATTTTTCCGGATCTGCCGAGCAATCGTTATCCCGAGTTGGCCCCGCGTGTGCGGGCGCTGGCAGATCGTTACGGCCTGCCTTACAACACAGGATCCCTGAGTCGGCAGTTCGGCACCACGGTGTGGAAGATTCTGCGCTTGTCATTTCCCGGTGGTGCCGCTTTGGGCGTCGCAAGGGCATGACAAAACCGGTAGCGCTGAATCTGCGAGTGCTTTCGCTCAATATTCAAGTTGGTCTGGAAACCACGCATTATCGGCAGTATGTGACCAAAGCTTGGCGCCATGCCGTGCCTACGCGCGGTGCTTACGCCAATCTGGAACGCATTGCTGCTCTGGCCGCTAATCATGATGTGGTGGCCTTGCAGGAAGCCGATGCTGGCAGCCTGCGCACAGCTCGCGTGAACCAGGTTGCGCATCTCGCCCAGCTGGCTGGGTTTCCCTATTGGCATGCCGCCGTCACCCGTGATCTTGGACCATTTGCTCAGCACTGCCTTGGCGTGTTGTCGCGCTGGCCCTTGCTGCAGCCGAACTACCATTCGTTGCCAGGTATCTTGCCAGGGCGGGGAGCCTTGGAGGTGAGCATTCAGCCAGCTGGTCATGAGCTGCTACGGGTGATCGTGGCGCATCTGGCATTGACACGGCGAGCACGAGCAGGTCAGCTGCACTTCTTGGCTAATCTGGCGCGGGGCGAGAGCAACAGCCTGATTCTCGGTGATTTCAATTGTGAGCGGCGAGAGCTGGATGAGCATGCCGGCATCCAAGCGGCAGGATTGCGCAGCGTGCATGCCGGAGCCACATTTCCGAGCTGGGCACCGACGCGGGCACTGGATCACCTGCTGCTTTCCCCGGGGTTGGTTGCCCACAACCCACAGGTATTGCCGCTGCGTTTATCGGATCATTTGCCCATAAGCAGCGAAATTAAATTGAATGCGGTGCCGGAAAATACCTTGGAAATTGGCTGATCGTTAGGCTCCAGGCGGCTTTCAGGGCAAAAATTGTTTTACAAGCTAATTTCGCCGGAGTGGCTATAATGGTCGGGTTGCAAACAGCCAATTATTAAAGAGTAGAACATGAGCAAAGGTACAGTGAAGTGGTTCAATGCGGACAAGGGTTTTGGTTTCATCACACCGGAAGACGGTAGCAAAGACCTGTTCGTACACCATTCAGAAATCAAGAACGGTGGTGGTTATGCCACGCTGAACGAAGGTCAAGCGGTTTCGTTTGACGTCGGCCAAGGCCAGAAAGGTCCTTGCGCAAACAATGTTGTCGCTATCTAACTAGCGCATGACTGAGGTGGCCGAACCGCTGTGAAGCGGTGCGGCAACCGAAAAAATCGGTGTGTGATCGTTAAGATCACCACCGATTTTTTTTGCTTGGAATTTGGCTTTGCTGACAATACGCGAGGGTCTTGCAAGACCCTCGCCTTGAGCGCATGTTGGATCGTGTCAACGAACAGCTGCATGTTGACCTTTCCATGATCGAAGGAGGTGTGAAATGTTGAAGCGACTACCGATAGTCCTTGCCGCCTTTTTGATTCCTGTCAGCCCGCTCATAGGGGCCGAGGTATTCGTAGCGGAGCCGGCGCTGGCCATTACATTCAAGGATACACAACTCAAGTGGGGACCTTGCCCGCCGTTCTTGCCGGCAGGATGTGGTATAGCGGTTCTGCACGGCGACCCTAGTAAAGCCAACGTGGATGTCTTTTTCAAGGTGCCCGCTAAGGCAACCATCCCGATGCATTGGCACACATCGTCAGAACGGATGGTGTTGGTGGCGGGCGAGCTTCATGTCACCTATGAAGGTCAGAAAAAAAGGGTTCTCAAGCCGGGAACGTATGCCTACGGCCCCGCCAAGCAAACCCACGATGGCTACTGTGCAAGCAAGGTTCCCTGTGTCCTTTTCATCGCGTTTGAGTCACCGTTGGATGCCATGCCGGTGGATTCATTGTCGGTGGAGAGCGCAGTCAAGTAAGCATCGGCAGCCTGGCTGTGCTGCTACTGCAGCCGGCCAGATTTAGCGGCCAAAGGCAGCACGCAACGGCGAGGTGACGCGACTGGCGGTGGTAGCTTTCGAGCGCTTGCCGTCGAACTCCAGCACGCCATCTTCAATGGCGTGGTAGCGCAGAACCGGTACATCTTGTATGTAGTTCTGCTCAATTTTCCATGGTGCGCTGGAGCCTTGGCGCGGCAGGCTGTTGGCTGCACGGCGGATGTAGCCCGAAGCCAGCCCCCCGAGCACGGTGTCTTCGCTAACCTGATGCCCATCGGCACGCGGTACCACCGTGCTGTAGCCCTTGCGATCCATATGCTTGATCAAGCGGCACACATACTCAGCAGCGATGTCGGCTTTCAGTGTCCATGAGGCATTGGTGTAGCCGAAGACAATGGCGGCGTTCGGCACTTCGTTGACCATCACACCCTTGTAGGTGAGCTTGTCCTTGATCTGCACGGGCACGCCATCGACGCTGGTGTGAACGCCGCCGAGCAGCTGCACATTCAAGCCAGTGGCGGTGATGATGATGTCGGCTTCCAGTGTTTCGCCAGACTTAAGCAGAATGCCATCGGCCGTGAAGCGGTCAATGTGGTCGGTATGAATCGAGGCTTTGCCGTTACGCAGGACCTTGAACAAGTCGCCATTAGGGACGACGCAGAGGCGTTGGTCCCACGGATTGTAGTCGGGCGTGAAGTGGCGCATGTCGATGTTGCTGCCGGCGAGCTGGCGTTTGATCAAGCCGAGAATCATGCGGCGCACAACGATAGGGCGCTTGCGCGAGGCATTGTAGAGCAGGCGCTGAATGCCGATGTTGCGGCCACGATTCAAGCGGTAAGCCAGCTTTTCCGGCAGCACGGCTTGCAGCATCTTACTTAGCGGATCAATGGCCGGGACCGACATGATGTAGGTCGGCGAGCGCTGCAGCATGCTCACATGCGCAGCCGTGTCGGCCATGCTCGGTACTAGTGTGATGGCGGTGGCACCGCTACCGATGATGACCACTTTTTTGCCAGCGTAATCCAAATTTTCCGGCCAAAATTGCGGATGCACGATCTGACCCTTAAAGTCAGCCTCACCGGGAAACTCGGGGCGGAAGCCGGCATCGTAGTTGTAATAGCCAGAGCAGCCCATCAGGAAGTTGGCCGTGTAATGCTCGGTCTCACCGGTTTCTTCGGCGATGGCTTCGACATGCCAGAGCTTGTCTTGCGATGACCAGTTGGCGCTGGCGACTTTGCGGCCAAAACGGATTTTTTGGTCTACGCCATATTCACGCGCCGTGTCGCTGACATAACGGCGAATCGAAGCGCCATCAGCGAGTACGCGCGGCTCTGTCCACGGCTTGAAGTTGAAGCCGAAGGTGTACATGTCGGAGTCCGAGCGAATGCCGGGATAGCGGAACAGGTCCCAAGTGCCACCAATAGCCTGGCGGCGCTCAAGGATGGCAACAGACTTGCCGGGGCATTCACGCTTGAGATGGCAAGCGGCACCGATGCCGGAAATGCCGGCACCAATAATGAGTACATCTTGATGTTGGACAGACATAAAACAACCTCGGGAAAATAAACCGAGGTAAAGCTAAGACGAAAAGCGGCGGTCGTCAACTAATTTGACAATGCTCGTTGTATGAATTGTCATTTCAGGTCGGCGCACGCGGGTAGACGACCTGAAATGACACAATCAGAGCTTGCGCAGCACCAGCGAGGCGTTGGTGCCGCCAAAGCCGAAGCTGTTCGACATGACCGTTCTCAGCCCAGCGTTGTCGATGCGCTTGAGCGCGATGGGCAGACCGACCGCTTCGGGGTCCAGCGTTTCGATGTTGGCCGAGGCGGCGACAAAGTCATGCTGGAGCATGAGCAAGCAGTAGATGGCTTCCTGCACGCCGGCAGCGCCCAGCGAGTGACCGGACAGTGACTTGGTTGAGCTAATGTGCGGCGCGTTGTCGCCAAATACGGCACGAATGGCCTTCAGCTCGGCGAGATCGCCAACGGGCGTGGAAGTGCCATGCGTATTCAGATAATCAATCTTCGAATCAACGGTTTCCAGCGCCATCTTCATGCAGCGTTCGGCACCTTCACCGCTAGGCGCGACCATGTCATAGCCATCCGATGTAGCACCGTAGCCGATAATCTCGGCGAGGATGGTGGCACCGCGCGCCACGGCGTGATCGTAAGATTCGACCACGACCATGCCGCCGCCGCCAGCAATGACAAAGCCGTCGCGGTTGGCGTCATACGCTCGCGAAGCTTTCTCCGGTGTGTTGTTGTACTTGCTCGACATGGCACCCATGGCATCGAACATGCATGACTCTTCCCAGCCTTCCTCTTCGCCGCCGCCGGCAAAGACGATGTCTTGCTTGCCAAGCTGGATCAGCTCCGAGGCGTGACCGATGCAGTGTGCGCTGGTGGCGCAGGCGGATGCGATGGAGTAATTCACGCCCTTGATCTGATAGGCCGTGGCCAGGCAAGCAGAGATGGTCGACGACATGGTGCGCGGCACCATATACGGGCCAACGCGTTTCACGCCCTTTTCACGGGCGAGGTCGGCGGCGAGCACCTGATTGCTGCTGGAGGCACCACCGGAGCCGGCAACCAGACCGGTACGCGGATTCACCACCTGCTCCGGCGTCAGGCCGGCCATGGCGATGGCCTTGCCCATGGCGATATAGGCATACGCGGCAGCATCGCCCATAAAGCGCAGTAGCTTGCGGTCGATCAGCGCTTCCAGATCTAGGTCGCGAATGCTGCCGCTGACCTGACTGCGAAAGCCCATCTCGGCATATTTGGCGTTAGCGGAAATGCCCGAGCGGCCGTGATAAAGGCTGTCCTTAACGGTTTCCGGCTCCAGGCCGAGGCAGGAGGTAATGCCGAAACCGGTGATGACGACGCGACGCATGGTGTTCTCCTCAAGGGCGGGGCCGTGGCCCGGCCGTTTAGAAATGATCGGTGCTGGTGAAGAGGCCGACTTTCAAATCGGTAGCAGTATAGATTTCACGGCCATCTAGCAGTACACGGCCATCGGCGATGCCCATGACCAGCTTACGCTCGATCAGGCGCTTGATCTGCAGCTCATAGGTGAGCTTCTGGTGATGCGGCAGAACCTGACCGAAGAACTTGATTTCGCCGGCCCCGAGGGCGCGACCGCGGCCGGGGTTGCCGCGCCAGCCGAGGAAAAAGCCGAGCAGTTGCCAGAGCGCATCGACGCCGAGGCAGCCGGGCATGACCGGGTCAGTTTCAAAGTGACATTGAAAGAACCACAGCGACGGATTGATGTCGAGCTCGGCAATGATGCTGCCTTTGCCATGTTCGCCGCCTTCACCGCTGATGTGTGTGATGCGATCCATCATGAGCATGTTTGGCTGCGGCAGGCGCGCATTGTTTTCGCCAAAGAGTTCACCACGGCCACAGGCCAGGAGGTCTTCACGGCTGAAACTGTTGCGTTGGGTCGGGTCGCTCATAACATCCTTCAAGTCAGTCATTGGTTGCGCGGCATCATAGCAAGCAGCATTTGACAGAAAGCTTACACAGTGACTGCTCAGTTGTTTCCAAGTGTTTCGGACTTGTGTCGGCGCCATGACAATTTTGTGCTTGGTTTGATGCTGGACAGCCTGTCTGTGGTGCGTATGATGCCGTCTGCCCGAGCTGGGTCTTTTGTTGCGAGGAATCATCATGTGGGTTGAACTGGGTCAATATGCACTGGTGCTCGCGTTTGTGGTGGCGATTGTGCAAGGCACGCTACCCTGGTGGGGTGTGGTGCGTGGCGATGCGCGCGTGCAGGCGCTGGCGCGGACGGCCGCATTCACTCAATTCGGCTTGCTGTTGCTGGCTTTTTGTTTGCTGGCTATGGCCTTTTTGCAAAACGATTTCAGCGTGGACTACATCGCCCGCCAATCGAATACCTTGCTGCCCTGGTGGTACAAAATTTCGGCAGTCTGGGGCGGCCATGAAGGCTCACTGCTGCTCTGGGCGCTGATTCTGGCGCTGTGGAGCGCGGCTGTGGCGCGTTTCTCGCGAGCCTTGCCGCTAGACATGACCGCGCGCGTACTGGCCATCCTCGGGCTGATCAGCAGCGCCATAATTAGCTTCATTCTGTTTACCTCGAATCCGTTCACACGCTTGCTGCCCGACTTTCCGATCGAGGGCAACGACCTCAATCCGTTGCTACAAGACCCCGGCCTGATCATTCACCCACCCATGCTTTATATGGGTTATGTCGGTTTTGCCGTGCCCTTTGCCTTTGCCATGGCCGGCTTGATGAGCGGTCGTCTCGACAGCGCCTGGGCACGCTGGTCACGGCCCTGGGCACTGGCGGCCTGGTGCTTTCTCGGGGTCGGCATTGCGCTGGGCTCGTGGTGGGCGTATTACGAGCTTGGCTGGGGCGGCTGGTGGTTTTGGGACCCGGTCGAGAATGCCTCTTTCATGCCCTGGCTTGCTGGTACGGCGCTGCTGCATTCGCTCGCCGTCAGCGAGAAGCGCGGCGTGTTCAAGGCGTGGACGGTGCTGCTGGCCATTATTGCTTTCTCTCTGAGTCTGCTCGGCACCTTCCTCGTGCGTTCTGGCGTGCTCACTTCGGTGCATGCCTTCGCGGCTGACCCCACTCGCGGTCTTTACATCCTGGGCATCCTAGTCGTGGTCGTGGGCGGCTCGTTGAGCCTGTTCGCCTGGCGTGGTGCAGCGCTGCAGCGCGACAGCAATCACGGCCCATTTTCACGAGAGATGTTTCTGCTGCTGAACAACCTGTTCCTGCTCACGGCAACCGTCATCGTGCTGCTCGGCACCTTGTTCCCGCTGATTGCCGATGCGCTGGCGCTGGGCAAGTTCTCCGTGGGTCCGCCGTACTTCAATTTGCTCTTTGTGCCACTGACCTTGCTGCTGCTGTTTTTCATGGGCATTGGTCCGGCCACGAACTGGAAAAAGCAGTCGGCTGATGCCGTCTTGCTGCCACTGCGTAAAGTGCTGCTGGCGGCGGTGATCATCGCGATTGCGCTGCCCTTAGCATTTTTCGGCAACTGGCCATGGCAGGTGGGGCTCACAGTGGGGCTGTGCGTTTGGGTATTCGGCAGTCAGCTGGTGGATATCGCGCGCAAAAGCCAGAATGCTTCCACGCGCATCAAGGGTCTGTCTAGGCTAACGCGCAGCTACTGGGGTATGCAGCTGGCCCATCTGGGCTTGCTGGTGACGGTGCTGGGCGTGGCATTCACCAGTGCTTACAGCATTGAAAAAGATGTGCGTCTGGCGCCGGGCGAGAGCATTACAGTCAATGGCTACGCTTTTCGCTTTGACGGCGTGAAAGATCATCAAGGCCCCAACTATGTGGCGCAGCGCGGCACGCTGCAGGTTAGCCATGACGGCTTCGTTGAGGTTCTGCACCCGGAAAAGCGTATTTATCGTGTGCAGCAGAGCCCGATGACCGAGGCGGCGATTACCGGCAATAGCTTCCGTGATTTGTATGTGGCGCTGGGCGAGCCGCTCGATGCTGGTGCTTGGGCGGTGCGTATCTACCACAAGCCGATGATTCGCTGGATCTGGTTTGGTGCACTGCTGATGGCCTTGGGCGGTCTGCTGTCGATGCTCGATAAGCGCTATCGCCTGAATGCGGCGGGAGGGCGCTGACATGAAGCCATCGCTAAGCAAAAGCCTGATTTTCGGGCTGCCGCTGGTGCTGTTTGCGGCGCTCGCGGTGCTGCTCGCCAGCCGCAATGGCGAAGACCCATCTTTCCTGCCCTCGGCGCGTTTGCAGCAGCCAGTGCCGGCATTCAGCCTGAGCAGCTTGCAGGGTCCTGCTCGTGTGGTCGATGCCTCGATTTTCCAGGGCGAAGTTTCCCTGCTTAATGTCTGGGCGACCTGGTGTGTGTCCTGCCTCGTCGAGCATCCCACGCTGCTTAATATGGCGGCGGATGGCGTGCGCATCATTGGCGTTAACTACAAGGATGACCGGCAGGCGGCGCAGGGTTATCTCGTGCAGCGCGGCAATCCGTTTTTTGAGACGGTGTTCGATGAGCGCGGTGATTTGGGGCTGGATCTGGGTGTTTACGGCGCACCAGAAACTTATTTGATTGATCGCCAAGGGCGCATTCGCTACCGAGCAGTCGGGGTGCTCGATGCAAAGGCCTGGCTACAGGAGCTGAAGCCGCGCTATGACGCACTGAAAGCGGAAGCTGCAGGAGCAAAGCCATGATTCGTTTGTTATTGCTAATCGGGTTGCTGGCCTCCTCGTTGAGCAGCTTCGCCGCCATCGATGTGCGTGACTTCCGCAGCCCTGCCGATGAAGTGCGTTATAGGGCACTGATTGATGAGCTGCGCTGCCCGAAATGCCAGAATACCAATCTCGCCGGTTCGGATGCCGGCCTTGCGGACGATCTGAAGACGCGCGTCTACGAGCAGATTCAGGCCGGTAAAAGCGATAGTGAAATTCGCGATTATCTGGTGGCGCGCTATGGTGATTTTATCAGCTACAAGCCGCCGCTGCGTGCCAGCACGCTGTTGCTCTGGTGGGGGCCGGCCTTGCTGCTGGTCAGCGTGGCACTCCTGCTATGGCGGCGTAGCCTGCGCAAGCCGGCGCGTGTGAAACCGCTGGATGCTGCCGAGCAAGCCAGCCTGCAACGCTTGCTCACCGGTCTGACTGACAGCCCGGCTCATGTGCTGGAAAGCAAGGCGTCAGAAAAACCATTGTCAGACTCAGGGTCACGCTCATGATGAATTCACTTGCGGTGCTGGCACCGATGCTGCTGGTGGCCTTGCTGCTGACATTGCTGGTGGTATTTGCCTTGATTTGGCCGTTGCGCGGCCACGCCATCGCTACCGGCCAGTCGGTGCGTCAGCTCAGTGCGCAGGTCTATCGCGATCGCCTCGGCGAGCTCAATGCCGACTTGTCTACCGGGCGATTGGAGGCGGAGACTTATTCTGCGCTGAAGCTGGAGCTGGATCGCGGTGTGCTTGCCGATACCACGGCCGATGCGCAAGCGCAGTTGCAGCGTCCTACTAATACCTCTGGCTCGGTACGGCCGCTGGCGCTGCTGTTGCTGCTCGGTGTGCCGGTGCTGACCTTTGCCTTGTATCTGGGGCATTTTCTCAATGCCGGCGTGGCTCCCGACCTGAGTAATCAGATGGCGCTGCGCAGCAGCATCGATGCCGTGTTGGCGGGCCAGGAGCCTGATGCCAGCGCTCGTAACACCAGCTTGCAGGACTTCATGCGTGCCTTGCAGCGCCGCGTGCAGGCCGAGCCCGGCAATGCCGATGCCTGGATGACGCTGGGCCTGGGTTTCTTGCAAGCCAAGGACTTCGATCCGGCCAAGGTTGCGCTGGCGCGTGCCGCCGAACTCAAGCCGGAAGATATTCAGGTGGTGATGACCTATGTGCAGGCCACCATCATGACCCAGCAAGGTGCCATGGACCCAGTGGCGCGCGGCATGCTCGGCCGTATTCTGCGTGAGCAGCCCGAGCATCAGGGTGCCTTGCTAATGCTGGGCATGGGCAACTTGCGTGCCGGTGAGCGTGAGCAGGCCTACGCTGTGCTGACTCAGCTTCAGGCCTTGCGTGCTGCCGAAACGCAGCGAGAGGGTGGAAGTCGTGACAGTGAGGCCGATCAGCGCATTGCCAGCTTGATTGCCGAAACCGTGCAGGACGAGCCAGCGGCTGTTGCCGGTCTGAATGTGGAAGTGACGCTTGCCGCCGATCTGGTGCGCAAGTTGCCGGCTGAAGCCGCTGTGTTCATTTTTGCCCGTACACCGTCCGGCCCGCCGATGCCGGTGGCGGTGATTCGTCGCCCGATCACACAGTTTCCCTTGCGGGTGATGCTGACCGATGCCGACAGCCTGCAGCCCGCGCGCCTGCTTTCGGCGCAAAAGGATTTGGTCTTGCAGGCGAAGATCTCCATGACTGGCAATGCCACGCCGGCGGCTGATGACTGGCAGGCGGTGCCGGTGCCGGTGGCTGAAAAAAACACCGGCCTGATCCGTCTGCGCATTACGCAGACCCGCTAGTCATAGGGCTTTCGTCGCATTTTGCCGCCGCCGTGATACGCCAAGCCTTGTGAAAATAGGGCGTTGGCGGGTATTCTTGCCGCCTTGTTTTTGGGAGTGTGTTGGATGCGTATTATTCTTCTCGGCGCGCCGGGTGCTGGTAAAGGTACACAGGCTCAGCTCATCATGAACCGTTACGGCATCCCGCAAATCTCCACGGGCGACATGTTGCGCGCTGCAGTCAAGGCCGGAACGCCGCTGGGCGTTGCTGCCAAGCAGGTCATGGATGCCGGTGGACTAGTCTCCGACGACATCATTATCGGTCTGGTGAAAGAGCGTATTGCCCAAGCTGATTGTGCTACAGGCTTTCTCTTCGACGGCTTCCCGCGCACCATCCCGCAGGCGCAAGCCATGATTGATGCCGGTGTGAAAATCGATCATGTCGTCGAAATTCGTGTTGAAGACAGTGAAATTATCTCGCGCTTATCAGGTCGCCGCGTTCACCCCGGATCCGGCCGTGTCTATCACCTGCAATACAACCCACCCAAGGTTGCAGGCAAGGATGATATGACCGGCGAAGATCTAGTACAGCGTCCGGATGACAGCGAAGAGACAGTGCGCAAGCGTCTCGACATCTATCACAGCCAGACGCAGCCGCTAGTCGGCTTCTACCAGTCACGCGCTGAGCAGCCGGGTGCTGCTAAATACAGCCTAGTGCCGGGTGTTGGTTCGGTGGAAGACATCACCGCGCGGATGTTTGCCGCTTTGACATAGTGGCAGCCTTGTCAGCTTACGCCGCGCCAGTCGCGGCGTTATGCTTTCTAATGGGTTACTTTTTAGCAGCTTTATTGGGCAGAGGAGTTTGGTGAGATGAATGCAAGTTCAGGTCAGGTGAGTCGTCAGCGCATCGGCATTATTCTGGCCAATCTCGGCACGCCCGATGCCCCGACAGCGCCGGCCGTGCGTCGCTATCTGCGCGAGTTTCTCAGCGATACTCGCGTCATTGAAGTGCCCCGGCTGATTTGGTTTTTCATTCTGCGTCTATTCATTCTACCGCTGCGTCCGCGCCGTGTTGCCGAGGCCTACGCCAGCATTTGGGCGGATGAGTCACCGATGCGCACGACCTTGCTGGCTCAGGTTGCCGCCGTGCAGGCGCGCTTGCAGACGCTCTATCCCAATCTCGACATTACCGTGCTGCCGGGGATGAGCTACGGTCATCCCGGCTTTTGTCACGCCCTAGATACTCTGCGTGCAGCTCAGGTTGAGCAGGTCATTGTGCTACCGCTGTTTCCACAATTCTCCGCGACATCCACCGGGCCGCTTTACGATCAGCTCGGCGACTGGGTGAAGCAGCAGCGCAATCTGCCCGGCTTACATGTGGTCCGCGATTACCATGTGCATCCGGCCTATGTGTCAGCGCTGGCCGAAAGCATTCGTCAACATTGGGCGCAGCATGGTCGTGCTGACAAACTGCTGTTTTCCTTTCACGGCATTCCGCAGCCCTATGCCGACAAGGGCGACCCTTATCCGGAGCAATGCCGTGCCACCGCGCGTGCGGTTGTGGCTGAGCTCGGACTGGCAGATGGCGAGTGGGAGCAGAGCTTTCAGTCGCGCTTCGGCTTTCAGGAATGGGTCAAGCCCTACACGGACAAACTGCTGGAGACCTGGGGTCACGAGGGCGTGGCCTCGGTGCAGGTACTCTGCCCGGCATTTTCAGCAGATTGCCTGGAGACACTGGAAGAGATTGCTGTGGAGAATCACGACGAATTCATCAAGGCTGGTGGCAAGCGCTATGAATACATTCCGGCACTGAACACGAGTCCTGCGCATATCGATTTGTTCGTATCGTTGCTGCAAGGTCCGGTGCAGGCCATGCGCATCTAACCCTTCGCATTCGTGCGTTGATCGCGGTTGAGCGTCACGGCTAATAATCACTGCTCTGATTGAGGTTGGCGAAGCTGTCTGGTGCCGCCGCAATCAGGACTCGCACAGCTTGCTCGGCCTTGCACCAGTCACGCACGCGTCGCTCACCGGCGAGCAAGCGTTGGCGTAAGCCTGCCGCAAGATCGGTATGTACCAGCATGTGCAGCCAGTGCGTATCGTCACTCATGCCGGCCACGGCCATGCGGCTGTTGCTATTACTCGTCACCAGACCCTGCCAAAGTTGCTCACCGAGATCGGTCGGCAGTTGCGGCGTATCTACCGGTGTGATCAGCACCCAGCCCGAAGGCAGTAACGGCAGGCAGCTGGCAATGCCAGCCAGCGGGCCGGGGTAGTCAGGCCAATCATCGCCGATGATGCCCGCCAGACGGTTGCCGAGCAGCTCTGTATAGCTTGCTGGATCGCGATTGGCGCTGATCCAGAGTTGCTGCACCTGTGGTGCCAATCTTGCTTCGATCTGTTCGATCAATGGTCTGCCTTGCCAGTTCAGCCAGGCCTTGTCGGCGCCTTGGACGCGGCGACCGGCACCGCCGGCAAGAATCAGGCCGGTCAGCGATGGGTAGGGCGTAAGCGGTTTGGTCATGGTAGGCAAGGGATGAGCTGGCGAGGGCGATATGCTAGCGCGGATCGTCAGCGAAAGCGTCAAGCCTTTGCTACACTCTCGGCCCTCTCTGTGTGAGCCGCTGTCATGTCTGATGCTGCGCCTGCTGCAACCTCCGCCGTGCGTACTGCGCTTGGCCCGAACGGCGCATTTGCCCAGCAGATCCCTGGCTATCAGCCGCGTGAGCCGCAAATTGCCATGGCCGAGGCGGTCGAGCAGGCACTGAGCAAGCGCAGCCTGTTGCTGGTCGAAGCCGGCACCGGCACTGGCAAGACCTATGCCTACTTGGTGCCGGCGATTCTGTCGGGCAAGAAGGCCATCGTCTCTACCGGCACGCGCAACCTGCAGGATCAGCTCTTTCATCGCGACCTGCCCATGGTGCGCAAACTGCTTGGCCGCCCTGTGCGCACGGCGTTGCTCAAGGGCCGCAGCAATTACCTATGCCCATACCGCTTGCAGCAACATCTCGATGAAGGCGAGTTCGAGTCGAAACAGATCGTGCACGACCTGCACCGCGTGGCTGCCTGGGCGGGCAAGACCGATCAGGGCGATATCGCCGAGCTTCTGGATATCGCCGAGGATTCCATGGTCTGGCCGCTGGTCACCAGCACGGCCGACAACTGTCTCGGTCAGGAGTGCCCCAAAGTCGAGGACTGCCCGCTGATGAAGGCGCGGGCGAAGGCCACGGAAGCCGATCTGATCGTGGTTAATCACCACCTGTTCTTTGCCGACAAGGCCTTAAAGGATCGTGGTTTCGGCGAGCTGCTGCCGGAAGTGGATGCCGTTATTTTTGACGAAGCGCATCAGCTGCCGGAAACAGCGGCCATGTTCTTCGGCCGCAGCCTGTCATCGCGGCAGATTCACGATCTGCTTGCCGATGCCCTGCGCGAAGTCCTAGCCGCTGGTGGCGATCTGCGTGGCATGAACGATCTGGTCTCCAACCTAGAAGTGCGCCTAGCGCATTTTCGTCTGCTCATGGGCGAGGAGTCGCGCAAGGGTGTTTGGGCCGACATCGCGGAGCATGCCGAGTTGCCGGCCACGATTACCGCGGTGGAGATGGCCATGGCTTGCATCACCGAAGCCTTGTCGCCGCTGAAAGACAAGAGCAAGGGCTTAGAAAGCTGCCATCGCCGGGCCGAGGAGTTGGCCGAGGCT
Organism: Pseudomonadota bacterium; assembly: GCA_040384385.1. Lineage (GTDB taxonomy): Bacteria > Pseudomonadota > Gammaproteobacteria > Pseudomonadales > Moraxellaceae > Perlucidibaca. The sequence goes on along the minus strand of JAZKJJ010000006.1, from coordinate 332,707 downwards.
TTCACCGAACTGACCGGTGAGACCCCGGATAATCAGGTGCACTGGTTCGAGACCTTCCGCAAAGGCTTTATCTTGCAGTGGACGCCACTAGAAGTATCGCAGCCGTTTCGTGAGTTGCTCGATCGCGAACCCATGGCCTGGGTGCTGACCTCGGCCACGCTGGCCGTGCGTGAAGACTTTCGGCACATCAGTGCGCAGCTGGGCTTGCCGGCAGATGTAGCGACCTTGCAGCTGCCCAGCCCCTTTGCCTATGAGCAGCAGGCGCTGTTTTATGTGCCACGGGGTCTGCCGGATCCTGGCTCCAAGGATTACACCCGCGCCACGCTGGAAGCGGCGGTGCCGATTCTGCGCGCCAGCAAGGGCCGCGCGTTTTTCCTGTTCACCTCGCATCGTGCGCTGAAAGAGGCGGCGGAATGGTTGCCGCGCCAGCTTGAATACACGTTTCTGGTGCAAGGCACGCAGCCCAAGGCCGAGCTGCTGCGCCGCTTTGCCAATACGCCGGATTGCGTGCTGCTCGCCACCGGCGCGTTCTGGGAAGGCGTGGATGTGCGCGGGCAAGCGCTGTCGCTGGTGATCATCGACAAGCTGCCGTTTGCCTCGCCCGGCGAGCCGGTTGTCGCGGCCCGTCTGGATGCGTATAAAGCGCGGGGTCGCAATCCGTTCACGAGCTATCAGCTGCCGGCGGCGATTATTGCCATGAAGCAGGGCGCAGGGCGGCTGATTCGAGATGTGCTCGACACCGGCGTGCTCATGGTCTGTGACCCGCGCTTGGTTGGCCGGCCCTATGGCCAGCTGTTTGTGCAGAGCCTGCCACCGATGCGGCGCACGCGCAGTCAGCAGGAAGTGGAAGCATTTTTCAAATTCATTAATAGCCTGGAGCCGGCATCGACATGACGAGTGGCATCAAACTGCTGGCATTGGAAACGGCCACGGAACATTGCTCGGTGGCCATCTGGCAACGCGATGGTGCAGGCCAGGTACAGGTTATCGCGCGCCGTCAGCATGCGCCGCGCCAGCAAACTGAGCTGATTCTGCCCATGGTGGATGAGCTGCTCGCCGAATCAGGTCTGGCGCTGACGCAATTCACCGCCTTGGCCTACTCCTGCGGCCCGGGCGCGTTCACCGGTGTGCGCATTGCAGCGGCTGTCGCGCAAGGTCTGGCCTTTGGTGCCGACTTGCCGGTAGTGCCGGTATCGAGCCTGCAGACATTGGCGCAGGCGGCTTATCGTCAGCATGACGCGCGAGCCGTGCTTGCCGCCTTCGATGCGCGCATGCAGGAAATCTACGCCGGTGCTTATGCGCTGGATGCCGATGGTCTGATGCAGGCCATCACGCCCGAAGTCGCGGCTGCGCCAGCGACTTTGCCGGCTGCGCTGGTGGCGTCTTGGGCTGCTTATGTGGCCGAGCATCTGGCTGAGCATGCGGCCCAGCGTGTGGCCGGCTCGGGCATGACTGCCGCTGCCGGCTCCGGCTGGGCCACCTATGGCGACAGCCTGGCACAGACCTTTGCTGTGCAGCAGATTCACGCCGACCTCGCACCGGATGCTGAAGATGTGGCAACACTGGCGTTTGCTGCCGTGCAGGCGGGCAAGGCAGTCGCGCCAGAGCTGGCCTTGCCGGTCTACCTACGCGACGATGTCTGGAAAAAACTACCGGGACGCTGAACATGACGCCATTGTTGAAGTGGGATTATCCCGAGCCGCATACCGTGGCGCTGAAGGTGCTGCCCGAGCATATTGATGTGATGCGTCACACCAATAATGTGGTCTATCAGCAATGGATGGAGGCGGTGGCGTGGTCGCATTCGCAGGAAAATGGTCTGGGGCCGGCAGAATACGAGGCCTGCGGTCACGGCATGGTGGTGCGCCGTCATGAGCTGGATTATCTGGCCGCCAGCCATCTCGGTGAAGACCTGCTGATCGGCACCTGGCTGTTGAGCGTAGACAAACTGTCCACGCATCGTGTCTATCAGATCATCCGCTTGGGCGATGGCCTGACCATTTTCCGGGGCGCCACACATCTGGTCTGCATCGAGATTGCATCAGGACGCCTGAAGCGCATGCCGGCCCATTTTTACGAAACCTACTCTCGTCTGGCCACAAGCCCGGCGAGTACAACTGAAGAGACAGCGTGATGGATTGGACGTTAGCGTGGCAAGCCGTGGTCATGGGGGTAGTCGAGGGCATTACTGAGTTCTTGCCGATTTCCAGCACCGGTCATTTGATTCTGACAGCGGCATGGCTAGATTTCTGGACGGAAGAAAAGCGTGCCGTCTTTGAGGTGGCGATTCAGCTCGGTGCCATTCTGTCTGTGTGCTACGAGTATCGCGAGCGTCTCTGGGGCGTGGCGACGCAACTCGGTCAGGCCAGCTCTCAGCGCTTTGTCATCAATATTGTGGTGGCGTTCATGCCGGCGGCCTTGCTCGGCTTTTTCTTCCTGAGCACGCTGAAACTGTACTTTTTCAACCCGACTTCAGTGGCGATCGCGCTGGTGGTTGGTGGCGTCGTCATCTTGCTGGCCGAGCGTCGGCAAGTGACAGTACGCGTGCAAACAGTCGATGACATGCGCTGGCAGGATGCGCTGAAAATCGGTCTGGCCCAGTGTCTGGCGCTGATTCCTGGTACCTCCCGTAGCGGTGCAACTATTATCGGCGGTCTGCTCTTCGGCATGTCGCGTACCGCCGCCGCCGAGTTCTCATTTTTTCTCGCCATCCCCACCATGTTTGCCGCTACGCTTTACGACAGCTACAAGAATCGTGATCTGTTCGCAATGTCCGATCTGCCGGTCATTGCCATCGGCTTTGTGGTTTCTTTCATCGTGGCATTGGTCGTGATTCGAGCCCTGATGCGCTTCATCTCACGCCATGATTTCACGGTCTTTGCCTGGTATCGCATCGCCTTCGGTCTGGCGATTCTGCTCGGCGTTGGCGGCAGCGCGTGGGCCTGACGCGACTCTGTCACGACGCAGCAGCATCGCCTGCGCGAATTGCTCAGGCGAGAGCGTTGGCGTTACAGCTGGGTTTGCGTGTGGAGGCGTTGGCCGAGCGCCGGTTGCTGTTGCCGGCACGGTATCAGTGCGGCACTGGCGCTGCTTCCAGCGAGACAGCTGCTGAAACAGTCGTGCTTTGGCTCGATGATGCCGGTCTAGGCCTGCAAGCCATCGAGAAGCCTTTGCCGGCTCCCGTGCGTGTCGATTTTGCCTCCGATGCTTTGCGCTGGCGCATGGCTCAGGGCGGTGGTGGTGGTGAAGCGGTGGTGAAAGCTTGCGGCATCAAACCAGTGGCTGCTGGCACGCCGCGCCTGCGGGTGCTTGATGCCACGGCAGGTTGGGGACGCGACAGCTGGCTGCTGGCGCATGTTGGTGCCGATGTGCAAAGTTGCGAGCGCTCACCCGTCGTGCAGGCCTTGCTCCGAGATGGCCTGGCGCGTGCTGCTGCCACAGTACAAACCGCCGAAACGGCTGCCCGTATTCAATTACACGAAGGCAGCGCCCAAGATGTTCTGCTGAAGTTACGCGAATTGCCGGCTGCCGAGCGCCCGGAAACGGTTTATCTGGATCCGATGTTCCCGCATCGCGACAAGTCTGCGCTGGTCAAGCTCGACATGCGCCTGTTCCGGCAGGTGGTGGGCAGCGATGACGATGCTGATGAGCTGCTGGCGCTGGCTCGCCAGGTAGCCACACGCCGCATCGTGGTGAAGCGGCCGCGCCATGCACCGGATCTGGCCGGCGTGGCACCGCATCAGCGCATGGAAGGCCAGAGCAATCGCTTTGACCTGTATGCACCGGTTGTTGGCTGAAAATCTGTCTGTGTGCTATATACACCAAGTGTATGGCATTTGATGGAGTAACTTGAGATGCAGACCGGATCGGTATTCGAGAACAATCGCACGCAAGCCGTACGCTTGCCGGCGGAGACACGCTTTCCAGACACCGTCAAGAAGGTGGTGGTGCGCGTGCTCGGGGCGGATCGTATTTTGTCGCCACTGGATCGCAGCTGGGACAGCTTTTTTCTCGGCGATGAAGGCGTCAGCGACGACTTTCTGCCTGAGCGTGCGTCACAGCAGCAATCGGAGCGCGAGAGCTTCTGATGCTCAAATACATGCTCGACACCAACATAGTCATCTATGTCATCAAGCGCCGCCCGCTGGATATTCTGAGCACATTCAATCGGCATGCTGGGCAAATGTGCATCAGCACCATCACTTTTTCAGAGCTGATGCATGGTGCCGAGAAGAGTGAGCACAGAGAGCAGAATCTTCGACGGATCGAAGATTTTGTCTCGCGCTTGGATGTCCTGCCCTATGCCAGCAAGGCAGCGGCACATTACGGACAGATTCGTGCGGATCTGGAGCGTAAAGGCACGACAATAGGCATCAATGATCTGCATATCGCCGGCCATGCGCGCAGCGAAGGTCTGATTCTGGTGACCAACAATCTGCGCGAGTTTGAACGGGTAGATGCGCTCAGGCTGGAGAACTGGGTATAAGCGGCCCTTTCATCAGGATCAGACCGCCGCTTTCCCTTTCTTGCGTTCCTTGCTCTGCTCCAGCGCCAGCAGCGCGCCAGCCACTTCCTCATCGGTAATCAGCGTCACTTGCAATACGGCTTGGCGGATACCGCTTGGCAGCATCAGCAGGGCATCGTTGGCGAGTGCGCTGAGACGCTCATCAAAGACCAAGCGTTTGGCATCGTTGATGCTCAGGTAACCCAAGGTTTTCAGTGTGTCGAGGAAGTTCTTGAACAGGGCCTTGTCGAAGAACTCGGGCGCGCTAAATTCACGCACGAACGACAGACGCTGTGCCAGCAGATGGCAGAGCTCTTCCAGCTGCTGCTGGGTGAGCTTGTCGGAGCCGCGCTGATTGAGCACGGTGATGGTCATGTGGTAGCGCACCAGCGTCTGTCGCAGCGCGCGGCTGAGAATGTGCAGACGGGCATAGTCGGCCGTATTCGAGCCCGGCACTACCCAGGTGTCATCCTGAGTGCGTTGCACCAGACTCTGTTCAGCCATGGCATCCAGTGTCTTGGCGATCACGCCCGGCAGTTCTTCATCGCGCCAGATCAGGAACAGTTCGGAGCGTAGGAAAGGATAGATCGAGCGCACCATCTTCAGCAGCTGCTCCATGCTGGCATGGTTGTTCTGCAGCAGTAGAATCGCCAGCAGCGAGGGCAGGGCGAACAGGTGTAAGGTGTTGTTGCGGAAGTAGGTCATGAGCACGGCCTCTTCCTCCTGCAAGTAAAGCAAGTCACCGAGCGGGTGCTTGCGCCGCTGCAGAATCTTCAGCTCTTCGCCATAGGCCACGATCTGTGGCCCGTCCATGTCGGTAATGACGATCTGATCGTGATAGGGCACGGCTTGCAGCAAAGCCTTGTTGAGCGCGACCTGTTCGGCCAGCTGCTCTTCGTCAATTGCATGCTTGGGCGTGGACAGCAACACTAGGCTGAGCAAATTTACCGGGTTGACCACCGCGCAGGCATTGATCTGTGTAGTGATGGCGTCACCGATGGCTTTAGAAGTGATGATAAATTCTGGGCTTTCGGCGGCATTTGGATTGGTGCGCCAATCCGGCATGTGGGCATCCAGCACATCGTTCATGTAGATGGGTGTGCCGAAGCTCAGGTGCACACGACCGAAGACCTTCTGCAGCTTGCGCACCGACATGGCCAGCGCAAACAGGTTTTCCTTCTGCTTGGGCTTGCCCTGCAATTCACCGATGTAGGTGCCGCCCTCCATGAGTTTTTCGTAGCCGATGTAGGCGGGCAGGAAAACCAGCGGGCGCTTGTGGTCGCGCAAATAGCTGCGCAAGGTCATGTTGACCATGCCCAGCTTGGCGGTCATCAGGCGACCGGTACGGCTGCGTCCGCCTTCAACAAAGTACTTGATCGGGAAGCCACGGCTCATGATCTGGTGCAGATATTCGTGAAACACGACGCCGTAGAGAAAGTTGTCGCGGAAGGTGCGGCGCAGGAAGAAAGCCCCTGAGCGACGCAGAATGCCGCCAACAATCGGCATGTTCAGGTTAGCACCGGCGGCAATGTGCGGCGTGGTGTAACCGTGGATGAAGATGACGTAGGCGAGCAGCAGATAATCGATGTGGCTGCGGTGACAGGGCACATAAATCACCTCGTGATCGGCCATGTGTTTTTCGACCGTCTCGAAGTGATGCACCTCAACGCCGTTGTACAGGCGTGTCCACATCCACGTCAGGAAAGACTTCAGCGCGTTTACCACCGGAAAGGAGTAGTCGGCAGCAATTTCGTTGCAATACAGGCGCGCGCGCGCTTCGGCGACCTCACGCGTAACGCCACGCTCGCTCATCTCGCGGGCAATAGCGGCTTGCACTGGCTCGGCGCGAATGATTTCGCTGACCACGGTGCGACGGTGCGACAAATCAGGGCCGATCACGGCAGTGCGCTGGCGACGGAAGTGCACACGCAGTACGCGCGAGACCTTGCGCAGCGTGCGCTCGCTGTCTTGACCTTCATCACAGAGCTGGCGCAGCGAAATCGGTGCATTCACACGCAGCATGGTGGTGCGGCCCTGCACGAGTACGGTGAAGAATTGCTTGAGGGCCGAAGGTGTTGCCCAGGAGTCAGCGAGCAGCACTTTCAGCAGCGAGCTTTCCTTGTCCGGTGAACGACCCCAGAGAATAGTCACCGGCACTAGCTGCACATCCAGCGTGTTATCGGCCTTGACGGCTTCGATCAGCGACTGCAGGCGTGGTGAGTGCTGGTGGCGCGGCTTCATCAGCGGATTCGGCTGATCGCCACGGGTCAGGCACAGGATCGAGTGTTTCTCGCGCAGACCATGCTGACGCATCGACGCCAGCGGGCGCGGCATGCCCAAGTTCAGTGCTTCGCTTTCAAGTACTAACACATTGGACAGCAAGCGGCTTTGCAGCACATAGCAGATCGGTTTGCTGGGATCGATGCCGAGGCCGCGCCAATCGTGCGGCAGCACTTGCGTACGCACCCAGAGCATCATGGCCTTGCGAATAATCAGGCGGATCAAACGGTCCAGACCGAACAGTCGAAACATAGTGCAACCTCAAGGCAGCGGCGCAGTAAAAAGGAGTCAAATTCGCGCCAAACAGTTCCGCGAGTGTAACAAAACCCTGACAATAAGCGCCTAGCGGTTAAGCGTATCTGTCTAGAAATTGCCGCGACGAGAGGTGTTAGATGTCTGCTGTCATGCAAGAGCTGTTGCAGTTGCTTGATCTCGAGCCCATCGAGATCAATTTGTTCCGAGGTCAGAGTATTAATTTGTTTGGCAAGAATGTGTTTGGTGGGCAAGTGCTCGGACAGGCACTGATGGCTGCCGGCCGCACCGTTGAGGATCGCTTGGCGCATTCGCTGCACGCCTACTTTCTGCGCCCTGGCGATGCCACCACGCCGATCGTCTATGCCGTTGAACGGGTACGCGATGGCAAGAGTTTCACCACGCGCACGGTCAAGGCCATTCAGCACGGCGAAATCATTTTCACCATGATGGCCTCGTTTGCCATGGCGGAAGATGGCCTCGACCACCAGATGCCGATGCCTCAGGTGCCCGCGCCGGAAGAGCTGAAGAGCGAGCTCGAGCTGCGGCGTCTGGTTGCGCCCTTTGTGCCGGAAAAGATGCGCGCCATGATGGAGCGCGATAGACCGATCGAGCTACGCCCCATCGATCCGGTGAATCCGTTTGCGCTGACGCCGAAGCCTCCGCAACGGGCACATTGGATGCGCGCGCAAATGCAGTTGCCGGATGATCCTTTTCTGCACCAATGTTTGCTGGCTTTTGCTTCCGACTTTGCGCTCATGGGCACCGCCATGATGCCGCATGCTGTTCATTTCATGCAGCCGTCCATGCAGTGTGCGAGCATCGATCACGCCATGTGGTTCCACCGCCCGGTGCGTATGGATGATTGGTTGCTGTACAGCATGGATGCCCCATCGGCATCATCGGCCAAGGGTATCAATCGCGGGTTGATCTACAGCCGCGATGGCATGCTGGTGGCATCCACTGCACAAGAGGGCCTGATGCGTCAGCACGAGTTGCTGGAGCGCTGATGCTCAGCTTTGCGGCGGCCGTCTGAAGTTAAGCACCGTGCTTGAGCTCTGCACTTCTGCATCCAGCTCAATGCCAGGCTGCAAAAATGCTCTCAGCTCCACTTCGCGCTCCTTGGCTTCGGTGTAGCCGAGATCAATCAGTGCCTGCGTGAACGGCGCTTCAAAAATCAGATAGCTGAGCAGGTTGGAGCCGGACTTCTTGAACATGCCGGAGCCGCGCACAAAAAGCTGAATCGATGCTGGTAGCGTGTGTGCATAGCGCGCTGCCAGCACTTCCAGCTTGTCCAGCTGTGGTGAAATGACCATGTATTTGACCGGCTTCAGCGGCGTGGTGGCTAGCAATTCCTGCGGCAGAATGCTCACCGTGTGATTGATGCGATGCATGCGTTCGAGATCCATCTCCAGGCTATCAATAAACGAACTGCTCATGATGTGGCCAATGATCTGCGCTAGGCTCGGGTAGCTCATCACCGGCGACTTGGCTGCGCTGCCGGCCCCTGTTCCGGCCCCAATGACCAGGATGCGACTCGCCCCCAAATGCAGTGCCGGGCTGATCGGCGCGAGCTGGCGCAGTGCACCGTCACCGTAGTATTCACCGGCGACATCAACTGCTGGAAAAATCAGCGGGATAGCGCTGGAGGCCATCAGATGCTCATGGCTGAGCAGCGTGCGCCGGCCGCGCCGCCGTGCCCGCTGCCAGTCGCTCAGCTGCGAAACACCCTGATAGAAATTCACCGAATCGCCACGACTATAGCTGCACGCGGTGATGCACAGCGCATGCAGATGGCCTTCATCAATCATGCGCGGCAGTTGCTTCAGATCGACGATCTCGCGCAGCAGTTGCGCCAGCGGCGCGTTGTTGAGCAAGGACACCGGGATGGTCTTGTTGAACAGGCCAAAGGCCAGATTGCTCAGCCAGCGCATGGCGCTGCCGAGCACGCCGGGCCAGTCGGTGCGATAAACCTGAGCGCTGGAGAAGTTCGACCAGACATCGTGAAGCTTGTCGACGCCGTTACCAAAAGAGTCAGCACAGGTGGCCAGCGCGGCAGCATTGAGCGCCCCGGCCGAGGTGCCGCAGATAATCGGGAAGGGTGTGCTGTGCCGACTCGGCAGCATCTCCGAAATCGCGCGCAAGACGCCGATCTGATAGGCCGCGCGGGCACCACCACCGGAGAGCACGAGAGCAGCAGGACCCTGACTGTTATAGCCTTCGAAACTATTGATATCCGTGACGCTCATGATGGCTGTCCAGGCAGAGTGATCTCATTCCGATCCTCTGCCCGCCGTGAAAACCTCGCAAGTACCTTTCGTCTCTGTTCTACAGACATTTTGCTGTTTACTTGTAGCCGGCTCAAGGCCTTGAGGTAAGCTGCCGCCTTGGGTTTTCGGAGCGATGGCATGGTGCGGAGTAAGACACTGTTGTTCTGGCAAGCGCGGCGCTGGCAGGTTGGCCTCTGGCTCTTGGCCGCCGGGCTTTTGGCCGTGCAGGCCGTGGACTTGCCCGAGGGCAGTCTCGGCGCTGAAATTCTCTGGCAACTGCGGCTGCCGCGTCTGGCGCTGGCGGCATTGTCGGGCGCCACATTGGCGCTGGCCGGGCTTTGGCTGCAAACCCTGTTTCGTACCGCGCTGGTCGAGCCGGGCCTGCTCGGTGTGTCATCGGGCGCGGCGCTGACTGCGATTGTCTTTCTCGTGCTCTGGCCGGCGGCGTGGATATGGATGCCGCTGGCAGCCATCGTCGGTGGCACGCTGTCACTACTGGGTGTTTTGGCATTGGCGAGACGCTATCAGCTGCAAGGCGAGGCGCTGCTGCTCGTTGGCATCGCGCTCAATGCCTTGCTTGCCGCCATCATGCAGATGCTCTTGCTGATCAGCCCGGACCAAGCCTTGCGTGCCAGCAGCTTCTGGCTCATGGGCAGCTTTGCCTATGCCGAGCCGCGTTTGCTGCTGCCGGCGGCCGGGGTTTTGCTCCTGCTCACTGTCTGGGGCATCCGCCGCGCCAGCACCTTTGATTTGTGGCTGCTGGGCGAGCGCGAAGCTGGTCATCTGGGCCTGCCGGTGGCACGCTTTCGCCAGCAAGTGATCTGGGCCAGTGCGACCTTGGTGGCGATAGCGGTGGTGCAGGCCGGCAGCGTCGCCTTCATCGGCTTGATGGCGCCGCACATGGCCAGTCGCTGGGTCGGTTGCAGCCACCGCGCATTGACGCCGGTGGTGCTGATCATCGGCGCGCTCTTGGCCGTGCTGGCCGATACCTTGGCGCGAACGCTGCTGAGCCCGCTGGAGATCCCCGTCGGCATTCTTACGGCATTGCTCGGCGCGCCATTCTTTCTCGTCCTTCTCCGCCTGCGGTGGCAGCGATGATGCATATTGCGGCGCAACCGCTGCTCAGCCCCGATGGCAGTATATTGATGCAACTTCCTGAGCTGACCATGCATGCCGGCGAATGCTGGCTGGTGCTGGGCCCGAATGGGGCGGGCAAGTCCACTTTCCTGCGTCATGCCGCCGGCCAGTCAGGCATGCCGGCAGCAACAGCTGGCTGGAACTGGCAGGGCCAGCCTTTGCCGACCTGGCACGATACCGCCTGGGCGCAGCAGCGTGCCTATCTGCCGCAGCAACACAGCCTGCGGGCAGCGCTCAGCGTCGAGGCCATCGTGCGGATGGGGGCTTTCCCGTGGCAGGGCGTGCATGCCGGACTGGCCTCAGCGCTTGCCAGCATCGTGCAAACCTGGGATCTGACGCATCTGCTGCAGCGGCCGTGGACGACGCTGTCTGGCGGCGAGCAGCAGCGCGTGCAATTAGCGCGTACGGCCCTGCAAATTCGGCTTGCCGACGGTGTGGAATCACGCTTGTGGTTGCTTGACGAGCCGCTGGCCGCGCTGGATTTGCGCCATCAGGCGGTAGCACTGGAGGTCATGCGTGCGGAGGTCGAATCGGGCGCACTGGTGCTGACCAGTATCCACGACATGAATGCGGCGCTGGCTATCGCCACGCATGTGCTGGTGCTGGCAGAAGGGGAAGTGTTGTTGCATGGCGCAGTGGCTGCAGAGCCCTTGCGGGAAGCCCTGTGTCGGGCGTTCGGTGTGCGTCTGGGCTGGGCGACGCTGGAGGGAGCAGATGTTTCAGGGCAATGGCTGGTGCCACTGCCCTGAAACGATTCCTGCAGCCTATTACGGCTTACAGCGCAGTGACTGTACCGGCGAGGTGCGGTTTGCCCTTGCGAGCATCATTGACGCTGAAGTTATAGCCGTTGGCCGTTGCTTCCGAGCTGAACGCGACCTTGGCCGGCAGCAGCACCGGCAGCTTGAACTGTACATCCACGCGATAAGCATCGGGCAGGCGACCGTCGAGCGCAGCTAGGCAGGCTGCCTTGCTCCACATGCCGTGGGCAATGGCCTGTGGGAAGCCGAGCAGCTTCGCCGTGGCGGCATAGAGATGGATCGGGTTGCGATCGCCGGAAACAGCGCCGTAACGACGACCGATGTCGCTCGGTACCACCCAGATCGACGATGCCGCAGGCAGGCTGCGCGTTATCTTTTCGGCCTTGGCCGGTTTCTCGCTCGCAGCGCCTTCCGTCTTCGCTACAGCCTGACGACGCAAATAAGTACTGATATCGATCCAAACCTTCTCGTTGCCGACAAAGGCTTCGCTGATCAGATCAAAGGTCACGCCCTTGTCGTGCGGTTGCAGGTTGCCGACGCGCGTGCGGAAAGTCACTTGCTCACGCACATTGACCGGGCGCAGCTGATCGATGGTGTTGCGCACATGCACCAGGCCGAGCAGGGCATACGGGAAGTCGGCATCGGTCATCACAACTAATTGCAACGGCGTGCTCAGCACATGCAAGTAAGTCGACGGCACGGTATCGCGCAGGGTAAAACCGCAGGTGCGGTTGTACTCAGCAAGATGCGTGAGATCGATGCTTTGGTCGCGCAGCACCACTTCTAAATCGGGCAGAGAGTTGCCCTTTTTATTGAAGCCGCCCAGCACTGCCTTGGCATATAAGCTCAAGGCGCCTGGGGCTTTATTGATTTCACGAACAGTCATCTTCAATCTCCAGCGCTTAGGCGCCGATCAGGCTCTGACCGCAAACGCGCACGATGTTGCCATTGACGGCATTCGAGGCCGGGCTGGCGTACCAGGCGATGGTCTCGGCGACATCCACCGGCAGACCGCCTTGCGACATCGAGTTCATGCGACGACCGGCTTCGCGGATGGCGAACGGAATGGCAGCGGTCATCTGCGTTTCGATGAAGCCCGGTGCCACGGCATTGATGGTGATGCCCTTGGCCTGCAGGATCGGCAGCATGCTGTTGACCATGCCGATGACGCCGGCCTTGGACACGGCATAGTTGGTCTGACCCATGTTGCCGGCGATGCCCGAGATCGACGACACGCAGATGACGCGGCCATTGGCACGAATCGCGTCCTGCGCGATCAGCTCGTCGTTGATGCGCTCTTCCGACGACAGGTTGATGTTGATGACCATGTTCCAGAGCTGGTCCTTCATGTTGGCCAGCGTCTTGTCGCGGGTCACGCCGGCATTGTGCACGATGATGTCGAGACCGCCGTGGGCGCTCTTCACATGCTCGGCAATGCGCGCCGGTGCTTCCGGCGAAGTGATGTCGAGTGCCAGCACCGAACCGCCGATCTCGCCAGCAACTTTGTTCAGATCCGCTTCCTGCTGCGGCACATCGAGGCAGATGACATGAGCGCCATCACGCGCCAGCGTCTGTGCAATGGCTTCGCCGATACCGCGCGATGCGCCGGTGACCAACGCGACCTTGCCGGCCAGCGGCTTGGTCCAGTCCGGTGTTTCGCTAGCGATGCCGGTGGCGGCAATGCGCACGACCTGGCCGGAAACATAGGCCGACTTCGGCGAGAGGTAGAAGCGCAGTGTCGATTCCAAATCAGCTTCGGCACCCGGTGCTACATAAACCACCTGAGCGGTTGCACCTTTTTTGGCTTCTTTGCCGATGGCACGAGTAAAGCCTTCGAGAGCGCGCTGTGCAGTTGCGTGCTTGGGGTTGTCACACAGTTCCGGCGTACGGCCGATAACGATGATGCGCGCCGAGTTGGCGAGCTTGCGAATGACCGGGCTGAAGAAGCTGTGCAGGGCATTGAGGTCATCGGAGCGGCTGATGCCGGAAGCATCAAACACCAGAGCTTTGAATTTCTGGCCATCTTCAGCGGCAGGGGCATAGGACACAGTGGCAAGGCCGGCCGCTGAGGCGAGGCTGTGCACGCTGCTGTCGGCGCTAGCAAAAACTTCTGCCTTGATGTTGGCCAGCACTTGCGTGATGGCGGCTGTCAGATCGCTACCGGCTGCGGCACCAACGAGAACACCACCCTTGACCACAGGCGCAGTGGCATCGAAACGATCCAGCGTCAGCGGGGCTGGCAGACCGAGATTCTTGGCCAGCAGCTGGCCAATCGGGGAATTCACAAAATCAATATAACGATCGCTCATGATGAGGTCCTCTCAGCAAGTAAAAACGGGTAAAACAGCCAAGACTTTGCCGCGAAAGGCGACACAAGTCGGAAGATTCTGGCGGCATCTGGCCGCAGGTGTGCGGAGACTAGACAATTCGAAGGAAATTGGCGAGTGCTGACGCGCGCACAACAAATCGCTAACATGCCGTCAACGCAGACTAACAAAGGCAGGCGCGACAGAGTTTGCCGCAAGCCATCGCATTTGCTGCATTTCGGCCAATGACCTGTGTAACGCTTGTGCTAGCGTGGCAGGTGTAATCAACAGGAGTTTCACATGACCACCATTCGTCGCGTCGCCATTGTCGGCGCCAACCGTATTCCTTTTGCACGCTCCAACAGCGTGTACGCCACAGCATCCAACCAAGACATGCTGACCGCCGCCCTTGACGGCCTGGTCGATCGTTGCAACCTCGGTGGCAAGCGTATTGGTGAAGTGGTTGCCGGTGCCGTGCTCAAGCACAGCCGTGACTTCAACCTGACCCGCGAATGCGTGCTGAGCACCAAGCTTGACCCGCAAACCACTGCCTACGACATTCAGCAAGCCTGTGGCACTGGCCTGGAAGCCGCCATTCTGGTAGCCAACAAGATCGCCCTTGGTCAGATCGACTCCGGCATTGCTGGTGGCGTAGACACTACTTCTGATGCCCCGATGGCTCTCAGCGATGGTCTCCGTGGCGTGCTGCTCGAACTCAACCGCGCCAAGACCCCGGCTGATCGCTTCAAGGCTGCGACCAAGCTGCGTCCTAAGCACTTCATCCCGTCCTTCCCGCGTAACGGCGAGCCGCGCACCGGTCTGGCCATGGGTGACCATGCCGCTATCACCGCTGCTGAATGGCAGATTCCGCGTGAAGAACAGGACAAACTGGCCATTGCCAGCCACCAGAAGCTGGCGGCTGCTTACGAGCGCGGCTTCTTCAACGACCTAGTGACCCCGTACCTTGGCCTCAAGCGCGACCAGAACCTGCGCCCGGAAGCCAGCTTGGAAAAGCTGTCGACCCTGAAGCCCTGCTTCGGTGATCGCGAGACCGGCACCATGACCGCCGCCAACTCGACGCCGCTGACCGATGGTGCCTCGGTGGTGCTGCTGGCATCGGAAGAGTGGGCCAACGCCAACAACCTGCCGGTCCTGGCGTACTTTATTGATGGCGAAGTGGCGTCCATCGATTTCGTGCACGCCAAGGAAGGCCTGCTGATGGCCCCGGCCTACGCCGTGCCACGTATGCTGGCTCGCCGTGGCCTGACCCTGCAGGATTTCGACTACTACGAAATCCACGAAGCCTTTGCTTCGCAGGTCCTGTCCACATTGAAGGCTTGGGAAGATCCCAAGTTCTGCAAGGAGCGTCTGGGTCTGGATGCGCCATTGGGTTCGATTGATCGCAGCAAGCTCAACGTCAATGGTTCGTCTCTGGCAGCGGGCCATCCGTTCGCTGCTACTGGCGGCCGTATCGTGGCAACACTGGCCAAGATTCTCAGCGAAAAGGGTTCGGGCCGTGGCCTGATCTCGGTTTGCGCTGCGGGTGGTCAGGGCGTGGTTGCCATCATCGAGCGTTGATGCTGTAGATGCGCCACCGCCCGTTGCTGGCAAGAGCGGTGGCGCATCTCGCAAAGGTTCAAATAAAAAAACCGGCTTGCGCCGGTTTTTTTATGCCACTTTTTTGCTTGAAGAAAAGCTGATTAGCCTTCGATCTTCAGCAGCTCGATCTCGAACACCAGCGTTTCGTTGGGGCCGATCTTCTCACCCGAACCCTGTGGGCCGTAGGCCAGGTTGCCCGGAATGTAGAGCTTGTACTTGCCGCCGATTTGCATCAGCTGCACGCCTTCGGTCCAGCCCGGAATAACCTGGTTGAGCGGGAAAGTGGCCGGCTGGCCGCGATCGTAGGAGCTGTCGAAGACAGTGCCATTGGTCAGCGTGCCCTTGTAGTGCACGGTGACGACGCTGGTCGCGGCCGGCTTGGCGCCTGTACCAGCCTTCAGAGTTTCAATCTGCAGGCCGCTAGCCGTGGTGGTAACGCCAGCACGCTTGCCATTGTCGGCCAAGTACTTGCTGCCGGCATCCGTCGCCGACTTGCCCTTGGCTTCCATTTCTTTCATTTTCTTTTCACGCAGCTGCTGTGCCATCGTGGTCAGAATTTTCTTGCGCTCTTCATCGTTGAGCGCCAGTTCTTTCTTTTCCTGAACATCGGTCAGACCCTGCTGCAAGGCAGCGAGATCGATATCTTCGCGGATCGGCTCCATGGAGCGACCAATATCAACACCAATGGCGTAGCTGAATTTCTGTGTATCGGTATCCAGCTTGGCTGTGCTGCTAAAAGGGTTGTTGCAGGCAGCAAGAGCAAGGGAGGCGAGGGCGAGGGTTAAAACACGTGGCTGAAACTTCATTTTTTATCCTTCTTGAGGGTGGATGCAGTTCGTCGGACAGAATACCGAGGCGCTCGATTGAAGCCTAAATCAGGCGGGCTTTCCAGTGCTTGCTGCAATTTCTTGCAAGCGCCTTAGCAGGCTAGAGGTATCCCAGCGACCTCCGCCCATGGCTTGCACATCCCGGTAGAAGTCATTGATCTGTGGAGTCAGTGGCAAGGTCAGCCCCAAGCAAGCTGCCTCGGCTTCGACAATGTCGAGATCCTTGCGCATCCAGTCCACGGCAAAGCCATGATCGTATTCGTCGGCGATCATGGTTGTATGACGATTTATCAGCTGCCAAGATGAACCAGCTCCCTGCGCTACCAAGCCCATGACTTGAGCAACATCCAGCCCGGCCTGTTGCGCGAAAAGCATGCCCTCGGCCACGCCCTGAATGACGCCGGCAACACAAATCTGATTAACCATTTTCGCCAGCTGGCCGCTGCCTGCTGGGCCAACGTGAGCCTGCGCCTTGGCATAGGCGGCAAGAATCGGATGAGCTTTTGCCACTGCCTGGGCATTGCCGCCGCAGAAAATGCTGAGCTGGCCATTGATGGCACCTTGCTGGCCGCCGGAAACTGGCGCATCGACAAATTCCTGCCCTGGTTTGAGCCACTCGCCTGCAATTTTTCGCGAGATATCCGCTGAAACCGTGGAGTGATCGATCAGCAGAGCATGGTCGTGCAGGCCGGCTAGAATGCCTTCCTGACCTTGCAGGACTTCGGCAAGATCCTTATCCCGCCCGACGCAGGTCAGCACAATGTCAGCGTTTCTGGCAGCAGCAGCGGGGCTGGTGGCGATATAGCCGCCATAAGTTGCCACCCACGCCTGCGCTTTTGCCGCGGTGCGATTCCACACGGTGACATCGTGCCCGGCGCGCTGCAAATGCCCAGCCATGGGGTAGCCCATATTGCCCAGACCAATAAACGCGACTGCTGTCATGCCGGCATCCTCAAAAAGCACATGATACCCAAGCTCAGGCCCTGCGTGAATAATGTACTTGCAAATACGAATCCATCTCATTTACTATTGGCATCTGATCTCATCTTGTCAAAGGTATCAGTCCATGTACGTTTGCTTGTGCCACGGCATTACCGATCGCACCATCCGCAAAGCAGCCCAGAGCGGCGAGCAAAGCTTTGCCCAGTTGCAGCTGGCTACAGGCCTAGCGACCTGCTGCGGCGCATGCCGTGACTTTGCCGAAACGGTCTGGCAGGAAGCTTTAAGCGTCGATGCCGTGATGCGCTTGTCGCAAGCTCCCCAACAGTGGCAGCCCGTGCTATAAATCGCCTACGCAAACAGCATTGGGATATCGAACATGAAGGGTGACAAGGCGGTCATTGCACTGCTCAATCAGCAGCTGAAAAACGAACTCACCGCAATCAACCAGTATTTTCTGCATGCACGCATGTATCGTCATTGGGGCTTTGAGCGCCTGGCGAAAAAGGAATACGAGGAATCCATCGGCGAGATGAAGCACGCCGACAAGCTCATCGACCGCATTCTCATGCTCGATGGCCTACCCAATATTCAAGACATGCACAAAATCATGATCGGCGAGGATGCGCCCGAGATGATCGGTGCCGATCTGGCGCTGGAAAAGGCTGCGCAAGTGACGGTGAAAGATGGTATCGCAGCGGCTGAGCTGGCGCGTGACTATGTCAGCCGTGACTTGCTCTTGCTGATTCTCGAAGATACCGAAGAGCATATCGACTGGCTGGAAACGCAGCAGGATCTGATTGCCAAGCTGGGCTTGCCGAATTACCTGCAAAGTCAGTCATTCCAGAGCGAATAAGCGGTTCTTCAGAGCCTGATCCTCGATGGCGGATCGGCGCTAACCGGAAAATCCACGCATAAAAAAGCCGCCTGCTTTACCAAAGAAGGCGGCTTTTTTTCGGCTCGATAAGTGCGATTAGCGCTTGTCGACCTCAACAAAGTTACGCTGCGTGTAGCCGGTGTAAAGCTGACGCGGGCGACCGATCTTATAGGCGGCGCTGTGCATTTCCAGCCAATGCGAGATCCAGCCGACAGTACGAGCGAGGGCGAAAATCACGGTGAACATGGAGGTCGGAATGCCGATGGCTTTCAGGATGATGCCCGAGTAGAA
Source organism: Pseudomonadota bacterium (assembly GCA_040384385.1). GTDB lineage: Bacteria > Pseudomonadota > Gammaproteobacteria > Pseudomonadales > Moraxellaceae > Perlucidibaca. The sequence continues at coordinate 314,667 of JAZKJJ010000006.1, read as the reverse complement.
ATCGACGTTCGGGTACAATTTGCGCTCGACGAAGTACGGGTCGTTGAGCGCAATGCGCTCCAGTTCCATGGCCAGCGCTAGCTGCGGATCCTTGATGTTGAGGGCAGCGAGAACTTCGTCGCAGGTCTGCTTCATGACCTTGGCGCGCGGGTCGAAGTTCTTGTAGACGCGGTGACCGAAGCCCATTAGCTTGACTTCCTTGGTCTTCACTTTTTCCATGAAATCAGCCACGTTTTCCACGCTGCCGATTTCATCGAGCATCTTCAGCACGGCTTCGTTGGCACCACCGTGTGCCGGGCCCCAGAGCGCGGCGATGCCGGCAGCGATGCAGGCGTAGGGGTTGGCACCGGTGGAGCCGGCGAGACGCACGGTCGAGGTCGATGCGTTCTGTTCGTGGTCGGCGTGCAGCGTGAAAATGCGGTCCATGGCCTTGGCCAGAATCGGATTCACTTTGTAGCCCACGTCAGCTGGCACCGAGAACATCATGTGCAGGAAATTTTCGGCGTAGTTCAGGTCGTTGCGCGGGTACACGAACGGCTGGCCGGCGGTGTATTTGTAGCTCATCGCAGCAATCGTCGGGATTTTCGCGATGAGACGAATGGCAGTGATTTCACGGTGCTTGGAGTCATTCACATCCAAGCCGTCGTGGTAGAAAGCAGACAGGGCACCGACGACGCCGCACATGACGGCCATCGGGTGAGCGTCACGACGGAAGCCATCAAAGAACTTGCGCAGCTGATCGTTGACCATAGTGTGGTCAGTGACGAGCTTGGTGAATTCAGCTTTCTGCTCTGCGTTCGGCAATTCGCCGTTAAGCAACAGGTAGCAGACTTCCAAGTATTCGGCATGTTCGGCGAGCTGGTCGATCGGGTAGCCTCGGTGCAGCAGAATGCCCTTGTCACCATCGATGAAGGTGATCTTGGATTCGCAGGCCGAGGTGGCCATGAAGCCGGGGTCGTAAGTGAAATAGCCTTTCGCCAGCACGTCCTTCACGTCAATGACATCGGGGCCAAGGGTGCCGGAAGTAATCGGCAGAGTCAGGGTTTCGTCGCCGATAGTCAGCGTTGCGTTCTTGGCCGTCATCACGGTCTCCTAAGAAGGTGCTGCGCTCACAGCGCGCAGTCCGGTGCTGGAAGCGGGGTAGCTTAAATCACGAGGCAGAATTGTCAATGAAGTGCTGCACATGCTTTGCCCCGACTTCGACTTAAGTGCTAGCAAATCCTGTGCCCTTGTTGAGGTTTTGTGTGACAAAGCCATTTGTATTACGGAATGTGCGGGATTATACTTTCGCGGCAATCCTGCAATGCCTACAAAAAATTCAGATTTAATCTTTATTTTCAATGGCTTGCGGGGTTATTTCGCGCCATTCCCAATGGCCGTCAGACCCACCAGACCAACAGGATGCCCTCTGTGAAAAGCAACAGACCGGTCAATCTCTCGCTCGCGACTGTCATTGAAGTCAATTTGAAGTCGCCCGTAGCCATTGCCTCCATTTTGCATCGCCTCTCCGGCGTATTGCTGTTTTTTGTCATTCCCGGCCTGTTGTGGCTGCTGGATTGCTCGCTGTCATCGGCTGACGGTTTTGCTTGTGTGCAAGCCATGCTCACCGGCACGGTCGGCAAGCTGGTGCTGTTCGTGGCGCTGGCAGGTCTGGCCTATCATTTCATTGCCGGCGTTAAGCATCTGGTTATGGACTGGGGCTTTGCCGAATCTCTGGAAGGCGGTCGTACCTTCGCCAAGATCAGCCTGATCCTGTCGGCACTGGTCATTGCCGCGCTCTTTGTAGGAGTGGTTTTGTAATGAAAAGCGCAACAAGTTTTTCCCGTTCTGGTTTGTCCGATTGGCTGCTGCAGCGTGTCAGCGCCATTGTTCTGGCTGCCTACACCGTCTGGCTAAGCGCCTGGTTCCTGATCACGCCTGTGGTGGATTACCCCACTTGGCATGACTTCATGAGTCAGACCTGCATGCGCATTTTCACGCTGATGGCCTTGCTGGCCTTTGTTGCACACGCCTGGATCGGCATGTGGACCGTGTTCACGGACTACCTGACCGAGCGTCAGATGGGCCCGAAGGCCAATGTGCTGCGTCTGGTGGTGCAGGTTGCGATGGCGCTGGCCCTGTTCGTGGTCATCGTCTGGGGCATTCAGATTATTTGGGGCAACTAAGTCATGTCTAAAATGCGTACTGTAAATTTTGATGCCGTGATTGTTGGCGGCGGTGGTGCAGGCATGCGCGCCTCGCTGCAATTGGCTCAGTCGGGCTTTAAGACTGCTCTGATCTCGAAAGTATTCCCGACTCGTTCGCACACGGTCTCGGCTCAGGGCGGCATCACCTGTGCTATCGCGTCAGCCGACCCCAACGACGATTGGCGCTGGCACATGTATGACACCGTCAAGGGTGCCGACTTTATTGGTGACCAGGACTCCATCGAATACATGTGTTCGGTGGGGCCGCAAGCCGTGTTCGAGCTCGAGCACATGGGTCTGCCGTTTTCGCGTACCGAAGAAGGCCGTATCTATCAGCGTCCGTTCGGTGGTCAATCCAAAGGCCCAGACAATCCCACGCAAGCTGCGCGCACCTGCGCTGCTGCTGACCGTACCGGCCATGCCTTGTTGCACACGCTGTATCAGCAGAACCTGAAATTCAACACCAAGTTCTACATCGAGTGGCTGGCGCTGGATCTGGTGCGTAACCAGGACGGTGCTGTCTGCGGCGTCATCGCCATGGACATCGCCAGCGGCGAAGTCGTGTTTTTCAAGTCGAAAGCCACCGTGTTCGCCACGGGCGGTGCAGGTCGTATTTATTCGTCGACCACCAACGCCCACATCAACACCGGTGATGGCGTCGGTATGGCGGCTCGCGCCGGCATCCCGCTGCAAGACATGGAAATGTGGCAGTTCCACCCGACCGGTATTGCCGGTGCCGGTACGCTGGTCACCGAGGGTTGTCGTGGTGAAGGTGGCTACTTGCTGAACAAGGATGGCGAGCGCTTCATGGAGCGTTATGCCCCGAATGCTAAGGATCTCGCCTCGCGTGATGTGGTTGCGCGTTCGATGGCGCTGGAAATCCGCGAAGGTCGCGGTGCCGGTCCGGATGGCGAATACCTCTATCTGAAGCTCGATCACCTCGGCAAGGACGTGCTGCACAGCCGTCTGCCCGGCATCTGCGAGCTGGCCATGACGTTTGCGCATGTCGATCCAGTGAAGGAGCCGATCCCGGTTATCCCGACCTGTCATTACATGATGGGCGGCATTCCGACCAATGTTCACGGCCAGGCGATCAGTACCGATGCCAGCGGCAAGGACAGCATCATCCAGGGTCTGTACGCGGTGGGTGAAATCGCTTGTGTATCCGTGCACGGTGCCAACCGTCTCGGCGGCAACTCGCTGCTCGACCTCGTGGTCTTCGGTCGTGCTGCCGGTCTGCATATTGAAGATGCACTGCGTCAGGGTATGGAGCAGCGCGAGCCGTCCGAATCCGATGTCGCCAAGGCGCAGTCGCGCATGGCACGCTGGAATTCCACGGTTAGCGGCGAATCCATTCCAGCCTTGCGTAAAGAGCTGCAGAAAACGATGCAAGCGGCATTCGGCATCTTCCGTCGCGGCGATGACATGGATGCGGGTGTGGTCAAGGTCAATGAGCTGCGTGAGCGTATTGCCCAGGCCCATCTCGGCGACAAAACCAACTCCTTCAACACTGCCCGTGTAGAAGCGTTGGAGCTGGACAACCTGCTTGAAACAGCAGAAGCCACGGCCATGTCGGCACAGGTTCGTACCGAATCGCGTGGCGCTCACAGCCGCGAAGACTATCCGGATCGTGATGACGAAAACTGGTTGGCGCACTCGCTGTTCAACACCGAAACCAAGACGGTCAGCAAGCGTGCCGTCAACTTCGCGCCGAAGCAGGTCAAGGCGTTCCAGCCCAAGGCTCGTACATACTAATTTAGGGGTGCAACATGCTTAAAGTCAGCATCTATCGCTACAACCCGGATACGGACAGTGAGCCGTACATGCAGGATTTTCAGGTCGACACTCAGGGTCGCGATCTGATGGTTCTGGACATCCTGAACCTGGTCAAGGAACAGGATGATTCGCTGGTCTATCGTCGTTCCTGCCGTGAAGGCGTGTGTGGCTCCGACGGTCTCAGCATGAACGGCAAGAACGGTCTGGCCTGCATCACGCCGGTTTCGCTGGCCACCAAGGGCGGCAAGCATCTGATCGTGAAGCCGCTGCCGGGCCTGCCCGTGCTGCGTGATCTGGTTGTGGACATGACCATGTTCTTCAACCAGTACGAGAAGGTTCAGCCGTATGTCATCAACGACACGCCGGCACCGGCCATCGAGCGTCTGCAGTCGCCCGAAGACCGCGCTATGCTCGATGGTCTATATGAGTGCATCCTGTGCGCTTGCTGCACCACTTCGTGCCCGTCCTTCTGGTGGAATCCGGAAAAGTTCCTCGGCCCGTCGGCTCTGTTGCAATCCTGGCGCTTCATTGCTGACACGCGTGACACGGCGACCATGGAGCGGTTGTCCAAGCTCGATGATCCGTTCTCGCTGTTCCGCTGCCGTGGCATCATGAACTGCGTCAGTTCCTGCCCGAAAGGCCTGAACCCGACCAAGGCCATCGGCCATATTCGCAATATGTTGCTGACTCAGGGCTCATAAGCCAAAAGCCAGCAATTCCTGTGAATGCAAAGGCCCGAGCGATGTTTCATCGTTGCTCGGGCCTTTTTGTTTCCGTTGGTCAAGAAATCCGTCTCTGTCACTTTCGTAGTGGTTCCGCCTGTCTGGCAATCGCGCTAGTATCGAGCGGTTTCGGGGCAGTGCCAGACGACTGGCAGGGGTTCACGGTATCGAGCGCCAAGATGCTTGAATTGTGTACGCCTGCACGACGATTTGGCGAAGTTGGTGCGCATATTGCTTGCACGCACCGCGCCCACGACAGTTGCTGACTCTTGCACCATATCGGTGAGTTCGGCACTGTCCGCATGAAGGGATGGGGGTCGCGATGCCTCAAAAAGGCTCGTGAAAATCTGATTCGATAGTGAAGACCCGTTTTGAGGCCGATCGCCCAGACGTGTTTGCTCGGGAAAATGACTATGCAAGATGGCCAGATGCTGCGCCAGAGAGGAAGTTCGCAACTTTCTGCTGAAAACGCCGCCTATGTCGAGGCGTTGTACGAACAATATCTAGTCGCGCCGCAAAGTATTCCAGAAGATTGGCGCACCTACTTCGAAAAGCTTCCCCGTGTTGCCGGCATCAGCCAAGACACGCCGCATCAAGGCGTACGCGAGCAGTTCCTGCTCCTCGCCAAGAACTCCAGCCGTTCCCAGCCTATGCCGGTCAGCCGTGTCAGCACCGAGCATGAGCGCCGTCAGGTTGCGGTTTTGCAGCTTATTGCCGGCTACCGCAATCGTGGTCATCAACGCGCCAAGCTCGATCCGCTAGGCCTTATGCCGCGCCCGGCTGTGCCTGACCTCGATTTGGCCCAGCACGGGCTGTCGCTGGCCGATCTCGATACCGTGTTCAACACCGGTAATCTCGCGCTCGGCCGTGAAGAGTGCACGCTGCGCGAAATGGTCGATGCCATGAATGCCATCTACTGTGGCAGCGTTGGCGTGGAATACATGCACATTGTGGATACCACCGAGAAACGCTGGTTGCAGCAGCGTATGGAAGGCATGCGCGGTAACCCGAATTTCTCCGTGGAAACTCGCAAGCAGTTGCTGCAGCAGCTGACCGCCGCCGAAGGACTGGAAAAGTATCTGGGCACCAAGTACGCCGGTGCTAAACGCTTCGGTCTGGAAGGTGGCGAAGCCATGATCCCGATGGTGACCGAGTGCATCCAGCGCGCCGGCACTTACGGAACCAAAGAAACCGTGATTGGCATGGCTCATCGTGGCCGCTTGAATGTGCTGGTCAATATTCTCGGTAAGAACCCGGCCAACCTGTTTGACGAGTTCGAAGGTAAGACCTTCCACGCCAAGGGTTCCGGTGATGTGAAGTATCACCAAGGTTATTCGTCCAACATCATGACCGCCGGTGGCGAAATGCATTTGGCGATGGCTTTCAACCCATCCCATCTGGAAATCGTTTCGCCAGTGGTGGAAGGCTCTGTTCGTGCGCGTCAGGATCGCCGTGGCGACCCGACCGGCAAGACCGTCCTGCCGATCAGCATTCATGGCGATGCCGCGTTTGCCGGGCAGGGCGTGGTCATGGAAACTTTCCAGATGTCGCAGACCCGTGCCTATCGCACGGGCGGCACGATCCACATCGTGGTCAACAACCAGGTTGGCTTCACTACCAGCCGTATTGATGACGCGCGCTCGACCGAGTATTGCACCGGCGTCGCGAAAATGGTTCAGCCGCCGATTTTTCACGTCAATGGCGATGACCCTGAAGCCGTGCTGTTCGTTACGCAGCTAGCCTTGGATTTCCGCATGGAATTCCAGAAAGACGTGGTCATCGACATGTATTGCTACCGTCGTCGCGGCCATAACGAAGCCGATGAGCCGTCTTCGACGCAGCCGATCATGTATCAGGTCATCAACAATCTGCCGACCACACGCGCCATTTATGCTGAGCGCCTGCTCGCTGCCGGCGTGATTGCGGCTGGTGAAGCTGATGCCATGGTCAATGACTACCGTCAGGCGCTAGAGTCGGGCCAGCATGTGGTGAAGACCCTGGTTCTGGAGCCGAACAAGACCCTCTTTGTGGATTGGGCACCTTACCTTAATCATCCAGTAGTAGATGAGTGGGAAACCGGCGTGCCTATCGCTGAGTTACAAGCACTCGGCAAGCGTTTGGGTGAGTTGCCGGAAGGCTTTGTGGTTCAGCGTCAGGTACAGAAAGTCCTGGAAGACCGTCAGCGTATGTGGTCTGGCAATCTGGAGTTGAACTGGGGCGCTGCTGAAATCATGGCCTACGCCACCATGCTCGACAAAGACTTACTGGTGCGCCTGACTGGCCAGGATGTGGGTCGCGGTACGTTCTCGCATCGCCACGCGATCATGTATAACCAGAAAGACAACCAGCCTTATGTGCCGCTGCAAAACATCAGCAAGCGGGCGCGTTGCTTCGATATTTACGATTCCTTGCTGTCGGAAGAGGCTGTGCTCGCGTTTGAGTATGGCTACTCAACCACGACGCCGAATGCGTTGATTATTTGGGAGGCCCAGTTTGGCGATTTTGCCAACGGCGCACAGGTAGTCATCGACCAATTTATTTCCAGCGGCGAAACCAAGTGGGAGCGTTTGTGCGGTCTGACCATGTTGTTGCCGCATGGTTATGAAGGGCAGGGGCCGGAGCACTCCTCGGCGCGCCTGGAGCGCTTCCTGCAACTCTGTGCTGAGCATAATATGCAGGTCTGCACGCCTTCTACGCCGGCGCAGATTTTCCATTTGTTGCGCCGTCAGGGTGTACGCCCGCTGCGCAAGCCGCTGATTATCATGTCGCCGAAGAGTCTGTTGCGTCACAAGCTCGCGGTGTCGACTCTGGAAGATCTAGCCAACGGCCGCTTCCAGACCGTCATCGGTGAGGTTGATGCCGTAGCGCCAGAGACGGTCACGCGCATTGTCATTTGCGGTGGCAAGGTCTACTACGATCTGTTGGAAAAGCGCCGTGAACTGGCTTTGGAAGGCGTTGCCATCCTGCGTGTTGAACAGCTCTATCCGTTCCCGGACAAAATGTTGGACGATGCCCTGAAGCCATACGGCAACGCCAGCGAAGTCGTGTGGTGTCAGGAAGAGCCCATGAACCAAGGTGCCTGGTACAACACGCGCCATAACCTTGAGCGTGTGATGCGCCAGTGGAAGCCGGAATTGACCATAGGCTATGCCGGTCGCCCGTCTTCGGCGGCACCTGCCTGTGGTTCGGTCTATTTGCATGCCAAAGAGCAGGCGGCGCTTGTTGCCGATGCTCTCGGTGTTAAAACTGCCTAATGTGTTGCGCTACTTGAGCTAAAAGGAATCCAAAAGATGAGTCTTGAAATCAAAGCCCCCGTGTTCCCCGAGTCCGTTGCCGATGGCACAGTTGCGACCTGGCACAAGAAGCCGGGCGAAGCTGTGAAGCGCGATGAGCTGATTGTCGACATCGAGACCGACAAAGTTGTTATGGAAGTGGTTGCGCCGGCCGATGGCGTGATCAGCCAGGTCATGAAGAACGAAGGCGACACCGTGCTGTCGCAGGAAGTGCTGGCCATCTTCACCGCCGGTGCCGCTGCTGCACCGGTTGCCGCCGCTGCGCCTGCGCCTGAGCCCGTTGCTGCCGCTGCCACCAGTGCTCCTGCCGCCGCCGGCCCTGCCGCGCGCAAAGCTGCTGCCGAAGCCGGTGTGAGTATCGCGGCTGTCGCCGGTAGCGGTGTTGGTGGTCGTGTTACCAAGGACGATGTTGCTGCTGCCAAGCCGGCTCCGGTCGTTGCACCAGCTCCGGTCGCTGCTGCTCCGGTGCTGGCGCTGGCCGTTGGCGAGCGCGTCGAGAAGCGTGTGCCGATGACGCGCCTGCGCGCCAAGGTCGCCGAGCGTCTGCTCGAAGCCAAGCAGTCCACCGCCATGCTGACCACCTTCAATGAAGTCAACATGAAGCCGGTCATGGACCTGCGCAAGCAATACGTGGAAAAGTTCGAGAAGGTCCACGGCGTCAAGCTCGGCTTCATGTCCTTCTTCATCAAAGCGGCTGTCGAGTCGCTGAAGCGCTTCCCGGCTGTGAATGCCTCCATCGACGGCAATGACATCGTCTATCACGGCTTCCAAGACATCGGCGTGGCCGTGTCGTCGGATCGTGGTCTGGTCGTGCCGGTGCTGCGCAGTGTCGAGAAAATGAGCATCGCCGAAATGGAAAAGGGCGTTATGGAGTTCGGCAAGAAGGCCCGTGACGGCAAGCTCTCCATCGACGACATGACCGGCGGCACCTTCACCATCTCCAACGGTGGTGTTTTCGGTTCGCTGCTGTCGACGCCGATTTTGAACCTGCCGCAGACCGCCATTCTCGGCATGCACAAAATTCAGGATCGCCCGATGGCTGTGAATGGTCAGGTCGTGATCCTGCCGATGATGTATCTGGCGCTGTCTTATGATCACCGTCTCATTGATGGCAAGGAGGCCGTGAGCTTCTTGGTTGCCATTAAAGAGCTGGTTGAAGATCCGGCCCGTCTGCTGCTGGAAATCTGAGCGCAAGCCATCTGAGCAAGAGTATTGAAACATGACGCAACAAGCTGATTTGGTAGTGATTGGTGGTGGCCCCGGCGGCTATGAGGCGGCGATTCGCGCGGCCCAGCTCGGCCTCTCGGTCATCTGCATCGAGCGCCGTGTGCACAAGGGCAAGCCATCGCTGGGCGGTACCTGCCTGAATGTGGGCTGCATTCCGTCCAAGGCCCTGCTGGACTCGTCGCACAAGTATCACGACCTGAAAGCGGGTTATGACAACCACGGCATCAGTACGGGGGAGGTCAAGCTCGACCTCGCCACCATGCTGGCGCGCAAGGACAAGGTTGTTGATCAACTCACCGGTGGTATTGCGCAGCTGCTCAAGGGCAACGGCATTACCTGGCTGCAGGGCAGCGGCAAGCTGCTCGCCGCCAAGCAGGTCGAGTTCACTCCGCATGAGGGTGAGGTGCAGATTCTTCAGGCCAAGAACGTGATTTTGGCGTCGGGCTCCGAGCCGGTGCAGATTCCGGTCGCCAAGCTGGTGGATGACGTTGTTGTCGACTCCACTGGTGCGCTGGAGTTTCAGACGGTGCCGAAGCGCTTGGGCGTGATTGGCGCTGGTGTCATTGGCCTTGAGCTGGGTTCGGTTTGGGCGCGTCTGGGCTCGGAAGTGATCGTGCTGGAAGCGGTGGATCAGTTCCTGCCGATTGCCGACCGTGCCATCGCCAAGGAAACTCAGAAGATCTTGACTAAGCAAGGTCTGGATATCCGCCTGGGTGCCCGTGTTACTGGTACGCAAGTGGCCAATGGCCAAGTCACCGTCAACTTTGCCGATGCCAAGGGCGAACAGCAGGAAGTGTTCGACAAGCTCATTGTTGCGGTCGGCCGTCGCCCGGTCACGGACGGCTTGCTCAGCTCGGACTCCGGCGTATCGCTGGACGAGCGTGGCTTTGTCGCCGTCGATGACCAGTGCCGTGCCTCGGTTCCCGGCGTGTTCGCCATCGGTGATCTCGTGCGTGGTCAGATGCTGGCGCACAAGGCCATGGAAGAGGGCGTGATGGCAGCCGAAATCATGGCCGGTCACCATGCCCAGTTCAATTATGACCTGATCATCTCGGTGATCTACACGCATCCGGAAGTGGCCTGGGTAGGCATGACCGAAGAGCGTGCCAAGGCCGAAGGCTTTGACGTGAAAACTGGCCAGTTCGCCTTTGCGGTGAATGGTCGCGCACTGGCCTCGGACGACAACCAGGGTTTTGTGAAATTTGTGGCCGATGCCAAAACGGATCGTCTGCTCGGCATGCATGTCATCGGTCCGGCCGCCGGCGACATCATCCACCAGGGACTGATTGCATTGGAATTCGGCGCCAGCGTCGAAGACCTGCAGTTGATGTGCTTTGCTCACCCGACTCTGTCGGAAGTAGTGCACGAAGCGGCGCTTGCAGTTGATGGTCGTGCGATCCACGCCATCCAACGCAAGCGCAAGTAACTCTTTTTACAACGAGTGGTGATCACACGATGAATCTGCACGAGTATCAGGGCAAGCAACTGTTTGCCGAATATGGCCTGCCAGTGTCCAAGGGCTTCGCTGCCTCGACACCGGAAGAAGCCCGCGCCGCCGCCGAGCGCATTGGTGGCGATGTCTGGGTGGTCAAGGCCCAGGTCCACGCCGGTGGCCGTGGTAAGGCCGGTGGCGTCAAGCTGGTGAAGAGCCTCGACGAAGTCGAAGCCTTTGCCCGTGCCCAGCTCGGCACGCGTCTAGTGACCTACCAGACCGACGCCAAGGGTCAGCCGGTCACCAAGATCCTCGTCGAGACTTGCACCGACATTGCCAATGAGCTCTATCTGGGTGCCGTGGTTGATCGTGCGACACGTCGCATCGTCTTCATGGCGTCGACCGAAGGCGGCGTGGACATCGAAAAGATTGCTCACGACACCCCGGAAAAAATTCTGACTGCCGCCATCGATCCGCTGGTTGGCCCGCAGGCTTACCAGGGTCGCGAACTGGCTTACCAACTCGGCCTCAACGCCGAACAAGTAAAGCAGTTCGTGAAGATCTTCATGGGCCTCGGCAAGATGTTCACCGACCTGGATCTGGCACTGCTGGAAATCAACCCGTTGGTCATCACCAGCGAAGGCAATCTGCACTGCCTGGACGCCAAGATCGCCATCGATTCCAACGCTCTGTATCGTCATCCCAAGCTCAAGGCCATGTATGACCCGAGCCAGGAAGATGAGCGCGAGCGTCGTGCCATCGAGTGGGATCTCAACTATGTCGCCCTCGAAGGCAACATCGGTTGCATGGTCAACGGTGCTGGTCTGGCCATGGCCACGATGGACTTGATCAAGCTCAAGGGTGGCCAGCCTGCGAACTTCCTCGATGTCGGCGGTGGTGCTACCAAGGAACGCGTGACCGAAGCCTTCAAGATCATCTTGTCAGATGACTCTGTGAAAGCCGTACTGGTCAATATTTTCGGCGGCATCGTTCGTTGCGACATGATTGCTGAAGGCATCATCGGCGCCGTGAAAGAAGTCGGCGTGAAAGTGCCGGTTGTAGTTCGTCTCGAAGGCAATAATGCCGAACTGGGTGCCGCCAAGTTGCGCGAATCCGGTCTCAACATCATTCCGGCCGCCTCGCTGAACGAAGCGGGCGAGCTTGTCGTCAAAGCTGCTGGTCACGCGGTAGGAGCCTGAACATGAGTGTCCTGATCAATAAACATACGAAAGTGATCTGCCAGGGCATCACCGGCTCGCAGGGTACGTTGCACACCGAGCAGGCGATTGCCTACGGCACTAACATGGTTGGTGGCGTCACGCCAGGCAAGGGCGGCACCACGCACCTCGGCCTGCCGGTGTTCGACACTGTGCGTGAAGCCGTCGAGAAGACTGGCGCCAACGCCACCGTGATCTACGTTCCGGCCTCGTTCGCCAAAGACTCGATCCTGGAAGCCGTTGATGCCGGCATCGAGCTGGTGGTCTGCATCACCGAAGGCGTGCCGACCATCGACATGCTGTTCGTCAAGGAATACATCCTGCGCAAGGGTGGCGTGCGTCTGATCGGGCCGAACTGCCCGGGCATCATCACGCCGGGCGAGTGCAAGATCGGCATCATGCCGGGTTCCATCCACCTGCCGGGCAAGGTCGGCATCGTGTCGCGTTCGGGCACGCTGACCTATGAAGCCGTGAAGCAGACCACCGACCTCGGCTTCGGCCAGTCGACCTGCATCGGCATCGGCGGTGACCCGATTCCGGGCATGACCTTCATCGACGCGCTGGCGCTGTTCCAGGCTGATCCGCAGACCGAAGCCATCATCATGGTGGGCGAGATCGGCGGTTCGGCGGAAGAAGAGGCTGCCGAGTTCATCAAGGCGCATGTAACCAAGCCTGTGGCTTCCTACATCGCGGGTGTCACGGCTCCGGCCGGCAAGCGCATGGGTCATGCCGGTGCCATCATCTCCGGTGGCAAGGGCACGGCAGACGAGAAGTTCGCTGCGCTGCAGGCCGCTGGTGTGAAGACGGTGTCGAACCCGGCCATGCTGGGTGCTGCCATTGCTGAGCTGACTGGCTGGAAGTAATTCCGGCTTGTAGTTTGGTGATGTGAAAAAGCCCGCTTGCTTTCATGCATAGCGGGCTTTTTCTTTTCTACCGTTATGATCTGTCTACCTTTTGCTCAAGTGGGTGTGATGTACATGCGCAGTCTTGCAATTTCATGTCTTGGTGTTGCTTGCGCAGGCTTGTTGGCTTGCGGTGAGTCTTCGACTACCCCGAGCGGCACATCCGATAGCTCAGGCACTGCTGCCAGTCAACAAACTGCGCCGATGCTTCCCCTCAGCAATCTGTTACCGCCGATCAGCTCGCCACCATCAGCCCCAGACTATTCAGCGGATTGCGGTGTCGATGGCCTCAAGTGCTTGCATTGGGTCGAAAGTGAGTTAGCTGGGTGGGAGCGATTTTTTGGCTGTGACCATCGTGCTGTGTTTCCCACGGTGTATCGCTTGCTCACGCAGGAAACGCGTTGGCAAATGGAGACCGATTCGAGCATTTTTCAGGACCCTGCTGGCCTTGGGCAGGAGGCTGTGGAGTTCTATCGCCTTTATGAGCAGATGATTCGTTCGCATCTGGCTGGCAACGCCATTCCACCGGCTTGGCAACTGGTCATGGATGTGGCGCAGCAGGGTGACTGGACTGCCGGTCACGACATGCTCATGGCGATTAATGCCCATGTGCAGCGCGACATGCCGTTCGCCGTGGCGAAGACGGGCCTGACCCTGCCGGATGGCAGTAGTCGTAAAGCCGATCACGATTTGTTCAACGAAATTCTGAACCGTGCCTATCCGCGCATTGTGCAAGCGGTTGGTCAGCGTTATGACCCGATCATGCTGACGGTAGGTAACTTAGGCGTGCCCGGCAATCTGGCGGCGATGCAGTTAGTCACGCTATGGCGTGAGGGCGTTTGGCGAAATGCCGAACGCCTGACGCAAAGTGATGATGCACTGACCCGCGAGAGTATCGAGCAACAGGCTTTTCTCAGTGGTCAAGCCATGCATATCGGTGAAGTTCCGGGGCGTCGCGAGATGCGCCAGGCCTACTGTGAAGCACAGTAATACTGCTCTGTCCGCTTGTTATTAACGATGGCCTCAACAACAGTAGCGCAATACTGAAAGCCTTGGATGCACCATGAAATTATCTCTGTTTGTGCTGACGCCGATCCTGCTCTGCGTGCTGCTTCTCATCACAGGTGTCGGCGTGACGCGCGCGGAGCAAGTCAACATGCCTATCGGCCAGTTCATCACGGTAAACGGTACGAAACTGCATTATGTGATCGCAGGTGAAGGGCCTGGCATCTTGCTGGTACATGGGGCTAGCTCGAATTTGCGTGAGTTCAGCAGCAGCATTTTGCCGGTGCTGGCAAAGTCGCATCGCGTCATTGCCTTTGACCGGCCTGGCTACGGGTTTAGCGAGCGCCCGTCTGAAGAAAAAGAGTGGCTTAATCCGGCACAAGTGGCGTCGCTGCTGCTCGATGCCAGCGATGCCTTGGGTGTGCACAAGCCTCTCATCGTGGGGCACTCTTGGGCGGGCTCGGTGGTGATGTCGGCGATGGTGTATATGCCAGAGCGCATCGCTGGTGGCGTGCTCATCAGTGGTGTCGTTGGGCATTGGACGGGGCCGTTAAATTGGACCTACACCTTGGCCGAACAGCGGCCGTGGCTGAGCAAACTATTTGCCTGGACGCTGGTTCAGCCGCTAGGGAAACACTATTTGCAAGAAGGTTTGGCAGAGGTGTTCGCACCGGATCCGGTGCCGGATGGGCAAGTCGAACGCAGTGGTATCGCCCTGGCATTACGGCCTAAAACCTACTTGAACAATGTGCGTGACATGAACGAGCTGAGTTTCTACATGCAAACGCTCAGCCCGCATTACAACCAAGTGAAATTACCCCTACTGATTATTCACGGCGAGGCCGATACGCTGGTGCCGTTCTGGAACCATGGGCGCCGTTTACTGCCGGTCATGCCACAAGCGCAAGTTTTGCTATTGCCGAAGACAGGTCATGCGCCGCACCACACCAAAACGGCTGAAGTGAGCGATGCGATTGAGCGCTTCAGTCGTGGCGAGGTGCGTCCGGCTTTGCCCCAACCGTGGCCCATCTGGCCGGTCTTACCTACGGTTAATAGCACGAGCCCATGACGCTACTGAGCTGCATCGACACGCTGAGTGATGTGCCCGCGGCTGCGTGGGATGCTCATGTGCCAGCGGACCAGCCATTTTTATCGCACGCGTTTTTGCTGGCCTTGGAGCAGAGCGCGAGCGTGGCTGCCGGCACTGGCTGGCAGCCGGCTCATGCCCTGTTAACGCATAACGATGGCAGCCTATTGGCAGCCATGCCCGGCTGGCAAAAGCTGCACTCCCGCGGGGAATATGTATTCGATCAGGGCTGGGCCGAGGCTGCTCAGCGTGCCGGGTTGCCGTATTACCCGAAATGGCTGTCGGCGGTGCCATTCAGTCCGATTGCTGGCCCGAGACTACTGGGTACAGCGGATGCTGCGGTTGAATTGCTCGCGCAGTTGCCAACTCATCCCGCCTGGGCTGGCTACAGCGGCTTGCATGTGAACTTCACCAACGCTGCTAACGATATGTTATTGGCCGCTGATTCGCGTTGGCTGCATCGGCGGGATTGTCAGTATCGTTGGCAAAATCGCGGCTATACCGACTTCGAGCAATACCTTGCGCAACTCACTGCGGATCGTCGCAAGAAAATTCGTCAGGAACGCAAAAAACTCGCTGCCGCTGGCTTGAGCTATGTGTGGCGCTTTGGCGGCGACTGCGATGCTGCGTTGCAGCACCGTCTTTACGCCTGCTATGCCAATACCTATTTCGTGCGAGGCCAACAGCCCTATCTGACGTCCGCCTTTTTTGCACAGATTTTCACAACATTGCCACAATTGGTGCAGGTGCTCTGCGTTGAGCGCCACGGTGAAGTCATTGCCATGGCACTGTATTTGGCAGGCGATAAGACCTTGTACGGACGCTACTGGGGTGCACTTGAGGACGTGCCACTGCTGCACTTTGAAGCCTGCCTCTATCAAGGTATCGAGCGCGCCATTGCCGGGGGTTTGCAAGCCTTTGATGCCGGTGCGCAAGGTGAACACAAGCTCATTCGTGGCTTTGAGCCGGTACTGACCAGTTCATGGCATTTGCTGCGCCATGCCGGGCTGCATGCGGCTGTGGCTGACTTTCTGCAAAGGGAAGGGGAGGAAGTGGTGCGCTATCAGCAGGCAGCGCGAACGGCCTGCCCGCTGAAAGCGTCAGGTTTAACGAGCGTTGTTGCAGACCGGTAGTGAGCTGCTGGCGCGCTTAAACCAAATCGGTGCCGAGACAGCCACAGGTCGCCCCGTTGCCTTGTCTCGAATGCGCACAAATGCCCAATGCTGACGGGTGTCATTCGGCAGCGTGAAGCTCGTGCTTACGCCGGCAGCAGTGACCAATGGTGTATAGCCATTGCTGTTATTCGCCAATGAACTAATGACTTCGATCACGCTGTTTTGCGGCAGTAACGGCGTCTTCTTGCCTGCTCTGGTGCTGACACTGACCTGAAAGCGAATTTCGTTAGTCGGCATCGCCAAGCGCGAGCCCATGGGGTAGCGATTGCTGGCGATTTCGCTATCGCTCGCCGTGAAGCTCAGCAGCAAGTGGTTGTAATTTTGCGCCACGGCGTAGTTGCGTCGCGCCAATAAGGCCTCACGCAAATCGTGCTGACTTTGTGTGCGGGCAATGATCACCGTCTTCGGCAGGTCTTCGTCACCCCAGCGCGTGTCGTGATGATCTTCGGAGCCTGTCGGCGCTAAATACCAGCCTTTGTCCAAAGCGTAGCCGAACCAACTTTGCAATTTACCTTTGCTGTCGTACTCATCACCTTTGCCAAAGACCTCGATACCCACCACGCGATAGTCAGCGGCTGGTACATAACGGAAATCGTTAAAGGTGTAGGCCGGGTCACCGGGCGCTGTTAGCAAGTCTTGCACGGGGTTGCTGGGCAGTGGACTTTGACCGGCCACGCTCGCCAAGCCCAGTGGCGCTAACGCCTCCTTGAGGTCAGTTAGTGGGCCATGAATCGAATCTTCGCGGCCCGGGTGATTGAATACCATCAGGCCATCGCCACCACCGCCACGATTCGCCGGCGTGACAAACCAGGCCCAGAATCCTTCCATGGACACAACATAGCCAGGACCTGTTTTGGGGTTCACATAGTTTTGCGACATCAACACATTGGCATGGCCGAAGCGATCCGAGGTCCATTCAAAGCCACGCACGGCGGTGAAGTTCGGCGTACTGGCTTGTAAGGCCTGAGTTTGAATGGCCTCCCATTTGCTGAAATTACTCAGCGGGTTTTCCGGGTCAGAGAGCACGCAAGCCAAGGGGTTGGTGGTGCAAAATTCGGGGTCTTTGGCCGCCGTTACCGGTACCGGAAGTCCCATGTTGTCGGAGTGGTCGGTAGAAAAAGCAAACGACCAACCCTTGGCTTTTGCGTTCGTAAATACATCGGCTGGCTTGGTGAGCTGATAGCCGTCGGAATAGGCGGTGTGCTCATGCAGCATGCCAGTGAAGTGCGGCCAATCAGTTCGACCGGCGGGGTTGCATGCCCCTGCGGAATCCTTGCCCGCCGACAGCCCCAAAGATGGCGTGGCATTATTTTCCGGCACTTGCTGCTTCAATGCCGTGAAGCATCCGATCCGTGTTGGCGCAGCCAAACACTCGCTGATGCTGGGTTCTTGATAGCTGTCTTGGGCTGCAATGGGCACGCTGAGTGACTCAGTCACGCTGGCAACGCCATCGGATACCGTCACCTGAAAGCTCAGTGTGCTTGCACTGGTGGGTGCTGTGAAGCTGGGTGTGGCGGTATTGGCATCGGCCAGAAAAACTTTCTCGCCCGCCGTTTGCGTCCATGCGAAGGCTAAACCATTGCCGTCTGTATCGCTGGCCTTCGCGAGTAATGCGACCGGTTCGCTGGGACGGCCTGGGTTCGGGTTGGCTTGCGTGCGTTCAATCACGGGTGCTGTATTGGTGCTGGCGGCGCGTTGTGTCACTCGCGTTTGAGCGCGATCTTCGGCACCTTCGTTGTCGGTCACCGTCAGCTCAAATACGCGCACAACCTCGGCGGCGGAGCTGTTAGATAGCGGCGTGGTTAAGCGGCAGCCTTCGCCTAGTACGGTCGCTGGTGTAGTCGCCAACGAGCGCCAGACAAAGCGACTAATTTCGCCATCCGGATCGACCGAGCGGCAGCCGTCCAAGGTCACGCTGGCGGTGTCATGACTCACGGCTTGATCTGCACCGGCATTGGCAATGGGTAGGCGATTCGGCAGCACATTACGCACCATCACGGTGGTTTTGTCTTCGCTGACTTGGCCGAGGTTATCTTCCACACGGAAGATAAACGTCAGCACGGTGTCGTGCTCGACTTGGGGTGCAACGAACTGAATGCTTTCCTGGCCAACATCGGTAGGCAAGCTGGCTTTAATGTTGTCGCTGTCGAGTTGTTTCCAAAGAACACGGAGCACGGATTGGCCGGTGCCGGCGCGTGCCTGGCCTTGCAGTGTTATTGGCTCAGCTTCTTTTACGGTTTGGCTATTACCCGCGATGGCAACGGGGCGTCCGGCCTCATCGGTGCGTGGCGTGCTGTTGGCGTTGGTGCTGGATGATTTGGTATCGCCACAGGCGATCAATACAGTGGCAAGCAAGGTCAAACTAAAAATGCGTAAAACGGGCATGGTCAGGTCTCGGCAGAATTAATGAAAGCGCAAGCGCGCCAAGCGGCCAGGCAGGTTTTCGCTAGTGATAAATACGGCATCGTCGCGTCCGAACGCAAATGCGCCGGCCTCGATTTGCGAATAGGCGGGGAGTGAAATCGCTTGTGGCGGGCTGGCAAAAGCGTCTTGCCAAGATTGATCGGGGCGACGCACATAGCGATAGCCTTGGCTCAGCGTGCCAACATAGGCCGCCAAGCCGTTTTCGCTAAAATCCATCGTGGTGACCCAGTTAAAGGTTTCTGGTGCAAGAGGATAATCTGCCGGTGCGCGCGGAGTATTGATTTTGCCGAGGTTGCTCGCGACCACGGGCGCTTGCAGCATCGTGGGCAAGGGGCGCGCTAAGGAGAAGCTGTAGAGCATGGGCTCGGCATCGCGCTTGGAGATCATGTAGGCGGTTTGCGTTTGCCCATCCACGGCCAACGACTCAATGTCGCGTGGGGCGTCGGGTAAGCGCACTGTGTAAGTGGCCAAGACGTCAGCCACTAAACGCTGTGGCCCCGGCGCATTGGGATCAATCTCGGGCTCTTCGAGCAAGTAATAGGTGAGCGTTGGGCGAAATGCGTTGTTATCGCCGATATCGCCCACGAGCAAGTACGGTTTGCCGTCGAGCGTGAAGCTGGTCATGTCTTCCCAATCGAGATTGACAATGCCAAGGCCATTCAAGCGTACCGATGCCACCAATGATCCGGCGGTCGTCAGTGCGTAAACGGCAGTTTCGCCACCACTGTCGTTGTGAGTCCAGAGCAGGTCAGGGCGACGATGAGAGCGGGCTAGCCCGCTGGACTCATTAATCTCATCGCTGTTGATGACGAATTCGCTGACATCGGGCTCATCGTTCGTGGCGACAATGCGGGCGCTGCCTTCATTGGTCACGCGATAAGCCGTTGGATTGGCGCTGGTGGTGGCATTAGTGCCGGTGCCGCAGGCGATGAGCGCCAGGGCCAGTGCAGTCAGAGGCAGTAGGCGCATAGTAGATCTCCAAGTGTGGAGAGCTTATACGCGGGAATTGTTGCTGGCGTGTTAACGGCGCAATAGCGATAACTTTACAAGGCGGCTCAAGGTGTAGGCCACTTGATCCTGGCCATCTTGGCGGGCAGATTTTCGCTGATGACGAAAAGCTGCTGATCATCGCGCAGATCAAAACAACCGCCTTCGATCTGGCGCAGTTTGGGTTGCAAGAAACCTTGTGGTGCTTCTAGCAACGCCGCTTGCCAAGACTGACCCGGCGCGCGCGCATAACGATAGCCTTGGCCCAGCGTGCCCACATAGGCCCACCGGCCGGATTCGCTGAAGTCCATGGCAGTGACCCAGTTGAAGAAATGGTTGTTTCGGTCGGCCCGAGGAATGCTGATTTCGCCGAGATCGCTGGCCACAAGTTCGGTCACACTTTCGGCTTCGGCATGGGCCAACGAAATGCGATATAGCGTGGGCCTGTTGTCACGCTTGCTAATGAGATAGGCCGCATTCTCATCGGGGTCCACGGCAATAGCTTCGATATCGCGCGGGCCATTCGGCAGCTGCACTCGAAACGTGTGCAGAACAGGGGCTATCAAAGCTTGTGCAGCATCTGCTTGTGCCGGCAAGGCTGGCTCTTCGATCAGGTAGAGCGTGATGTTCGGACGCCAGGCGAAGTTGTCTCCGACATCGCCGATCAGCATGAAATGCTTTTCATTGCGCGTGAAACTGGCCATGTCTTCCCAGTCTTGGTTGATTACACCGGGGCCGGTCAGTGTGGCGGTGCCAAGCAGTTCGCCTTCTGTACTCAGGGCATGAATAGTCGCATCGCTGCCGCTGTCATTGAGTGTCCAGAGCACTTGATCGCTGCGATGTGATCGCGTCAGGGCGCTGGCTTCGTTGATAACGCGGCTGGGGATGTTGATGGTGGTTATGTTTGGGGCGGTGTTGTTATCGGCGGCTTGGCTGGGTGCGCCAGTGAGCAGGAGGCTGGCCAGCAGGTAAATCAGGCGTGGAGTAGTCATATGTGTTAGCACTTGCGAACTTCGAGATCGCTATTAATGTCGACAGTGCCAGCACTACTTTCCTGAGCGATGAAAATTTGTAGACACATAATGGTTCTCTTGGAACTCAGCGCAACGCTATAGCAATAATATTATTGAAATTTTTAGCATCAAAACGTACAATAAGTTTCTGATATAAATAAGCTTTTAAGGATAATTAAGCTATGAAAAAAATGATGTTCCTGCTGTCTTTACCCATCTTTCTAGCTTCGGGTTGCGCAACAATATTCTCTCCTTCACATGATCCTGTAACAATTAGCTCGGTTCCAGAGGGCTCAGCAGTATTCATGGATGGAAACCGAGTTGGAAAGACCCCTGTTACTATTCAAGTCAAGCGTCAGCTTACAGCGCCAAGAGTTGAAGTAAAAAGTGATGGCTATTATCCTCAAGGCGTCATTCTGCAAAATCAATTCAATGGCGTTTCATTATTGAATATATTCTTTTGGCCTGGTTTTATTGTAGATGCTGCAACAGGTAGCTTGATGAAGGCTAGTCAATTCAACTATCAAGTTGAGTTGGAGCCTAAAGATAGCGTAACAAAGCATTAAACATGCCACGAGGCTAAACTAGCCCACCGGAAATTGGACTCACATCCAACATCGGTGGGTTTCACTGTGTAAAACCAAAAGCTCAGTGGTGATGACCACCAGCGCCATGCACATGGCCATGCTCCAGCTCTTCTTTCGATGCCACGCGAACTTCCTTCACGGTCACATCAAAGTGCAGAGTTTGGCCGGCCAGTGGGTGATTGCCATCGACAGTAACCATGTCGCCTTGTACATCGGTCACGGTGATGACCTGCATGCCAGTGCCGGTCTGGGCATGAAACTGCATGCCGATTTGGATTTGCTCAACGCCTTGGAACAGGTCAGCCGGGACCTGCTCAACTAGGCTTTCGTTGAGCTCGCCATAGCCTTCGGCCGGAGCGATGCTGACCTTCAGGCTGTCGCCTACGGTCTTGCCGAGCAGCGCCTTTTCCAGACCTGGAATGATGTTGTGATGACCATGCAGATAAGCCAGCGGTTCGCCACCGTTGGAGCTGTCGATGACTTCACCGGCATCGTTGGTCAGGGTGTAGTCGATCAGGGCGACGCTGTCTTGGGCGATTTGCATGTGAAAACCTTTCAATTAGGAACGGCTGAAGTGCCGAGTCGCGCATATTATCCGATTCTGCGCGTTTCAGAAATAACGAAGCCAACTCAAGTTCAGGCGGTCACTGCTGCTGTCGCGCTGGGCGTGCTGCCACCCCAATCGCAACGCGTGTTCGCGACCGATGCCCCATTGCAAGCCCAGCTCTGTTTCGTGACTGGCCTGGCCTGCACCAAACAAGTAGCGGCTATCGACTTGCCATTGCAGCGCCGCTTGCGGCCATTGCCCGAAGCAGCCCAGCCGTGGGCCGATGCGGCTGTCCCAGCCATCGCCTGCGCCGAAACGATTGGCTACGGCCACTTGGCCATGACAATAACTCTGTGAACCGATGGCTGTGGTTATCCCCGCACTGGCATCGATACTGGGTTGGGTGTGCCAACGCGGCGTTGGACCATTCCCCAAGTGTGGCTCTGCGCCAATAAACACGCTCCAGCTGATGGGCGTGGTGAGGGTATCGACCGGGGCGAAGGTATCGACCGCGAGTAGCGTGAAGCGTTCCAGGCCGAGACGATTTCTGCCGGTGTCACTCAGATCAATGCGCAGGGTAGTGTCGAGGACGCTGACGCGTGAACCCGGGCGATAGCCCGCCGGATCATCGAGTACATCGTGGTAAGCCGGTCGGTAATGCAGCAACAGACTGTCTTTGTTGTGTGAGGTCTGCAGACCGATGCCGGCACGAGCAGTGCGATGACTTTGCTCGGGGCGTGTGCTCGGTGTTTTGGGTTGTGGCCGTTGCTCGGGCGCAGCCAGCTGATTGCGCGCGATCAGCAACTGCCGAAACCACGGCCCATAGTCGCTGCGCTGATCGTTATTAAAGCGTCGATATTGCTCGTCATAAGCAAGCTCTAAGGCCTGCGCTTGTTCAATGGCTGGCAACGCCTGCAGTGGGGCAAGCGTGCGCAATGTGAGGGTTTCCTTCGCGGCGATATTGACTCGCTCAGGGTTGCGAGCGATCTGCGCATTCAGTCGAGTATTTGCCGAGGCTCGCCAGCTCACCTGCGTCACTAAGCCCGCCGCGACGATGGTGCGTACGGTGTCGGTGGGAATGACGGCGCCATTAAAGCTGGCCTGCAAGTTGAGGCTTGGTCGAGTGGCATCGAGCAGGCCCAGCAGTTCATAAGAGCAGTTTTCACGGAGGAAGTAATACGCCGTTTTTTGAGCGCGCCAGTCCCAGTACACCCGTGCCATCTGCTCGGTTTCTGCGGGTGTTAAATTGAGCTCGTACTGCCACAAATCGCGGCTTTCAAGGTCGTTATATTCGCGCACTTTGTCGTAATACGGCAGCAGCGAGAAGCTGCCGGGAAAGCGTCCTGTCATACCTGCAATGGCATAGCTCAGACCACCCACGCCGCCGCTATTGGCGGAAAAATTGATGGCGTAGGCGAGTAGATCATTTTGCTGATGTTGGCTGTCGATGCGCAGCAGGGTGTGGCCGAATAGCGAGGATGGATTACCGGCAAAATCGCTGGCATAGACCAAGGTTACGCGTTCGGGCTTTAAATCGCGTAGCCAGCTTTCATACTCAGGGCATTTTGCCGTTGGCCATTGCTCGGCCAGATCGGGGCGCTGCTGGCGCAGCCAATAAGCGCGAGCTGGGTATTGGCAGAGGGCGTGACTGTTGTCGCCGTTGCTGTCGGCTGCTGTGAATGAGGCGAGTGTGCTGTTCAGTTGCTGCTGTGGTTGGCTGGCCTCAGTGCGTAACAACCTGAGCCAATAAGGGTCTGCGGCCAATTGTTCCAGGCTGGGATAGATCGCGGCTGCCGATGCGGCTGCCGAGAAAAAGAGTGCCAAGAAAAAGCCCTGCCTAAGCAGGGCTTTAACTAACCTCAAAGCGCTTAGACCTTAACGACATAGGCGGCTAGTTCAGCATCTTTAACCAGAACGCTGTTCATGGCGCTTAGTACTTGGCCGGCAGTGGTATTGCTGTCGGCGAAGATGGTGCTGAAGTGTTCGCGAGTTGCCTGGAAGAATGCAGGCTTGTCTTGGCTAGGTACGCCCATCAGATCGGCCAGCGTGTTCAGTGTTTCGCCACGACCGACCGACATTTCGCTGGCGAGCTTGTCGATGTTTGAGCCGGTGAACATAGTGATACGAACAGAGGAGCTCACCACGCCATTGTTGTTGCAACCAAACACGCCGGCAGTGATGGAGACGCTCTGAAAGAAAAAGCCGTTGGTGAATGAGGCCAGTGCTTTGGGGAGCAGGCCTGAGTTACCTGCCCAAATGGATGAACCCACACCACAACCTGCATCAGGATCTGCGTATGACATGCTGCTGGCACTAGCGAGCAAAGCAACTGCAAGGAACTTCTTCATGGTGAAATCTCTCAAGCTTAGGTAGAAGCTCGAGTGTAGCCATTTTCCTTGCGCTCGGTAGCCGCCACTTGTCGAAAACTGCCGATAAAAACAGCCCTTGAATTTTGTACTGACGGCCGCATCTAGAGGGCATGGCTTTGCGGCAGGCAAGGCAATTTTCACTCAGGAGTTTTTCATGACCACACAAGACCAGACTACCGGTGCACAGACAGGTGCTCAAAAGGAAACACGCGGCTTCCAGGCCGAGGTGTCGAAACTGCTGCATCTGATGATTCATTCGCTGTATTCGAACCCGGAAATCTTCCTGCGCGAGCTGGTGTCGAATGCGTCCGATGCCGCTGACAAGCTGCGCTTCGAGGCGCTGAGCAATGGCAGCCTGCTGGCGGAAGATCCGGAGCTGGGCATCTGGCTGGAGGTCGATGAAGCGGCGGGCACGATTACGCTGCGCGACAATGGCATTGGCATGAGCCGCGACGAAGTGCTGCAGAACCTCGGCACCATTGCTCGTTCCGGCACTGCCGAGTTTGTGAAGAACCTCAGTGGCGATGAAAAGAAAGACAGCCAGATGATCGGCCAGTTCGGCGTTGGCTTCTATTCCTCGTTCGTGGTGGCGGATCGCGTGGTGGTGCATACCCGTCGTGCCGGCTTGCCGGTCAGCGAGGGTGTGCGCTGGGAGTCGGAAGGCACCGGCGAATTCAGCATTGAAACAGTCGATGTTGCACAGCGCGGCACGAGTATTACGCTGCATTTGCGCGAGGCATCGAAAGAGTTTGCCGATGGTTGGCGTCTGCGCAGCATCATCAACAAGTATGCCGAGCACATTGCGCTGCCGGTGTATCTGCGCAAGCCGGCAGAAGGCGAAACGGAAGGCCAGGCCGAGACAGCCCTTGGCGAGTTCGAGCGCGTGAATCAGGCGCAGGCGCTGTGGACACGCCCGCGTAGCGAGCTGAAAGATGACGAATACCAGACTTTCTACAAACACATCGCCCACGATTTCGAGGATGCCCTGAGTTGGAGCCACAACAAGGTCGAGGGCAAGCTCGAGTACACCTCGTTGCTCTATGTGCCCGGTCGTGCCCCGTTTGATCTGTATCAGCGCGATGGTGCCCGCGGCCTCAAGCTCTATGTGCAGCGCGTGTTCATTCGCGACGATGCCGAGCAGTTCATGCCGCTGTACCTGCGTTTCATCAAGGGCGTGGTCGACTCCAACGATCTGCCGCTGAATGTCTCGCGTGAGCTGCTGCAATCGTCCGATATCATCGACAGCATGAAATCGGCGCTGACCAAGCGCTCGCTGGATATGCTCGCCAAGCTGGCGGATGACCCGGACGATGCCGAGAAAAAGTACGCCAAGTTCTACGCCATCTTCGGTCAGGTGCTGAAGGAAGGTCTGGCCGAAGATCATGCCAACAAGGACAAGATCGCCAAGCTGCTGCGCTTTGCTTCCAACACCACCGGCGAAGGCACGCCCAGCGTTGCGCTGGCGGACTACCTGAGCCGCATGAAGGACGGTCAGGACACGATCTACTTTCTCACCGCCGACAACTACACCACGGCCAGCCAGAGCCCGCATCTGGAGTTGTTCCGCAAGAAGGGCGTGGAAGTACTGCTGCTGATCGATCGTATCGACGAGTGGATGATGAGCTATCTCACCGAGTTCGACGGCAAGAAGTTCCAGCACATCGGCAAGGGTCAGGTCGATCTCGCCAAGATTGCCGGTGATAGCGCCGAGCCGGAAGTCAGTGCCGAGCAGACGCAGCAAGCCGAAGCCGTGGTCGAGCGCCTGCAGAAAGCGCTGAAGGATCGCGTCAAGGAAGTGCGTACTACCAACCGCCTCAGCGAATCGCCGACTTGTCTGGTGCTGGATGCCTTTGATCCTGGTTTCCAGATGCGCCAGCTCATGGAAGCTGCCGGCCAGAAGCTGCCGGAAGTGAAGCCGATTCTGGAGATCAATCCGACGCATCGCCTGGTTGAGCGCCTGTCGCAGGAGAAGGATGAGGCGCGTTTCAGCGACCTGGCGCTGGTCTTGCTGGATCAGGCCGCGCTGGCAGAGGGCGCGCAGCTGGAAGATCCGGCGGCTTATGTGCGTCGCGTGCAGCGTCTGCTGCAAAGCATCTAAGCGAAAACTGTCGAGGCTATTGCCGAATCGTCCGACAGAATTCCTTGGCGGGGCAGGGCCGGTCGGTATAATCCGGCCATCTTGCCCCGATTCACCGGGGCGTTCTGTCAGGATGTCTTGATGACTCAAATCCATGTGGCAGTGCTTGGTGGCGGCAGCTTCGGCACCGTCATCGCCAATCTTGCGGCCAGCAACGGCAATCCCACCACACTCTGGTTACGCGACCCGCAACAGCTCGCCGACATGCGCGAGACGCAGGAAAACACGCGTTACCTGCCCGGCTTCCAGCTTTGCCCTGACCTGCAGTTCAGCGATGACCTGCTGGCGACCGTGGCGCAGGCCGATCTGATTTTTGTCTCCATTCCCAGCAAGGCGTTTCGTTCGGTATTGCAGGCGGCCAAGTCGGCGCTGCGCCCGGAGCAGATGCTGGTGAGCACCACCAAGGGCATTGAGAAGGGCAGCTTTTCCCTGATGAGCGAAATCCTGCGTCAGGAAACTGGCCTAGAGCGCATCGGCGTTATCAGCGGGCCGAATCTGGCCAAGGAAATCATGTCTAAGCAGATCGCTGGCACGGTGGTCGCCAGTCACGATGAGGACCTGCGTGACACCGTGCACGCGGTGTTGTCCTGCCCGTACTTCCGTGTCTTTTCCAATACCGATGTGTACGGCGTGGAGCTCAGCGGCGCGCTGAAGAACATCTATGCCGTTGCCTCGGGCATTGCCGCTGCGCACAAGCTCGGCGAGAACAGCCGCGCCATGTTGCTGACGCGTTCGCTGGCGGAAATGAGCCGCTTCGCCGTGCATCT
Source organism: Pseudomonadota bacterium (assembly GCA_040384385.1). Lineage (GTDB taxonomy): Bacteria > Pseudomonadota > Gammaproteobacteria > Pseudomonadales > Moraxellaceae > Perlucidibaca. The sequence goes on along the minus strand of JAZKJJ010000006.1, from coordinate 287,814 downwards.
GGGCGCGAATCCACTGACCTTCCTCGGCCTCGCCGGCGTCGGCGATTTGATCGCTACCTGCTCGTCGTCATTGAGCCGTAACTATCAGGTCGGCTTCGCGATTGGTCAGGGTCAGACTCTGCAGGAAATCGTTGAGGATCTGGAGCAGACCGCCGAGGGCATCAACACCATCGAGATGGTCAAGCACCATGCCGACAAGCTCGGCATCCGCATGCCGCTGGTCAGCGGTCTCTACGAAATCATCTTTAATGGTCGCAGCCTGTATGACGTGGTACTGGCCATGATGCTGGCGAGCCAGAGCAGCGATGTTGAATTCGTGTTGCCCAAGCCAGGCGAGGAATAAGCATGCGCCTGTACTTATTGCGTCATGCCGAAGCAGCGGCCAATGCTGACGATGCCGCTCGCGAGCTGACCGAGCTGGGCTGGGCGCAGGCGCAGCTGGTCGCTGACTGGCTGTGCACACAGGTTTCTGGGCCGGTGCATATTGTTGCCAGCCCTTTGCTGCGTGCTCAGCAAACCGCTTCCGTGATGCAGCAGGCGCTGGGCTTGCTGCAGCTGGAGACGCATGACGAACTGTCGCCCGATGGCGATATGCTGCGCGCCGAGCAAGTGCTGTCGCTGGCAGTGCGCGAGGGTGTGGATGAGCTCATTGTGGTCAGTCACATGCCGCTGATTGCATCGCTGAGCCAGTGGCTGAGCGACGGTGTGCTAGGTACCGGAGATGCGTTTGCGCTGGCGGAAGTGCGTGTGCTGGAAGCTCAGGTGCTGGCACCGGGCATCGCCACAGTGGTTGATGCCTATGTGCCGCCGGATACTAGTACGGCGTTGCAGGAGCTGAAGGCCATGCTGTCGCGCTTTGGTGATAGCTGAGCTGGCTTTTAGGGATTGGTGGACGGCAGGTTGCTGGTGACGAATTGGCGCAGGCTGATGCCGGCAATGCTGCAGATGTTGGCCTGGATGCCGCGTTTCTCGAATTCCTTTTTCAATTCATTGATCAGGATGCGTTCGACTTCGCCTTCCACATCTTTCACCAGCTTGCCAAACAGGGCCGACAACGAGCCGCGATGTTCGCGCACGAGTTCGTCGAGGTTGGTAATTTCAATGGTAATCATGCTGGGCTCCTGAGCGAGCCGGCATCTTACCCCAGGCACAACAGTGCTTGTATAGAGCGCAGGAAGGACGTTGCACATGATTATTTTGCAAATGCTGGGAACCGCCATTCTGTCGAGCATCCTGACCCTGGCCATCGTGCGCTGGTGGTTGCGCCGCAGCGGAGCGCCGCTGTGGGAGCAGCAGATCGATGCCTTGCACGAGTCCATCGCGCGGACAGTTGATGTGCGGGTCAAGCGCGCCATCATCGAGAGTTTGTCTGAGGCGGGTCAGGAAGAGGCCCTGCGAGAATCGAGCTGGAAGGCGGCGCGCTCGGGCAGTGATTTAATCAGCGAAAGTCTGCAGGCGTTGCTGGGTCGCAAGAGCCGCGAGTAAGGAGCGGGCGGCTCGCCAAGGGCGCTCATGTGCTCAGTAGCGTGAACGCCGCCAGAAGCGAGTACAAACTAGCGTCACAGCAAATGCCAGCCAGCTGATCTGTAGCGGAGCCAAGCCCAGCACGCGCGCCGGCAGGGTGTCGCCGGGCAGCAGCACTAGTGTTGTCGACAGCAGCAGCATTAACATCAGTGCCACATCCCAACGGCGTTGCAAATGCAGCTCGCGAACTTGTATGCGCAGCTTCTGTTCTTGCTCGTCGATATCTTGGCGCAGCAGGCGCAGCTGCGTTTGCGCATCGCGCATCAGGCTCGGCATCGGCATCAAGTCAGATAGCCAGCTTGGGTCGTGGCGACGCAGGCGCGCCAGAATTTCCGTGATGTTTAGATGCTCGCCGAGCCAGCGTTGCGCTGAGGTGCGGAGGTTGAATTCGCGCAGCAGGCCCATCAGCCAGCTGACCTGATTCTCATCGCCCCAGACATGAATCTTGCGATTGTTGTCTAGGCCGTTGCCACCGAGCAGTGCGCCGGCAACGGCCAGTGCGGTGCCGCCCACGCGTATGCGTGCCGTGCCCGGACTGTTGCTCGACAGCTCAATGCCGTGGTCGGTAAAGAGCACGTAAACCACGGCATAAGGATCCGCCATTTTCACGCGCACAATCAGGCCGGCGCGGTCGCGACACTGGGATTGCGTGGCAGCATCGAGGTCGATAAAGGCATTTATCAGGCTTTCGAGCATGCCCAGCATCAATTCCTGAATGAGGGCGGGCTTGCGAGCGTGTGCTTTTTCTTCGGTGTAATGTGAGCTCATGGGCCAGACTTTTAACGGGTTCGGCGTGCGTGCGCAAGCCATCTTCAACAAGGCGCGCTACAGACCGGCCCTGCGATGGTCCTGAGCAACGTGTGTATACTCGTCTGCGAATTTTCTCTGTTGCCCGCAAGGACACTCATGAACGAATGGTTGCTGAGTTTCAGCGCGCACCCGGACTTCTGGTTTCTCATCAGCATTCCGTTTGTTGCCGCTGCAGTTGGCTGGGTTACCAACTGGATCGCCATCGCCATGACCTTCGGACCGTTGGAGTTCGTCGGCATTCAGCGCTGGCATCTGGGCTGGCAAGGCATCATCCCCGCCAAAGCCGGGAAAATGGCCGGTATCATGGTGGACAGTTCATTGGCCAAGCTGACCTCGTTATCCGAGCTGTTTCAAGAGCTGGAGCCGGAAAAGATTGCTGCCTACATCAGCCACAATCTTAGCCTGCGCCTTGAAGAGTATGTCGATGAAATCATGACCGAGCGCAACGCCGTGCTCTGGGAAAATGTGCCGCTGATGGTGCGTAATCGCGTTTACGCGCGTGCCCGCCGGCAACTACCAGAGACGCTTGATAACATGGTTGACGATATGGCCGAGAACATTGAACAACTCGTGGATCTGCGGGCCATGGTGGTGCGCCTGCTGCAAGCAGATAAAAGTTTAGTGGTGCGCATTTTCAAGGAAGTTGGCGATGTTGAACTGAAGTTTGTGGTCAATTCCGGTGCCGGCTTCGGCTTCCTGTTTGGTCTATTTCAGCTCGCGGTCTATCTCGTGTATCCGGAAAATTGGGTGCTGCCTTTCTTCGGCTTCCTGGTCGGCTATCTGACCAACTGGTTGGCACTCAATGTCATCTTCAGGCCGCTGGAGCCGATCTGGATCGGCCCGTATTGCATCCATGGCCTGTTCATGAAGCGCAAGCATGAAGTGGCCGACAAGTTCGCCGAGGTGTGCGCGCGCGATATTCTCAATCTCGGCAATCTCATGACCGAAGTCATGGCCGGGCGTCAGGCTCATCGCAGCAAAGCCATCATCAAGCGTCATTTACGGCCGTTGCTGGAGTCGAGTGTGGTGCGTACGGCCATTCAGATAACCATGGGCGCCGAGGGCTATGCCAACCTGAAGACACGGGTGACGGAGAAGGCCATGGCCATGGCCTTGCAGTCAGTCAACGATGCACACTTCAGTCGCGAGCGTTCCGGCGTGATCCACGCCCTGTTGAACAAACGCATGGCGGCGATGAGCAACAACGAGTTTCAACAATTACTGAGGCCCGCTTTCAAGGAAGATGAGTGGATTTTGATTATGCTTGGCGCAGGGCTGGGAACGGCTGCTGGTCTGCTGCAAATGCTGGCGATGTGGTCGCTGTAAGACTGGCAGAACTTGAATACAGGGGAATAAGTGTGGACATAAATGACAGCAAGATAGCTCGTGGCCGCTTGAAAATTACGCCGAGCAAGGACCTTCGCAAATACACGCAGCAGATCTGGCTGGCTGGCCTTGGCGCATTTTCGCGCGCTGAAGAAGAGGGTGGCAAGCTTTTTGACAATCTGGTCAAGATTGGCGAAGAGCTTGAACACAAGACGAAGGAAATTACCGATACCACAGCGCATGATCTGAAAGAGAAGGTCATTGAAAAGGCTTCCGATACGCGCGAGAAGGTCGAGCGCGCCATTGATGATCGCCTGACGGGTACATTGACGCGCTTGGGCATCCCGTCACAGAAAGATATCGAAGGCCTGACGCAGCGCATGGATCAGCTCACCCGTGTCATCGAGCAGTTGGCGAAGCAGCTGGAAAAGTCACGCTGAGTTGTTGACAGCTTTGGGGGCGATGCCTAGAATGCGCGTCCACAGATAGGCGGGAATAGCTCAGTTGGTAGAGCACGACCTTGCCAAGGTCGGGGTCGCGAGTTCGAGTCTCGTTTCCCGCTCCAAATCTTAAAAACCCCCGGCGCTTCACAGCCCGGGGGTTTTTGTTTTGTATTCGCCTACCTTACTGCCCTGGCATTCGGCCAGTGACATACTGAAAGGCGCGCAGCGCATCTATCTGAGAGGCATTCTGCGGTGCCGTCATGGAGGTGAAGTTCATCAGCGATCGGATGCGCGTATTGAATTCGCCAATGGCGCTGAGGTCGATCGGTTTACTTTGATAAAACGGTGACGGTGAAATATTGGGTGGAAAGCGATGCTTAGTGACCTGCTCAAAGTCGTAAGCAATACCTATACCGGTCCCTTCATCAAAGCGACGCACGAAGATCTCCATGCCACGCGGTACGCCTACGCCGCTATCCACGCCGACAGGTGCCACGATGGATCCCATCTGCGTAGTTGAGCCAAAGTCGCAGGTTCTGCCGCCATCGGGTCCTGGCGACAAAATCATGACGTCAAGCTGAACGTTGTTAATGACTGGGCCGGATGTGCCCGAAGCATAAGCGCGAATGGTATTTGCTACGTTGCCATCCATGACTTTCGTGGCGTAATCACGCTCCGCTTTAATCGCAGCTAACTCGGCCGGGGTGACGGTAGCATCGGCATCATCAGTTGCTGACAGCGCAATAAATGGTGCTGTGCGTGGACCCGTTCGTAATGTCTCGAGAATGCCATCAAGTCCAATGCAGCCATTATTGTTTGGGCTTGTAGCACCCAAGGCACTACTCAAACATCTACGAGAGCTCTTGCCTCCATCGCGGAAAAACTCTTTAAAGTACTGATTCACTTCATTGTGTGATGAGCCTGCACCTCGGCTAACATAGTTGGGCAAATAAACATCGTAAATCTCTGCCCCATTAGCGCGCATGACTTTGACTGCATTCTCTATAAGCGTGCCCTGTTGAGTGCCTGCACCCGTCGGATTGTTATTCGTGCCGAGCTGACGAATGATGCCAATTTTCTTGCCTTTCATGCCGTAAACGGAACGATCCAAATACTTTAAGTAAGATGTAGTGCGCTTCCCGGAGTTAGTGAATAGCGTCGTATCGGGGTCATCTTTGGCAAAGTTTGCATCTTCTTCTGCAGTCGGAACGCTAGCCATGGCGGTGAGCATTAACGCGGTATCGCGCACATTTCGTGTCATTGGACCGCCCGTGTCACGAGTATGCGAAAGCGGAAAAATACCTTTGCGCGAGACCACGCCAATGCTGGGGCGTATGCCAACTAAGCCAGCGACCGATGACGGATGGCGAATGGACTGACAAGTATCGCTACCGGTACCACCCAGGGCAAAGTTAGCGGCAATCGAGGCTCCAGTACCCGATGACGAGCCTGCGGGGCTCTGCTGCGTGTTATAGGGATTTGTGACAAGTAAAGTTCGGCCTGAGAAGCCGGTCGTAAAAAACGCAAACTCATCCTGCTGAGCTTTGCCTAGAATGACCGCACCCGCTTTGCGTAAGCCGTTGACAGACGGGCTGTCTTTGCCCGCTGTATGGCCCAGCATGGAGGGAGATGCCGAAGTAGACGGGCTGTCTGTGGTGTCATAATTGTCTTTGAGCAAAATGGGAGCGCAGTGCAGATAACGATTACCCACGCCGTTATCGCGCTTATACAGTGCATCAAGCTGGCGAGCCTGTGCTAGGGCATTGGTGTTAATAGACAGAACGGCACTAATAGGCAGGCCACCATTAGGTTGTGGGTTGTTGTTGTACTTAAAAATGCGATCGATATACATCTTAACCAGCGTTTCACAGGTCAGCTTATCGGTACTGTTGGCGACTTTGTATTTGCCGGCGAGAGCATCATGAATGCGCTGCGTATCGGCTTCGACCAGGTTAAACACTGGTAAGTTGAAAAAGTCGGTGCCGTTAAGGCCAT
>JAZKJJ010000006.1:0-281616 GCA_040384385.1 Pseudomonadota bacterium | reverse complement strand
CATTGCCATCATTGCCATCATTGCCATCATTGCCATCATTGCCATCATTGCCATCATTGCCATCGGCACCATCGGCACCATCGGCACCATCGGTACCATCGGTACCATCGGTACCGTTAAGACCATCTTTGCCGTTAGTGCCTTCCGTGACAACCCGAGGACTTACTTCTGCACTACTGCTCTTTTCGCCACCGCAGGCTGCTAAACCCAAGCTTAAAGATAGGATCATGCAAGCATTTCTAACTGAGGGGATGTGCATGTAATTCTCCAAGCGACTATGCACATGGATGCTTGCAAGCAAAATGCCAACATTAATTACATTAATGATACAAATGTGACTGGGTGGTTTTGCGCGAATGAATGCAGGCAAACGCTTTAAATGTGAGGAGTTAGTCGGTGTGCATACGATCTTGCTTGTTAAGCGGGGGATCTCACCCTTACCATACGCGGCTAACGAAATGCACGACAGCTGGTGGAGAGCCGCATGATCCTTGGTAGTCTGGTGGCCTTAGTCACGCCCATGAACCTTGATGGCAGCGTGGACTGGGCGGCGCTCAAGCGGCTAGTGGAATGGCATGTGGCCGAAGGTACGCACGGAATTGTTGCAGTCGGCACTACAGGCGAGTCTGCGACCCTGGATGTGGACGAGCATCTCGAAGTCGTGCGCGTGGTCATTGAAGTGGCTGCCGGGCGTCTCAAGGTCATTGCCGGCACTGGTGCTAATGCCACTCGCGAAGCCATCGAGCTGACCCGTGCTGCTGCTGCGCTGGGTGCCGATGCTGTGTTGCTGGTCACGCCGTACTACAACAAGCCCACCCAGGAAGGTTTGTACCAGCATTACAAGGCCATCGCCGATGCCGTGCAGATTCCGCAAATTCTCTATAACGTGCCCGGCCGTACCGGCGTCGACATGCTCAATAGCACGGTCGCCCGCCTGGCCGGCACGCCCAATATTGTCGGCATCAAGGATGCCACCGGCGACCTGCCGCGTGGTCAGGAGCTGATTGCGCTGGTCGGCGAACGCATGGCAGTTTATTCCGGCGATGACGCCACTGCCATCGAGCTGATGCTGCTTGGCGGCAAAGGCAACATTTCGGTCACGGCTAATGTAGCGCCGGGTGTCATGGCCAAGGCCTGCAATGCTGCTTTGGCTGGTCACGCCAATGAGGCTCGTGCTTTCACCTCCGCTGTGGCCGAGTTGCACCAGATTCTCTTCATTGAATCGAATCCGATTCCGGTGAAGTGGGCATTGGCAGAAATGGGTCGCATGGGCCTCGGCATTCGCCTGCCTTTGACTGTACTCTCCGCAGACGCCCAGCCGCGTGTACGCGCGGCATTGACTGTTTCTGGAGTGTTGTAATGCGTCGACTTGGTTTGGTGTTGCTGGCAGCGACTGTACTGCCTGCTTGTTCAGGATATTTTCGCGATCGCAGTCTGGATTATGGCCAGGCCAAGGCAACTCCGGCATTGACCTTCCCGGCAGGTGTTGAAACGCGTCCGATCAAGCCGCTGTATCCCATTCCTGCCGTTGCGGCGATCGCCCCGGCCACGGGTAAGAATTTTGTTGTGCCGTTTCCGCCGGCCATGAAGCCGGTACAGGAAGTGGCGTTGCCACCGCTGGCGAATAGTCCGGGTCGGACGTTGGTCAAACTGGGCACCGATGGCAATGGCGTACCAGAGCTTCGCGTGGTGGGTCCGCGCGAGCGTATCTGGGATGAGCTGGCGCGCGCCTTGAGTAATGCCGGCGTGACCCTGAAAGATCGCAATCAGGATTTGGGCTTGGTCGATGTAAGCATCTCTGGCCAGGATTATCAGCTGCGCATGGTGCGTGCCAGTGAGGCCTTTGTGCTGAGCTTGCAGCGCAACGACGAAGCTCTGGCTCCCGTGGCTGTATCGCGTAATTTATTGACAACCCTGCAGGCGCGTTGGCCCTGAGGTCTGGAGACATTTGATGGAAAAGCGTGACCTGCTCTACACCGGAAAAGCCAAATCGGTTTTTGCCACGGATGATGCCGACCATGTGGTGATCGTTTACCGCAACGACACCTCCGCATTTGATGGCAAGCGCATCGAGCAGCTTGACCGCAAGGGCGCCGTGAACAACCAATTCAATGCCTTTATCATGGACAAGCTCAGTGCTGCTGGCATTGCCACGCATCAAATCAAGCTGCTGTCGCCGACCGAATCGCTGGTCAAACGCCTGCACATGATTCCGGTCGAGTGCGTGGTGCGTAACTATGCCGCCGGCTCGCTGGTGCGCCGCTTGGGCGTGGAAGAAGGCCTAGCGCTGACTCCGCCGACCTTCGAGCTTTTCCTGAAGAATGACGCGCTGGGTGACCCCATGATCAACGAAGCCCATGCGGTTTCGTTCGGCTGGGCCACGCTTGAGCAGCTCGCCGAAATGCAGCGGTTGTCGCTGCAAATCAACGATATTCTCAAAGCCTTGTTTCTGGCTGGCGGCATGCTGCTGGTTGATTTCAAGCTGGAATTCGGCGTGTACAACGGTGCCATTGTGCTCGGCGACGAGTTCTCGCCAGATGGCTGCCGTCTCTGGGATAAGGAAACGCGTAAGAAGCTCGACAAAGATCGCTTCCGCCAAGGCCTGGGTGGCGTGGTGGAGGCCTATGAAGAAGTAGCGCATCGTCTCGGTGTAACCATCGCCTGACGTTCAAAAAAGAGGGTAGCGACATGCAGACGAAGAAGCTGTGGCGTGGTGTGGTTCTGGTGGCTTTGGTGAGCAGTCTCAGCGGGTGCTTGCTGACCAAACTGGTCACCATGCCGATGCGTGTAGTGGGTGCTTCAGTATCGCTGGTCGGCGCTGTGGTATCGATCGTGCCGGGCATTGGTGATTCAGTGGATGAGGCGCTGGAGGGCATTGACAGCGGAATTGATACTGCCGCTGACACGCTGGATGCCGTGCCGCTTTGATCGCGCATTTTTTCGCCGCTTGATAGCGAATGGCTTGAGTTAGGACGCTCCATCCGTTATCTTTCGCCGCCTCGGAGAAGTGGCAGAGTGGTTGAATGCACCAGACTCGAAATCTGGCATACGGTTCGCCCGTATCGAGGGTTCAAATCCCTCCTTCTCCTCCAAATTACGCCCACGCAAGCGGGCAGTACCCCTAGATAACCCCCGCGAAGCCCAGTAATATCAAGGCTTCTGGGGGTATTATGTTTGCACAGTTGCCCTCGCTTCACCACCGAAAACCACGGTTCACCACAGCTAGTCTGTAGGTATCGCCGTAGGTACAAATCGGAAGAGGGTCACACGATGCCTACAAATACGCTCTCAGACGCCCGCTGCAAGGGTGCCAAGCCCAGCGACAAGCCCTACAAGCTGTTTGATGGCGGTGGTCTGCACCTCTATGTTTCGACTACGGGCTCGCGTACTTGGCGGCTTGCGTATCGTCTGGCCGGCAAGCCGCAGACCATGAGTCTGGGTTCGTATCCTGAAATCTCTTTAGCGGCTGCGCGGGTCAAGCGCGAAGAAGCCAAGCGGGCTTTGATCGAAGGCCATGACCCCATGGCACCTCGGCGCGTCAATCGTCAAGGCGTGACGCTCGCCGAGGCTACAGAAGCCTACTGGCAAGGCCGCAAGGATGTGTCTGCGACCTATCGCACCAATGCCCTGCGTGGCATTGAGTTGCATCTGGTGCGCTTGCTGTCGATGCCGATAAGCAGCATCACGCGTGATGACTTGCTGGGCGAATTGCTGCTCATGGATGCTGCTGGTTTGCATGTGTATGTGCGTAAGGTGCGCATGTGGGTAGGTCAGGTTTTCGAGTGGGCGGTTGAAAACGGCATTGCCAATATAAACCCGGCTGCGCTGATCCGCCCGGAGAAAGCATTCGGCCGCGCCAAGGTCACCAGCTTCGCCGCCTTGGCCTTGCGCGAAGTGCCGGAGTTTCTGGAGCGCCTAGCGATGGAGGGCGACTTGCAGAGCGTTCTGGCTTGCCGCCTGCTGGCGCTGACCTGGGTGCGTACCAACGAACTGCGCATGATGGAGTGGTCGGAAATTGATGAGGCTGGCAAGGTCTGGTTGATTCCTGCCGGCAAGATGAAGCGGGATCGCGATCATCTGGTGCCGCTGTCAGATCAGTCGCTGGCCGTGCTGAAGCAGCTGCGAGCACGAAGCCGGCCGGAAGCACGCTATGTGCTGTCGGCTCCGCATCGCATGGATAGGCCCATGTCTGAGAATTCAGTGCTTACATTGATCGCTCGGATGGGCTACCGGGGTCGCATGACCGGCCACGGCTGGCGTTCAGTGGCCAGCACCTGGGCCAATGAAAATGGCTACTCGCCGGATGCCATCGAGCGTCAGCTGGCGCATGTGCCTGACAACAAGATTCGTGCGGTCTACAACCGTGCCGAGTATCTGACGGATCGCAAGAAATTGCTGCAAGACTGGGCGGATTGGCTGGATAGCTGCGGCTTTACGCCAGTTTGATGCCGGCGCGCTCCAGCGTGGAAAGCTTCCAGCCAACAGTCTTCCGAGTGAGGGCAACATCAGGGGCGGGGAGCCGTTTGCCGAGCAGCCAGCGCCGGATGGTTTCGCTGCTGACCTGCAGGAGCTGCTGCAGTTCAGGTCTGAAAATGACGCGGTCTTCCGGGTTGGCAACCATCACAAAGCTCCTTCTGTCTGGGTATGACAGGAATCATGGGCTTTTGTGGGGTTGCTCAAAACTCACCATGGCGTATTCAGGCGTGGCAGGTCGGTCTTGGGAAGTCAGCTGGCTGACTTACTCAATCTAATGCTGATCCATATCAACAATAAAATATAAAGCATGGTGATTACTCCTTGGTCTGTTGGATGAGTATTTCATCTGACAGGCTCAAATTCTGACCTTGCCCTAGGCTAAGCTGCACACATGACAAGAATGATCCGCCTACACATGATTGACCAGCTGCTCAGCAGCCGGGCTCATGTCACCTTAAACGAGTTTCTGGATGCCTTGGAGGTCTCGCAAGCGACCTTTAAGCGCGATCTGGAGTTTCTGCGCGATCAGCTGAATGCACCCATCGTGTATGACCGCGACATCAATGCTTATCGTTTTGAGCGGCGCGGAACGACCGGTCCCAAGTACGAGTTGCCGGGCTTGTGGCTGGACAGCTCCGAAGCCTATGCGTTGCTCACAGCCACCAAGCTTCTGGAGAACATTGAGCCAGGCTTGCTTGGGCCACAGATTGCGCCGTTGAAATCTCGATTGAAGGCGCTGTTGTCGGCTGAAAACATTGACCCTGAAGCGGTCTCGAAGCGCGTTCGCCTGATTCAGAATCAACGACGCGTGTCGTCAACTAAGCATTTCCAAAAAGTTGCTAGGGCCACGCTGGATAGCTTGAGGCTGGTCATCACCCACTTGAATCGCAATACCGGAGAGCGCACTGAGCGTGAGATCAGCCCGCAGCGTCTCACGCATTACCGTGAGAATTGGTATGTGGAGGCGTGGTGCCATACCCGCGAGGCCATCCGCAGCTTTGGTTTGGATGCGATTGAGTCGGTAACCGTCACGCCGCACGAGTCGCTGGTTGTGCCAGAGACAGATCTGGATGCGGTGCTTGGTACGGGCTATGGCATTTTCAATGGAAGTGAGACGCAGTGGGCAACGCTGCACTTTAGCCCGGCTAGAGCACAGTGGGTTAGCAAGCAAATATGGCATGAGCAGCAGCGCTCAGCGTGGTTGACGGATGGCAGTTATCAAGTTGAGTTGCCGTATAACGATGATCGTGAGCTGATCAACGAGATCATGTGGCATGGCAGTCAAGTGGCGGTTATCTCGCCGCCAGAGCTTGCTGCGAGTGTAAAAGCCGAAATTAAGAAGATGCTTGAAAAATATACCTCGTAGGGAAGTACAGTTGGAACTGCCTTCGCAGATGCATTAAAAAGCTCATGTTTAGCTTCAAATACAAGGAAAGCCGATTAATGGCGTTACCAGTCAAACAACTAGAACAAGTTGGTTTCCGCTTCGGACAGAACGGCCCACATGCTGCGCGTACCATGATGTTAGATGACTTGCGTCTTTTGTTCGATATGGTTCCTGGTCACGCCAATCGTGATGAGTATGCACAGGCCATCATCGATCACAATGTACTCGGCAAGCCCACGCGTAAGGCCCGAGAGCTCGCTTATCGTCATCTAGCCACGCTTTATGCTCTGGATCTTGCAAACCCTCTATTTCGCTCATTACGCCGGTTTTGGGCTAGTAACCCTCAGGCTCAGCCCATGCTCGCCTTGGCTGTTGCTTTGGCAAGAGACCCATTGCTTCGCGCTACACAAGTTTTTCTTCTGGCACTGCCACTAGGTGCGCATTTACCGCGTGAGTTGATGGAGCAGCAGCTTGAAGCCCTTAATCCGGATCGATTTAGTGCGGCCTCATTGAAGTCTTTTGCACAGAATGTCTCAGGTACTTGGACAGCAGCGGGCCTTCTCGATGGAAAACAACGCAAAGTTCGTGTGAGGCCAGAGGCGTATCCGGAGTCCATTGCGATGATGCTTTTCATAGGATATTTGGAAGGTCGTACAGGTCAACGCTTGTTTGCCTCCGGCTGGATGGCGTTGTTTGACACATCGCTAGAAAATCTTGAGCACCTTACGAGTACTGCGGCCCATCGTGGGTTGCTGGTTTTTATGAACGCGGGTGGGGTGAAGGAAGTTCGTTTCCCTGACTTTTTGACGATTGAAGAGCAGCGGATTCGTGAGGAGATCGGTCATGTCATCTAAAGTGGCCAAGTTGGCAGCCGTATATCGTCAATACATCGATGTACCTTGGCAAAAAGGCCTGTCGGGCGAACAGCGCACCATTTTTGCAGTGTATGACAAAGCCGATGAACTGAGATTGCGAGCGAATGTTGAAGAGTTCGCCTTAGCTACACAGGAGGCTTCGAAGCGTTGGCAGCTTTTGGATGTTACGAATGCTTTTCCAGAGTGGATGGCAGCTCAAGAGTACCGTGAGGCCTACTTTGAAGACCCCGAGGATTTGTCGGGTTATCAGGAGGGTGAGCTCAAGGAGTTCTTGGCGCACCTCGTGAGTGAGCTCAAGAGAAGGATTGAAGCAGCGGCTGATGAAAACACCGTTGTGGCTATTTTAGGTGTCGGCTGTCTGTTTGGCCTTGTAAAAGTGTCTTCGGTCCTGGCAAAAATCAAAGATGCAGTGCCAGGTCGTTTGCTAGTTTTCTTCCCTGGCGAGCACCATCCTGAAAATCATACTTATCGCCTACTCGATGCCCGAGATGGCTGGAACTATCTTGCTGTGCCCTTGCTGGCTCAAGACTAAAAATAACAAGGACGATCATGCTTAACCACGAAATCTATAACAAAGCCCCCGAAGCCAATCGCCTCATCAACAATGGTGTGGCTGAGGTCTCGGAAGACCACTCAGTGAGCGCACAAGCCGTGCTGCGCTATGAGCTGGAGACCTTCGTTTGCGACGGTCAGTACGAGAAAGGCTTGGAGATCATCCTGGAGAAGTTCCTGCTCAATTTGGATCAGCAGGCTGAGCAGCCAGGAGTTTGGATCTCAGGCTTCTATGGCAGCGGTAAATCCCACTTGGCCAAAATGCTTCGCACACTCTGGACGGACTACCAATTCACTGATGGTGCAAGCGCGCGTGGCATCGCACAGCTGCCTAGCAGCGTGATCAGCTTGCTCAAGGAATTGAGCATCAAGGGTAAGCAATATGGTGGCTTGCACGCGGCAGCGGGAAAGTTAGGGGCGGGCGCTGGTGATCGTGTGCGCTTGGCGTTATTAGGTGTCCTTTTTAAATCTGCTGGACTACCTGAACTCTATAATCAAGCGCAATTCGTGCTCTGGCTGCGCCACGAAGGTCTGGAAGCTGTGGTGGATGACGAGCTGAAAGCGCAAGGCCGTTCGCTGCTGCAAGAGCTGCCGCATATGTATGTCTCCTCGCCACTGGCGAAGGCCTTGCTCAAAGCTCGCCCTGATTTGGCGCATACCGATGCCGATGCCCGCAAGCTGCTCAAGGAACAGTTTCCACAAGTGACGGATGTCACCAGTGAGCAGATGCAGCAAGCTATCGCTTCGGCGCTATCGCAGGGCAGTCAGTTTCCACTGACCTTAGTGGTGCTTGATGAAGTGCAACAGTTCATTGGTGCGGATGCGGAAAAGGCCTTCCAGGTACAAGAAGTCACCGAGACCTTATCTAAGCACTTCAACGGTCGCCTCTTGTTTGTGGGCACGGGGCAGTCAGCGCTCTCCGGTATGCCGAACTTGCAGCGTCTGATGGGGCGTTTTCCTGTCCAGGTCACGCTAGGTGATTGGGATGTAGAAAATGTCACCCGTAAAATCATCCTGGCTAAGAAGCCCTCAGCACAGCCGAAGGTAGATGCCTTGTGGCGCGACAATCTCGGTGAAATCTCGCGGCACTTGCGCGGTACCAAGCTAGAGCATGTCACCGACGACGAAGCCGTAATGACGGCCGATTATCCGCTACTGCCAGTGCGTCGCCGCTTCTGGGAGCATGTACTGAGAAATATTGACACTACTGGCACTGTCTCTCAGTTGCGTAGCCAGCTGCGTGTGGTGCATGAGGCGGTGCTTGCCACAGCACAAGCACCTCTTGGGCATGTGGTGTCGGGTGATTTTCTATACGACCAAATTGCAACCAACTTAGTTTCTACCGCGCAAATGCCCAAAGAGGTCTTTGAAAATGTGGGTCGTTTCGCCGCTGGTAATGAAGATGACCAACTCAAAGCTCGCTTACTGAAGCTGATTTATCTCATCAACAAATTGCCGGCTGATGCCGCCATGAATCTTGGACTCAAAGCCACAGACGATGCGTTGGCTGATTTGTTGGTGACGGATTTGTCGCAAGGCTCTGCCACCTTGCGTCGCCGTATTCCGGAATTGCTGGAGCAACTGCAAAATCAAGATCGCTTGGTCATGGCTTTGGCGGGGAACAATGGTACTGAGTATCGGCTGCAAACCCGTGAGTCGAGTACCTGGTACGAAGAGCTGCGAGCTCAAGAGGCGGAGTTGAAAGCTTCGCCTCAGCGTGTCGAGCAAAAGCGTGCTGAATTGATTCGTGCACGCATGACGGATGTGTTGAAGAAAGTGCGCGTGGTTCAGGGTAAAGACAACCTAGATCGTCGCCTTTTACCGACCTACGACGATGCGTTGCCCCGCGACAACGACAAGCAGCTCTATCTGTGGATTCAAGATGGCTGGCAAACTGAAGAGAAATCAGTCATTGCCGAAGCTCGTGGCAAAAGCACAGACAACCCCACGTTATTGGCGTTCATTCCTGCTCAGCACAAGACTGAGCTAGCCAATGCAATCGTCACTCTGGAAGCCACCCGTTCCACGTTGGCTCGAAAAGGCGCACCAAGCACGGAAGAGGGGCGTGATGCGCAACGCTCCATGGAAAGCCGTGCCCGGAATGCCGAGAAGTCGCTAAGCGACCTACTCGATGGCCTGATGGGTCAGGTGCGCGTATTCCAGGCCGGTGGCCAGGAAGCGCAAGACGGTCAGGATCTTAGTGATCGCATTCAGCGTGCCACCAAATTATCGGTGGTGCGCCTGTATAGTCAGTTTGATGCTGCTGATCACCAGCAATGGGGCAGGGTTGTTGAAGAGGCCCGAAAAGGCAATTTGGAAGCGCTGAAGGTGGTCGGTCATAACCTGGAGGCTGACAAGCACCCAGTGTGTCAGAAAGTGCTGGCCTTCATTGGAGGCGGTAAGAAAGGGGGCGATGTACGCGATCAGTTCGAGGCTCCCCCGTTTGGATGGTCGCGAGATGCTATCGATGGTGCGCTTTATGCCTTATTAGCAACGGGACATTTGCGTGCCAGAGATGCTTCGCAAAAAGCCGTCGATGTGAAAAGCCTGGATCGTGCCAAGCTTACTCAGGCATTTTTTGAGCGTGAAAGCGTCACACTGACACCGCCACAGCTGATCAAAATTCGAGGTGTGTTCACTGCCGTAGGCATGCAATGCCCACCTAAAGAAGAAGCAGCAAGGTTGCCGCAGTTGCTGGCACTCTTGCGAGATCAGGCGAGGCAAGCGGGGGGCATTGCACCTGCCCCTCAGTCGCCTGCGACATCCTTGCTTGACGCGATCGAGTCGTTATCAGGAAACGCCCAGCTATTAGAAGTGTTCCACCAGCATGAAGCCATCACGATGCTTTCTCAGCAGTGTGTGGCACTGTCTGCCGCCTTGTCTGCACGCCGTCCAGCATGGGAGCGCTTGCAAGGCTTGATGCGCTTTGCACAGCAACTAGCACCCTATGCGGCACTCAAAGCCGAATGTGATGCCATTGAGTCTCAGCGTAGCTTGTTGGCTCAGCCAGACCCTGTACGGCCTTTGTTGGACCGCGTGGTGGATCTACTGCGGCAAGCGCTGAATAAGCGCGTTAGCGACTTTCAGCAGGTATTGGCTACGCAGTTAGCTCAGCTGGCATCTAATGCCGACTGGGTGAAGCTGAGCGCCGCTCAACAAGATCAACTGCGAAGCAAGCACCAGCTCAATTTGGATGTTCAGGTAGATCTGAGCACTGTCGAAGCCCTACAAGATGCATTGGATGCGTGTGACATTCCACATTGGGCCTCTCGCATTGAGGCTTTGCCGAGTCGCTTTGAGGCCGCTCGCCAAGCGGCTATTCAGCTGCTCAAGCCCAATGTGGTGCATGTCAGTTTGCCACGCCGTACGCTTAATGATGCGGCAGAGCTGAAAGCTTGGTTGAGCGAGGTGGAGGCATTACTGGCAGAGAGGCTTCAGCAAGGTCCGGTTGCCCTGTGATTTCGTCGGACGGCTCTTGAGGGAGTAGGGCACCTATGTCAGTATTGATTGTAACAACACCCGTCACACTTCCTGGCAGTGCTCACGCGCTGACACAGTGCTCCCAGGACGGGTTTCTTTTTTTTAAGGCTTGGTTGCCATGAAGTACGGCAAGCTGGCCTTATCTAATGCCGATTTGCTGGCGCGCTGGCAAGCCAAAGGCTTAACAGTCTCAGATCCTGCGGAAGCACAGCAGGCTCTCGATTTCATCGGCTATTTCCGCTTGCGTGGCTATGCGCTGCCATTGATGACAACAACCCCAGCTGGGCGTGTCTTTAACTCGGGTGTGACTTTTAAAGATATTTTGATTCGCTACGAGTTCGATCGTGATCTGCGTCGTATCACGCTAGGGCAGCTAGAACGCATTGAAGTAGCGGTTCGCACCATCATCAGCAACCATATGTCGATTCAGTACGGTCCCTTTTGGTATTTGAATCATCCTCAGCAGGTGTTGGGGCATGCGCCAGGTCATCTGGGCAAGCCCGCCGCCTTTCAGATTGGTAGCTTTCTCAGCACGGTTGAGCGTGAAACACGGCAGAGCAAAGATCTTTTCGCTCAGCATTACTTCAGCAAATACACGGAGCCATTACTGCCACCCAGTTGGTTGATGGCGGAGTGCTTGTCGTTTGGGCAGTGGTCTAGGCTTTATAAGCATTTGCAAAAAGCAGATGTCGCTCATGCAAATCCCAAAAAGGTAGTTGCCAAGGCATTTGGGTTAGCTGTGCCGCTGCTGGAGTCATGGCTACATGCGCTATCGATTTTGCGCAACACCTGTGCTCATCATGGCCGTGTATGGAATCGCAAGTTTGGGTATCGACCTGAAATTGACCAGCGTATTAGGCCGCACTTTGCTAACCAACAAACTTATTACTGCTTAGCGGTAGTCATGAGGCTGTTTTCGCGTGCAGTAGATACTCAAGATGAATGGCCTATTCGTATGTTAGAGCTGTTCTCCTCGCATCCGGGCATTTGCGCATCTGATTTAGGTTTCCCGCATAACTGGGAAATCGACCCTGTTTGGAATTGACCTTTATGATTTCTACCAGTAACCAACCATTAGCTAAATCGCTTCGTGCTCAACTCGAAGCTACGGTGAAAAAGGCTCGTGATGTGGCCGAACAAGGCGCACGCGCTGCCTTGACGCAACTTGCTGTTGGTGAGTGCAAGGCTCCAGATTATTTGAGTGAGCCTCAACGACTCCTGCGCCGCCGACTGCGGGCCCATGGCCGCGCTCTAGGTGACCACAAGTTCCAAGATGATACTCAAGGCATTCAGCACTTGGTGTGGGAGGTCGCTTATGAGCATTGGCATCGCATGTTGTTTGCTCGCTTCCTGGGTGAAAACGGATTACTGCTTTGGGAGCCCGGTGCAGCTGTGTCTTTGGAGGATTGCGAGGCTCTAATACAAGACCCCGATCCAGCCAGCAACCTGGGCGCGAAAACTCAGTGGGAATTAGCTGGTATTTTGGCCGCACGCATGTTGCCGCAGGTATTCAAGCCCAGAAGCCCTGTTTTTGAATTGGTGTTGGCGCCAGAGCTTCAGCGTGAGTTGGAGCGATTAGTCGAAAATTTACCGACAGAGGTATTCAAGGCCAGTGACAGCCTGGGCTGGGTCTACCAATTCTGGCAGGCCAAGCGGAAGGATGAGGTCAACGCCTCGGAAGTCAAGATTGGCGCCGACGAGCTGCCCGCCGTCACTCAGCTCTTCACAGAACCCTACATGGTGGACTTCCTGCTCCACAACTCGCTGGGGGCCTGGTGGGTGACGCGCCATCCAGGAAAGCCTTGCCCGGTGCCGTTGAGCTACCTGCGCACGCTGGAAGACGGTACACCGGCGGCCGGCAAGTTCGAAGGCTGGCCCAACAAGCTCGAAGAGTTCAAGCTGCTGGACCCCTGCTGCGGTTCGGGCCACTTCCTGGTGGCGGCCTTCCTGCTGCTGGTGCCCATGCGTATGGCGGCCGAGGGCCTGAGCGCGATGGACGCGGTGGACGCCGTGCTGGCCGACAACTTGCACGGCCTGGAGCTTGACGCCCGCTGCGTGGAAATCGCCGTCTTCGCGCTGGCCCTGGCGGCTTGGCGCTTCCCGGACGAGAACGGCGACCCGCTGGGCGTGCGCGCTGACATGCCCGCGCCTCAAGTGGCCTGCTGCGGCCTGAAGGTGGCGGCCAAGCCCGAGGACTGGATGGCCCTGGTGCCGGATGATGCGGCCAACGCCGCCTACCTGCGGCAGGAGCTGCGCCTGCTTCATGCCAGCTTCGCTCAGGCGCCGCTGTTGGGCAGCCTGCTGGACCCAGCGCGCAGCCTGAAGAACGACTTGGCGACGTCCAGTTTCGACACCTTGCGCGACCTGCTGGGACGTGCTCTGGCCACTGAACGGCCGGCTACGCTGTGGGGGCAGTCCAGTGAGCTGCAGGACGACAGCTGGGACTTGGCGTTCACCGCAAAGGGCATGCTGGATGCGGCGAGGTTGCTCGATGGGCGCTACCACCTGGTGGTAACCAATGTGCCTTACCTCACCCGGGGGAAGCAGCACGATTTACTGCGAGACTTTTGCAGTGAATCCTACTCAAGGGGACGGTATGACTTGGCGAGTGTCTTTATCGAGCGTTGTTATGAACTGGCTATCGAGCGCGGAACAGTCTGCGTAGTGAGTCCTCAGAACTGGTGGTTCCTCGGAAGCTATGAGCCGTTCCGGAAATGGTTGCTGCTTGAGACCCGCATCAGACTGATTGCAGCACTTGGGGAGGAGGCGTGGGAGCACTTCGGCGACCGTGGCCCGCTTGCGACCTTGTTGGTGGGCACGAAGGAAGCTCCCAATGCCGCATCCTTTTTTGGCTTGGACGCAATCAGGGTCCCTGCGATACCGGGGAAGATTCAGGTGCTGCGCGTAGGAGGGCTTCTCCGAACGTCGCATCAGGCTCAGCTTAAGAACCCAGATGCGCGACTCGTCTTGACCGAAGCGGACCTTGGAGCAAAGTTGCTCAACGTGTTCGCCAACAGTTTTCAAGGCATCACTACCGGCGACAACCCGCGCTACATACACCTGTTTTGGGAACAGGCGATTTGGGGTGGAGACTGGGCGCCGCTCCAGTCCACTGGCGAATCAACTGAGCACTTTTCGGGTAGTGAGCAAGTCTTCCTCTGGGAAGCTGGCAAAGGCTCCTTGGCTTCATCAAGCGCGGCGCGAATTCAAGGTCAGCCCGTTTGGGGGCGGGGTGGGGTTGCAATTAGGCAGATGCGGGAGTTGGCGGCAACGCTGAATATGGGGCACCCGTGGGACATGAACAGTGCGACGGTGGTCCCCAGCAAGCCTGAGCACCTTCCTGCAATTTGGTGCTTTTGCTCATCGAAAGAATTCGGCACCGCAGTTCGGCGTATTGACCAGAAGGTTAACGTCACCAGTGCCACCATGGTCAAGGTGCCGTTTGACCTAGCTCACTGGCAGCAAGTGGCCGCCAAGCGTTACCCCAACGGTCTTCCCAGGCCGTACTCCGACGACCCCACCCAATGGCTGTTCCACGGCCACCCGCAGCCCGCCACCGACCCGCTACAAGTCGCCGTCGCTCGCCTGGCCGGCTACGGATGGCCGGCCGAGACCGACACGGCAATGGAGCTGGCCGACGAGGCCCGAAACTGGATTGCACGCTGCGAGCGACTGGCCGAGCACACCGACGACGATGGGATCATCTGCCTGCCCTCGGTGCGTGGTGAAACTGCTGCGCATGTCCGCCTGCTCAAGCTGCTGATTGTTGCTTGGGAGACCGTGCAGCCCGGCAGTTGGAAGCCTGCTGTACTAGACAAGCTGCTGGCCGATGTTGATTGCGCCGGCAAGGGTCTGGATGTGTGGCTGCGCGAGAAGTTTTTTGAGCAGCACGCCAAGCGCTTCCACCACCGACCCTTCATCTGGCATGTGTGGGACGGCTTGAAGGATGGCTTTGCTGCGCTGGTCAACTACCACAAGTTAGATGCCAAGAACCTGGAGCGCCTCATCCACACCTACCTGGGCGACTGGATTCGCCAGCAGGAGGCTGGGGTGCGCGATGGCATCGATGGAGCGCCGACGCGCTTGGCCGCTGCCCAGGACCTCAAGCGCCGCCTGGAGCTCATCCTCGAAGGCGAGCCACCCTACGACATCTTCGTGCGCTGGAAGCCACTGGCCGAGCAGCCTATCGGCTGGAATCCCGACCTCAATGACGGTGTGCGTCTCAACATCCGTCCCTTCATGACGGCCGAAGTGCTGCGCCACAACAAGAAGCCCAAGCTCAACATCACCTGGGACAAGGATCGCGGCAAGGACGTTGAGAGTGCGCCGTGGTTTCCTGTATTTAAGGGTGACAGAATAAATGACCACCACCTAACGCGAGCTGAGACGCTGTCAGCAAAGGAAAGCCACTGATGTTGTGCACGAATCTGAAAATGGGTGTGGCACTCTCTGGCGCAGTTCAAGCGGCGGCTAAAGGGAACTCACACACTTCGGCTTCGTGTGCGGTAATTCTTTGGCCTGATAAAGAAAGGCAATGGCAGAGTGTGTTACCTGCGCTCCTAAGGCAAATGCCTAACTTGTATGTGTTGGGTCCATATGATCCAGACAAGCGTAGTGGTCCTGCTATATGGCTCAAATGCGTTATTGCTAATGCCCTCCAAGATATGCGGCTCGACGACATTCCTGTGATCTACCTTCCAGGCGTAAGTCGTGCTGAGATGCGTGCAATCGAAAGCTGTTCTCGTGATCTTCAGCCGCTAGCAGAGCTTCAATACCGAGGTGTTTTCTGGAGCCAGGCTAACGCTAAAGATTGGACACTTATTGCATTTTTTTCTTCTACGAATGGTGGACTGGGGCTGGATGTTTCTCAGGATAAAGCTACCGCCGAGGCTCTGGGCCAAGCGTTGGAAGCAGGTGTCTTACTTGACCGACCGCTAGACGATTTCAAGGGTAGGCAGATCAATGCAGAGTGGCTGCTGAGCCTGATGGCACCCAATCCAACGCGTGACTTACTGGCTTGGCTTAATCAACCGGAAGTGGCTCAACAGCAATGGTCAGGAGTACGCTGGCAAGTATTCAGCAAGCGCTGCAAAAAGGATTACGGTTTCGACCCAGTGAGTGATGGCGTGTTATCGGCTGCTGAGCGTTTAGCTGCTAAAAAAGGTGCTTGGGCGGCAGTGGCCGAGTTGTATCAGGACTCTCATAGCAGCTTTCCCAACATCTATAACTTGCTAAAGCGGATACAGCCACCTCAGTACGATTTACTCACCGACTTGCGCGACTTGGCGGGCTATCCGCAGGTGAATGAGTCTCACGAAGTGGCGCTTCGATACGCCCTCAATGCATGCAATGGCAAAGATGCGCAAGCCGCACGAAAAGCAATCTTGTCTGCTTATCAAGAGCATGGCGTTCGCCGTAACTGGTTGTGGGCGACGATGGGGCATGCCCCATTAGCACAAGCGCTTGGGTATTTAGCCGAGGTTGCAGAGGCGACTACAAAACTACCGATTGGCAGCACACCTGCGGATCTAGCGCAAAGCTATCAATCAACGGGTTGGGTCGTGGATGCAGCGGCACTGAATGCCCTGGCGGCGATCCACAGCCAAGAAGATACTGAGGCGGTATCAGCCGCGCTGCGCGCGGTATACCTGCCCTGGTTAGACGCGTCAGCTCTCCGCTTACAAACGGCCGTGAGTGCAGCGGGTGGCCTAAATGATTTGCCAACGATCCCAGCATCTAAGTCAGGCGTCTGTACGGTCTTTATTGATGGTTTGCGCTATGACGTGGCGCAAGCCTTACAGAAAAAGTTAGTTGCCCTCGGCGAGGTCAGTCTAACGGCCCACTGGACTAGCCTTCCGTCTGTAACCGCTTCTGGAAAGCCTTGGTGTTCTCCGGTTAAAGCGCTTATTTCCGGTACGCGCGACGATGTGGAGTTTCAACCCCGTGTGACCGCAGATGGTAAGCCACTCTCGGGGCATAATTTTCGCAAGCTGCTAGCAGAGCAGGGTGCTGATTCGTTAGATAAGTCGGAGGTTGGAAATCCAGCCCTGCAAGCCTGGACCGAGGTGGGAAATTTAGACCACTATGGCCATGCTCACGAACTTCGCTTGGCTCGTGACATGGAGTCTCAGCTGGCTCTAATCGTGGAGCGCATTACGCAACTTGTGCAGGCTGGTTGGCGACATCTGCGTATTGTCACCGACCACGGTTGGCTGTTGCTGCCCGGTGGGTTACCTAAATCAGAGCTTTCTAAGCACCAGGCTGAAACGAAGTGGGGTAGATGTGCTGTCTTGAAAGATACCGCCCATGCTACAGAGCTAACATTTGGCTGGAGCTGGTACTCGGGTGTTCAGATTGCGTATGCCCCTGGTGTGTCTTCGTTTATTGCCGGTGCTCAGTATGCACATGGCGGCATCAGCTTTCAGGAATGCCTGGTGCCTATGATTGAGTTGGTTTCGGCAGGCGAGGCAACGCAAACTGAGAGAGTGACCATTACAGGAGTTACTTGGAAAGGTTTGCGCTGCATGGTGGAGGTAGCTGAAGAGCTGAGTGGGCTAGAGGTAGATATTCGCACCAAACCTGCGTTGGCAAGCTCCTCTGTCGTTGCCCAATGCAAACCCTTGGTGGGTCGCAAAGCTAACCTTGCGGTCGCAGATGATGAATTAGAAGGTAGTGCTGCTGTGATTGTGATTTTAGGAGCGCAAGGCGAAGTGTTGCAGCGCCTTGCCACGACCATTGGCGGTTAAACACCATTTGTTGAGAGAGTGACCATGCAGTTAGACGATCTGGACCGTAAAGCCGCACAAGCCTTCGAGGGCTATGTGGTGCGTAAAGACTTGGTGCGGACGTTTAGCCGTCAGTTTCCGGTGCCCACCTATGTGGTCGAGTTTTTACTCGGCCGCTACTGTGCTACCACTGATGAGTCCGAGATCCAGGAAGGTCTGGATATTGTGCAGAAGCAACTGTCTTCACGCACCGTTAAGGCTGGCGAAGAAGAGCTTTTCAAGGCCCGGGCCCGTGAAGAGGGTTCAGTAAAAATCCTCGACATCATTACGGCGCGTTTGGATGCCAAGTCCGACTCGTATGTGGTGTCGCTGCCGAGCTTACGCCTCAATGATGTGCGTATTGCTGCTGAGGTCGTGACGGAAAACGAGCGCATGCTCACCGGTGGCTTCTATGCCGAAATCACGCTGAGCTATGACGCCTCTATTTCGCAGGAGAAAGGCGGGCGGCCATTTGGCATTCAGGCCTTACGCGCCATTCAGCTTTCCAAGCGCGATGTGCTCGATGTGATGACTCAAGCTCGTGGCAACTTTACACGGGCAGAGTGGGTCGATTTTTTACTGCGTAGTGTGGGCTTTGAGCCGACCACTCTAAATGAGCGTGCCAAGGATGCTCTGCTGTTGCGCATGGTTCCGTTCGTGGAGCGCAACTACAACTTGGTTGAATTGGGGCCGCGCGGCACCGGTAAGTCGCATCTGTTCCAGCAGGTGTCGCCTTATGCCCATCTCGTGTCGGGCGGTAAGGCTACTGTCGCTCGCATGTTCGTGAACAACAGCAATGGTCAGCGTGGTTTGGTCTGTCAATACGATGTGGTCTGCTTTGACGAAGTGTCTGGCGTGTCTTTTGATCAAAAAGATGGCGTGAACATCATGAAGGGCTATATGGAGTCTGGTGAGTTCTCGCGCGGCCGAGAAAGCATTCGCGCTGATGGCTCCATTGTGATGGTCGGTAACTTTGATGTGGATGTTGAGCATCAGCAGCGCGTGGGGCATTTGCTGGGGCCGCTGCCGCCAGAAATGCGTGACGACACCGCATTTATGGATCGCATACATGCCTATTTGCCTGGCTGGGATGTGCCGAAGCTGAATCCAACGATGTTTACCGATCATTTTGGGTTGGTCAGCGACTTCTTGTCAGAGTGCTTTACACGCCTGCGTAACCAAAGCCGTGTGTCTGTTTTGCAGGGCCGCGTGCTGTTCGGCGGTGCGCTGTCTGGCCGTGACATGACAGCTGTAAACAAGTCGGTCAGCGGTTTGCTTAAGCTCATTTCACCAGACGCAGAGGCACCAGTCTCAGATGAAGATCTGGAATGGGCGATTCGTCTTGCCCTAGAAGTGCGGCGTCGTGTGAAAGAGCAGCAAAAGCGTATTGGTGCCGCCGAGTTCCGCAACACGCATTTCAGCTATACCTTGGGTGTGGATGGTGTGGAAAAGTTTGTGGCTACGCCTGAGCTGAGAAGCCAGTCCGGCATTGGTGATGAACCAATGGAGTGCGGTCAGATTTGGACACTCAGCCCTGGTGGTCAAGATGAGCATCCCGGACTATTCCGCTTAGAGGTAACCGATGGGCCAGGTAGTGGCGTGAAAGTGCTGAATAACCCTGTGCCAGCAGCATTCAAAGAGTCTATTCGCTGTGCTGAGCAGAACTTGTATGCGCGTGCCGCGCAGTTAGTGGGTGACCGCGACCCGCGTGCGCATGAGTTTTCGGTGCAGCTGCGTGCATTTGACTCTGCTAAGTCAGGTGCCAAAACGGGTGTGGCGAGCTTGATTGCACTTGCCAGTTCACTGCTCAAGAAGTCGGTGCGTGGCGGTTTGATCCTGGTGGGCGAGGTAACGGTAGGCGGAACCATCGAGCCTATTCACAACTCGGTCACGCTGGCCGAAATTGCCATTGAGAAAGGCGCTAAAGCGCTGCTGATGCCGGTTGCTTGTCGCCGTCAGCTTATGGATCTGCCGGATGAACTGGCTATTAAGCTGGATATCGAGTTCTATTTGGATGCACGGGATGCATTGATGAAGGCGTTGGTGGAGTAGCGGACGGTCTTTTTTAGGCTAATTAGCTGTGCAATGGTTCGCTAATTAGCCTAAAAAATTTCCGGAAATTTCTCATTTCTGGAAAAATTACCGCTCATAAAGATTAATTATTAAATTGTGGGGATTGCCAATAAAAAATCGCTATTTAGCATGATATTTTATTTTCTCAAAGTCTAGTGCATTGTGAGAAATTACTGCTAAAAATATAGTAGACAGCCAATAAAGAAAATTTTTGTTTACCAAAGAAAATAGCACATCTATATCTTCTATGTCTGACGATGTTATGTTTTTTACGCCCCCATTCATAAAGTGGAAAAATCTATTTCTTATGGTAATTAAGAGGCTTCCTACCTCTAGGTATTTAATTGAAAGCACCATGGGTTTGTTGGTAGACGCTGCGATCATTTCTGGCGCACATAATTTTTCTAAAGTATTAAAAATAGAGTTTTGCTCAATCTCAGTGCTTAAAGCCATGTGAAAATCGACGGAAGACTCACAAATTGAGTCGCCACTGTATATTGTTTGTATGAATCTTTTCAAGAAGCCGAGTTCGCCAATATTTTTATCGCCTGCCATTAGTTTCTTTAAGAAATCATAAGTTTTAGAGAAGTCATTTGTTTTTGAGACATAAATCAAAGGAAAAGCATAAGAAACATGCTCCAATGCTCTGTAAATAAATGTAAAGGCACTTAAGTGAGAGCCTTTTTCCTGATAATATATTGCATACGATATCTCGCTTAAAATGTTTTTATAAAAAGAGCGATTATTTGTATTGGTTGAGCTTATAAAGGCTGAAAACTGTTTTGCACTGTAGTCATCTGCTATAAGTGCAGGAAATCGAGTGTCCCAATATTGGGAATATCCTTTGAAGTCAGAAGAGAAATAGTTGTTTTTTTGATGAATAATGCTTGATGAGCTTTTATGTTCAAAAATAATAGCGCCACTAAGCAGGCGAACAATTAAGAGTAAATAAGGGTCGTTTTGACCAGTTATTTTGAGTTTTTCTGGAGTTCTAGCCAACGTTCTGTTGGCTAGACATTCCGAATATTTGAATGGGAATTTTGTGGTCATGTTATGAGGTGAATTCAACAAAGTGTTCGATTATTTCATCCCCATCATGTCTAGATAAAACAGAGTAATTTTTTATGAATTCGCATGAAAGCTGCCGTCTAAATTTCCCGAGATTTACCTTGGAGGCATTGATTGAGTCGAATCCCGTCTCAAACAATTCTAAAGCATCTGCAAAATCTTGAGAACTTACAGAAATTAAATTGCTATAAGACGTTTTAATCCCGACACAAAAGCCAATTAAATTATTGTTTACTTTAAACCAATTTTTGCAAGAAGGGTCGGCGCTCAAACGATCTATCAGAGCAATAATGTCTTCAAACTTTAGAGTTACATTATTGTCTCTTGCATCAAGGACGCGACTGACTAAAATCTCATCCATTTTTTCATCGATTATCTTA
Organism: Pseudomonadota bacterium; assembly: GCA_040384385.1. Taxonomy (GTDB): domain Bacteria; phylum Pseudomonadota; class Gammaproteobacteria; order Pseudomonadales; family Moraxellaceae; genus Perlucidibaca. Next base: position 260,561 of record JAZKJJ010000006.1, on the reverse strand, counting down.
TTGTTTTCATTATTTACATTGTCAGTAAGAAAAGACAGATATCCTCGGGAAATGTCTCCTAAGTTAAATGCCCCTCTTATTATCTTGTCGGCGCGCTCTTTTTCTGATTGAACTGCAATGTTTTCTAGTTTTGAGAAGTCAAACATTTCGGCAGTTAGAATTTCAATTTGATGCCGAGGGGTCATAGGTTTTTGACCATTATTCAAGGTGATCATTCTATAAAGAAGCTTATCTTGATTATTGGCAACAATGATATTTAAGTATGCAATTCTAGAAGGATTAAAGCCTTCATCGTCGGAGGCAGATTTTAGTGTGTTTAGGCGCTGCATGCCATCTAAAATATAGGCGTTATCAAGATTTTTATTAACAAAGGCTTCAAAATTTATTTCCTTAGAAAGATCCGTGCTTTTTTTATCTACGAACGCGATAGTGATAGGAGGCATCATGCAGCCTTCAATTAGGTCTCTTTGTAGTCGTTTGTAAAATTTCTTATCTTGAAGCTTTCTCTGTGCTTCAAGTCTGTTTATCAATGGGTATAGTTTTTCTAATGCCACTTCGTAAGTAATTCTACCCATGGCGACATAGCTTTCAATCACCTCGTCATGGTCTGCTGAAAATATTTCAATATCTTTATTGGTTTTCAAAGGTGCCCCCTTCACTATATTTTCTGGTCGCCAAATGGCTATATATAAATTTCCGATCCCATTCTCAACAATTAAGCCCTGATTTAAGTGCATTAATTTGTTGAGAATTTTTGATTATAGTTATGCATATGAAATGCATGTTTTAATTTGCTAGATTAGCGTCAAAATCCTGAATTTACAAGATGGTGATCGCTCTCCAAGTCGTTGGCACATTTATCCCGTTTCCATAGCCTAAAAGTAGGCTGATGGAGTCGGCATTGACTTTAAGGATATCCAAAGCCAGTTATAGGTGCGGCGTATGATTGACCCCCTTAAGCCGGACTTATGTCCAGTTACGACCTTGTAGCAAAGCACAAAATTTATTCCTGCCTTCGTTCAAATACTGAGCTGAATAATGGGTCAGTGGGGCGGCCTTGCTGTTCCCTGTACCGTACCACGCCGTTCTCGCAGTCAAGGGCTGCGCATGCTTTGCATGCTCGCGTCCTGGCGGCCGTCTGTGACCCCTGACAGCTGCGCTGCGCCGTGTTCCGCCGGTCTCGGGCAATCCGCCCGCAGATCGGAGTTACGACCATGTTCAATCTCATCGCTGAAAACACGCTCCTCGTTCGTGACGCAAATGGTGACTACGCACCGGCACCTTCTGAGGTAATCCTCGAAGCTGCGCGTCAGGTCATCGATACCAAGATGCAGCGGGGCGCGAAATTCGTCTCGCCGGCGGCAGTCAAAGACTACCTCCGCCTCAAGTTGGCTGGCTACGAACACGAAGTCTTCGCCATCCTGATGCTGGACAACAAGCATCGGCTGATCGCCTACAGCGAGATGTTCCGGGGAACCATCGACAGTGCGTCGATTCATCCTCGCGAAGTCGTCAAAGAAGTGCTTTCGCACAACGCAGCAGCCCTGATCATTGCGCATAACCACCCCTCAGGGCATCCGGAGCCCAGTGCAGCGGATCGTCAGATCACGCAGCGCCTGAAAGACGCGCTGGCGCTGGTGGAAGTGCGGGTTCTCGACCACATCGTGGTTGGTGGGCTCAAGACGGAGTCTTTCGCTGAGCTGGGCTACCTGTGAGCCCATGGGGGCTTTGCCCCCCTTTTTGCTTCTGCTTGAAAGCAAAGGATACGGGCCAGCTGGCCCGCCCTGATTCTGCGGCAAAGCACAAAAGCGTATCACTGCCTTCGTTCAAATCCGTGGTTGAGTAGAGGTCAGTGGGTCGGCCTTGCTGATCCCTTCACCGTACCACACCGTTCTTGCCGTCAAGGACTGCGCGTGCTCCGCATGCTCGCGGCTGCGCCGTCTGCGATCCCTGACTGCTGCGCTGCGATGTGTTCCGCCGGTCTCGGGCAAATCCGCCCGCAGATCGGAGAAAGACCATGTCGCATTTCACTGTCGTTTCGGAAAACACACTCCTCGTGCGTGACGCCAATGGCCAGTATGCCCCGGCATCCATCGAGGTGATCCTCGAAGCTGCTCGTCGGGTCATCGATCACAAGCTGCTGCGAGATGGCCAGTTCATCTCGCCGGGCGCGGTCAAGGACTACCTGCAGGTGAAGCTGGCAGGCCTGGAGCACGAAGTCTTCGCTGCGATGTTTCTCGACAATCAACACCGGCTGATCGCCTATCGCGAGATGTTCCGAGGCACGCTTGATAGTGCCAGCGTGCATCCGCGCGAAGTCGTGAAAGAGGCGCTGACGCTGAACGCAGGAGCAATCATTCTGGCGCACAACCATCCCTCCGGGCACCCAGAACCAAGTGACGCTGATCGTCACATCACCAAGCGCCTGCAGGATGCCTTGGCGCTGGTGGAGGTGAGGGTACTCGACCACATCGTGGTCGGTGGCTTCACGTCGGTGTCGTTCGCGGAGAGAGGGCTCATTTGAGCCCTAGGGGGCTTTGCCCCCTTTTTGCTTCGGCTGTTGCCGTGCGTGCATGAGTCACTGGCCCTGCGGGTCTGACTCACTCAATACCAGCATCAAGCCTACACAGGCCTGCCGAATGGCTGGGTAATGTCGAGAGCGTCACCACTGTACTGGAGTGCTCTTGAATGTCTGCTAATACCCCTAGGCTCACTATCCCTCTGGATGTTGCTCGCTTCCTCAACAACGCCGAAGCGGCGGCGTTTCTTCGGCTGTCGCCGCGCACGCTGGAGAAGCGTCGCATGCTCGGTGACGGCCCGCGCTTTCGCAAAGTAGGGCGGCGTGTGATCTACGCGTTGGATGATCTGATTTGCTGGGCCGATGCCCGCAGCTTCGAGGCGACCTTCGACCCGGATTACGGTAAGCCACACCCAGTACAGTGAGGGTCTTGCCATGAAGCTATCCAGAAGCAAGTCAAACACTGCGCCTGCTGGCGAGCCCCAGCTGGAGTTGTTCCGTGCGCTGCCGCCGGTAATGGCCCCGCGCGATGCACAAGACCTGATGGCGTATCCGTTCTTTGCCTTGGGCAAGTCGCGACGCGTCCAGCCCATCGACTTTCAGTCAGGCGCTGTGCGTGTGCGCGTTGAGGGCACGCTGGAGCATGGCCTAGCGACGATCTGGGATGCCGACATTTTGATCTGGGCGGCGAGCCAGATTGTCGAGGCGCGCGATCTGGGTCTGCGGACCTCGCGACTGATGCAGGCCACGCCCTATGAGATTCTGACCTTCATCGGGCGTGGTACTTCGCTGCGCGACTATCAGCGGCTGAAGGCGGCGCTGGATCGCTTGCAGTCCACCAGTGTGGCGACTTCCATCCGCGAGACCACCGGGCGTCGTCTGCATCGCTTCTCGTGGATCAACGAGTGGAAAGAACTAGCTGACACCGATGGCAAGCCCTTGGGTTTGGAGCTGATCTTGCCGGATTGGTTCTATGCCGGTGTGCTGGAGGAGGCACTGGTACTCACGATAGACCCGGCCTATTTCCGTCTCGGCGGAGGCATCGAGCGCTGGCTGTATCGGCTAGTGCGCAAGCATGGCGGTCGCCAGAAAGGCGGCTGGCATTTCGCTTTCCAGCATCTCTATCTCAAGTCGGGCTCCATGGCCCGCTACTCGGATTTTGCCCTCGATATTCGTCGAATCGTGGCTCGTCAGGTCTTGCCAGGCTACCGATTGGGTGTGCGTTTGCGGGCAGACGGACACGAAACTTTGACCTTCCAAGCACATGCGGAGCCGGGTGCTCCAGCGTGCTCTGTCGGATGATAAAACGGAGGATAACCTGTGATCACTATCGTGCTATCAGGCGCAGTCAGGCTCGTGCTATCAGGCGCAAATGACTCGTGCTATCAGGCGCACAACTCGGGCTGCAGACCTTGTGCCGTCTGTGTCTCAGCTCCCCTTAACTTATATAACTATAAAAGAATAACTGTAGTAGGGGCAACGCCCTGCTGTGGACAAGTCACGGCAAAAGCGAGGTGGCGAGCATGATTATTTCCCTGCTAAACCAAAAAGGCGGCGTCGGCAAAACGACTTTGGCGACGCACCTGGCCGGTGAGCTGGCGCAAGCCGGTCAGTCGGTTTTGCTGATTGATGCCGACCCGCAAGGCTCGGCATTGGACTGGTCACAGCGACGAGTTCAAAGCGGCTATCCGCGATTATTTTCGGTCATTGGCTTGGCACGCGAGACGCTGCATCAGGAAGCGCCCGCGATGGCGCGAGGTGTTGATCACATCATCATCGACGGTCCGCCCAGAGTCGCGGCCTTGGCGCGTTCTGCGCTGCTGGCCAGTGATGTCGTACTGGTGCCGGTTCAGCCTAGCCCCTACGACATCTGGGCCAGTGCGGAGATGGTGGGACTAATTCGTGAAGCGATGATTTTCAAACCGGCTTTGCAGGCCGCGTTTGTAATCAATCGTCGCGTGGGAGCCACGGTGATTGGCCGTGAGGTACGTCAGGCGCTCTCAGAGCAGCTCCTAGCGACTTTCGCGGCTGAGGTGCGGCAACGCATCGTCTTTGCCGATAGCGTCGCTTCTGGCGCGTTAGCGAGCGAATTAGAGCCTGAGGGCAGGGCGGCCATCGAGATTCGCTTGCTGGCGCAGGAGCTGCTCGGGAGGTCGTCATGAGCAGCCGGCGCATGCCCTTCGGTCAGCGGCCTTCTGCTGACCCCTCGCTGGAGGCTTGGGTACGGCAGGGCGAGGCTGCGCCTCTGGCATCTGCCGAACCCGTCAAAGCCGATATCTACACAGCACGCATGACGCTTGATGTCACGCCGGAGATGCGAGCACGCATCAAAGTCGCGGCGTTCAAGCAGGGGCGCACCGTCACCGATGTGCTGCGCGAGCTGCTGGAGCAGCACTTTCCGGAGGATCAGCCATGAGCACGCTGCTGACGCGCGTGTCGCTGATCTTCATTCCGGATCGCGTGAACATCTGGCTGCGCTTCGGGCATCCGGTGGCTGAGCATTTGCAGGATGGCCAACGCCGCTTTGCCGACTTCGCACCGGGTGCGTTGCTGTGCCGCATTGAATGGCAAGCCAATCGCTATGGCACGACACGCTGGGTACTGCGTGTGCTGCAAACGGCGAGCGTTGGGGAGACGCTCCAGATTGTCACAGGCGTGCAGCCCGGTGCGCAGATCTTGCTCCGCGCCTCAAGTCAGCAGCGCGTGATGCAGGTGCTGGGACTGATTGATGATCTGGAGGCACAAGGCCACGACCCATCGCGTGTGCCGCCGGATTACTGGCGCATGGTTCACAACCGATTGGCCGCTCATATGCCACCGCCTGCCTACACGCCCGAACGACATGCTGCTTTCTGTGCGCGGGAGGCTGTGCGATGAGCCAACGACTAATTATCGCCAGCCTCTCGTTGGCCGTGGCTGCGCTCGGTGTGGAGCTGATGGTGTCGCTGCCATCCTGTGTAATCTACAACCCGAGTGTCAGTGCGCCACAGGGTTGGTATGCACTGGCTTCGGCAAATCGCTTGCAGGTCGGTGAACATGTGCTGGTGCGCTTGCCGTTGGCGGCTGCCGAACTGGCTGCGCAACGACGCTATCTGCCGATGAACATTCCGCTGCTCAAACGCATCGCCGCGACTGCACCGCAGTTGGTTTGCGTGCGTGCAGGTCGTGTGCTCATTGATGGACGGCTCGCCGCTGTTCAGCGTGCATCTGATACGCAAGGCCGGCGACTGCCACACTGGCAGGATTGCCGTCGATTGCGTGCAAATGAGCTGTTTCTGCTGAGCGAAACCAGTGACGCCTCTTTCGACAGTCGCTACTTCGGGCCGATCACCACGGATCGTGTGATCGGCCGCGCTCGCACCTTGTGGACCTGGGCTCAGTCGGGAGATGAGCCATGATGAGCGAGCGAATGCGAGCGGTAAAAGCGGAGGGCAAGATAAAAGGGGCCGGCACGCGAGCGTGCCTTGAGCCCTCCGCCAACAGCATTACAGGCAGCACCGGATGGGGCAGGGTGCGTGCCGTGTTGAAGCGGAAAGCGTTGCAGCTGCTGGCTTGGATGCGTGCTGCCTACGCCAGCCTATGTCGCTATGCGCTGGAGTGTGCGTCATGAGCAGGCGCGATGACGATAGCTTCGACATCCGGCCAGCTGCGCCCAAGGGGCGACATCAGCGCTTTGTGAGTCAGGTCATCCGCGAAGCGAGCAAGGCCAGTGGTCGTTCGCTGAGCCGGCCGGCATCGCGTGCAGGGGCATCGCTGGGGCGCGGGCAGGTTGCAGCGAGAGTGGCTGGGAAGGCGTTTGATCGCAAAGCGAGGCGGGTGGTAATCAAGACACGGCTGGTGAATCTGAGGAAGGCTGGTAGCCGATCAACCATCACGCATTTGCGTTACATCGAGCGCGAGGGTGTTGGTCCTGATGGTGAGCAGGGCAAGGCTTATGGGCCGACTACCGACGATGCCGATATGAACGCATTCGATGAGCGCGTGCGGGATGACCGGCATCAATTTCGGTTCATTGTTTCAACTGAAGATGCGTTACAGCTCGAAGATTTGAAGCACTTTACGCGTGACCTGATGTCACGAGTTGAGGCTGACCTGGGCACGCGGCTTGATTGGGTGGCAGTTGATCATTGGGATACCGATAACCCGCATACGCATATCGTGCTGCGGGGGCGGCAGGAGAATGATCAGGATCTGGTGATTGCTCGGGAGTACATCGGCATGGGCATGCGGCAGCGGGCGAGCGAGCTGGCGACGGAGTGGCTAGGGCCACGGACTGAGCTGGAGATCCAGCAGAGTCAGCAGCGGGAGGTTCAGCGGCTGGGATGGACGACGCTGGATAGATCGTTGGAGCGATTGGCGAAGGGAGGTGAGGTGACGCTGGGGCAGTTGCATGAGCGGTGTCGTGATCCAAAGCATCGCAATTTGTTAGTGGGCAGATTGCAGTACTTGGAGAGGATGGGGCTGGCTACTGCTGAGGTTGGGTGCGGATGGCAGATGCAGCCGGGTGCTGAGAAATCTCTTCGATCTCTTGATATTGCGCGGGATATGGCCCGCGCTACGCAGAAGGAAATCAGCCGGTAAGTCAGGAACGACATGTGATGCACAAAACAAAAGCAAACCAGTACTAGAGTATGTGTCGTGGTGCCATTGAAATAAGCAGAGCCCATCCCCAAATCCTATCAATGCAGACTTTTTGCTTACCACATCAAGACGGGCGTCCATTATGGCCAATGCCGATCAGGCGGCACAAACAGCTCCTTCAGTGCTGCGAGAACAGGAGCTCCTCGACTGGTTGAGGGCGCACGAAGGCTTGCCGATCGCCTATGTGTACACGAAGAAATTGTTTGCCGTCTTTCGTGACGACGATAGTGCCGCCGAGCTGAGGCTCTGCGACATCGATACGGCAGGGTTCAGCGCCCTCAAGTCTTTTGCAAAGCGTAGTTTACTGAAACGCTTCGAGGTGACTGATGACGTTTTGGTGGGTCGAGTTTTCCGAGATACTGCCTGGTCGTTGTTGCCTGCAGCCGTCAGTGATTTGACCCAGCTCAAGAAATTGCGAGACGACGTATTTGGTCGTGGTCGTGGAAAACCAATCAGCCAGGCGACGACCTTGCGTGTCTGGGCTGATGCTGGCGCACGCTGCATGTACCAAGGGTGTGGCGAAAGTCTCAGTGAAATTCCGCTTAGTACCAGCGTTGGTCAGATAGCATATTTGGCACACATTATTGCGTCAGACCCTGATGGGCCGCGTGGTGACGATAACCACTCACATGCGCGGTCTGATGATCACGAGAACATCATGCTCATGTGTGATGCCCATCATCGATTGATCGATCGGACGGATGAGGCGGGACATCCGACGCCTCGCTTACAAAGCATGCGAGCAACCCACATTGTGCGCGTTCGTTACCTGCTCCAAAGCTTGAGGTACCCGCGTACGAACATGATGACACTATTGGCTAACCTAGCCGATGTGCCAACTAACGAGTCGGAAGTAGATCTCAAGAATGCGGTGATCGATCGTGGGCTTTCCCCGATTGGCCCGCCGCAACAGGAGATTCGCCGATTCCAGCGTGATGATCGCACTAACTCAGAGTTTTGGAGCCACTTGCTCCATGAGCATGAGCGCGACATTCAGCAATACCAGCGTAACCTCAAGGATGCACTACGCGAACATACGGTAGCCATTTACCCACTTCATCTAGTGCCGATGCTTGTTCTTGCCGGGCGAATTGCCGGTGAAGCGAGCCCGATTGAGGTGTTTCAATACCACCGAGAGCGGAGAAGCTGGCGCTGGGATCCGCATGCAACGGCATACCCCCATGATGCCATATTTCTGGAGTCTACCCATGAAGGTAGTACCGGAGAGGTGGTACTCAGTATCGAGCTAACCGCGAACATAGATGAGGGTGCTATCCCGGAAACCCTGCGACATCGCATCTTGAACGGGGAAGTGGGCTGGCTGCGCATCCGTCACGTGACTCCGTGCCATAGCAGTATTCGTCACCCTGACGACCTCGATAACTTCACGCGTGTAGCACGGCAGGCGATATCTTTGATTCAAGATGGAATACGTGCAAACGTCGTTCATCTGTTCGGCATATCCCCTGCTAGCGCCTTGTTTCGGTTTGGCCAGTTGTTACAGCCGGGCCATCACCCGCCGTATCAGGTTTACGATCGACCAAATAATGCTTCGCTGTTTAGTCCCGGCTTGGAAGTTCACGGTGATAGCGTTGTTGCCGCTAGTAGAAGTAATCCTGAAAACATCAAAAGCGTACAGCTTCGCTAAGAGAGGTTTATATGTCGACCGTTTTGCCAGAACATAAGAGTCATTACGCGGAGCTGGTGGAACAGGCCATCCATCAACGCAACCAGCGTCAGCAAAAGTCTGGGCTTCAGAAAAGTGCTATGGAGGGACTCTTCGAGTCTTTGCCGCTTCTCGAAACTGTGATCGCTGAGCTTCATCGGGTAAATGAGCATATCAAGGTCGACGATGACCTAGTTGCTGATGCAGCAGCCGACTATCAGGATATCGGCCAGCAGCTGATTCGTAAGTTAGGATGGCAACAAGATGATATCAGTGTGGTCCCGCAAGGCTCCTCCAGTACCAAGACGCTGATCAGGTCACCGACTGCAGAAAAGTTCGACATTGATGCTGTCTGCAAGGTTGTCCTGAATCGCTCCGAGGTGTGGGATCCGATAGGATTCTTCAATCAATTCCAGCCTGCGCTTGAAGGCTGGACCGCTACTGCAAAGAACCGCTGCTGGCGTATCGAAGAGCTCAGTCATCGCTATTACATTGAGTTTACCCCCTCGGTACCATTGGCTCTTATCCCCGCAAACATGCTAGAGAGCGTGCGCTATCGTCGGGCAGCGCGCTATGGAGAAACGGCACTGGCAGTGGTGGATCGCTTCACTGAGTCGTGGAAAACCTCTAATCCTGAAGGAATGACGCATTGGGTTAATGACCAATCCAAGCGGCAGCTGGTATTGGTATCCATTTTGGAGAAGAGTGCTACTCGCGCTATGGATGGCATTGCTCCAGTACCTGAACAAGTAGTACCACTAAGTGACACGTTACGTGTGGCAATCAGGCTATTTAAGCGTCATCGCGACATGATGGTGAGCCGTGGATTGCTGGATGGAGATGCCAAACCAATCTCCATCATCATTGTCACCTTGCTGACGCAGTGTTACGAAGGTCTTGCCGACAAAGGTCAGTATTATCAGAACCCCGTTGAGTTGTTGAGGGACCTTGCTGAATTGATGCCTGGGATGGTTGAGCAACGACGCGGTCAATGGTGGATTGAGAACCCAACAGTGGCTGAGGAGAACTTTGCTGAGCGCTGGAGTCTGGACAAAGGGCAGCGTAAGGCTGCCTTTGACAATTGGTGCGAGCAGTTGGAAGAAGATATGCGTGGTATTTTGGACGCATCCAGCGATCAAGTGATGCGGGAGCGAATCCGTGCGGCATTCGGCACCGTATCTTCTAGTGCGCCGCTGCCTCCGAGCCAAGGGCTAGCCACCCAAGTGCCTACTAGGCCTATCACAGCACCAGCGAAGGGCCTCGCTTAAGGAAGGGCGTTGCTTTTGGCTCATGACCTCAATGCTCATCTCGCCAGTCATAGTGAGCTGCTGGCTGAGATGGCTCCACTTTCTGATGGAACTAGAGTGTTCCCCCTCAAACTGCCGATCTTTCATCGAGATCGAGTGTTGGGAGGAGCTTGGCTTCGGCTGCCACCTGGATTTCCGTTGACTCAAGCTGCAGAGATTTGGCTGGATGAAGCTGTAGTTCTACGCATACCTCATGTTGAGAAGGGTGGGAAGCTTTGCATTGAGGGGGAGCCTGGCCCGATGAGCGGAGGGGCGCCGCACGAACGAATTGACAGCTTGCTCGCCGCGTTTCAGCAAAACTTCTGTGTGCCTTGGAATCAAGGGGAGTTGGACAGCCACTTCCATGAAGAGGCCCTAAATTACTGGGCCATCCATTGTGCTCAGCAGCGATCTGATAAGGATCCAATCTCTCGGATATTTGTACTTGAGGGGCGGCAGGCCGAGCCTCGTCTTGGTGATGGTGTTTTCCTGCCAGATAAGCGTGTGGTCCTCTTCGGAGAGGACTCCACGCAGATGGCTAGAACGCTTGAGGTCCTCGGCAAAAAGTGTCGCCGTGTAAAGGTTATTGTGGTCGAGCTGCCGATTGCTATGCCGTTGACACCCGATACTTGGGCTAGAACTACCTATGAGCTAGAGAAAATTGTGCGTCGCCGGCTGAGTAAGCCAGACGCGCAACATTTTTTGCGTGCGCGTGCCTCTGGTAATCAGCCGATTCATCGCCTACTTATCCTCCGAGCGCCTGAGTGTAGCTTTGGATTTTTGCTGCCGGGTGGGCCAGTGACACCTGTGCGAAGAGGGCATAGTTGGAGAGTTAAACATCTGCACCAACCTATTCCTTTGCCAGTTGAGAGACTGGATGTTTCGTGGATCTGTGGTCGCGACCAACATCCCAAAGTATTGACACGTCAGCAGCAGCGCGTGCTGGTCATTGGTGCCGGGGCACTGGGTAGTTTTGTTATTGAGAGTCTCGTCAAGGCTGGTGTCGGGAGTTTGACACTTGTTGACCCGGATAGATTGTCAGCGGCCAATCTGGGCCGGCATGTGCTTGGGGCCGAAGATATCGGTCAGGCTAAGGTAAAAGGGCTTGGGAGACGGCTCACTGCCTCGTGGCCTACGGTGGAAATCACGCCTTTTCCTCATTCACTGGCCTCTTGGCTGACTCAACGCACTTTAGAGGGTTATGACTTGGTGCTTGATCTGACTGGTGAACCAGATGCGCGGAATCGACTTGAGCTTGCCCGCCAGGACTATCCTTGCCCGTTGGTAATTGGTTGGATGGAGCCTTTTGTGGCTGCTGCGCATGCTTGCGTGTTGCCGGCGGGTAAGCGATGGACTAATGCCTCTCGAGATCCTTTAGATACATGGAAGGCCATCAACTGGCCTGCTGATATCCTGCAAAGAGAGCCGGCTTGTAGTAGCTCATTCCAGAGCTATACCCATTCGGCGGCTATTCATGCAGTTGCGTTGGTCACAGAGGCGGCCCTTGCTATGCTTGATAGTGAGGTGCGCCAGCCTGTTATTCGCAGCATGGTTCGAGGACGCCGATTTTTGGATGCTGCCATGCCATCCTTGGAGTACCTCCCGTGGGCTGCCAAGGCGGACTTATTTGATGCGGTGACATGGGAAGAGCCTTGGCATGCATGAGCGCCGCTTTCAGCTACCACAAGAGTTAGGTGGCACGATTATATTCACGATTGCCGTTCTGACTCATATGTATCGTCACGCGCAAGTGCGTTTCTGGCAGAGGGAGGCTGGTGGGCAACTGTTCAGTGCCAATCCGCATGAGGGTAATGTTGTACTGTCGCTTGCTACTGGACCTTACTTGGAGGATCGCCGTAGTCGATGCGGTTTTACGCCTAATATTCAGCGTGTGAGGTTGGATGTGCAGCAGAATTTCGCTAATGGCCTGCATTCAGTCGGACTCTGGCACACCCACCCTGAGGCTTGTCCATCCCCCTCGCCAACAGATAGAGAAACTGCTCACGCATACTTGGCAGGCCATAGCACGGACATGAATGGTTTTCTGCTGGTGACACTTGGCAATCATGGTAGTCCGCCCAGTCTGTCGGTCTATTTGGCGGATCGACGCCATGGTGATGGCTGGGTCCGATTGGAAGAGCTAGCAGCAACAAGTGTTGCCGATCAGCCCGAGATTTCGCCATAGGCCATAGTAAGACGGCCTATGTCTAAATCGTAGCCGCAACGGTCTTTGACCAGCACCATCCCGACACCGATTCTCGACGAACAGCACGCAGCTCCGCGTGCTGGTTCGCGAGTTTCGGGAGGTCGCCATGCAGGCGTCCGGTGTGCTGGTTGGTCAGGTGCTGTTGGTCCTCGGCATTGTGCTGCTGGGGACTTGGGGCGCGACACAGTATGTCGCCATCGCTCTGGCCTATCAGCCTCAGCTCGGTTTGCCGTGGTTCTTCCTTGCTGATACCCCGATCTACTACCCGTGGCAGCTGTTTCACTGGTGGTACTTCTTCGATGTCTACGCCCCGCATGTTTTCCTGACCGGCGGCTTTATTGCTGCTGGTAGCAGTCTGGTTGCTGTCGGGTTTGCGATTACAGCATCTGTCTGGCGCAGTCGTCAGTCGCAGCTGGTCACCACCTATGGCTCGGCTCGCTGGGCAACTGAGCCAGAGATCGAGCAAGCCGGTCTGACCGGTTCGGCCGGTGTTTTTCTGGGCAAGCTGGAGTCCAATTACCTGCGTCACGAAGGCCCGGAGCATGTCATCGCCTTTGCGCCAACGCGCTCGGGCAAAGGTGTTGGCCTCGTCGTGCCGACACTGCTGACCTGGCCGGGCTCTGCCGTGATCCACGATATCAAAGGCGAGAACTGGAGCCTGACAGCTGGTTGGCGCTCACGCTTTTCGCATTGCGTGCTGTTCAACCCCACTGATGCCCGGTCGGCTGCGTACAACCCATTACTAGAGGTTCGTCGCGGTGCTCATGAAGTACGCGATGTCCAGAACATTGCTGACATCCTCGTAGACCCCGAAGGTGCGTTGGAGAAGCGCAACCATTGGGAGAAGACCAGTCATGCCTTGCTGGTCGGTGCCATCCTGCATGTGCTTTATGCCGGTAGCGACAAGACGCTGCGCGGTGTCGCCAACTTCCTGTCTGACCCGGCACGCTCTTTCGATGTTGCGCTGCACTTGATGATGACCACACGGCATTTGGGTGAGGTCGTGCATCCGGTGGTGGCATCGGCCGCCCGCGAAGTGCTGAATAAGAGCGAGAACGAGCGCTCTGGCGTGTTGTCCACGGCCATGAGCTTTCTGGGTCTGTACCGCGACCCGACGGTGGCCGAGGTCACTTCGCGCTGTGATTGGCGTATCGCCGATCTGATCAGCGCCGAGCATCCGGTATCGCTCTACCTGGTTGTGCCGCCGTCCGATATCAGCCGCACCAAACCGCTGATCCGTCTGCTACTGAACCAGATCGGTCGCCGTCTCACCGAGTCGCTGGATGGCAGCGACGGCATCGAGCGCAAGCACAAACTGCTGCTCATGCTCGATGAGCTCCCGGCACTGGGCCGGCTCGACTTCTTCGAGAGCGCACTGGCTTTCATGGCGGGATATGGCCTACGAGCATTCCTGATTGCGCAGTCGCTCAACCAGATCGACAAGGCCTACGGTCCCAACCACGCCATCCTCGATAACTGTCATGTCCGCATTGCCTTTGCCACTAACGATGAGCGCACTGCCAAGCGCATCTCGGAAGCACTCGGCACTGCCACTGAACTGAAAGCACAGCGCAACTACGCCGGCCATCGGCTCGCGCCGTGGCTCGGGCATCTCATGGTCTCGCGTCAAGAAACGGCACGGCCTTTGATGACGCCCGGCGAAGTCATGCAGCTGCCGCCGGACGACCAAGTCGTGATGGTCTCCGGCCATCCACCGATCCAAGCCAAGAAGATCCGCTACTACGCCGACGCCAATTTCATCGGCCGTGTGTTGCCGCCGCCGGTACTGACGGAGAGCGGTTTTACCGACTCTCCTGCCGCACGACCCAATGACTGGTCCGGTCAGCTTGCGCTCTTCGCTGATCAGAGCAGTGCCTTGCTGTCCTCTGGCTTGCCCACAGGCAGTGACCTGCCAGCCCTGACACCGCGTGCCACCACCGATGTCGGTCTGCTCGATGACGACTCGGCTGCTACCGCGTCACGCCCAGCTGCTTTGAAGGCCTCGCGCACGGCGCGTATGGCTGCCCTCGACCACAATGACGGAATCTCGCTATGAGCCGCGCTCGCCTGAACATCTTCATCGAAACGGATCATGCCCGCCGGCTGGAGGAGTTGGCTGCGCTCAAGGGCTTGTCCAAATCCTCGATCATTGCCGCTGCCTTAGCGTCGTTCCTGTCGCCGGATGCCGCTGACCGTCGTGAGGCGACTTTCGCCAAACGGTTGGATCGGCTGTCGAACCAGTTCGACAAGCTGGAGCGTGACCAGAACATCCTGATTGAGACACTGGCGCTCTACATCCGCTACTTCCTGACGGTGAGTGCGCCGGTTCCCGAGGCTCAGCAAGAGGCCGCGCGAGCCCAAGGTCGGCTGCGCTTTCAGCAGTTCATCGAACAGCTGGGCCGCAACCTGATGCGGGGTCGCAGTCTTGTCAAAGACATCCAGGAGGAAGTCTTCCCGGATGCCGGCCAGTTTTTTGCCATGGACGATCCGGCGGCACCGGCCACGAGCACACCGGATGACGGCGGGCTGCTATGAATAGCCCAGTCTTTGTCATTCCGGTCACGCTGGAAACCACCGCGATTGAGCGGCGTATTCGCATGCTGCGCACGGCCATGGGGCCGATCATCTCGCAGGCTTTGGAAGACCCCGAAGTAGTTGAGGTACTGCTCAACCCGGACGGCTCGCTCTGGCTCGACAAGCTCGGTTCAGGCCGTGCGCCCGTGGGCATCTCGATGACCCCAGCCGATGCCGAACGCATCATTCGCTTGGTCGCCGCGCATGTCCGTGCCGAGGTGCATGCCGGTGCGCCGATTCTCTCCGCCGAACTGCCGGAGACCGGCGAACGCTTTGAGGGCGTATTGCCACCCGTGGTGAAAGCCCCAGCCTTCGCGATTCGCAAACGCGCCGTCGGCGTGATCCGGCTGGATCACTATGTTGCTGACAACATCCTAAACGTGCATCAGGCCGAGTTTCTCAGGAAGGCCGTGCGTGCTCGGCTCAACATCCTTATTGCCGGTGGCACCAGCTCGGGCAAGACCACCATGGCCAACGCCCTGTTGGCCGAGATGGCAGTCACCGGTGATCGCGTGATCATCCTCGAAGACACCATGGAGCTGCAGTGCTCGGCGGAAGACCATGTGCCGCTGCGCACACGCCCCGGCGTGGTCTCGATGAGCGAACTGGTGCGCTCGACGCTGCGCCTGCGGCCAGATCGCATCGTCATCGGTGAAGTCCGAGGCTCTGAAGCACTGGATCTTCTCAAGGCTTGGGGAACCGGTCATCCCGGTGGCGTCGCCACTATTCATGCCGGCTCGGCCATGGGTGCGCTGACCCGTCTGGAGCAACTCATTCTCGAAGTGGCGCTGACGCCACCTCGTGCGCTGATCGCCGAGGCGGTCAACGTCATCGTCTTCATTGCCGGACGCGGTCGCGAACGCCGCGTGCAGGAGATCGCCTGCGTCACTGGCTTTGATGCTCACAGCTACTCGTTGAGCGCTGTTTCCCTTGAATCCGGAGATCCGACATGACGCATCCACGCGTTTCAGTAAAACCGTTTTTACGCCTTTACCAGTCCGCCGGCTTGCTGGCCTTAAACCTACTGCTGGCCGCCAAGGCCCATGCGGCAGGTTCCAACATGCCGTGGGAGGGGCCGCTGCAGTCGGTGCTCGACTCGGTGCAGGGGCCGGTGGCTCGCATCATGGCGGTCATCGTCATCATCGTGACCGGCTTGGCGCTGGCCTTCGGCGATAACAGTGGCGGCTTTCGCAAGCTGATCCAGATCGTTTTCGGCCTCTCGATTGCCTTTGCCGCCTCGTCGTTCTTCCTGGCCTTCTTCAGCTTCTCGGGCGGGGCGGTGGTGTCATGACACTACCCATCGCCCAAGGCTTTGAAGTGCCCCTGCATCGGTCGCTGACCGAGCCGATTCTGCTCGGCGGTGCGCCGCGTACGGTGGCCGTGGTCAACGGCACCTTGGCAGCCGCTGTAGGACTGGGACTACAACTCTGGTTGCCCGGTCTGGCCTTGTGGTTGGCCGGGAACACCCTCGCGGTGTGGGGAGCTAAGCAGGACGCGCAGTTCATGGAAGTATTCGCGCGACACCTCAAACACAAAAACCTGCTCGATATCTGAGGTCGCCATGATCAATCTTGCCGAGTTCAGAAAGCGTCCTGCCCAGCTGGCCGATTGGCTGCCGTGGGCAGGCTTGGTCGCACCCGGTGTGGTGCTCAACAAGGATGGCTCCTTTCAACGCACGGCACGCTTTCGTGGGCCTGACCTCGACAGTGCGACCGAGAGCGAGCTGGTTGCCACGACTGCGCGACTCAATAACGCGCTGCGTCGGTTGGGCTCTGGCTGGGCACTGTTTGTCGATGCTGAACGGCAGGCCGCTGCCGGCTATCCGCAATCGGACTTCCCGGATGCCTTGTCCTGGCTGGTCGATGAAGAACGCCGCGCCGCCTTCGAGGAGGCGGGCAGTCATTTCGAGAGCCGTTATCACTTCACGCTGTGCTATTTGCCGCCGGAAGAGTCGCGCGCGAAAGCGGCTCGACTGCTCTATGAGCACAGTCACAAGCAGGGCGTGGATTGGCGCGAGCAGCTGGCGTCCTTTCAGTCGGAAGCTGAACGCTTCTACAACCTGCTTGATGGCGTAATGCCGGAGCTGGACTGGCTCGATGACAGCCAGACGCTGAGCTACCTGCATCGCACGGTCTCGACGCGTCAGCATCCGGTGGCCGTGCCCGAAGTGCCGTTCTATCTCGATGCCTTGCTGGCTGATGAGCCTTTGGCCGGTGGGCTGGCTCCGCGATTGGGCGAGCATCATCTGCGCATCGTGTCAGTGCGGGGCTTTCCGACCTCGACCTGGCCCGGTCTGCTCGATGACCTGAACCGACTCGGCTTTGCCTATCGCTGGAGCACGCGCTTTCTCTGTCTCGACAAATCGCAGGCGGAAAGCGAGTTGGTGCGTCTGCGCCGGCAGTGGTTTGCCAAGCGTAAAGGCGTATTGACGCTTTTACGGGAATCCGTATTTCAGCAAGAGAGTCCGCTGGTGGATTCGGATGCAGACAACAAGGCCGCCGATGCTGATGCGGCTTTGCAAGAGCTGGGCAGTGATGAAGTCGCCTTCGGTTATGTCACCGCCACGGTGGTGGTCATGGATGCCGACCCGGTGGCAGCGGACGAGAAGATCCGCGCTATTGAGCGCGCGATTCAGGGCAGGGGCTTTGTCACCATTACGGAAACCCTGAATTCCGTGGATGCGTGGTTATCGTCATTGCCCGGTCATGCCTACGCCAATGTCCGACAGCCGATAATTTCGACACTCAATCTGGCGCACATGTTGCCGATCTCAGCAGTCTGGGCAGGCCCAGAGCGCAATGAGCATCTTGATGCGCCGCCCTTGATCGTGACGCGTACCGATGGCGCGACACCGTTCCGGCTGGTCACGCATGTCGGCGATGTCGGTCACACGCTGGTGGTGGGGCCGACCGGCATGGGCAAGTCGGTGCTGCTGGCGACGCTCATGCTCCAGTTCAGGCGATATCCCGGTGCGCGGCTGTTCATTTTTGACAAGGGTGGTTCTGCTCGCGCCACTGTACTCGGTCTCGGTGGAGATCATTACGACCTTGGGCAGGAGGGCGAGATTGCCTTTCAGCCGCTGGCGCGTATCGACGAAGACAGCATGCGCAGCTGGGCCACCGAATGGCTGGCCGGTTTGCTGCTGCATGAGGGCGTAGCTGTCACGCCCGAGGTTAAAGATGCGCTGTGGTCGGCGCTCGGTAGTTTGGCCAGTGCGCCCTTGGAGCAACGTACGCTGACGGGATTATTGGTGCTGCTGCAATCCAATCCGCTGCGTCAGGCTTTGCAGCCTTACACCTTGGGTGGCCCCTTTGGCCGCCTATTGGATGCCGACGCGGATCGTCTCGCGCTGTCCGATGTGCAGTGCTTCGAGATGGAAGAGCTGATGCATAGCCCAGCCGCCGTGTTGCCGGTGCTGAGCTATCTGTTCAAACGCTTGGAAGAGCGCTTCGATGGTCAGCCGACACTGCTGATTCTCGATGAAGCGTGGGTGTTTCTCGATGATCCGGCCTTCGCCGGCCGCATCCGTGAATGGCTCAAAACCCTGCGCAAACGAAATGTCTCGGTGATCTTCGCGACTCAGTCGCTAGCTGATATCCAACGCTCCACCATCGCCCCAGCCATCATTGAAAGCTGCCCGAGTCGCATCTTCCTGCCCAATCCGCAGGCGGTCGAGCCGCAGCTGCGTGAGATCTACGAAGGCTTTGGCCTTAATGCCCGGCAGATTCAGCTAATCGCGCGGGCGGAGCCCAAGCGCGAGTACTACTACCAGTCCCGTCTCGGCAATCGCGTTTTCGAGTTGGGCCTCGGCCCGGTCTCGCTGGCCTTTGCCGGTGCCTCCAATCCCCAACACCAAAAAACCATGAACGCCTTCAAAGGCGTCATCGATCCCGCCGACTTTGCCTTGGCTTGGCTGCGTCATGCCGGGCTGACCTGGGCCGCAGACCTGTTGGCCCGCTATCCCCACGCTTCGGAGAAATCCTCATGAAAACTCGTCTCGCGTTATCCCTTGTGATTGCACTGGGCCTGTCGCAACCGGCTGCTGCGATCACCGTCTTTGATCCCAGCAACTTCACCCAGAACCTGCTGACAGCCGTTCGCACGCTGGAGCAAATCAACAACCAGATTCGGCAGCTGCAGAACGAGGCGCAGATGCTGAGTAACGATGCCAAAAACCTGCGTGGCCTGAACTACAACGCCAGCGGCCGGCTGCAATCGACACTGGCGACCACCAATCGCTTGATTCAGCAGGCGCAAGGCTTGGCCTACGAGGTCTCACAGGCCGACAGCACTTTTGCGCGTCTGTACCCCGAAGCCTATGCCGGCTCGGTCTCGGGCAGCCGCATGGCTGCTGACTCACGCGAGCGCTGGAGCAACTCGCTGCAAGCCTTGCGCACTTCCATGCAAATGCAGGCGCAGGCTGCACAGAACTTTGCGGTGGATGAGTCGGTGCTGACCGACTTGGTGGCGCAGAGCCAAGGGGCTGTCGGCAGCTTGCAAGCCACACAGGCGACCAATCAGCTGCTCGCCTTGCAGGCGCGCCAATCGATTCAGGCGCAGCAGCTGCAGGTCACGCAGGGGCGGGCAGCCGCCCTAGAGCAAGCCCGCACGGTGGCCGCTGAAGAGCGTGCTCGTGAAGTTCGCCAACGCTTTCACAGCGATAGCACGCGCTACACGCCGTTCGCTGTGAACTTCTACAACCGCTAAGGAGAACCGGATCATGACGACCCGCCATCTTGCGTTGTGCCTGTCCGTGGCTCTCTGGCTGGTTGGCTGCAGCGAGCCGGCACCGGATATCACGGTGGAGTATCTCGTTGCTCATCCTGACGAGCTGAGAGCGTTGCAGCAAAAGTGCCGATTAGAGCGCGACACGCTGGATGAGCGCATCTGCGTGATCGCGAGTGAAGCGCAGCATCGCCGCTTCTGGGGCGATGGCAAGACGCGCTACACGCCGGGTGGCGGAGTTCGCCATGAATGACATCGGGGTCATTGACCGCTTCCTCGATGTCTTCTCGCGCTACATCGACTCCGGCTTTGGTCTGTTGGGCGGCGAGGTGGCGTGGCTCAGTGCCACCTTGATCGTCATCGACATGACGCTCGCCGGCTTGTTCTGGGCCATGGGTGGCGATGAGGTGTTGAGCAAGCTGCTCAAGAAGATCCTCTATGTGGGAGCCTTTGCTTTCATCATCGGCAACTTCAACAACTTGGCCGGCATCATCTTCAACTCGTTCTCGGGTCTGGGATTGGTGGCGTCTGGCAGCAACATGACGCAAGCCCAACTACTTCAGCCGGGGCGACTGGCCGAGGTCGGCATAGATGCCGGCCGGCCGATCATGGCGCACATCAAGCAACTCTCCGGCTTCCCCGACTTCTTCATGAACATCGACACCATCGCGGTGATGTTCTTCGCATGGGTCATCGTGATCATCAGCTTCTTCGTGCTCGCGGTGCAGCTGTTCGTGACGCTGATTGAGTTCAAGCTGACAACTTTGGCCGGCTTCGTGCTGGTGCCGTTTGCGCTCTGGAACAAGACTGCCTTTCTCGCCGAGCGCGTGCTCGGTAATGTCGTCTCCTCCGGCATCAAGGTACTGGTGCTGGCCGTGATCATCGGCATCGGTTCAACGATCTTTGGGGAGTTCCAAGCGCCGCAAGGTGCGGAGCCCTCCATTGATGAAGCCTTGGCGATCATGCTGGCTTCGCTCTCGTTGTTTGCACTGGGTATCTTCGGGCCGGGCATCGCCAGTGGCCTGATTGCCGGTGCGCCGCAACTCGGTGCGGGTGCTGCTGCCGGTGCTGCGCTGGGCGCAACCGGTATTGCTGTCGGTGCAGGAGCTGCCGCTATGGGCGGTGCCAAGCTGGCCAGCTCTATCGGTGGCTCGGCGGTGAAATCAGCCAGCTCCATGGCTGGTGGTGCTCGCGATGCCTACAGCGCCGGGGCTGCCACCACCGATGGTGGCTGGCGCGGCGCAGCGGCCGGCATCGCCAATGTCGCGCGCTCGGGCGCTGCTGCCGTGCAACGCGGTGTGCGCAGTGCCGTCGGCTCCTCTAGCAGTAACCCATCCGACAGCAATCCTTCCTCAGATGGACAGCAAAGCGCGGCTAAGTCGCCCGAATGGGCGCAACGCCTGCAGCGCAATCAACGCATCACCCAAGGTGTTTCCACCACAGCCCATGTCATGCGCTCGGCCGATCACGGCGGCAGCGGTGCCAGCCCCAGCCTGCGTGACGACTCGGAGAAATGACCATGCGATTCAAACGCGCCCACGTGCGCTATTCGGAAACACCGGAACCTGTGACACCTTATCAGGCGGCTGGTCAGGTCTGGGATCAACGCCTCGGTGCGGCTCGCGTGCAGGCGCAGAACTGGCGACTGATGGCCTTCGGTTGCTTGTCACTGAGCCTGATCATGGCCGGCGCATTGGCGTGGCGATCCGGCCAGTCGCTGGTCACGCCCTATGTCGTCGAGGTGGACAAGACCGGGCAGGTGCGTGCCATCGGTGAGGCACTTACACCGTACACGCCGGCGGATGCTCAGATTGCCTTTCACCTGGCGCATTTCATCAGCAATGTTCGCTCGTTGGCGATTGATCCAATCATCGTGCGTCAAAACTGGCTGCAGGCCTACGACTACACCACCGACAAGGGTGCGGCCACGCTCAACGAGTTTGCCCGTGTGAACGACCCGTTTGCACAGGTCGGGCGCAAATCTGTCTCCGTGGAAGTCACCAGCGTCGTCCGCGCCAGCGACAACTCGTTCCAAGTGCGCTGGATCGAGCGTCACTACGACAGCGGCACGCCCACCGGGCAGGAGCGCTGGACGGCGGTGCTGTCCATCGTGCAACAACCGCCGCGTGACGAAGCACGTCTGCGCAAGAACCCCCTCGGTATCTACATCAACGGGTTGAGCTGGAGCCGCGAATTGGGCTCGGCCGACACCGCTACCCCTCGCTAGGAGTAACACCATGAAGCGATCCGCTGCGTTTGCTGTTCTGCTGCTGGCCGGTTGTGCCAGTCAGCCACCCGTTCCCTTGGATAATGCCGTGCAGGCTGAACCACTGCCGGAGATCCCCAAGCCCATACAAATTGTGGAAGTGCCCAAGCTGTTACCGCTGCCGAACCAGCTCAAGCGTCTGCCGTTAGAAGGCAAAGAAGGCATCAAGGAACCGCTCGATGCCAAGTCGCGGGTGGCGCGCGCCAATCAGGAAGCCCGCGTGATCCCATCGCAGGAGGGCTACATCAACGCGATTCAGGTCTGGCCCTATGCCGATGGCGCGCTCTATCAGCTCTTCACCAGCCCCGGCCGCGTCACCGTGATTGCCCTGCAAGAGGGCGAAGAACTGGTGACGGTCTCGGCCGGCGACACAGTCCGCTGGATCGTCGGTGACACCACCAGCGGTGCTGGTGCGACGCAACGCGTGAACATTCTGGTCAAGCCGACGCGCAGCGGCATCCGAACCAATTTGGTCATCAACACCAATCGCCGTACCTACCTTCTGGAGTTGACCGCGACCGAGAAAGCATGGATGGCCTCGGCCTCGTGGGAGTATCCCAAGGACCGCATGCTGGCCTTGCAGAAGCAGGCCAGCATCGCCGATGCCAAAGCGCCTGTAGCTCAAGGCCTGTCGCTGGAGCAACTCCGTTTTCGTTATGAGATCTCGGGCGACAAACCAGCTTGGCGGCCCGTGCGTGCCTTCGATGATGGCGAGCATGTCTATATCCAATTCCCGGCGCGCATCGCCCAAGGTGAGTTACCGCCGCTGTTCGTGGTTGGCCCGCAAGGTGATGGCCAGTTGGTGAACTACCGCTATCGCGCCCCGTACTACATCGTGGATCGGCTGTTTGGCACCGCTGAGTTACGCCTCGGTGGCGACAAGGCGCAAGCCGTACGGATTGCTCGTAATGATTTGAAGGGAGGTCGTCATGACGACAGCCACGATTGATCCTGCTGGCTTGCCACCAAAAGTCGATCCGGAGAGTCTGGCGCTGCGCGCACAGCCGCGCCCGGTGACGCGACTCAATCGCAAGGTGCTCATGGCCGGCGCTGGCACCGTCTCGCTGGTCTTGCTCGGTGTCACGGCGTGGTCGCTGCAGCCGGTGCAGCGGAAAGCCTCCGAGCAAGGCCCGGAGCTGCACAATGTTGAGCGCGTATCGCGTGCTGAAACCATTGATGCCTTGCCGCAGGACTACAACCAGATGCCGCAGCAGCTTAACGGCTTGCCACCTGGCGTGCCGGCGTTGGGCGATCCGCTGCCGGGCGATTTGGCGAAACCGATGCTGGATGCTCAGCGGGCCGGCACCTATACGCCAACCTATCATGGCGGCTCGCCGGCGATGGCCAACGGCCAATATGGTCGTAGCCAGGAGGAGGTCGCGAAGTCCTCGGTGTTCTTTCGGAGCAGTCAGGCTGGGCAGGGTGGTGCTGTTGCCTCTGCCGCAGCACCAGCGGCTATGGCTAACTCAGCCAGCCCCTTCGATGCACTGTCGGCACAGCTGAGTAGCAGTCCGCAGCAGGGCGACCCTACCGCTACTCAGAACATGCAGGATCAAAAACAGGCCTTCACCGAGCGAGCCGGAGATACGGAAAAGCGTAATACCGGAAATCTGGAAAAGCCGGTATCGCCTTATCAGGTGATGGCGGGGACGCTGATTCCAGCAGCGCTGATCACGGGCATCAACTCCGATCTGCCGGGCCAGATCATCGCTTCAGTCACGGAGCCGGTCTACGACACGGCCACCGGCCGTTACTTACTGGTCCCGCAAGGCTCACGCCTGATTGGTCGCTATGACAGCAAAGTGGCGTTCGGCCAGCGTCGTGTACTGCTGGTCTGGCAGCGCGTCATCCTGCCGGATACCTCGTCGATCTCGCTGGATCGCTTGCCCGGCATTGATCTCGCTGGCTATGCCGGACTTGAAGATGGCGTGGACTGGCACTGGGATCGGATTCTGTCTGGCGTAGCACTTTCCACGCTGCTGGGTGTCGGAGCCGAGTTGGCTGCACCAGATACCAGTGGCGCAGATGGCCGAGTCGTCGTGGCTACCCGTGAAAGCATCCAAGAATCCATCAATACGGTCGGTCAGGAGCTGACGCGCCGCAACTTGAGCATCCAGCCCACGCTGACAATACGGCCAGGTTTTGTGATGCGGGTTATGGTCAACAAGGATCTGGTGCTCAAACCCTATCAGCCGTTGTTTTTCAACAAGGGGATGCCGCAATGACTGCCCTGAGACTCGGGCCACTGCCCAAGACGGAAACCGTGAAGCTCACCATCTCACTGACGGTGGAGCTGAAGGCGCAGTTGGATCGCTATGCGGAGCTGCATAGCCAGACTTGGGGTGAGGCCGTCGATGCGACGGCCTTGGTCCCGCACATGCTGGAAGCTTTTATGGCGCGGGATCGTGGATTTCGGCAGAGTTTTCGTGGTTCTGCTACGGTGCAGTCTCAAACAGTTCGAGATGTTTAGATTTATCGCTAAAATTATAACTAGGCTATAATTCCAATGCGAAATCTAATCATGCACTGCATGTAATGCTTAGAAAGTGTGCTATTTTTAGCCTATGACTATAAATTCTCGAACAAATCTAATCAAAACGCTGCAGGTCACCATGCCACGCGGTGAACCATTTGATCTGGACGGCCTCAAAGCACTGGGTATCAGTGCTGTTCTCGCAGCCAAATATGTCGAGAGCGGCTGGTTGGTGCGATTGGGGCAGGGTGTATATGCCTTCGCCGGCGATGACTGGTCAGCTCATGGTGGCATCAAGCTGCTGCAACATCGAGTGCCGGGTTTGCATCTCGCGGGCAAGTCAGCACTGGCCTTGCAGGGCGTTCGTCACAACCTGGCGCGACGCGAAACGCTCGTGCTTTGGGGGGATGTTCGTCCCTACACGCTGCCAACATGGTTCACCACGCCTTTTCCAGCGCGCTATGTCGGCGCTCAGCTTTTTGACTGGTCACAGCAAGCAGGCCTTGATGCCAAAACAGTACATACGCCACCGGGCGTTACTGAGGGGCTGGTCGTTTCCGTGCCGGAGCGTGCTGTGCTGGAGCTGCTGCACGATGTTGGCACCAAGCAAAGCGTCGAAGAGGCGATGGCATTGTTCGAGAGTCTTCGCAGCCCGCGCGTAGCCGTGATGGGGCAGTTGCTGAGCTGCTGTACCAGCGTGAAGACAGTGCGTTTGTTCCTAGCATGGGCGCGGGAAACCGAACTGCTTGATGTCGATGCGTTGTTGTCGATGTATTCAATCCCGGTTGGCAGTAGCAGTCGTTGGGTCACCCGTCTCAAGGATGGCAATTTGATGAGTTTGAGTCCTCATGGATAAGTTTTACGCGGACACCGTTCGCCTGCTGTTGCAGGTCGCACCCGAGATCTTTGCTAACACTATCTTCGCGATGAAGGGTGGCACAGCCATTAACCTCTTCTTGCGCGACATGCCGAGACTGTCTGTCGATATTGATGTGGTCTATGTCCCTCATCTCACGCTGCGTGATGAAGCACTGCGGGAAATAGCCAATGAGCTTGATGGAATTGCCGCTCGCTTGGAGAGCAGTGGTCTGGCTGTGAAGCGGATTGCCGCCAATGATCAAGGCGAAACCAAGTTGTTAGTGTCGAACGAAGACGCTCTGGTCAAGATTGAGGTCAATATCGTGTTCCGTGGCACGGTCATGCCCATCGTGCGCCAGCCGTTGTGTCAGCGTGCCTCTGATTTGTTTGGGGTTGACCTCATATTGCCCGTGCTGAATTCGGCTGAGTTGTATGGCAGCAAGTTGGTGGCGGCCATGGACAGACAGCATCCACGCGATTTGTTCGACGCGATGCAGATGCTTGAACAGGACGGATTGAGCGACGCAACACTGGAGTGCTTCGTCACCTATCTGGCGGGCCACAACCGGCCGATCCATGAAGTCCTGTTCGGCAATGACAAAGACATCAGCTTGGAGTACCGAGACAACTTCGTTGGCATGACAACCGAGGAAGTGAAATTGGAACAGTTGCTCGCCGTCAGAAAGCGATTAAGAACGGAGATTCCGCAGCGGTTGACCATGAACCAGAAGCGCTTTCTCTCGGGTTTGTCACAAGCAGAACCTGACTGGTCGTTACTGACTTGCCCCCATGCAGAAGAGCTCCCAGCACTTCGCTGGAAACTCGCTAACCTTCAGACATTCCAAAGCAAGCGACCGGATGATTTCAATCGTCAATCGGCGCAGCTGACGGCGCTGTTCGGGCTCTGATTGAGTGATTGATAGTCTGGCCTCTGGCTAGGCAAGCTTCGGCAGTGCGGGTATGTCATCTTCCAGCAATTTCATGAACGGCAGAACCGCGAGAGGGATTTCTTGCGCATGGTGCAGCATGTAAGTCGTGATAACCGGAGAGTGCCCTGTCAATGGCTTGATCACGACATCATCTTGGCCATGCCCGCTGAGCTGTGCCATAGAGGCAAATCCGATGCCGAGACCCGATGCGACCAGAGTAATCATCAAGTTGATGCTATCCGTGAGCTGGACAACATTCACATGCTTGTTGGTCTGCCTGACCAAGCGATGAATTTGCGTATGAACTGAGTTCACACCCTTCGCAGCCGGCAGAATCAGTGGATAGCTGCTCAACTCGGCTATGGTGAAATCATGGCTTCGTGCCAACGAGTGATGATCAGGTAGTAGTGCGCAAAGTCCGTCGTGCCACAGTGGCGCTGATTCAATGTCAGGATCTTCGGGGGCAACCAATGCAAGGCCCAGGTCAATTTCGTGACTGTGAATGGCCTCTTGCAGCTTGTTCGGTGTCATTTCATATAGCCGCACATCCAGCTCGTGATTGTGCTGGCGAAGCTTGCTAATCAAGGTACTGACACGATGCTGCGGCACACCGTCGGTGATGGCGATACGCAGCTGCTGGTTGTAGCCAAGCGAAGCAGACTTGATGGCTGATTTTGCTTGTTCAACGGCAGCCAGTATTCGCCGGGACTCGGCCAAGAAAACCTGGCCTGCTTTTGTGATGGTTGTGCAGCGTGTGGTGCGTTCCAGAAGCCTGACACCCAAGTGATTTTCGAGGTCTTTGATGGCGCGCGATAAAGGCGACTGCTCGATGTGCAGTCGTTTTGCGGCGCGTTGAAAATGCAGCTCTTCAGCAACGGCGATAAAGTAGCGTAAGTGGCGCAATTCCATTGGCGGTGGCTCCAATCCTTGGATTACTTATCAAGTGATGTCATGTATTTGTAATGTATAGATATTTTGTATAAATCCATCTTATGGAATTTTATTTGCTGATTTTGCTGTTTTTGTGTAAATCAAGCGTGGTTAATTCGTAACGGTGAGGTGATTCAGTAGTTTCGGGTCAGGGATTAAGACCCGCAGTGTTTAAATGACATGGTGAAATCACCTAAAATGGAAGCTTTCTGGACACATCAGTAAATACGCAGCTAAGGATATCTCCACTGAAATTTGATGCCCTGCAGCGCGACAAGGCTTGTCATGAGATAGCTATATAAACCTGACTGTCTGCTTGACAAGCTACCGACGCCCTACAGATTTGTCTTTATGGCCAGTATTTTGCCCAGTATCACCCTAGCCAAGTTCGACTGAAGCTGCCCCCTTTTTTTAGGGCAAGTGCCCGCTGGGTTCCTATTTCCGGCAACGGAATATATCCATAAGCGATTGAGTACGGATGACATGCCTATCCACGACAGTGCGGCAACCTACTTTGTTCGTGCGCAGGACGATTCGATGGTTGAAGCCGGCATCTCCTTCTCTCAAGCATTGCGCTTGGTGATGAACCAAGTGGGATACCTTGCCTTTCGCCAGTGACCATACTTAACTTTGATCGGCAAGGTAGTTGACCACTAAATTTGGACTAGCTCACACGTTGAGCTTAAAAATCAAACGATTTTTGTAGGCCCAGTTTTAACTCGTTACTAGTAAATTCGAGGTCGTTTGCTGAATCTTTCAGTTTTACATGGCGCCCTTCCACCACTAAGTTAACCACTTCCGTTTTTAATGTGGCACCAAGAATTAGTTCAGGCCCTTTGTAATCGTCTAACTTGATGTAGCTAGCGCCGCCAAAAATATTCAGATTTGGTGCCAGCGTTAGTGTGGCATCGCTGCCAAAAGCGACACCATTGACGTCTGCAACATCTCCATCAACATTCCGCTCCAACGTCACATATTCCACACGGGGAACGACTTTAAGTTGACCATTATCCAGCGCAGTGAAGGCTAGGCCGCCGCGGGTTTCAGTCAATTCATGGCTTATACAAACGGTGCCACAGGTTGAGCCTTCGACTTGTTGCATGCTGCCAAACGCTCGAAATTTGCCATCATTTAAGGCAGCGCGGAAGAAGTAGCCATCGTTCTCTAATGTTGCCGCGACACCAAGCGCCTTAAGTTTCACATCTTGCATGGGAATGTAGCCGGCGGTGAACTCGGCAGTTAGCGCTGAGTTATCAGCAAAGGCTGAAGAAGACATGAGTAAGGTGGCTAGCAGTAGTTTTTTCATGGTGTAACTCCGTGCAGGATGATTGCCCCAAGGATTTCCTTGGGGCATTTGGGGGTATTCAGTTTTTAGTGTTTAAGGCGGCTATTGAATTCAGTTAGCCATGGGCCGGTAGGTAGTTGTTTTTGAAGGCGGGTGAGGGCGTTCATTAGCCGCCTTGGTGATGCGAGCTCGTAAACGCTCTCCCATTCATGAAGCAAACGTTCGAATTGCGGGGGCAGATGCTTGTCAAAGAGCCACGTCAGCCACGCTAAGATCAATTGGCCCCGACGCTCATCGTCAGCCACACAGAGTACGTTTCTAAAGGCTTCGGGTAGACCTTCCATTTCCATGTGTGTCATACGCTCGCAGAGCACTTCGAGCGAAGGGGCAGCAGATAGCCAACTGATTAGGGCTGAAGGTGATTCGGCGTGTGTTCCCCTGGGTGCCGAATGACGCTCACGTTTGGCGATATTAAGTTCAAGGTACTGAGGTAAAGCCATCGGACTGTCGAGCATCTCCATGAAGCATTCGTCATAACTCGCAGATGGACTCAGTCTCATGCGGGTCATTGTTAAGTGCGTCATGTGCGGAATGTCATCCAGCACCGGCATCGAGCCTGCTTTTTTGTTTTCAGCACGTTCGTATACGCACAGTAAGCGCGTGTGTTTGGTCAATAGACCGTAACTCTGGGCATACGCAGCTTGTTGCTTAGCAGGGAGGGTGGTAACACGCTGATAATGCACAAGGGTTGAGGCCGCCGCCGATGTCGTGTTTTGTGTGGGTAGCGTTACTCGCCAGAGCTGGTTTTTACCCTGAATATTTCCGCTAACGATGAGTTGCCCATTCCAGCTCGAACGGTTTAGCAGCCCGTAAAGCTGAAAGACTCCATTTGCAGGAGCGCGCTGGGGAAGATCGGCTAGCCAGTGTGCCTCGTTATCTGCCAACAGCACTTGAAGATCACGAACTTGTGCAGCGCGCATGCGCGACATTAAACGTTCAATATTGACGCGGAGGTCTTCTCCGGGGCTGACTAAAAGGCATTCGCCACCACTCGCGAGTGCCAGTGCCGCTAATTGTGTCTCAGCTGGCGCATGACCAACGCCAATAGCAAATACGCGATGCTTGGCTTTGCTTAATTTTTTCACCATGGCGTCGATGTGGTTGACTTGGCCATCGGTAATAAGCAGGATGTCACTGCCCGATGATTCGAGGTTTGCATCGCCCATTGCCAAGCAATGTTTAAGCGCCAATTCCATTTCGGTGCCACCCAGCGTAGCGTCCACATTGGCTAGGGCGCGTCGCCAAGAAGCGCGATTTTTGGAACTCCATACCTGCAGGCCTTGCGTCATTGGCTCCACTGAGCTTCCAAACAAGCTGACGGCGAAATGTTCTCCGTCGCGAAGTTGAGTTAGTGCATGCAAGGCTCCTTCACGTGCGGCCACCATGCTGTCACCCGCCATAGAGCCCGAGCAGTCAATGAGTAATTTTAGGGTTACGGGGTTGGATTGCTGACGTAAGTCAGCGCTTATTGGAAGTTCGAATTGAGCCAACAACGCCGCGTGGTCTGAAGGCTGATCTGGAGAGATCAGTAGAGCCTGACCGACAGTGCTTGGCGATTGCCACGTGATGACGAGATCTCGGTTCATCAACCCACAGAAACAGTATTCTCCCCTAGCTGGCAGTCTGTAGTTGTATTCAATAGCTGGATCTGCAAGCGCCGTTAAGTTATGGCCAGAGGGACAAGTTAAATCACGGTGATGCTCAATATTTGACTTTACATATAGCGAAATTGGATATGCCACTAAAGCATCTTGGCTCGCCTGCTGTGGCAGCCCGTGGCTTATGGGCTGAGCACCAAAGCGGGGAGCAATCGTCGTGGGTAGCGTGAACTTACATTCGCCGGACTTCGGCGAAACCCACTGTGCGTAGCGTAAGGTGACGACCGCTTTTTCTTCGGGCATCAAGTTACCCAATTGCATACGGATTTGGTTTTCAGGAAGGCGCTCTATGAGCACCGGCGTATTGCCTTCGCTGATGGCGTCTTCGTAATCTTGTTCGGCGGTGTCCGCGGGAAGAATCTTGCCAAGCAAGACTTCATCGTTAATTTCAAGGTCAACACCCAGCAACACCGCATCTGCTGCCAAGGGAAAAATTAGATGTAATTCAAGATCGTCGTCACCGGTATTTTCATAGCTAAAGTTCAGACTGACCTCAGCCAATGGGCCCTTAAGCTCAAGCGTGCCATCGATGCCTTTAAACGCGTTCTTATGTGGTGCCGTTTCGATTTGAGTGTGTGCGGAAAGTTCAGATAACCATTTCATATTGATGCTCCTGAGTCCTAAATAGCCATGTTGGTCATGGCTGTTTTTGGTGCTTTTCCTTGCCGTTTATGGCGCTTTAATGTCTTGCCAAGCCGCTAACACAGCACGTGCAAGGGCTTGTAACTGCTCTTCACTCACTTGGGCGCTGTGAGCATCCACATTGAGCGTTAACCCTTGCATCAGTGTGATTTGTCGAATCACGGCGATGCTTCCTGGTAGGGCCTGCTCCGGTAGATGCGAGAGCACTTGTTGCGGATTAGCAATCAGCCCCCGAATCCGCTCTAGCGACAAACCGGCATCACTCCATTGCTTGATGCTGAGCAACTGCTGCAAATGCTGCTGGTGGTAAGTCGCAGTCCGTCGCTCACCCTCCGGCCTGTCTACCAAGCCAAGTTGTATGTAGTAGCGAATCGTTCGTAGTGGCAGCCCGGTTAGTTCGACCAGTTGCTGCAAACTGAACACAGTTGCCATGGCTTAGATCTCATTGACAGCGATAGTGATAATAATGCTGTCAATAAATTTGACTAGTGTCAAACCGTTGTTGGTCTGTGGTCGATGTGTAAAACAGGGTTGTTTTGCTTAGTTCTAGCGCAGATAGTTACTAGCAATTAACAAGGAAGTACGGTGATGATTAATTCAGAACTCGCGGTTCGTTAAGAGCCCGAGAGGCCTCTTTAGGGACTTGCTGTGCTGATTCATAGGGGATTCCACCCAAGCATCCAAGAGTCATCTGTTGCTGACTGATTTAGACGATAGGAGAGTAACGGTTAAGCGCATCTCTGGCGACTTTACTACGACAAAAAGTTCTCTGACTTGATTCGTTTTAAAATTAAGAGATTTTTCCTTGAGGCCAGAGCCGTGGCAGCAGCAAATGTAGGACACTTTTTAAATCTAATAAAACATAACGTTCATAGTTTTCAGGAGTTTGTATGTCTTTGGTAGTATCAATATTTGGATATATGGTTGCATTTTTATGCTCCCTATACGGGATGTGGCTATCTATCGATTTAATATTCGATAAATTCGGATTTATTGTAGCTGCGATATCTATAGCTTTTTTCCCAGCTACGTTGATGGTTGTGCCTTGGTATGAAGCAATAGCCAATTCAAATTGGATGATTCTTCAATTGGTTTATGGCGGATTGGCATTTAGTATGGTTTTGGAATTTGTTGCTAAAAACTTCAGATGGTTATTTTTCCCTGCAGACTGATTCAGGGCTATATTTTTGTTTTGGATGTCGAAGATACCTTGGCTTAGACATGAGTCACTTTTTGGTGCATGTGAAATCTGGGCAGCACACAAGCGGCATCTATTGACTTTTCTGATTTTTATGACTGACACAATCCGTCCTCAGCCTTGGTCTTATGAATTTGGTGATCAGACCATTAAATTTTCAATTTTAGTGCGCTTTTTATTTGTAGGTATTTTTGTTGGTATAATTAGATATTTTATCTTTAAGATACTGATTTTAATAGTGTAGTGAATCCCTCCTTCTCCTCCAAATCATGCCCACGCAAGCGGGCAGTAGACCTAGATAACCCTCGCTAAGCCCAGTACTATCAGGGCTTGCGGGGGTTTTTTGTTTGCACGCTTGCCCAGAGGTATAAAAATGACAACGCCCTTACTGGAACAGCTGACCCCGCCCGGGGGCTGGCAAACGCCCGGTCGTCTGCGCTTGGCGCCACTGACCGCTGAAACATCCACGCGCGCTCAACGATTGCTCATGCGTGTGGTGAACAAGGTCGGCAGGCTGGAGGCATCTAATCTGTTCTTGATGCTGATGCGCAATTTTCGTTTGTTCTGGAATTGGCTGATGTTCGCCAAGTGCCTTATGCCTTATGGCCGGATCGACCGCCGCGATACGGAGCTGGTTATCCTGCGTGTGGGCTGGAATTGCCGATCACGCTACGAGTGGGGCCAGCATGTGGATATCGGCCTGCGGGTCGGTGTCAGCGCCGAAGACATCGCACGCGTGCCGCTGGGGGCAGATGCGCCGGGCTGGGAGCCGCACCTGAAAGCACTGATGCAGGCCTGCGATGAGTTTCATCATGAACGCATGATTGGCGAAGACAGCTGGCGCGTGCTTGAAGCTCATTACAGCTCGCGCTTGTTGCTTGAAGTGGTCATGTTGATCGGCCATTACGAGATGCTCGCTGGCGTGCTCAACAGCACCGGCCTGCCGTTGGATACACGCCTGGAGGGCGTGCTCGCGGCGGCGCCCATTCATGGTCGGCATTGAGAGGGCAATCCATGAGCAAGCCATCCGATACGCCGTATTCGCTGTCTGAAGAAATTGCCAATGCTGTCAGTCATGGCCTGGGCACGATCGCAGCCACCGTGGGTACGACGCTGCTCATGGTCAAGGCTATTCCCGTGCTGGCCGCACCCGAGCTGGCTGGCGTGGCGATTTACGGAGCCAGCCTGATTCTGCTGTTTCTCTGCTCCACGCTGTATCACAGCATGACGCATGCGGAGACCAAGGCGCTGTTCAAACGCTTGGATCATTGTGCGATCTATCTGCTCATTGCCGGCACTTACACGCCTATGCTGATGCTAACGCTGAACACGGCGTCGGCGCAGATCATGTTATGGGTGATCTGGGGGCTGGCGTTTGCCGGTATTGTGTTCAAAATCTATTTCATTCATCGCTTTAAGCGTGTGTCGCTGATTACCTATCTGCTCATGGGCTGGTTGTCGATGCTGCTGATCCAGGATCTGTGGCAGGCCATGCCGCGCGAGGGTTTCTGGCTACTGCTGGCCGGTGGCTTGTGCTTTACCCTTGGGGCGGCGTTCTATGCTGCCAAGCAAGTGCGCTACACCCATGCGATCTGGCATGTGTTCGTGGCGGCGGGTGCTGCCTGCCACTGTGTCATGATCGGTCTTTATGTGATTCCTTCTGCCTGAGCGAGCTTCGTCATGACTGCAAAGAAAACCGGACTTACGCTGTATACCGCACCGACACCGAATGGCTGGAAAGTGTCTGTGGCCCTAGCCGAACTCGGCCTGCCTTACGAAATGCTGGCGGTGAATTTGCTCGCCAATGATCAAAAGCAGCCGGAGTTTCTCGCGCTCAATCCCAATGGCCGAATTCCAGTATTGGTTGATCACGATGCCGATGAGCTGGTGATTTTCGAGTCTGGCGCCATCCTCATCTACCTCGCGGAGAAAAGCGGCAAGCTGCTGTCGGCGAATCCGCGCGAGCGTATGGCGGCGCTGCAGTGGCTGATGTTCCAGATGGGCGGTATTGGCCCGATGATGGGCCAGGCCAATGTCTTTTCGCGCTATCTGCCGGAGAAAATTCCGGTTGCCATCGAGCGCTATCAGAACGAGTGCCGGCGCTTGTTCGAGGTGTTGAATGCGCGCCTGGGTCAGGCCGAGTGGCTGGCCGGCAGCGAGTATTCGATTGCCGATATCGCGAACTGGTGTTGGGTGCGGACTTATCGCTGGTCGGGCGTGGATATCGAGGGCCTGGCGAACCTGCGGCGCTGGATGGATGTGATGAAGGAGCGTCCAGCCTGTCAGCACGGTATCGCTGTTCCTGTTGCCATGCCGGCACTGAGTAACCCAAGTGACAAGGCAGCCAGTGATTTTGCAACGGCGGCGCGAGCTATGGTGCAGCGTTAAGTGCCTGAAAAAGGCCGTAGTTACCCAGCGCTGCGCTTGGCTACGGTCTGGCTACATTTCTCAGCAATTCTCCTAAATTTATCCCTCCCTGTTTGACTCAAGCACGACAGAAGCCTGCCGAGAAAGCCTGCATGCTGAATGACGTAAACAGGGCGGGGATATCCGATGAAATTACTTATTGCAGATGACAGCAAGGCCATGCGCCTGGTCATTGGTCATATGTTGCGCCAGGCTGGTTATCGAGGCCATCAGATCGTGGAGGCCTGTGATGGCGCCGAAGCGCTGGATCTGGTTCACAAGGAACGGCCGGATGTGATTCTGTCGGACTGGAACATGCCGAACAAGAACGGCATCGAGTTCCTTCAGCAACTGCGTTCAAACGGCGACAAGACGCCCTTCGGCTTTGTCACCACGGAAGTCAGTCAGGAAATGCGCACGCTGGCCGAAACCTCGGGTGCGGCCTTCCTGATCGGCAAACCGTTCACCCCCGAAGACTTTCAGCGCGCCCTCGAAAAGTACATCGACTGAGGGGCGCCATCATGACTTCCTATCAGCTTCCCAGCCTTGAAAATGTAGCTAAAACCCTGTCTGCCTTTGTACGGCGCGAGGTCTCTGTGACGGTGGCCAAGCCGGGTGGCGATGGCCATCTGCCGTTGGCTGGGCTCTATCACAATGGCAATAAACAGCTGGTGGCGGCCTGCATGGCGGATGTCGCTTTTGCAGCGGCATCGTCGGCCGCGTTCGCCTTGATTCCGGCGCGGGTGACGGCCGAGTCAGTGGCAGCGCAAAAGCTCGATGAGTCGCTGGCGGAAATTTTCGGCGAAGTGCTCAACGTCATGTCTCGTCTCTTTACCCATCACGAGAATGCTCGCATCACGCTGCACTCGACAGTCATGCCGGGCCAACCTTTGCCGGCAGTGCTGGGCAGCTTGAGCAACGAGTGTTGCCAGGATTTTGTGATCGATATTGAAGGTTATGGCAAAGGTCGCTTGATTCTCTGTTTGCTGGCAGTCTGATTTCGGAGTACGCGTGATGAGCTGCTCGATCAGCTGGCCGCGCATCAGGGTGGCGATGTGCTGGGGCTTAAGTGCGTGGAGCTGGTTATCGCCAGTATTCGCGCGAGGTCGGCAGCGACAACATCAACTTTGCCATCAATTACCTGCAAGCGCAGGGCATTCCGGTCACTGCCAGCGACTTAGGCGACATCTGTTCGCGCAAACTCTATTTTTTCCCGGAATCCGGGCGCGTAAAGCTGCGACGACTCCGCTCCGATGAGAGCACGCGTGTGATTCGTGAGGAGCAGGAATATCGCCAAGGCATCATTCACGAGGCCTGACATGACACTACCTGAGCGAGATGAGCATCTGGGCCAGACCGGTGAGACGCGGGTGGTGGTCGTCGATGATTCGCCCTCTATGCGTTTGCTACTGGAGAAGATAATCAATGCCGAGTCTGACATGCGGGTGGTCGGCTCTGCACCTGACCCGTTCGCCGCGCGCGAGCTGATTAAGCAGCTGCAGCCAGATGTGGTGACGCTGGATATCGAAATGCCGGGCATGGATGGCCTCGATTTTCTGGAGCGCTTGATGCGCCTCAACCCCTTGCCTGTGCTGATGATTTCGAGCCGCACCGAGGAGGGCAGCGAATATACGCTGCGTGCGCTTGAGCTGGGCGCAATGGATGTGATTTGTAAGCAGAACCTGGGCGAGCAGGGCGGCCTGTCGGCCATGGCCCGGGAAATCACGGCGAAGGTGAGGTTGGCCGGCACCAGCAGCGGGCAGTTTCAGCGGCGTGCGGCCTTGCAGGCGGTGGAAGCCGGCAGCCCGGCGATGAGCAATGCCGAGTTCGATAAGCGCAAGATCATTTTTGTCGGTGCTTCGACCGGCGGCACAGAGGCGATCAAGCAATTTGTCGAGGTCTTGCCGGTGCAATGCCCGCCGGTGTTGATCACGCAACACATGCCGGAAGGTTTTACCGCCCGCTTTGCCAAGCG
The DNA here is from genome assembly GCA_040384385.1 of Pseudomonadota bacterium. GTDB lineage: Bacteria > Pseudomonadota > Gammaproteobacteria > Pseudomonadales > Moraxellaceae > Perlucidibaca. The sequence goes on along the minus strand of JAZKJJ010000006.1, from coordinate 224,265 downwards.
CCTGGATGACTGCTGCGCTGTGCGGGTGAAAGAGGCCGCGCACAAGGAATTGATTCAGACCGGCTGGGTCTATATTGCGCCAGGTCATTCGCATTTGACGCTGCATCGGCGCGGCGACGGCCGCTATGAAACACAGCTATCGGATGCGCCGGAGGTGAATCGGCACCGGCCATCGGTGGATGTGCTGTTTCATTCCGCAGCTGATGAAGTGGGGCCGGATGCCCTGGCGGTGCTGCTCACCGGCATGGGCAAGGATGGCGCTGTCGGCTTGCTGCGCATGCACGAGCAGGGTGCGCTAACGCTGACGCAAAGTGCTGAAAGCTGTGTGGTCTATGGCATGCCGCGTGCGGCTGTCGAGCTTGGCGCATCGGTGGCGGTGGGGACGCCGCGCGAGCTGGCGGAAAAAGTGTTGACGGCGGCGCGGCTGAAATCGTGACGGGTTTTTGACAATCGCCAAGGCGCTGACGAATTTCATCGCCATGATTTTTCAAAGTACTGAATTATAACGACTAAATACTTGGCACATGAGTTGCTCTACTGATGCTACAGCCACGCTGACAGCATCAGGAACTCGGACTCATGAACAAAAAAACTCTCATTATTGCGGTACTTGGCCTGCTGGTTCTCGCCGGAACAGTGGTGGGAACCTTGTTCCTGGCCAAGACCTTTCTGCTCCCGCACGGGCCTGCTGCAGCGGCAGCACCGGCATCGGCTCACGGTGATGAGCATGCCCCCGCTGCTGCCGCTAGCGTCTCCGCTTCCGAGGAAGCCACCTACAAAACCATAGAGCCGGCCTTCGTTGTCAATATCCAAGATGGCACGCGCTTCCGTTTCCTGCAGGTGGAGGTGGATGTGATGACCCGTGAGGCCACAACATTTGCCCGCTTGGACAAGGTCATGCCGCGCGTGAAGAGCGAGCTAACCATGCTCTTCGGCTCCTTGCAGCGAGAAAACGTGCAGACCGTGGAAGGCCAGAAGGCGCTGCAGGCGCAGGCACTGGAAGTCATTAATACGGTGCTTAAAGAGGAAACTGGCAAGGCCGGCATCGCCGCCGTGTACTTCACCAAATTTGTTGTGCAGTGAGCCGGAGACTGCCATGAACGAGATTCTCGAACCCGCCGAAATTGATGCCCTGATGCATGAGATGCGCGGTAGCGATGCGCCAGCGCCGCAGGCTGCCGATGGCCGCGACCGCTATGACTTCGCTACTCAAGACTATGCTGTACAGCGCCTGATTCCAGCGCTGTCATTGGTGCAAACGCAATTCTCCGAGGCTTTGAAGCAGCGCCTGCGGCAACTGTCTCCAGATATTCAGGGTGTGCGTGCTGAACGCATTGCCGTGATGAAGTTTGGCGAGCTGCAACGCATGCTGACACCCCCCTGCGACATCAGCGTGATTCTGGCGACGCCGCTGGGTGCGCCAATCTACCTCGTGTTTGAAGCCGATCTGGTGTTTGCGCTGGTCGATCAGTTCTTTGGCGGGCGCGGCGGTGCCGGGCTGAAGCGCTTGCAGAGCGATTTTTCGCCATCGGAAGCGCGCTTCATGCAGCAGCTCGGCCGTGCCTTGCTGCCGGATCTCGGTCAGGCCTGGCATAGCGTGGTCGAGATTGTGCCTGAGCTGCTGGAACGCCATAGCGATCTGCGCTTTGTGGATCACCTCAAGCAAAGCGACAACCTGCTGGCGGCACGCTTTGCCGTGACCATGCCCGGCCACGATTGTGGCGTGTGGATGCTGGTGCCCTGGGCTGCGATTGATCCGGTGCGCGAGCATCTCGGTGGGCAGGGTCGTGCCAGCCGCCAGGAGCACGACGAGCAATGGCGTGAACGCCTGCTGCAGGGCATAGAGGCCACCAGTATTGATGTCGTGGCGCGGCTCAACGAGTGCGCTATGCCGCTGTCTCGGGTTTCGCGCCTCGCCGTTGGCGATGTACTGCCGATTGATTCGCCGCAGGGCGTGACGCTGCTGATCGAGGAGCTGGCCTTGATGACCGGCACCTTCGGCACGCATCAGGGCCAGCTCGCGGTCAAGGTCAACCATCAAATCAATCCCATTCTGCGTCGTGCCTGAACATGACGGACACCCACGAGGACATCTCCATGTTTGAAGAAACCCAGGTCGGTCTGGCACCGGATGCAGCAGCACTGAAAGAGTTGCAGGGCGGGGGCGGCACAACCGAACGGGCTGCCGAGCGGCCCACGGCTAATGTCAATCTCGACATGATCATGGATGTTAGCGTGACGGTGTCGATTGAGGTCGGCCGTGCACGTATGAGCATCAATGATCTGCTTAAGCTCAGTCAGGGCGCCATCATTGAACTTGATCGCATGGCTGGAGAACCGCTGGATGTGTTGGTCAACGGCACGCTGGTGGCTCGCGGCGAGATTGTCGTGGTGAAGGAGAAGTTCGGCATCATGCTGACCGAGGTGGTCAGCCCGGAAGAACGCCTGCGGCGCCTGCGCTAAGGAGAGCGACATGAGAAAAATGTTGCTCGGCCTCAGCTTGTTGGTTGCCAGTCATGCACAGGCAGCAGCGGCAAGTGCGCAAGTCACGCCATTGTCGTTGGGTAGTGTTTTTTCGGTGATTTTCGGCTTATTTGTGGTGCTGGCGCTGCTCTTCGGTACGGCCTGGCTGGTGCGTAGACTGCAGCGGTTGCAGACGGCGACACCGGGCATTCTGCAGCCGATTGCGCAACAGCAATTGGGCTTAAAAGAGCGTGTGATGCTGCTGCGCATCGATCAAGAGAACATCTTGATCGCCTGCACCGGCAATGGTATTCGCACGCTGCACACCTGGCAGGGGCCACTGCCGCAAGGGTTGTCGGCCGCGACGGTGGCGGCAAATACGGCACCGTTTGTGGAGCATTTGAAGCGCTTGCTCGCGGAGCGTCGACCATGAGCCGGTTGTTGGTCGGGTGTGCAGGCGATCGCTTAGGTAGGTTAAATAGCAGCGTCGCCGGGGTTGGCGTGCTGGCACTGCTGCTGGTATTGCCGGCCAGCGCCTGGGCCGAAAGCAAAGGCTTGCCGCTGATGTCGGTCGGGCAGGGCGCCAAAGGCGGGCAGGAGTACAGCGTCTCCATCCAGCTCCTCGCCATCATGACCCTGCTGACGCTGCTGCCGGCGATTCTGCTCGGCATGACGGCGTTCCCGCGCATCATCATTGTGCTGGCATTGCTGCGCACCGCGCTCGGCACCGGTCAGACACCATCGAATCAGGTACTGCTCAGTGCGGCACTTTTTCTATCGCTGTTCATCATGTATCCGGTGCTGGAAAAAGTGCACAAAGAGGCGGTCGTGCCTTACATGGCCGAGACCCTGGCCTTCGAGCCGGCACTGGCAAAAGCGGCCGAGCCCATGCGTGCATTCATGCTGGCGCAGACGCGTGAGGATGACATCGCGCTGTTTGCCGGCATCGCCAAGGTGGAAAGCTTTCAGACCCCGGCCGATGTTCCTTTCCCGGTGCTGGCTGCCGCCTTTCTCACCAGTGAATTGAAAACGGCCTTCCAGATCGGCTTCCTGCTTTTCATTCCCTTTGTCGTGATCGATCTGGTCGTGGCCAGCGTGCTCATGGCCATGGGCATGATGATGCTGTCGCCGATGATCGTGTCACTCCCGTTCAAGATCATGCTTTTTGTGCTCGTCGATGGCTGGGCACTGATCATGGGCTCCCTCGCTGCCAGCTTTCAGACCTGAGGTTCGTCATGACTCCCGATATGGTGATTGAAATAGGCCGTCAGGCACTCATAGTGACCGCGCTGCTAGCCGCGCCATTACTGATTTCGGCACTGGTGGTGGGCTTGCTGGTGGGTATGTTTCAGGCCGCCACGCAGATTCAGGACATGACCCTGAGCTTCATTCCCAAGCTGATTGTGTTGGTTATCGCACTCGGCCTGACTGGGCACTGGATGCTGCGTCTGCTGATCGATTACACCCGCAATTTATTCCAGATGATTCCCGGGATATCGGCATGAAGAGGGCCGCCTGAAATGGTCAGCGCCATGCTCATCAGCGACAGCCAGATAGCCAATTGGATCAGCGCAGGCTGGCTGCCATTTGTGCGTATCAGTGCTGCCATGATGGCGGCACCGCTGTTCAGCCATCGCGCCATTCCGCGTCAGATTCGCCTTGGTGTTGCGCTCATGCTGGCCCTGTTGCTGATGCCTTGGCAGCCGGCCATGAGCGACTTCAATCCACTCAGTCTGCAAGGCCTGCTGCTGACCGCCAACGAACTCATCCTCGGCATTTGCTTGGGTTTTATGTTGCAGCTGGTATTCGAGGCCGTGATGTTTGCCGGTCAGTTCATTGCTACCGGCATGGGCTTGGGCTTTGCCAGCGTGATCGATCAGCAGCAGGGTATTTCCGTGGCCGTCATGGGTCAGTTTTTCATGCTGATTACCATGCTGCTGTTTCTGGCCATGAACGGCCATCTGGCCTTCATCAAATTGCTCGCCGACAGTTTCGTGGCTTGGCCGGTGGGTACCGCTGTGGTTCAGCCGGAAACCTTCGGCGTGTTGCTGACGGCCATCGGCGGCATGTTGCGCAATGCCCTCGGTATTGCCTTGCCGGCTGTGGTGGCTCTGCTGGTCGTGCAGATCGCCATGGGGGTGATGAGCCGCGCCGCACCGACACTGAATCTTTTTGCGGTCGGTTTTCCGGTCACCTTGATGCTTGGCCTGCTGGTTGTTGAACGCACGTTGCCAGCCTTGTTGCCGCAAGTGCAGCGTCTGCTGACCATCGCCTTTGAAAACATGGGCCTGATTCTGGAGTCAGCATATGTCATCCGGTGAAGAAGGTCAGGAACGTAACGAAGAGCCAACCGCCAAGCGTCTGCAAGACGCCAGGGACAAGGGACAGGTTGCGCGCTCGCGCGAACTTTCGACCATGATGGTGATGCTGTCTTGCGCAGCTGCCTTGCTGATTCTCGGCGATACACTGGGCAATGGCTTCATGAGTTTGCTGAGGCACTCACTCTCACCTGAGTTCCTGAATAGAAGCAGCAGCGATGAGCTTCCCGCAGCCTTCATGACCATTCTGGTCGATGGTCTGTGGCTGACCTGGCCGCTGATGCTGGTTAGCTTTGTGGCAGCGATACTGTCTTCGGTCATGCTCGGCGGCGTCACCTTCAAACTCTCTCTGAAGTTCGAAAAGCTCAATCCGATCACGGGTCTGGGGCGTCTTTTTTCCATGCAGAGTGTCGTTGAACTGCTCAAGTCGATCGCCAAGGTGGTCCTCATTGGCGGTGTCGCCTGGCTGTTACTGCAGCAGCTTACTGACGATATTCTTGGCCTGTCTCTGCAAACAGCGGATGCTGCCATTGCCAGTAGCGCACGACTCATGCTCTGGTTTTTTCTGGTGGTGAGCCTGCCTCTGCTGCTGATTGCGCTCATGGATGTGCCCTGGCAGCTCTGGAGCCACCGCAAGCAACTGCGCATGACGCGTCAGGAAATCATCGACGAACACAAGGAAAGCGAAGGCCGACCCGAGGTCAAGCGCAAGATCCGCGAGATGCAGCAGTCGGTTGCGCGACAACGCATGATGACCCAGGTGCCGACAGCCGACGTCATCATCACCAACCCCACGCATTATGCCGTGGCGCTGCGTTACGACGTGCGTCAGGGCAAGGCTCCTATCCTGGTCGCGAAGGGCATTGATGAGGTGGCTGCGCGTATTCGTGAGCTGGCCAGTGCCAATCAGGTGCCGCTGGTGGCATCGCCGACGCTCGCGCGTGCCGTGTATGCCAGCTGCGATCTCGATCATGAGATTCCATCCGGACTCTACCTTGCCGTCGCCCAGATTCTTACTTACGTCTATCAGCTCAAGCAATGGCAGGAGCTCGGCGGCGACATGCCGGAAGCGCCCGAGCCGGTGGTAGACGAACAATTTCTCAAAGGCCACGCCATGACACCGGCCGCTCCAGAGGATGAACAGACATGAGTGCAGCCAGCAGCAACTCGGTACGCAACACGCTAACGGATTTTGCTGGCAACGGTCTCGGCATCCTGATCCTGATCATGGCCTTGCTCGGTATGCTGGTACTGCCGGTGCCGGCGTTTCTGCTCGATCTGTTCTTTACCTTCAACATCACCTTGTCGCTGATCATTGTCTTTGCGGTGATCTATGTGAAGCGGCCGATGGATTTCAGCGCATTCCCGAGCGTGCTGCTGCTGGCGACTTTGCTGCGACTGGCACTGAATGTGGCATCGACGCGTGTAGTGCTGCTTGAAGGTCATAATGGACCGGGAGCGGCCGGCAAGGTCATCGAATCCTTTGGCCACTTCATAATTGGTGGCAACTTTGCTGTTGGTATCGTGGTCTTTACCATTCTCGTCATCATCAACTTCATGGTGGTTACCAAGGGCGCCGGCCGTGTGTCGGAAGTGACTGCGCGCTTTACCCTAGATGCGATGCCCGGCAAGCAGATGGCGATTGATGCTGACCTCAATGCCGGCGTGCTGACCCAGGATGAGGCTCGTACGCGGCGTGAAGAAGTACGCATCGAGGCCGATTTCTACGGTGCCATGGATGGTGCCAGCAAGTTCGTCAAAGGTGATGCCATTGCCGGCATTCTGATTCTCTTCATCAACCTCATCGGCGGCATGATGATCGGCATGATGCAGCATGATCTGAGTGCTGAAAAAGCCGCCGAATTCTATGTTCTGCTCAGCATCGGCGATGGTCTGGTGGCACAGATTCCGGCGCTGCTGTTGTCGATTGCCGTGGCCATCATCGTCACCCGCATTTCACGCTCGGGCACCATGAGCGACCAGGTCATGGGGCAGATGTTCGACAACCCGCGCGTGCTGCATTTGGCCGGCGTAGTGCTGTTGCTCATCGGCCTGATTCCGAACATGCCGCATCTGGTCTTCCTGCTGCTGGCAGCGGCCTGCTTTGGCGGTGGCTGGCTGGTTCACCAGCGTGCGCTTATTCCGGATGTGCTGGCTGCAGGCGAGATCGCTGCGCTGGACACAGGCGCTGCGAACAAAGCGGCGACGGATATTCAGTGGGAAGACGTGACACAGAATGATGTCATCGGCCTGGAAGTCGGTTACCGCCTGATTCCGCTGGTGGACAAAGCCCAGGGTGGTGAGCTGATCTCGCGCATTACCGGTGTCCGCAAGAAGCTATCCCGCGATCTCGGCTTTCTGGTGCAGCCGGTACACATCCGCGACAACCTGGACATGACACCAACGGGTTATCGCCTGCTGGTCCTGGGTGATGTGGTCGCTCAGGGTGAAATTCAGCCCGGCCTCGATCTCGCCATCAATCCGGGGCAGGTCCACGGCAGCCTGCGCGGCATGCCGACACGTGATCCGGCCTTCGGCATGGAAGCCTTGTGGATCGAGCCTGCCTTGCGCGATCAGGCGCAGACACAAGGTTATACCGTCGTCGATGCCGGCACGGTGATTGCGACCCACCTTAGCCAGGTCATCCGCCAACATGCTCACGAGCTGCTGGGGCACGAGGAAGTGCAGCAGCTGCTCGATCGTCTTGCCGAAACTGATCCCAAGCTGGTGGACAACCTCGTACCCAAGCAATTGCCGCTTAGCATCGTTGTGCGTGTGCTGCAGAACCTGCTGCGTGAGGGCGTATCGATCCGCAGTCTTCGTCTGATCGCCGAATCTTTGGCGGAGCAGGCGCCGCGGAGCAAGAATCCTGACGAGTTGCTGGAAGGGGTCCGTGTTGCGCTGGGTCGAATGATTGTTCAGGAAATCAATGGCTTGAACGAAGAGTTCCCGGTGATTGTATTAGATCCAGAGTTGGAACAGATCTTGCTCAATAGCATTAGAGGGGCTGCTGGCGCCGTCGGTCTGGAGCCGGGGCTGGCAGAACGCTTGCAGCAAGGCCTGGCTGAGTTTGCTCAGCGTCAGGAGGCCGCCGGTGAGGTTGCCGTGCTGCTGGTGTCACCGAATATTCGGTCGTGGCTGGCGCGTTTCATTCGCCGCAGCATCCCCGCGCTGAACGTGCTGTCGTACAACGAAGTACCTGACAACAAACAGGTACGCCTGGTGTCCAGCATCGGCCCGCAAGGCCGTGCAAGCCAGAACTGATGCGGTTTGACGCGGCTTTATGGAATTTGACGCAAGGTCGTCGAGGAGAGCAGGAACATGAAGATCAAGAAGTTTCGCGCCGTGGACAGCCAGCAGGCGATGCGTCAGATCCGCGCTGAAGTCGGTCCTGATGCCAGCATTCTGACCTGCTATCAGGTTCCAGAAGGCATCGAATTTGTGGTTGCCGTGGATGCTCCCTCGTTACAACAACTGCCATCTGCCACGGTCGAAGCGTCTGTACCGGCGCGTCAGAAAATTGACAGCGTCAAGATTGCCGGCCCAGATGCTGACATGAATACCTTGCGTCAGGAGCTGGGCTCCATGCGCGCCTTGCTGGAAAGCCACATGCAGCGTCTCGTGCCGCGTGAAGGTGATGCCCTCCGGATCGCCGGCATGGCCATGGACAGTCTGTCGCAGCAGGGATTTTCCGAGCAGCTGCAGCAGCGTCTGAAAGCCTTGCTGCCGGAGCAGGCGCAAGAACAGGATTGGCAACTGGCGCTTGATGCCAGCCTGGCGGATCTGGATATTGAAACGCTACCCGATTGTGGCGTTGTTGCGTTGGTCGGTACGCCTGGTGCTGGGAAGACCCAATTGCTCACGACGCTGGCTATTCGCGCTCTGGCTCAGGGGCAGCGCCGCCGTCTGCACCTCATCAGTATCGACAATCAGCGTTTTGGTGCTCGTGAGCAACTGCTGGCACTGGGTCGTGCCTTGAATACTTCCGTCAGTTTTGCGATGGATGCCGTGGCGCTGCGCGAGCAGCTCGCCGAGATTCCTGGTGACACCTTGGTCCTAATTGATACAGCCGGTGTTGATCACCACGATCAGGCTGGTCTGCAGGCGCTGTCGGCGACCTTGGCGTTTGCCGGTGTCGACATGCGCATTCTAGTACTGGCCGCTGATCGACAGCACAGCATCCAGCAACAGACCCTGGCCGCCTTCGACGCACTTGATGTCGCCGGCTTGATCGTGACCTGGGGCGACAGCCTGTGTCTGCCTGGCGAGTTTGCCTCGTGGCTGCTGCAGGCACGGCAAACCTGGTTTGGCAGCAGTGTCAGTCGTGACGCTACGCGCGCTTGGATGCCTGCCGACAAGGATGCACTCATCGAACACACCCTCCAAGGTCTTGAGTTCCCTGTGCCGTTGCCGTCCTCGGCGGCACTCAAGGTGACGGCCGGCGAAGCCGTTTCGCGCTGGCGCTGGAATACCCGCAGCATGCCCGCTTGAGCCAATGCCACCAAGGAACAGACGCTATGAATCCGGTACAAGTGATTGCAGTAACCAGTGGCAAAGGCGGCGTCGGCAAGACCAACGTCTCGGTCAATCTGTCCTGCCAACTGGCGCGGCAGGGCAAGCGCGTCCTGCTCATGGATGCGGACCTCGGGCTGGCCAATGTCGATATCCTCATGGGGCTGCGGCCGACACGAAATCTGGCGCATGTGCTGGCCGGCGAGTGCGAATTGCGCGATACGCTTATGACCGGTGCCTTCGGGGTAACGCTAATTCCTGCGGCATCCGGCATGCGCGGCATGGCTGATCTGACGCCATCGCAGCATGCCCGTCTGGTGCAGGCATTCAGCACGCTGGAAGATGATTACGACGTGCTGGTGGTGGATACCGCTGCCGGTATTTCCGACAGCGTGGTGACCTTCAGCCGCGCCAGCCAGCATGTGCTGGTGGTGATTACCGAAGAGCCGACCTCGCTGGCGGATGCCTACGGCCTGATCAAGGTGCTGGCGCGTGATGCCGGTGTGCAGAAGTTCAAGATCGTCTGCAACATGGTCAGCAGCGATGCCCAGGCACGCAAGGTCTTCGAGCGCCTCTGCGCCGTCACCGAGCGTTTTCTCGATGTGCACCTGACGCTGGTTGGTGCCATCCCGCGTGACGAATTTCTGCTCAAGGCTGTGGCCCGCCAGAAGCCAGTCAGCGAGCTGTTTCCGGCGACCGAGTCGGTGCAAGCCTTCAGCCGTCTGGCGACAGCGGCAACGCATTGGCGCTCATCGAGCACGCTGCGTGGCCACATCGAATTCTTCTTTGAACGTATGTTGCCTGTGCCCGAGGTGAGCATCGCATGTTAAGCGCCCAAGCTACGTATCAGCAGTATCAACGCGGCAGTCGTGACGAGCTGGTTTTACAGCACGCTGCTCTGGTCAAGCGTACGGCACTGCATCTCAGGGGGCGTTTGCCACCGAGCCAGGATCTCGATGACCTGATTCAGGCTGGCATGATCGGTCTGCTTGAAGCTGCCAGTCATTTCTCGGCAGAGAAGGGTGCCAGTTTTGAGACCTATGCAGTGATTCGTATTCGCGGTGCCATGATGGATCAGCTCCGTCGTGGCGGCTGGGCTCCACGTTCGGTGGCGAAATCAGCACGTGACATCAGTACGGCGCGACAGAAGGTCGAGCAGCGCATGGGCCGCTCAGCCACGGCCGCAGAAGTGGCGCGTGAGCTGGCTGTGGATTTGCAGACCTATCACGACTGGCTCAGCGATGGCGAAGGCCTGTATCTGGCCAGCCTTGACCAACTTATCGAGGCTCATCCGGAAAGTGCTTTGATGGCCAGTGATGATTTTGCCGGTCCCCTGCGCGATCTCATGACCGCCGGCTTTGAGAATTCGCTGGCCGAGGAAATTGCCCGCCTGCCCGAGCGCGAAAAAATGGTCATGGCCTTGTATTACGAGCAGAGCCTGAACATGAAGGAAATCGGGTTGGTCATGGGTGTGAGCGAATCACGGGTGTGCCAGCTTCATGCACAGGCGGTGGGTCGCTTGCGCAGTACCTTGAATGATTGGGCGGCTGAAACCACCTGATGCTGGGAGTACATGAACCATGGATTTGATGACCATCATTGGCGTCATTCTCGCCTTCACCGCGCTGATTCTCGGCAGCATCCTCAAGGGTGCTGGCGTCAAAGGTCTGCTCGGTGGTGCCGCTTTTGTCATCGTGATCGTGGGCACGGCAGCCGCGGTGATGGCGCAAACGCCGAAGCCAGTCATCCTGCGCGCCATGAAAATGGGAAAGTGGCTGTTCAAGCCACCCGTCATTGATCCGGACGCACAAATTGCCAGTGTCGTGGAGTGGAGCCGCATTGCCCGCAAGGATGGTCTGATGGGCCTGGAGGCGCGCATCGATGAAGTTCAGGATCCCTTCGTGCGCAAAGGCTTGCAATTGCTGGTGGATGGCGGCGAGCCGGAAAACATCCGGCACATCCTCGAGATTGAAGTGGAAACAGCCGAAGAGTTCGACACGGCGGGTGCCAAGGTATTCGAGGCTATGGGAATTTATGCACCTACCTTAGGTATTGTCGGTGCAGTGCTCGGGTTGATGGCGGTGATGGCGAATCTGGCGGATCCCAGCAAGCTCGGCACCGGTATTGCAGCGGCATTCACGGCCACCATTTATGGCATCGCCTCGGCTAATCTGTTTTTCCTGCCATTTGGCAACAAGCTCAAGTATCACGTGAAAGAGCAAGCCAAGATGCGCACGATGATGATTGAAGGTCTGGTCTTGATCGCCCAGGGCGACAACCCGCGCAACATTGAGATGCGTCTGCAAGGCTATTTTGTGGCGCATGCCAAGCCCGAAGCCAAAGCCAAGAGTAAGGAATAATCATGTCGCGCAAGCACAAGCATGAAGAGCACATGAACCATGAGGCATGGGCCATTCCCTATGGCGACCTGGTGACGTTGCTGTTGGCCCTGTTTGTGGTGATGTATGCCATTTCGTCCGTGAACGAGGGCAAGTTCCGCGCCGCCTCGGCGTCCTTGTCCGAGGCCTTCAAAGGTGTGCCACGCACGGCTGTACCGATTCAGATTGGCAGCATTCCCGTGCTCTCTAAAGGCAAGGAGCGCGACGTCAATCTAGTGGAGGCGGAGCGTCAGGAGGATGGCGGAGCCATGACGGACAGCACCGGTGATGCGCTGGCCAGCCAGGAGATGGCTGATCAGCTCAATGCCGCCCTAGCCGATTTGATTGAGTCGAAAGTTATTGTGGTCAGACAGACGCCGTTTGCCATTGAGGTGGAAATTCAGACTGACTTGCTGTTCACCAGCGGCAAGGCCAGGTTGTCGACATCGGCGCAGGCTATTCTGATTCGACTGGCGAATGTGCTGAAGCGCTTCCCTAATCCGATCCGGGTTGAAGGTCATACCGATGATCTACCGATTCGTAGTGTCGAGTTCCCGTCGAACTGGGAGTTGTCAGCGGCTCGTGCAGCGACCGTGGTACATCTGCTCATGAGTGCAGGTGTCTCGCCTCGGCGTATGTCAGTTGTCGGTTTAAGCGAGTATCGCCCGCTTGCAGATAACAAAGATGAGAAGGGCCGCAACCGTAATCGTCGCGTGCAATTGATTATTCCGGCACCGCCGGCTGGATTGCCCTCGATCAAGCCAATGCTAGAGAGCGCAGAAGGATCGACCCATGACAGCAACAAATCAGGCTGAGCGTCCCCATATCGATGTTGCTGCCAGCTTCGACGCATTTTGCCAGAGCGCCTATGACAGTCTGGCGCGCATCAGTCTGAGCCTGGACCAGATGCTGGGAGCCGAGGTGACGACTGGCCTTGCGATCGTGTTGGGCATTGTTTCTCTCGGACTGGCCTTGATACCGGTCTGGTCGGCCTGGAAAAAGCCGTCCGCTACCATTGTGCCACCTGTGCCGGCGCTGGAGCGCAATGCCTTGGGCGAAGAGGTTGTGCAAATGCATCCAGAGTGCCTGCAGGAGCTCTACGGCGTTCCTGCACCGCGAGAGATAAGTCCGGCTCCCGTCGCGCAGCCAGAGGTGCCAGCAGTTCCCGAGCCGGCTGCGGAAAGTCGGCATGATGTACCACTCGGGCTGATTGCCGATCTCAGCGAAGAGCTCACTCAGCAACACAAGGCCGTGCTGGCACTGAAGCTTCTGACAGAGCAGCAACAACGTCAGCTTGATAGCCTGGTTGCGCAGATGAAGGCGCAGTCATCCGCTTTTCTCTTGCAAGGTGAGCGCTTGCTGCGTCTCGAGGCACTCACCGAGCAGACGCCCGAGCAGGTTGCTGACGCTGCCGGCAGTGAAGAGTTGCAGCGTTTGTCCACCTTTGATCAGGCCATTGAACTGGCACATCAGGGGGCTGGTGCGGAAGTATTGATGTCACGCTGCGGCTTGTCTGTATCCGAAGCTCAGCTGGTTGTGCTCGTGCACGGTAAACCATCTGCCGAATAAGGTGTCGGACCCGGGCGTTACGCTCGGGTCATTGTCATGATCAAGCCAGACCGATCTTGCCGAGGCGGCGTCCGCCATCGCAGCTCCCTTGGCGTCCGTAAGTCATGTCCTGATCCAGCTTCAGCACCAGCAACTCCAATGACTGCTTGACGGCTTGTTGCTGCTTGGCCAAGCAGCGTTGATTGCTGGCATTCATGCGTTGGCATAGCGCCAGATCAATACGCAATGCCTGCCAGCGCTGGGCAATGGCTGCTGGCAGGCTGTCTATGCCCTGCAAGTCATGCCCCTGAACCCTCAGGCTTGCATTGAGTGAGTCATGAGCCACTTCCAGATCCCTGACCAGACGAATCTTTTCCTCTTGAACCGGCCACAGACCTTGTGGGGGCCATTGTGCCAAGGCGCTGCTTTCCTGCTCTAGCGTCTGTTTGAACTGTTCGATCAGACTGTGCAGGGTGGCAATCTGGCTGAGGATATGGGGCTGTAATGCAGACATGCGACACCTCTTGATCAGGCACTTTCCATGTTGATGAACGCGCGCGCAACCGCTTGCGGGTCGATGCTGAGCTCGCCGCGTGCGATGGCTGTCTTGACGGCGCTGACACGTGCCATGTCAACGTCAGGGCTGGATTTGGCGCGGTCAGTGGCGCGTTCGACCAGCGTCTTGCCCGCAGGCATGCTGATGCGTGCCGGAGCTGTCTCGGGGGTAGTGCTAGCGCGGGCCTCTGCCGAGCGTGCTTCGATGCGACGCACTACGCTTGGCGACTGGTTATCGATCTTGTTGATCATGGCCGCTATCCTCAAATGGTTATCTTCAGAGTCTTATCGGCAGGGCTGCTGAAAACTTTAGGCCAATTTTTGCAAAGCTGCTGTCAATGCGTGGGGGTCAGAACGGTTCGTACTTGCTCGGCACTCATCACCTCGGCCTCGATGACACGACCGCTGCCCGAGTTCCTGACATGAATGCGTTCACCGACAGCGCCGTTATCCAGCGCTTCGACCGTGGCCGTAATGGCAATATTGCCTTGGCTGGCGATCAGCGTCAGTGACTGCCCACGCTTAACCAGGGTCTTCCCGGAAACCAGGGCCTGTGTCAGTACGGCACCCGCAGCAATGGTCATGCGTGTTTGATAGCCACTCAGATCATTGTTGGTGATGGCGCTGGCGGGCAGGCTGGCGATGTCACGCACTTCCCGTTGCCATTGCGAACTCTGCAGTGCAGTGCCCGTGGCAATGCTGTTGCGTGCCACCCAGACAGCCGTGCGCCGTGTGATGGTCATGGGCAGAAACAAGTGCCATCCCGGTCGGTCCGGGCAGAGCAGGCTGAGGTTGGTCTTGGCTCGAATGCTTTGGCCGGGCGCAAAATCGATGTTAATGGGGCGCTGACATTTTGACAGTTGCGTGCGTGCATCGAGCATGCCGGCCTGGACCTTGATGTCGGCATCCTGCGTATCGCCAGCGCTTTGCACTGCGCTCAGCAGCCAGCGTTCGGCGCGTTGGCTGAGCGCTCCCATGTCTTCTCGCATCACGACTGGGGCAGTCCGGGCAAACCCGCTTGTGGTGCCCGCCATGAGGAGGAGAAACACGGGCAGCAGTCGCTTGGCAAGCAGCTGAGTCTGGAAGCAAGTCAGTGTCATGGTGTCAGAAATCCGTCGCTGGCAAGGGCGTTGATCATGACTACGCAAAGCCTGTGCCATGACATCGACGGATTTCTGGCAGCAGCGACAAAGCCTTGTCGATTACGCGTTAAAAATCGCCAAATATTTATATAAATATATGAATTTAAACGATAAATAAAACTGGCACATGGCTTGCTTCATTCGCTTGTGAAGTCGTTATCGGTACAACGGCAAGAAACTTTAGGCGGATCAGGCAATGGCCATAAATTTTGACAAAGCCCTCGGTATTCATGAGCAAGCACTCATGCTGCGTGCGCAGCGCAATGGCATTCTGGCGACCAATATTGCCAATGCTGATACGCCTAATTACAAGGCACGCGACATTGATTTCTCGGCAGCGATGGCCAATCTGCAAGGCGGCCAGTCAAACCCCGTGAGCTTGCAAGCAACTCAAGCCGGTCATATCGGCACCGAGTCCAATACCAGATTGTCGCCCTTGGGTGCGCAACTGCAATACCGCCTGCCGCAACAGCCCAGTCTCGATGGCAATACCGTCGAAGCCCATATCGAAGAAGCTGCCTATGCCGATAACGCCGTGCGTTATCAGGCTTCTTTGCAGTTTCTCGGCAGCAAATTCGCCAGCTTGAAAAGTGTCATCAACGGAGGTCGCTGATCATGGCCAACATCTTTGATATTGCCGGCTCTGCGATGAATGCGCAGATGCTGCGCCTGAATACCACGGCCAGCAATCTGGCCAATGCCAATACCGTCAGCGGTAGTGAGCAGGGCGCCTATCGTGCTCGCCAGACCGTGTTTTCCACCATTCTTGAAGGTGCTGGCAGTGAAGAGGCCGTAGGCGGGGTCAGTGTACCTGAGGTCGTGGAAAGCCAGGCGCCGGTACCGAAGCGCTATGAGCCCGGCAATCCCATGGCCAATGCCGAGGGCTATGTCTTTGCCTCCAATGTCAATGAAGTGGAGGAGATGGCCAACATGATCTCGGCATCGCGCAGCTATCAGAGCAATGCGGAAATTTTCAATACCACCAAGACCCTCATGCTGCGCACTTTGCAGCTGGGTCAGTAAGCCGGAGTAAGACGCTATGGATATCTCCACTTTTCTCGGCAATTCCCAGGCAACAAATGCCGTTGAGACACCTGCAAGTGCAACTCGCAAAAAGGATCTTGGTGCGCTTAACCAGGAAGACTTTATGAAGCTGATGCTGCAGCAGTTGAAGTCGCAGGACCCGTTTAAGCCCACTGACAATACTCAGTTCATTGCTCAGATGGCTCAGCTCAGCAGTGTCACCGGCATCAGCGAGATGAAAAATTCGCTCCTGGATGTGGTTGATTCGCTGCGCAGCTCGCAGGTCTTGAGTGCCTCCAACCTGCTCGGCCGCGAAGTACTGGTGGCCTCTGACAAGTTCAGCCTGAGCGAGGGCGGTACCGGCGTGATCGGTCAGATCGATCTGGCCAAGGCGGCTCAGCAAGTCGACATCGAAATCCGTAACAGTGCGGGGGAGGTTGTCCGTCGCATGCAGTCCGGTGCACAGGCTGCCGGCCCGCTGCAGTTTGCCTGGGATGGCAAGGATGACAGCGGTGCCACGCTGGCTGTCGGTGATTACAAGTTGCAAGCCACTGCGATGACCGATGGCCAGCGCCTGGCGATTGAAATGCAGATGCGCGCGCCGGTGATCGGAGTGAGCCTGCCCACCGGAGGTCAGGGCCCGCAGCTGCAAGTGCAGGGTCTGGGAACCTTGAAACTGTCTGATGTGAAAGAAGTGGGCTGAGCCCGCAACCCTTCCAGTCTCGGAGAAACACCATGAGCTTTCGTATTGCCTTGAGCGGTCTCAATTCCGCTGCAAAACATCTTGATGTCACGGCGCACAACATTGCCAACGTCAACACGGCTGGTTTCAAATCCTCACGCGCGTTGTTTTCCGACGTCTTTGCCACGGCCAGTAATGACTTGTCGGCCACCGCTACAGGTTCGGGTGTGCAAGTTGCATCCATTCAACAGAAATTTAGCCAGGGCAACATCGACTTCACCAACAACAACCTCGACATGGCCATCAGTGGCGAAGGCTTCTTCGTTATGAAGGGTCGCGAGGGTACGGTCTATTCTAGGGCCGGTGCCTTCAGCGTGGATCGTGAAGGCTATGTGGTTAACAACGACTTGCAGCGTTTGCAGGTATTTCCTGTGTCGGAAACGGGTGAGTTTGCGACGGGCGCACTGAGTGACGTGCGTCTGCTGACCACCGAAAGCCCGCCTAAGGCGACCCAGAAAATTGAAGTTGGCGTGAACTTGCCTGCTAACGCGCCCGTGCCTTCAGGGGCTTTCAGCAGTGCCAATCCGAGTACGTATAACCACGCTACATCGATGACGGTTTATGACTCGTTGGGTACTCCGCACACCAGCACCATCTACTTCATCAAGGAACCTGCAGCCAATACCTGGACACAGCGTCTCTTTGTCGATGGTACCGAGCGTGGCGGTCCACAAACACTGACCTTCGATGCCGCTACCGGCAAGCTGGCAACGCCTGCCGGTGGTGCCTTGCCAACGGTGACGGTGACCGGTACACAGCTGGGCACCGGTTCGGCAGATCTGGACCTTGCTTTCAACTACAACGGCTCGACTCAGTATGGCCAGGGCTTTGGCGTCAACAGTCTGTTCCAGGACGGTTACACCACGGGTCGCATGACCGGTGTCGAGGTCGACAAGACCGGCGTGGTATCGGCTCGTTTTACCAATGGTCAGCTTAAGTTGCTGGGTCAGGTTGCACTGGCGATTTTCTCCAATCCGAATGGTTTGCAGCAGCTCGGTGAGTCGTCATGGGCAGAAACCTTTACCTCTGGCGGACCTCGTCTAGGTCAAGGCGGCAGCTCCAACTTTGGCCTTTTGCAGGCTGGTGCCCTGGAATCATCCAACGTGGATCTTACCGAGCAGCTCGTGGAAATGATTACGGCTCAGCGTAACTTTCAGGCCAATGCCCAGATGATTTCAACATCCGACCAGGTCACTCAAACCATCATCAACATGCGTTGATGACGGCCTGATCAGCGCGAGGGCAAGACCATGGATCACATGCTCTATGTCGGCATGACCGGAGCCCGTGCCATTCAACTGGCACAGGCCACCAATGCTAACAATCTGGCGAATGCCAGTACGGCAGGCTTTCGCGCCGATTTTCACAACCTCATGGCCGAGACCATCTCCGGCCCTGGCCTGGGTACACGTATTAACACGGTCTCCAGTGATCGTGCCAGTCACCTCGAGGCGGGTGCCATTCAGCAGACGGGTCGCGAGCTCGATGTCGCGGTCAGTGGTGAAGGCTGGCTGGCAGTACAGGATGCTCAGGGCAACGAGGCCTACAGTCGCCGTGGTGATCTGCAAGTGACCGTTACCGGCCAGCTGCTCAATGGTGCCGGCCAGCCGGTGCTGGGGGAAAACGGGCCGGTGTCCGTCCCGCCGCACAGCAGCCTGACCATAGGCCGTGATGGCTCGGTGTCGGTGATTCCGCTCGGTCAGGGTGCCGATACGCTGGCGATCATAGATCGCATCAAGCTCGTCAAGCTCGATCAGGCCCAAGTCATCAAGGGCAATGATGGTCTCCTGCGTCAGCAGGACGGCAAGCCGGGCGAAGTCTCTGCGGAACTTGGCCTGCAATCCGGCAGCCTTGAAGGCTCGAACGTGAATACCGTGGATGCCATGGTGAGCATGATCAGCCTGTCCCGATCCTACGAAATGCAAGTGAAGATGATGCAAACCGCGAAAGAGATGGCCGATTCCGGCACGCGGCTCATGCGTCTTGAATGATTCGACTGAAAAGTCACCAGGAGTAATGCCATGAACGCAGCACTGTGGGTCGCCAAGACCGGACTCGATGCTCAGCAGGTTCGCATGCAGGTGGTCAGCCATAACCTGGCCAACGCCAATACCACCGGCTTCAAGAAAGACCGTGCGGTGTTCGAGGATCTGCTCTACCAGAATGTGCGTCAGGCCGGTGGCCAGGAGACGCAGCAGACGCGGCTGCCTACCGGCCTGCATCTGGGTACCGGTGTGCGCGTGGTCGCGACCGAAAAGATTCATGCTCAGGGCACGGTCTCGCAGACTGGCAATAGCCTGGATGTGGCCATCGATGGTCGCGGATTCTTCCAGGTGCGTCAGCCGGATGGTACGGCCGCCTATACCCGTGATGGCAATTTCGAGGTCGATAGTCAGGGCCAGCTGGTCACCGCCAGCGGCAATATCGTTGAGCCCGGAATCTCCATTCCACAAGGTACCCAGTCAGTCACTATCGGTAGTGATGGCACGGTCTCGGCGCAGCTAGCCGGGCAGGCGACTCCCGCGCAGATCGGTACGTTGCAGCTGACCGACTTCGTTAATGCTGCCGGCCTCATGCCTAAGGGCGAGAACCTCTATGTGGAGACCGCTGCCAGCGGCACGCCGCAAACCGGCACGCCGGGTCTTAACGGCATCGGCACGCTGGCGCAAGGCGCGCTCGAAGGCTCGAATGTGAATGTGGTGGAAGAGCTGGTGAATATGATCGAAACCCAGCGTGCTTACGAGATGAACTCGAAAGCCATCTCGGCCAGCGATCAGATGCTTCAGTACCTCAACAATAATGTCTAAGCCTGACCAGGCAGAGAGTTAGCCATGAATCGCTATCACCTGTTGCTGTTGAGCAGTCTGAGTCTGGCGGCGTGTCAGCATAATGCGCTGATCAAGCCCGGCGACAAGGCCTGGCAGGCTGCGGTGCCGATTGCGGTGAGCCCGGCAGCGGCAACGCCGGGTGCCATCTATCAGGCCGGTCGTGGCGCCAGTTTGTTTGTTGATCATCGTGCCAATCAGATTGGCGACATTGTCACCATCAATCTGGTGGAAAAGACGGATGCCAGCAAGCAGTCCATGACCACGACCGCTAAGGAAAGCAGTATCGCCATGCCGACCGCTACCTTGCTCGGCGGCCCAGTCACCTTCAAGGGCCGCGACCTGTTCGATACCAGCATCAGCAGTGATCAGGATTTCAAGGGGCAGGGTGCCAGCAGCCAGAGCAATCGTCTCAGCGGCAGCATCACCGTGACCGTGGCCGAGGTACTGGCCAATGGCAATCTGCGCGTGCAGGGCGAGAAGTGGGTCACGC
Source organism: Pseudomonadota bacterium (assembly GCA_040384385.1). GTDB lineage: Bacteria > Pseudomonadota > Gammaproteobacteria > Pseudomonadales > Moraxellaceae > Perlucidibaca. The sequence continues at coordinate 204,266 of JAZKJJ010000006.1, read as the reverse complement.
TCAATCAGGGTGAAGAATTCATTCGACTGGCCGGCACCATACGACCTGTCGATGTCGGTCCGGACAACAGCGTGCCATCTTGGAAGGTCGCGGACGCACGCATCACTTATAGCGGCAAGGGCATGCTCAACGATGCCAATGCCATGGGTTGGCTGGCACGACTTTTCCAGTCCGTGCTGGCGCCGCTCTGAGGATATAACCATGACTATTCTGCGTAATTTGCTGGCCGCGCTGATTGTGCTGACGGCTCCGCTGGCCGCACAGGCCGAGCGCATCAAGGATCTGGTGTCCATTACCGGCGTGCGTGAAAACCAGCTCGTCGGCTATGGTCTCGTGGTCGGCCTGCCTGGCACTGGCGATCAGACCAGTCAGGCGCCTTTCACTATTCAAAGCATTCGCAACATGCTCGCGCGCTTCGGCATCAAGGTGCCGGACAACGTCAATCCGCAGCTGAAGAATGTCGCGGCGGTGACGGTACACGCCATGCTGCCGGCCTTCGCCAAGCCGGGCCAGAGTATTGATGTCACCGTCTCGTCGATCGGTAATGCCGGCAGCTTGCGTGGCGGCAGCCTGTTGATGGCTCCGCTGACCGGTGCCGATGGTCAGGTCTACGCCATGGCACAAGGCAGTCTGCTTGTCGGCGGCCTCGCGGCTGCCGGTCAAGATGGTTCCCGGATTACCGTCAATGTGCCGAGTGCCGGCCGCATTCCCAATGGTGCTACGGTGGAACGTCAGGCGCCGGGGCAGGTGGCCAGCAACGGTGTTATCCAGCTCAATCTGAAAAGCTCGGACTTCACCACGGCGCACCGCCTGGTCGAGGCCATCAATGCCCAGTTTGGCGAGGGTGTGGCGAAGGCAGTCGATGCCACCTCGATTGCGGTCATCGGACCCACGGACAGTGATCGTCAGATCAGCTTCCTGTCCTTGCTGGAAAATCTGCAGGTGAAACCTGCCGAGGCCTCAGCACGCGTGGTGGTGAACTCGCGGACCGGCACCATTGTCATTGGCGGCACGGTACGCACCTTGCCGGCGGCAGTGACGCATGGCTCGCTGACCGTGACCATCAGCGAGAAGCCGGAAGTCAGCCAGCCCAATCCATTTTCGAAAGGCGAAACTACGGTGGTGCCACGCTCGTCGATTGCGGTCGAGCAGGCCACGCCACGCATGTTCAAGCTCGATACCGGCAACACGCTGGACGATGTTGTGCGCGCCATCAATGCTGTCGGCGCATCGCCGTCCGATCTGGTGGCCATCCTCGAAGCCCTGAGTCAGGCCGGTGCCTTGCGCGCTGAACTGATTGTGATCTGAGCATGACCGGCACACGCGATATCTCCGCCGGCGTGCTGTTTCACGATCCGGCCGGCTTGTCGGCGCTGAAGCGCGAAGCTGGCGAAGATCCGGCCAAAGCTTTGTTGCCGGTCGCCAAACAATTTGAGTCGGTCTATCTGCAAATGATGCTGAAAAGCATGCGCGCTGCTGTGCCTGAAAGTGATCTGTTCAGTGATGAAAGTGGCAAGGCTTACCGCGACATGTTCGACAACCAGCTCTCCGTCAACCTCGCCGAGCAAGGTGGCATAGGCCTTGCAAAAGTCATGGTGAAGCAGCTCACGCCCGCGCCGCAAAGCGCACAAACACAGGCGTTGCAGTTGTCCCTGCGTCAAACGGCTGTTGTTTCACCGTCAACGTTAGGGTCCGTCGATCAGTAAAGCGTCAAGGAACCGTCAGGTTGCCCAGTGGCGCAGAGGTGGAACATGTCAGACATGATGGGCAGTGCGCTTTCGGCGCTGACGACCTACCAGCGAGCGTTGTCGACCACCAGTCATAACATTGCTAATGCCAATACCGAGGGCTATAGCCGTCAGCGTGTCGACATGAGCACGCGTGTTGCCAATCAGGCAGGCTCCGGTTCAATTGGTTCTGGTGTGCAGGTCGCCTCATTACGTCGTGTCTTCGACGCCTTTGTCGTAGATCAAGTCCGCAGCAATACGGCCGGACTGGCCCGGGAGGAAACATTCTCCGGGCTTGCCACGCGCGTCGAATCGGTCGTTTCTGATCCCACCACCGGCATCAATGCTGCCATGTCGCGCTTTTTCAATGCTGTCCAGGATGTTGCAACGGATCCCTCATCACTCGCAGCCCGCCGGGTATTGCTGGGCGAGGGTGAAGCAGTTGCTGCCCGTGTGCGCGATATTGACAGCCAGCTTGATCGTGTCGATGTCGAGGTCAACCAACGCCTGCGCAGCTCGGTCGATGAAATCAATGGGTTCGCAAAACGTATTTCCGAGCTTAATAAAGCTATCTCTGAAGCCACGGGTGCAAATCCGACATCCCCGCCAAATGATCTGCTTGATGCACGTGACCAGGCCCTCATCGGTCTCAACAAGCTGGTGAAAGTCAGTACCGTTGAACAGGCTGACGGTGCCATGAATGTCTTCATCGGGAACGGTCAGTCATTAGTGCTGTCAAATAATCCACAGGTGTTGATGGTCTCGGCCAATCGTTTTGACCCGAGCCGACCTGATGTGACTTTGCCGGGTGGCGGTGTCATTACGGAGGCCCTCGAGGGCGGCAGTCTCGGTGGTCTGATCGCTTTTCGTGAGGAAGTGCTGGCCCCGGTTCGGAGTCAGGTTGGCTTGCTGGCCATGGGGCTCGCCAGCCAGATTAATAGCATCCAGCAAGATGGCCGCGATCTTAGTGGCAGCGTCGGCCAGCCTTTTTTCAGCATTCCGCCTGTGGTCGTGCAAAGCAGCGGTCTCAATGCGGGCTCTGCCATCGTGACGGCCAGCGTCACCAATATCGGTCAGCTCACGGGTGACAACTACAGTGTCATTGCCGATGGAGCCGGCGGCTTCAGCCTCTACACCCAGCCCGGCAATACCTCGGTCAGTGCGGCCTCGGTGGGCTTGAACATCAGCTTTGCGGGTGCAGCGGCGGCGGGCGATACCTTTCTGATCAAACCGACCGCCGGTGTCGCGGCCGGTCTGGTGATGAAGCTGACCGCTCCCGGTCAGGTTGCTGCCGCCAGTAGTGCCGGTACTTTTGGCGTTGGCGACAACCGCAATGCCCTGCGCATGGCGGCGGCGGAAAATGATCTGGTGCTGTTTGGCGGCACCACCAGTCTCGCGGGCGGCATGCAGAACCTGATTAGCGAAGTCGCTTCAACGGTTCGTTCCAGCGAGGTCAGTGTGGCCTCGCAGTCCTTGTTGCTGGAGCAGTCGGTATCGCGTCGCGATGCCGTTTCGGGTGTCAATCTTGATGAGGAGGCCGCCAATCTGATGCGCTTCCAGCAGGCCTATCAGGCTGCTGCACAAGTGGCGTCGGTGGCCAACACCATCTTTCAGACCATGATCGACACCTTCCGGCGTTGATGGAGCCTGACCATGCGTATTGCCTCTTCCCAATGGTTTCGTCAAAGCATGAGCAGTCTGCTGGAACAGCAGTCGGCCGCGGCGAAAACACAACAACAGCTGGCCTCGGGCAAGCGCCTGCTGAAGCCATCCGATGATCCGGTTGCTTCTACGCGTGCGCTCGATGTCACGCGCGCCGTGGACAAGCTCGGACAGTACGAGCGCAACAGCGTGCAGACTGAGAATCGTTTGCGGCTCCAGGAAACTGCTGTCGGTGGCAGCATTGATGTACTGCAGCGGGTGCGTGAATTGACTGTGCAAGCCAACAACGGTACGCAAAACAATGATACCCGCGGTGCCATCGCCGCTGAAATCGAGCAGTTGCGCGATTCCTTGATGCAGCAAGTGAACATGAAGGATGGCACTGGCAAGTACCTGTTTGGCGGCTATGGCGAAGACAAGCCCCCGTACATGAGTTTTGCTGGCAAGGCCTTTCCGGTGCTGGAAAATGCAGCCGGCCTGCGCGTTCCCGGGATGCTCGATGGCAGTGGCCAGCTGGTGCCGGCAACGCTGTCTGGTGGTGTTGTGGTAGCCGATGGCAGTCTCGACCCCGCTGACTTCAGTTCGATGGCCGCCGGTCAGCGCTATATCGATATCGGCCCGTCGGCAACGCTGGCGGATGTTGATCCGGCCTTGTCGGTCTATCAGCGCGGCAGTGGCAGCGCACGCAACGATCTGCTTGCCGATGTCCAGCGCTTGGCGGAAGGCCTGCGCAAGCCCATCGTATCCGACAGCACCATTCCGGTACCGGCCGATGCTCTCAGTCAAAGTCAGTTGAATACCCTGATGGCCGATAGCCTGGCGCGGCTCGATAACAATATTGGTCATTTGTCAGATGTGCGCACCGGTATCGGTACCCGTCTGAGTCAGCTTGATGTGCAAACGGAAATTCGTAGCGAATCGACCCTGCAACTGCAGACCACATTGTCGTCCTTGCAGGATGTCGACTACGCCGATGCCATTGCCCGACTCAATCAGCAGCTCACCGGCATCCAGGCGGCACAACAGGTTTTCACCAAGGTTCAAGGTCTGTCGTTGTTCAATTATTTGTAACGAAATGGCACGCCGGGAGGCTCCGTGTCAGGAAATGCAGTGAATTGTCGAGACTGTGTTAAAGGCCCTCAAGAAGCATCCGGGGCTAACGATAAACAGGGTGTTAGCGAGATGAAGCCACTCCGGCAGAGACCGCTACCGCCTAGTCAATAAAGACCTTCGGGAGAAACATCATGGCTCTGTCCATCAACACCAACGTCGCTTCCCTGAACGCACAGCGCAATGTCGCCAAGTCTCAGGAAGGCCTCGCTACCTCGCTGCAGCGCCTTTCCACCGGCCTGCGTATCAATAGTGCCAAGGATGACTCGGCTGGTCTCGCCATCAGCGAGCGCTTCAGCAGCCAGATCCGTGGTCTCAACCAGGCAGCTCGCAACGCCAACGACGGCATCTCGCTGGTGCAGACCGCAGAAGGCGCGCTGACCGAAGTCGGCAGCAACCTGCAGCGTATCCGTGAACTCGCCGTGCAGGCATCAAACGGTACCAACACCCAAGCTGACCGTGATGCACTGAACTCGGAAGTCACCCAGCTGAAGTCGGAAATCCAGCGCGTCTCGGAGCAAACCAACTTCAACGGCACCAAGCTGCTCGACGGTTCGTTCTCTGGCGTGGCCTTTCAGGTCGGTGCCAATGCCGGTGAGACCATCACTATCGCCAGCATTGCCAACACTCAGGTGGCGTCGCTCGGTGGCACCATCAACCGTTACAGTGCCTCGGTCTCGGCTTCTGCCATGACCAGCTTCGCGACGGCGATTCCGGCCGGTGGTCTGACCATCAACGGCACCGATGTGGGCGCCATTGCTGCTGCAGGCAACTCGCAGGAGCGTGCTGGCCAAATCACGGAAGCGATCAACCGCGTATCGTCGACCACGGGTGTGGGCGCTTCCTACGACGCGACATCGGGCCAGGTCACACTGACCAGCTCCGCTGCAGTCACGGTTGCCGGTGCCAGCGGTACAGTTGCCATCTCGGGCTTCGCAGCCGGCTCGGTCGGTACCTCGACACCGGCCGTAGGCGTGAACTCGGTCAACGTGTCCAGCTTCACTGGTGCACAAGACGCGATTGCGATGATGGACGCCGCCTTGAAGTCGGTGAACACGTCGCGCGGCAACCTCGGTGCCATCCAGAACCGTTTCTCGTCGACGATTGCCAACTTGCAAACGACGTCGGAAAACCTGTCGGCTTCCCGTGGTCGCATCGTTGATGCCGACTTCGCTGCCGAAACGGCCAACCTGTCCAAGGGTCAGATCCTGCAGCAGGCTGGTACCGCCATGCTGTCGCAGGCCAACTCCCTGCCACAGGGTGTGCTCGGTCTGCTGCGTTAACAGCAGATCTCCCGGTCGGGCGCGAGCCCGCCGGGCATTTCTTCCTGACAGGCAGGGAGCGAGCCCATGGTTCGCTTCCTGTTTGTGTTTGCCTGATTGCCGTACTTTTCGGTTGTCTTGAGATAACGTCGGAGGTCGCCATGGATAGCGTGAGTGTGCTTTCCAGTATTGCCAGCCAGCCCATGCTGCCGGCGGCAAAGTCCGTTCCGGCTGAGTCGCCAGCGTCCAAGCGTGTCGAGTCAGACAGCCTGACGCTACCATCCGCTGAGCAAGTCGACAGTTTGAACAAGTTGCTGCAGATTCATCAGCAACATTTGTCTTTTTCGATAGACGAGAGCAGCGGTGTTTCCGTGCTGCGCGTCATCGATAGTGACTCTGGTGACCTCATTCGTCAGATGCCCAGCGAAAGCTGGTTGAAGCTGGCGCGAGAGTTGGCAGCATCCACCACGGGTTTGTTACGCACGCACGCCTGAGGGCGAGTGCAGGGAGACGGCAATGGCAGGTTTGACCACTAACGGACTGGGCTCCGGTCTGGATGTGAACAGTCTGGTGACGCAATTGGTGCAGGCCGAGCGTGCGCCGGCAGCAAGCCGCATCAGCTCCCGTGAAACCAAGGTGCAGTCGCGGCTGTCCGCGTATGGCAGTTTGCGGTCTACGGTTGCCGAGTTTCAGGCGACCTTGAAAAAGCTGCAAAGCGAGAGTGCATTCAAGGCTCGTACCGCGCAGGTCAGCAATGACACGCTGATCAAGGCCACGGCTGGCACACAGGCAGCCACCGGACTTTACAATGTTTCGGTAGAGGCGCTGGCGACGACGCAGAAACTGGCTTCATCCGGGTTTGCGGCAGCGACAACCAGTGTCGGTACCGGGCGACTGGACATCAGTGCCGGCGCTGTCAATTTCAGTGTCACTGTTGCGGCCGGCAATGATTCGTTAAGCAATATCCGCGATGCCATCAATAATGCATCGGGTAATCCCGGTGTTCGTGCCACGGTGATCAATGCCAGCACCGGCAGCCACCTGGTGCTCACGGCAGCCGGCAGCGGCAGTGCTCAAGGTATCAGTATCAACGCGGTTTTCGATCCGTTAAACGGTGATACCGGTGACCTTGGTCAGCTCAACTACAATCCGGTGGCGGGCAGTAACCCCATGGAAGTCAAGACGCCGGCAGCGGATGCATGCATTCTGCTCGACGGCTTCACACTGACTTCGCCGACCAATACCTTCAGTGGTGCGATTGACGGTGTAACGCTGGTTGTCGCCAAGTCTTCGCCGGGTGAAAAAATTACCCTCAACATCAATGAAGACCGTGCCAGCACGCGCCAGGCCATTGATCAGTTTGTGGCCGGCTACAACAAGCTGCAGACACAAATCAACACGCTTACCGCGTACAACCCGACCACGCAAGTAGCTGGGCAATTGCAAGGGGATGCCGTGACTCAGCGTCTTGCCAGTGTGCTCAAGTCTGAAATCAATACGGCACTGGCGGGAGCATCCCTAGATCTCGACAGCCTCGCCGAGCTGGGCATCAGCAGTCAGGCCAAGACGGGGACACTGAGCGTGAACGCCACACGCCTCGATGCCGTGTTGTCGACCCGCATGAGCGAGGTAGCAACCCTGTTCAGCGGCAGCAGTGGCCTGGCATCACGCTTTGCCCAGATGCTCGACGGCTATGCCAGCACGACCGGAGTCATCGAGGGGCGCAGCAGCAGTCTGCGCACGGAAGTGAAGACACTGAGTGCACAAAAGCAGGCACTGGATTTGCGCATGACGGCACTCGATGCCCGTTATCGCAAGCAGTTCACGGCACTCGACAGCCTCCTGGCCGGCTTTTCCAATACCAGCTCTTTCCTGACTCAGCAGCTGGCAAAATTATCCTGAATACCTTCAAGTTTCCGGGCCATGAACCGATAAACAGATCATGTGAATCGTGCCGGCAAGGAGACATGAAATGAAATATGCAAATGCGTTTGGGGCACGTGCCTACGCTGATATTGGTCGTCATGCCAGCGTCGAAGCAGCCAGCCCGCATCGTCTGATCCAAATGCTGTTTGACGGCGCACTGGACCGTATCGCCAATGCCCAGGGGCATATCGGCCGTGGCGACATTGCCGGCAAAGGCCACGACATCGGACGTGCCATCGGCATCGTTGAAGGCTTGCGCATGAGTCTGGATCGCAGTGTTGACCATCCGCTCACGGCCAATCTGGATCAGCTCTATGACTATATTTGTCGCTGCCTGCTACGCGCCAATCTGGAAAGCAATGCAGCGTTGCTGGCCGAGTCCGCTGGCTTGTTGCGTGAATTGAAAACCGCTTGGGATGCAATTCCGGAAGGCTATCGTCACGGAGTGCCGGTGCCGGCATCGCAGCCTTATTCCGGCATGCCTGCCGCGATGGGAGCTTGATCATGAAACAAGCAGAAGTCATTACATTTCCACGGCCGGCCAGTCAGCAGCGATTGACCTGGAACGGTCTTCTGGCCATGACCCATGAGCTGTTGGCACAGGCGCGCGCCGGAGACTGGAGCGCGGCACTGACATTGCAGCAGCAGCGGCGACCGTTACTGGAAAGCTATTTCAAGTCACACCCTGAACCGATGGATCGACATGCCTTGGCTGACGGCATTCGTGTCATGCTGGCACTCGATGCCGAAGTGGCCAAACTGGCCTCTGTGCAGCGCGATGATCTGGGGCGTGAGGCGAGGGCCAGTCATTTGGCTGGCGCGGCTGCCAATGTTTACTTGCGCCATCAGGGCCTGTGATAAACAGCATTGAATTTTTTGCCGAGGCAAGCCATGCAAACAAGCGATATCCCATCCTCGGCGGCACCAGCCGATAGCAGCAGTACCGATCTGGCCGATACCATCTGTCTGGAGGGCGTGTTGCCAGTTGCCTGGGCAGCGATGCCGGCTGGTTTTACCGACGCCGAATTCAGCGCCATGCATGAAGGCAATCTGATGTTGCTTAATGCCATTGCCGTCATTGACCAGCCGCAAGCAGGCGATGGCGATGAAAGCGGTTTGCTGCATCAGGACATGTTTCGTATTGAGGCCAAGCTTGATTTGCTCACCAGTCTGGTCACGCGCCTGCTCGACAAGTACTCCCTGGTCCCGCCACTGGCTTCGGTGACGCTGACCGCTCGTCAATTCCTCTGGCATGGACAGGTACTGCCGACAGAGCCCGGTACATCCGGCATCATCGAGATCTATGTCCATCCGCTGGTCGCAGCCCCCTTGAGGCTGCCGGCGCGGATCGAGTCTGCCGGCGTGGCGCAACTGTCAGAGTTGCCAATTTCGCTGAGAAATGCGCTGGAAAAATTCCTCTTCCGGCAACATCGCCGTCGGGTTGCGGAACATCGTCTGGGTCGTTGATTACGGATTTTCCCATTAACCCCCTGTGCCGCTACACAAATAGACAAAACACCTTCCGTTTCGCACAAGTAGTAGCCAAACCCACACTGAACTCCTCCGTCAAATATCCGACATTCGCTACATGGAAGTCAGAGACGGGCATAAGTCCGCAGGGAGTTCTAAGTGGGTCTTGGCGCAGTTGAATCACTACAGGTACAGGCGCTGACGGTTACTTCACCGTTAGGCAATTCCCCCGCCATTGCGCAAGTGCGGCGCCTGATCAGTCAGGTTGCCAATCACAACACCTTGGTGTTGATCCAAGGCGAGTCAGGTAGCGGCAAGGAAGTGGTTGCTCGTGCCTTGCATACCAGCTCGGATCGAGCCGGCAAGGCCTTCATTCCTGTCAACTGTGGCGCCATCCCAGCTGACTTGCTGGAAAGCGAGCTTTTCGGCCATGAAAAGGGCGCCTTTACCGGTGCTGTAGCGACCCGCAAGGGCCGCTTCGAAATGGCCGAAGGCGGCACACTGTTTCTCGATGAAATTGGTGACATGAGCCTGCCCATGCAGGTCAAGATTCTGCGTGTACTGCAGGAGCGCTGCTTCGAACGAGTTGGCAGCAATCTGACCATCCGCTGCAATGTGCGCATCATCGTCGCCACGCATCGTGACCTCGACGCTATGGTCGATGCCGGCAGCTTTCGCCAGGATCTGTTTTTCCGTCTCAATGTCTTCCCGATCTATGTTCCGGCGCTGCGCCAGCGCATCGAGGATCTGCCGCTATTGCTACAGCATTTCCGCCGCAGGCAGGAAGCCAATGGTGATCAGGCTGCCGAATTCAGTCAGGGTGCCTTGCAGGCACTGATGCACTACAGCTGGCCGGGCAATATTCGCGAACTGGAAAATCTCGTTGAACGCCTTGGCATCACGCATGGTGGTCAGCTCGTCCGCGTCAAGGATCTGCCAACACGTTATGTCGGACAGGCTGCTGACGATACGGAAGAAGCCAAAGCCATGCTGCTCGACAAACCGCTGCTTTCCGCCATTTCCAGCAGCATCCCGCTGCCACGTCAGGAGGCCCCGACGTTGCTGGCAGGTGAGGGCATGGATTTGAAACAGTATTTGCAGGATCTGGAAGTGAACTACATCAACGAGGCACTGCGCCAGGTTGGCGGCGTTGTTTCTCAGGCAGCGAAATTGCTGGGTCTGCAGCGCACGACGCTGGTCGAAAAAATGAAGAAGTTCGGCTTGCAGGTTGTCTGGTAATTCAGGAGATACGTCATGTCAGGCATTTCCGGGGTAGATCAGGTACTGGGTCAGATTCGTGCCATGCGCAGTCTCACGCAGCCATCGCCAGGTGTAGGGGCGCCGAGTGCCTTAACCGGGCTAAAGCCTACACAAGGCGTAGAGCCGGTCAGTGACTTCAGCAGTCTGTTGAAATCATCTGTACAGGCGGTCAATGCCACCCAGCAGCAGGCGCAAACGGCCGCCAATGCTTGGGAACGTGGTGATAGCGAAGTCAGCCTGACGCAGGTCATGGTGTCGCTGCAAAAAGCCGATGTCTCATTCAAAGCCATGATGGAAGTGCGCAACAAGATGGTTGATGCGTATCAAGAAGTCATGCGTATGTCGATTTAACGGGATTGCACAGCAGCGCAGTCGAGGGCAACACCATGGCACAAGCCACACTCACTCATCTGACCGACAAGTTTCTGCCCGCTGCGATGCCGGCGTGGGTTAAACAGTTGCTGCTGCTGGCTGGCGTTGCCGGCAGTGTCGCGTTCGGTCTGGCCATGGTGCTCTGGTCGCAGCAGCCGGCCTACAGCGTGCTGTACAGCAGCTTGCCCGCCGAGCGTGCCAGCGCCGTCATGGATACGCTGACCAGCCTGAACATTCCCTATCAACTGGAAAAAAATACCGGCGCCTTGATGGTGCCTGAAGCTGAACTGCATAACGCGCGCCTCAAACTGGCCGGCAGTGGCGTGGTGCAAAGCGAAGATGGTACGGGCCTAGAAATGATTCGCGCCGAGAAGGGCTTTGGCGTCAGCGAATTCATGGAGACGCGCAAGTATCAGCATGCCCTCGAAGTCGAGCTGGCCCGTACCATTGAAAGCATTCAGCAGGTACACAAGGCGCGTGTTCATCTGGCCTTGCCGAAACAGAGCGTGTTTGTTCGTGATCGCAAGCCGGCCAGTGCCTCGGTCATGGTCGATATTCGTCCGAACAGTGCGCTCGAGCAGAAAAATGTCACTGCGATCATGAACCTAGTGGCCGCCAGCATTCCCGAACTCAGTGCCGAGCAGGTCACGGTTGTTGATCAGCAGGGCAATCTCTTGTCACGTGTAGAGCGCGACGATGCCCTCGAACTGAGCAACCGCCAGTTTGCCTATCGGCAGCAGGTTGAAAAAGCATACGAAGAGCGCATTGAGCGCCTGCTGTCGGCCATGGTGCCGTCAGGTCTGGTGCGTGTTCAGGTGTCTGCCGACATGGATTTCTCTTCGTTGCAGGAGAGTCGCGAATCCTTCACGCCAGATCGCAGTGTGGTGCGTAGCGAGCAGATCACCACCACCGGCAATGAGAAAGCTCTAGCGCCTGCCGTTGGTGTACCGGGTGCCCTGAGCAACCAGCCGCCGGGTGCCACTGCGGTACCGGCCAATGCCAAGGTTGCCGAGGCTGCAGCCGCTACCGGCAGTCAGGCCATTACCCGTAACTATGAAGTCGAGCGCGTACTAAATTACACCAACACCCCTGCAGGTGCTGTGCGCAAGCTCTCCGTAGCGGTTGTTGTCGACAGCACACCTCAACGTGACAGCAAAGGCAAACTTCTACGGGGAGGGCCTTCACCCGCCGAGATCGAACGCATGACTGGCGTGGTTCAGGGCGCCATCGGTTATGTGCTTGAGCGCGGTGATCGTGTCACCGTGGTCGGCACCAACTTCAGTGTCCCGGAGGTGGTGAGCGAAACCGAAAGCAGCAGTGCCTTCTGGCAGGAGAGCTGGTTTGCCGGGCTAGTCAAGCAGGCGCTCGTTGGCCTGGCGGTTCTGCTGGTTGCATTGGGTGTGCTGCGGCCTTTGCTCAAGCAAGCATTGACACCTTCTTTGCCGGCGACCATGACCGCCGCCGGCACTCAGTCAATGGCGATGGCCACATCCGCCGACAGCTATGCCCCCAATCAAATGCAGTTCAATCACAGCGGCGTCAATGGGCTGCCTGCTCCGGTACCGCTGGCATTGAGCAGTAATGACCTGGATCAGCGCATGCATGCCGTGCGCCTGGCCGCTACCGAAGACCCGCGCCTAGTGGCGCAGGTCGTCAAAACCTGGGTGACTCCTCATGATGCCTGAACTCGCCGCTCCCCATGTAACGCCACCGGGCAGTCATGAGGCCGCCATGTTGCTGCTCATGCTCGGTGAAGAGCGTGCTGCCGATGTGCTCCGTCATGTCGGCTCCGAGGCCGTGGAAAAAATCGGCATGGCCATGGCCGGCATTCGTGAAGTCAATAATGATCAGGCCTTGGCAGTGATTACCCAGTTTGGTCATGCCTTGCAGGCACAAACGCCGCTGGGTGTTGGTGTGCCGGACTATGTTCGTCAGGTTCTGGTCGGTACGCTCGGCGAGCAGCAGGGCCGGACCCTTGCAGATCGTGTGCTCGGCGACAGCCAGCCGGTGGAAATAGATTCACTGCGCTGGCTGGATTTTGACACCGTGGTGCACATGCTGCGTGACGAACATCCTCAAATCATTGCCATTACGCTGGCACACATGGCCAAGGATCAGGCCGCGATGATTCTTGATCGCCTGGCTCCCGAGCTGCAGGGCGATATTGTTTTGCGCATCGCCACGCTGGAAAAAATTCCGCAGGCCGCGCTGGTCGAGCTGCAGAACATTCTGCGCAACAAGCTGTCGCTCTCAGGCTCGTTCAAATCGAAACTGATCGATGGTGCCAAGACCGTGGCCGACATTATGAATTTTGTTGGCTCCGAAACCGAGGCACGTGTCATTGCTGCCTTGAACGAAGCCGACAGCAGCCTGACCACCAAGATCCAAGATCTGATGTTTGTCTTCGACAACCTGATCAGCCTCGATGACAAAGGCATGCAGGTGTTGCTGCGTGAAGTCTCCAGCGATCTTCTGGGTCTGGCCCTGAAAGGGGCTATCGAGCCTATGCGTGAAAAGGTCTTCCGCAACATGTCGAAGCGTGCTGGTGAGATGCTGCGCGAAGACATGGAGACGCGTGGCCCGGTGAAAATGAGTGAGGTTGAAACGGCCCAAAAAGACATGGTCGCCATTGCACGACGCATGGCGGAAGCCGGTCAGATTACGTTGGCAAGCGGGAGAGACGATTATGTCCAGTAATGCAGTGTCCAGTAATTCGGCAAAGGCATGGGCACGCTGGCAGATGCCACAAATGCACGATGAAGTGATGGCTGATGAGCCGTTGCGCCCGACAGCCTCTTTCAGTCCGGATGAAGCGCTGTCTTCGTCACGAGATGAGGCCAGACGCAGCGGTTGGGAGCAGGGCCTGAGCGAGGGCCGCCAAGCTGCGCGCGGTGAGCTGAAGCTGCAGGCCGATCGCCTGCAGCACGTTATCGAGCAACTGGCATCACCGTTGGCAGAGGCGGGTCAGGAGATTCAGGATGAGCTGGTTAAGCTGGCGATGGCCATTGCCCAGCAAGTCGTGGTGCGTGAATTGAATACGCAGCCGGAACAGATTCGTGATGTTGTAACTCAGGCCATCGCGGCCTTGCCTGCGGGTAACCGGCATCTGCGCATTCATTTGCACCCTGAAGATGCGCATTTGCTGATCGAGAATATCGATGTGCATGAAGGTGGTAGCTGGAAAATTATCGAAGACGTCAGCCTGACGCGCGGTGGTTGTATCGTCGATACCGGCGCTACTCGCATTGATGCCCGGCTCGAAACACGGCTGCAGGACATTCTCGGCCGCCTGCAGAGCCATTCCCCGCTGACGGCTGCCATAGCATGAGCCATCTGCAGGCGGTGGCTACCGGCCCGTCACAATGGGCAGCGCACTTGCGCGCCTGTCGTACGCGACTCGGCGAAGCTGCGCCTGTGCATATTGAGGGGCGCTTGCGCCGTATCGTCGGCATGTTGCTGGAAGCGGAGGGCTGCAGTGCTGCCATGGGTTCGCGCTGCCTGGTCGAATCCCGCCACGGTGGCTGGCTGGAAACCGAGGTTGTCGGCTTCAGCGGTGATCGTCTGCAGCTCATGCCTACTGGCGAACTGAGTGGCATCGAACCTAATGCACGCGTAGTGCCGATCAACCGTGTGATTGATGTGCCGGTCGGTCCGGGCTTGCTCGGGCGTGTGATTGATGCATCTTCGCTTCCGCTCGATGGCAAAGGGCCTTTGCAGACCACGAGCTATCAACCGCTGTTGTCCGTGCCGATCAATCCTTTGCAGCGCCAGCCGATTCGAGAACCACTGGATGTCGGCCTGCGCGCGCTGAATGGCCTGCTCACGGTCGGTCGCGGCCAGCGTCTCGGGCTTTTTGCTGGCAGCGGTGTCGGTAAAAGTGTGCTGCTCGGCATGATGACGCGCTTCACGCGTGCCGATGTCGTTGTGGTTGCCCTAATTGGCGAGCGTGGCCGCGAAGTGAAAGAGTTTGTTGACCATATTCTCGGCCCGGAAGGCATGGCACGCGCTGTCGTGGTTGCCACACCGGCCGACCATTCACCCTTGATGCGTCTGCGTGCAGCCTGGGTTGCCACGGCCATCGCCGAATACTTCCGTGATCAGGGCCAGCAGGTCCTGTTGCTGATGGACTCCCTTACCCGGTTTGCCCAGGCACAGCGTGAAATTTCGCTCGCCGTTGGCGAACCACCGGCAACCAAGGGCTATCCACCGAGTGTCTTTGCACGACTGCCGGCGCTGGTCGAACGGGCCGGCAACGGGCCGGCCGGCGGCGGCTCGATTACCGCTTTTTATACGGTGCTTGCCGAAGGCGATGACCAGCAGGATCCGATTGTCGACTCTGCTCGCGCCATTCTCGATGGCCATATCGTGCTATCGCGCGCCTTGGCTGAAGCCGGACATTTCCCTGCAATCGACATCGAGCAATCGGTCAGTCGTGCCATGAATGACATCACCGTTCGCGAACATCGCATGAGCATTCGCCGCTTCCGCCAGACCTGGGCGCTGTACCAGCAAAATCGCGACCTCATTTCCATCGGTGCCTATCAGCGCGGCAGCGATCCGCGTGTGGATGACGCCGTGCGGCTGTTGCCGATGATGACCCGATACCTGCAGCAAGATACCGATGAAGCCGTCAGCTTTGATACGGCCAACGAGCAGTTGAGTCAGCTCTTTGGCGATGAGGAGAGAGCATCATGATGAAACGATCCCTGCGCATGAAACCGGTTCTTGCCGTGGCCCGGCGTTCCGAAGATGTCACGCTGCAAACCTATGGTCGCTGCCAGCAGCAGCTGACCGAGGCCGAGCACAAGCTCAAGCAGCTCACCGATTATCAGCAGGAGTACTCTGCCGGCCTGCACGTGGTCTCGTCACGGCTGGTGGATCTGGCTCAGTTGCAGGCGCGCCGCCATTTCATGGCCAAGTTGCAGTCGGCCATCGCGGCACAGCAGGGCGAAGTCGCGCGTTGTCAGCAGTTGGTGGCTCAGGCCCGTCTGGCCTGGCTGAAGACGCGTGGGCACAGCCAGAGCATGAGCAAACTCTCTGAGCGTTATCAGCAGGAAGAAGGGCAGGTGCGTGAGCGTCAGGCTCAGCGCCAATCCGATGAGCTTTCCGGCCAGCGCTTCACCTGGTTGCGGCAAGCCGAACAAGATGACTGGTCGACAGGAGTTGCATCATGATGCCGCCCCTGATGCCCGGCCTCGATACGGCCGTCAGTGCGACTGCCTTGCCCCCCGCTGGCAGCGTGGATAGCGCAGCAGAAGGCAATGCTTTTTCGGCTTTGATTCAAGGTCTGCAACCGGCTGCCGACACCACACCGACCAGCCTGCTCAGTCTCAATATGACAGATTTGGCCGTGCTGCCCGTGAGCCAGGCATTGCCAGCCAGCACCTCAGTTCTATCGGCACTGGCATCGGTATTGAATGACCTGGGATTGAACGAGAGCAGCACCGAGCTTGATCTGGACAGTCAGGAAGGCATCCCTGCCGATGCCGTGAGCAGCTCGGATGCCACGGCCGTCCCTCCAACGCTGTTGCCAGCCTTGCCATTACTGCAGCCCATCATGCCAACACTGTCCGAGGCAGCCCTGTCAGCACAAGCGGTAGCAGTGGATGTTGCCGCTGTGACCCCGGCGCAGTCGCAAGTCCGTCAGTGGCTGGCCGCCTTCGCACCGGCGGCCATGACCAGTGACAGCCCGAGTGCCGGCATCTCCGACGCGCTGGATGGCCAGCGCGCCTCGCTACAACAAGGTTTGCCGACAGCGTCAGCCGTACCGGTCAGCAATACCTGGGTACAGCAGCCTTTGGCGGCAGCATTCCTCAACATGAGTACGAATGCAGAGGCGGCCCCGATCATCACGGAGCGTCTCGGGCTGACCCTGGAAAGCAGTGCTGTCAGCCTGCCGATGGATGCCGCGAAAAGCCTGACACCGGCCGGCAGTTTTGCTCAGCAGTTGAGCAGTCCACAGAGCAGTACGCCAGTCCTGACCACTTTGCTGCCGCATGCCTTGCAAGATCCGGCATGGTCTGAAGCTTTCGGCCAGCGTATTGCCATGCTCGCGCAGCAGGGCACGCAATCAGCCACCTTGCAGTTGAATCCCCCGGACCTCGGACCCATTCAGGTACGGATTGCCATGAGCGAGCACGGCGCTAGGGTAGAGTTCAATACCTTGCAGCAAACCACCAGTGATCTCATTGAAACGGCCATGCCACGTCTGGCGGCTGCGCTTGAGCATCAAGGCCTGCGTCTGGACGATTCGCGAGTGAATCTGCTCACGTCGCGTCAGGATGTGTTCAATGCGCAGTCGGCATTCTCGTCGGCACGGCAAGATACGCCGCAGGGCGAGCGGGGCCAGGCCATGCCGCAGCCATCACGAGCGCCGACGGATACGGCCGAGTCTGAATCGGGTCGTCTGCCGGGTGCTGTCATCAAGCTGCCGGAGCAACAAAAGAGGGGCATCGACTACTACGCGTGAGCTTGTCATTTCACGCGTAGCAAACGACTATCTGCTCATCGTTAATGATGAGTCGATTTATGAACATTTTCATTGTGCATGCCCACCCCGAGCCACAATCCTTTACGTCAGCCATGAAGGATGCGGCCGTCGCCGATTTCACCGCGGCCGGTCATCAGGTCGTTGTTTCCGACCTCTACGCCATGAACTGGAATCCGGTCGCCAGCGGCGCTGACTTCGGTACGCGCGGCAATGCCGACTACCTCAACTACGCGCTTGAACAGCGCACCAATGCCGACGCGCAAACCCTGTCTGCCGACATCGTCGCCGAGCTGGAAAAGCTCGAAGCCGCCGATCTGGTCATCTTCAGCTTCCCGCTCTACTGGTTCTCCGTTCCGGCCATCATGAAGGGCTGGTTTGATCGCGTGCTGGTCTCCGGCCGCGTCTACGGTGGCCGTCGCTTCTACGATCAGGGCGGCATGAAAGGCAAGCGCGCATTGCTGGCACTGACTACCGGTGGTCGTGACCACATGCTCAGTGAGGGCGGCATTCACGGCGACATCAAGAGCATTCTCATGCCCGTGCTGCAAGGCACGCTGGCCTATACCGGCATGACCGTGCTGCCGCCGTACGTTGGCTACCACGTACCGTATCTCAGCCATGAAGCGCGCACGGAAATTCTCGATGACTTCCGCCGCAGCGTGGCCGACTGGCAGCAGCAGACACCGCTAACCATGCCCGTGCTGGCCGCCTTCGACCGCGAAATGCGCCGCCTGCCCAGCGCGCTGGAGTTCTGACATGGATGCTTTAATGCACGGCCTGGTGCTGCCGCTGGAGCAATGGATAGGCGGCCCGGTGGACTGGAAGCAGGTCATCCTGATTGGTCTGGCGCCGATCTTTCTTGGCACCTTTGCCATCGAATGGCTGTACATGCGGCGCGCTGGCAAAGCACAGACCTTCAAAGGGCAGGATATCCTCACCAACCTCAACCTCGGTGGCAGCTACCAGGTCTTTGAAATTATCGTCCACGCGCTGTTCTTCATGACCGCGATGAACTGGTTCTACGACCATCGTGTCGCCAATGTTGAACTCAATGCTTGGACTTTCCTGCCGCTGTTTCTGCTAGTTGAGTTCTGCTACTACTGGTTCCACCGAACCAGCCACCGCGTGCGCTGGTTCTGGTGTGCCCACGTCGTCCACCACAGCGGGGAAAGCATGAACTTCACCACCGCCATGCGCCAGAGCATGCTCTACTCGCTCACCGGCTACTGGCTGTTCTTCACGCCACTCATGCTCATCGGCATCAGACCCGAATACACCATGGCGCTCTACGCCCTCAACCTCGGCTACCAGTTCTTCGCCCACACCGAAGCCATCCGCAAGATGCCGGCCTGGTACGAATATGTCTTTGTCACGCCATCGCACCATCGCGTGCATCACGGTCGCAACCCGCAATACATCGACAAGAACTTCGGCGGCGTGCTGATCCTGTTTGATCGCCTGTTCGGAACCTTCGAGGCAGAAGTCGAGCCGGTCGAATACGGCATCGTGAGGCAGCTCAAAAGCAACAACATCCTCACGCTGAACTTTCACGAGTTCCGCGATATGGTCAAAGACATGGCCAAGCCCGGCCCGCTGTGGCAGCGCTTAAAGCATGTCTGGGCGCCGCCGGAGTGGGAGCGGCCGAAGCTTTGATGCCTCGGCTGCCGCCTCTGGCACAACGGCATGGCATGCTTAATAACAGAAGATGTGCCGTATAAACTAAGCGGAGCGTCAAATGCAAATCTCGTCCATGAATCACTCATTTATCGCTTGTGCTGCGCTGGCCCTGTTTGTCACTGGCTGCGATAACCGCAACTCGAGTTCTGCACCGGTCATTGCAGCAAATTCTCTTAGTGCGACCCCTGTTCCGGTAGCCGACAAATGGCTCGGCAAGTGGAGCGGGCCTGAGGGAACTTTTCTTCAGCTCGCAGGCGGCAATGGAAAGTACGAAGTCACTATCCAGAACCTAGACGGGCCGCGCACCTTCCAAGGAAGTGCGGCAGGCAATCAAATTGCGTTCGAACGCAATGGCGTGAAAGAGTTTCTCCGCGCAACGAATGGCGCTGGAACAGGAATGAAGTGGCTGAGCGATAAGTCTGACTGCCTGACAGTTCGTGTTGGTGAAGGCTACTGTCGAGATTGAGTTTGTACGCTTTCCACAGAGCGCATCGGCACCTAACAAGCGCAGCCTAGTCATCACAAATGCCCCATCCAGAGCTGAGCTGCGCTAGAATTCGCCTCCAGTCTTCCCAGCCACTTGTCCAGAGAGTGTCATGAAACAGCCCGTCGATCACGCTGCTCAGCGTCTGGTGCAGGAGCATCTGGCGCATTTGCATGAGCCCGATGACCATCTCAGCATGGCGGAAAAGCAGACCTTGCGTCAGCGTATCAAGGCCTTGCTGATTCGTGAAGATGCCGTTCTGGTGGCGCATTACTACACCGACCCTGAGCTGCAATCGCTGGCCGAAGAGACCGGCGGCTGTGTCTCTGATTCCCTTGAAATGGCGCGTTTCGGCAATGCTCATCCGGCGAAAACGCTGGTGGTCGCCGGCGTCAAGTTCATGGGCGAGACCGCGAAGATCCTAAATCCCGAAAAGCGCGTGCTCATGCCCACGCTGGAAGCGACTTGTTCGCTCGATTTAGGCTGCCCAGCAGATACTTTCACGGCCTTTTGCGACGCGCACCCCGACCATACCGTGGTGGTCTACGCCAATACCTCAGCGGCGGTGAAGGCGAGGGCGGATTGGGTAGTGACGTCCAGCATCGCGGTCGATGTCGTCGATCACCTCGCCGGGCTCGGCGAAAAAATCATCTGGGCGCCGGACAAATACCTCGGCGCTTATGTGCAGAAAGTCACCGGGGCCGACATGATCCTCTGGGACGGCTCCTGCATCGTCCATGAAGAGTTCAAGGCCAAGGGCATCCTCGACCTGAAAAAGCAATTCCCGGATGCCGCCGTGCTGGTGCATCCCGAGTCGCCAGCTTCGGTGGTAGATGTTGCCGATGCCGTGGGCTCGACCTCGCAGCTCATCGCCGCCGCGAAAAACCTGCCCAATCAGCAGTTCATCGTCGCCACCGATCGCGGCATTTTCTACAAGATGCAGCAGGCGGCACCGGGCAAGACTTTCATGGAAGCCCCGACCGCCGGCAATGGCGCGACTTGCCGCTCCTGCGCGCATTGCCCGTGGATGGCTATGAATGCGCTCGACAACCTCGCCCATGTGCTGGAGCACGGCGGCCAGGAAGTCTTTGTCGATGAGTCACTGCGCGTGAAAGCGATGCAGCCCTTGCAGCGCATGCTGGATTTCGCGGCGACACTGAAGCGTTAAAAACTCAGCGCTTGAATTCGGCATCGAGGCGGCGCATGTCCGCCAGTCGCTGGTTCAACTGTGCCGTCAGCGAGTAATTGTTGGTGGCCAGGCGCAGCGCATTCTTCAACTGCTCTTCGGCCTGCTTCTGGCGATTGTTCAAATAAAAAATCTCGGCGCGAGCACGAAATACAGCCAGTGCATCCTTCTGCTGTGCAGCGCAATCGGCTAGCAAACGCCAGACGGCGGTGTCATTAGCGTGATCGCGTACGGCCTTGTCTAGCAAAGGCCGTACGCGGCTGGCTTGATTCAAGGCTAGAGCAGCGCGGGTGTAAGGCTCCAGCACGCTGCGTTGGTCTGGGTAGATACTCCAGGTTGCCTGGCTAAGTGCTAGTGCCTGCGCATAATCACGCCGTGCCAACGCGATATCGATTTCCGTGCTGCGGTACTCCAGCCGGTTCGGGTCTGCCTGTAACAGCGGCTGTAGGGTCGCCAAGGCCTCATCCAGGCGCGCTTGCCGCAGGTAGGCAAGGCTCAGACCGTAGCGCGTGGCCAGCGGTGCATCGCCATCCTTCAGTGCTGTTTCAAAAGCGCGGATATTCTCGTCAAGCTGATTACTGTAAGCCATTTGCAAACGCATCTGCAGCAGGCGAAAGCTCGGTGAAACTAGCTTCAGATTACGCTTTACCTCGCTGACACGGCGCTCCAGATCCGACAAGCGACTGCTGCTCAGCGGGTGCGTGAGCAGGAACTCTGGCACATAGCCGAGCTGGCGAGTGGCGCGATCCAAGCGCGCAAAGAAGGTTGGCATGGCGCGCGGTTCATATCCGCTTTGGGTCAGTGTTTGCATGCCAATGCGATCGGCTTCCTGCTCGTAGTTGCGGCTGTAGCGCAGCTGATTCTGCGCTGCCAGCGATTGTGCCGATGCTCCGATTGCTAGGCCGACATTGCCAGCTTGGGAGCCGCCTGCTGAAGCAGCGGCAATACTGGCGAGAAGGCCGCCCAGCGCCAGCCACTGGTTGTACTTGTTGGCCTCCTGAGAGCGTGCGAAGTGACGCTGACTTAAATGACCAAGCTCATGCGCCAGCACACTGGCCAGTTCATCTTCGCTTTCGGCGGTGAGCATGAGGCCGGTATTCACGCCAATGATGCCGCCCGGCACAGCAAAGGCATTGACCTGGCGATCATCCACAACAATCAGGGTAAAGGCCGGATCGACCAGCGGGCTCTGTGTTGACAGACGATAGACCAGACTTTCCAAATACTCACGGACTAGCACATCGCCATAGACTGGTGTGCTGGCGCGGAGTTGGCGTAGGAATGCCTGGCCCAGACGCCGCTCGGTGGCATCATCAGCAATTAGATCGGCAGGCTGACCCAGCTCTGGCAAGCTGGCGATATAAGCCTTGTCAGCATTGACGCTGGCCACTGTATTGCTATCTGCGGCCTGTGCAGCCATGCCCAAGCACAAGGCCAGCAGCGCTGGCGAGCGTTTGCAGCCCCCAAACGCGTGGTAAAATTTGCCCACATTAATATTCAGAGTATGTCTGCCTTGACTGAACCGCTGGATTTTCGTCACTTGCGCTGCCCCATGCCGTTATTACGCCTGAAGCAGGCTTTGCATGCGTTGCCAGCGCATACGGTGGTCGAAGTGTTGACGGCAGATGCCGGTGCAACCCGCGATATTCCCGCATTTCTTCGTCAGGCAGGTCACCGCCTAGAGTCGCAAGTTACCGATGCTGCCGGTGTCACGCATTTCCGCTTAGTCAAAATGACTTAGCTCAGGGCCTGCACGACTTTCAACACTTCCGCAGCATGACCATCGGTTTTGACTTTGCGCCATTCGTGACGCAATACACCCTTGCCGTCAATGACGAAGGTGCTGCGCTCTATGCCTTGCACCTGCTTGCCGTACATGTTCTTGGTCTTGATCACATCAAAAAGACGGCACAGTGTTTCATCGCTGTCGCTGAGCAGTTCGAACGGAAAACATTCGTTGCTGCGGAATTTTTCGTGCAGCTTCAGGGTGTCGCGCGAGATGCCGAAAATGTCGCAATTCAGCGCCTGAAACTGGGCATAAAGGTCGCGAAACTGCTGACCTTCCAGTGTGCAGCCGGGGGTGGCATCCTTCGGATAGAAGTAAAGTACGAGCGGGCGGCCGGCTAGGCTGCTTAAACTAACCATGGGCGTGCTGCCGGTGCTGGCAACACTGAATTCGGGAACGTTCTGGCCAATGTCGATAGTCATGCAAGTTTCGTCCGTCAGGCTTTGAAGGGCTCGATGATGGCGTCGAGATTGCGATCATCACAGAAAACCATGAAGCTTTCGCGCAAGCTGGCAATGTGTACGCGCGCGGGAATATTCACTGTCATGGACAGCGCGAACATCTGCGAGCCGGTATGTGGTGCGGCGTAGGTATTGGTTTCCATGGCCTCGATATTGATGCCCTGGCTGGCAAAGAAATTAGCGATTTCATGCACGATGCCGGGGTTGTCTAGTGCAATCACATGCACATTGTAAGGAATGGCCTGTTTTTGCGGAGCGCGTGACTCCGTGCGTTTGGAGATGACTTCCAGATTGAGGCGACGGCCGACGGCCGGCAGTTGCACTTCCAGCTTGGCGATAGCATCCCAAGTGCCCGATACCATCATGATGATGGCAAATTCCTGGCCCATGACGATCATGCGCGAGTCGGCAATATTGCAGCGACAGTCGCTGGCGACACGCGCCATTTCATCAACAATGCCGGTTTTGTCTGCGCCCAGGGCGGAGATGACGAGGAAGTGTTCGGAATCAGGTTTCATGACAACAACTCATTGACAGTTGCCGAGAGTCTAGTCGCCGCGCGGGGTGCTCGCTAGGGGGCAAGACATCGGCAAGCACGATTAAAACGGGTTATTTTGATAGCGTGTGGGATCGATTACGCCAGCATCCTCAAAGCCCTTACGACGCAGGCGACAAGAGTCGCAGCGACCACAGGCACGGCCATCAACATCAGCCTGGTAGCAGGAGACCGTGAGGCCGTAATCCACGCCCAAAGTTTGGCCGAGACGAATGATATCGGCCTTGGTCAAGTGCATCAGCGGGGTTTCGATCTTGAGTGGTTGGCCTTCCACGGCAGCCTTGGTGGCCAGGTTCGCCATCTCTTCAAAAGCAGCAATGAACTCCGGGCGACAGTCCGGATAGCCTGAATAATCCACGGCATTGACGCCAATAAAAATATGCCGCGCCTGCGTGACTTCCGCCAAACCCAGCGCGAACGACAGGAATACGGTGTTGCGTGCAGGCACATAGGTTACCGGAATGCCGCTGGTCTCAGTTTCAGGCACGGCAATGGTGTTGTCGGTCAATGCTGACCCGCCCATCTGGCCAATCTCCAGACGCATCGTGCGATGATCCTGAATGCCCATGGCCTGCGCCAGTCGTACGGACGCCGCCAGCTCGGCGTTATGGCGCTGGCCATAATCAAAACTCAGTGCGGTAATCGAATAGCCTTGCGTACGGGCAAGGGCCAGGCAAGTGGCGGAGTCCAGTCCGCCCGATAACAATACAATCGCATGCGGCATAGCTCAGTGTCCGGGCGCGTTATTCCAAAGGTATTTGTGCAGCTGAACTTGCAGTCTGACCGGCAGGCGATCAGCCAGTATCCATTCAGCCAGCAAGCGTGGTTCCAGTACTTCATGTCCGGGTGAAAACAACACATCACTGACGCGCGAGTACAAGCTGTGCTGATCACACTGGAGACGAGCCCAGTCGTAATCCTGCTTTGAGCAAATGACAAACTTGACCTGATCATTAGCGGTCAGGTGTTCGATGTTTTCATAGCGGTTGCGATGCACTTCACCTGAGCCGGGGGCCTTCAGGTCCATGACCTTCACGACACGCGCATCGACGGCATCGATGGCAAGGGCGCCGCTGGTTTCCAGAGACACCTCATAGCCGGCATCGCAGAGTGCTTTCAGCAGCGGCAGACATTCGGGCTGGGCCAGTGGCTCGCCACCTGTCACCGTGACATAGCCGGCACCATATTGCGCAACTTCGGCCAGGATCGCACTGATTGACCACAGGCTGCCGCCCTGAAAGGCATAGGCCGTATCACACCAGACACAACGCAGCGGGCAGCCGGTCAGCCGTACAAAAACGGTCGGCCGACCCACCGTTCGCGCCTCGCCTTGCAGTGAATGGAAAATCTCTGTCAAGCGCAACTGCGCGTCAGTTTCCGACACCATAAGACGGGTCACTTGGCTGGATTCTGATCTAGGAATGATTGTGCCAAGCGTGCCTCAGGGCTGCTCGGAAATTGGGCAAGCAATTTTGTCATCCAGTCTCTGGCATCCGTACGATTGCCTTGTAGGTCGGCAATGCTACCGAGCTTGTAGTAGGCGGAAGCGACTTTCGGGCTGGCACTGTAGTCGCGCAGAACGCGTCGGAAGTTGGCTTCCGCGGTGGCATAGTTAGCCGGCGTCAAGGCCAGCTGAAATTCACCCAGCCAGTAATAGGCATTTGGTGCGAAGACACTGTCAGGATAAGTGTCGAGAAACTTGCTCATGGCGGTGATGGCAGGTGCTGCACCATCCCGGCGGAAGCTTTGGTAAGCCGCCAGGTAAGCTGTTTTCTGCCGTTCGATTTCTTCAGGTGTGAGCTCAGTATTTGCCTTTGCAGGGATCACTGTGTTGATTGCAGAGGATTCGATATTGCTCGTTACTGCAGCTGCAATGGGTGCAGTAGCCGCAACCGCTATAGCGGAGGGCGCTATCGTCTCAGTTGTGACGGCTGGCTTGACCAGTTGTTCCAGGCGCTGATCAAGGTCGGTATACCGTGTGCGCAGGTCAGATTGCAGACGCTCGATGAGCTGCTGCTGCTCCTCAACAGTACCTTGCAACTTCGCTACGGTGACGCGCATTTCCTCGATTTGCTGGAACATGTCCCATGCAGGATTGGTGACTTGTGCGCTGGCCTTGAGCTGAGGCACGACAGCGGTCGCTGCTGGCGCAGAAACTTTTGCCAGAGGAGCGGGCTTGGCCTGAGCTGCCGGTGCTGGTGCCGGTGCTGGTGCGCTGCTCGTAGTTAGTGCGCGCTGTTCAATTTCAATAGCGCTACCCGATGGGCTGACAAGCAGGCATGCCAATGCAGCTGCGGCCGGCAATTTCGCCAATGGGATCATGAGGGTGCGCATAACGACTCCGAAATCAGAAAGCTGGCTTTGCAAATGATAAACGGGCCGAAGCCCGTTATCGTGACGCTGAAACGCTATTTTGGCTTACTGAGCCGTATAGTCGAGCTCAACGCGGCGATTTTTTGCCCAGGCTTCGTCGTCGCTGCCATCAGCAGCTGGTTTTTCCTTGCCGTAGCTGACAACGCTCAACTGGTCAGCTGTAACACCCAGGCCAACCAAGTAGCGGGCCACGGCATTAGCACGGCGCTCGCCCAGTGCAAGGTTGTATTCGCGGGTGCCACGCTCATCGGTATGGCCGCCAATTTGCAGTTTGGCTTGTGCATTGCCTTTCAGGTATTGCGCATGAGCGTTCAAGCCACCGTAGGACAGGGAAGTGATGTCGCTCAGATTAGTGCCGAAATAAAAGACGCGGATCTTCAGAAGGTCATTCAGGCTGCTGGTGGTATTGGTTGTTGGTGCAGCAGAAGCGGCTACTGGCTGAGCTTCAATGACCGAGCCTTCGATCGGATTACCCAAGTTTGCCGAGCCTGTTTCCGGTGCTTCAGGAGCGCTTTCCGCGACTGTGGCTGGTGCTGCAGCTTCTTCCGGCGTGGCGGGAATAGCTTCTACGGCCGGTGCCGGCGGCAGATTTTCAAACTGGCTGTCATCTTTCGGATCAATGGCGCGAGGGCCGCGAAAGGTGGAGCAGGCAGCCATAGTGATGGCTAGTGTTGCCACGAGGGTCAGTTTTACAGATTTCTTCATATTCACGAGTAAGCTCCTTAGGGCTTTTATTCTTGCTTAATATACATATTCTACAATGGTGTGGACGGTAGCCGACTTGCGCATCAGCGTAAATAGGGAGACCACACCGGCTCTCTAACTTCTCCATCAACAGCAGGAAGTCGCAGCTTGAAACGGCCATCTAGCGACATGATGCCCAACACGCCTTTACTACCTTTGCGGGTGGCATAGACGACCATTTTACTGTTGGGGGAGAAACTGGGGGACTCATCCAGGGGCGTATCTGTCAATGTGCTAAAAACACCGTTGCCAAGATCCTGGAGTGCAATTGTGTAATTGTTGCCGCCGGCCTGATGCACGATCGCTAAGTAACGGTCATTCGGACTGATGTCGGCGCGGGCGTTGAAATTGCCAGTGAATGTTAGGCGCTTGGTGTCGCCCGTGGCAATATTCAGGCGATAAATTTGTGGGCCGCCGCTGCGATCAGAGGTGAATACCAGTGACTTGCCATCTTTGGTCCAGCGCGGCTCGGTATCGATCGCTGAGTTGTTGGTCAGGCGAGTCAGCGCGTTGTTTTCCAGGTCCATCACATAGAGCTCGGGATTGCCATCCCGCGATAAGGTCATGGCCATGCGCTTGCCGTCAGGCGACCACGAGGGCGCACCGTTGAGACCGCTGAAGTCGGTTAGTTTGGTGCGTTGGCGAGTTGCGAGGTTCTGCACGAAAATGGCCGGTTTGCGACTTTCGAACGAGACGTAGGCAATTTGTCGTGCGCTGGGCGACCAGGTCGGCGACAAAATAGGTTCGATAGAGTCCAGCAGTGTTACTTGGCGTGCACCATCAATGTCGGAAAGCTCCAAGCGATAGCGCTTTCGGCCGTCCCTACTGTACTGATTTACATAGAGAATTTTGGTTGAAAAAATGCCCGGTTCGCCGGTGGATTGCTTGTAAATTTTGTCGGCGATGTAGTGGGCAGCATCGCGCCAACGACCAGTGTCGACCGTGAAAGTTTCACCCAAGACGCGCTCTAAGCCGCCACGCCTGAGCAGTTCGTAGCGAAAGCTCAGGCGGCCGTCCGGCAGGCGGTTGACATTACCAACAACAATGAATTCGGCTGGAACATTCTGCCAGATGCCGGGCAGGATCTCTGCACTGCTGGTGGGTAGGGAGGGCAATCTAGCCCGATCAATGACATTGAACGAGCCGCTGCGATCCAAGTCGGCAGAAATAATCGAACCTGTGTTGTCGCCATTCTGAATGCCGCCGAATGGCACTACGGCGATAGCTGTTGCCTCGCTCAGGCGCTGGGTGATCTCAATGGTCAGCGCTGCCTGTGCAGAGGGGGCTGCCAGACCTAATGCTGCCAGCAGGGGAAGCGTGAGGCCGTACAAGCGAAAGCGCATCGTTATTCCTCCGGCTTGAATTTGAGAAGCAGTACCTTGAATTGCTCACGGAACAAAGCAGGATCTGAAGGTACTGGTAATGGATTGGCGCGGCTAACGGCATCTTTGGCACTCTCATCAAATGCTTCATTGCCGCTGGACTTCACCACGACCACCGAGGCGACTTCACCGCCGGGCAATAGTGTAATGCGTAACTCGGTCATTAATTTACCGGAAACCGCGGCCGGGCGTCGCCAATTTGATTTAATTTTTCGATTGATGGCCAATTGAAACTCGCCAATTTGCGCACTCATGCGGCGCGCACGCTCATTGGCAGCGTCGGCAACAATGGCATCGGCTTCGGCTTTGAGCGCATCGGCAATGGCTTTCTGGCGTGCCTCAGCTTCGCGTTGCTTGCGTGCAGCCGCCTGCTCATCGGAAATCCGCTTGGATTCTTTCTCGATGGCGGCGAACTCTTCATCGGGTGGCTCGATGACAGGCTTGGGTTTGATTGCATCGGGCTGTTTGATTGCGGGCTTGGCTGGCACCGGTTTAATCACGGCTATCGGCTTGGGCGGCAGCACGGGCTTGGGTTTGGCAACCGGCAAGGGCTTCGCAGGCTCGGGCAGCGGCTTCGGCAATGGAGGAGTTTCAGGTGCTGGTGCCGGCTCCGGGCTGGCTGTGGTCATGCTGGCAGGTGCTGACATCAACATGGCTTGCATCACCTTCGGTGGCTCCGGCAGGTTTGCTGGTTTGGCATAAAGCCAAAGCAAGGCAAGCAGTACGCCATGAAGGAGTATGGATGCGAGCACCGTAGGCAGTGACAGCTTCATGTTCAGTTGATCACTGTGTGCTGGGTAATTCGGTGAGCAAACCAACTTGCTTGACGCCGCCTTGCTGCAACGACGACATCAATTCGATCACGCGGCCATAGCCGACTTCACGGTCGCCATTGACCAGTACGGGCACATCGCCACGAACCTGACGCAAGGCACGGATTTCTGCGGGCAGGCTTTCTGTAGTAACCGCTTCGCGTGTTTCTGGATCAGTCTGCAGCCAGAAACTGCCATCTGCTTTCACCGTTACAATCAGGGGTTGTTGATCTTTCAGACTTAAGGCATCGGCTTCTGCCTGCGGCAGATCAACTTCGATGCCCTGTGTCAGCATCGGCGCAGTGATCATGAAAATGACCAGCAGTACCAGCATCACGTCGATATAGGGCACGACGTTCATTTCCGCCATGGGGGCTTTGCGTTCGCGCCGAAACTGGCTTTTCAGGCTCATGATCAGTGTCCGGCGTGTGCTTCGCGATGCAGGATCGTGCTCAGCTCTTCGGCAAAAATCTCGTAGCGTGAAAGCAGGGTATTGCTTCGTGCCGCGAAGCGGTTATAAGCGAGCACGGCAGGGATGGCGGCAAACAGGCCGATAGCGGTGGCAATTAAGGCTTCGGCAATGCCGGGAGCGACGACAGACAAAGTGGCTTGCTGTACTTTGGCGAGACCGATAAACGAAGTCATGATGCCCCAGACGGTGCCGAACAAGCCGACATAAGGGCTGGTCGAGCCAACGCTGGCGAGAAAAGGTAGCTGTGCTTCGAGTTTGCTCTGCTCGACGCTGAGCGAGATGCGCAGGGCGCGCGATACACCTTGCATCAGCGCGTCGGCATCGGCACGTTTGTCACGTAGACGCTGGAACTCTTGGAAGCCAGCGCGAAAGAGGTTTTCGCAGCCCGAATCCGGATTCGGCTGATGACTGACCTGATCATGCAGTAGCTGCATGTCAATGCCCGACCAGAAGCGCTCTTCAAACACTTTACTGAGGCCATCGGCGCGATGAAAAAAACCGGAGCGCTGCACAATGATGGCCCAGGACATGACAGAGGCCAGCACCAGCAACAGCATGACGGCTTGTACAACCGGACTGGCATTGATGATGAGAGAAACAACGGTCATTTCGGGAGCGGCAGTCATGTCACATTTTCCAGGGCAATGGTCAGCAAGGCCGACAAGGTAGAGGGGAGTGCGCGCGGTTTCAAGCTATTGCGATCCACGCAGGCGACTTCGATCAGTCCGCAGGCTATTTCCACGCCTTCGCGGAGGATGCGTTGACGAAAATGCAGTGAGGCTTTGCCGATTTTGGTTACTTCGGCACAGGCGGTCAGCGTGTCATCAAGGCGTGCCGGTTGGTGATAGTCCACTTCAGCATGGCGGACCACAAAGAACACAGGTTCGGCGCCGACCAGGTAGTGGTCAAAACCTAAGCTGCGCAGCCATTCCGTGCGGGCGCGCTCCATGAATTTCAGGTAGTTAACGTAGTAAACAATGCCACCGGCGTCTGTGTCTTCCATGTAAACGCGCAGCGGCAGCTGGAATTCGGGCAGCATCAGCTGTTGACTCCAGTTTCCGGTGGCTTCAGGCCGAGCAGTAGCCAGCCTTGGGCACTGGCCATGCGGCCACGTGCTGTGCGCAGGATCAGACCCTGTTGAATCAGGTAGGGCTCAATAACATCTTCGAGCGTGCCGGCATCTTCGGACAGCGCGGCGGCCAGCGATTCGACACCGACTGGGCCACCGGAAAACTTGTCGATGAGCATGTGCAGGAAGCGTCTGTCGAGGCCGTCGAGGCCTTGCGGGTCGACATCGAGCATGGCCAAAGCGGCAGCGGCGACGGGCTGGCTGATGATGCCGTCGGCTTTGAATTCGGCGTAATCGCGGACACGACGCAGCAGGCGATTGGCGATGCGTGGCGTGCCGCGTGCGCGGCGGGCGATTTCGGCGGCACCAGCGGGATCCATCTGCAAATTCAGCAAGTGCGCTGAGCGCAACACGATGTGTGTGAGGTCGGCTACGTTGTAGAACTCCAGGCGCTGCACGATGCCGAAGCGATCGCGCAATGGTGAGGTCAGCAGACCTGCACGTGTGGTGGCACCAACCAGCGTGAAGGGCGGCAAATCGAGCTTGATCGAGCGCGCGGCCGGGCCTTCACCGATCATGATGTCGAGCTGGTAGTCCTCCATCGCTGGATAGAGAATTTCCTCGACTACCGGCGAAAGGCGGTGAATTTCGTCGATAAACAGTACATCACCGGCTTCGAGATTGGTCAGCAGGGCGGCGAGATCGCCGGCGCGCTCAAGCACGGGACCGGAGGTCGAGCGCAATTGGCCGCCCATTTCGCGGGCGATGATATTGGCCAATGTCGTCTTGCCGAGGCCGGGCGGGCCGAAAATCAAGGTGTGATCGAGCGCCTCGCCACGCGCGTTGGCAGCGCCGATGAAAATCTCCATCTGCTCGCGCACAATCGGCTGACCAACATAGTCTGCCAGTCGTGTGGGGCGAATAGCACGGTCAATCAGCTCTTCCTGCGGCTTGCCCTGGCTGGTGATGAGGCGATCCGATTCGATGCTCATTTCAGTAAACCTTTTAGCGCGGCACGAACCAACTCGGAAGTTTCGCTATGTTGACCGAGCACCGCCTTGACGGCCTTTTGAGCCTCCAGCGGCTTGTAGCCCAGTGCCACGAGAGCGCTTTCGGCTTCTTCCTGCGAGCTGGCCGGTTCGATAAACAGGGGCGTGGCTGGCGCATTCAGGGTAACTTTTTGCACCAGTTCGAGCTTGCCGATCTTGTCGCGCAATTCAATCACTAGACGCTCGGCGGTCTTCTTGCCGACGCCAGGAATCTTGGTCAGCATGAGCACATCTTCGCGCGCAATGCAGCCTCGGAAGGTGTCGATCTCCATGCCCGAGAGTAGTGCCAGCGCCAGCTTGGGGCCAACGCCACTGATCTTGATGAGCAGGCGGAACACTTGCAGGCTGTCGCGATCATGAAAGCCGAAGAGTTGATGCGCATCTTCGCGTACGCTCAGGTGCGTCCACAGCGTGACGGATTCGCCCAGCGCCGGCAGCTGGTAGAAGGTGCTCAGCGGCACGTCCACTTCATAGCCCACGCCATGTACATCCAGGACGACATGGGGACTGATTTTTTCAACTAACACACCCTGCAAACGCGCAATCATGCCAACTCTCTTTGGGGGGCTTCAGGCTTGATGCCAGCGTGGCTATCGTTCGGTTCAGCCGTGCGGTTTAGCGCCCGCGACCGCGACGCAAACCCGTCAGATCCATTCTAGCCAGATTCGCACTGGCATGGGCGTGACAAATTGCCGCCGCGAGGCCATCGGCGGCATCGGCCTGTGGGGCTTTGTCGAGTTTCAGCAAGTGCATGACCATGTGCTGCACCTGCGCTTTCTCCGCGGCACCCGTACCGACCACGGCCAGTTTGATCTGGCGCGCGCTGTACTCGGCAACGGGGATATTCTGGCTGACCAGTGCGGCCAGAGCGGCTCCGCGAGCCTGGCCAAGCTTGAGCGCGGAATCGGCATTATTGGACAGGAACACCTGCTCAACGCTGGCCTGTGTCGGCTGCCATTGCGCTATCAATTCGATCAGGCTGTTGAAGATGGTTTTCACTCGATCGGGCAGGGCCTGCTCGGTATTCATGCGGATGCAGCCGCTGTCCACATAGCGCCAGCCCCGACCTTCGGCTGCGATGATGCCGTAGCCGGTAATGCGCGAACCGGGGTCGATGCCGATGATGATGCTCATGCCAGGGTCTCGGACGGTGACATGAGCATCAGCTCGGCATCAGGCATTCAGCGCTGCCATCACGGCATCACTGAAGTTAGCGTTGGTATAGACGTTCTGGACATCGTCCAGGTCTTCCAGCATGTCGATCATCTTCATTAGTTTTTCAGCTTGCTCGATGTCGCTGATCTCGGCATCGGTCGAGGCCTTCATGGTGACCTCGGCATTTTCCGGCTTCAGGCCGGCACTGGCGAGGGCGTCCATGACTGCACCGAAGGCTTCCGGCGAGGTCACGACGGTGATGCCATCATCGTCGCTTTCCACATCATCGGCACCGGCTTCGAGCGCGACTTCGATGATGCGGTCTTCATCCGTTCCTGCCGGAAAGCTGATCTCGCCGCGCTTGGCAAAGAGATAGGCCACCGAACCGTTGGTGCCGAGGTTGCCGCCATTCCTGCTGAAGGCATGACGCACCTCGGCCACGGTGCGATTGATGTTGTCGGTCATGGCCTCGACCAGCACGGCCACGCCGCCGATGCCATAGCCTTCGTAAGTCAGTTCGTCGAGCTTCTTGTCCTCTTCACCGCCGGCACCACGCTGGATGGCGCGGTTGACGACATCGCGCGTCATGTTGGCACCCAGCGCCTTGGACACGATGGCGCGCAGACGCGGGTTGTCGACTTCCGACGGGCCGCCGAGGCGAGCCGCTACGGTGATTTCACGGATGAACTTGGTGAACACCTTGCCGCGCGAGGCATCGGTACGCGCCTTCTTGTGCTTGATGTTCGCCCATTTTGAGTGACCGGCCATGACTCAGGCTTCCTTCTTTACTTCTTCGCGCTTTACTTCTTCGCGCAGACGGATGCCCAGTTCGCGCAGTTGCTTGTTCTCGACCGGAGCCGGCGCGTGCGTCATCAGGCACTCGGCGGTCTTGGTCTTGGGGAAGGCGATGACATCGCGGATCGAGGTCGCGCCGGTCATCAGCATGACCAGGCGATCGAGGCCGAAGGCGAGGCCGCCGTGGGGTGGGGCGCCGAACTTGAGGGCATCGAGCAGGAACTCGAATTTCTCGTTGGCTTCTTCATCGCTGATGCCCAGCGCCTCGAACACGGCTTTCTGCATCTCCATGTTGTAGATACGCAGCGAGCCGCCGCCGAGTTCGGTGCCGTTGAGCACCATGTCGTAAGCGACGGAGAGTGCCGAACCCGGATCGGTCTTGAGCACGGACACATCGCACTTGGGCAGCGTGAACGGGTGATGCACCGAGGTCCACTGGCCATCACCGACTTCCTCGAACATCGGGAAGTCGACGACCCAGAGCGGGGCCCATTCGCAGGTCTGCATCTTGAGGTCGTGGCCAACCTTGACGCGCAGCGCGCCCATGGCGTCGTTGACGACCTTGGCCTTGTCGGCACCGAAGAAAATCAGGTCGCCGTTCTGTGCGCCAGTGCGGGCAATGATTTCGACCAAGGCTTCATTCGGCAGGAATTTCACGATGGGCGATTGCAGACCGCTGCCTTCGCCATTGTGGATGTTCGAGACATCGTTGACCTTTATGTAGGCCAGGCCCTTGGCGCCGTAGATGCCGACGAACTTGGTGTATTCGTCGATCTGGCTGCGCGGCATGGCGTTGCCGCCCGGCACCTTGAGTGCCACGACACGACCCTTGGGATCCTTGGCCGGGCCGGCGAAGACCTTGAACTCGATGCTCTGCAGCAGGTCGGCGACGTCGACCAGTTCCATGGGGATGCGCAGGTCCGGCTTGTCGGACGCGAAGCGGCGCATGGCTTCGTTGTAGGTCATGCGCGGGAAGGCGTCGAACTTGACGCCGAGCAGTTGATCGAAGAGCTGCACGATCATCTTCTCGGTCAGACTCATGATCTCTTCATCGGACAGGAACGAGGTCTCGATGTCGATCTGAGTGAATTCCGGCTGACGGTCAGCGCGCAGGTCTTCGTCGCGGAAGCACTTGGCGATCTGGTAGTAGCGATCGAAGCCCGCGACCATGAGCAGCTGCTTGAACAGCTGTGGCGACTGCGGCAGGGCGAAGAAGCTGCCCGGCTGGGTGCGCGACGGCACCAGATAGTCGCGCGCGCCTTCCGGCGTGGCGCGGGTCAGGATCGGCGTTTCCACATCGAGGAAGCCGTTGTCATCAAGGTAATTGCGGATCAGCGAGGTGACCTTGGAGCGGAAGCGCATGCGCTCCAGCATCTCCGGGCGGCGCATGTCGAGAAAGCGATATTTGAGACGGACTTCCTCGCCGACGTTGGTGAAGTCGTCGTTGAGCGGGAACGGCGGCGTTTCCGACTGCGCCAGAATCTCGATTTCCTTGCCCAGCACTTCGATCTGGCCGGACGGCATGTTGGCGTTTTCAGTGCCGGCATAGCGCTGACGCACACGGCCGGTGACCTTGAGCACGAATTCCGAGCGCGACTTGTCGGCCAGCGCGAAGGCATCGGGGGTATCCGGATCGATTACTACCTGCACCAGACCATCGCGATCACGCATGTCGAGGAAGATGACGCCACCGTGGTCGCGACGGCGGTGTACCCAGCCGCAGAGTGTCACGGTCTGGTCGATATGGGATTGAGTGAGGCTGCCACAGTAGTGACTACGCATGATGCCGGCTTCCGCTGTAAAAAGTTGGGCCAAAGGGGGTCTGGCCAATCGAGCCGGCGAGTATAGCCTCCCTGACAAATATCTGAGAACCGTCTGTGTTAACGCTTTGCCCCTTTACAGCGGAAAAATCTTCGCGCTATGTTGCGCAGGCGGTGATGTTGGCCACGGCAAGTGAGTGTTTATGCTGGGATCATGGAGCTTAATCAATGGAAGAAGGTTTTCTGGACGATGCAGTAGAGCCTGAAAGCGAGCCGATGAGTAAGGCGCAGGTGATCAAGAACACCCTCGAGAAGCGTCGTCAGCTTGACGATGTGCTGATCGAGCATCGTCTGCGCCGCGAGCTCAAGGATTACGATTTTGATCTCGATGACTAAGCGCAAGGCATTTGGCTGATTTCTGTGGCCTGCCGGCTTGCACCTATGGCTCGTGTGGGCATAATGGCGTCGCCCTGCGATTTTTCGCACACATTCATTGTTTAAAAGGATACCGATATGGCTATTGAACTGCCGGCTCTGCCGTACGAAAGCACCGCTCTGGAACCGTTCATCACTGCTCACACGCTGAGCTTTCACCATGGCAAACACCACAATGCTTATGTGGTAAACCTGAACAACCTGATCAAGGGCACCGATCTCGAAGGTCAGAGCCTGGAAGCCATCGTCAAGGCCTCCGCTGGCGACGCTGCCAAGGCCGGTATCTTCAACAACAGCGCCCAGGTCTGGAACCACACATTCTACTGGAACAGCATGAAGCAAAACGGCGGCGGCCTGCCGACTGGCGCTATCGCTGCCAAGATCGACGCTGATTTCGGTTCCTACGAGAAGTTTGTCGAAGCCTTCAAGGTTGCCGCCACCACACAGTTCGGCTCCGGCTGGGCCTGGCTGGTTGTGGGTGTCGATGGCAAGCTCGCCGTCACCAAGACCGGCAATGCCGACTCCCCGATCGTGCACGGCCAGAAGCCGCTGATCACCATCGACGTATGGGAACACGCCTACTACCTGGATTTCCAGAACCGTCGTCCGGACTACATCAGCACCTTCCTCGACAAGCTGGTCAACTGGGACTTTGCCAACGCCAATCTGGCTGGCTGATTTTCGGTAGATGGTTGATGTGAGCTGAACAGGGCACCTTCGGGTGCCTTGTTTCTTTGTGCGGTGCTGATGAGTGCAGGTGCGATATGCCCGATGTGATGCGGCGAAATCTGGCTGAACTCTGCTGGCTGCGCACGGCGCTGATGGCCTTGTTCGGCCTGACCCTGCTCTATGGCCAGCTCACCGGCCTCGCGCTCGCGGCGGCATTTCCGTCGCTGCTGCTCATCTTCGGACTGCTCTTGCTGATCAACGGCCTGACCACACTGCGCCTGCGCCAGCAGGAGCCGGTCGCCGATGACGAGCTGTTTCTGCAGCTGCTGTTTGACCTTCTGCTGCTGACCTGCCTGTTTCGCGTCAGTGGCGGTAACAGCAACCCGTTTGTCACCTATTACCTAGTGCCCCTGGCGATAGCCGCGTCAACGCTGGCGCTGCGCCAGACCCTGCTGCTCGCCGGCCTCATGCTGGCCTCGTATTTCAGCCTGTTTGTCTGGCCACCCGCTGCTCAGGCCGTGCAATGGCCCTGGCAGACCTATCAGGGCCACCTAATGGGCATGATGGTGAACTTCGCCATCAGCTCCTTGCTGCTGGTTTTTTTTCTGCACCGCATGCACCGGCGCTTGCGCGAGCAGGAGCGCTATCTGGCCGAACAGCAGCGGCGTCAGCTGCAGCGTGATCAGGCCGTGGCCATGGGCACGCTGGCGGCAACAGCCGTGCATGAGCTGGCGACGCCATTGGCCACTGTCTGCTTGATGGTCGATGAGCTGGAAGAGGACATGCCGGCGCAAATGCAGCCGCTGCAAGAGCAGCTACAGCGCTGTCGGGACACGCTGGCGCGCTTGCGTGAGCAGGCGGCGCAACCCTCGCAGCTGCCGCGTCAGGCGTTGTCGGAGCATCTGCAGAACTGCCTGCAACCCATCCAAGTGACGTTTCCAGCCCTGCATTTCGAGTTGAAGATGGATGCCGAGGCGAGCCAGCCCGTCGTCATGCCCTGGCTTTTGCAGCAAGCCTTGAGCAATGTTTTGCGCAACGCGGCTGAGGCCGCCAAATCCCGAGTGCGCCTCGTGGCTGGCAAGAGTCAGGGCGAGTGGCATTGCCGGATTTGTGATGATGGTGCCGGCTTTCAGCCCGGCCTGGTGGCAACGCCAGGCCAACCCATGCTCAGCAGCAAGCCAGAGGGACTGGGTATTGGCCTATTTCTGGCGCAATCCACCCTGTCGGAGCTGGGTGGGACACTGAGCATGGCATCTAGCGAATGGGGCGGGGCCAGTGTGCTGCTGCGCTGGCCGGATGCTTCCGCGCATACCGAGGCTACTGCGTCATGAAGATATTGCTTATTGATGATGATGCGGTTTTTCGCCAGACCTTGGCGCGAATCTTGACCCGTCGCGGCTGCTTCTGTGTCGAAGCCGCCGACAGCGCTCAGGCCTTGCAGCAGCTGCGCGAGCATGCGCCGGACGCCTGTGTACTTGATCTGCGTATGGGCGATGAGTCCGGATTGCAGCTCTTGCCGCAGCTGCTCGCCATCAACGCCGGGCTCAATGTGTTGATGCTGACCGGCTATAGCTCAATTGCTACTACGGTCGAAGCGATCAAACGCGGTGCTGTGAATTATCTCGCCAAGCCCGCCAGTGCCGATGACATTCTGCGCGCCTTGCAGAATGCCAGTACGTCGCTTGAGGTCGAGTCAGCCACGGCCGGCAACGACGCACTTTCCGTAGACAGGCTCGCTTGGGAACATATTCAGCGCGTTTTGCTGGAGGAGGACGGCAATATCTCGTCCACAGCCCGGCGCTTGAATATGCATCGACGCACGCTGCAGCGCCGGCTGGGCAAGCGCCCGGTGGCGCAGTGACTCATCGCCAAGACGCTGTTACATCTGCAGGCACTTAAAAGCTACCGGCAGTTGCTAGCCCACTCCGGCGAGCGCACATCGAAGCTGCGTACCTTGAGATAGTCCTCAGGATCGCGCAGATAGTCCTGCTTGGGCGGATTCGGCAGCGACATCAAGGCTTGCGTCCATTGGGTTTCGTAGGCGGAGGCACCGCCACCAATGACGGGAGCCCAGGCATCGTGATGATTGGGCATGAAAAGCTTGGGCTGGGCGGCGGCGACATAGGCGAGGGCATCGCGATACGAGCTGGTGACCATGCCGAAGCCGACAATCGCCCCCAAATGCACATCCACACAATCGGGCAGATGAGCCAGGGCGGCGCGCACGGCATCGGCGGTCTTGTCGCCTTCCGGCATGCTGCCAGACGAGTCATTCCAGAGCAGACTGAAATTGCCGACGCGGAAGTGATAGGCCCAAGTACCGCCTTCGGGCTGGCCGGCACCGCCATCATTGGGCAGTGATTGCAGGAACTTGAGTGTTTCGCTGGGGTCCGTGTTCAGGTTCGTTAGAAAGGGCAGGATTTCCGGCGTATAGACCAGCGGCATGCCACCCGTGGTCAGGCTGGCCGGGTCGGCCGCTGAGTGCGTATGCTTGATGATCTGTACATCGGCCATGTCGGTGAAGATACGCGTTGGAAATACGGTGCCGGCCGGATTGTCGCCATCCAGCCCGAGTCGCAGGCAGCGGAAATTCAGGGCGTCTGCGTTGCTGGCAGCATCTGTACGCGCCTGATCACACACGGAATCACCGGCAATCAGCGCAGCGCCGGTACGGCTGGCAATGTAGCCGGCATCGGCGGCGTGATCAAAATGACCATGTCCGATGAAAATGGCTTCAGGCTTGAGCGCGACCAGATCATCGCGCGAGATCGGCGTGTAGCCCTTGTGAACGCCCACGACTTCCCAAGCATCGAGCAGAAAAAGATGGCCGCCGGCCGCCATGATGAAGCTGGATACGCCATACCACCAGAGCTTGACCTGACCGGCATCGAGCTTGTCGATGCCGAGAATGCGTTGGCGGGCGAGCTGAGTGTCGTGGCTGATTGCGACATTGGCCGGCAGCGGCTGCCAGTTTGCGGTCGTGCCGTCAGCAATCGAAGGGGCAGGCGTGTGGGGAGCCGGATCACTTTCTGTACTGCCGCAGGCGGCGAGCAGAGAGGTTGTCAGACCGATAGCAATCAGCGCAGATTTCCCGGCAGCCATTCTCACGATGGCTGTTTCTGCTGGCGCGCCTTGATCGCCGCAATCACGCCCGGCATGACACTGACGCCGATGATGCCAAACACAACGATCATGAAGTTGTCCTTAACCACGGGCAGGTTGCCAAAGCCGTAGCCAAGCCCGATAAAGCTGCCGATCCAGACCAGCCCGCCAAAGACATCGATGCTGAAGAAGCGGCGATAGTCCATCTTGCCGACACCAGCCACAAACGGAGAGATGGTGCGGATGATCGGCATGAAGCGGGCAAACACGATGGTCTTGCCGCCGTGGCGATCGAAATAGCCCTGAGTCTTGGCGAGATGCTCGCGCTTGATCCAGCGTGAGTTCCAGTCATTGACGCGCTGACCGAGCAGCCGTCCGACCCAGTAATTGCAGTTGTCGCCAAGTACGGCGGCGAACCAGAGCAGGAAAAACAGCAGCCACGGGTCCATGACGCCAGTCGCCGCCAGTGCGCCGGCGGCAAACAGCAGGCTGTCGCCGGGCAGGAAGGGCATGACCACCACACCGGTTTCAACAAAGATGATCAGAAACAGCAGGCCATAAATAAGCGCGCCATGGGCACTGGCAAACTCTTGCAGATGGACATCAACATGTAGAATAAAATCAATCAGTTCCATGCTTTTTTTACACTCGACTCGAAGGTTTCTTTGCTGCTTTCGCCAATCAGGCCCGGTTGCTGCTGACCTTTGGCATTCCAGAACAGGAACGCGGGCGGGCCAATCAGCTTCTCGCGCTGCATCCAGGCCAGCTGCGCTTCCGTGGTATCGGTGATGTCGAACTTGATGCGCAGGCCGGGTGCTAGCAGAGCCTGCGTTGCCGGCAGAACAAGCACCTTGTGCTCCATTTCCACGCAGCTGACACACCAGTCGGCGAAGACGTCGACAATGACTGGGCGCTGTTCGCGAGCGGCCTGAGCGATGGCGGCATCCACAGCGGCCGGATCGCTGATGCGAGTAAAGCCGGATGCCGAGCTGGCTGACTTGCTAACGGCGCTGGTCTTTTCAGTCAGCGCTGTCCACGGAGTCCAAGCTGAGTCACCGCCGCGAGCGGCCGCAAAGACCACGAACATGGCCCAGGCCAGACAGAGCATTCCGG
Organism: Pseudomonadota bacterium; assembly: GCA_040384385.1. Classification (GTDB taxonomy): domain Bacteria; phylum Pseudomonadota; class Gammaproteobacteria; order Pseudomonadales; family Moraxellaceae; genus Perlucidibaca. The sequence goes on along the minus strand of JAZKJJ010000006.1, from coordinate 163,907 downwards.
CCATTTTTGCGGATGCCGGTGCGCGCGTCACCAGCCAGCTGCCGGCGATGGTGAAAAAGCCGGCCCAGAGCAGCAGTTGCGCCAGTATCGGCAGCAGGCGATTGAGCAGCACGATGGCGATGGCGAACAGCATCGCGGCAAACACACGCTTGCTGGCATCGAGCCAAGGCCCGGAGCGCGGCAGCCAGCGTCCGCCGCCGATGCCGAGCAGCAGCAGCGGCACGCCCATGCCCATGCCGAGCGCAAACAGGGCGCTGCCGCCGAGCACGGCATCCTGCGTGGTGCTGATAAAGAGCAGAACACCGGCCAGCGGTGCCGATACGCAGGGCGAAACCACCAGACTGCTGATGGCACCCATGACGAAGACCGAGCCGTAAGCGCCGCCTTGCTGCTGCGCCTGCCAGCGTTGCAGCGGCGCTTGCATGAATTCCGGCAAGGACAGATCGCGACCTTGCCAAAGCACGCCGGCGAGGATGACGAAGATCAGGGCAAAGGGAATCAGCACGGCGGGCTGCTGCATCCAGGCCGAAATGTTGGCGGCTGCGCCAAAGCGGGCAATGAGCAGGCCGGCAAGGCTGTACATGAGCGCCATGCCGAGCACATAGCTCAGCGCCAGCACAAAGCCGCGACGGGCAGACGCTGCCTTGCCGTTCTGGCCGGCGATGATCGCAGACAGAATCGGTAGCATGGGCAGGACGCAGGGCGTAAAGGCGAGGCCAAGACCGAGCGCGAAAAAGGCGGCGAGGATGGCCCAGAAATTGGCCTGAGCCAGCCAGGTTGCGATGCTGTTGGCGTCTTCAGCATTGAGTACGGGAGCTGCATTTTCCGGTGCTTTTTCTGCAGAGCCATCAGTCGTGGCAGCCGCCACTTGCCATTGCTGTGGTGGATAGCACAGGCCGGCATCCGCACAGCCTTGATAGCGCACATTGACGACGGCACCGGCTTTTTGAAAGCGGGCTTGCTGATCGGCGTTGAGCATCGGCAGCTTGAAACGCCAGTCCAGGCTATCGCGATAAATCTGTACGCGGCCGAAACTAGGGTCGTCATGCCAGCTCGAATTCAGCTCGCCAGCGGCAAAGCCGGGCAGTGCGGGCAGGTCATCCAGGCCTTTTGGCCAGTTCAGGCGAAACTGTCTGGCATACAGGTAGTGCTCAGCCGCGATGTCGAAATGCAGCACCATGCCATCCACCTGAGTGCTGGCAGTGGTCTGGAAGGCTTGTGCGACGGGGAGAAATTCGTGCTTGCTGCTGCTAAGAAGGCCATTGGCCGATGCTGTGCAGCTCATGAAGAGACACAGCATCAGAGGCCAGGCTAGGAGCCAGCGCACGGCAGGAAAACTCAACAGCGATTGACGCGGATTCATGAGGCAGCAGTCTGGCGGAAAACCGCTCGATTATGCGTGATGCCTGTGGTGGCGGAAAGCGAACAAGCGCACTCAAATCGAATGCGCTTGCTGTCGATCAGCTTTAGCTGTCTCCGATGCAGGCAATAAACAGCTTCTGCGTCAGGCTCTCGGTGAAATTGCCTGGATTGTCGAGTTGCATGCGCTCCAGCCAACCCGCCGGAGCCTGCTTGCCGCGAGCGGCCCATAGCGCCTTGGCGATGGCTAGCTTGTCATCCTTGATGGCTTTCATGCGCTGCAACACCTTGGCAATCTTCAGCTCGTCCGGGGTCAGGTCACAGCTGAACGGGAAGTCCGGCAGCAGGCCCTTGTCCTTGAACGGTTTCAGTTTTGCGGCCAGCACTTCGGGCAGGTTATAGCGCTGTTCGGTCGGAATTTCGTAGGCCGGATCGAGCTTGCCATTGGCCTTGGCCTGCGCCATCAGGCCATCCTGGAAGCGTGTATCAGTGATGGCGAGCAGTCGCTGCACGACTTCATTGTCGGTACGGCCGCGCAAGTCGGCAACGCCGTACTCGGTGATGACGATGTCGCGCAGCTGGCGCGGAATCGTGGTGTAGCCGTAGCTCCAAACAATGTTGGAGCTGGCCGCACCGGCGGCTTCACGGCTGGCGCGCAGCATCAGGATGGAGTGCGCATCGTGCAGGGCATGCGACATGGCAACAAAGTTGTACTGGCCGCCGACGCCGCTGACCACGCGACCGCTCTCCAGTCCGTCAGATACCGCCGAGCCGAGCAGCGTCATCATCATGCAGGTGTTGATGAAGCTGGCGTCCTTGCGTTGGGCACGACCGAGGTCATCCTGCCCGTAAAGCTGATTGATGAAGCCGATGGCGGTCATGTTGATCTTGGCGCGATCGGTATCGCTGAGGTCGCGCAGGGCTTGGTAGAAGTCGCGTGGGCCAAGGAAGAAACCGCCGGTCATGGTGTGGCCGCCGGTGAGCGTGTCGCCGAGGCCATCGCTTTTCAAGGTGGCGCGCGTGATCGGGTCATCGAGACGCGCCGGCATGGCCAGGCCATTGATCATCAGCGTATTGCCGGCGAGGTTGACGCTGTCGCGGACGATGCCGTAGCGGCGTAGCAGGGCCACATCGGCATCGTTCAGAACGGTACGGATGGCACCGATTTCGACCAGCGCATCGAGGGTGTCGAGGCTGATAGCGCTTTCGCTGATACGGCCAGAATTGATCAGTCGCTGCAGGCCGGCGTGATCATAGACCGCACGTCGAATGATTCCGGCACGCATCAGCTCCATGAAGCCGTTAACGAACATTTCGCTGCAGCCATAGAGGCCCTTGGCAAACGGGCCGAGCTGCGCCGGCGTCTGCTTGCTGCTGAGAGCCTGCAACATCGCCTGGTAATCATCGTTCTGGCGGTCACGTAGCAGCAGACCTTGCGTGATGGCATCTCCCAGTGAACCGATGCCGATTTGCAGCGTGCCGCCATCGCGCACCAAGGAGGACGCATGCAGGCCAATGGCATATTCGGCCAAGCTAACGCTCATATTCGGTGCCGAGAACAGGGTGTGTGTACCTTCGCTGCAGTCAATGATGGCATCGACCAGATTGAGGTCAGCAATAGCGTCGTTTTCCATGAACGGCAGCTCATGGTTGATCACGAAAACGCGAAATACCTGGGCGCCGGTCGCGGCAAACAGCGGCAGCAAATCCAGTGTCACATCCGGATTACACGACAGCGAGTACTCCTTGACGCCATCGCGCTCACGCACGGCCACGGCCTGCGCCACGACATTGACGCCTTGCAGCAGCATGTCGCGAGCGGCATGAGTGTAATGCGTAGCCATGTACTGGCGCTGGGCATAGTCATTGCGGACATAGTCGCCAGACTTGAGGAAGAACTCAGACACTTCGATATTGGCCGGCAGACGCTGCTTGCGCATGTCCGTGACATAGTCGAGATCAGGGTAATTACCGAAAACACGGTCAATAAACGGACGTAGAAAAGATTCTTCGAGCGCGCTGGAGGTTTGCGGTTTCTGTAGCGACAGCGCGGTAAGAATTCGCAGACGCTTGCCGGGATCAGCCTTGATACGGGCATACAGACGATTCAGTAAGGCATTCGGTTTGCCGATGCCCAAGGGCGTGCCGATCACGACATATTCGCCGGCAAAGGCCATGAGATCGTCCAGACAGTCATCCAGGCTGGTGTAAATACGGGGCATATTGTGTCCTTTTTTATATTCTTGTGATGCCGCGTGGCAGCAGGGGTCTGTGCAAGTAGCGTTGGCCGATCATAAGAAAAATGAACGCATTGGGCTACAATGTGGCGATGAAACCGGACATGGTGCTGTTCGACGACTCACTTTTTCACGGAGGCTGTCTGTGCTGAAACTGCAAAATCTGGAAGCCTGGCGAGATGACCGCTGCCTGTATCAGGCGCTGTCGTTTACCTTGCACCCGGGGCAGGTGGCACAGGTGCTTGGCCCCAATGGCGTCGGCAAGACCACTTTGTTGAAGCAGATCGCGGGTTTGAGCAGCCTCATGGCCGGCGATATTCGCTGGCAAGACCTCTCCGTCACGGCTGACCGGCAGCGCTTTCAACGCGATGTGCTGTTTCTCGGCCATCTCGCCGGCATCAAGTCCGCCCTTACCGTGACGGAAAACTTGCAAATTCTGGCGGCGTGCCGTGGCGTGTCATTAAACGACGACCGGTTAGCCACGGCGCTGGCTCGTGTCGGCCTGTCGGGCTATGACGATACGCCGGTGGCGCAGCTGTCTGCCGGTCAGAAGCGGCGCGTGGCACTGGCTCGCCTGTTCACGGAAGCGCCGCTGCTGTGGCTGCTCGACGAGCCGTTTACGGCCATCGATCAGGCTGGTGTTAGCGAGCTGGAAGGCTGGCTGGCCGATCATGCCGAGCAGGGCGGCATGGTGCTCCTGACTACGCATCATCGCCTAAGCCTGCGCTGCCCGGTGCTGCCTATCGAGCTGATTCCAGTATGATTTGGCAAGCGGCGGTTCAGGTATTTCGGCGCGACCTGCGTCTGGGCTGGCGTCAAAGCGGTGAATGGCTGAATCCGCTTATCTTTTTTCTCATGGTGATTACGCTGGTGCCGCTGGCCATCAGCCCGGAACCGTCACGCCTGCGCGAGCTGGCCGGCGGCATCATTTGGATTGCCGCGCTGCTGGCGGTGCTACTGGCCATGGATGGGCTGTTTCGCAGCGATTTCGATGACGGTACGCTGGAGCAGCTTCTGCTCACCCCAGCCCCGTTGCCGCTGCTGGTGTTGGCCAAAGTGCTGGCGCACTGGCTGCAGACTGGCGTTGCACTGGCACTGCTGGCTCCGCTGGCCGGGGTGCTGCTGAATTTGCCGAGTTCAGTGCTTGTGGTGTTGGTGTTGTCGCTGCTTCTGGGCACGCTGACGCTGAGTCTACTCAGTGCCATCGGTGCTGCGCTCACGGTAGGTCTGCGCCGAGGTGGCGTACTGGTGCCGTTGATCACCTTGCCACTGCATATCCCGGTGCTCATTTTTGCCACGGCGAGCGTTCAAGCAGCACTGGCGGGCTTGCCGGTGGACGGATATTTGGCTTTACTCGGCGCCTTTCTGGTACTGGCCTTGTGCTTGGCACCCTTTGCCGCCGCCGCCGCCTTGCGCCTGGCCGTGAGCGGAGCATGAAAAAACACATGCGAATTTGCAGGAGAATGGGGTGATTGAGTGGCTGCGTCGCCTGTGGGCGGCATTTGAAAGCACGGTAAGCCCGCGCCACTTCTATCAACTAAGCGGGCGCTGGCTGCCCTGGTTTGCTTGGCCGGCGGGTGTGCTCATTGCTGTCGGCATGGTTTGGGGGCTGGCCATCGCGCCGGCGGACTACCAGCAGGGCAACAGTTATCGCATCATCTTTATTCATGTGCCGGCAGCCAGTCTGGCCATGGGCGGCTATCTGCTGCTGGCCATCTGCGGTGCTATTAGTCTGATCTGGCGCGTGAAAACGGCGGAGATGGTGGCCAAGGCCGCTGCGCCCGTGGGTGCGCTGTTCTGTTTGCTGGCGCTGATTACCGGATCACTCTGGGGCAAACCGACTTGGGGCACCTACTGGGTCTGGGATGCACGCCTGACCTCCATGCTCATCCTACTGTTTCTGTATTTGGGCGTGATGGCCTTGCAAAATGCCTTCGAGGAAGTGGCGCAAGGCAGCAAGGCAGCTGCGCTGCTGGCGCTGGTGGGCGTGGTAAACCTGCCGATCATCAAATACTCGGTCGAGTGGTGGAACACGCTTCATCAGGGCTCGACCTTCCGCATTACCGAACGCCCTACCATGCCGCCGGAAATGTATTTGCCGCTGCTGATGATGTTTCTCGGGCTCTATGCCTTGTTTGCCACGCTGATCCTGCTGCGCAGCCGTCAGGAAATTTTGCAGCGTGAGCGCAGGAGCCAGTGGGTTCGTCAGCTCCTCGAGGAGCAGCTATCATGAACTTTTACTTTGCCAGCTGGCCTGAGTTTTTTGCCATGGGCGGGCATGGACTTTATGTCTGGCTGGCCTACGGCATTTTCTTTGGAACGCTCGGCGTGCTCACTTGGCGCAGCGTACAAGCGCCAAAGCGCTGGCGTCGTGAGCAACAATTGTTGCTGAAGCGTCAGCGCCAAAACCGATCGGAGTAACCATGCATCCCCAGCGTCGCCGTCGTCTTTTATGGATTCTTGTGCTGATTGCCGGCATCGGCCTAGCTGTCGGGCTGGCCAGCTATGCGCTGCGCCAGAACATTAATCTGTTTTACACGCCTTCGCAGCTTCTGGCCAAGGAAGCGCCCGAAGGCACGCGCATTCAGGTTGGTGGTCTGGTGGTGCAGGGCTCGCTGAAACGCTCGCCAAACTCGCTGGCGGTTCGCTTCGCCTTGAGCGATCTCAAGCAAACCGTCATGGTCGATTACGAAGGTATTCTGCCGGATCTGTTTCGCGAGGGGCAGGGCATTATTGCCAATGGCCGCTGGCAGGATGGCGTGGTCAAGGCCGATGAAGTACTGGCCAAGCATGATGAGAACTACATGCCGCCGCAGGTGAAATCGGCTATCGAAGAGGCGGGGCATCCCGTCAAACCCTGAGTGCTGGCGGTATGAAATCTCCATTGCCGGTGCGAGATGGCGTTGGTGCCAGTCGGCATGGCTTGCCGCCGGGGCATTGGCCCAATCTGCTGGTGTACTTGCTGCAGCGCTTTCCGGGTGTCGCAGAATCCGAGTGGCGACAGCGATTTTTTAGTGGACTGGTTTGTGACGAGTCTGGCTTGGTATTGGCGATGGACAGCCCCTATCAGCCGGGCCGTGTGGTTTTCTACTACCGTGATCTGCCGCCCGAGCCGGTGATTCCCTTTCAGGCGCAAATTCTGTTTGAGGATGAGCATGTGCTGGTCGCCGACAAGCCGCACTTTCTCCCGGTCACACCGGCCGGCCGCTTTCTTACGGAAACCCTGCTGACGCGCCTGCGCCGTGAAACCGGTAACGATGACCTGGTGCCCCTGCATCGCATTGATCGCGAAACAGCAGGCCTGGTGCTGTTTTCCAAACGCCGTGACAGTCGTGAGCAATACTCGGCATTGTTTCGCGAGCGGCTCATCGAAAAAGTCTACGAGGTCATCGCGCCGCTCAATACGGCATTGAACTTTCCGCTGCGCTATTGCTCACATCTGCAGGCTGGCACACCTTTTTTCCGCATGGAAAATGGTGACGGCGAAGCCAATAGCGAAACCGGTATCGAGCTGTTGGCTGCACACGCTGGCTGGGGGCATTTCCGGGTACGCCCGCTGACCGGCCGCAAGCATCAGATTCGCGTACATTTTGCCGCCCTCGGCATGCCGATCCTGTTTGATGCCATGTATCCAGTCGTGTTGCCCAGCGTCGATTCTAATCAAATAGCCTATGATCACCCTTTACAATTACTGGCCGCTCAACTGTCTTTTGCGGACCCATTGACGGGTGATGAACGCACCTTTAACAGCGCTCGCCAGCTCATTTCGCTTAATGACTCCCTACTTGCGCAAGGGCCATGATGAGCATCCAGCGAGGGCTATTATTGGTACTGATCACGTTGCCTCTGCCGTTACTGGCTGGCTGGCAACTGACTGTCACGCCTGATCATCTACAGGATGAAATTGCGCTCAGCGTGGCCGAACTTAGTCCGCCTGCCGACAAGGACGCCGACACTTTCATTGCCAGCAGCACCGAAACGGTCAGGCAGACCTTGCAGGCTCTGGGCTATTACGACCCTGATGTTGCCTTGGTTGTCGAGCAGAATAAGCCGCGCCTAACGGTCAATGCCGGCCAGCCGGTGCGGCTGCGTGTGATCAACGTTCAGCTCGTGGGTGATGCCGAACAGGATTCCCGCTTTCGTTTGCCGGCATTCCCGCAGGCGGCGAGTGACATCCTCAATCACGGGCAATATGAAACATTCAAACAGCGCCTCGAGGAGCTTGCGCTGGAGCGTGGCTATTTTGACAGTCGCTGGCTGGTCAGTCGCATCGAGGTCAACTTGCAGGAGCGCGTTGCCGATATTTATCTCGGTTTTGATAGCGGCGCACGCTACCAGTTTGGTTCGATCAGCTATCGCGAGGTTGACGGCACACCTTTGCGTGCTTTGAATGCGCTGCAATTGGAGCGGTTGACGCCATTCAAGGCGGGCGATGCGATTAATAACCGGCAGCTTTTCCAGCTGCAAAAGAATCTGATTGAAACGCGCTATTTTCGCGAGGCCCAGGTGTCTTTCCGGCGCGACCAAACCAGCAATCGGCAAGTGCCAATAGAAGTTGTGGTGGATAGCCGCTTGCCCAGTCTATATTCCTTCGGGCTTGGTTTCGCTACCGATGTGGGGCCTAAGCTCAAGGCAGAATGGCAGCGGCCACTGCTCAATCGTGATGGTCATGGCGTGCAAGTCAGCACCGAGATAGCGGCACAACGACAGAGTGGCGAGATTCGCTATCGCATGCCCTGGAAGCATCCTCTGGAAGACCGACTTGAGTTTGCCTTGGGCATTCAAAAAGATCGAATTGACGACACCGATACTGTGCAAACCGTGACCAGTGTGCAGCGGGTGCTTGATCCGCGTCGGGGCTGGCAGCGTAGCTTCGGCGTGCGCTTCCTCGATGAGCGCTTCCAACGCGATAGCGGTGTCAAAGGTGCAGAGAGGATTCTTGCCCCCTATGCCTCGTTCAACCGCGTGCAAAGCTTGGGTGGCATTGATCCAAGCCGTGGTAGTCGCCTGCTTTTCCAGCTCGAGGCCGCCAGCCAAGCCGTACTGTCGACCTCGGATTTTGTCTCGTTGCGCGCTGGCTATCGCTGGTTGAATACCTATCAGGATCTCCACATGCTGCTCTTGCGCGGCGATGCTGGGGCAATCATTAGTACCGATTTTGAGCGCGTACCGCCCAGCTTGCGCTTTTATGCCGGTGGCGATAACAGCGTTCGCGGCTTTGACTTTCGCAGTCTCGCGCCTCGCAACAGCCTTAATGAGACCATTGGTGGGCAGTATTTGCTGGCGGCATCGGTGGAGTACAACTGGCGCTGGCGGCCAACATGGCGCCCTGCTGTGTTCATGGATGTCGGCAATGCCTTTACCCAGGCCAGCGATGCCAAGCTGGCCGCAGGGCTTGGCGTCGGCATCCGCTGGATTTCGCCAGTAGGTCCGATTCGTGTCGATTTCGCCTCGGCCGTTTCCGAACCCGGCAAGCCTTTGCGGTTGCATCTGACCATCGGATCGCCGCTATGAGTCTGGCAGCACGAATGCCGGGCATAGCCAGATTTCTGTTGCGCTGGAGCCTGCGTTCGCTATGGATGCTAACGATTCAGTTTTTCCTGGCGTTGATGTTGTTGCTGGTCTGGCTCGGCACCAGCGAAAGTGCGCCGCGCTGGCTGTGGCAGCAATTCAGTGAATTAGTGCCGGCGCTGACTATTACCGGCATCGAAGGTCGCTTTCTGACCGGCGTATCAGTGGCTTCGTTGCAATGGCATAACGACAAGCTGGGTGTTTCTGCAAACAACATCAAGTTGGCGTGGCTGCCGACCAATGTCTTGCAGGGCAGTGTCGACATCGCCCAAGCGCATGTTGAAAAGCTTGTCGTGCGTCAGCGAGTGAAGCCTGATGAAACGCCTGAGCCATTAACGGCGATCAATATCGAACTGCCTTTTGCTTGGTTCCTGCACGATGTGTTGGTACGCAAGCTGAGTTGGCAGGGTTGGGATGCCAAACCTGTCGAGGTCGCTAATCTGGCGTTGAGCGCATCGGGGTCCGGCTCAAGGGTACAAATCGATACGCTGGCGCTTTCCAGTTTCGATACTCATATAAAGGTATCTGGTGATATCACGCTGCAAAACTTTATGCCCATGCAGCTGGCCTTTGCGGTCAGCAGCGATGCCATCCCCTGGCGGCAGCAGACAGTCACCATACACGGTGACTTGCAGGCTTTGAATGTAATTGCCAAAGGCCCTGAGCAATGGCCGCTGGCGCTCGCAGCGACTCTGAATGTTGTTCCGGCGCTGCCAACCTTTGCCGCCAATATCTCCTGGCCCGCTTGGTCTGTTTCGGGTCAGCCAGACTGGCAAATTCAGCCGGGCAGCCTACATGCCGCCGGTGATGCCAAGCAGGGTAAGGGCAAGCTGGATTTGACTCTGCGCTTGCGTGAGCGTTCGACCTTACCTTGGCCCAAAGCATGGCCGCGTCTGGCGCAGCTAGCCGGCCCGTATGCTTGGCAGCTTGAAGAGGGTTTGGCCACGGCCAGCGTTGATTGGCTCGGACGCTTTGGTGGAATGCCTTGGCAGCTGACAGGGCGCTATAAACAAGCTGATCCGGCCGACTCGGTACTCGCCATGCGTTTGGCAGACAGCCGTATCAAGATCACCGGCCTGCCTGCAACAGGCTCACGCTTCGAGCTGATCGTGCCAGCCTTGCAGCGCTTTCAAAGTCAGTTCTCCGGTGCCGTGCAGGCCAGCGGTGAGTGGCGCGGGCTTGCCGATGGCCGTGGCCAAATCACGGCACGCCTTGATCAGGTTAGAAACGGCGATCAGAGCCTCTGGCGACAACTGGATATTGGCATTCGTGGCAGCCTGAGCGATCAGACCACGGATATCCGGCTCATTCGTGATGATGTTTCATTGCAGTCCGTGCTGCGTGGTCGTTTAGACCTGAGCAAGCAAGCGTACTGGCAAGGCCAGCTAGTGCAGGCGGAGATCGACACACAAGCTGCTGGTAGCTGGATATTGCTATCACCGGCTGCGCTGCGTTTATCTGCCAGTGCGCAAAAATTGTCGCGCCAATGTTGGCAGCAGCAGCCCTATACGATCTGTGCCGATGCCAGTCTCGATGCCGAGCGCTGGCTAGCTCGGGTGACGCTGGATGGCGGCAATCTCGGCAATGCCGCGCTGACCTTGCGCCGCAACCCCAGGCAAGCGGAGCCGCCGCTCGATGCCGATGTCGTCATCAATGCGCTGAACCTGAATGCCTTGCCCGTCGCGCTGCCGCAGGGCTTGTCGCTGGCGGGGCGTATCACCGGCAAGTTGACGCTGGCCGGCAGCCTGAAGCAGCCGCGGGCCGATGGTCAGCTAGCCTGGCTTGACGGCGCCGTGCAGCTGCCAGAGTTTGCCATCGATTGGCGTCCCATCACTCTGAGGGCGAATTTCAACGGTAATCGGGTGCGCTGGATAGGTGATTTGCGTGATCAGCAGCAGGGCAGTGCCAGGCTCACCGGCGATGCCCTACTCAGCAAAGATTGGCAGGCCGCCTTGCAGATTCAGGGTGAGCAACTAAGCGCAGGGCTGAAACCTATGGCCCGCCTGCGTTTCAGCCCCGACCTGAAGATCGATGCCAGTGCCAGAGAGATCAAGGTCAGAGGTCAGATTCTGGTGCCTTATGCTCGCATCAAGCTTGAAGACATCAAGGTGGCTGCGGCCAGGCCCAGCTCGGATGCGGTCATCGTCATTGATCGTCAAGGCCGGGATCCGCGCCTGAAATCTACGCCGCTTGAAGCTGTTGCGGTGGATGCCTACGTCACCATCCTGATGGGAGATGATGTGCGCGTCAGCGGCCGTGGTCTGGATACATCGCTGAAAGGGCGACTGGCATTGACGCAACGGGCCGATACGTTTCTGGCGGCCAATGGCGAGCTGAGCTTCGGCTCGGACGCCTATTTCGAAGCCTACGGCCAGCGCCTGAGCATCCGGACCGGACGCTTTCTGTTTGCCGGCCCGATCGGACGACCTGACATCAATCTCGAAGCCATTCGGGTCGTCGATGACGTCACGGTCGGTCTGCGCCTCACCGGCCGTTCGCCAAATACCAGTGCCGCATTGTTTGCCGATCAGAGCATGACCCAGGAGGAGATGCTCTCGTATCTGGTGCTGGGTCGCTCGCTGAGTAATACCGGCACGCCAACGCAGGCCGAGCAGCAGGCACTTGCCTTGGGGGCAGCACTCAAGCTCACCGGCCGCTCCGGCATTTTCGACAAGCTCGGCTCGCGCTTTGGTGTTCAGGACTTTGCACTGGGCACGGAAGGGGACAGCAGTGCTACCAAGGTGGCCATCTCTGGGAGGCTCACCTCGAAGCTGTTTATCAGCTTTGGCATCGGGCTTTTTGATCAGTCGCAAGCGGTCAAGCTGCGTTACCGACTATCTCCCAAACTGTCGCTGGAGGCATTAAGTTCACTGGAGTCGGCGATAACCTTGTTTTACACCTTCAGACGCTGAGTTTTCGCACGGTCTTTTTTGCGCGGGCTTTTTGCGCTGAGATGGGGCTTTCGCTACACTCCAGCGCTTGATTTCGCGCCCAGCTTTGGGCGCTCACCCGAACAGAGGATATACCATGCCGGTCATTACCTTGCCCGACGGCTCGCAGCGCAGTTTCGATCATCCGGTCAGCGTGACCGAGGTCGCAACTAGCATCGGCCCGGGTCTGGCCAAGGTCACCCTGGCCGGCAAGGTCACTTATGCCGGTGCTGAGCCGCGTTTGATCGATGCCTGCGATCTGATTAGCGAAGATGCGTCCTTGCAGATCATCACGCCAAAAGACGAAGCCGGCATCGAGATCATCCGTCACTCCTGCGCGCATCTCGTCGGTCACGCTGTCAAACAGCTGTATCCGAGCGCGAAGATGGTCATCGGCCCGGTCATCGCTGAAGGCTTCTACTACGACATCGCCTACGAGCGCCCGTTCACGCCGGATGACATGACCGCTATCGAAGCGCGCATGAACGAGCTGATCGCCAAAGATTACGATGTCATCAAGAAGGTGACACCGCGTGCCGATGTCATCGATGTCTTCACCGCGCGTGGCGAGGACTACAAGCTGCGTCTCGTCGACGACATGCCGGATGAGCAGGCCATGGGTCTGTATTACCACGAAGAATATGTCGACATGTGCCGTGGCCCGCACGTGCCGAACACGCGCTTTCTCAAAGTCTTCAAGTTGACCAAACTGTCTGGCGCCTACTGGCGCGGCGATGCCAAGAACGAGCAGCTGCAGCGTGTCTACGGCACCGCCTGGGCCGACAAAAAGCAGCTCGCCGCCTACATCCAGCGCATCGAGGAAGCCGAGAAGCGCGACCATCGCAAAATTGGCAAGGCCCTCGACCTGTTTCATCTCCAGGAAGAGGCGCCAGGCATGGTGTTCTGGCACCCGAACGGCTGGACGATCTATCAGCAGGTCGAGCAGTACATGCGTCGCGTGCAGCGCGAGCACGGCTATGTCGAGGTGAAAACACCGCAAGTGGTCGATCGCGTGCTCTGGGAGCGTTCGGGCCACTGGGGCAACTATGCCGAAAACATGTTTACCACCAGTTCGGAAAATCGCGATTACGCGGTGAAGCCGATGAACTGCCCCTGCCATATCCAGGTATTCAATCAGGGCCTGAAGTCTTATCGCGATCTGCCACTGCGTATGGCCGAGTTTGGTGCCTGCCACCGCAACGAGCCGTCGGGCGCGCTGCACGGCATCATGCGTGTGCGTGGTTTCGTGCAGGATGACGCGCATATTTTCTGCACCGAAGAACAGGTGCGTCAGGAAGCAGCCGACTTCATCAAGCTCACACTCAAGGTTTATGCCGACTTCGGCTTCTCTGATGTGAGCTTGAAACTTTCGACGCGCCCGGCCAAGCGTATCGGCAGCGATGAGCAGTGGGATCGTGCCGAAGGCGCCCTGGCAGCTGCACTCGACGAGTCCGGCCTGGATTGGCAATACCAGCCGGGCGAGGGCGCCTTCTACGGCCCCAAGATCGAATTCACTCTGCACGACTGCATCGGCCGTGCCTGGCAGTGCGGCACACTGCAGTACGATCCCAACTTGCCGGAACGCTTAGATGCCAGCTTCGTCGCCGAAGACAACAGCCGTCAGCGGCCGATCATGTTGCACCGTGCCATCCTCGGTTCCTTCGAGCGTTTCATTGGCATGTTGCTGGAAAACTACGCCGGTATTCTGCCGGCCTGGCTGTCGCCGGTTCAGGTTTGCGTGATGAATATCACCAACAAACAGGCCGATGCCGTGCAAAACATTGAAAAAGCCTTGAAATCGCAGGACATTCGCGCCATTAGCGACTTGAGAAACGAGAAGGTTGGCTATAAAATCCGCGAGCACACGCTCCAGCGCATCCCCTACATGTTAGTGGTGGGCGAGCGTGAGGCAGAACAAGGTACTGTGGCGGTACGCACACGCAAAGGCGAAGATCTCGGTGTTATGACCGTAAGCGCCTTTGCCGAGCTGCTGGCCGCAGACATCGCCCGTAAGGGTCGGACTGTGGAGAACGAACATTAAGCCGGAAAAGCAGCAGGGTCGCGATAAGCGCGCACTCATTAACGCGGACATCAAGCACCGTGAAGTTCGACTGATTGACCAGAATGGCGAGCAAGTAGGCATTGTTGCCATTCGCGATGCGCTGACAGCCGCCGAGGCCGTCCAGCTGGATCTGGTTGAAATCGTCGCCGATGCTGAGCCGCCTGTTTGCCGGATCATGGACTACAACAAGTTCGTGTTCGAAAAGAAGCAGCAGCAGAAGGAAGCCAAGAAGAAGCAGCATCAGGTGCAGATCAAGGAGATCAAACTCCGTCCTGGTACTGAAGAGGCCGACTACCAAGTCAAACTTCGCAATATTGTGCGTTTTCTGGAAGATGGCGATAAGTGCAAGATTACCTTGCGTTTTCGTGGTCGCGAGATGGCGCATCAGGAGCTGGGTCTCAAGCAGCTTCAACGTATCGAGGTCGATCTGGCCGAGATCGGGGTTGTGGAACAACACCCGAAACTGGAAGGGCGCATGATGGGCATGCTCATCGGCCCCAAGAAAAAGCGGTAAGTCGGCAGGACGCTGATTTGCAACTTACCCCCAGGTCACCCGAACGCCATCTGCGGATCGTTCGGCAAGGGCTAAAAGGGTCACTAACGAGGTAGATATGTCTGCAAAGATCAAAACCCGTCGGGGCGCTGCAAAGCGTTTCTCGAAGACGGCGAACGGCTTCAAGCGCAAGCAAGCTAACAAGCGCCACATCCTCACCAAGAAGTCGGCGAAGCGCATTCGTCAGCTGCGCCCAATGTCCATGGTTTCGGCCGCGGATACGGGTCGTGTGCTGGCAATGTTGCCGAACCTGTAAGCTGACGGAGGATAGAAAATGGCTCGTGTAAAGCGTGGCGTAGTTGCCCACCGTCGTCATAAAAAAGTTCTGGATCGCGCCAAGGGTTACTACGGTGCCCGTTCACGCGTTTATCGCGTCGCGTTCCAGGCGGTCATCAAGGCTGGTCAATATGCCTACCGTGACCGTCGCCAGAAAAAGCGTCAGTTCCGTGCCCTCTGGATTGCCCGTATCAACGCCGCTGCGCGTCTGAACGGTCTGTCCTATAGCCGTCTCATCAACGGCCTGAAGAAGGCATCGATTGAAATCGACCGTCGTGTTCTGGCAGATATTGCCGTTCATGACGCCGCCGGTTTCAGTGCTATTGCCGAGAAGGCGAAAGCCAGCCTCGCAGCCTGATGCGGTCAGTGTTGGTCAATGCGCTGTGATGGCGTATTGACAGCACGCACGAAGGGGAAGGGCATTGCGTTCTTCCCCTTTTTGTTTTTTCAGACTATGCATTTTTGATGATGTATTTGAGGAAAGAGTCGGTCATGACGGATTTGCAAACGCTGGTAGCACAGCTTCAAGCCGATGTCGCACAGGCGCAGGATGCCGCTGCCGTCGAAGCCCTGCGCGTTCAGTATCTGGGCAAGAAAAGCCAGCTCAGCGACTTGTCGAAGCGCATGGGTCAGCTCGGCGAAGATGAGCGCCGTGCCTTTGGTGCCGAACTTAATGCCGCGCGCGAAGCCATCACCAGCAGCCTCAATGATCGCAAGAATGTATTGGCAGAGGCGGCCCTGACGGCGCGTCTGCTCGCCGAGCGTGTCGATGTCACCTTGCCCGGCCGTGGCCAGTTACCCGGCGGCTTGCACCCGGTGACGCGTGTCATGGAGCGCATCGAGGACTTCTTCACCCGCGTCGGCTTCACGGTCGCCGATGGCCCGGAAGTCGAAGACGACTTCCATAATTTCGAGGCGCTCAACATCCCGTCGCATCACCCGGCGCGCGCGATGCACGACACCTTCTATTTCGATGCCAATCGCCTGCTGCGCACGCACACCTCGCCGGTGCAGGTACGCGTCATGGAAAGCCAGCAGCCGCCGATCCGCATCGTTTGCCCGGGCCGCGTCTACCGCTGCGACTCCGACCTCACGCATTCGCCCATGTTCCATCAGGTCGAAGGCCTGCTGATCGACGAGAACGTCAGCTTTGCCGACCTCAAGGGCGTGATCGAGGACTTCCTGCGTGTGTTCTTCGAGAAGGAGCTGCAGGTGCGCTTCCGCCCGTCCTACTTCCCGTTCACGGAGCCGTCGGCGGAAGTCGATATCCAATGTGTGATGTGCAACGGCGCCGGCTGCCGTGTCTGCAAGCAGACCGGCTGGCTGGAAGTGCTGGGCTGCGGCATGGTGCATCCGCAGGTGCTGAAGAACTGCGGCATCGATCCGGACAAGTTCCAGGGCTTTGCTTTCGGCATGGGTGTCGAGCGTTTCGCGATGCTGCGCTACGGAGTCAACGACCTGCGTCTGTTCTTCGACAATGACGTGCGGTTCTTGCGCCAATTTGCCTGATATTAGTTTTTCAAACTATTGATATTAATGATTTTGTCTGTCTAATCAGACTAGCGAGCCTGCCATGCAATTCAGCGAACAGCGCCTGCGCGCCCTCGTCAATCCAGCCGTCGATACGGCAACGCTGGCGCACCAGCTCACCATGGCCGGCCTTGAAGTGGATGCCATCGTTCCGGTTGCCCCGGCCTTCAACGGCGTGGTGATTGGCGAGATCCTCAGTACCGAACAGCATCCGAATGCGGACAAGCTGCGTGTCACGCTGGTCAATATCGGCGCTGAGCAGCCGCTGCAGATTGTCTGTGGTGCCAGCAATGCGCGGCCCGGCATTCGTATTCCGGTCGCTACCGTGGGTGCTGTCTTGCCCGGCGAGTTCTGCATCAAGGACGCCAAGCTGCGTGGCGTCGACTCCTTCGGCATGCTCTGCGCCGAGCAGGAGCTGGGTCTGGCCGAATCTTCCGATGGTCTCTGGGAGCTGCCTGCTGATGCCCCTATTGGTCAGGACATTCGCCAATATCTGCAGCTCGATGACAATCTGATCGAGCTTGGCCTGACGCCGAATCGTGGCGACTGCCTGAGCATCCGTGGCCTGGCGCGCGAGACCGCGGCGGTTTTCGGGCTGGATCAGCGCATTGAGGCGATCGCTGCGGTGCCCGCCACGCATGAGCGTCGCATGTCGGTCAGTGTTGAGGCTGCTGCGGTATGCCCGCGCTATGTCTCACGCGTGATTGACGGCATCGACAACGACAAGGCCAGCCCGCTGTGGCTGATTGAAGCGCTGCGCCGTTCGGGTGTACGCAGTCTCGGCCCAGTCGTCGATGTCACCAATTTCGTCATGTTGGAGCTGGGCCAGCCCATGCACGCCTTTGATGGTGCACATATCTCTGGTGGTCTACTGGTGCGTCAGGCGCGTGCCGGCGAAGCCTTGACGCTGCTGGATGGCCAGACGCTAAGCCTGCGCGAGCAGAGCCTGGTGATTGCCGATAACGACCAAGCGCTGGCCTTGGCCGGCATCATGGGCGGCCAATCAAGCGCGGTCAGCAACGCGACCACCTCGATTGTGCTCGAAGCGGCATTCTTCCAGCCGCTGGCGTTGGCCGGTGAAGCCCGTCGTTATGGCTTGCACACGGACTCTTCGCATCGCTTTGAGCGCGGCGTTGATTTCGAGCTGCCGCGTCTGGCGATTGAGCGCGCCACGGCATTACTGCTTGATCTCGTTGGCGGCGCTGCGGGCCCGCTCGTTGAGGTCAGCGATCCTGCTCAGCTGCCGGCTCGTGCTGCCATTGGCTTGCGTGCTCAACGCATCTCGCAGGTGCTGGGCTTTGCTTTAACCGATGCCGATGTTGTCGCCTATCTCAGCCGTCTTGGCTGCACAGTGACGGCAGCGGAGCAGGGCTGGCAGGTTGTGCCGCCCAGCCATCGTTTCGATTTGACCATCGAGGTCGATCTGATCGAGGAGTTGGCGCGTCTCTATGGCTATAACCGTCTGCCTGTAACGGCACCGATGGCGCCGATACGCCTGTTGCCGCAGCCGGAAAACCAGACCTCGCTGCGCCGCCTGAAGCGTGCGCTGGTGGATATGGGCTATCAGGAGGCCATCACCTTCAGTTTCATCGAGGCGGGCCTGCAGCAGCAGTTCGATCCTGGTGTCAGCCCGTGGGCGCTGGCCAATCCCTTGTCGGCCGAACTGGCTGTGATGCGGACCAGCTTGTGGCCGGGCCTGGCGATGGCCGTGCTGCACAACCAAAGTCGTCAGCAGAGCCGTGTGCGCCTGTTCGAGGCCGGCTTGCGTTTCACGCCCACGGCCGATGGCCTGGAGCAGGTCCCGATGCTGGCTGGCATCGTCAGCGGCGATGCCTTTTCAGCTTCGTGGAACAACCCGAAGAATTCGCTTGATTTCTTTGATGTAAAAGGAAATATTGAGTCCTTGCTGCAGCTCTGTGGCGTCGCTGCCGAGTTTTCGGCGACAACACATGCGGTGTTGCATCCCGGCCAGTCGGCAGCGATAACAGTTGATGGCGTGGCGATTGGTCTTATGGGTGCGTTGCACCCGAGTGTGATTGAAGCCTTGGGGCTGAGCGGCCCGGTTTATGTGTTCGAGCTGCAACAATCGGCACTTTTGCAAGGCACTTTGCCGCAGTTCAAGCCGCTCTCGCGCTTTCCGGCCGTAAGCCGCGATTTGGCTTTGCTGGTGCCGGATAGCGTAGCAGCGGCAGAGATTTTGACGGTGGTCCGCGAAAATGCCGGCGCTGTGTTGCGTGACTTGAGCGTATTTGATGTGTATCGCGGTCGTGGCGTCGCCGATCAGCATTACAGTCTGGCGCTGTCGCTGACTTGGCAAGATCCCGAGCGCACACTGCTGGATGCTGAGATTCAGGCGTGGGTGGAAAATATTTTGCAATCTGCATCAAGTACTTGTGGTGCATTGTTGCGTAGTTAATTAGCGGCGTAGTTGATCGAGAGTCGAACATGAGCGCATTGACCAAGGCCGAGATGGCCGAACGCCTGCACGAGGCTTTGGGCTTGAACAAGCGTGAAGCCAAAGAGCTGGTCGAACAGTTTTTTGAAGAAATTCGTCAGGCGTTGGTCGATGGCCATCCGGTCAAATTGTCTGGCTTTGGCAATTTCGAGCTGCGCGACAAGCGCCAGCGCCCCGGCCGCAACCCGAAAACTGGCGAAGAAATTCCGATCACGGCGCGTCGTGTCGTGACGTTCCGTCCTGGCCAGAAACTCAAGCAACGGGTAGAGGGTCATGTCGGACAACCATCTGCCTGATAGTTCACTGCCGGAGATTCCGGGCAAGCGTTACTTCACCATTGGCGAGGTCAGCGATCTATGCGCGGTGAAGTCGCATGTGCTGCGCTACTGGGAGCAGGAGTTCACGCAACTGAAGCCGGTCAAGCGTCGTGGCAACCGCCGTTATTACCAGCGTCAGGATGTGCTGTTGATTCGGCAGATTCGTGATTTGCTGTATTTGCAGGGCTACACTATCCAAGGCGCGCGTCAGCAGCTAGACCCGAAAGCCTTGCTCATGCCGGCGGCGACGGTTCAGGCCAAGCCTCTTCAGGATGAGGATAAAAGCACCGACAGCAGACCAGTTTCTATTCCGAGTTTGGGCAGCCAGACACCTGAAACAGTCTGGCATATGGCGGTTGAAGAAATGATTGATGACCTGCAGGAAATTGCTCAGATGTTGAGCCATCCGCACTGATTCAGTCTGGACAAGCGCAAGCATTTCAGTATCATGCACGCTTCGTGAATATGTCGGGGCATAGCGCAGCTTGGTAGCGCACTTGCCTGGGGGGCAAGGGGTCGCAGGTTCAAATCCTGCTGTCCCGACCACGAATTTTTGCTTTGAAGCCTGTGCCTTGCACGGGCTTTTTTGTTTCTGTGACTAGCGAAACTGAACTTCCTGTTCTAGAACATGTATGCACCTCAGTCGAGGATGCACGAATGCCTATTAGTTGCATGCGAGGCATTCGCATACTGAACAGGAGTTCCTCATGAAAAAATGGATTATTTCAAGCGTACTCGCCATCAGCTCGAGCCTGATGTCATTGCCGACTTATGCATTGCCACAAGGGCCGACCAAAGGCGCGGGGGCCGCGAATGTAGACGTTCGCAAGGCCCAGCCACGTGTCAATATCAATACGGCTGATGCCAAAGTGCTGGCCGACGGATTGGTCGGTGTGGGCCCAGCGAAAGCAGAGGCCATTGTTGCTTGGCGCAAGCAAAAGGGGCCCTTCAAGGCAGTTAGCGAACTGGCGGCAGTGAAGGGGATTGGACCTGCATTGATAGAGCGCAACAAAGAGCGCTTGAGCCTTCGCTAAACGACATGACAAGCCCTCGTTATGACAGTTCTTATTGACTCTGTAACGAGGGTAGATCGCCGCCCAATTCAAAGATGTCCCTATAGTCTGATAGATGCTCGTAATGTCACTTCAAAGACTTAGCAGAAAGCCGACGAATACTTTTTTGTGACAGAGTTGACAAATTTAAGTCATTGAATATTAAAAATTTAAATAAATCGATCAAAAAATAGGCAATATGTGCTAAGGCGCTGATTTCACCTATTACAAAGCAGATACAAATGAGCTATCAACAGACTTATCCACAGCTTTTGTGGACAACTGTTGAAACCCTTGCCTAGCTTGGTTTTTACGGCCAAAGCTGAAAAAAAACGACATAAAATCCGTGTTCGAATGCACTAAATGGCTACGATAGGCGCGGCAAGTTAAACGGTAGTTTTTTGGCGACGAATGGCAAGCGATGAGCAGTAGTCCATGACACAGTGCGTGTCTGTATCCCGCTCAGCCAACCTGCCTACTGCGGAGTAGCAAAATTTGTTAAATGTGTTGTGGCTGCTTTTCTTTGCGCTCTCTGTAGCAATGACGGCCTATCACGGTTTTTGGCTTGGCGACATGGACAGTTTTGGCCGACTGGTTTTGGCCTGGTTCAATGCCGCCAAGACCAGTGTCGACATCAGCATAGGCCTAATAGGTATCATGACGCTGTGGCTGGGCCTGTTCAAAGTGGCCGAGCAAGCAGGCCTAGTGCGTGTTCTGGGGCGTTGGTTGCAGCCTTTGCTGAGTCGTTTAATGCCTGAAGTTCCTCCCGGACATCCGGCATTTGGTGCCGTCACCATGAACCTGTCGGCTAATTTTCTCGGGCTGGATAACGCAGCCACGCCACTGGGCCTGCAAGCCATGCGTGAATTGCAGACACTAAACCCTGAGCCTGAGCGGGCAACCAAGGCGCAATCGCTGTTTCTAGTACTGAATGCGTCTTCTGTCACGCTGATCCCGGTCTCCATTTTCCTTTATCGCGCTCAACAGGGAGCGCCCGATCCCGCCAGCGTTTTTCTGCCTATTTTGATGGCGACGTCGGCATCGACCATTGCCGGATTGCTGTCCATTTGTTTCATGCACCGCATTCAATTATGGGATCGCGTTGTGCTGAGTTATGCCGCTGGCTTTGCCGTGATCATGGCAGCCGTCATCACCCTGCTGACGCGCTTGCCAGCAGGGCAGATGGGGCCGATGTCGAGCGCTCTCGGCAATTCTTTGCTGGTCGCTATCATTGCGATTTTCCTGTTCACCGGTTATGCCCGTCGGCAGCCTGTCTACGAGCAGTTCATTGAAGGTGCGAAAGACGGCTTTCAGACGGCCATCGGGCTGATCCCGTATCTGCTCGCCATGCTGGTTGCTATTGCCGGCTTGCGTGAAAGTGGCGTGATGACATTGGCACTCGATGGCATCGTTAGCATGCTGAAATTGCTGGGCTGGCCCACAGAGTTTGTGCCGGCGCTGACGACAGCATTGATGAAGCCGCTGTCGGGCAGTGGTGCACGCGCCATGATGTTGGAAACCATGCAGACCTACGGCGTCGACAGCTTTCCGGCGCTGGTTGCGGCAATTATCCAGGGCTCATCTGAAACCACGTTTTATGTGATTGCCGTTTATTACGGTGTGGTTGGCATCAAGCGTGATCGGGGTGCGTTGGCTGGAGGTTTGATTGCAGACTTCGTCGGTGTTGCGACCGCTATTCTCGCGGCGTACTGGTTTTTTCCACCAAGCCTGTAAGTCGGCGGCAGCGCTGAGCTAGAATCGCGTAGGTTTTTAGGCTCAGTGAAGAGGAAGTGTCATGCGTCGCGTGGTTTTCAATCAGAAAGGGGGCGTTGGCAAGTCCAGTATCACGGTGAATTTGGCTGCCATCAGTGCAGCATCCGGCCGCCGTACGCTGATTCTGGATCTTGATCCGCAATGTAATGCGAGCCAGTACCTGCTGGGCGATGCTGCTGTTTACGAGCGTGACAAGCCTGAGCTAACGCCCAACATCGGCCAGTTCTTTGCACAATCATTGAGTTTCAAAAGCAAGGAAAAGCCGTTGTCGGAGTTTGTACATCCAACGCCGTTCGAGAACCTGTATGTGATTCCGTCCAACCCCGAGTTGCGCGAAATCGAGCATCTACTGGAGTCCAAACACAAGATCTACAAACTGTCGGCGGCATTGCAGGAGCTGTCGCATAGCTATGACGAAATTTTCATCGATACGCCGCCAGCTTTCAATTTCTACACCTTGTCGGCATTGATTGCGGCCGAGCGTTGCCTGATCCCATTCGATTGCGACGCTTTTTCGCGACGCGCGCTTTATACGCTGATGGAGAATGTGCAGGAGACCTGCAATGATCATAACAAGGCGCTGTGTATCGAAGGCATCATCATCAATCAGTTCCAACCACGCGCGTCATTACCGATAAAGCTGGTCAATGAGCTGCGTGCAGAAGGGCTGCCAGTGCTGGATCCGGCCTTGTCTTCGTCGGTCATCATGCGCGAGTCGCACCAGCTTTGCCTGCCGCTGATTCATCATGCACCCAAGCACAAACTCACCCAAGAGTTTGTCGCCTTGTTTACGCGTTTGACTAATCAGGCGACTGAGAGCGGCGCCAGCGCCTTGAACTGAGCCAACGTATACTCACGCGCCTCGGCATGATCAACTATGGGGCGTGGGTAGCGCGCAAATAGCGGGCTCATGCCTTTGCTGTGCGGCTCATGCAGCAACTTCCCGGACAAGCCTTGCAGCTCAGGCACAAACTGCTGAATGAAGACGCCGCTGGGGTCAAATTTCGGGCCCTGCAAACTGGGGTTGAAAATGCGGAAGTAGGGTGCAGCATCATTGCCCGTTGAGGCCGCCCATTGCCAGCCGCCATTATTTGCCGCCAAATCGCCATCGATCAGATGCTGCATGAAGTGGCGCTCACCCCAGCGCCAGTCGATAAACAAATCCTTGGTCAGAAACATCGCGACAATCATGCGCAGACGATTGTGCATCCAGCCGATTTCCTTAAGTTGGCGCATCGCGGCATCCACGATGGGGTAGCCGGTGCGGCCATCACACCAGGCTTGGAACAGTGCTTCATCGTGACGCCAGGCAAGCGCATCAGTCTCGCGCTTGAAAGCTTGGTGGCGACAAACATGCGGAAAGCCGGCCAAGATGTGTTTGTAGAAGTCACGCCAGCATAGCTCACTGACCCAGACATCAATCCCGTTTGCCGATGCCGCACCTTGACTTGAGGCTTGCTGTGCCATGACCAAACACTGGCGTGCAGACAACACGCCAGCTGCCAGATAGGGCGAGAGCGTACTGGTGCCATTAATGGCCGGAAAGTCACGCTGACGGTCATAGCGGCCAATGTCGCCGTCTATGAACGCCTGAAGTCTATCCCAGGCCTGTTTCTCACCCGCTGGCCAGAGATGGGCGCAGGTTGCGGCATCGACATGATTGACGTTACCACCCCAGTGCGCGGGTAGAGCATCCGATGTGGCCATGCTGCGCTTGCGAGCAACGGGCAGTGCACGCAAGCGCAGCGGCTTTTCGGCCAGTTGTGCCAGCCAGTTGCGTTTGAACGGCGTGAATACCGTGTAGAAGCGGCCATCGCCAGTGCGTACGGAGCCAGGGGCAACAATGCACAAATCCTCATGCCACTCGCAGTCGATGCCGAGCAGGCTCAAGGCGGCTGTCACGGCAGCATCCCGCTGACTTTCATGAATCTCATACTGTCGATTGGCATGCAGTGCCGTGATGGCATGGTCGCGGCACAGGCTGGCGATGCGCTCCGGAAGTTGCGCGTAAGTATCGGCTACAACAATCAGCAGCGGGATGTTGAGCGCGGCCAGATCCTGCTGAAGCAGTGCTAAATGTCGGCGCTCAAAATCAATACGCACGCCAGCGACGTCATGCTGCTGCCACTGGCCCGGCGTAATGCAGTAAAGAGCCGCCACCGCGCTTTCGCTGTCGGCGCAAGCCACTGCCAGTGCGGTGTTGTCAGCGCAGCGCAGGTCCTGACGCAGCCAGACCAGCTTATGGCTCATGGCAATACTCGATGCTCGCGACGCCAGTTATTGACGGCGGCCCGGACGGATGGCAGATCATGGAAAAAGCGCACGGCTTCTACCGTTTTCCGCGTGGAGCGCAACGAGGCACCACCGCCCCAGATTTCCACCGACAAAGGCAGACGAAAGCGCAGCTCTTCTAAGTACTCAATCGCCTTGCTGGTTGGGTAAGAGGCACTGAACGAGATCGCCACAATCTGCATTTTGTGGCGTGCCACCGCCTGAGCAACATCACGCACCGGCATCTGTGCGCCGTAGCAAACGGCATCGACATTATCCAAACGCAAAATAGCTTCGACCATCAGGATGCCCAGCGTATGTGTCTCTTCCGGTGGCGTAGCCAGCAGAATACGCGGCGGCAGGTTCGCTTCGCGCAGGCTGCCGATGGCCTGACGCACCAGCGACTGAACTTGCTCAGTAAACAGGTGCTCCTCATGAACTTCCAGCAAGCCGCGCATCCAGGCATCACCCACGACGAAATTGGCATACTGCAGAAATTCGAGGATAAAGCTCTGTAAACCCATCTTGATCAGCTGATGTGACAAATAGTCTCTAAGCTGCGCAGGATCTCGTGCCTTCAAGATATTCAGCAACTCCTTCTCAAGCTCGGGCGACGTGTCAAAACTGGCCTTGCCTTGCGTACTCAGCAAACGCTCCAGTTCTTCGCTGGCGAGCATGATGATCTTGCCCGGTCTGAAGCCAAAATCGATCAGGCGTCGCAGCAAGCGCAACTTGGCCACTTGCGGCATGGGATAGATGCGATCGCCTTGTTCGTCACGCTCAGGGATAGGAAAGCCGTAACGCCGCTCCCACATGCGCAGCAGCTCCTTGGATACGCCAGTTTCGCGCTCCACGGCATTGATGGGCAGCCGGACGGCGTCTTCTTCAAGCAGCGTGGTCGTCATTTCAATCGTCGCGTCATTCATGATGCTCATCCTTGCGCCCGCTTTTTCAATGCCCTTAGTACCAGGCCGATGACGGGAAGCTTTTCGTAAAGCTCTTCGGAGGCATCCCAGTAGTCGCGGTGGTATTCGACCAGTCCGTCGGCGTTGAAACGCAGGTGCGAGCTGCCCACGATGCACCAGTCCTTGCCGCGCCACTGAAAGAGAAAATGCCAAGTCAGTAGCGCCTGAGACTGACCGTCATCACAAACTTGTTCTTGAATGACAAAACGCGGCTGCTGAAACTGTATGAACATATCGTTGAAGATATGCTCAATGCGGCGAATGTCGCGGACTTCATTGAACGGGTCCTTGAAATACGCCGTGCTAGTGTAGAACTGATCTATCGTTTTCAGGCTGTCAGGACTAAGTGTCTCGAACCAGCTGGTCAGATGCTGAAGTGCAGGGCGTGTTTCAAGGCTCATGGCAGGGCTCTCATGGAAAGTCTCAGGATTGACTGGCGATACGCGCCAGCACCGCCAAACGCAGGCGATCGGGCAGGCGACGAATCAAACGCAAGACGCGGGTAAAGCGCTTAGGAAAGTGCAGCTCGTAATCACCGCGCTCAAGACCTCTTACAATCTCCAGCGCGGCGGCTTCCGGGGTCATCAGGGCCGGCATATCGAAGTCATTCTGTGCCGTAAGGGGTGTGGCCACGAAACCCGGATTGATGATGCAAACATCCAGTCCTTTAGGCTTCACATCCACATACAATGACTCGGCAAAGTTGATTAGCGCGGCTTTGGTTGGGCCATAGACCAGCGATTTGGGCAGACCTAGGTAGCCAGCGACACTGGCTACCAGGGCAATGCCGCCAGCACCTACATTGAGCAGGTCTGGCAGTACCGTGGCGACTCCGCGCAAGGTGCCCGTGAGATTGACATCGATCAGTTGCGCAGCGCGGTCACGGTCAAGCTCCCAGGCGCGTACTGGCGTGTAGTCAGCCGCGCAGAAGACAACCCAGTCAATACCACCCCAGGCTTGCTTGATGTCTGCCCAAGCACTGTCCCAGTCAGCATTTTTGGTCATGTCTAGCGGCAGTGCCAGCACGCGTTGGCCATGGCTATTGGCAAAGGCCTGAAGCGGTTGCGCGCGTCTGGCACTGACGGCAACGCGTGCACCGCGTTCGACCAATGCTTGGGCCAGAGCGAGACCTATGCCCGAGCTGGCACCGACTACCCAGATGCGTATTTCACGCCAATCACGGACGGGTTTATTCAGGCTCATGGCATGTCCTTACGAAAAAACAGCGTGATGTCAGCTAAGTGAATACCGAACTTGCTCATCTCAGCGCGATTGACCAGTGTCTGCTCATCGTGCAGGTACATCCAATCATTGAAATCGACCTTGTAAGTCTTGCCATCGACAGGCAGCAGCATGGTATAGCGCCACTGCAAGGCATTGCCTTTCGTCACGCCCTCGGCATGACCCGCGACATCATCTGCACGACCTTCATAGCGACCTTGACCCATATCAGTCAGGCGCCAGATGCGTTGTTGTTTGCTGCCGTCGGCATAATCGAAGTCTTCAGTCAGTACACCCTGATCTCCCTGCCAAACGCCGACTAGTTTGACCTTGAAGCGTTTGATAACTTTACCGCTGCGATCCTGTACCTGCCCCCAGGCATGCACAGTGCCGTTGAAATAATCACGCAGCGACAGGCTCGGCTGAACGCCGGTGTAGTTATCGATATGCGCTGTGCTGCAGGCAGCGAGGCCGAATACGAGAAGGCTGCCCAGCAGCGCAGATCTCAATCCTGAGAGCAGCTTGGATGACATGAGTTTTGCGTTCTTGGTGAGTGTCATGAGCGCTGTAGAACCACTTGGCAAACACCGGTGCGATCTGAGTCAAAGCCGGCTTCGCAGTAGGTGTAGTAAAAGCGCCAAATGCGCAGAAAGGCCTCATCGAAACCTTGCTTGCTAATGGCGGGCAGCTGCGCTTCAAAGTCTGCGCGCCAGCGGCGCAGGGTTTCTGCGTAGTCGCGGCCGAACTCGAAACTATCTGTTATGGCCAAGCCAGCTTGTTCGGCCTGACGGGCCAGAATTTCAGGAGACAGCAGCATTCCGCCTGGAAAAATGAACTGCTGGATGAAGTCGGTATTGACGCGATAGTCTTGGAAGCGCTCATTGGCGATGGTGATAGCTTGAATGCCGGCACGGCCACCGGGCTTCAGAACATCATGAATCTTGCTGAAGTAAGACGGCCAGTAGCTTTCACCAACTGCCTCAATCATCTCGATGGAAGCCACTGCATCAAACTTGCCGGAAACATCACGGTAATCTTGGAAGCGGAAGGTACACAGGGCCTCGGCGGGCGTGCCTTTAACACGCTTGCGCGCCCACACCAGCTGCTCTTTAGATAGCGATATGCCCGTTACGCGCACACGACGTGTGAGGGCAGCATGTTCGGCAAAGCCACCCCAGCCGCAGCCAATTTCGAGAATATGATCACCGGCTTTGACATTAAGCTGGTCGAGCAGGCGCTCGTACTTCGCGGTTTGCGCCTCGGCCAGGGTCGTTTCCGGACTGGCAAAAATAGCCGACGAATACGTCATCGTGCGATCCAGCCAGAGTTTGTAGAAATCGTTGCCGAGGTCGTAATGGGCGTGGATATTCTTCTTGCTGCCCTTGCGCGTATTCCGGTTAGACACGAAATGCTTGAACTTGTAGTAGAGCTTGCCCCAGAAGCTCCCGTAAAAAGCCTGAGTGAGGGCATCTTCGTTTTCCATAGCCATCAGCAACAGCGCAGGAATATTCGAAATTTCAATGAGCTTGTCGCGATAGGCCTCCGCCAGACCGATGTCGCCAGAGCGCAAAATCAGGCTGCAGGCAGCCCAGTCGTTAATCTCTATAAACGCATTGTGCCCAGGCTGCTTGCCGCCATAAATCTGATGACCACCGCCAGGAAAAGTAACGGTCAGAGTGCCGATTTCTAGGCGCTCAAAAAGTTTGAGCAGCAACTTAGCCATGGCTGGCGCTCGGGTCAGCTCAATCGCGGTACTTTCAGACATGCTCATCAGGAAATCTCCATCACAGGGGGGACGGGCTTACGGTGAAATGTCACCCCTTGCCGCCAAAGTTTCAGGGCTTGCCAATGAATGCGCAGGACGACCATGAGGGTGGCCCAGCCCAGTTGAATAAAGGTTTTCAGCAAATTTTTGTCGGTCATTGCCATGGCTGTGCCGGAAACATGAGTCTTCAGCGACAGCGTGCCGTTTTGCCAGTAGTCGATCTGGGTGCGGCGCGAATTACCCTGGTGCGCGAACTGGAACTGGTACTCGCCATTGACCGGATAAAACGGCGAAACATGAAAGACTTTTTCGCTGTGCAGCGTGGTGTCTGCAGTGATCACGCCCTGATCGGCAGCGGTAAGCAGATAGCAGTGACGCTCACCAAAAGTATTGCGAACCTCGCAGAGCACGGCGCGCAGCTGTTGATGGCTATCATGGCAATACCAGAAGCTGACCGGATTGAAGACAAAGCCGAGAATGCGGGGCAGGGCGTGCAGCCAGATGTCACCATCGGCGGCATGAACGCCGTGGGTGTTCAGAATGTCGCGAATCCAGGTTTCCGGATCGTTGCCATCACCATGGTCGGCATCGTAATAGCCAAACAGATTCCAACGGTTGTAGCCAAAGAGCTTGCTGGCCATCTCCTGCCTACGCTGCAACGGAAAGCAGAGAAATAGGCTGTCGTAGGAAAAAGCATGGGATTTCACGCCCAAACGGGCGTGACCGACCTTGCCACGAAAGAGCCAAGGCCGAATCATGCCGCCGCCTCTAGCGTGCTTTCCGGCGACGCGCTTTCCCAGGGAGCTACTACGCCTAGCAGCCGCGCTACGGCCATGCCGGCCTTTAAGCCATCCTCATGGAAGCCGTAGCCGGTCCAGGCACCACAGAAATAGACACGATCCAGCCCTTGAATTGATGGCAGAGCCAGCTGTGCTGCATAGGCGGCGGTATCCAACAACGGATGCGCGTATTCAATGATCTGAATGGTCTTGTCAGCACGTGGCGGCACCGGCGGATTCAGCGTCACCATCACATCTTGCTTGAACGGCAGGGGCTGCAGCAGATTGATCCAATAGCTCACGGCGACCGGGAACTTGCCATCCTGCACGGCACCGCTGTAGTAGTTCCATGACGACCAGGCAGCACGTCGAGCGGGCATCAGATCAGCATCGGTATGCAGGTAGGCTGTGTTGGGCTGATAGCGAACGGCGGCCAACACATCGCGCTCGGCTGGTTTTGCATCTTGCAGGATGGCCAGTGCCTGATCGCTGTGCGTAGCCAGAATGACTTGGTCATAGCTTTCACTACCTGTATCCGTCCGTACCAGAACGCCTTGCTCGGTACGCACCACGGCGCGTACCGGCGTGTTCAGGCGTACTTCACCGCTGGCATCGCCGATAGCTGCCACCAGTCGTTTCACATACTCGCGAGAGCCGCCTCGGATGGTTTTCCACTGCGGCCGGTCATTGACCTGCAGCAAGCCATGATTGATGCAGAACTGAATGAAAGTTTCGGCCGGAAAGTCCGCCATTTCATCCATGGGGCTGGACCAGATCGCCGCACCCATGGGCAGCAAATACCAGTCGCGGAATTCGGCGCTATAGCCTTCACGGACAATCAGCTCACCCAGTGTCAGGCTGCTGCCACGCAATTCGGCCAGCAGGGCATGCGAGCGCTTGTTGAAATTCAGGATGTCACGAATCATCCGCCAGAAGCCTAGGCGAATCAGATTGCGTTTTTGCACAAACAAAGTGCGCAAATTGGCTCCGGCCCATTCCAGATTAAGATGTGGCAGCTTCACGCTGAATGACATGTCGCTGGCGGGCGTATCCAGCTGTAGCAACTTGAATAGTGCAATCAGATTGGGATAGGTGCGATCGTTATGTACCAGAAAGCCGGTATCGACAGGCGCAGTCAGGCCATCAAGGGTGACATCAACTGTATTGCTGTGGCCGCCGGCATAGTCTGCCGCTTCATACACGGTGACCTGATGCGACTTTGATAACAGCCAGGCGGCGCTTAGACCTGCAATGCCGGAGCCCACAACCGCAATTTTCATACGACCCAATCCTTTAATAAAGTTGCGCGTACAGGACAAATGTGCTGAAAAGACCGCGCTTGTCCGCTCGCTGTATAGCTAACCACGCGTGATAGACTGGCTAAGTGATGTTTTGTTACAGCTTTTATCCGACTTTTTTGATTTTTACTGAGGAATTTGCAGAATGTCCGCCGCACTGCAGCTCTCTGGCGTCACCAAAACTTACAAATCCGGTGTTTCAGCCCTGAAAGGCATAGACCTCACGGTCGAGCCCGGCGACTTTTTTGCCTTGCTAGGCCCCAACGGCGCCGGCAAATCGACCTCTATTGGCATCGTCAGCTCGCTGGTGAAGAAGACCACCGGGCAGGTCAGCATTTTCGGCCACGACCTCGATCGCGATACCGAGGCGGCCAAGCGCCAGCTTGGCGTGGTGCCGCAAGAATTCAATTTCGGGCAGTTTGAAAAAGTCATCGATATTCTCGCCACGCAAGCGGGCTACTACGGCGTTCCGGTGAGGAAGGCCTATGACCAGGCTGAGAAATATTTACACCAGCTCGGTCTGTGGGACAAGCACGACCAGCAGGCGCGCATGCTGTCTGGTGGCATGAAGCGACGCCTGATGGTTGCACGCGCTCTGGTGCACGAGCCACGCCTGTTGATTCTCGATGAGCCGACGGCCGGCGTGGACATCGAGCTGCGTCGTTCAATGTGGGATTACCTGAGCAAGCTCAATGCCGAAGGCACCACTATCATCCTGACCACACATTATTTGGAGGAGGCCGAGTCGCTGTGTCGCAACATCGCCATCCTAGATAAAGGCCAGGTTGTGGAAAATACCGACATGCGCTCGCTACTGGCCAAGCTACAGCAGGAAACCTTCGTGCTCGATTGTGCCGGCGACCTGTCCACACTGCCGGTGATTGGCGGATATACCTTGCGCATGGACAAGCCCGGCGTGCTCGAAGTTGATATTCAGCGCGGCCAATCATTAAACGCCGTCTTTGAAGCGCTGAGCAGTGCCGGCGTGCAAGTCACCAGCATGCGAAACAAGAGCAACCGTCTTGAGGAGCTGTTTGTGCGACTGGTCGAGAAAAATCTGTCGGGAGTCGCAGCATGAGCCTGTTTTCGCCACCTAACCGGATTGCGCTGCAGACCATTGTTCGTAAGGAGATTCGCCGCTTCACCCGTATCTGGGTGCAAACGCTATTGCCACCGGCCATTACCATGACGCTCTACTTCGTCATTTTCGGCAACCTGGTGGGACGTAACATCGGTGACATGGGCGGGCACAGCTACATGCAGTTCATTGTGCCTGGCCTGATCATGATGAGCGTGATCACCAACTCCTATGCCAATGTGGTGTCGAGCTTCTTCGGTGCCAAATTTCAACGCAGCATCGAGGAGTTGCTGGTCTCACCGGTACCACCATCCATCATATTGATCGGCTTTGTGCTCGGCGGTGTTGCCCGTGGTCTCGCTGTCGGCCTGATTGTCACGCTGCTGTCGCTGTTTTTCACGGACCTGGCGCTGCACCATGCCTTTGTCATGATCTACAGCGTGTTTATGACTGCCGTACTGTTTTCGCTTGGCGGTTTCATCAATGCCGTCTATGCCAAGACCTTCGATGATGTCTCGATTGTGCCGACCTTCGTGCTGACACCGCTGACCTATCTCGGCGGCGTGTTCTACTCCATGGATCTGCTGTCGCCATTCTGGCAGGCGGTGTCCTATCTGAATCCCATTGTCTACATGGTCAATGCCTTTCGCTACGGCGTGCTCGGTCATAGCGATGTGTCGATTTTGGCATCACTGACCTTCATTACCGTGCTGGTGGTGTTGCTTTATGGCGTGGCTCTGCGCTTGTTGCAGCAGGGCACTGGCATGCGCGAGTAAGCTGCCATGGATCTACATACGCTCACCCAGCTCGGTCAGGTCACCAACTATCCGGATACTTACGATGCTCAGTTGCTGCAACCGATTCCGCGTGAGCTGACGCGCGCGACGCTGGGTCTAGATACCGAGGTGCTGCCGTTTCACGGTGTTGATGTGTGGACGCATTACGAGCTGTCTTGGCTGAACAGCCAGGGCAAGCCCATCGTGGCCATTGGCGAAATCAGTGTGCCGGCCGAGTCGGCTAATCTGATCGAATCGAAGTCGCTCAAGCTCTATTTTAATGGCTTGAACTTTGCCGTGTTCGCTACGCCCGCCGATTTTGTGACGCAAGTAGAGGCAGATTTGTCCGCCGCTGCTGAAGCCAAGGTGACGCTGGTACTGCTGCCGGCGCATGAGGCACTGACACTGGCCGAGTTTCCGGGCCAGTGTCTGGATGATCTGCCTATTCAAACCAGCAGCTATCTGCCTGATCCGGGACTGCTGAGAGTCGATCGCGATACGCTCGTCAACGAGGTTTGGCACTCGCATTTGCTGCGCACCAATTGCCCGGTCACCGACCAGCCGGACTGGGGCAGTGTGTTGATCCACTATCAGGGCCCGCGTATCGAACCGGAAAGCCTACTGGCCTATCTGGTGTCATTTCGTCGACATTCCGACTTCCATGAGCAATGTGTCGAGCGCATCTTTTGCGATCTGCAACAGTATGCCGGCGCCGAAGCCTTGTCAGTTTATGCCCGTTATACGCGTCGCGGCGGCCTCGATATCAACCCGTTTCGTTCCAACTTTGAACAGCTGACCACACGCTGGCGAACCGCCCGACAGTAAGGCTTGCCAAACGCCATGGGCGTCGCCAAGATGCGAGCCTGTATACCCATTCACGCCTATCAGGATTTGCCATGAGTGCCTATTTCTTCTCGTTTCCGCTGGACGCCAAACTGCAGCAAACGCTAGATGACCTACTGACCAACCACGCCAAGGGTCAATACGCTGATCCGTCAGTGACGGTTACCCTGGCCATCGGCACCACCGATGGCGTCATCAAGGCGATGGCGCTGGATGTCATCGATATTCTCAAAAGCGGCGGCGAAGGTGCCGGCATTCTCGGCATGCTGGCCAGCCTGATGAAAAGCACTATGCATACCCTGATCAAGCAAATCATGGGCAAGGTCAGCAACGGCGAGCAAGACAAATTGGCCGGCTATCTGTCGCGTCGGCGCGTCATCGTCAATGGTGCCACGCGCTTCGGCTTCAGCATGCCGGATGCCATCGGTGCCCGTTTTGAAAGTGTGTTGTCGCGTATCGCTGCCGGCAACATGGCTAACAGCCGCGAAGACCTGACTGCTGCCATGTATGACTTCACTGAAATTGCCACCGTCAATTTCTACGATGAATTCACTGGTTCGCTAGACATCGGCTTCATCAAGCAGAAGATGGTCGGCATGGGGCGCGGCGCTATCGTCAAAGGCAGCCACAGTGCTGTCGGCAAGCTTTTTGCCGGCATGAATGATGACGATCTCAAGCGTGTTTGTGC
The DNA here is from genome assembly GCA_040384385.1 of Pseudomonadota bacterium. Taxonomy (GTDB): domain Bacteria; phylum Pseudomonadota; class Gammaproteobacteria; order Pseudomonadales; family Moraxellaceae; genus Perlucidibaca. Next base: position 130,108 of record JAZKJJ010000006.1, on the reverse strand, counting down.
ACACTACTCGTCGATGTTCGTGAAGGCCTGAGGGGAGCGCGCACCTTGAGCAAGTTGTTTGCCTTTGCGGCATCCGATGCCCTGCAGCAGGATTTTCAGGCTGTTATTGCCGCCTATGCAGACGGCAATATCCCTCAATCACCGCAGTCAGCCCGCATCGTGCAGCTGGCCCAGCGCTATGCCGATGAAATTGTTGATGCCTTGCTGTTGAATCTACTGAATGGCGCAGAGGCGGGCAGCGCCGCGCCAAAAGCGCTGGAAACCGTGGCGAGTCTGATCAAGGGCACCGTGCACACGCTGATTAAGCAAGTGCTGAGCAAGCTCGACAACAAGGAATTGCAGCCGGTCGCGGCGTATGTCAGCACGCGGCGCACTATCCTGCCGAGTCTAGCTGCTGGTGATAAAAGTGGCGAGCGCGACTACATCAGCTTTGATTTGAGCGATGCCGATTTTGCCCGCTTCGATGCGGTTTGGTCAGGCAATGCCACCGGTCAGATCGACAAGGCAGCTCTGAATGAAACCATGCTGCGCTTCTCGACGCTGGCCATCGCGGCCTTTTACGAAGACTCTGCGAAGGCGCTTAAGCTCGGCTTTATTGCACGCAACTTGTTCAATGTTGGCCACAGCGCTATTGGTAAGGGCTCGCAAGTGGCCATCAATCGACTGATTCCAGCCTTACGTGAAAAGGAGACTCGGGACTTTGCCGCGTATTTCCACGGCATGTTGCGAGAGACTTGAGCTAGCCTGCTCTAGTATCAACTAGAGCAGCTGATGCTCAGGCAGCGCCCCCATGCCGGTGCTTCACCGGCATAGCTTGCCCACTCCGAGCGCTCAACAAACGGATCTTGCAGTACCGCCAGCAGTGTCTCCAGCGGTTCTGCATTACCGGCTTCCGCCGCTTTGATCGCGATTTCCGCCAGATAATTGCGCAGTACGTAGGCTGGTACAGCACCAAGAATGCTCGCCTGGCGAATTTTTTCATCAGTTGCTTCACGCAGCAATCGTGCCTGATAGCGCGCTAGCCACTCACGTGCGGCTTCGGCCTGAATGCCCCAATCAGCATCTACTGTGGCCACCTGCTCAACAATGCTGCGCTGACCGAGGCTGCGGCTGCGAATCGGGTAGTCCGCATTAGCCGCACGCAACAGATCCAGCCAAGCCTGCACCAGCAATTTGTCGTCTGCCTCGGCCTGCTGCAACCCCAGGAGATGGCGCATCCGCGTGTCGTAATGCGCGGTCAACGTCAGCTCATAGGTCTCCAGCGCGGCACGCAGATCCGCCACGCTCACCAGTGGCGTAAAGGCCTGCGCCAAGGCATTGAGATTCCAGAAGCCGACTGACGGCTGCAAATACCAGGCATAACGGCCATTGTGATCGGAGTGGTTGCAGATCAAGGACGGGTCGTAGCTTTCCATGAACGCATAGGGGCCGAAATCCAGCGTCTGCCCGCTAATGGAGAAGTTGTCGGTATTCATCACGCCATGGGCAAAGCCCACCGCCTGCCAGTCGGCCATCAGCCGTGCCGTGCGTTGCACGATCTGCTCGAACAAGGCCGCATAGGGCCTCTCGGCCTGCGCGCAGTCCGGGTAATGGCGAGCAATCACATGCTTGGCCAGCACCGGCAGCAGGTCATGCTGCTGGCTGTGGCAAAGCCACTCGAAATGACCGAAACGAATATGCGAGTCAGCAATGCGCAACAGCGTCGCACCGGTTTCGCGGCGCTCGCGCTGCACCGGCTCGTCCGAGCTGACCAGTGCCAGCGCGCGTGTTGTCGGCACTCCCAGCGCATGCAGTGCTTCGCCGGCCAAGTATTCGCGGATGCTTGATCGCAACACCGCACGACCATCGCCCATGCGTGAGAACGGCGTGGGGCCGCTGCCTTTCAGATGCAAATCTTGACGGCGACCATGACGGTCAATGACTTCGCCCAGCAAGATGCCGCGACCATCGCCCAAGTCCGGATTCCAGCCACCAAACTGATGGCCGGCATACTTCATGGCAATGGGGTCGGCACCGGGCCAGACCGCATGGCCAGACAGACCGGCCAGTGCATCGGCAGAATGCATCCACGCCGAGTCGATGTTCAGTTCATGCAGCAGAGCGATGTTTACAGAGAACAGGCGAGGATTGCGCAACGGGGAGGGCAGTTGCCGGCGCCAGAAGGCGCCCGGCAACTGAATGAAGCGATTATCAAACGCGATCACGCTGCGCTGGGCACCTGTGCGGTGAGTAGACGCAAGCGCTTGCGCTGCATCTTCAGGCGATATTCGATTTCCTGGAAGCGTGTACGGAAGCTGGCTTCTTCCCACTTCTGCAGCAGTTCCTGCTTCTTCTCGGCGAACCAGGTTTCACGCAGGGTGCTCCAGTCGTTGAGCACCACGTTGAAATGCTCGTACTCCTGAGCCAGCTTGGCTTTCCAGGCTTCCAGTTGGGCATGGCCGCTGGCCTGCAGCGACAGCTTTTGCTCGGCATACTTAAACTGCATGGTGAGCTTGGCCTTTTCAATGGCGAACTGCGGGCATCGCTTGAGATTGCGCGTCAGACCGATCCATGACAGGGCGAAGATCATCCACTTGGTGGGATCAAACTGATACCACTGGATACCGTTGCGGTAGTCGTACTGAAAAATGTGGTGATAGTTGTGATAGCCCTCGCCATAGGTCAGCAAGGCCAGCACCGGGTTGTCGCGCGCTGAGTTTTCATCGGTATACGGACGCGTGCCCCACATATGCGCCAGCGAGTTGATGAAGAAGGTGGTGTGATGGCTCCAGACCAGACGCAGCAGGCCGCCCAGCAACAAGACACCCCAAAGGTCGCCTGTTAAATAGCCGATCAGGGCCGGGATGCCGATATTTGTCAGCAGTACCAGCTTTAAGTAATGGTTGTGCTGAAACATGACAATTTTGTCGTTGAGCAGGTCCGGCGCATTGCGGAAGTCATCGCGACCCGACTCGTACTGACGCAACATCCAGCCAATATGCGAGAACCAGAAGCCGCGCTTGGCGGAGTAGGGATCATGGTCTACATCATCAATGTGGCGATGGTGAGTACGGTGGCCCGAGGCCCAGACCAGAATGCTGTTCTGGATCGCCATGGTGCCGAAGATCATGTAGATCAGACGCAGCGACCAGTGTGCTTCATAGGTGCGATGCGCCCAGAGACGGTGATAGCCGCCAGTGATGGCCATGCCGTTGGCACCGGCGAGCAGGACAAAGCTCAGCCAGGCGGCCGTGGAGAATTCGTGAGAAAGGGCATACCACGGCAACAGAATCATCGCGATAAGCGGGGTAAGCAACAAAACAATCGCGCCAGGCCAATTGATGGGAGGCTTTGCGGTTGCGTCGGTCATATGTGCTCTCGTTTGAGTGAATGAGTGTTCACGGAGTTGATTATAGCGGATATGGATAGCCGGAGTAAATTCACCGATGACCGGTTATTCACTCGCAAGCCATCCTCTATCAGCTTTATGAACACAGCATGTCAGTGACGCTTGATCTGCATGGAGAGGGTAGTCAGCAACATCGCCAGTGCCGGCAGGTGCGTGCCGATCACGGGTTTGCCCGAGGTCAGCAGCGATACGGAAATATCGCGCTCCGGATCAGCCCAGCAGAAAATGTTGGAGAAGCCCAGGTGGCCGAAGGCTTTCCCAGTCATTGGACCATACAGGCCGACCGGGTTGGCGCCCAGCATCAGGCCGTGGCTGTAACGGAGTGGCAGCAGCAAGGTGCCGTCGAGCTGAGGCTTGCCGGCCTCTAGCGTGGCACGCTTGATGGTCAGCGGATCGAAGATGCGAACACCGTCGAGTTCGCCGCCACGCATGAGCATCTCGAAAAAGCGGCAGGACTCATCGGCCGTGGCAAAGATATTGCCGGCCGGGCAAATGATGTCCATAAAGCGCGTATCGTTGCTCAGGTTCACGACTGTGTCGAGATCGCCGCCCAGTGCATGCTGCAGGAACCAGTCGACGGCCAGCACCGGCTTCAGGCCGGTGGCATAGCCTACGGCCTCGGTGCCGCGATACTCTGGTGCCAGACCATAGTTGAAGTGTTTCATGCCCAGCGGGGTCGTGATCAGCTGCTGCAAATACTGGCGGGCATCCATGCCGGTAATGCTCCGGATCAACTCGCCCAGAATGTAGCCACCGGTGACGGCGTGATAAGCAGCCTTGTGACCGGAGCGCGACAGGGGCTTGGCCTTGAACAGCACATCAACCACCGCCGCGGTATCAAACAGCAAGTTAGTATCGAACTCACCCTGAATCGTCGGGATGCCGGCGCGATGTGACAGCACATGCGCCGTGGTGATGTGTTGCTTGCCATTGGCGCCGAAAGCCGGCAAGTAATGCGCTACCGGTGCTAGCAAATCCAGTTGATGATCTTCCGCCAATTTGTGAATCAGCATGGCGGTGACCACTTTCGAGGCCGAAAAAAGACACATCGGTGTGTCCGGGTGTGCGAGTTCCTTGGGAGTATCTGGCGAATCGGCTGGGCCGTTGCCGCGGCGGTGACCGAGCGAACGGTTTAACACAATCTTGCCGCCCTTGCGCAGGCAGAAGGTGATAGCCGGTGATATACCGGTGCGATAGAGGTTCTCAACGCCAGCCCAGATCAGATCACGCTGGTGGGTGGTCATGCCGACATCCTGCGGATCGACTTCCTGGCCAGGAATGGATTGTGTTAGTGCTGACAGATCCTTGGGAACAGCAATGGTATTGGTAGAAAAAAGTTTCACGGGATTACTCGCAGACGACGATCAAGAAGCATCTTTATTGTTGGATGGGGTGTCACGATTGTCCTGATAGGCCTTGATAAACGGCATCAGGCGGCTGATCCAGTTGGGGCCGGCAAACATGGCATCGATCTTTTTCACCGTGGGCGTGATTTGCGCCAGGGTGTGCACATCCTCAGACATGCGGAAGACCACCAGCAAAAATTCGGTGGTGGCTCGGCAGGCCGATGCCCAAACCAGTGCTGCAATCGGGAAGGCCAGCAGATAAATCAGGCCGCGCTGGGGGCTGTGCGCAAAGGCATCGAAAACCAGTTGCACGATGACACCCAAACCGCCGATGACCAGCACCACATAGAGCAGCGGCAACAGCTGCACGGTCAGGTAGCGGTTGAATTTTAGGTCAAACAGGATGCGCAAATAGTCGACAAAGAGCTGCGCAATATTGCGCTTTAGCGGCAGGCTGCCGGGTTTTGGCTTCATGGTGATTTGCGGCACACGGGTATTTTTCGACATATTCCTTGGCGACTCCTGATGCGGCGTGTCAGCACTCGCTGCACGACGACTTTCACGATCGGGGTGACCGGCGGGTAGCCGGCGCTGTGGGTGTCGCGGATGACGATGGGACATGATTTACCCATAAAAGTATTTGGCAATAACAGGCTTACCAACGAACAAACTGATCTTCAACAAAGCCGGTCAGGCCTCGCACGGTATAGCACGCGCCATCAATTTCCACACGCCCCTGGAAGCGTCCGAAAATTTGCCGGAAATGGCTTTTCAGCAAGGGCAGCTGGAGCTTTTCTTTGTGCAGGCCCAGCGGCGTGAACTCCAATTGCACGCGGCCATCGAGCGTGCTGACCTGCCAGGGTTTGAGCACATCTTGGGCATCGAACACAAAATGAGCAGAGGCAAGGCTGATGCACTGACCATCCAGCCACAGGCAGTTTTCGCTGTAGGTGGTTTCATTCACGCCGGTGGAAATATTCAATCCCAGCGCATGGCTCTGACCAACGCTGTCATGCGCGATGCCGGACAGGCAAGCCCAGTTCCACCAGGTTTCGCGGCGCATGAAGCCGCAGGAGAAATCGTGATGTCCCATCGCGCCGAGGTTGGCCAGATCATGGCGCTGGCCGCGCCAGATCAGCTCACCTTCCAGCGCAAGGCCAGCTGTTTTATTGGCATAAGTCCAACCGTGATAGCCCGCACGAGTACACAGCGACATCGGCTCGAAGCCGGGCTCGGGCATGCGCGCGGTCAGGCTGAGCTCATCGCCAATACGCAAGTTCAGGCTTTTGCAGCGCGGCTCGGCTTCGTAAATCTGCTCAACTTCCAGATCTCCCGCTTGAAAACGGCTGACTCCAGAGACAGGACTGAATGACAGCGACATGCCCAGATGGCCCGGGCGCTTCACGCTACGGCTGAACAGCTCACCGCTGCCGGTATCGAATAAATAGGCAAAAACGGTGTTGCAATAGCCCAAATCAACCAGTGCACAGCCGAAAATGAAGCGTTCGCTCATGCCACCGAAATACTGGAACTGCTTGTACTGCAGGGCTTTTGCCAAAGCAGACCGGGGCTGCCCGAAAGCATCGAGCGAGGCCTCGTGACGACCATCGGCATCTGCCACGCTATCGGCAAAAAAGCCTAATTGCGGTAGGCCATCACGCAGAAGCTGCTGGGCCGGAAGCTTCAAGCCGTGCCACTCAGCAGCTGCACGAATTCGTCAGACTGCGGATGCTCGCGAAGGATCTCGAGCAGGCTGCGACCTTCAGTATTTTTGGCATGAACATCGCGCCCAGCGGCTTGGAAGACTTGCAGCAGGCGCTGGAAATCGTAGGCGCGCATATGCTTGTAGGCGGTCATCAGCACATGAAAGTCGGCGTTTTCGCCGGCAGGCGGCAAGCGCTCCAAGTAAGACGCGATACGCGCATCGTTCCATTCTTCGCCAAAGTGAGCGGGTTGTGACAGGGCCATAGCAATACCTTTATGAGTTAAGTAATTCGTTGAGCTTATTGTCCTTGTCTTGCCACAAGCTGCCAATCCATAACTGGAAGCTGTCGCGAAACTTCGCATCATCTTCATAGTGACCCTGGCAGAACTCAGCGGGGATCGGACGCACTTGAATATCAATGACAATGTGGCGTATGCGGCCACAGCACAAATCCCAGAAGCTAGGCACACCCTGCGGATAAGCAATAGTCAGATCGAGCAGGCATTCCATTTTTGAGCCCAAGGCATTCAGCACAAACGCCGCACCGGCAGACTTCGGTTTCAGCAGATGCTGATAGGGCGATCGTGTCTGCTCATGCTTGTCCGGCGTGATGCGCGTGCCTTCGAGGAAGTTCAGCACGCTAACGGGGTAGTGCTGGTATTTTTCGCAGGCCTTGCGCGTGGTATCGAGATCCTTGCCGCGCAGGTGAGGGCGCTTGGCCAGATACTCGCGGCTATAGCGCTTCATGAACGGATAATCCAGCGCATACACCGCCAGACCGACAATCGGCACATACAGCAGTTCCTGCTTGAGGAAATATTTCAGCGGCGGAATGCGGCGATTGAGGACATGAAACGACGCCAGAATATCGACCCAGGTTTGATGATTGGCGATGACGAAATACCAAGTGTCGAGGCGCAGATCGGCTTGTCCGCGAACATCCCAGTGAATCGGTGGCAACAAGCGGAAAAGCGCAGCATTTAGGGATGTCCAGTTTTCCTGGCAGCCGGAGAGAATGGCGCGAGTCCGTGGTGCGAGTGCAGGCACCACGCGGGCCAGCAGTTTCAGCGGGCTGGCCAGCAGGATCAGGGTGGCCGAGAGCACAATGGCAGCAACCAGCAGCATGCCCATGATGAGCCCCAGCAGGGGCGCAGGGAGAAAAGCCAGCATCCGCAAACATCCTTCAAAAGTTTTCGCTTCTTCAAAGAGTATGGTGGTCAGACCCTCGCCTCGCAATCCTCAACAACCTGCTTCAGATGAACAATGCAGCATAAGTGACGCTTGCCGTCAGGTGTTTTGAGCCATTAGGTCATTGGCGCTATGGCCGCTAAGTGGCTAATCTCGCGACCCATCAGTCACGCACTTTTGGAGTCGTTATGTCCGGTCCACTACAAGGTTTGAAAGTTCTCGATTTTTCCGGCCTGCTGCCCGGCCCGTTTGCCAGCTTGATGCTGGCTGATTTAGGCGCCGATGTGCTGCGAGTAGAGGCGCCATCACGCCCGGACATGGTCCGTTTAATGCCTCCGTATGCCACCGATGGCACTTCGGCAGCGCACGGCTATTTGAACCGTTCCAAGCGCTCCATCGCCATTGACCTGAAGCAGCCGGAAGGACTGGCCATCGTCAAACAGTTGGTCGGGGAATACGACATTGTCATTGAGCAATTCAGACCGGGCGTTATGGATCGACTGGGCGCTGGCTATGAAGCGCTCAAGGCTGTCAACCCGAAAGTAATTTACTGCTCAATCACCGGCTATGGCCAGACCGGGCCGTACAAGGATCGCGCCGGTCATGATCTGAACTATCTCGCCATTGCTGGCGTGATTGGTTACAACGGCCGCCAGGCTTCCGGACCGGCGCCGATGGCGGTGCAGGTGGCTGATATTGCCGGTGGCTCCTGCCATGCCGTGATTGGTCTGCTCGCTGCCGTGATTCATCGCCAGACCAAGGGTGAAGGCCAGCACATCGACATCTCCATGACCGATGCGGCGTTTAGCTTGCATGCACTGACTGCTCCGGGCGCGCTCATGGGCGCAGACCAGCCGGCGCTGGAAACCACGCAGCTCAATGGCGGCACTTTCTACGATTGCTACGAAACGGCGGATGGCCGCTACCTGTCGGTGGGCGGGCTGGAGCCACAGTTCTTCATGCAGTTCTGTGCCGCAATTGGCCGACCGGAGCTTGCCCCTGAAGGGTTGGTGATGCTGCCGGAGCGTGTTGCGGCGCTGAAGCAGGAAATTCGTCAGGCGCTGAAGACTAAAACCTATGCAGAGTGGTCGGCGGTATTTGCTGTGATGGATTCGTGCACGGAGCCGGTGCTGAGCTTCAGCGAAGCCTGCGAGCACCCGCAGATGCAGGCGCGTGGCATGTTGGTGGATGTGCCGCAGCTCGATGGCGGTCGACAGCGCCAACTGGCATCGCCTTTTAAGTTCTCGGCGACACCGCCCAGCTATCAATACGCGGGCGTGATACTGGGTCAGCACACGGATGAAGTGCTGGCCAAGGTGGGCTTGGCGGCTGAAAGCATTGCGCAGCTGAAGCGGAAAGGGGTGGTGGCGTAAGCCATCAAGCCGAAGAGGCTGCGCTGAGCGCGGCCTCTTTCAAGCTGTGCCTTCATGCATTTTCAATGGATGTGATCGTGGCGCTCAGTTAGTGCAGGCATCAGTAATGCCCAACTCGCGCCTAAAAGTCTGAATGAGCTCATAAGAGTCCGTGTCATCGGGATGAAAATCAGGTCGGTAGTAGCGCAGCAACTCCGGTATAGCTTCCGACAGGAAGCCATGACGACCCCAGTAGATTTCCAAAAAGCGCTTCCAGGAAGCCAGATTGAATAGCTGACCATCTTGGCGCAAGCAAGCCACCATCCCATAAAGCACTACCGGTGCAATGCCTGCCGAGACTGCCGTCATGGCCAACGCTCGTGTCAGATAACCACCACCGGTGCTCTGGTAAACATCAAAAGCCACGGCACGATGCTCGATCTCTTCCATGGCATGCCAGAGGATGAGTGCTTTTGTCTGCTCATCAATAATGCTCGCCCGAAAATCTTCTCGGCGTGCGATTTGACTGCCAATAACGCCCGTGAAATGTTCAGCCGCTGCTGTTAGCGCCAAACGAAAGCGTTTCGGCAGATAGCGATTGCCGATACGGCGCACTTGACCAGCAGCCCTGTCCAGGGATGTGACATCAATACCCTGCCGCTTGGCCTCTTCGTTGGCAGCATAGTGTTCTTTGCCATGCATGGCTTCTTGGCCGATAAAAGCTCCGATATCTTTCTGAAGTCGATGATCCTTGACCTGATCACGCATATCCCGCACCGAGTCAACGAAGAAACTTTCACCCTCAGGGAAATACGCCTGAAAGGCCAGCCAGAGCATGGACGGCACAGGGTCATTGTTAATGAAGTATTTGTTAATCCCGCGCAGATCAAAACCCATGCGGCGCACGGGAAAGCTGGAGCCTTGCTGATGGATTGATACCGGATTGAAAAAGCTGGACATGTCGCTAGCCTCGCGATGGAGTGATGGGTGAGTTGATTGCCTCATGATCGGCAACTATCTCCGGCGTTTCATGCCGGTGGAATCCCTGAAAAGGCGTGGAGTTTTGATGGTCCATCAAGGGGAAGAACGGTGTGCCGATGGAGCCTCCGCCGTCGATACGCACATTGGTGCCCGTGATGAATGACGCCGCATCGGAGAGCAAGAAGCACATCAGTGCGGAGATTTCCGACTCCGACCCCATACGCTTGAGCGGAATCTTGGCTGCTACTTCCGGCATCATGGCGCTCACCGCCGTGCCTTTGTAGGAGTTGAGGCCAGAGGAAATCACCCAGCCTGGAGCAACCGCATTCACACGCACGCCAGCTCGTGCCCACTCGATGGCAGCCGTTTTGGTCAGATTATCTATGCCGGCACGAGATGCGCCGGAGTGCCCCATGGCAGGTAAGCCATCCCACATGTCTAAGGTCATGTTGACGATGCTGCCACCCGTTTTGCTCATGCTTTGCACAAAGACTTCGCGCATCATGAGAAACGTCCCGTACAAATTGTTCCGCACCACAGAATCAAAGCCGTTAAGCGACAATGTCTCTAGCAAGGCCGGAAACTGGCCGCCAGCATTATTCACCAAGCCATCGATCCGACCATGTACAGCTACGATGGCTGCCACAACATCTTTCACCTGTTGCTCTTGGCGATTGTCACAGACCTGAAAAAATGCCTGGCCACCGTCTTCCCGTATTTCCGCCACCACATGTTCCAGCTTTTCTGGTGTGCGGCCGGTGATTACAACGGTGGCACCCAGCGAGGCCAACTCATGAGCCGTGCAGCGACCTATACCGGAACCGCCACCGGTGACCACGACGATCTTGCCTGCGAAGAGACCGGGGCGCAGGGCAGATTGATAGTGTGTATTCATGCCTGTGCCTGTGGTTGGGCTGGCAGGGTTGTACAAGCGCGCAGCACACCAAGATAAGTCCAGGGTTCGGGGACGTAGTTGCGGGCACGCAAGGTTTTGTGCAGTTCGGGCAGACGGTAATACGGGCAGGCTGCCACCAGATGATGCTCTTGGTGGTAGTTGATGTTGAGGGCCCCCATGGTCAGGCCGCTCAGCAGGCTGGTGCGAGTGGTGCGGGTGTTGCGCAGCGTGTCCGGCACGATATCCAGCCCAGCATGCTCGGCCAAGGAACGAATCCGCACGATGAGCATGAAGGGGATGAGATAGGCCAGCACGAAACAGGCATAGAGCCAGCCATGGCCGGTCGCGGCCAACACCAGATACAGCAGCGCATTGGTCAGGGCCGTGGGCCAGAAATCCTTTAGGAAGGTAGTGACATGGCGGTGCAGGGGCCAACCCGCGTTATCGGCGCGCTCAGCAATGGCATCTGACCATTTCAGAGCGCCCGCACTCATCAGCGTACGCCCAACCAAGAACTTGAGACCCGTGAGGCCGATGAGATCGCGCAGGAACTTGCGCGTCATGGAGGCGCGGCTTACCGGCAAGGCGCTATATAACGGCAGGTCGGGGTCGAAAGGTGCTGTTGTGTTGGCGTGATGCACCATATGGTGGGCACGGAACTTGAGGACATCGTTCCAAACGATTTTGGCGGCCGCCCAGTTGGTGAAGACATCGTTCATCCAGCGGGTCTTGAACAGCGTCCCGTGAGACGCATCGTGCATCAGGGCGACTAAGCCCAGGTGGCGACCGGCCAGAATGGCAAGTCCGGCTGCCAACACGAGGGCGGCGGCCCAGTGTGGCAGATGATCCACGGCTAGGGCCATGGTCGTCATGGTCAAGCCAATACCCGCCCATACGGAAAGCACTCCCCACATCCCTCTGGCGTCCGAGCGGGCTCGAAAATACTGGATTTCCTCCTTGCTGAGAAAGTCTGTCACTTTGCGTTTGTCTGGCTGATAGGCGGTGGCCGCTGCTGGGGTCGTCATGTCTGCATTTCTCTTAAGTCGCTGGGCTGCCAATAAAAGCTACATATAAATTCATCAAGCACATTATTGCGAAGCATTCCATAAAAAAGCAATAAGTGTTTTTTTGTGTAGCAATTTATATGGTAGCTTGCGGCTTGCAGGGCACAGCGATAGACATCGCCAAGGAGTCTTTCCCAATGAAAACGATGAACACTGCAAGCTCCAAAGACTTGATTCTCAACATACTTTCGGCAAGTGAAGGACGCCCGTTGCAAACCCGTGAGGCCGTCGAGGCCTGCGCCTTGTTTGGCCTGCGAGCCAGCAGCGTGAGAGTCGCCTTGGCGCGCTTGTGCGGAGCTGGTGTGATCGAGGCCATTGGCCGTGGTGCTTACCAGTTGGGGCCTACAACAGCAGGGCTGGTTCGAGAGCTTGGGTCCTGGAAGTCCATGGAACAGCGGCTGAAGGAATGGACTGGAGCCTGGGTCATGGTTTGCTCGGGCATGCTGGGGCGCGTTGATCGACCGGCGCTGACCCGACGTCAGCGCGCACTGAGTCTGCTGGGCTTCAAAGAGCTGGATCGCGATATTTATGTAAGGCCAGACAATCTGGTGGGTGGCGTCGAGGCTATCCGCGAGCGCCTGCGGCGCCTGGGTCTTGAGCAGGAAGCTTTTGTGCTACTTGCCTTTGATCTAGGTACTGAGCGAGACGCGCAAGCGCGTGCGCTATGGGATGGTCAGGCTCTGAATGCCAGCTATCGGCAGACGCGAGATCGGCTGGAGCACTCCCTCGCCAAAATGGATGGGCTGGAGCCCGAGGAGGCTGCACGCGAATCTTTCCTGCTGGGCGAGGCCGCCATTCGGCAAATGATCTATGACCCGTTGCTACCCGCACCGTTGATCGATGAGGCCGAGCGCCGGGCTTGTCTGGCCGTGGTTCGTCAATACGATTTGGTCGGCCACAACATCTGGCTGCAGATTTCAAACACATCACAAGGAGCCACCCATGGATAACCTGAGAACGATGACCTATGAGGTCACCGGCCGTATCGCCCGCATCACGCTCAACCGGCCTGCGCGCGGCAACGGCATTACCATGGACATGCCACGCGAGCTGGCAGCTTGCGTGGAACGCGCCAATCTTGACCCGGCAGTTCATGTCATCGCGCTTGCGGGTAATGGCACTGGATTTTGTGGTGGCTATGACCTGATCGACAGCGCTGAATCATTGAGCTTCGAACATCAGGGCAAGAGCGACTTGCCGTCAGGATCGCCAGCAGATCCACTGGTGCAAATGCAGAACCACATTCCCGGCCAAGTCTGGGACCCCGTCATTGACTACCAAGGGATGAGCCGCAATGTGAAGGGCTTTATGAGCTTGTTTCACAGCGACAAACCCGTAGTTTGCAAGGTACACGGCTTCTGCGTTGCCGGCGGCACCGACATGGCGCTGTGCTCGGACCTGTTGGTGATCGCCGATGACGCCAAAATTGGTTATCCACCGGCGCGCGTCTGGGGATCGCCGACCACTTCGATCTGGTTTCATCGCATCGGCCTGGAGAAGTCCAAGCGCCTGCTCTTCACCGGCGACTGCTTGTCCGGCAAGGAAGCGCGCGAATGGGGGCTGGCTATTGAGTCAGCACCGCCGGAACAGCTTGATGCGCGCTTCGAAATTTTGCTCGAACGCATTGCCCGCATGCCAATCAACCAACTGGTGATGATGAAGCTGCTGCTCAACCAGTCGGTGTCGCAACAAGGTCTGCATACCACCCAGATTCTCGGTACGGTGTTCGATGGCATTACACGTCACACGCAGGAGGGTTATGCCTTTCAGCAACGCGCCGCCGAGGCTGGCTTCAAGCAGGCTGTACGCGAGCGCGACGAACCCTTTGGCGACTTCGGGATGTCGTCATTCAAGGGATGATTTTTTGCCGTACAACCAAGGATGGTGCCCGAGACCGGAATCGAACCGGTACGACCGTTAGGTCGAGAGATTTTAAGAGGGAAATTCTTTGCTACGCTGGTGCCTGCCAGTGTACGCCAGACTCAGGTTTCATGCGGGTTTGCTGCGGTTCATAATACGCTGGGAAATGCCTTGAAACCCCCTGATTCTCTCTCTGGTGGCTCCTATATGGCTCCTGGAATCAGGCCACTGGAGTCGCTACATGGCCAAGCTCAAATTGATCAAGACACTTATCGACGGTGCTCGTGCGGAAGCACGCGACATCGAATTGCGTGACACTATCGTACCCGGATTTTTGTGCAAGATCACGCCATCGGGCAGCAAGGTCTTCATGGTGCAGTACCGCACCAATGACGGCTTGCGACGCAAACCCTCAATAGGACGTTTCGGCGAGCTGTCAGTCGAGCAGGCGAGGGTCATCGCCTCCGACATGCTGGCCGAGGTACGACGCGGACTAGACCCCAGCGCACGCAAGGCTGCTGAACGCCTAGCGCCCACAGTGACCGATCTCTGCAAACGCTTCATCACCGACTACTGCATGATGCGCAACAAGCCCGCTAGCGTGGCCAGCTATCAGCGCATCATCGATGTAAAGATCGTGCCATTCATGGGCAATGTGAAGGTCAAGGATGTCAATCGGCAACATATGACCGACTTCATGCAGAAGAACATGCACGCGCCCATACAGGCCAATCGCGTGCTGGCGACTTTGAGCAAGATGTTCAACATCGCGGAGGTATGGGGGTATCGGCAGGATGGTACCAATCCTTGCCGGCATGTCCCGCGCAATGCCGAGCGCGGCAAGACCCGTCTAATTACGGATGATGAGCTGGTGAAGCTCTACCAGTATCTGGATCATGCCGAAGCAGAAGGGCTGGAGCATCCCTCGTTGTTACTGGCGATACGGTTGCAATTCGCATTCGCGGCACGCATGTCGGAGATCACAGAGCTGGAATGGGCCTGGGTCGATTTCCGCAACAGTCGTGTGACTTGGCCAGACAGCAAGACTGGTGGCATTTCCAAGCCGATCAGCTCGGAGGTCTTGCAATTGTTGAAAGCGGCGAAGGAGAGAAGTGGCTCACGCTATGTTTGTCATCGGCCCGGTGATGTCACAGCATCTTTGGGCAAGGGTGTTTACTATGTGGGTTGGCGTCGTGTGCTTGAAGCGGCGGGTGTGCAGCCTGTGGGCACGCATGGCATACGCCATCGGGCGGCGACTGACATTGCCAATTCAGGGGTGCCGGTCAAGGTCGGCATGGCACTCACCGCCCACAAGACAGTGACCATGTTCATGCGCTATGTGCATGTGGAAGATGATCCGATCCGTCAGGCGGCGGAGCTGGTAGCGCAGCGGCGACGGGAAATGACTAGTGTGAATAAAAGCTAGATCTAAGATTATTCATTATTTGTGGCGACGAGCTCAAAATTTGAGCTCATGGCATAGCACTATTTCATAGTAGAAAATCTCTCCGAGTCGCCGGCATGGGTTACATATTGCGGGTATAGCAGGTAAGTTTGAAGTCTGGTTCTCAGAGCCTTCACTGTTAGAGCATTTTTCGTTCATGTTTGAACAAGCCTTCAAGAATATCGACGATGCCCTCTGGAAAGAGAGTGGCTGTACCACCGAACTCGACTACACCGAGCAGACGTCATGGCTACTCTTTCTCAAGTATCTGGATGGTCTGGAGCAAGATAAGGCCGCCGAAGCCATGCTTGAGGGCAAGACCTACAGCTACATCCTCGATGCACCCTACCGTTGGGAAACCTGGGCAGCGCCCAAGGATGCTGACGGCAAACTCGATCACAACAAAGCCCTGACTGGCGACGATCTAGTGGATTTCGTCGATCGCAAGCTCTTCCCGTACCTCCACGGCTTCAAGCAGCGCGCCACCGGCCCCAACACCATCGAATACAAGATTGGTGAGATTTTCGGCGAGATCAAAAACAAGATTCGCAGCGGCTACACCCTGCGCGACATCATCGACCACATCGATGAACTGCGCTTCCGCTCCCAGGTCGAGAAGCACGAACTTTCTGCTCTGTATGAAGAGAAGATCAAGCGTATGGGCAATGCGGGGCGCAACGGGGGCGAGTACTACACGCCGCGCCCGCTGATCCGCGCCATGATCCGAGTAATTCAGCCCAAAATTGGCGAGCGCATCTACGACGGCGCTTGCGGTTCGGCTGGCTTCCTTTGCGAGGCGCATGACTACCTATCGGCCAAACCGAATCTGAGCACCGCTGACCTGCAAACCCTGCAGGAGCGCACCTTCTATGGCAAGGAGAAGAAGAGCCTCGCCTACGTCATTGCGATCATGAACCTGATCCTGCACGGTATCGAAGCGCCCGACATCGTGCACACCAACACGCTCGCCGAAAACCTCGCCGACGTGCAGGAACGCGATCGCTTCGAAGTCATCCTCGCGAACCCGCCTTTCGGTGGCAAAGAGCGGCCGGAAGTGCAACAGAACTTCCCCATCCGCACCGGCGAAACTGCTTTTCTATTCATGCAGCATTTCATCAAGATGCTCAAAGCCGGTGGCCGCGCCGCCATCGTCATCAAGAACACCTTCCTCAGCAATTCCGATAACGCCTCGGTCAGCCTGCGCAAACTCCTGCTGGAGAGCTGCAACCTGCACACGATTCTGGATTGCCCTGGTGGCACCTTCCAAGGTGCTGGCGTGAAGACCGTGGTGCTGTTCTTCGAGAAAGGCGCGTCCACCCGCAAGGTCTGGTACTACCAGCTCGATCCCGGCCGCAATATGGGCAAGACCAACCCGCTCAACGATGCCGATTTGCTGGAATTCATTGAATTGCAGAAAAGCTTTGCCGATTCGGACAAGAGCTGGAGTGTGGACGCCGCCGGCATCGACGCGGCCAGTTATGACCTGTCGGTGAAGAACCCCAATGGCAGCGAGGAAATCATCCACCGCAGCCCGCAGGACATCCTCGACGAAATCGCCGCGCTGGATGCCGAGAGCGCCGAGGTGCTGGCGAACATCAGGGCGATGCTATGAGGGCGGGGTGGGAAACTGTCCGGCTAGCTGATGTTTGTACTTTCAGGCCGCCAAAATCAGAAGCTCGGAAAAGGCTGGCAGAGACAGACATAGTGTCTTTTGCGCCGATGGAAGATTTGGGCGTTAACCAGAAATACCTTAAACCTTCAGGCGTCAGACCGCTTGGCTCGGTGGCCGGCAGCTATACCTATTTCGCAGACGGTGATGTGCTACTCGCCAAGATCACACCTTGTTTCGAGAATGGAAAACTTGGTATCGCGCATGACCTTCAGAACGGAGTCGGATTTGGCTCTTCTGAATATTTCGTCATTCGCCCATCGAGCCGAGTAACGGCTGAGTACCTCTACTACTTCCTTTCACAGCCGTCTTTTCGTGAAGCTGGCGCCCAGTCGATGACTGGCGCGGTGGGACATAAGCGAGTCGCCAAAGATTTTCTTGAAGAGCACGCTCTCCCACTGCCTCCGCCCGCCGAACAACAAAGCATCGTCGCCATCCTCGACGAAGCCTTTGCCGGCATCGCCACAGCCCGCGTTGCCGCCGAGCAAAACCGCCAAAACGCCCGCGCCCTCTTAGAACGCCACCTCCAGTCTGTCTTCAGTCAGCGGGGTGAGGGGTGGAGTGAAGCCCCGTTGTCATCGATGTGCGACATCAAGCATGGCTTTGCCTTCAAGAGTGAGTTTTTCACCAGCGACGGCGAGTATGTGCTGCTGACACCTGGAAACTTCTATGAATCTGGTGGTTATCGAGATCGCGGTGAGAAGCAGAAGTACTATTGCGGAGAAGTTCCTCCGGGTTTCGTCTTGGGACAAGGAGACCTTCTGGTCGCCATGACGGAACAGGCAGCCGGGCTTTTGGGAAGTTCGATTTTGGTTCCAAGCTCCGGTAAGTACTTGCACAACCAGCGTCTCGGGCTCGTTACTGGGAAAGCAGGCGTGGCGTGGTCAAACGAGTTTTTCTTCCACGTATTCAATACGCCAGCGGTTCGCAAGGCGATTCATGACAGCGCGTCAGGCGTCAAAGTGCGTCACACCTCACCCGGAAAAATTGGCCAGGTGCTTGTTGCATTCCCCCAATCCATCGACGAACAAAAAGCCATCGTCGCTCAACTTGAGAGTTTGCAAAAAGAAACCCAAAGCCTCGAAGCCCTCTATCAGCGCAAGCTAGAAGCGCTGGACGAGCTGAAGCGATCCCTGCTGCATCAGGCTTTCAGCGGCGAGCTATAGGACTGGACATGGCCACAGAGAAAAAGCTTGATCCAGACGCTCTTGCTGAATTGCTCGATATGGAGGTCGAGTGGTTCTATTCGACCAAGGAGAAGTTGAGTCCTGATGATGTGTTGGTGGGCTTGCTTGATCATGGCCTGTTCGCCGAGAAGATCCCACCTTGCTTCACGACGGAAGGGTTTGGTATGTCCCGGCCTTGGTGGACACTCAGTTAAGACGGACAATGTCCGTCACAGGAGTGTTCCATGCCCATCATCCGAAGAAGCTTCCCCGAATCATTCAAGCGTGAAGCCGTCGAGCAAGTTATCGCCGGTACCCCACTGCGTCATGTTGCCCAAGCTATCGGCGTAACCGAGGCCCTGCTTGGCAAATGGAAGCGTCAGTACACCCAATCTGGCGTCGACGCCTTCCCTGGCCAAGGCAAGCAACGCGGTGAAGCCGCTGAGCTCAAGCAGCTACGCGACACATTGGCTCGCGTCACCATGGAGCGCGATGTTTTAAAAAAAGCGCTCGCCATCTTCTCGCAGGATCCGAAGTAAGGTTCCGAGCCATCGAGGCATTGAGCAACCGGTACCCGGTTGCTCCGTTGTGCCGCGTGCTGGGCGTTTCCCGAAGTGGGTATTACGCCTGGCTGAAGCGGCCGCCCTCTGCGAGAGAGATGGCTAATCGTCAGCTGTTACGTGAGCTGCGTGTGGTCTATGCCGAGGTCAATGGCATTTATGGTCATCGCCGCCTGCACGTCGAACTACGAGAGCTTGGCTTCGCCTGCGGTCGTCATCGTATTGCCCGCCTGATGCGCGAGGGTGGCCTCAAAGTGCGTAGTCGCAAGCGTTGGCAACCCGTGGCCAGTAGCCGGCACACCATGCCGGTCTCGCCAAACCATCTGGATCGTCAGTTTGTCTCACCCGAGATGAATCGGCGCTGGGTCTCGGACATGACATATATCCGGACCGATCAAGGTTGGCTGTATCTGGCCGTGGTGCTCGACTTGTTCTCGCGCGCGATCGTGGGTTGGGCCATGCACCATCGGATGCAACAGGACTTAGTGCACTCGGCATTGACCATGGCGGTAACGCGACGTCGGCCACAAGGCGAGGTTCTGCTGCACTCGGATCGTGGCAGCCAATACTGCGCGTACGACTATCAGGACTTGCTGAAACGTCATCAGATCGTTCCTAGCCATTCGCGCCCGGGCAATTGCTGGGATAACGCGGCGATGGAAAGCTTCTTTAGATCATTGAAGGCCGAGCGGGTGTATTTGACGAAATATGGCAGTTACAACGAGGCAAAAGCCGATGTGTTTGATTACCTGCGGTTCTACAATCAACGACGCCGACACTCGACGCTGGGGTATCTCAGCCCGGTAGAGTTCGAGCGCCGAGCAGCAGTGAGTAGTTCTAAATCAACTGTCCACTAAAGCCGGGACATACCAGTTAGCCGATTTCGTATTCAATTCGATGGGCACGCTGCTTGACGAGACTGACGAAAAAAAGCTGAAAGATGCGTTGACGGGTCGGGCTCACGACTTCATGCGCTACGAGTCCCTGCGGGACAGCAACATCCCTCGCCACATGGGTGTACCACACCCCGAAGCCTATGCCGTTCAGGCTCTGGCCATTGCCAAACACTGGCAAGCTATTGCCACACACTGCAACAAGCCTGAGCCGGTTTTCAGCCGTATTCATGTACGGCACATCGGCAATGGCCGCATCTTCGAGATGAACTACAAGGGAAACGAGCGTTTCCGCCTTGAAGAGGACGAGCAGAAGTGGATGTCTGGAGCGCAGTATGTGGTGGAAGCCGACATTGCGACTTGTTTCCCAAGCATCTACACCCACGCAATTCCATGGGCCTTGGATGGAAAGGACGCTGCCAAGAAGTGCAGTAGCCTAACCAGGCTGCCCGGCAACCTGCTGGACAAATGCACGCAAAACACCCGTGACCGGCAAACAAACGGACTGCTGATCGGCCCGCACGCCTCGAACATTATTTCTGAAATCATCCTGACGCAGATCGATGCGGACCTGCAGGCGAAAGGCCATCGCAAGGTCAAGCGGCATGTGGATGACTATCGCTTCTACGCCGGGACCTACGAAGAGGCGGAGAAATTCATTAAGGATCTGGGGCTGGCGCTACGTGCCTACGAGATGTCCTTGAATGAGAAAAAAACCAAGATCGTGCCTTTGCCCAGTCCGAGCGAGGCGGATTGGGTGTTGGTGTTGAACCGACATCCCCTGCCTAAGGATCAGGAACTCAAATTTTCCGAAATCCGATCCTTCCTTGATCGTGCCCTGACCAGTGCGCAAGCCATCGGTAAATCGACCCCGCTGAACTACGCCATCAAGGTGCTGGCCAAATCTCACAGCAAGAAGAATCCTGGCGATAGCGATGAAACACCACCGCGCAAGCTCAGCCTGCGCGCCAAGCGCATGTACGCGCAGGAAGCGATGAACTTGGCGCTAGCCTATCCTTACCTCGCTCCGATGCTGGACGAGTACGTTTTCACGCCATACTGGCATTCCGATCTAAAGAACAAGATCGCCGAGTTTGCGACCGCATTGGTGCAGCTTGGACTGCGGAAGCTGTACCCGGACGCGATAGCGCATGCCATTTTTTTGGCGCTGAAGTATGACTTTGCTCTTGGGCTAAATGACCATGATCTTATCGAAATCGTGGCGCTGGATGACTGCGTGGCGAACGTGCTGCTGCTTGAATACGCCAAAATGCGTGGCCGGAAGAAGGTGAAAACTGCCGTCAATACGCGGGCGAATGAACTCAAGACTGCTGACCAGCGCGACAAGGATAAGCATTGGCTGCTGATTTATCAGGTATGGTCTAAAACTGAACTCGAAGGGAATGGGCAAAACTTTTTGGCAGAGCTGAAAGGCAAAGGATTTCAATTCTTCTCACTCCCAAAGCCACCTGCGGAAAAAGCCGGGGCAGCGGTAGAGATTGCACCGACAACGGCTGAAGTGAAGGGGTGAGCATGAACGAAGCCGAAACACGCGCCGAACACATTGATCCTGCTCTCGCCGCTGCTGGCTGGGGTGTGATTGAAGGTAGCCGAATCCGACGTGAGTACCCGATTACACTGGGCCGCATCGAGGGTCACGGCAAACGCGGCAAGGCGCTGACGGCGGACTATGTACTTGAGTATCGCAACTCCAAGCTCGCTGTCGTCGAGGCCAAGGCCTGGGGCAAACCACTGACCGAAGGCGTCGGCCAGGCCAAGGATTACGCTGGCAAGCTCGCGCTACGCTTCACTTATGCGAGCAACGGGCAGGGCATCTACGGCATCGATATGCACGCCGGCCATGAGGGCGAGCTACCCGCTTTCCCCTCACCCGAAGCCTTATGGCAAGCAACCTTCGCCATCGAGAATGCTTGGCGCAACCGTTTTGCTACCGTCCCGTTCGAGGATAAAGGCGGCTACTGGCAGGGACGCTACTATCAGGATATTGCTATCGAGCGTGTGCTGGCTTCGCTGTCAGAGGGTCAAGACCGGATTCTGCTGACCCTAGCCACCGGCACCGGCAAGACCTTCATCGCCTTCCAGCTAGCCTGGAAGCTGTTTCACAGCCGCTGGAATATCACCGACTGGAAATCCGATACCGAGCCGACTCGCCGCCCACGCATCCTTTTCCTGGCAGACCGCAACATCCTGGCCGATCAGGCCTACAACGCCTTCTCAGCGTTTCCGGAAGATGCTCTGGTGCGCATCTCGCCGGACGACATCAAGAAGAAGGGCAAGGTGCCCAAGAACGGCAGCATCTTCTTCACCATCTTCCAGACCTTCATGAGCGGCCAGGGCGATACGCCTTACTTCGGCGAGTACCCGCCGGACTTTTTCGATTTAATCATCATCGATGAATGCCACCGGGGTGGTGCCAACGATGAAAGCAACTGGCGCGGTATCCTCGAATACTTCGCGCCCGCCGTGCAGCTGGGCTTGACCGCCACGCCGAAACGCAAGGACAACGCCGATACCTACGCCTACTTCGGTGAGCCGGTTTTCATCTACTCACTGAAGGACGGGATCAACGACGGCTTTCTGACGCCCTTTCGGCTCAAGCAAATCGCTACCACGCTGGATGAGTACGTCTATACCCCTGACGACAAGTTGGTGGAAGGCGAGATCGAGGCCGGCAAACGCTACGAGGAAGGCGACTTCAATCGGATCATCGAAATCAAGGAGCGTGAGAAGAAGCGGGTCGAGATCTTCATGCAGTCCATCGACCAGAAGGAAAAGACCATCATTTTCTGCGCCACGCAGGAACATGCCTTGGCGGTGCGCGACCTGATCAATCAGACCAAGCAGAGCAGCGATCCGAACTATTGCCAGCGCGTCACCGCTGAGGATGGCGCACTGGGCGAGCAATGGCTTCGCGACTTTCAAGATAACGAGAAGACCATTCCGACCATCCTGACGACCTCGCAGAAGCTTTCAACCGGCGTCGATGCCCGTAACGTGCGCAATATTGTGCTGATGCGGCCGGTGAATTCGATGATCGAGTTCAAGCAGATCATTGGCCGTGGTACCCGGCTCTACGACGGCAAGGACTACTTCACGATCTACGATTTCGTAAAGGCGCATCACCATTTCAGCGACCCGGAATGGGATGGTGAGCCAGTAGAGCCTGAGGCGTGCAAGAAGTGCGGCCGCACCCCATGCACGTGCGTTAAAGAGGTTCCGCCTTGCTACAACTGCGGCAATCAACCTTGTACATGCCCGAAAGAGCCCTGCCCAAAGTGCGGCAAGCGACCCTGCGCCTGCAAGAAAAAAGCAAAGGTGAAGCTCGCGGATGGCAAGGAGCGTCAAATCCAATTCATGACAGCCACCAGCTTCTGGCATCCGGATGGAACCCCCATGTCTGCCGCACAGTTCATGGAAACTCTCTTTGGCAAACTGCCTGAGTTTTTCCAGGACGAGGACGAGCTGCGCAAGATTTGGAGCGCGCCGGATACGCGCCGCAAATTGCTGGAGGGACTAGCTGAAAAGGGATTCGGTAAGGATCAATTGTCCGAGATGCAAAAAATCATTGAGGCGGAGCAATCTGACCTCTTTGATGTGCTGGCCTTTGTGGCCTATGCAGATACACCGCTTACCCGTGAAGAACGGGCGGAGCAAGCAAGGCTCCGGATCAGCCAGGAGTTTGGTGAGAGGCAGCGTGCCTTCCTGAACTTCGTCCTGGCTCACTATGTCAGTGAAGGCGTGGAGGAACTGGATGAGAGCAAGCTGGGTCCGCTGCTCAAGCTCAAGTACAACAATGCTATATCAGATGCTTTTGCTGACCTTGGCTCTCCAGACATCGTTCGCAATGCGTTTGTAGGTTTTCAGCGCTATCTATACCAAGGCTGATGTCATGAAATAAAAATTGATTGCTCAGTACTAAGTCAAAAAAATCAGGTCAGCTCTAATAAGGAAGAAAAAGATGCGCCTAAAGTCCATAAAGCTCAAAAATTTCCGTGGCTATCGAGATGAAGCTCTTATCCCCATTAATGAGGCCATGACTGGCATCGTTGGTCGAAACGATTATGGCAAATCGACTATTCTTGAAGCCCTTGCTATTTTCTTTGAGTCTGATGGAGCCAAATCGGATAAAAATGATATGAATTGCTTCAGTCTAGCGGCTGGGGATGATCAGTTTGAAATCGCCTGTGAATTTGACGATTTACCTACCGCGCTGGTGCTAGATGAGAATGTTGAGACCACGCTGGAGAATGAATATCTTCTGAATGCTGAAGACAGTTTCGAGCTTGTCAAAACCTTTAAAGCCTCTACAGGAAAGTTGGAGAGAACAGCTATTCGTTGTCAGCATCCAGCTGATGAGGCGCTAAGTAATCTGCTGGGCCTTAAAATAGCTGATCTCAAAAAGCTTGGTCTGGACCGAGGCGCAGATGGTGCCGTAGCCGATAAACGTGTTGCATCCCAGTGGCGGCATGCTATTCGCAATACCGTTACCCCACTGGTTTGTCAGGAAACGCTGCTTGATGTAGATAAAGCGCTCTCAGCAGAAGGAAAATCCATCTGGGGGAAAATTTTTGAGCAGCTGCCAACCTTCGCTTTGTTCAAGGCCGATCGCGAAAGCAGTGATAGCGATGCAGAGGCCAAGAATCCACTGCAACAAGCGGTGAAAGAGGCTCAGTCAGCCCTGCAGGCACAAATAAGCGCGCTTGAGGAGCAGATAGAAAATAGCGTGCTGGACGTTGCCAGTCGAACCCTCGATAAACTCCGTGAAATGGCTCCAGAACTGGCTAACGAATTGACGCCGCGATTCAAAGAGAAGCCGAAGTGGACTTTCAACTTCACTCTCGATGGGGAAAATGGTATTCCCATCAACAAACGTGGCAGCGGTGTTCGACGCCTGATTTTATTGAATTTCTTCCGAGCTGAAGCCGAGAAAGCGGTCGTCGGCTCCCTGCGCAATGTGATCTACGCGATTGAGGAGCCGGAGACCTCACAGCACCCGAACTACCAGATCATGCTGATGAAGGCTTTGCTTGCGCTATCTAACCAGCCCAATCGCCAAATCATCGTCACCACCCATGTGCCAGCACTCGCCGGACTAATACCGATTGATGGCATTCGTTATGTCACTAAAGATGCACTAGGTGTTCCGGTTGTCAGGATGCCAGACGCAAGCGTACTCAAGGAGGCTGCTGAGAGTCTGGGTATTCTGCCCGAGATGGGCATGGAGCGTGCTACGGGCATCATTCTTGTGGAGGGTAAGTCAGACATTACTTTCTTGCGTCATACAGCCGCAGCTTTGAAGGCGGATGGGTACCTTGCGCATGATCTGGATGACAAGCGGCTTGTGCCTATCCATGTCGGTGGCTGCGGCAACGTCAAGCATTGGGTAACACACAAGCTCGCTGATGATCTGGGCTTGCCTTGGTGCGTTTTTCTCGATTCGGATGTCGGTGGAGATCCAGGGCAGGTCAAGGCTAATCAGAAGCGCAGGCAGGAAGTCGAAGGGCTAGGACGCTTGTTCTACTCGACGCGTAAGCGAGAAATAGAAAACTATCTTTGCCCTGATCTGATCGAGGCGCATACGGGGCTCTCTTTTAGTTACACGGATACCTGTGATGCAAAGACAATCATCGGTGTTGGCGTTGGCATGAAGCCAGACGATGTATCTGACCGTTTTTGGCCTTTGATGACCGCAGAACAGATCATCCAGCGTTCGCTTTACCGGGACGGTGATGATGAGAGGTCTGAGTTGAAAGAGCTGATTGAGAAGCTGCTATTGCTAGCTGCCTAATCTAAGCCAGAGAAATTTTCTCCGCTTGGATTGCAGCTTTTTGTGTTGGCATAACTGTTCTGCCAATTCGACTCAGCCAAGGGCGAGCGCCAATAAATGCGCGGATGCAAGTGCGAAAGCGGGTAGGGCAAGATAAAAGGGGACGGCACGCGAGCGTGCGTCATGCCCTACCAGTGCCGCGTTTCACGCGGCACCAGACCACATCGGTTGCGTGCCGCCGAAGGCGTGGAAGCATTGTAAATGCTGGAAAGAGAGCGTGCCGTTTACGCTAGAGCCTGGCGGCGTGCGCTCAAGCATACTGACTTCAAGCAGCGTTGATCTGCTGCTCCAGTGCCTCACAAGCCTGCATGAGATCACCGAATGCCAGTGCCTGACCGATCATGACATCGTCTGCAATCATCAGGGCGTAGTCCTCGGCCAACGCATCCCGCGCATGCCCGACAGGTGCCAGCTGCAAATGTCCGCTGACCGTCCGCACATAATCGATGACCAGCCCATCAGCATCCTTCTCAGAGAAAAAGAACGATTTGTGCTGAGCGACAGCCAACGCCAGAGCCTTGTCACCGATGGCCTGTTTAAAGTGCTCACTACGCGATAATGCGATCAGGTCATGCCAGTGTCGCGCATAGCGCTCACCACGAATTCGGCCTTGTGCGCAGAACACATGAGCGGCCGTAGCCTTTTCCCAGAAAGTGCGGGCCGCACTCATGACCAGCGGACTGGCCGTGGGAAATAGCACATCGGTAACCTGGCCGGCCATGTCGCAGTTCACAATCTGTGCCGCGTGCGGCTCACCCGTAGAGCGTGCGCCGAACTCCAGCGCCACCTCTGGTTTGACATAACCAGTGCCCGTCTTCACCGGGGTGTAGCAGAGGACCAGCTTTTCGTTTTCCTTGCCAGAGATCACCAATTTGGCATCCAGCCCCGCATTATTAAGGGCGACCTGTAAGATCGGCTGCACTTCGCTCGCGATCCAGTCGGGCAGACGCTCACGCACAGCCTTAGTCCATTTTCGGCTCTGACTGCTAGTCGCCGGCAACTCACCGGATTCGCCCATCAAGTCAGGAATCAGCCGACGTATGTCGTAGGTCAGGTCGATGTCTTCGGAAAATCGGTCAATGACGCGATATACCTTGGACAGCGAGGTTCCACCTTTGAAAGTCAGCGCATTTGCCAGCGGAGATGTCTCGGCATAAAGCGCAGACAGCGCCCAAACTACCCAGACATCTTTTTCCAGCAGATGCGCAGGCCTGCCCATGGCGGCGCTGGCGATCTCCAGCACTTCGCGTTGATCGTCGCGGCTCAGGCTCAAAAAGTGTTCAGCCACGGATCGCCTCTTCGCTGATGGCTCGTGACATCCAGCCGGGTAGGGTGGCGCGGGCATTCATGAGGAGTTGCCATTCCTCGGCCGGCAGATTGCGGTGTAATTGGCCCAGCGAATTTTGCGCTTGCGTCGGCCCCAGCCATGCCAGTGCGCGTACTGCAGCACCGGCCGGGCGCGTGCCCAGTGCCAGCATCCAGTTCGGCGCATGCTTTACCAGTACTTCCGTCTGGCCCAGCTTCAGGGTACGCGTGCGACCGGAGGTCATGTAAACCTCGCGGATGGGCACCTGCTGGGTCAGGCCGAGGGCGTTGGCAGCTGCTGCGCCATGAGGCGTGATGACTTCGCCACGCTGCGCCGACAGGGTCTCGACCACCTTTTCCGGGGCGGGCGGACGTGTGCCGAAACGGCTGCTCACCGGTCGCACATAAGTGCCACGACCGGCACGCATCAGCTCGCCTGCCTTGGTCAGGCGGGTGAACGCCTGATCCACGGCGGCACGGCTGCCGAGATGCAGGAATTCGCGGGGAGTGAGTACGCCGCCTTCGGGCAAGGCTCGCGCATGCAGCAGGATGGCTTCGGGTAATGTGGTCATGATTCACCTCTCATGTCAGAAATATACATCAGTTTCTGACACTATAGTTAGCACATGTCATCAGGAGCAAGCGAGCAACTGTGTCACGGCAGAAGTGAAATCAGGGGATGGAGCGCGATGGGTTGGTGCCCGAGACCGGGGTCGAACCGGTACGGCCGTTAAGCCGAGGGATTTTCGTACCACTTCGGCTTTCGCCGCCAGGCCGGGGCCTGTTCGTGGTCTGGAGCACGCCTTCACCGTAGTCGCCGGGCATGCCGTTCGACCTTAGGTGCCCGCCGTCTGCTCTCTACACCTTCCACTCCCGGTAAGGGGAGGGCTTGGCTCGGCGTTGGCTCGGAACTGGTCCAGGGCGTTCACCGAATTTGACGGGCTACACCTCACAAGTTTCCCCGTGAGGGCTCAAATTTGTTCAAGTCCCTTGTGTCTACCTATTTCACCACTCGGGCATCGCGGGGCGCATTGTGACTGCTTCCGGCTGTCATTGCACTAGGGCGTAGGGCATCTGGCTAAAAAGTGCTCAGGCGTAATGGCTCCTGGCCTAAAAAATTGGCTCCTAGGTGGCTCCTAGAGACTAATCCGGAAAAATTGAAGACGACAGAGAGTCGCGAAAACGCAGATGGCGCAAGGGTTTGACAAGAAAATTATTTTAGGATTTTTGACATTCGAGGGTTTTTAAGTCTCTTGTGTCTACCAGTTTCACCACTCGGGCGGAGGGTGCGCATGCCAGTCTGGCGGATGCAGACAGGTAGCGGAAATTTGGAGGCTGAGGTCGGAATCGAACCGGCGTACACGGAGTTGCAGTCCGCTGCATGACCACTCTGCCACCCAGCCAAAGGTGTGAGCTCTCTCGCGAGAGGCCGGCATCATAGCCACGCACATCAAGTGCGTCAACCGAGCCAGCGCTGGCTGCTCAGCTTTTATACGATGTTGGCGGAAAGCGCGAAATAATCGCCCAGCGCACCTGCTACGCCGTTTATGAAATGCCTACACAACGCCACTTTTGACTCACTGTGCCTTACAGTAGACTCTGATCAAACCTCACAACCATGGCCATTTTCATGATATCTGCCTCCTTGCCTGTGCTAGATGATGCTTGGCCCGTTCCACCGCAAGCTTCACGGCTGCCTTACAGCTTCGCCAAACGCCACGGTCTTGTTCTGCAAATTGTCGATGATGAAAACTGGTGCCTGCTGGCGCGTCCGGATTGGCGTCTGGCGTCGCTGGCCGAAGCCCGCAGATTGCTTGGTCGTCCGGTGTATTGTCGCCCCGTGAATGAAACCGCTTTCAATGAAGCACTGGCGCAAAGCTATCAGGGCGATGCCGGTGACTCCATGCAAGCAGCCGAGGGCATTGGCGACCATATTGATCTGGAAAAACTGGCCGATCTGGTGCCGGAAACCGAAGACCTGATGGATCAGGAAGATGATGCGCCGATCATTCGCCTGATCAATGCCATCCTGCAAGAAGCTGTGCGCGAGAATGCGTCAGATATTCATATCGAGACCTTCGAGCGCCGCCTGTCCGTGCGTTTGCGGGTGGATGGCGTGCTGCGCGAAGTGCTGCAGCCGCGTCGCGAGCTGGCCCCCTTGCTGGTGTCGCGTATCAAGGTCATGGCGCGGCTAGACATCGCTGAGAAGCGTGTGCCGCAAGATGGCCGCATCTCGGTGCGTCTGGCCGGCCGCGAGGTCGATGTCCGCGTCTCGACCATGCCATCTAGCGCCGGCGAACGCGTGGTGCTGCGTTTGCTCGACAAGCAGGCCGGGCGGCTTAATTTGTCCAGCCTGGGTCTCAGTGCCCGTGATCACAAGGTGCTGCGCGAGCTGATCGCGAAGCCGCACGGCATCATGCTGGTGACCGGGCCGACCGGCTCCGGTAAAACCACCTCGCTGTATGCGTCGCTGACCGAGCTCAATGACTTCTCGCGCAATATCCTGACGGTTGAAGATCCCATCGAGTATCAGCTTGATGGCATTGGCCAGACTCAGGTCAACACCAAGGTCGACATGACCTTTGCGCGCGGCCTGCGTGCCATTCTGCGTCAGGATCCTGATGTGGTGATGGTCGGTGAAATTCGTGACCGCGAAACCGCCGATGTTGCCGTGCAGGCATCGCTGACGGGCCACCTCGTGCTGTCCACACTGCACACGAACTCGGCCGTCGGTGCCGTGACGCGACTGGTGGACATGGGTGTCGAACCCTTCCTGCTGTCATCGTCACTAATTGGGGTAGTGGCGCAGCGCTTGGTGCGTGTACTCTGCACCACCTGTCGCGAAGCACATGTCGCCGATCATGCCGAGTGTGAGCTGCTCGGTGTCAATTCGCAGCAGCCACCCACGCTGTATCGCGCGAAAGGCTGCGTTAGCTGCAATCAGCGCGGCTACAAGGGTCGTACTGGCATTTACGAAGTCGTCTCGGTGGATGACGAACTGCGTCGCCAGATTCACGAGCGTTGTGGCGAGCAGGCGCTGGAAGTTACCGCCAGACTACACGGCCCCAGCATTCGTGCTGATGGCATGAGCAAGGTTTTGGCAGGCGTGACAACATTGGATGAAGTACTGCGAGTCACTCGGGAAGATTAATGGCAGTTTTTGACTATGTCGGGGTGGATGCGCAGGGTAAGCGTCACAAAGGCGTGCTCGAGGGTGAAAGTGCGCGCCATGTTCGCCAGCTTATCCGAGATAAAGGTTGGGTTCCCCTGCAAGTCAGCACGGCCACCGAGAATGCGGCCAGCAGCAATGCCGGCAGCAGCTTCAACTTCTTTAAGCCGCGCCTGAGCGCCCAAGATCTGGCCATGATCACGCGCCAGCTTGCCACGCTGGTTCAAGCCGGCCTCACACTAGACGATGCTTTGCGCGCTGTCGGTCAGCAAAGCGAAAGAGTATCTACGAATCGTATTCTTACCGCCGTCCGGGCACGCGTGGTCGAAGGCTACAGCCTGGCACAGAGCTTGGCCGAATTTCCGCAGGCCTTTCCGTCGCTGTATCGTGCCACGGTCGCCGCGGGTGAACGCTCGGGGCATCTCGATCTGGTTCTGAGCCGTCTCGCCGATTACACCGAAGCGCGCTACGAAACCCGCAAGAAAGTGCAGGGCGCGTTGATTTATCCGGCCATCCTGACGGTGCTGTCGTTGCTCATCGTTGTGGGTCTGCTGACCTATGTGGTGCCCGACATCGTCAAGGTCTTTGATAATCAGAACCAGGCCTTGCCACTAATCACGCAAGTGCTGATTGGTGCCAGCGATGGCCTGCGGGCGCATATCGGCAAGCTCAGCCTGCTGTTGCTGATCGCCATCTTTGTATTTTCACGCCTGTTGCAAGGCGAGGCTTTCCGAGCCCGCTGGCATGGCTTCCAGCTGCGCCTGCCTATTGCCGGCCGCTTGGTGCGCGATGCCCAATCAGCACGCTTTGTCAGCACATTGGGTATTCTCACCCGCAGTGGCGTGCCCTTGGTCGATGCTCTGCGTATCGCTGCCGATGTTGTCGACAATCTGCCCATGCGTGCCGCTGTGCTACAAGCAGCCGATCGTGTCACCGAAGGTGGACGTCTCGCGCCTGCGCTGGATCAGTCGAAATTGTTTCCGGCCATGATGGTGAACATGATTGCCAGCGGCGAAACCTCGGGCGAACTTGACGATATGCTGCACCGCACCGGCGTCATGCAGGAGAAGGCGCTCACCGGAAGCATCGCCACTCTGGTCGGCCTGTTCGAGCCCATGATGTTATTGATGATGGCAGGTGTGGTTTTGGTCATTGTTCTCGCTATTATGCTACCTATTGTGCAGATGAATAATCTGGTTAATTGAGGAACTCTGATGTCACCGTTTGCTCGTCGCGCCCAGCGCGGTTTCACGCTTATCGAAATCATGGTCGTGGTTGCCATCATCGGCATTCTCGCGCTGATTATTGTGCCGAATGTAGTCGGCAAAGATGACCAGGCACGAATCACGTCGACCAAGGCCAGCCTGAGTGCCGTTGCCAACGCGCTGGAGTTATACAAGCTCGACAATTACACCTATCCGAGCACCGAAGCCGGCCTAGATGCACTGGTGAATCGCGCGCCTGATGCTCGCGTATTTCCCGATGGCGGCTATCTGAAAAAATCCCCCGTTGATGCCTGGGATAACCCGATTCAATATGTCTCCCCCGGCAGCAATGCCAAGCCTTTCGACTTGTACTCGCTGGGTGCCGATAACGCAGAGGGTGGCGAAGCCTACGCTGCCGACATCTACTTCGAATGATTGCGCGCGGGCCACTTAGCCGACGCACTCGGGGCTTTACGCTCATTGAAGTGCTGCTGGTGGTGGTTCTGATTGCTGTGCTCATGGGCGTGGCCGTGGTCAGCCTCAATCCCGAGGATCCTGCTCGTCGCTTGCTCCGTGCACGCGAGCAAATGCAAGGGCAACTCGCACTGGCCCGTGTCATGGCCGAACGCGACCAGCTCGAGATTGGTGTGCGTCTGCTGCCCGAGTCATGGCAATTTCTGCGTTTTCGCAGCACGGATCGTCAGTGGGAAATCATGGCTGACGAGCCGGCATTCAAGGTCAAGCCTTACGCCGGCTTGGCGCTATCCTGGCAAGATGCGGATGCCAAGGCTGGTTCCGGTATTGGCGACAACGAGCGCAAAGGCCTGACCCCTGACTTCCTGCTCATGTCTAGTGGTGAGGCCACGCCAGGCATTATTCGTTTTGATGCCGTCAATGATGGCCGTGGCCTGCAGGAGTCACTGACACTGACCGATATCGGCGATGCCGTGGCAACAGAATCGCTCAAGTCAAATGAGCCCGAGCGTGCCTCGGCCTATGACACGGAAGCTGCCCGTGCACCGCGCTGATCGAGGTTTCACGCTGATCGAGGTGTTAGTCTCGCTGGCCATCTTCGGTGTTGTTGCACTGACGCTGCTGACCACCAGCCGAGATCAGACCCGACAGGCTGCGGCCATTGAAGATCGATTGATCGCCCATTGGATTGCCCTCAATACACTGACCGACCTTCAGGCCGGCAGCGAATATCTGGAAGTCGGCGTCACCGATACCACCGCCGTCATGGCAGGCCGCGACTGGTTTGTCACCATTGCGGTATCGACCACACCCAGCTCGGCCGTACGGCATCTCGACATTTCGGTGGCACCTTATGACCCAATAAACGCCAAAGCTGGCAATGATCTGGTCACCGAGGTCGGCTTTTTGCGCCAGCGCGGAGCAGGGCAATGAAGCATTTTGGCCAGCAGCGTGGCTTCACGCTGATCGAACTGCTGGTATCCATGGCTATTCTCGCCATCATCAGCCTCGGCGCTTATGGTTTCCTGTCCAGCACCAGCAGCACGGCCGTGCGTGTGCAGGAGCGTCAGGCACGGCTGCTTTCTGTGGCCAGGCTGCAGGGCGTAATCGCTCAAGATCTCAGCCAGTGGGTGAACAGACCGATTCGCGATGAGCTGGGTGATGCCTTGCCACCGTTTGTGCTGGAGCCTGATGGTGCGCTTGAGTTCACCCGGCGCGGCCTCAGCAACCCACTCGACAAGCCACGCAGCGATCTGGTTCGAGTGCGCTATGAGATGCGCGGTCAGCGCCTCTGGCGCTTGAGCTGGAATACGCTGGACCGGTTGCCCGGGCAGAAGCCGTTGGCAGCGCCGCTGGGGCCTGATGGCCTGAGCCTGCGTTGGCGCGTACAAGCCGGCCCGAGCGCGCAAGTGCTGTCAATCTGGCCGGCCATCAGTGCTGGCGCCAATGCGTCTAACCGAAATATTGTGACCGAAGGTGCGCCGGAGGTTGTGGATCTGCAGATGCAGATATCGCCTTGGGGCGAATTGCGTCGCGTTTATTTGTTGCCTGGCCATGATGCGATTTAAACCGACACGCTCAGCGAAGCCAAAGCCCGGACACCCGTTGCGCCAGCGTGGCGTGGCACTGCTGACCATGCTGCTGATTGCCGCGCTGGCGACCACGCTAATTCTGGCCATGATTGGTCGACAAGGCCGCTTGCAGGCGGAGATAGGCGCGCAATTCCAGCAGGACCAGATTGCTGAATATGACCGTGGCGCCGAATACTTCGCCATGGCGGCGCTGAAAGCCGACAGTGACGATGGCAACAAAACGGATCATCCTGGCGAGTACTGGGCGCAGCCATTTCCGGCATTCCCGGTGCCGGGCGGCATGATTACCCCAACCCTGCGCGACGCACAGGCACGCTTCAACCTCAACAGCCTGATTAAAAACAATCAGATCGATAATGTCAGCCTGGGTTTCTACAAGCAGCTGCTCAATCAGCTCGCGATTCCGGTAGAGCTCGCTGACAGCCTAGTTGACTGGCTCGATGCCGACAGCCTGCCCAGCGGCAGTGCCGGCGCCGAAGATGATTATTATCTGCGCCAGAATCCGGCTTATCGCTGTGCCAATCGCAGCCTCAGTACGTTCGCCGAACTGCGCCTGGTCAAAGGTTACAGCAGTGACTTGCTCCGGCAGCTGGCTCCTTATGTCACCGTCTTACCATCGTCAGCACGCACACTGAATGTCAACTTTCTGTCACCGGGATTGCTGGAAGCGATGGTGCCTGGCCTGTCACCGGGCAATGCGCTGGAATTGCTGCAACGCCGACCAGTTGACGGCTGGGAAACGGTTGCAGAGTTCCTGGATAATCCGGTGTTTGCCTCCGCCAGTCCCGAAGTCAGAGCCAGCCTGCAGCAACTACTGAGCGTTGATTCACGCTATTTCGAGCTCTATACGCTCATTCGGTTTGGTTCACGCGAACGCTTGCAGTGGTCCTTGCTATCGCGCCAAGATGGGCAATTAAAAATGATCGCCAGTGAGCGCAACCCATTATGGGTTCCCGATAATGAAGCGGCGGCTCTCGGAGCGACTGAGCTAGATTCCGTAGCGGATAAGGAAAATTGATGGATACGTTGTTTCTGCGTTTGCCGGCTACGGCAACTGAGGCCATGCAACCGGTTTGCTTTCGTCAGGGCCATTGGCAGCGCTTGGGTTCTTGGGCGGTTGATGCCGAACTTGATCAGCAGTGGAAAAGCCTGAAAGACCTGCCGGTGGTGCTGATCACACCCGTCGGTATGGATGCCAGCATCATCTTGCAAGCCACACCAAAGCAGCGCCGTGAGGCCGGGCTAAATCTTGTCACGCTGGCCGAAGACCAAATGGCAGAGGATTATGAACGCCTGCATTGGACCCTGCACAGTGTCGATGATCAGCAGGTGCTGGCACGCGGCATCAGCAAAAGTTGGTTGCAAGCTTGGCGGGATCGCTTGCAAGCCAGCGGATTGAATATACGCGCCGCCATTCCGGAGTCGGCCTTGTTCAACCAAGATCATGAGACTTGGCTCTGGTTGCCGGCCGGCGAAACAGCCGTTTACTGGCAAATGGAGCTGGGGCAGGGTGCTGTTGTGCAGCGCAGCGATATCTCCGCGCTCATGCAGGCTCAGCTGGATCGTCAACCCTTACTGAGCTCTGTGCGCTTGCGCTATCCGCAAGGTACTGATTTGCCCGTGTTGCCAGAGCGCATTCAACCGACACCAGCGCCTTGGCAAGATTGGGCTGATCTGCTGAAAACACAAAGCAGCGGCTACTGGTTGCAGCATCCGCAAAACTGGCTGGTGGGCGACATGGCCAACAAGGCAGTTTCAGGCGGGCAATCACGCTGGTACTGGATTGCCCTGCTGGCGATCACCGCTGTGCTCATACAAATCGGCCTGGATCGCTATGAGACAAATCGCCTGAAAGCGCAGGCCAGCGCGGCACGCCTTGAAGCAGAGTCGATTTATCGGGCAGCGTTTCCTGACGATCGCCGTATCGTCAATCTTGCTCGGCAATTCAAAGCCAAACAGGCTCAGGGCAGCTCGGTAGATCCTGCCCAATTGCTTCAACTGCTTGCGCAGACGGCGCCTAATGCGAACTGGCAGATCACCAAACTGGAATATCAGGATGCTGCAGCCACACGTGTCGAGATCAGTGGCCCGGCCTTGGCTGACATCAACACTTGGGCCAATCAGCTCAATGCCGCGGGTGTCAGCACTCAGATCGATAACGCGCGCCTCGACAACGGTGTCGCCAAGGCCAAGCTGCAATTACGCGTCAGCTCGGGAGCCCGCTAATGTTCATCGCCCAACGTCTTGCCCTGAGCAACGCCTGGCAGCAACGGTCGGCAGCTGATCGCCGCGCACTCACGCTGCTGGCTGCAGTTGCCGTGCCTGTAATTTTGGTTTGGGGCCTGTGGTTGCCGACCCAAGCCGCCCGACAAGCGGCCGTGCTGGAGAATGAGCAGGCACAGAGCCTGCTCAACGATATTCGCCAGAGCGCTCCGCAACTGAGTGGTTTGTCGGGTGCCTCCAAAGTGGCTGCGAGCGCCTTGCCGCAACGCGTGCAATTGCTGGCCAGCAATGCCGGCTTGGCCATGGAGCGCATGGAGTCGGACCCTGCCGGGGTGCGCGTGGCCATGAACAATGTTCGTCTGTCCACACTCATGAGCTTTTTTCAGCAGTGCCGGAGCCAAGGCATTCGTGTGCTGGAAGCACAGATCACGCGTGATGCCAGCAACAACACGAATCAGGTCAGATTGCGGCTTGGGGTTTGATTCAGGTAAATGCAGATCAAATAAAAAACGGCCTTCGCAGGCCGTTTTTTATTTCACATCTTTTTCTTTCACAGCGCCGAATCACATGTTCGGGTAGTTCGGGCCGCCGCCACCTTCAGGCACAACCCAGTTGATGTTCTGAGCAGGATCCTTGATGTCGCAAGTCTTGCAGTGCACACAGTTCTGCGCGTTGATCTGAAAACGCTTCTCGCCAGCGGCTTCCACGATTTCGTAGACGCCCGCCGGGCAGTAACGCTGGGCCGGCTCAGCATAAAGCTTGAGATTGGAGTGCAGCGGAATGCTGGCATCTTTCAACGTCAAGTGAACCGGCTGATCTTCTTCGTGGTTGGTGTTGGAGATGAACACCGACGACAACTTGTCGAAGCTGATCTTGCCATCCGGCTTCGGGTAGTCGATCGGCGTGTGGAACGAGGCCAGATCGAGCGTCTTGTGGTCCGGGGTGGTGTCGTGGATGTTGAACGGCAGCTTGCCATCAAAGAAGTTCTGCTCCACGAAGTTGTAAGCCGCACCCATAAAGGTGCCCATGCGATGCATGGCAGCGCCGAAGTTGCGCGCCTTGTACAGCTCTTCGTACAGCCAGGAGGCTTCAAACTTGTCAGCGTACTCAACAACTTCGTCACCACCGCTACGACCGGCCTTAAGTGCTTCGAAAACACCTTCAGCAGCGAGCATGCCTGACTTCATGGCAGTGTGACTGCCCTTGATCTTGGAGAAGTTCAAGAAGCCGGCGTCATCACCAATCAGCAAGCCACCCGGGAAGGTCAGCTTAGGCAGCGAGTTTAGGCCGCCTTTGACGACAGCACGAGCGCCGTAGGAAATACGCTTGCCGCCTTCCAGGTACTGCTTCAGCACCGGGTTGTGCTTGAGACGCTGCATCTCGTCGAACGGCGACAGGTAGGGGTTGTGGTAGGACAGGTCGGTGATGAGGCCGAGCGTGACCTGGTTGTTTTCGGCGTGGTACATCCACCAGCCGCCGGTCGAACCAGTTTCGGTCAGCGGCCAGCCGGCGCCGTGCATGACCAAGCCTTCCTGATGCTTGGCCGGATCGATTTCCCAGAGCTCCTTGATGCCGATGCCGTAGTGCTGCGGATCGGAATCCTTGTCGAGCTCGAAATGGCTGATCAGCATCTTGCCGAGGTGGCCACGGCAACCTTCGGCAAACAGGGTGTACTTGGCATGCAGCTCGTAGCCCGGTGTGAACGAGTGCTTGTGCTCGCCGGTGCGAGATACGCCCATGTCACCGGTGGCAACACCGCGCACGCTGCCGTCTTCGTTGTAGAGCACTTCGGAAGCAGCAAAGCCCGGGAACAACATGACTTCTAGCTCTTCAGCCTTGGTTGCCAACCAGCGCACAATATTGCCGAGGCTGACAATGTAGTTGCCATGGTTGTGCATGGGCTTGGGGATGATCCAGTCCGGGGTCTTGATGGCACCGGTCTGGCTAGTCAGGAAATAGACTTCATCGCTCTTGACCGGCACATTCAGCGGAGCGCCTTCGGCTTTCCAGTTCGGGAACAACTCTTCCATCGCGCGGGCTTCAAAGACAGCACCCGAGAGAATGTGAGCGCCGAATTCAGAGCCTTTCTCAACCACGCAGACAGACACTTCGTGACCGCTTTCAATGCTCAGCTGACGCAAACGGATGGCGGCAGACAGACCGGCAGGACCACCACCGACGATGACAACATCAAACTCCATCGCTTCTCTTTCCACGATGTACTCCTTCAAGGCGCCCGATCTGACGGGAAAATGAATTGCTAACCGTTTGCAGGCTCGCTTATCTGAACCCGCGTAGTATAAAAGGGGTGTTTGCCGCAGGCCAATGATTTACCGCACGATTTGTCTGGTTTTTATTGGACGTTACTGGGTCAGTGCGGCCCGTTTCCTTTCGAGAGCATGAACATGACCGATGTCGATAAAAATCCTTCCTTACGCAGCGACCCGATGCAGATCGCCCGGCTGCTGCAAAGCGAGTCCGGCGGCAAGAAACTGCCACCGATTCATCTTTGGAATCCGGATTTCTGCGGCGATATCGACATGGAGATCAAGCGCAACGGGCAGTGGTTCTACATGGGCACGCCCATCGGCCGCGCGCCGCTGGTGAAGCTGTTCAGCTCGGTCATGCGTCGCGAGGAAGACGATTGCTATTACTTGGTGACGCCGGTGGAGAAGGTGCGCATTCGTGTCGAGGACGCACCTTTTCTGATCACGCTGGTCGAGCAAGTCGAGCGCGATGGCTCACGCTTTGTGCAGCTCACCACGCAAACCGGCGATGTCGTGATTGCCGGCGATGAGCATCCGATCTGGCTGGAATATCGCGACGGCGAACCGCATCCCTGCGTGCATGTGCGTGACCGTCTGCACGCGCTCATCGGCCGCAATGCTTACTATCAGATGATCGAGTGGGGCGTGCCTCGCACCGGCAGCGATGGCCGTCAGGAGCTGGTGCTCGACAGCGCCGGCGCGTCATTTGTGATCGGACATTTCTGAAAAGCGCATTTCTGACGCGCTGGCTTGATCAGCGCTTAAGCAGCGATGATCAGACGCACGGCATAAAGCGACATCTGCAGTCGCTCCAGCGCGGCCAAGCCATCCGCCACGCGCTGACGCTGCGCTTCCACTTCGCTGGCACGCACAGACGGATTCACCGCCTGCAAGGCCAGCAAGCGCTGCAGTTCGCTACCTTCCAGCTGCTGCCACGCCTCAGATGCTGTCGCCAGCCATTGTGCGCCCTGCAACTTGGCTTCTTTCTCGGCACCATTGAGCAGGCCTTCGGCATCATCGCGATGCGCCTTAATCACCGTGCGGGCGAGCTTGTTCTCCGGAACATCAAGCTGCTTGGCCAGCGATGCCGCAGCGACTTGCGGCGCCAGATTACGCCCCTTGTTATCGACCAACAGTCTTAACGGCTCGGCGGGAAGCACCCGATCCAGCGCCAAACCCGCCGGAGCCTGTGTTGTCGCCTGATACCAAGCTTCGAGCAATAGCGTGCCCGGCTTCACCGATTTGTTGCGCAGCACCGCCACCTGCACGCTGCCTTGCGGCGCCGTCAGCATCCACTCCAGCACGCCCTGTGCCATGGGATGCTCCCAGGTCAGGAACTGCCATTCCTCGTGGGCGAGGGCGGTAGCGCGGTCGGCACAGACGGTCATGCCGTCGGGATCGAGACCGGGAAAGGCGTCGATGAGCTGATGTTCGCCCGGCTGCAAAATCCAAGTACGCGGCGAGCCGTGATCTTCGACATGCACACCAAACGCCTCCCAGGCAGCCAGCATGAAGTCGTCGAGACGGGTGTCGGCATCCTGCACGGCCAGCGCAGCGGCCAACGGATCAGCCAGATCGCGACGGCAGGACTGCAATTCGAGCAGACGATCACGGCCTTCGGCCAGTTCATCCTCCAGCGTTTCACGCAGCGCAATCGCCTTCTCGATCAGCGCATCGAGATCGGCCTCGGCAGCAGAGGGCCGCAGCAGCGGCTTGAGTTCGTCGAGATAATGCTCGTGCACGGTCGGTGCCGTTGGCGAGCAGCGGGCAAACACAGCCAGTGCTTCCTGATACCAGCGCAACAGGCGTGCCTGCGCCGAGCCCGCCAGAAACGGGACATGCAGCTGGATGGTTTCGGTCTGGCCGATGCGATCAAGACGGCCGATGCGCTGTTCGAGCTGGTCGGGGTTGTCCGGCAGGTCAAACAGCACGAGATGATGGGCAAACTGGAAGTTGCGACCTTCCGAGCCGATTTCCGAGCAGAGCAGGATCTGAGCCCCCATTTCCGGTTCGGCAAAGTAGGCAGCGGCGCGGTCGCGTTCGAGCAGATTCATGCCCTCGTGGAAAACGGCCGTGCGGATACCTTCGCGCAGGCGCAGCCAGTTCTCCAGCGCTTCAGCGATAGGCGCCGTGCGGGTAATGAGCAGGCATTTGTCGCGCTTGTGCGACTTCAGCCAAGCTGCCAACCAAGGCAGACGCGGGTCATCGGCTAGCCAGGTGTCTTCATCCACGCGCGTTTCCGGCCAGATGGCACCTTTGGCGATCCAGCCGGCATAGCTCTCCGGCACCGGCATGCTGATCATGTGGCTGGCGCGTGCCGGAAATCCGCCAACGGCGGCACGCGTGTTGCGGAACAGGACGCGGCCCAGACCGTGGCGGTCGAGCAGGGCCTTCAGCGCCGTTTCGCGGCCGGCTTGATTATCCAGCGCTAAATCCATATCCGGCAGCATCTGCTGCAGGCGTTTGGCGATGGGCGCAGGCACGGTGTCGGTGAGCAAGGCATCGGCCAGATCGCGGGTGTCGCGCCAGCTGTCGTGCTCATCCAGGAAGGCATCCAGCGAGGGGTAGCGCGCCGGGTCGAGCAAATGCAGACGCGCGTAATGACTTTCGACGCCGAGCTGCTCCGGTGTTGCGGTGAGCAGCAGCAGGCCGGGAATATGTGCAGACAGCATGGACACGACTTCGTATTCAATGCTGGCATCATCCGGCGACCAGGCCAGGTGATGCGCTTCGTCAACCACCAGTACATCCCAAGGAGCTTCCACCGCGGAGGTCAGCAGATTCGGGTGGTCGGTCAGCAGCGACAGCGGGGCCAGCACCAGCTGTTCGGTCATGAACGGGTTGTCACCACCTTCGATCAGCGTGGCACAGCGCTCCAGATCAAACAGGCTGAAAGCGAGATTGAAGCGGCGACGCATTTCCACCAGCCACTGGTGCACGAGACTGTCCGGCACGAGGATGAGTACGCGCGAAGCACGGCCTTGCTGGACTTGCGCATGCAGGATGAGTCCGGCTTCGATGGTTTTGCCGAGGCCGACTTCATCGGCGAGCAAGACGCGTGGATTCAAGCGCTGCGCAACGGTTTGTGCCACGGAGAGTTGATGCGGGATCAGGCCGATACGAGCACCGAGCAAGCCACGCGCCGGATTTTGCGCCAGTGTTTGATGTTCACGGACAGCATTGAGGCGGAGCTGGAACCACTGCTTACCATCCACTTGGGCAGCCAGCAGGCGCTCGCGTGGTCGCGACAGGCGCAGATCAGCAGACAGGCGCGTTTCCATCAGATCCTTGGTTTCGTCAGCATCATTGCGCGCGCTGTAGCAAAGCAGGCCATGACGCTCCTGTACCTGCACCACGATCCAGCTTTTGCTATCGGCATCTTCAATGCGGTCACCCACACTAAACTGAATGCGCGTTAGCGGCGCATTGGCGCGGGCATAGACGCGAGTCTCTTCGCTGCGCGGAAAGAGAATAGTCATGGCGCGTGCATCAGCTTCCATAACAACGCCCAGACCCAGTTCGGGTTCGGCATCTGAGATCCAGCGCTGCCCAAGGGCAGGAGTGTTATTTTTCATGTGCTTAGAGTACTTTCAAGATAAAATGGATAAGAAATTTTCAGGCGCTGCATAGCGCATGCGTTGGCCAGTACCCGGGTGCTCGAACGCCAGTTCGCAGGCATGCAGGCAGAGTCTTGGACTGGCCTGCTGCCATTCGGCGGGCGCATAAAGACTGTCACCGAGAATGGGGTGGCCAATCGCCTGAAGATGTACGCGCAACTGATGCGTGCGCCCCGTGAAGGGTTCCAGCGATACCAGCGTGCAACCCTGACGACGCTCCAACACTTGCCATAGCGTGCGTGCCGGCTTGCCATTGACGGCATCAACAACTTGGCGCGGCTTGATTTCAGGCGCATAGCGTATCGCCAATTCGATTTCACCGGCGTCTTGCTGCATTTCACCGGCAACCAAAGCGACATAACGCTTGTCTACCGTGCGTGCTTGAAACTGCTTGCCCAAGTGGCTGATCGCGGCTTTGTGGCGGCCAAAAACCATCACGCCAGAGGTATCGCGGTCGAGTCGGTGTACGGCATGAATTTGAGGATCGTGTGCTTGCAGGCGGGTCAGGATGCTGTCGTGCTTGTCTTCGCCGACACCCGGCACACTGTGCAGGCCTGATGGCTTGAGCAGTACCACGCAGTCGGCATCCACATGTAGCAAATCGAGACCCGGGCAAGGGCAGGGCAGTGCAGGAGTGAGGGTCTCGTTCATGGCGCGGATTGTACTGAAAACCGGCGCATTTGCGCATGACATTTGCAGACTCGATGCAAGAAACACCTGTTAGCAGGATGATGGCTTCGTTACGCCGCCCGAAAATGCCGCCGTGCCAGCACAATGGCGATGAATTGCAAAGCAGCGCTGACAAAGAAGGTGGCCCCCATGCGCCAATCCTGGGCTGGCAAATGCGACACCATGCCCAACAAAGGTGTCCCGATCAGCGGTGCGACAACGGTAGTCAGGCTCGCAATTGAGTTCAGGGCCCCTTGCGTCAAGCCTTGTTCGGATTCGTGTGCAGCTTTGGAGATGATGCCTTGCAAGGCGGGCGAGGCCGTAAATGAAAGCATATTGGCCGAAATCAGCAGATACATCATCCAGCTCTGATCAATCAGACCGTAGCCAATAGAGGCAAACATAGCAGATGTAATGCCTATCAGAGCCAGGCGCTGCTCACCGAAGCGCTTGAGCAAGGGCCCCATGAACACGCCTTGAGCCAGCACCGCCATGAGCCCGACTAGGCAAAGAGCAATCCCGTTATCTGATGGTTGCCAGCTGAAGCGGAAGCTGGTGTACAGCACCCAAGTGGTTTGCAGA
Organism: Pseudomonadota bacterium; assembly: GCA_040384385.1. Taxonomy (GTDB): domain Bacteria; phylum Pseudomonadota; class Gammaproteobacteria; order Pseudomonadales; family Moraxellaceae; genus Perlucidibaca. The sequence continues at coordinate 87,646 of JAZKJJ010000006.1, read as the reverse complement.
ATCCATTGTGCCAGCAGCACCAGGGTGTACACCACAATCAGCAGCCCGACACCCTGTAGGCCCGACAGATGCTTGAGTGCCCCAAAGGGATTAGCCTGGCGCAGCCGCATTGGCCGGCGGCGCTCGATCGGCAGGGATTCTGGCAAGACAAACCAGCCATAGAGACCGTTCAGCAAGGCCATGCCAGCAGCAACCCAGAATGGCAAGCGCAGATCGCCGTCAGCGAGAAGCCCGCCGAGCGCCGGGCCGACGATGAAGCCGAGTCCGAATGCCGCCCCGATGGCTCCAAAGCCCTTGCTGCGCTCTGCTGGTGTGGTGATATCGGCAACATAGGCATTGGCCACCGTGAAGCTAGCGCTGGTGCCGCCGCTGATCACGCGTGAAAGCAGCAGCACAATCAAGGAGTCCGTGGTAGCGGTAACCAAATAGGCAGTCCCGAGCCCGAAAATCGACAGCAGTAGCACAGGGCGACGGCCATAGCGGTCACTGAGCGCACCCAGCAAGGGCATGGCCAAAAACTGGGTGAGCCCGAAGGTCACCATCAATGCGCCATACCAATAGGACTGTAAGTCAGATGATCCGGCCAGTTCACCTACCAGTGCCGGCAATACTGGCAACATGAGGCCAATACCCAATACATCAATGAAAACTGTGATCAGAATGAACGGCAGGCTGGCCTTGTAGTGACGCATTCAGATTTTCCTTTCTTCTTCCTTAGGAATAATTGTTCAGCAACTTCCGTGCTTCGGCGGTATCGGCCGCAAATTTTCGACGCAGATCATCTGCCAATAGCTGTTCGAGCTTGCCGCCGATCAGGGGCACACTGACCTTCAAAGTGAAGTGCAGATTCTGGATACATTCGCTACCTTGATCCTGCAATGACATATCGCACTTGATCGTGACCGGAATGCCCTTGAATTGAATATCCAGCATGCCGGTCCTGGATTTCAGATTCCAGGTATCGGTCTGAATAATGGTGATATGTTCCGGCACCAGCTTTTTTGCAAAGCCCGGAACGGGCGCTTCCACGGCGACCTCGCGGCTGGTGGTAATGCTGAATTTTTCAGCACTCTGGACGCATTCAAGCACTTCCACATGAGTTGCGCCAAAATTATTGTATTTGTTCAGAAAATACGCTTTGTCTGTGAACATTTTGAGGACGACATCCGCATTTTTTGCATGCGTATTCTGCTCTGTGTATTGCATTGCTTTTCTCGACTATCGATTAAGTCTCAGCGCGCATCAACCTTGCGCAACTTCATGATCAGACGAACAACGCCCACATAAGCGGTGGGCATCAGACGCGCCAGAATATCGTGCGCGCCGCCGTCGCTGATCATGATGCGGCCGGTGTTCTGGCGTATGCCCTTGAGGATAGTCTGCGCCGCTTGCTGGGGCGACACGCCTTTCTGCAGGTCCTCGTGAAAACGCTGCGTAGTGGCACCGTGATAATCGGCATTCAGCGTGATATTGGTGGCGACTGCGCCGGGGTGAACTGTGTGCACGCTGACATTGCGGATGCCGCGAATCTTGTGCTCCGCACGCAGGCTGTCCGTAAATCCGCGCACGGCAAACTTGGTCGTGCAATACGGCACCAGATACGGCAGCGCGAGAATGCCCTGCGAGCTGGACAGGTTCACGATCGCGGCTTCCGGGCGCTTGAGCAGATGCGGATAGCAGCGCTGGGTCGTGTGAATCACGCCCCAGTAGTTGATGTTGGTGATCTTTTCGAAGTCCGCCTCGCTGGCCTCCGCAAAGGTCAGATCACCCAACGCGATACCGGCGTTATTGATAAGGATGTCGATGTGCCCGAACTCGGCCAGCACGTTATCCACAAAACGGTTGATGGCCTGTTTGTTGCCGATGTCGACCTGCTCGCTGTAGCTCCTGACGCCGTACTGCGCAATTTCCTGCTCAGTCTTGTCGAGGTTGGCGATATCACAGAACGCCACATGCGCACCGGCCTTGGCCAGCTCATTGACCAGTGCATTGCCGATACCGTTGCCGCCGCCACCCGTGACGATAGCAACCTTATCTTTGAAGCTTTTCATGATGGGTAGTCCTTGCGGTCGATAACAGATTTCATTTCTTGCCAAATGATTCGATTGAGCAGCTTCAGCGGCACAAAGTTCGAGCCCAGCCAGGTCTTGAAAGAGTCTCTACCGAACACGATCTTGGGCTGCTTGCAACCTATGCATTTGATGACATGGCGCACGATATCTTCCGGTGGCGTGGTCAGGTATTGCTTTGCGAAAGCCTGCGACCCGTCACCCCGGGCAATATTGGTGGCAATGCCACCAGGGTGAACCAGATGCACACTGATCGGGCTTTCTTGCAGCTCCACCATCAAGGCCTCGGTGAAGCCACGCACTGCAAACTTGCTGGCACAGTAATCGCTGTGGTTAGGCGTGCCGATCAGACCAAAAATGCTGGAAACATTAACCACAGCACCCTCGCCATTTGCCATGAGCTGCGGCAGAAACGCCTTGGTGCCATGCACGACACCAAAAAAGTTGATACGCATGACGCGTTCATACGATTGCTCATCGGTCGCCCAAAGCGGCTTGGCCGAACCCTCTATACCTGCGTTATTGATAATCACATGGGCATTGCCCAGCTCGGCTTTTACCTGTGCCGCAAAGTCATGCATCGCATCGCGTGCCGATACATCGAATACTTTACTTAAGACACCGCTAATGCCGCTCTGCGCCAGCAAGGTGACGGTTTCCGCCAAACCTTTGGCATCAAAATCATTCAAAGCTAGCTTGGCACCGAGTCGACCAAACTCAATGGCATAAGCTCGGCCCATACCTGAGCCCGCACCCGTTACAACAACTACCTTGTCTTTGAAATTCTTCATGGTGTTGTCCGTGCTCAGGAGTAAGTGTGGTGGTCAGGCTTGAACGCCTGTGCCATCTGGCGATAGGTAAAGCTGAAACCAGGAAACATGGCCACGACATGGCCGCTCTTGCTCTGATACCAACTCTGGCAACCACCGGTTTTCCACACAGTCATTTCCATTTCGGCATGAATCATCTGTGTGTAATCCGCCTCGGCCTTGGGCGTCACCTCGATGGCGCGGGCGTTTTTCTGCTTGAGCGTGGCGATGCTCTTCATGATGTAGCTCATCTGCGCCTCGATGACGAAAATCGCAGAGGTATGGCCAATACCGGTATTCGGGCCGGTCACCACAAACAGATTCGGGAAGCCGGGAATGCTGGTGCCCAGATAAGCGCGCGGGAACTGCTCCCAGAATTTGCCCAGCGTCTGGCCATCGCGACCGGTGACCGGATATGAAATCACGCCGTCGGTCGCATCATAGCCGGTGGAATAGACAATCAGATCGACATCCAGCTGCTGGCCATCCTGAGTCAAAATGCCGGTCTCGTTGATGGCACTGATGCCCTGATCACGGGTGTAGAGCGACGCATTCTTGCCGGCAAGGGCAGGGTAGAGCGTATTCGACAGGATGATGCGCTTGCAGCCGATGGTGTAGTCCGGCGTCAGCTTGGCACGCAGCACCGGATCGGGAATCTGCTTTTTGATATGCCGCAATGCCGCTTTCTGCGCGACCAGATTAAGCATCTGCTTGGAGTATTTGAAGCCGATAACGCGGCTCTCCAGCGACCAGTAGATGATGCTGCGCAGCGCCTTGTAGAGCGGTTTTATGCCCAGCAACTGACGCTCGAATTTGTTGAAACGCTTGTCCGGGCGCGGCAGCACCCAATGCGGCGAACGCTGGAACACATGCAGATGCTGGACTTTTCCGGCGATGGCCGGAATCACCTGCGCCGCGCTGGCGCCGCTACCGATGATGGCAACACGCTTCCCCGCGTAATCGTAGCTGTGATCCCAGTTATTGGTATGGAACGACTTGCCCTTGAAGCTGTCACGACCGGGGAAGTTCGGCGTTACGGGCGTGCTCAGCGGGCCCGAGGCATTGATCAGGATCTGCGCCCGGAAACTGCCTTTCGCCTCGGTCTGCACATCCCAGGACTGGCTGGCCTCATCCCAGGTCACGCTCAGCACATTGGCATTCATTTCGGTCTTGGCGCGCAGGCCGTACTTGTCGACGACATGGTTGGTGTATTCCTCCAGCTCATCCTGCTCAGCAAACATCTGGCTCCATTGATACGGTTCGGAGGAGATGGAGTAGAGCGGCGACTGCACATCCACGGCCGCACCGGGATAGCTGTTCTGGCACCAGGTGCCACCCATGAAGTCACGGCGTTCCAGAATCAGGAAGTCCGATATACCCATCTTGCTCAGATTGATGGCGGCACATTGACCGCCAAATCCGCTGCCAATAATGATGACTGAATACGTTTTCATACTGCGTAGCTCCAAGATGCACGGACTCGGTCCGCACGACATATTTGACGACACATAACATCACTTTACAAGTGACGACACTTGATGTCAAATGTGGCCATGAAAAAAGATAAAGATGTCTCCGAGACAGGTCGGCCATACGCCGGTGAAAGCCCAGGCGAACGCGTGCTGCGCCGTCGTCAGCAATTTCTTGATGCCGGACTGGAACTATTCGGCAGCATTGGCTATCGGGCAACGACCGTGCGCATCCTGTGCAAGCAGGCCAAGCTGACCGACCGATATTTCTACGAGTCGTTCACCGGCACGGAAGATCTGCTGGTCGAGGTCTATCGGAACTGCATGGATGAGTTTCAGCGCAAGCTGCTACTGGCCATTTCCAGTGCACAGTCGGCGGCCGACATGTCAGTGCTGGTCAAGGCTGGGCTCAACGCATTTTTCGAAGGCGTTGAAGATGCGCGCATGGCACGCGTGGTCTGGCTCGAAATTTTGGGCGTGAGTCCGCGTGTGGATCAAATTTACAACGCCGGGCTGTATAGCTTCGCCAATCTGTTTCTCGGCCTGGCCCGCAGCATCTATCCGAATTGGAAAATCACTGACGAAGAAGGCCAGATTCTAGCCATCGCGGTGATCGGAGCCGTTAGCCAATCATCGATGGCCTGGCTGCTGAGCGACTACAAGGCCAGTCGGGCGACGATGGTATTGGCGACATCTCATGTGTTTATGGGGCTGGCGGCGAGCATCGAGCGCGAGCACATATGAGTGCGTATAATTTATATTATGTTAAATAAAGGATATTACTGAGCAATTTAGCGTAACTGCGCTAGAGTCTGCAGCTACCCATGCGCCTGCCACAGGAAGCCTGATGTCCAGCAAGATCCGTTGTTTCTTGAGCGCTTTGACATTTGTCATCACCATCGTGCCAACTGCTCAGGCAAAGACCATTGATGCCAGCAACTACAACTTCCCGCTGACCAATCCGTTTGAGGCCACCATTGCCACCACGCCGGATGCCTTGTTGCCGCTGGGTCTGCCGGCCAACCGCAATATCGATCAGGATGACTACGAGCTGAACCTGAGGCCTGAGCGCGAGTTCAGCCTGCCAGACAACTTCTGGGCGGTGAAAAAGCTGAAATACCGAATTGCCCGCCAGCCCGGGCCAGCACCCTTGATTTTCCTGATTGCCGGCACAGGCTCCAACTACTCCAGCGGCACCATGGACTTTCTTAAGAAGGTCTTTTATCGCGATGGCTACCATGTCGTGCAGCTGTCATCGCCAACCAGTTATGACTTCATGGTCGGCGCCTCGCGCTATGCCACACCCGGCTACAGCCCGGAAGATGCGCGCGATCTTTATACCGTAATGAAAGCCGTGCGTGAGCAGCAAGCCAATCTGGCCGTGACCGACTTCCATTTGCTGGGCTACAGCCTTGGTGGTCTGGATGCTGCCTTTGTCAGCCAGCTTGATGATGCTGAGAAGGTATTTGCGTTCAAGCGCGTGCTTCTGCTAAACCCACCCGTCAACTTGCAAACCTCGGTCAATAATCTCGATAGCCTGGTGCAAACCGAAGTCAAAGGCGTGAATGATGATCAGACCTTTTACGATCTCATCTTCACCAAGCTAGCCACCTTCTTCCGCGCCAAAGGCCACATCCAGATGGATGCCGCCATGCTTTATGACTTTCAGCAATCACCGCAACGCTTGAATGATGAGGCGCTGGCCATGCTGATTGGCACGGCATTTCGTTTTTCAGCCGCCGATATTGTCTTCACTTCCGACTTGCTTAATCGACGCGGCGGCATTGTGCCACCTGATACGATCATCACCGAAAGCAGCAGCCTGACGCCCTACTTCCAGGCCTCATTGCGCTGCAATTTCGCCTGCTACATTGATCGTCAGCTACTGCCATTCTGGCGCCAGCGCTTTGGCGGCACTGACATGAATCAGCTTATCCATGACTCCAGCCTCTATGCACTTGCCGATTACTTGCACAACAGCCAGAAAATCGGCGTGATGACCAATGCCGATGACCTAATTCTCGGCCCTGGCGACCTGCGCTTTTTACGCAAGACCTTCGGTCAGCGACTGACGATTTATCCGCAGGGTGGCCATCTCGGCAATCTCAACTACCGCGTCAATGTCGGTGACATGCTGGAGTTTTTCCATGAATAAGCAGCTGTTGCTGGCGCTCGCTACGGCACTGGTATCGATGCCGGCTCTGGCAGAAACAAACGCTGATGAGGGCTTCACGCACCCGTTAGCATCGCTGAAATACTTGCGCCACGATAAAGGCATTGTTGTATTCAATCAGGCAACGCTGGAGCTGCTCGATGTGCCTGATCCCTGGGAGTCGGCGAACAGGCGGCTCTACCATTTCAATCAGCGCGTTGATGAGCGCGTGCTGGTGCCCGTCGTCAAAGGCTATCGCTTCTTCATCCCGGAGCTGCTGCGCCAGGGCGTGACCAATTTCTTTGGTAATCTCGGAGATGTCAGCAATTTCAGCAACAGTCTGCTGCAGCTCAAGGGCAAGCGCTCGCTGCAAACGGGCGGCCGACTGTTGATCAATACCACCGTGGGGCTGGCAGGCGTCTGGGATCCGGCCAGCAAGCTCGGCATCGCCAAGGAAAGCGAAGATTTCGGGCAAACACTAGGCTTCTACGGCGTCAAGCAAGGCCCTTACCTGATGCTGCCCATCCTCGGCCCGTCTAATGTACGCGACGCGAGCGGCAGAGCCGTCGATTTCGCGGTGGCCGAAAGCATCAATTTTCTCGATGTCGCTGAAACGAGCAATGACCATCGTGAAATCAGCGCAGTGAAAATCGTCAACGAGCGCGAGATTACAGAGTTCCGCTATGGTCAGATGAATTCGCCTTTCGAATACGAAAAGCTGCGCTTTGTCTTCAGCCGGGCTCGTGAGTTGCAGGTGCTGGACTGAACCAGTTCAGCTGATCCCGCAGCAGAACAACCTCACCCACAATGATCAGCGTCGGCGCCGGCAAAGGCTGCCCGGCCAGCTTCTCGACTATGTTTTCTAGCGTGCCGGTAATGACTTGTTGCTGCGGCGTCGTGCCTTTCGAGATCATTGCAACGGGCGTTTGCGCGGCTAGACCATGCGCGAGTAACTGCTCTCGGATCGGCACCAAGCTAACCAGGCCCATGTACAGCACCAGCGTCTGATTCGGATGCACCAGCTCGGCCCAGGGCAGATCCGGCGTGCCATCCTTGAGATGGCCGGTGACAAAGCGCACCGACTGCGCGTAGTTACGATGGGTCAGTGGAATGCCAGCATAAGCCGCACAACCACTGGCCGCCGTGATGCCAGGCACAACCTGAAAGCTGATGCCGGCAGCGGCCAGCTCTTCGATTTCTTCGCCACCGCGCCCGAAGATGAACGGGTCGCCACCCTTGAGACGACAAACCCGCTTGCCTTCCTGCGCCAATCGCACGAGCAAGGCATTGATGCCCTCCTGCGGCACCGCATGCTCTGCCCTCGCCTTGCCGACATAAATGCGATCAGCATCGCGACGGCAAAGATCCAGAATCGGCGCGGACACCAGTCGGTCATAGACGATGACATCGGCTTGTTGCATCAGGCGTAGTGCCTTGAAGGTCAACAAATCGGGATCGCCCGGACCAGCACCGACCAGATAGACCTCGCCGGCCTGCTTCTTGTGTGGCGCGGCAAAGGCTTGCTGCAGATGCGCCCGCGCTTCGGCATCACGCCCGCTGAAGACGAGGTCCGGCATCGGGCCCTCGAGCTGAGCCTCCCAGAAGGCACGGCGGGCCGAGGTGTCCGGGAAGGTTTGCTTGGCCAGCGTACGGAACTCGCCCAGCAGTTGCGCCAAGCGGCCGTAGGCAGCCGGAATCATGGATTCGATCTTGCCGCGCAGAATGCGCGCCAGTACCGGAGATACACCATTGCTGGAGATGCCAATCAGCAAGGGCGAACGATCGACAATAGCCGGGAAGATTACCGTGCACAGGGCCGGCGAATCGACCACATTGACCGGAATACGGCGTGCCTGGCAGGCTTTCGATACCTCGGCATTCAGCGCTTCATCATCGGTCGCCGAGACCACCAGGGTTTGGTCGGCAATATCCGTGCTGGCATAGGGCCGCTGATGGACTTGACCACCGGCTGCCTCCACTTGCACGCGCAGAGCCGGCAACACTTCGGGCGCTACCAGCGTGACGATGCCGCCGGCACGCAGCAGCAGCGAGACCTTGCGCAGGGCAATGTCACCACCACCGACCACCAAACAAGGCTGACCCTTGAGACGAAAGCCCAGCGGTAAGGTATCCATGAGCTGTCCTTACGCCGTTGGCGTGAGCAAAGTTTGACCGCCGAGATAGCCTTGCAGCACGGTCGGGATGCGCACGCTGCCATCCACCTGCTGATAGTTCTCGAGGATGGCCACCAGCGTGCGGCCGACGGCCAGGCCGGAGCCATTGAGCGTGTGCAGCAGCTCCGGCTTGCCAGTTTCCGGGCTGCGATAGCGTGCCTGCAGGCGACGCGCCTGAAAGCTGCCCATGTTCGAGCACGAGGAGATCTCACGATACTTGCCCTGCCCCGGCAACCAGACTTCCAGATCGTAGGTTTTGCAGGCGGAAAAGCCCATGTCACCGCTGCAGAGCAGCATGGTGCGATACGGCAGTTCCAGCTTCTGCAAGATGACCTCAGCGTGACCGGTCAGCATTTCCAGCGCGGCATCCGACTCTTCCGGGCGCACAAACTGTACCAGCTCGACTTTCTCGAACTGATGCTGGCGGATCATGCCGCGCGTATCGCGTCCATAGGAGCCGGCTTCGCTGCGGAAACACGGTGTGTGCGCGGTATAGCGTTTCGGCAGCTCGTCAGCGGCGAGAATTTCGTCGCGATGCAGGTTGGTCACCGGCACTTCAGCGGTCGGAATCAGGAACAGCTCACGCTCGCCCGGCACCTTGAACAGCTCTTCGGCGAACTTCGGCAACTGACCAGTGCCTTGCAGGCTTTCGGCATTGACCAGATACGGCACATAGAGCTCTTCGTAGCCGTGCTGCTGCGTGTGAACATCAAGCATGAACTGAGTCAGCGCACGATGCAGGCGCGCCAGCGGCCCTTTCAATACGGTGAAGCGCGAGCCGCTGAGTTTGGTCGCGCGCTCGAAATCCATGCCTAGCTTTTCACCTAGCGCGACATGATCCTGCGCAGCAAAGTCCAGTTCCGGCACAACACCCCAGCGCCGCACTTCGACATTGTCGTCTTCGCCTTTGCCTTCCGGCACGGATTCGTGCGGCAGATTGGGCACGCTCAGCGCCAGCAACTGCCAATCGCTTTGCACGGCGGCCAGAGCCTGTTCGGCAGCCACGAGATCGCTATTGACCTGAGCCATTTCGGCCGCCAGAGCGTCGGTGTTTTCACCGGCCTTCTTGGCCTGACCAAAACGCTTGGAACCACTGTTGCGCTCGCCCTGCAGGCGCTCTGCTTCGATTTGCAAAGCACGGCGTTTCTGCTCCAGCGTACGCCAGACCTCAAGATCAAGAGCAACATGGCGCTTGGCCAGCGCAGCGGCAACGGTATCGAGGTCCTGGCGCAGCAGTTTCGGGTCCAGCATGGATCGGAGTCCTTGAGTCAGTGAGGCAATGATGACGATATGATACCTGCAAGCGCGGCCTGAGTCAGGCCGCTGCAGCGGCTATCACTGGCTGAAAAGCGCAACACTTGCGACTGAAAAACCGGATAATGACGGCCCATTTGTTTGTCTCGTTATTTGGTAATCCCGCATGGAAATCAAAGTCAACTTTCTCGACAACCTTCGACTTGAAGCCAAATTCGATGACTTCACGGTGATCGCCGATCAGCCTATCCGCTATAAGGGCGATGGCTCGGCACCTGGGCCATTCGATTACTTTCTGGCGTCATCGGCGTTGTGTGCGGCTTACTTTGTAAAACTGTATTGCCAGACTCGAAATATCCCCACCGATAATATCCGCCTGTCGCAGAATAATATTGTTGATCCGGAAAACCGCTACAACCAGATATTCAAGATTCAAGTCGAGCTGCCGGCCGATATAAGCGACAAAGATCGCCAGGGCATTTTGCGCTCCATCGAACGTTGTACGGTGAAAAAAGTCGTGCAAGCCGGGCCTGAGTTTGTCATTGAAGAAGTCGAGAGCCTGGACTCCGATGCCCAGGCATTGCTGATGCCGAATTCGGTTGCAAACGCCGGCACCTATATTGCTGGCAAGGATCTTCCGCTGGAGCAAACCATCGCCAATATGTCGGGCATATTGGCAGACTTGGGCATGAAGATTGAAATCGCTTCATGGCGCAATATTGTTCCCAATGTGTGGTCTCTGCATATTCGTGATGCGCATTCGCCCATGTGTTTTACCAATGGCAAGGGCACAACCAAAGAAGGCGCTCTGGCATCGGCGTTGGGCGAGTTTATCGAGCGGTTGAACTGCAATTTCTTCTACAACGATCAGTTCTGGGGCGAAGAGATTGCCAACGCAGCCTTCGTGCATTATCCGGACGAGCGCTGGTTCAAGCCGGGCCGCCATGATGCGTTACCGACTGAAATTCTCGACGAATACTGCCTGGCCATTTACAACCCGGATGATGAGTTGTGTGGCTCGCATCTGGTCGACACCAATTCCGGCAATATAACGCGCGGCATCTGCTCGTTGCCGTTCGTGCGCCAGTCTGATGGCGAGGTGGTTTATTTTCCGTCCAATCTGATCGAAAACCTGTTCCTCAGCAATGGCATGAGTGCCGGCAATACGCTGGCCGAAGCTCAGGTGCAGTGCCTGTCGGAGATCTTCGAGCGCGCGGTCAAGCGCGAAATTCTGGAAGGCGAAGTCACACTGCCGGATGTCCCACAGGACGTTCTAGCGAAATACCCCGGCATTCTGGCCGGCATCCAGGGTCTGGAAGCACAGGGCTTTCCCGTACTGGTGAAGGATGCCTCGCTGGGCGGGAAATACCCGGTGATGTGCGTCACTCTCATGAACCCGCGAACCGGCGGGGTGTTTGCCTCGTTCGGCGCACACCCCAGCTTCGAGGTGGCGCTGGAACGCAGCCTGACGGAACTGCTGCAAGGCCGCAGCTTTGAAGGCCTGAATGACTTACCGCAGCCCACGTTCAGAAGTCAGGCGGTGACTGAGCCGAACAATTTTGTGGAGCACTTCATTGATTCCAGCGGTGTCGTGTCGTGGCGCTTCTTCAGTGCCAAGGCAGACTTCGAGTTTGTTGAATGGGACTTCTCCGGCCAAGGTGAAAGCTCCAATGCCGAGGAAGCCACTACGCTGTTCGGCATTCTCAAAGGCATGGGCAAAGAAGTGTATATGGCGGTGTACGAGCATATCGGCGCCAAGGCCTGTCGTATTCTGGTGCCCGGCTATTCGGAAATTTATCCGGTGGAAGATCTGGTCTGGGATAATACGAACAAAGCACTGCTCTTCCGCGCCGACATTCTGAACTTGCATAGCCTGAGCGATAAAGCCCTGAAAGCACTAGTCAAGCGCCTGGAAAATAGTGAGCTGGATGATTACACCGATATCTCCACCTTGATCGGTATCGAATTTGACGACAATACCGTCTGGGGGCAGCTGACCATTCTGGAACTGAAGCTGCTGATTTATCTCGCCTTGCAGAAATTTGAAGAGGCGAAAGAGCTCGTGGAAGCTTTTCAGCAGTTTAACGACAACACCGTCGAGCGCGGATTGTTTTACCAGGCCGTAAATCTGGTGCTGGAAGTGCAAATGGACGACGAGCTGAAGCTGGAAGATTACGAGATCAATTTCCGTCGAATGTTTGGCAATGAGCGCATGGACGCAGCGATGGGATCAGTAAACGGCAGCCTTCGCTTCTTCGGCTTAACGCCGACGAGCATGAGGCTGGAGGGGCTCGACAGACACCTGCGTCTCATCGACAGCTACAAGAAACTGCACTTGGCGAGGTCAAAGGCGACGGCTTGATTCAGCCTTTCGGCTTCCCCGCCGCCTCATCCAGCTGGCGTAAAAAAGCCAGCTTGTCAGCGATCTTGATCTCCAGTCCTCGCGGCACAGGCTGATACCAGCGCGGCTCGGCCATGCCTTCAGGCAGATACGTCTCGCCGGCCGCATAGGCATGCGGTTCGCTATGGGCATAGCGATAAGCATGGCCATGGCCTAGCTCCTTCATGAGCTGGGTTGGCGCGTTGCGCAAATGTACCGGCACCTCGCGACTGCGGTCCTGCTGCACAAAGGCGCGGGCCGTGTTGTAGGCGTTGTAGCCGGCGTTGCTCTTGGCTGCCACGGCGAGATAGATCACCGCCTGGCCCAGCGCCAGCTCGCCCTCGGGCTTGCCCAGCCGTTCGTAAGTCTGCGCGGCATCATTGGCGATCTGCATGGCGCGGGGATCGGCCAGTCCAATGTCTTCCCAAGCCATGCGAATGATGCGTCGCGCCAGGTAGTAGGGATCGGCACCGCCATCCAGCATGCGGCTCAGCCAGTACAACGCTGCGTCAGGGTCGGAGCCGCGCACAGACTTGTGCAGGGCGGATATCTGGTCATAGAAGTCGTCTCCACTTTTATCGAAGCGGCGCAGCGAACCTTGCAGAACTTCGCCCAGACTCGCGTCATCGAGCTGACCGCCTTCGGCCTCGGCCAGATCGGCGGCGATTTCGAGCAGATTGAGAGCGCGACGAGCATCGCCGTCGGCAGCATGCGCCAGCGCCAGCAGCTCGACCTCCGTGAAACGGACCGCACGCTCGCCCAGGCCACGCGGATCTTGGCAGGCCTGTTGCAGCAATTGCAGCAGCTCATCCAGCGACAGGGAGCGCAACACATAGACGCGCGCCCGCGACAGAAGTGCCTTGTTCAGCTCGAACGAGGGGTTCTCGGTGGTAGCACCGATGAAGATCAGCGTGCCATCCTCGACATACGGCAGAAAGGCATCCTGCTGAGACTTGTTGAAGCGATGTACTTCATCGACAAAAAGCACCGTGCGCTGACCGCTCTGACGATAGAACTGTGCCTCTTCAATGGCCGCACGGATTTCCTTGACGCCCGATAGCACCGCCGATAAGGCGAGAAAGCGGGCATCGCAGGCACTGCTCATCAAGCGCGCCAGCGTGGTCTTGCCGACCCCAGGCGGCCCCCACAGGATCATCGAGTGCAGCTGGCCGCTTTCCAGTGCTTCACGCAGCGGACGACCACGCGCCAATACATGCGTCTGGCCGACATATTCGGCCAGGCTTTGCGGTCGCAAGCGCGCAGCCAGCGGTTGATAAGCCGAGCTCATGGCGTCATTCACGAATGATGTCGGTGCCGGGCGGTGGCGTGAACTTGAAGGCGGAAGCTGGTAGCGCGGCATTGCGCTTGACGCGGAAAAACTCGATGCGCGTCTGCTGGCCGAGGCTGTCACGCAGGCTCATCGCCAACGGTTCATTGCCTTTGAATTGCAGGCTGAGATCGGCAAAGACTGAGTCTTTGGCCTTGGGCGTGAGCGTATAAATGACACTCGCGCCATTTTTCTTGGCGCTAACGCTGAACTGCTTTTGCAACGCCGAGGCATTACCGGTAAACAGCAGCGCCGGCGTCTGACTTAGCTCTTGGCTGACCGGGCGGATAGTCATTTGCTGCAAATCAGGATCAAAGATCTTCAGCTCGCGACCGTCGGAGACCAGCAACTGCACATACGGCCGGCGAACTTCCCAGCGGAAAAGCCCGGGCTTCTGTGCCTGGATATGACCCAGCACCACACTTTCGGGCTTGCCCTTGGTGGCTTGTGTCGTTTGCGTGAAATCGGCATCGAGGCTTTGGATGGCTTTCAGTCGGGCAGCAAGGTCCGTGCCGGCATCCGCCAGCGACAAGGCCGGCGTCAGTAACAAGCTCAAGCCCAGACTCAGTGCCGATAAATATTTGCGTGTAATAAACATGTCGTGATCTCTTGATGACGCGTTAATCGCGTCGGGGCACCACGATTTCACGCTGACCATTGCTCTGCATGGCAGACACCACGCCGGCATTCTCCATCGCTTCCACCAAGCGCGCGGCCCGGTTGTAGCCAATCTTGAACTTGCGCTGCACATAGGAAATCGACGGACGCCGCGTTTCCAGCACAAAGGCCACCGCTTCATCGTAGAGCGCATCTTGCTCGGGGTCGCCGCCGACATCATCGAAACCACCGAAGCTACCCTTGCCGCCACCATCAGTGACTTCCAGGCTGCCTTCGAGAATTTCGTCGATGTAATCCGGCTGCCCACGAGCGCGCCAATCACCACAAACGCGGTGGACCTCGTCGTCGCTGACAAAGGCACCGTGAACTCGTTCGGTCAAGCTGGTGCCCGGCGGCAGGAACAGCATGTCGCCATGGCCCAGCAGCATTTCCGCACCGCCCTGATCGAGGATGGTGCGCGAGTCAATGCGCGACGACACCTGAAACGCGATACGCGTCGGCACGTTGGCCTTGATCAGGCCGGTGATGACATCCACCGACGGACGCTGCGTGGCCAGAATAAGATGAATGCCGGCAGCACGCGCCTTCTGCGCGATGCGGGCGATCAGCTCCTCAACCTTCTTGCCGACGATCATGATCATGTCGGCAAATTCGTCGATGATGACCACCACAAATGGCAGCTTGCCGAGCTCGGATGCCTCTTCCTCGAAGACATTCTCGCCCGGCTTCCACAGTGGATCCTTGATCGGTTCGCCAGCAGCGATGGCATCGGCCACTTTCTTGTTGTAACCGTCGAGGTTGCGCACGCCGAGTTTGGACATGAGCTTGTAGCGACGCTCCATCTCGGCCACGCACCAGCGCAGCGCGTTGGCGGCATCCTTCATGTCGGTCACGACCGGCGTCAGAAGATGCGGAATCTTGTCATAGACCGACAGCTCCAGCATCTTCGGGTCGATCATGATCAGGCGCAGTTCGGCTGGCGTAGCCTTGAACAGCATGGACAGAATCATGGCGTTGACGCCCACGGACTTGCCGGATCCGGTGGTGCCGGCGACCAGTAAATGCGGCATGCGTGCCAGATCGGCCACGATCGGATGACCGGCGATGTCCTTGCCCAGCGCCAGCGTCAGCGGGCTGGATTTCGACTCGAAGGCCTGTGAGGTGAGGATTTCCGAGAGACGCACCATCTCGCGATCCTGGTTCGGCACTTCGATGCCGACCACGGATTTTCCGGGGATGACTTCGACCACACGCACCGAGACCATGGCCATCGCACGCGCCAGATCCTTGGCGATGTTGGTGATGCGCGCGACCTTCACGCCCGGCGCGGGCTGGATCTCGAAACGGGTGATGACCGGACCGGGCTGCACAGCCACCACCTCGGCATCGACATTGAATTCTTTCAGCTTGATTTCGAGCAGGCGCGACATCGCCTCCAGCGCTTCCGGCGTGTAGCCCTTGCGCCCGCGCGGCTCAGCCGGATCAAGCAGATCCAGCGAAGGCAGGCTGCCCTCGCCCGGTGGCGGCGCAAAGAGCTGGCGCTGTGTTTCCGGCTTCTTCGCCGGTTTCACTTCGGCAATCGGCTGGATGGTGATTTCCAGCTTGGGTCGTGGCGTTTCCAACGGAGTGGCTTGTGTTTCCGGCACGCGAGGAGTGAAGGCCGGCTTGGCCGATTCCCGCACAACAGGCTCCTGGCGAACAGCTGAGCGTGCATCGGCATGAGGCATAGAGCCTGCTGTAGCGTGCCGTTTAGCGCGCCAGTTCTGCCAGGCCGGAATGCAGATCGCCTGCAATTCGCTAACCGCCAACCACAAGGCCCGGCCGATACGCTCTAACAGCCATGGCCACGATATACCGCTGGCCAGCGTGAAGGTCAGCACAAACAGCGTCCCGAGAATCAGGCTGCCACCGATCAGGCCGGTTGCCTGCCACATCGCCAAGCCCAGGGTCCGCCCGAAAAGACCGCCCGCAGCATTATCCAAACCATAGCCTGGCTGGTATTGGTGCAAAGCCAGCAGTGATGCGAGGGAAAATAGGGACACCACCCAAGCTGCAGCCTGACGCCAGCCCGTCAAGGCCAACGGGGGTTGGTGCCAGAATAAGATTACTCGCCAGAAGAACAGAAATGGCACTGCATAGACCACAGTGCCGAGCATGAAGCCGAGAATATCGGACAGATAAGCCCCGAATTGGCCGGCAGCATTGTGCGTTGGGGCACTGCCCCACTGGGTCCAGGCCGGATCATTGGCATCATGCGAAAAGATGCTGAGCGCAACGAAGCACGCTAGCACAATCCAGAACACCCGGTGCAGTACGAGACGACCTGGCTTGGTCGCTTTAGCGAGATCTTGAGTTTGTTCAGGCGCGGCCACTGCAAATTTCCCAGATCATGTGATGCGACATTGTAGCGACCTGTCCGGAAGATGACAGGACCTCTGCTACACTCTCTGCCTGTCTTTTAACCCTTAGAACGGAGTTGTCATGGCCAGCGTACACCATCGCCTGATTATCCTGGGCTCCGGCCCTGCCGGCTACACTGCTGCGGTTTATGCCGCACGCGCCAATCTTCAGCCCGTGGTCATTACCGGCATGCAGGCCGGCGGCCAGCTCACCACCACCACCGAAGTCGACAACTGGCCCGGCGATGCCCACGGCCTCACCGGCCCGGCGCTGATGGAGCGCATGCAGGCTCACGCTGAGCGCTTCGGCACCCAGGTTATCTTTGACCACATCAATAACGTCAAGCTCGACCAGCGCCCGTTTGTGCTCAGCGGCGACAGCGGCGAGTACACCTGCGATGCACTGATCATCGCCACCGGTGCTTCGGCGCAATATCTGGGTCTCGAATCCGAAACCGCTTTCATGGGTCGCGGCATCAGCGCCTGCGCCACCTGCGACGGCTTCTTCTATCGCGGTCAGCGCGTCATGGTCGTCGGCGGCGGCAACACGGCTGTTGAAGAGGCGCTGTACCTGTCCAACATCGCTGACCATGTCACGCTGGTGCATCGCCGCGACAAGCTGAAGTCCGAGAAGATTCTGCAAGACCATCTCTTCGAGAAAGAAAAGGCTGGCAAAATCACTATCATTTGGAATCACAGCCTGAAAGAAGTACTGGGCGATGACTCCGGTGTGACCGGTGCCCTACTGGCCTCGACCACCGGCGGTGATGACCAGACTGTGCCAGTTGCCGGCATTTTCATTGCCATCGGTCACAAACCGAACTCGGATATCTTTGACGGCCAGCTCGATATGAAGAATGGCTATCTCAAGGTCAAGAGTGGCAGCGAAGGCAATGCCACCGCGACTAATGTGGCAGGCGTGTTTGCCGCTGGCGATATTGCCGATCATGTTTATCGTCAGGCCATTACTTCGGCGGGTGCCGGCTGCATGGCCGCGCTCGACGCCGAAAAGTACCTCGACGCGCTAGCTCACTAAGCACTCTACGTCGGCGAACTCGTGGCCATCCAACTGCCCTGGCTGGATCAGCGCCTCGTGTTCCCGATGCCGGAACAGGCACTGCGCGAGCCTGATGGCCTGCTCGCTGCGGGTGGCGATCTCTCGCCCCAGCGACTGCTGGCAGCCTATCGCAACGGCATCTTTCCGTGGTTCTCCGAAACTGACCCTATTCTGTGGTGGTCACCAGACCCACGCTGCGTATTTTATCCGAAGACCTTTGTCCCCTCTCGCAGTCTGCGCAAGAGCTTGCGCAACACGCCCTGGCGAATTTCTGTCGATCATGCTTTTGCGGCTGTCATCGAGAGCTGTGCTGCACCACGTGCTTACACCGATGAAACTTGGATCAGTGCCGACATCGTGGCCGGCTATTGCGCCTTGCACGAACAAGGCCATGCGCACAGTATTGAGGTCTGGCATGACGATGAGCTGGTCGGCGGCTTGTATGGCGTCAGCATAGGTGGCTTGTTTTGCGGCGAATCCATGTTCAGTGTGAGAGCCGATGCCTCAAAGATCGCCTTCTGGGCGCTCATGTGCATCGCGCTTGATGCTGACTGGCCCGTTGTTGATGCCCAGTTTGAAAATCCGCATTTGATGAGTCTGGGAGCCAGCATGGTGGCACGCACGGTTTATCTGGCGCATCTTGAGCAGGCTCGCGACCTTGCTGGCTATGACTGGGCAAGCGCCTCTGGCACGCTAAAGCTTGCCGGCTTCCCGCTTGAGCGCAACGAATCATGACAGCCAGCGAGCTACATTTTTTTACCACCTCGCCGCATGCCTGCAGCTATATCGCCGATCGTCAGGCCATCACCCTGTTTGCCGACCCGGAAGCCGACATGACGGCTTATGCCTACAGCCAGCTTTCCGACATGGGCTTTCGCCGCAGCGGCCACTATGTTTATCGGCCACAATGCCAAGGCTGCCAAGCCTGCATTTCGGTGCGTGTCCCTGTTGCCACTTTCAAGCCCAAACGCAGCCAGAGCCGCGCATGGAGCCGCAACCAAGATCTTACCGTGCATTGCGTCGAGCCTGAATGGAACGAGCAGCACTATGCTCTCTATGCTCGCTATATTTCGGCGCGCCATCGCGATGGCGATATGTATCCGCCCACGCCACGCCAATACCGGGAGTTTCTAACCAGCGAATGGTCAGATACCGTCTTTGTCGAGTTTCGCCGTGATGACCGCTTGATGGCTCTCGCGGTCACGGATGTATTGAGCACCGGCCTGTCAGCGGTCTACACATTCTATGATCCTAGCGAAACATATCGCAGCCTCGGCACCTTCGCCATTCTCTGGCAGATCGCGGAAACACAACGCCGTAGCCTGCCTTTTCTTTACCTCGGTTACTGGGTCCGCCAAGCCCAGCGCATGCGCTACAAAACCCAGTTTCGTCCGCTGGAATTGCTTATCGAAGGCGAATGGCTGCTCGCTCGCTGACACCACAAATATCATCTTTGCAGCAGGCTTTGCCAGCGCCCGCCTTTTCGGGCACAATGCGCCGGCTTTGCGGGCTTACTGCTCGCTTTAATGA
Source organism: Pseudomonadota bacterium (assembly GCA_040384385.1). Lineage (GTDB taxonomy): Bacteria > Pseudomonadota > Gammaproteobacteria > Pseudomonadales > Moraxellaceae > Perlucidibaca. The sequence continues at coordinate 68,408 of JAZKJJ010000006.1, read as the reverse complement.
TTATCTTGCCGCCGAGGCCATTGCTGCATGTCGAAAGAAGAACAGATTGAGTTTGATGGTGTTGTCGTCGACACCCTGCCGAACACCATGTTCCGCGTGAAGCTGGAAAATGGCCACGTCGTGATTGCCCATATTTCAGGCAAGATGCGTAAGCACTACATCCGTATTCTTACGGGTGATCTGGTCAAGGTCGAAATGACGCCTTATGACCTGACGAAAGGTCGCATCACTTACCGCGTCCGCTAAATTTGATCTACTGAATTTTCAGTCATAAAAAAGGGCAGATCACTCTGCCCTTTTTTATTGCCATCCAGCGGCGTTTCCGCAGTCTGGGATTACTCCCAGATCACGGTCTTGCGCATGCCTACCCAAGTATCGGCATTGGGCAAATAACGCTCTTCAACCACATTGCGCTTGATCTTCATGGTTGGTGTCAGAAAACCGTTCTCCATGGTCCACTGATCCTTCACCACCACCACATAATCCAGCCGCTCATGATCTTCCAGCGTGGCATTAACGGTCTTCAGCAGCGCCGTAAATTCCTCGGTCAGCGTATTTTTGTTGATACGGCCATCGGCCAGCTCGGCAGTGGCATCCAGTGACAACATGAACAGGGCAAACGGCTGTGGCTGCGTCGGACCCGTAACGCAAATCACCTCGACCTTCTGATGCACATTGAGCTTCTGCTCGATAGGCACCGGGGCCACATACTTGCCCTTCGATGTCTTGAACAGCTCTTTCACGCGACCCGTGATACGCAGACGGCCCTGTTCGTCGAGCTCGCCGCGATCACCCGTCTTCAGATAACCATCGTCTGTCATGTCTTCAGCGGTTTTGTCGGGAGCCTTGTAGTAGCCCATCATCTGGCCTGGGCTCTTTACCTGCACTTCACCGGTGTCTGCAATGCGGTGCTGGACGCCAGGATTGGCATGACCAACATAGCCGACCCGAACTTCACCCGGACGCGAACCGTGCGAGTAGCCATAGTTTTCGGTCATTCCGTAAACATCCAGCAAATCCAGGCCAATGTTGCGATACCACTGCAGAATGTTCGGCGGTAACGGTGCCGAGGCAGTAATCGCCAGACGCACCTTGTCCAAGCCCAGCTGGGTCAAAATCTTGCGCTTCACGATGCTCGACAGAATTGGGATATTGAACAAGATGCGCTGCTTGGCTGGCGGCAGTTTTTCATTGATGGCCAAATAGAACTTGGTCCACAGACGCGGCACCGAGAAGAAAATCGTTGGCTGGGCGCGCTGCAAGTCTTGCTGGAACGTCGCCAGATTATCGGCAAAGTAGACCTTGAAGCCAAAGTACAGCGAGGCCGTTTCGACCACGGCGCGCTCAGCTACATGGGCCAGCGGCAGGTAAGACAGCATGCGGTCGTCACGATTGATCTTGTAAGTGTCACGCAGACCACTGGCTACCGTGCACATAGTGCCGAAGCTGTGCATCACGCCCTTGGGGCGGCCGGTGCTGCCGGAGGTATAGACAATCGTAGCCATGGCATTGGTGTCTGGCAGTGTGATCTCGGCCAACGGCTCATATTGAGCGACCAGATCGGTCCATTGCGTCACATCGCCACGCGGCGACATCGGCAAGCTGATCAGCGGTAGGCTTTCCGGCAGAATGGTCTTGATGTCGTTCCAGCCATCGGCCTTACCGTCGAGCTTGCCGAGAAACAGCAGCTTGCACTCGGAGTGCTCAAGAATGTACTCGGCAGACTCAGCATTCAGCGTGGGATACAACGGCACGGTGACATGGCCAGCCATCCACACCGAGAGGTCCGCGAGAATCCAGTGCGCGCTGTTGCGACCGAGCAGGCCGATGCTGCTACCGGCCGGCAGATTCAATGACTTAAGGTAGTTAGCGACGCGAGTAACCTGATTGGCGGCGTCACCCCAGGTCACTTCCAGCGTCTTGCCATCAGCCAGAGGCTGCGTCATGTAGACGGTATTGGGGCTGGTTTCGGCCCAGAGCATGAAACAATGAAGCAATGTTGATCGAGAGGCGTATCGGCTCATCAGAGGGCTACCTTATCGTTGTTTTGGGGGGCTGACTGATGCGTCAAGCAGACAGTTCTTATACCAAAGGTTTACTTGTAATGGCGAGTGCTAATCGGAGCTGATAGCGGATTCGGCTCGAATTTGCTCGCGATAGCGTCCAGGCGCAAGGCCATAGCTGCGCTTGAATGCCTGTCCGAATGCTGTTTCCGAGGCATAACCCACGGCATCGCCAATATGGCAAATGGGTTGGCCGGTATGACGCAACTGCCAAGCCGCGACACGCATGCGATGTTCACTGACATAGGTCAATGGCGGCTTGCCCATGATTTTCTGGAACCGATCGGCGAAGGCGGAGCGCGACAGACAAGCCATTTGCGCCAGTGCCGGCACGGTCCAGGCTTTGCCAGGATGCTTGTGGATAGCACTCAGCACCAACGCCAGCGCAGGATCCTTGAGCGCACGTAGCCATGAATCGTTGCCTTCAGGCAGGCTTTCAATATAGGTACGCAGCACTTCAACAAACCAGATATCGCCGAGGCGATTGAGAATGCTCTGATGTCCGGGCCGCCGCTCACGCGTCTCTTGCAAGAGAAATTCAATGCCAATACGCAGCCACTCCGGCGTGCCTTTTTGCGAGCCAAGAATAGGAATGGCCGCCGGCAATGCCGACATCAGCGGCTGCCCCAGCTCAACATCAAAACGACAGCCTGCCGTCAGGATGAATGCTGATAACGGGCCATTGCCCAACGTGATCGGCGTTTCTCTAGGACGCCCGAACTCTTCACTGATATCAACAACCGGATACGCGATGCCTTCAGGCGCATGAATGCTGTGCGCGCTGCCCGTCGCTACGATCAGCAAATCGCCTGCAGACAGGTGATAGCGTTCGGCGCCAACCACCACCGTGGCCTCCCCTTGCAAGACCGCATGAAAAATTGAACGATTAGGCAAATTCACGCCAAATGCCCAGTTACTGGATGCCGAAACGAAGAAGTACTCGGCATCCGTAAGATGCAAATCGTCAAAAATAATGCTCAGAAAATCTTGCATTGGGTCATATTCCGGCGTTTTGAGAGATAAAATCGGCTTTTAATGCCAGACACTAACCTTAACATTGAACAATGATACGGTCACAGCGCAAGCAACGCTTTTTGTCTGAAATTGAAATAAAACCGTCTCAGGAGAGGCCCATCATGACCACCACCACGCTCACTGCCCCTTGGGTAGACAGCAAACGCTATCTCTGGCTGCTGAGCCCGCTGATTCCTGTCCTTGGACTGCTGATTTTAGGTCTCTACGAATTGACCGGTATTAGCGCAGCCCTCTGGGGTGGCCCGATTCTGGTCTATGGCTTGATTCCGCTCATGGATCGCATCATCGGCTCCGATGCCAGCAATCCGCCAGAATCAGCTGTCGCGCAACTCGAGTCCGACAGCTTCTACCGCTATGTCGTTTATGCTTACATTCCGTCGCAATTCATTCTCACCGTGTGGGGTGCCTGGATTGCCGTGCATCATGACCTCAGCGTCTTTGAGCTCATCGGCATAGTGCTTTCAGTCGGCGCAATCAACGGCATCGCCATCAATACCGCTCACGAGCTGTCACACAAGCGTGATGAATTCGGCCGCTGGATGGCCAAGTTGACGCTGGCCCCTGTCGCCTACGGTCATTTCTACGCCGAGCATGTCCGTGGCCATCACAAGAATGTGGCCACACCGGAAGATCCGGCTAGCTCGAAAATGGGCGAAACCTTCTGGGCCTTCCTGCCGCGCACCATGATTGGCAGTGTCCTGTCGGCCTGGAAAATCGAAGGTGAGCGCCTTGATCGCCAAGGTAAAGGCGTTTGGTCTCTGGATAACGACAACTTGCAAGCCTGGGCCATGACAGTGGTCTTTTTTGGTGCCATTACCGCCTGGCTGGGCTGGGGCGCACTGCCCTTCCTACTGCTGCAAGCCTTTTACGGTGCCGCGCTGCTGGAAACCATTAATTACATCGAACACTACGGTCTACTGCGCCAGAAAGGCCCGGATGGCCGCTTTGTCCGCTGCATGCCCGAGCACTCCTGGAACAGCAACCACATTGTCACCAATCTGGTGCTCTACCAGCTGCAGCGCCACAGCGACCACCATGCGCACCCAACGCGTAGTTTCCAAGCCCTGCGTCACTTCGAGGAAAGCCCGCAACTACCCGCCGGCTATGCCTCCATGCTGATTCCGGCCTATATTCCGGCGCTCTGGTTCCGTCAGATGGATCCGCTGGTGGCCAAGCACTACAAGGGTGACCTGAGCAAGGCCAACATCCTGCCCTCCAAGCGCGAGAAGATTCTGAACTCATCCCTGAATCGTGCTCGGCTGGAAAACCCGGCGCACATGTCGCCCATCCCTGATGGTGCCCCGGCACACCCGCAGACCGATGGTCATGCACGCTTCCAATGTTCGGATTGCGGCTACATCTATGACGAGAGCAAGGGCTGCCCGAAGGAGGGTTTTGCCGCCGGCACGCTGTGGACGAAGATTCCGGACAGCTGGCCATGCCCTGATTGCGCCGTGCGCGAGAAGGTCGACTTTGTAGCTTTGTAACTTACAAGAGCAAGCTCAGGTCTAGGTGCCCATCCAGCATGGGTGGGCACCACACATAGTGACTGGTGATGGGCTGACTGAACTGGAACAAGGCATCGAGCACACCGTCCTCGGCACCTGACATGCGCGTCAACTGAGCCTCGAAAGCCTGAAAGGAAGCACCGAAAGCGACAAACATCAAACCTGCACGATTGCCGGCCGACCACGGCATGGAGCGCCGCAGCACAAAGGCTTCCGGCTCGAAGTCTTCTTGCGCTGTACGTTTCACATGAGCCGATTCAGGTGCATCCTCAAGCTCGACATCATCGCTGCGCCGACGACCGATGGCATGGTCCTGCGCTGCCGGGCTCATAGCATCGAACTGTTCGAACTGGTGCAGCCATTGCTGGATCGCAGCAAAGCTTGAGCCGTCTAGGCCGTTATCAGCCGAAGCCACGCAGGCGGCGGCAACAGCCAACTCATCCACCGGATTTTCCGTGCCGTCCTTGTAGCCGGTCAAATCACGACCGTCGCCATGGCGGAACGCTTCAACCCGCTGATGTCGCACAAAGGCAGGCTGCAGACGCTGCGTCCAGGCCCGCTCGGCCAGCAGCAAGTCACCCCGGTCCTCGCCACGCAGCCAGAGCCAGAGGGCAATCGGCTGCTGCGGCAGTGCTACCAGCGAGCCGGGGATGTCGAAACCGGTACTCAAGCCGGGAATACTGGCTTGCAGAGCATTAGCCAGTGATGCGCCAAAGCCTACAACACAAGAGTTACCATCAACTCCTGCCTGCAAGATACGCAATGCCGCCGAAAGCTCAGTCACATCCGACAGTTGATAGCTAACATAAAGTGCATGACTAGGGATTTCGGCTAAAACACCGGCTTGTACTGTTCTCATGAAGCGCCTCTCGGTCATTCAATCCAGTCATAAAAAAGCCGCCTGCTTCATGACAAGCAGGCGGCTTTTTCAACGCAAGTACACAGGCTTAGCCAGCCAGGCTCGCCTTCAGCTCGCGACGACGGCGATGCAGCACCGGCTCGGTATAACCGTTGGGCTGCGCGCAGCCTTCGAACACCAGTTCAGCAGCGGCCTGATAGGCCACGCTGTCGGCAAAGTTCGGTGCCATTGGCTGGTATAGGGCATCACCAGCATTTTGGGCATCGACCACGGACGCCATGCGCTGCATGGCCTCCACGACCTGCTCCTGGGTGCAGATGCCGTGACGCAGCCAGTTGGCCACATGCTGGCTGGAGATGCGCAGTGTGGCGCGATCTTCCATCAAACCAATATTGTGGATATCCGGCACCTTGGAGCAGCCCACGCCCTGATCGATCCAACGCACCACATAGCCGAGGATGCCCTGGCAGTTGTTGTCGAGTTCGCTCTTGATCTCTTCTGCCGACCAGCTCGGATTGGTCGCGACTGGATAGGTCAGGATGTCATCCAGCGAAGCGCGAGCACGCGACTTGAGCTGGTTCTGCACATCCTGCACCAGCACCTGGTGGTAGTGCGTGGCATGCAGCGTGGCGCCTGTTGGCGACGGCACCCAAGCAGTGTTGGCGCCGGCTTTCGGATGCGCAATCTTCTGCTCCAGCATGCCCTTCATCAGATCCGGCATGGCCCACATGCCCTTGCCGATCTGCGCCTTGCCTTGCAGACCGCAAGCGAGACCGATGTCGACGTTCCAGTTTTCGTAAGCGGCAATCCACTTGGCTGCCTTCATGTCGGCCTTGCGCACCATGGCGCCGGCTTCCATGGAGGTGTGCATTTCGTCACCGGTACGGTCGAGGAAACCGGTGTTGATGAAGATCACACGGGCAGCAGCAGCGCGGATGCACTCCTTCAGGTTCACCGTGGTACGGCGCTCTTCGTCCATGATGCCCATCTTCAGCGTGTTGCGGGCTAAACCCAGGGCATCTTCAACGCGACCGAAGATTTCGTTGGCGAAGGCCACTTCTTCCGGGCCATGCATTTTCGGCTTCACGATGTAGACCGAGCCGGCGCGCGAGTTCGACACCTTGTTGATCTTCAGCAAGTCGTGCTTGGCAGCCAGCACGGTCACCAAGCAATCCATGATGCCTTCCGGTACTTCCTGGCCCTTGTAGAGCACGGCCGGGTTGGTCATCAGATGGCCGACATTGCGCACTAGCAGCAGTGCGCGGCCGTGCAGGGTGAATTCGCCACCATTCGGTTTGGCAAAGGTACGGTCGCCATTGAGGGTACGAACCAGCGTCTTGCCGCCCTTCTCGAACGACTCACTGAGCGTACCCTTCATCAGGCCCAGCCAATTGCCGTAGACCTCGACCTTGTCTTCGGCATCGACGGCAGCCACGGAGTCTTCGCAGTCCTGGATAGCGGTGATGGCCGATTCCAGATTGACATCCTTGATGCCGGCAGCGTCAGTCTTGCCGATTGCACTTTCACGATCGAACTGAACTTCAGCATGCAGGTTATTGTTCTTCAAAAGGATGCTGGTCGGGCTAGCAATGTCGCCGGTGTAGCCGACGAACTTCTCCGGCTGAGCTAGAGCAACAGTTTCGCCGCTCTTCAGCATGACCTGCAACTGGCCGCCAACAATGGCATAGCCCGTGCTGTCGGCGTGAGAGCCGGAGGCCAGCGGTGCCGCCTGGTCGAGGAAATTGCGGGCGAAAGCGATGACCTTATTGCCGCGCACCGGGTTGTAGCCCTTGCCCTTCTCCGCGCCATCTTCATCGGAGATGGCATCGGTGCCGTAGAGCGCGTCATAGAGCGAACCCCAGCGGGCGTTGGCAGCATTCAGCGCATAACGGGCATTCTTTACCGGCACCACCAGCTGCGGGCCAGCAATACGCGCAATTTCGTCATCGACATTTTCCGGGCTGACAGCAAAATCCGGGCCTTCCGGCACCAGATAGCCGATCTCGGTCAGGAATGTCTTGTAGGCAGCGAAATCGGCATTGCGATTGGCCTGATGCCAAGCATCAATCTGGGCCTGGATGGCATCACGCTTGGCCAGCAGCGCCTGATTCTTCGGCATGAGATCGGCCATGATCTGCTCGAACTGGTCCCAAAAATGCTTGGGCTCAACGCCTGTGCCCGGAGCCATCTCGTTATTGACCAAGTCGTACAGGGATTTAGCGATTGCGAGTTCGCCGTGTTGAATGCGCTGCTCAGTCATGTGCATCAGCCTCGTTGGTGCCACCTAAAGATAGGTGCGTAATAAATAAGTTGGTATGTGTTGCGAAAAGTGGTCGCTAGTCTAGCGAAAACTTCCACGCCGGTCATTCCCGATCAATGCGCTTGCGTCGCTTCGGCACCCAATTGGCCTTCTCTTCATCACGCCGCTCCTGCTCGGTGATCTGGCGTGCCACATAAAGAATGAGCTGACGCAGCCAGCGATGTGCCGGGCTGTGATGCAGCAACGCGCCCCAGGCCATCTTCAGCTCGAATTCGGGAATGAAAAATGGCGGCTCTTTCACCACTAGCTGCGGATGATCGTTCTGCAAACGCGCAATTCGCGTCGGCAGCGTCGCAATCAGATCTGCCTTGTGGGCAACCAGAGCCGGCATTTGATAGTGCCGCGTATAAATGGTGATGCGACGACGCTGGCCGATACGCTCCAGCGCCGCATCAATTTGCCCCATGCCGCCACGATCCGGGTTCATGCCGAAGCCAATGCCCATGCCGGTTTTCGATACCCAGATATGCTGCGACTCCAGATAAGTCTTCAAATTGAAGCGCACCGCCGCCGGATTACTACGATTAAGCAAACAGGAAAAACTGTCAGACCAAAGCGTAACTTGATGAAATGAAAGTGGTATTTCATTAAATCGGTTAATCGCCAGATCGACCTTGCCCTGCTCGATGTCTTGTATGCTGACATCCGAAGGTGTGAGAAAATCCAGCACCACATCCGGTGCTTCCGAGCGCAACGCCTTTACCAGCGCTGGCATCAGCGTGGCCTCGGCATAGTCCGATGTCATGATGCGAAACACGCGTTTAGATGTCAGTGGTCGGAAATCCTGCTTGGGCTCGAGAATCTCCGTCACCGCCGAAAGCGCCTGGCGCACCAGCGGAGCCAGTTCCAGGGCACGCTCGGTAGGTGCCATGCCGCTGCTCGAGCGGATCATCAATGGATCGTTGAAAAGCTCGCGCAAGCGCTTGAGTCCATTAGACATTGCCGGCTGCGTGATACCCAACTGTGCCGCTGCACGAGTAACATTCTTCTCTTGCAGCAGCACATCCAGATAGACCAGAAGGTTAAGATCGACACGCTCTAAATTCATCGCATGAATACCGAAAATAAAAACTATAAATTTTGAAAATTATGCCATGAACTCTAGACTGCACCCACTGTTAAAGCGACCCGCATGCTGTTTATGTTGGCACTTCAACTTTTCCCACCCTGCGACAGGAAAACGTTATGACTACGTACACCTCTGCTATTGATGCTGTTCGTGCCCTGAAAGCCCAGTTCGGCGACACATGGAACGCTATCAGCCCGGAAGATGCGGCCCGCATGCAAATGCAGAACCGTTTCAAGACCGGCCTCGACATCGCCAAGTACACCGCTGCCATCATGCGCCGCGACATGGCTGAATATGATGCCGACTCCAGCAAGTACACCCAGTCGCTGGGTTGCTGGCACGGTTTTGTTGGCCAGCAGAAGATGATCGCCAACAAGAAGTACTTCGGCACCACCGAAAAGAAGTACCTCTACCTGTCCGGCTGGATGGTTGCTGCACTGCGTTCCGAATTCGGCCCGCTGCCTGACCAGTCCATGCACGAAAAGACTTCCGTTCCGGCTCTGATCGAAGAGCTGTACACCTTCCTGCGTCAAGCCGACGCCAAGGAAATGAACGACATGTTCCGCAACCTGAAGAAAGCTCAGGAAGCCGGTGACAACGCCAAGGCCGCTCAGATCGAAGCTCAGATCAACAACTTCGAATCGCACATCGTGCCGATCATTGCCGACATCGACGCCGGCTTCGGTAACGAAGAAGCGACCTACCTGCTCACTAAGAAGATGATCGAAGCTGGCGCTTGCTGCATCCAGATCGAAAACCAGGTATCGGACGCCAAGCAGTGCGGTCACCAGGCTGGCAAGGTAACCGTGCCGCATGAAGACTTCCTGGCCAAGATCAATGCCGTTCGTTATGCATTCATCGAGCTCGGTGTTGACCAGGGCGTTATCGTTGCCCGTACCGACTCCGAAGGCGCCGACCTGACCCAGAAGATCCCGGTCTCCAAGGTCAAGGGCGACCTGGCATCGCAGTACATCAGCTTCCTCGACACCACGGAAATCGACATTTCCGAAGCGTCCGACGACGAAGTGCTGATCAAGCGCGATGGCAAGCTGCACCGTCCGAAGCGTCTCGCCTCCGGCCTGTTCCAGTTCCGTGCCGACACGCAGATCGACCGTGTTGTGCTGGACTGCGTAACATCGCTGCAGAACGGCGCCGACATGCTGTGGATCGAAACTGCAACGCCGAACGTTGCTGAGATCGCCCACATGGTCAACCGCGTCAAGGAAGTGGTTCCGAACGCCAAGCTGGTTTACAACAACAGCCCGTCGTTCAACTGGACACTGAACTTCCGTCAGCAGTCCTACGACCGCTTCGTTGCTGAAGGCAAGGATGTTTCTGCCTATGACCGCGCCAAGCTGATGAGCATCGACTACGACAGCACCGAACTGGCCAAGGACGCTGATGAAAAGATCCGCACCTTCCAGGCCGATGCCTCGCGTGAAGCCGGTGTGTTCCATCACCTGATCACGCTGCCGACCTACCACACGACTGCTCTGCACATGCACGAGCTGACCAAGGGCTACTTCGGCGACCAAGGCATGCTCGCCTATGTGGCTGGTGTTCAGCGCAAGGAAATCCGTGAAGGCGTTGCCTGCGTCAAGCACCAGGCCATGGCCGGTTCGGACATCGGCGATGACCACAAGGAAATCTTTGCTGGCGAACAGGCTCTCAAGGCCGGTGACGACGCGAAGAACACGATGAACCAGTTCGGCGGCTAATCCCTGTCAGCTGTTTGAAAAAGGCCGCTTTTGCGGCCTTTTTCTTTTGATATTCGTCCGATGAGGCTTGCTGTCATCAGCCTGCTTATAGGACACTCTCGAATCTCGAAAACAAGAACAATGAGGATATTCATGGTGTCGTATCAACCTACTTTTTCTTTACGCGCCCTCACTTTTTCCATGCTTTGTCTTGCTACCGGCCACACCTTCGCTGGCGGCTTAGACTTGCCGACAATTACGGCCAGCCATCAAGGCACATCGAACGCCAACGGCGCAGAAGCAAACGACCCTTCGGTTCTTTATTATAATCCGGCAGGTCTTGCCCGCTTGAAAGGTGGCTTGCAAGTTTCGCAGGGGTTTTCGTTGCTGGCTCTGAGAGGCAAAGTTGATGTCGATGAAAATGGCACCACGGGTACTCCGGAATTTAATGAGACGACCAGTTCTAGAAAACTAAGCGATGAAGAACCAACTAATGGCACCCCAGGTACTTTCTGGCCAAGTGTCTTAGCTGCAGGCGGCGCTTTTGCTGCCTTACCAATTGACGATATTGTGACCGCTGGCGTGGGTATTTTTGCACCTGGTGGTGGCAATCTTAATTATAAAGCTGACTGGGCTGGTGCGTACCAGATTGATAGCATTGCCATTGAGCTTATCAATATTAACCCATCAATCGGTATTCGTTTTGATGACAAACATAGCTTAGGTTTTGGCGTTTCTGTTATTGGCGGGCATATTCGACAGAGAACACAAATTGATGTCGAAGGCGTTGGTCCTTACCTATTGAGAAATGCAGCAGAGACAGGTGCAATTCCAGTTCCAGCCGCTGTTAGTGCGCTTATTCCTGCTTTTTGCCGAGTCCCCGTCATAACGCCTGTAAATGAAGCCGTTTGTCGGGCGGCATTTGCAGCCGCTCCTAGTCTGCTTGTAGATACAGAGAATAGCTCAGGCTCAGCAAAAGTTGAAATGTATGGCTATGGTCTGGGTTTTAATGTCGGTTACATGTTTGCTGTTAATGACAAGACCAGAATGGGTTTAGCATATCGCTCAGAGTCGACAGTCAAGTTCAGAGGTAAATTAGAGTGGGATCTAGATGGGCTTAAAGGCACCGCACTATCTGATGCTGCTCTTGGACCGTTAGATAAGTACTTGCGTGAAAATCTCCGTCCAGATACAACCGCAAAAGGCGATTTGATTCTCCCTGCCCGTACCTCAGCTAACATTTTCCATAAACTTAATGAAAAAATTGATTTGGTAGCCGACTTTACCTTTATTGAAACCTCTGCAGTAGACAAGATTCGCGTTGAGTTTCTTGATAAAAAAAGAGCAGACGGCACTCCGATTAAACAAGGTGCCGGTGGTATCGACACAAAATGGAAGGACTCCTTCAAGTTTTCGATTGGCGGCAACTATCATTACGATGATAAGTTAACCTTAAAATCGGGGTTTCAGTTTGATAAAACACCAGTTCCATCTGCTGAATTTCGTCATCCAGGAGCACCTGATAGCGATCGCTATATGTACTCAGTGGGTGCCAACTACAAGCTTAAGAAAAATCTTACCGTGGATGCTGCTTACAGTCTGACAATGCTGGCCGACTCCGAATCAAACTATCGTGATGCCTGCCGTGTAACCACACGTGATAACGCAGATGGTACTTATAATCCCGATGGCGAGCCCTGTACTGGTAACGGTGGTACATTCAAAGGTCGTTTCTACGACACTTCGATCCAGACGCTCAGCCTTCAGTTGAACCAAAAATTCTAATGTAACTGAGGCACAATAAAAAGCCGGCTTTCAAGCCGGCTTTTTATTGGATTCTGACTCTGGTTATACATCAAATGATTATATTAATAACCTCAAGCTGATTATATCGCATGATATTCTGCACAATTGGCGTTCGCTTCTGCTCCAGCCCGATAAAATCAAACAAGCTCATATCCGCTAATTGTGACGGCGCAATATTTTGAGTGGCCGTAAACATGCTATCGAGGCGCTGTGGAAACTGCTTGTCCCATTCACGCAAAAGCTGATTGATATTGGCACGCTGCAGATTTTCCTGAGACCCGCACAAATTACACGGAATTATTGGAAAGCCTTTCAGCTGAGCATACGCCGCAATGTCTTTTTCCTTGCAATAAGCCAATGGGCGAATAAGGATATTTTTGCCATCATCTGAAAGTAGTTTCGGCGGCATGGCCTTTAAGCGGCCGGCGTGAAACAGGTTCAGTAGCAATGTCGCCAGAATGTCATCGCGGTGGTGACCCAGCGCCACTTTGGTTGCGCCGATCTCCTGTGCAAAGGCATACAGATTGCCACGCCGCAATCGGCTGCAAACAGCACAATAAGTCTGCCCTTCCGGCGTCAACTCTTTGACGATGCTGTAGGTATCTTTTTCCAGAATATAGAACGGTACGCCACGCTCGGTGAGGTATTTCGGCAAAATCTCTTCCGGGAAATCCGGCTGCTTCTGATCCAGATTAACCGCAACAATCTCAAATTTGATCTGCGCACTGACCTGCAGGTTGAGCAAAATTTCCAGCATGGTGTAGCTATCTTTGCCGCCGGAAAGGCAGACCATGACCTTGTCGCCATCCTGGATCATGTTGTAATCCTGGATAGCCTGAGCGGTCAGGCGGCGCAAACGCTTCTGCAACTTATTGAGGTGGAATTTTTGATCAGCTTCTTGGCTCAGTACGGTAGGCATCAATCAGCATCCCAGTGAAATGTTGATTGTCCGCAGTGCAGCAACAGCATCATCAGCTTGGGTAATCGGCCTTCCAATGACCAGATAATTCACTCCCACCGCCATCGCTTGCTCGGGCGTCATGATACGGCGCTGATCATCCTGAGTGGCATCTGCGGGTCGAATGCCCGGCGTTACCAACTGAAAGTCGGGGGGCAGCTGCTTGCGCAGCACTGCAGCCTCTTGTGCCGAGCACACCACGCCATGCAAGTCACATGCGGCCGCCAGGCCTGCCAGCGCCTGTACATGAGCCAACGGCGTACGCTCAACGCCGACCTCATGCAACTCCTCTGCTTCCATGCTCGTCAGGACAGTAACCGCCGTCAGCAGCGTTGAATAGCCACCCTGCTGCAAGCGCTCTCGCGCTGCCGTCATCATGCGGCGACCACCCTGAGCATGGACATTGACCATCCACACACCCAAATCAGCGGCGGCGGCAACAGCACCCGCGACGGTATTGGGAATGTCGTGGAATTTCAAATCAAGGAAAACTTCAAAGCCGCGATCATGTAACGAACGAACCAGCTCAGGACCAGTACGCGTAAACAGCTCTTTACCCACTTTCAAGCGACATTCGACCGGCGACAGACGCTCGGCCAGCGTCAATGCCTGCTTGGCGGAGGTGAAGTCCAGAGCAACAATAACCGGCGACCTGACAACAACAGACATAAGTACTTGCTCAGAAACAAAAAGACTTAAACAGAAGGCTTGGACCAGCGTGCTCGCAGCAAGCCCAGCAAGAAACCCATCAGCAAACCAAAAATCAGTGTCAGCAAAATCACCAGGCCTGCATTGATCGCTGGCGTCTGAACAAAGATCAGATTCAAGGCGATGGCTTGGTCATTGACGATGATCATCCACAGCACCATGAAAGCCACTATGGCCGACAATGTCGTGAACGCAACACGCTTGAGAATGGGCATTAACCCTCTCCTTCCTGGATGGGCGTATGACTGGCACTGTCATTGACACGATCACGCAGCTCTTTGCCGGGCTTGAAATGCGGCGAGCGTTTGCCTTCGAGTTGCACCGACTCTCCTGTCTTGGGGTTACGACCCAGACGCGGCGCCCGGTAATGCAGCGAGAAGCTGCCGAAGCCACGAATTTCGATACGCTCGCTGGCAGATAGCGTTTCAGACAGATGCTCGACCATGGTTTTCACCGATAGCTCGACATCTTTCATGGTGAGCATGGTCTGGCGCGCAGCCAGGCGATCAATCAATTCAGAGCGAGTAAGCGACATGGTAACAGCCTCAACCATTCTTAAAGAAATGGCACAAGAAACAAGAGGCTGATTTTAAACATAAAAAAACGGGGATAGACAACTATCCCCGTTCTTTTTTTACAGCTTGCGAAAAGCTTAGCTGCCCATTTGTGCCTTGATCAGGTCACCAATGGTCTTCGGACCGGCTGCATCAGCACCCTGATCCTTCAGCGTGGCAATCGCTTCGCGATCTTCAGCTTCATCCTTGGCCTTCACGGACAGGGAAATGACGCGAGTTTTGCGATCGATACCGATGATCTTGGCTTCGACGGCATCGCCGACAGCCAGGAACTTGGTAGCGTCTTCAACACGGTCACGGCTCAGTTCGGAAGCACGCAGGCTGGCTTCAACACCGTCGATGTCGATGGTAGCGCCCTTGGCATCAACCGACTTCACGATACCCTTGATCATGGAGCCCTTGTCGAAGTTGCCGACAAAGTCACCGAACGGGTCACGCTCGAGCTGCTTGATGCCCAGCGAAATGCGCTCACGCTCCGGATCAACCGAGAGAATGGTGGCTTCGATCGGGTCGCCCTTCTTGAAACGACGCACGGCTTCTTCGCCAGCTTCGTTCCAGGAGATGTCGGACAGGTGAACCAGACCGTCGATGCCGCCGTCGAGACCAATGAAGATACCGAAATCGGTGATCGACTTGATGTTGCCGGAAACCTTCTCGCCCTTCTCGTGCTGACGCGCAAAGGCATCCCACGGATTTTCACGGCACTGCTTGATGCCGAGGGAGATACGACGACGATCTTCGTCGATGTCGAGCACCATGACTTCCACTTCGTCACCGATCTGAACGACCTTGGACGGGTGAATGTTCTTGTTGGTCCAATCCATTTCGGACACGTGAACCAGACCTTCCACGCCTTCTTCGATTTCGGCAAAGCAGCCGTAGTCGGTGAGGTTGGTGATCTTGGCGTTGACGCGTGTACCTTCCGGATAGCGACCCATCAGAGCCAGCCACGGATCTTCACCGAGCTGCTTCAGGCCCAGGGAGACGCGATTGCGTTCGCGGTCGAACTTCAGGACCTTAACAGTCAGTTCGGTGCCGACTTCAACGATTTCGGACGGATGCTTGATGCGCTTCCAGGCCATGTCGGTGATGTGCAGCAGGCCGTCGATGCCGCCCAGATCCACGAATGCGCCGTAGTCGGTGAGGTTCTTGACGATACCCTTAACGACCTGGCCTTCCTGAAGGTTGGCGAGCAGCTGTTCGCGTTCTGCAGACGATTCGGCTTCCATCACGGCACGGCGCGAGACCACAACGTTGTTACGCTTGGCATCGAGCTTGATGAGCTTGAACTCCAGCTCGCGGCCTTCCAGATGAGCGGTGTCACGAATCGGACGGATGTCGACCAGCGAACCCGGCAGGAACGCGCGGATGGAGCCGACGTCGACGGTAAAGCCGCCCTTGACTTTGCCGGAGATGATGCCACGAATGATTTCGCCGGCTTCGAAAACCTTTTCCAGACGGATCCAGGTTTCGGCACGCTTGGCTTTTTCGCGGGACAGCAGGGTGTAACCCATGCCGTTGTCGAGGGCGTCAACAACAACGTCAACCTCGTCACCCACGGCAACTTCCAGCTCGCGGCGATCGTTCAGGAACTCTTCACGGGCAATAACACCCTCGGACTTGAGGCCGGTATCAACGGTAACCCAGTCGCTATCGATAGCAACGACGGTACCTTTGATCAGCGCACCGCGCTCGACGTCCAGGGAAATTAAGCTTTCTTCAAATAGGGCGGCAAATGAATCAGTCATGTAATCCTTCCAGTGCCGGGATGGCACTTGTATGTAAATCCACCTGACCAGCTCAGGGGGCGTTGTGGTTTATTGGTCTCTCAGCTCGCTAAGCTGGTGGATGCCAGCTGAGAAACCCCCAACAACAAATGGCTCAAAGTGAGTCATTTGCTCGTTAGCCTTCTATTTAATACATGACGCCAAGTCACGGATTAAATTACATATATCTGGCAATACTAGGGATCATTCTGGCAGCCTCAAACACATGCGCCACCACGGCATCAATCCCCAGATCGGTACTGTCCAGCACGATGGCATCATCTGCCGGCTTCAGCGGCGCGACCGTACGCTGCGTGTCGCGAGCGTCACGAGCCTGGATGTCATCAATTAGGGCGGCGAGACTAGCACTAAAGCCTCTTTCCAGCAATTGCTTGTAGCGACGCTCTGCGCGGGCATCGGCGGACGCGGTCAGAAAAATCTTAAGCTCGGCATCCGGAAAAATCACCGTGCCCATGTCGCGTCCATCGGCAACCAGGCCTGGCGTTTCACGAAAGGCCTGTTGACGCGCCATCAGAGCATCGCGCACGCGTGGCAAGGCGGCGACTTGCGAAGCGACACGACCGGCCTCTTCGGTGCGGATGCTATGTGTCACATCTTCGCCTTCAAGCAGGATCTGCGCTTCGCCGGAGCCATCGAACAAAAATTGCACATCGAGATGAGCCGCCAACACTTCCAGCGCCGCTTCATTGGTCACCGCCACAGCATGACGCTCGGCGGCAGCGCCGAGCAAACGGTACAAGGCACCCGAGTCGAGTACATGGAAACCCAGACGTGTGGCCACGCGGTGGGCGATAGTGCCTTTGCCCGATCCGCTGGGGCCATCAATGGTGATGACCGGCGCGCGCAAAATTTGCGGGGATTTTTCGATTTCAGCACTCATGAATACGCTCAACAAAACTTGAAAATGGCTTACTCGCTGGCCGCAATGGCAAGGCCACAGCGCTTCGCCAAACCGAGGAAATCAGGGAAACTGGTGGCCACATTGGCGCAGTCACGAATCACGATAGGACCGCTAGCGCGCAGGCCGGCCATGGAGAACGACATGGCAATGCGGTGATCGCCATGGCTGACCACTTCGCCGCTGCCGAGCTGGCCGCCTTCAATAACAATGCCGTCCGGCGTGGGCAGCGCGCTGATGCCAAGTATTGCCAAGCCATCGGCCATGACCTGGATGCGGTCGGACTCTTTCACGCGCAGCTCTTCGGCACCGGTCAGCACCGTCGTGCCTTCGGCGCAGGCAGCAGCAATGAAAAGCGCCGGGAACTCGTCGATCGCCAGCGGCACCTGATCTTCAGGGATATTGATGCCCTTAAGCTGCGCCGAGCGCACGCGAATGTCGGCAACCGGTTCGCCGCCAATTTCACGCTCGTTGAATACTTCGAGGTTGCCGCCCATGGCCTTGAGAATGTTGATGACGCCTACGCGCGTCGGATTGATGCCGACATGCTCCAGCGTCAGATCGGAATTCGGGGCAATCGATGCCGCCACGAGGAAGAACGCCGCCGAGGAGATATCCGATGGCACATCGATTTTCGTGGCCGTGAGTTTGCCGCCGCCACGCAGCGTAGCCGTGGCGCCCTGCACCTTCACTTCATAGCCGAAGCCTTTCAGCATGCGTTCGGTGTGGTCGCGCGTCGGGGCCGGCTCGGTGACACTGGTTTCGCCGTCCGCCCAGAGACCGGCGAGCAGCACACCGGACTTCACCTGTGCGCTGGCGACCGGCATGTCGTAATGGATGCCCTTGAGGCCGCCCTTGGCCGCCGTGCTGGCACCATGGACGCTGACAGGCGGCGTGCCGCGTTCGCCGGTGGTCTGGATATCCGCGCCCATCAAACGCAAGGGCTTGGCGATGCGCTCCATCGGGCGCTTGGCCAGCGAGGCATCACCGGTCATGACGGTATCGAACGGTTGTGCCGACAGAATGCCGGACAGCAAGCGCATGGAAGTGCCTGAATTACCAACATAAAGTGGGCCTGGCGCAGGCTTCAGGCCATGCAGGCCGACGCCGTGCACGCGCACACGACCGCGCTCCGGGCCTTCGATGACCACGCCCATGTCACGGAACGCCTGCAAGGTCGCCAGGGCATCTTCGCCTTCGAGGAAGCCGGTGACTTCGGTCACGCCTTCGGCGATCGAGCCCAGCATGATGGAACGATGCGAGATGGATTTGTCGCCGGGCACACGAATACGGCCGTTCATGCGGCCTCCGGGCTGGACGGTATAAGTCAGTTCTTTTTCGGCAGTCATGGGTTTCGCATAGGCCGTTCCGGCCAACATGTGGGTGAAGTGTTCTCGTGCCACACGGGCACGCGTGAAAATGCCGAGCAGGGCTTCGCTGTCGCCGGTGCTAATGGCCTGACGAAGGACGCGAGTACCGGCCTCGAAGCCGTCGAGCGCTTGCAGCACGGCATCGCGGTTAGCCAGAAAGATGTCGTGCCACATGGTCGGGTCGCTGCCGGCAATGCGCGTGAAGTCACGAAAGCCGCCGGCGGCGTAGCGGAAAATATCGAGGTTTTGCGACTCGCGCGCTAGCGTATCGACCAGTGAAAACGCCAGCAGATGCGGCAGATGGCTGGTGCGTGCCAGCACCGAGTCGTGACGCTCGACGCTCATCGTCAGCACATCGGCCTGGGCACGCTGCCACAGCGAGGTCACCAGCGCGAGGGCATCAGCCTGCGTATTCGGCAGCGGCGTGAGGATGACCTTGTGGCCGGCGAAGAGATTGGCACGACCGGCGAGCACGCCACTTTGTTCGGAGCCGGCAATCGGATGGCCCGGCACAAACGTCGGCGGCATCTGGCCCCAGACAGCTTCAGCGGCAGCAACGACATTGCCCTTGGTGCTGCCGACATCGGTAATCACGGCCTGTGTCGACAAAGCTGGCTTGATCGCCCGCAGGATGCTTTCGGTGGCATTCACCGGCATGGCCAGAATGACTAAGTCGGCACCGCGTACAGCATCGGCGGGATCGGTATAGCCGATATCGATGAGGCCGAGTTGACGCGCGGTGGCCAGCGTCTGGCTGCTGCGACTGGCTGCCGTGATGCGCTCAGCGAGATTCTGCTCGCGCATGACGCGAGCCAAGCTGGAGCCAATCAGGCCAAAGCCGACAAAAGCGACCTGACGCAGTGGCCAGCGCGTCATGATGCAGCCCTGGTGGTAGCAAGAACACGCTGCAAGGCATTGAGTGCAAATGCATTTTCTTCAGCGAGGCCGATGGAAATACGCAGATGTCGCGGCAGTCCATAGTTGGCCACCGGACGCACAATCACGCCCTCGCGTAGCAAGGCCTGAAACAGCGGAGCCGCCTCTTGCTGCATGTCCACGCAGAGGAAATTACCGCGCGACGGGATCGCGCTGAGCCCGAGTGCTGCGAGACCATCCAGCCATTGCTGCATGCCGGCCTGATTCAGCGCGCGCGTCTTCGCCACGAATTCGTCATCCGTAATGGCGGCAGCAGCAGCGATCAATGCCAAACTATTGACATTAAATGGCTGTCGTACTCTATTGATAATATTGGTAACTTCAGCCGATGCCACCGCATAGCCAACACGCAGCGATGCCAGCCCGTAAGCTTTCGCCAAGGTGCGTGACACGATCAGATTTGGGTATTTCGGCAGCTCACGCAGGCCATCCAGCGCATCGGTGGCGGTGACGAATTCGCCGTAGGCCTCATCCAGCACCACCACGACATGCGCCGGCACCTGCGCCATGAAAGCGACAAAGTCAGCCGCCTCGAACCAAGTCCCCGTGGGATTGTTCGGATTCGCCAGAAAGATCACTTTCGTGACTGGCGTGACCGCAGCCGCCATAGCGGGCAGATCGTGGCCGAAATCTCTGGCTGGCACTGCGATGCCCCGCGCACCGGCTGCCTGCACCGCGAGCGGGTAAACGGCAAAAGCATGCTCGGCGAAGATGGCATCATCGCCCTCGCCCAGAAAGGCTCGCGCGATCAGCTCAAGCACATCGTTAGAGCCATTGCCGAGCGTGATGCCGTCCAGACTCAGGCCGAAACGCTGACTCAGCGCCTGCTTCAGGATGAAGCCGTTGCCATCAGGGTAGCGGCCAAGCTCGACCGGATCGCCCTGCACTGCTTTCTGCAACGCCGCCAGCGCTTTCGGCGACGGCCCCAGCGGATTTTCGTTGCTGGCCAGCTTCACCACGCGTGACAAGCCCAGCTCGCGCTGCAGCTCGTCAATCGGTTTGCCCGGCTGGTACGGCGCGAGATGCTGAACACAAGGCCGCGCCTGTTGAAGAAATTGCGTCATCTGACAGCCCTCAGAGCACGGCGCGCGGGTATGAGCCCAGCCATTTCACCTGGCGCATGCGCGGCTCAAGCTCGGCCATGACTTCCTTGACCAGCGCATCGTCCTGATGGCCCTCGAAATCGATGAAGAACACATAGGTCCAGACATCATGCTTGCTCGGCCGGCTTTCGATACGCGTCAGGTTGATGCCGCGACGATAGAACGGCTCTAGCAGGCTATATAGCGCACCGGCTTCGTTATTGCGCACCGAGACAATGATTGAGCTCTTGTCATCGCCGCAACGCGCCACCGACTCACGACCAATGATCAGGAAGCGCGTGGTGTTGTTGGGGTTGTCTTCAATCCGCTCGTGCAGCTTGCTCAGGCCATACAGCTCGGCCGCCGTTTCGCCAGCAATCGCAGCTGAATGCCACTCACCCTTGATGCGGCGGGCGGCTTCGGCATTGCTCGACACGGCGACGCGCTCGGCCTTCGGGAAGTTCGCATCCAGCCATTTGCGGCACTGCGCCAGCGACTGCTGATGCGAGTAGATGCGCGAAATGGATTTCAGCTGCGTGCCTTCCGACACCAGCAGATGGTGATGAATACGCAGCTCGACCTCGCCAATGATGCGCAGGTTCGAGTCCAAGAAGGAGTCCAGCGTGTGGCTGACCATGCCTTCCGAGGAATTTTCGACTGGCACCACGCCATAGTTGACGCCGCCCGCCGCGACTTCGCGAAAAACATCATCAATATTGGCCAGCGGCACGGTTTCGACGGCGTGGCCGAAATGCTTGAGCGCGGCGGTCTGCGTGAACGTGCCATTGGGGCCGAGAAAGGCAATGCGCAGCGGATGCTCCAGTGCCAGGCAGGCCGACATGATTTCGCGAAACAGGCGCGCCATCTCTTCCGGATGCAGCGGGCCTTCGTTACGCGCCATGACCTTGTTCAGCACCTGCGCTTCGCGCTCGGGGCGATAGAACACCGTGGCATCCGGCTCCGTGGCCTTCTTCACTTCCGCCACTTGCTGGGCACACCGTGCACGCGCACTGATCAAACGCTGAATTTCGGCGTCGATACCGTCAATTTCGACGCGGATCATATCCAAGCTGGGCAATTTTTCGCTCATGCTGACTGCCTTCCTGAACCCGGATTAGCCATGACGGCGGGCAAAATCGCCCATGAAGTCGATCAAAGCATCAACAGCTGCTTCGGGCACGGCGTTGTACAAGCTGGCGCGCATACCGCCTACCGAGCGATGACCAGCGAGATTGAGCATGCGCAGTTGCTCCGCCTCGGCTAGGAAGACCTTGTCGAGCTTGGCATCTGCCAGCGTGAACGGAATGTTCATGCGCGAGCGATTGGCAATCGCCACCGGATTGGCATAGAAGTCCGAGCTATCAATGGCGGCGTAGAGCTTGCCGGCCTTGCGGGCATTGAGTTCGGCCATGGCAGTCAGACCGCCCTGCTGCTTCAACCACTGAAAGACCAAGCCAGCGAGATACCAGGCATAAGTCGGCGGCGTGTTGTACATGGAGCCGTTCTTGGCTGCCACAGCGTAATCCAGCAGCGTCGGCGTACCGGCCTTGACGTGGCCGAGCAGATCTTCGCGCACGATGACCACGACAATGCCGGCCGGGCCGATATTCTTCTGCGCGCCGGCATAGATCAGGCCAAACTTCGACACATCCAGTGGTTCCGACAGAATACTGGACGAATAATCAGCAACCAGTGGTACATCTACCTGCGGAATAAAGTCGAACTCGACACCGTGAATCGTCTCGTTCGGCGTGTAATGCAGATACGCGGCTTTCGGGTCGAGCTGCCAGGTGTTGAACGCCGGCACACTGCGAAAGTTGTTCGCGACATCGGTAGCGACGACATTGACACCCGCATACTTGCGCGCTTCCTCGATGGCCTTTTCCGACCAGACGCCGGTGCAGACATAATCAGCCGAGGTATGACCACGCAGCAAATTCAGTGGCACCTGAGCGAATTGCAGCGTGGCACCGCCCTGCAGGAACAACACCTTGTAATTCGACGGAATATTGAGCAGATCACGCAAATCCTGCTCAGCCTGCTCGGCAATGCCGACAAAATCGGCACCGCGATGACTCATTTCCATGACGGAGCAGCCGCGACCCTGCCAATCCACGAGATCGAGTTGGGCTTGTTGCAGCACGGACTCCGGCAATGCTGCCGGGCCCGCGCAGAAGTTATACGCTCTCGTCATCTTGCACCGATGGGTCTGTTGTCAAATTTTCAGTAGGTTCTACCGCGTCTTCAATGACATCGCTCGCGCCTTCGATCTCTCCTTCGATGAAATCGTCTTCCTCGACTTCATCCAGACGCACTAGGCCAACCAGTTTCTCGTTCTTGCCAAGCTTGATCAGCGTCACGCCCTGTGTATTGCGTGACAGCACGGAGACTTCGCCGACACGGGTACGCACCAGCGTGCCCTGATCCGAGATCAGCATAAGCTCGTCGCTATCAGCCACCTGCACGGCACCGATGAGCGCGCCGTTGCGATCCGAAGCCTGCATGGCGATGACGCCTTGCCCGCCACGGCCACGGCGCGGGTACTCGGCCAGCCCCGTACGCTTGCCGAAACCATTCTCTGAGGCCGTGAGGATCTGCGCGCCAGAGCGGGGAACGATCATGGAGATCAGATGCTGGCCCGGCTGCAGACGCATACCGCGCACGCCACGAGCGGTACGACCCATGGTGCGGACCTGCTTTTCCTTGAAACGGATAACCTTGCCGCCATCGGAGAACAGCATGACCTCGCCGGCACCATTGGTGACGGCAACCGCAATCAGCGTATCGCCTTCGTCCAGACGCAGCGCGATCAGACCGTTGCTGCGCGGGCGACTGAACTGGGACAGCAAAGTCTTCTTCACCGTGCCAGAGGCTGTCGCCATGAAGATGTAGTCGCCGGTGGCCTCGTCAGTGCCGGTGAGTGCGAGGTCGGCAGCATCATCGCTTTCGTCCTCTTCAATCTCCGGCAGTGCATCGATGACCGTTTCGTTAATAGCAGCTTCGTCGAGATCTTCGTCATCGCTGACATCTTGGCCCGCATAAGCGGCGAGATCGATGGGCAGCAGCGCAGTGACACGCTCGTTGGCCGCCAGCGGCAAGACATTGACCAACGGACGGCCCTTAGAGCCACGGCTGGCCTGCGGCAACTCGTAGACTTTCAGCCAGTAGACCTTGCCGGCGCTGGTGAAGCAGAGCACGGTATCGTGCGTGCTGGCGACCAGCAGATGCTCGATGTAGTCCTCGTCCTTCATGCTGGTGGCGGACTTGCCGCGACCACCACGACGCTGTGCGCGATAATCGGTGATCGGCTGGATCTTGGCGTAACCGGTATGCGAAATGGTCAGCACCACATCTTCTTCGCTGATCAAGTCTTCCAGCGTCAGATCAAGACGGGTAGCAATGATTTCCGTGCGGCGCTTGTCGCCATACAGCGCCAAGGTGTCACGCAGCTCGCCACGAATGACATTGAGCAGGCGCTCAGGTTCGGCAAGAATCAACGCCAAAGCACTGATCTTCAAAAGAATTTCCGAGTATTCAGCAACCAGCTTGTCTTGCTCCAAACCGGTCAGACGGTTTAGGCGCAAGTCCAAAATGGCCTGAGCCTGATCCGCCGACAGCGAGTAACGGCCGTTGTTGAAGCCGTAAGTCAGCGACAGACCTTCAGGGCGGCAGGCATGGACATCGCCAGCGCGCTCGAGCATGCCTTCAACAGCACCCGGCAGCCAGGTTTCGGCCATCAAGCGTTCTTTGGCTTCAGCCGGGCTCGGTGACTGCTTGATCAGCGCGATGACCGGATCGATATTGGCCAGCGCGACCGCCAGACCTTCGAGAATATGGCCGCGCTCACGCGCCTTGCGCAGCTCGAATACGGTGCGGCGGGTCACGACTTCGCGGCGATGGCGCACAAAGGCTTCAAGAATCTGCTTGAGATTCATGATCTTGGGTTGGCCATCTTCAATGGCAACCATGTTGATGCCAAACACGCTCTGCAGCTGCGTTTGCGAAAACAGGTTGTTCACCACCACTTCCGCCATTTCACCGCGCTTGAGCTCGATGACAATGCGCATGCCGTCCTTGTCGGACTCGTCACGCAGCTCGGAAATGCCTTCGAGCTTCTTTTCCTTGACCAGCTCGGCAATCTTCTCGATCACGCGAGCCTTGTTGAGCTGATACGGAATTTCCGTGAAAACAATGGTTTGACGATTGGTCTTGGCATCCGTCTCGACATGGTGACGGGCACGCATATAGATGCGGCCACGACCGGTGCGATAGGCCTCGACGATGCCGGTACGGCCATTGATGATGCCCGCAGTCGGGAAATCCGGGCCGGTGATGTGCTGCATCAGGCCGTCTACATCGAGCTCCGGATTGTCGATCAAGGCCAGCACGGCATTGATGACTTCCGTCATGTTGTGTGGCGGGATGTTGGTCGCCATGCCCACAGCAATGCCGCTGGAACCATTGACCAGAAGATTCGGCACACGCGTCGGCATGACCGCTGGAATCATCTCGGTGCCGTCGTAGTTCGGCACCCAGTCGGTGGTTTCCTTGTCGAGGTCAGCGAGCAAGTCATGCGCGAGGCGCGTCATGCGCACTTCGGTGTAACGCATGGCGGCAGCATTGTCGCCGTCCACCGAACCGAAGTTGCCCTGGCCATCGACCAGCAGGTAGCGCAGCGAGAACGGCTGCGCCATGCGCACGATGGTGTCGTAGACGGCGGTATCGCCGTGCGGGTGGTACTTACCGATGACGTCGCCGACGACACGCGCCGACTTCTTGTAGGCCTTGTTCCAGTCGTTGCCGAGCTCGTGCATGGCGAACAGCACACGGCGGTGGACGGGCTTCAAACCATCGCGAACATCCGGCAGCGCACGCCCGACAATCACGCTCATGGCGTAGTCGAGGTAGGACTGACGAAGTTCGTCTTCGATATTGACCGGGAGGATTTCCATGGCAACGTCGGACATGCAGTTTTCTCTTGTTTTTGGGCGTTGCAAAGCGCTGGAGTCTAGCACATGTGCTGGCTTTGCCGTAGTCACGAGACGCTTCGAATGCCGCTATACTGCACATCCGTTTTCTTTCGTGACCGACTGCACTCATGTCTCATCAGCCCGAAATGCCTGTTGCCAATGTTGACCCGGCCGAAATCGCCAAATTCGAGGCGCTTGCCGCCCGTTGGTGGGATAACACCT
This sequence comes from Pseudomonadota bacterium, assembly GCA_040384385.1. GTDB lineage: Bacteria > Pseudomonadota > Gammaproteobacteria > Pseudomonadales > Moraxellaceae > Perlucidibaca. Next base: position 42,545 of record JAZKJJ010000006.1, on the reverse strand, counting down.
CTGAATTCAAACCTTTGCATGACATCAATCCGCTGCGTTTGAACTGGATTGACGAGCGCACCGGCCTCGCCGGCAAGCGCGTGCTGGATGTCGGCTGCGGCGGCGGCATTTTGTCGGAAAGCATGGCCCGACGAGGTGCAGAGGTGCTTGGCATCGACATGGGTGCTGCGCCATTGGCGGTCGGTGCGCTGCATGCGGAAACGGCTGGCGTGACGAATGTGAAGTATCGCCAGGTGACCGTGGAAACCCTGGCATCCGAGCAGCCGGAAAGCTTCGATACCGTGACCTGCCTAGAGATGCTCGAACATGTGCCCGATCCCGGCGCCATCGTGGCGGCGTGCATGCGCTTGGTGAAGCCGGGCGGACGAGTATTCTTCTCCACGCTCAACCGCAACCCGAAATCCTGGCTGTTTGCCATCGTTGGTGCTGAATATGTGCTGCGCATGCTGCCGCGCGGCACCCACGACTACCAGAAGTTCATCCGCCCGTCCGAGCTAGGTCAGTGGGTGCGTGCCGCCGGCCTGCAACTCGATGAAATGACCGGTCTGCACTTCAATCCGCTCAGCGGCCGCTACTGGCTGGCACCCAATGTTGATGTCAATTACATGATCGCCTGCACCAAGCCCGCTGCGGAGCTCGCTTCAGCATGAGTCGTATTGCCGGGGTATTTTTTGATCTGGATGGCACATTGGTTGATACCGCGCCGGACTTCCATGCCGGCATCAACCGCCTGAGACTGTCTTACGGCCTGCCGGCCATGGCCTACGAGCCGATTCGTGCCGTCGTCTCCGAGGGAGCCAAGGCGGTGGTCCGCACTGGATTTCCGGATATCGCGCCTGACAGTGACGAAGCCGAGCAGCTGCGTCTGGCCTTTCTCGCCGACTACATCGAGCATCTGGCCGATACCTCGGCGGTCTTTGCCGGCCTGGAAGAGTCACTTCAGCTGCTGGAAGCACAAGGTATCGTCTGGGGTGTGGTCACCAACAAATCCAGTACCTATACGCGTCCGCTGATGCAGGCGCTGGGCCTTGCCGCACGCAGTGCAGCCACCGTCTCGGCCGATGAAGTGGTGAACAGCAAACCGCACCCGGAGCCGTTGTTCAAGGCCGCCGGCATGGCTGGCGTGGATGCCACCGATTGCGTCTATGTTGGCGATCATGCCCGCGACATCGAAGCCGGTCGCCGTGCCGGCATGATCACGGTCGCCGTCGGCTGGGGCTATCTGCCCGCGCCAGACAGCCACACCACGTGGGATGCTGATGTGGTTTGCGATACCCCAGCCGACTTCCTGCGCTGGCTGCAAGCTCGCCTTGCCTGATTCGCCATTTAATTGCTTTAAAGATGAGAGTGTTTCGATGCAAAACTATGTTGCTGCCGCTGATCTGCTGAAAGATCGTGTCCTGCTGATTACCGGTGCCAGTGCCGGCATCGGCCGTGTTGCCGCCCTCACCTGCGCCGCTCACGGTGCCACAGTGATTCTGCTGGGCCGTGACAACGACAAGCTCAATGCCGTCTACGACGAGATCGTCGCGACTGGCCATCCGACGCCGGCCATCCTGACGCTGGATCTGAGCCAGGCCAGCACCGTCAGTTGCCGTGAAGTCGCCGATGTCATCGAAACCACCTTCGGCCGGCTCGACGGCATCCTGCACAATGCCGCCGTGCTCGGTGAAATCACACCGCTGGAAATGTATGACCCGGATACCTGGGACTTCGTGATGAATGTGAACTTGCGTGCGCCGTTTGCGCTAACGCAAGCGCTGCTGCCGCTGCTCAAGCAGTCGCCAGATGCCAGCGTGGTCATGACCACCAGCAGTGTCGGTCGACGCGCACGCGCGTTCTGGGGTGCTTACGCGATATCCAAATGTGGCATCGAAGGTTTGGTGCAGATGCTCTCGGATGAACTGGCGGCAATCTCGGCGATTCGGGTCAATGCCATCAACCCCGGCGGCACGCGCACCAACATGCGCGCCAGTGCCTATCCCGGCGAAAACCCGCAGACCGTGAAGGCGCCGGAAGCGCTGATGCCGCTCTACCTATACCTGCTCGGGCCGGACAGCACTGGCATTAGCGGCCAGTCCTTCGACGCACAGCCGGTGCGCGCCACAGCAAATTAAACGCTTGATCAGAGATGCTTGTGCCACGGCTCATCGCGTGGCTTGAGCTCTTCGATATCCGCCAGATGCACTTCCAGCGCCCGGCACGAGATGAGAATTTCGCGCAGTGACAGCGCCAACGCCAAGAACATCAGCAGCAAGCTGACGACAAAAGCGATCAGGCCCGGCCCTTTGAGGCCGAGCAACAGCAAGCCGATGCATAAAATACAGATCGCCAGACTGCAGACACCACACGCCTGCATATCGCGAATCAGCAGCAGTCGGTTACGCAGATTGCCCAGCTGCGCCAGGATCTGCGGGTCCGGCTGGCGCTTGTACTGATCGTGCAGGTTGCGGATCAGGCTGGCGAGCCCCAGAAAACGGTTGGTGAACGCCAGCAATAGCAGGGAAATCGCCGGAAACAGAATTGAAGGGGTGCTAACTTCAATGTCCATGACTTAGCTCAACGATTGTTGTCGGATGAATCATCGGGTTTGCGGCCATCGCGCTTCTGCTGGCGCAAATAGCCGCCCTTGCGGGGCGCATCAGGCGTGGTCTGCGTGTTGCTTTGCGGACGCGAAATTCGCGACGGCTTGCTACGCTCACCACTCTTCGCGGCCTCTTCCGGCGTGCGACGCTGGCGCTGCTGCGATACCGGACGCGCCGGCAACGGATTCTCTTTCTGCTTCTCGACACGACGCTTGGTGATACCGAACAAGCCGGTACCGCCACGACGCGGACGCAGCTCGACCGCGCCCAGCAGGTTGTCGATATCGGGCTTGTCGAGTTCGATCCAGCGTCCGGTGCGCAGCTCGCGCGGCAGCTTCTGCGTGCCGTAGCGGGTACGCAGCAAACGGCTGACCTTCAGTTCCTGCGACTCGAACAGACGGCGCACTTCGCGGTTGCGACCTTCCTTCACCACCACCTGCCACCAGCGGTTGAAGCCCTCGCCGCCCAGCTCCGAAACGCTCTCGAACTTGGCCGGGCCATCGTCCAGCTCCACGCCTTCGCAGAGCGTGCGCTGCATATCCGGCGTCAGCGTGCCCATGACACGCACAGCGTACTCACGCTCGATGCCGCTGGAGGGATGCATGAGGCGGTTGGCGAACTCACCATCGTTGGTGAACAGCAGCAAGCCGGTACTGTTGATGTCGAGGCGGCCGACCATGACCCAGCGCTCATCCTTGATGCGGGGCAGGTTGTCGAACACGGTCGGGCGACCTTCCGGGTCATGGCGCGAGCAGATCTCGCCTTCCGGCTTGTAGTAGGCAATAACGCGACGACGCAGCTCGTTGACCACAGAGAAATGCACGAGACGGCCATCGAGGCGTAGCTCGTCTTTCTCTTCGATGCGGTCACCCAGTTTTGCGACAGCGCCATTGACGCTGACGCGGCCATCAACGATGGCCTGCTCCATGTGGCGACGCGAACCGAGGCCGGTGCGGGCGAGGACTTTCTGTAGTTTTTCACTCATGGTTTGCTTGTTCCAGTTCAGCAGCAATCTCGGAGAGATCGCGAAGGTTGGCCAAGGCCGGCAGATCTGCCAGACCCTGTAAATTGAAATCGTCGAGGAAGGTTTTCGTGGTAGCAAACAGCGCCGGCCGGCCAGGCACTTCCTTGTGACCGGCAACGCGCACCCACTCGCGTTCGAGCAAGGTCTTAACGATGGCCGTGCTCACGGTGACGCCACGAATATCTTCGATTTCCGAACGCGTGATGGGCTGACGATAGGCAATCAGCGCCAAGGTTTCCAGCAAGGCCCGCGAATAGCGCTGCGGGCGCTCATCCCAGAGACGACTGACCCAGGGGCCGACATCGGTGCGTACCTGGAAGCGCCAGCCGGAGGCCACTTGCTGCAGCAACACACCGCGCTCGCTGTAATCGGATTGCAGCGCATTCAAAATAGCCCGCAAGCTGCCGGCATCGGGGCGCGCGGTCTCGTCAAAGAGCGCTTGCAGCTGCTCGATGCTGAGCGCGCGACCGGCAGCAAACAGCGCCCCTTCCACAATGGCTTTGAGTTCATCAGGCGTCATCGAATGCAGCCTCCTCAGCGAGATCGGTTGGCTCAGACTCAAAGTCTTCGCCGAGGTCTATGGCATGGCCTTGGGCATCGCCGACACGGGCACGGACATGGATGTCGGCAAATGCCTCCGTCTGCACAAGATCTATCAGGCCTTCCTTGACCAGCTCCAGAATCGCCATGAAGGACACCACAACGCCAAGGCGCCCTTCCTCGATCGTAAACAGCGAGACAAACGGCAAAAAGCCGCCGCCGCGCAGCTTGTCGAGCATCTGGCTCATGCGCTCGCGCATGGACAGACCTTCCTTGGAAATCTGGTGCGATTCGTAGAGGTCAGCGCGGCGCAGCACATCCTGCAAGGCCAGCAGCAATTCGCGCAGCTCCACGGTCGGCGGTGTCTTCTGACGGCTGAAGTCGGGCTGCTGCGCGACGGCGACAAAGAAGTCGCGGCCTTCGCAGGGCAGACTGTCGATGTGGGCAGCGGCCTGCTTGAAGCGCTCATACTCTTGCAAACGGCGAATCAATTCGGCGCGCGGATCGACTTCTTCTTCGCCGTCGGGCGTCTTCAGGCGTGGTAGTAACAGGCGCGACTTGATCTCGCCCAGCCAGGCTGCCATCAGCAGATATTCGGCGGCAAGATCGAAGTTGAGCTGCTGCATCAGCTCGACATAGTCGAGATACTGATGAGTAATGCGAGCGACCGGGATGTCGAGAATGTCGAGGTTCTGGGCACGAATCAGGTAAAGAAGAAGATCGAGCGGGCCTTCGAAGGTTTCGAGAAAGACCTGCAAGGCATCAGGGGGAATATACAAATCATCCGGCAAGGCGGTAATCAACTCGCCTTTCACACGCGCAATCGCGAGCAATTCAGCGGGTGCAGTCACCAGCGGCTCGGGTACGGCAACGACCACGGATGTGGCCTCGGATGTTATATCAGCCGGCTCCGTGACCGGATCGGCTGCGATATTTTCGCTCATGTGCGCTCTCTGCTTGCCGCTTCTCAGCGGTAAGGGGCATTACAACCGGCTTAGCGCCGGTAAGCAAGCCCCAGGGCCTGTCGTACATCGGCCAATGTGTTAGCGGCTGTTTCGCGGGCGCGCTCGGCACCGTCAGCCAGGACGCTGCGCAGCATGTCCGGCGCCTGCTCGAATTCACGGCCGCGCTGACGCATCGGCACCAGCTCGGCATTGATGGCATCGATCACCGGCTTTTTGCACTCTAGGCAGCCAATACCGGCACTGCGGCAGCCTTCCTGCACCCATTGCTTGCGCTGCTCATCCGAGTAAACCTCGTGCAGCTGCCAGACCGGGCAGACATCCGGGTTGCCGGCATCGTTGCGACGAATACGTGCCGGGTCGGTCGGCATCTTGCGGATCTTGGCGTCAACATCATCAGGCTCTTCACGCAAGGCGATGGTGTTGCCATAGGATTTCGACATCTTCAGGCCATCCAGGCCGGGCATTTTCGCCGCTGGCGTGAGCAAGGCCTGCGGCTCTGGCAGGATGATCTTGCCCGAACCTTCCAGAGAGCCGAGCAGGCGCTCTTTGTCACCCAAGGTGATGTTCTGCTGGTCACGCACCAACGCCTGTGCGGTTTCCAGCGCGGCGGCATCGCCCGTTTCCTGATAGCGCTTGCGCAGGTCGCTGTAGACCTTGGCGGCCTTCTTGCCCATCTTCACCACGGCCGCTTCCACAGCCTGCTCGAAGCCTGGCTCGCGACCGAAGAGATGATTGAAGCGGCGCGCGACTTCGCGGGTGAGCTCGACATGCGACACCTGGTCAGCACCGACCGGCACCAGACCTGCGCGATACAGCAGGATGTCTGCCGCCTGCAGCAAGGGATAGCCGAGGAAGCCGTAAGTGGCAAGATCCTTTTCCTTGAGCTTTTCCTGCTGATCCTTGTAGGTCGGCACGCGCTCCAGCCAGCCCAGCGGCGTCATCATGGACAGCAGCAGATGCAGCTCAGCGTGCTCGGGCATGGACGACTGCACGAACAGCGTCGCCGCTTTCGGGTTGACGCCGGCGGCCAGCCAGTCCACGACCATGTCCATGGTGCTGGCTTCGAGCTGGCTGGGGTCATCGTAATGGGTGGTCAGCGCATGCCAGTCGGCAACAAAGAAGTAGCAATCGTACTCATGCTGCAGCGTGACCCAGTTCTTCAGCACGCCATGATAATGACCCAAATGCAGGCGGCCTGTGGGCCGCATGCCGGACAAGACGCGCTGGGGGGATGCCACTGAACTCAAGGACGACGCTCCACAATCAGACTGAACAGCAAAACGGAATTATAGCCACGGCCATCGCGAAATACTTTATTGAAATGGTGCCGGATCGCCAAGGCCTTCACGCAGCACCACGGGATTGTCGTCACTGAAATCGACGACGGTCGTGGACATCAGGCCGCCATAACCAGAATCGAGAATGACATCGACGCGCTTGTGCAACTGGCTGACGATATCTTCCGGGTCATTGAGCGGATCGCTGTCACCCGGCATCTGCAAGGTCGTGGACAGCAAAGGTTCGCCCATCAGTTCGAGCAGACCCTGCGCCACCGGGTGATCCGGAATACGGATGCCGATGGTCTGTTTCTTCGGATGCAGCAAGCGCTTGGGCACTTCTTTCGTGCCCGGCAGGATGAAGGTGTAGGCGCCGGGCGTATGCGCCTTGAGCAGGCGGAAGACACTGTTGTCGACTTTGGCATAAGTGCCGATTTCTGACAGGTCACGGCAGAGCAAGGTCAGGTGATGGTGATCATCAAGACCACGCACGCGGCGCAGACGCTCCAGCGCGGCCTTGTCGCCGATGTGACAGACCAGCACATAGCTGGCATCGGTGGCCATGACCAGCAGTTCGCCGGCCTTGAGTCTGTCTACCGCTTGCTTGAGCAGACGCGGCTGCGGGTTGTCGGGGTGCAAATGCCAATGCTGCGTCACGCGCTCAGCTCCACATCAAAAACGGATTCGGTATCGGTTGCCGGCCAGCCCCAGGCTGTCCAGATCGGCACACAGCCGGCAGGCAGCGAAGGAAAGCGACCCAGGGCAATCCATGGGGCCGGCTTGCCGTGATAGTCACTCCCTTGAGAAGCCAGCAGTTCAAGCTGCTGCGAGAGCCGGCCGAGATAAGCCACCATGTCGGGCTTTTCCGTGGCCGTGGCGACTTCCATGCCATCGCCACCGAGTGCCTTGAAGTCTGCCAGCAGCTGCCGCATCTTGGTTCGGCTCATGTCGTAGCGGCCGGGATGTGCGACCACGGCAACGCCCCCCGCGGCTTTGATCCAGGCCACGACATCGGCCAGGCTGGCCCAAGGCATGGGCACGGCGGCGGGCTTGCGCGGCCCAAGATATTTGTCGAAAGCTTGCTGGATGGTGCTGACATGGCCGGCATCGAACAGCCATTGCGCCATGTGGGTCCGGCTCAGGCCATCAGGACTGCTGGCCAGCGCCAGTGCGCCTTCGTAGGCACCTTTGAGGCCCAGCGCTTCCAGCTTCGCGCCCATCTGGCGGCCGCGCTCGGCGCGCGCACCGGCCTGCTGTGCCAACCCGGCTTTCAGGATCGGATTCTGGATATCAACTTGCAGACCCACGACATGAATATTGTGCACGCCCCAAACGGCTGACAGCTCAACGCCGGCGATCAGCGTCAGGCCCGTGCCCTGCGCTGCTGCTCTGGCTTCAGAGATGCCATCAACACTGTCGTGATCGGTCAGCGCCAGGGCTTTCACGCCGGCACGCACGGCCAGTGCTACCAGATCGGCGGGCGACAAACTGCCATCCGAACATTGGCTGTGGCTGTGCAGATCAATCACCGGCATGGATAGTGCTCGCGGGGTACATTAAGATGCGTGACTTTAACAGATTCGATCGAGGTAACACGGATGAAAGCGTGGCTGGATTTTCTGCCGCTGGTGCTGTTTTTTATCGCTTACAAAGTTGCAGGCGTGTTTACCGCCGCTGCCGTGCTGATGCTAAGCGTGGTGGTGCTTTACGGCTTTATCTGGTGGCGTGAGCGCGAATTGCAGACCAGCCAGTGGATCACGCTGGGGGCAACCGTTTTGCTCGGCAGCCTGACGCTGATCCTGCATAACGAAGCTTTTCTGCAATGGAAAGCGCCGGCCGTGAATGTGTTATTGGCGCTGCTGTTCGCCGGCAGCGCCGTCATCGGCAATAAGCCGCTGATCGAGCGCTTGATGGGTGAGTCGATTCAATTGGCTACAGCACAATGGCACAAGCTCAATGCCGCTTGGGTCGTGTTCTTTCTGTTTTGCGCCGCAGCCAACGCCTATGTGGTGCTTTATCACACCGCACTGTGGGTTGACTTCAAACTCTTTGGCAGCCTGGGCATGACCTTTGTGTTCATCATCGCGCAAGGTATCTGGCTGGCCCGTCAGGGCGCGCTGAAAGACACATCGACTCGTTAGCCCGGAGAAAATCATGTGGTACGCCATTATCTCGGAAGATGCCCCCGACACCCTCGCCTTGCGCATGGCTCATCGCCCGGCACATCTGGCGCGCCTGCAAGCCCTGCACGCCGAAGGCCGGCTGCTGGTCGCCGGCCCGCACCCGGCCATCGATAGCGAAGATCCGGGCCCGGCTGGCTTTACCGGCAGCCTGGTGATTGCCGAGTTTGCTTCGCTCACGGATGCTCAGATCTTTGCCGACAGCGACCCCTTCGTGGCCGCCGGCGTGTATAGCCGCGTCACCGTCAAGCCATTTCGCAAGACGCTACCCTGAACGACTCCACGATTCGCAAGATCACCATTATTGGTGCCGGCATTGCCGGTGCCAGCGTGGCCTGGCTGCTGGCCAATCGGGGTTGGCAGGTATGCGTGCTGGATGCCGCCGAGCCAGGTGCCGGGGCTTCTGGCAACGCCGCGGCAATCCTGTACCCGAAGCTGGTCAGCGCCGAGCTAACGGCAACCCATATTCAGTCACTGGCTTTTCTGCGTACGCTGGAGGTGCTGGCCGACCCAAGGCTAGCACCGCATTATCAAGCCAGTGGCGTGCTCTGGCTGCAAACTCGCAAGCAGCAAATAGAGATTACGGCGGAACACCCTTGGTGGCAGAAACAGGTCTGGGCGCTTTCCGCTGAAGAGGCCAGTGCGAAAGCCGGCATCCACATTCCGATGCCAGCGCTCTGGTTACCTCAGGCCGGCGTCATTGACCCTGCCAGCCTGCTTGCGGCGATTTTTGCACATCCGAATATCGAGCTACTTTGCGGACACGAAGTGACTCGCATCGAGCCTGACGGGCAGCATTGGCAGCTCGAGGTATGCCGTAGATACAGCAAACAGCACGAAGAAATCACCTTAGTGGCAGAAACCCTGATCGTGGCTACCGCTGGTGCAGGCGCTGGATTAGTGCAAAGCCGGCACCTTGCCATGAAGCCCGTGCGCGGCCAAATATCCCAACTGCCGGCGCAGCTGCCGCTGAAAACCACGCTCTGCTATGGTGGTTATTTGACCCCTGCCCTGCATGGTCAACATGTTCTCGGCGCAACCTTTCAGCCGGGTCGCAAAGACTGCTCGCCAAACAGTGAGGATCAGCAGGCTAATTGGCAGGTCTTGATCGAAGTGCTGCCTGAGCTGGCAGAGCAACTGCAAAAGCCGGATCAGCACACTGCCTGGAAAGCCCGTGCCAGCCTGCGCTGGCAAACACCCGACTATCTGCCACTTGCTGGATGGCTCAGCTGGCCTTTGCAGCATGAGGCGTTGTTGAGCACGCGCTCACCGAGCCGGCCTCAGCCAGAGGCTGTGCAGGCGTTACCTAAGCTGGGCGTCACACTGGGTCATGGATCAAAAGGTTTCAGCCAGGCTTGGCTGGCCGCCGATGTGCTGTGCCAAGCACTTGAGGCAGGTGCTGAAATAGCCGAGACGGAAAGCACGCTAACCGAGCGGCTGCGACCTGACCGTTTCCTGCTAAAAGCCTGGAAGCGTGGTCAGCTTCGCAACCGCACGACTGCCTGAGTAACAGACTTACTTGGTCAGCAGACTTATTTACCCAGCGGGCAAGCGACCAACTGGCTGCGATAACTCAGTTCGGTAGCCCCGACACGCTCGGCGTAACGCACCAGCCAGGGCTTATCGAGATAGCTGTTGCGGGCAAACCCACCTCGACCTTCGTGATAGGCCAGATAAAGATTTATGGCATCGTCGGCACGAATACCGATCTCGCGTGTGCTCAGGCTGTGATACCAGCCGATGAAGTCAATGGCGTCATCAAACTCATCGCGATTGGCAAACCAGCGCGAGTTTCTCGACACATATTCGTCCCAGGTGCCGTCCAGCGCTTGGGCGTAGCCATAGGCCGTGCTCGGTCGTGACCCAGGAATGAAACCGAGAAAGTAGCGTCGTGGCGGCCGTGCATCAGCACGATAAGACGACTCGTGAAACATGGTTGCCATCAGCACACTGGCGGGAATGTTCCAGCGCTTTTCGCTACGTAGTGTTGGTTTCTGCCATTCGATTTTTTCGGCAAATACTGAACACAGGTTAAGTGCATTCCGTGGTGGCGATGGCATCGAGCTGCAACCCGTCAGCGCAAGAAACCCAATACCGATAGCGGCAAAGCGCACAGCTGCAATCAAGATAGCTCTCGCAACAGCGTCAGCAATTGTGTTTCATCCCAAATGGTCACGCCTAACTCCTGAGCTTTCGCCAGTTTCGATCCGGCACTTTCGCCAGCAACGACCACATGGGTTTTTTTCGATACGCTGCCGCTGACCTTGGCACCCAGAGCCTTCAATCGATCGCCAGCTTCATCACGACTCATTTCCGACAAGGTTCCTGTAAGCACCCAGGTTTGGCCGGCGAGTGGTTGCGGCAAATCCTGTGCAGCAGCCTGATCAGCCCAGCTCACCCCCGCTGCCATCAACGCATGGATCACCGCCAAATTATGCGGTTCATGGAGATAGCTCATGACCGACTGGGCAACAACCGGCCCCACATCCGGGGTTGCCATCAATGCAGCTTCATCAGCACATTGCAGCGCCGGCCAGCTACCAAACTGACGGGCAAATGCCTCCGCCGTTGCTTCACCGACATTGGCAATACCAAGGGCAAAGATAAATCTAGCCAGCGTGGTTTGGCGACTGTGCGCAATCGACGCGAGCAAGTTAGCGGCAGACTTCTCTGCCATGCGCGGCAAGGTCAGCAGCTGCTCGCTGGTAAGCGAGTAGAGATCGGCGGTAGAGCTAACCAAGCCCATATCCACCAGCAACTCAATCCACTTCTCGCCAAGACCTTCAATGTCCATGGCTCGACGACTGGCAAAGTGACGGATAGCCTCCTTGCGCTGCGCGGGACAGAATTGGCCAGCACTGCAACGCGCAATGACCTCACCTTCCGGACGCATCACAGCAGACGCACAAACCGGGCAATGTGTCGGTAACTGCACCATCGGGCGAGCATCATGCTGTGGATCATCGAGACGACGCATGACCTTGGGAATGACATCGCCAGCGCGATAAATCACCACACTATCGCCGGGTCGCAAATCAAGGCGATGAATCTCGTCGATGTTGTGCAAGGTGGCATTGCTCACCACCACACCGGCAACACTGACTGGGCGCAGTCTCGCCACGGGTGTCAGCGCACCGGTACGACCCACCTGGAAATCGATGGAATCAAGCACGGTACTGGCTTCTTGCGCAGGAAATTTATACGCCACCGCCCAACGCGGTGCCCGCGCAACAAAGCCGAGATCCTGCTGCAATCGGCGATCATCGACCTTGACTACCATGCCATCGATATCGAAGGGTAATTGCTCACGCGCCAGCAACAGTTTTTGCCATGCCTGCTGGACAAAAGTCGGGCCGTGGCCCTGACACACCGCATCAGAAACCATAAAGCCAAACTGGCTCAGCCAACGCAAGGTCTGACTGTGTGTGCTTGGCCAAGGTGCGCCTTTAATCGCCGCCAGCGCATAGGCATAGAACGCCAGCGGGCGCTGCGCCGTGATGCGAGGATCGAGCTGCCGCAGTGCGCCAGCAGCGGCATTGCGCGGGTTAGCAAAAAGCTTTTCGCCAGCCGCTTCCTGGCGGGCATTAAGCGCCATGAAGCCGGCACGCGGCATCAGCACTTCGCCGCGTACCTCCATCTGCTCAGGCCAGCCTTCACACGCCAAACGCAGCGGCACACTGGCTATAGTCCGAATATTGGCGGTGATATCTTCGCCACTGCTGCCATCTCCCCGTGTTGCTGCCTGCACGAGCTTGCCGTGGTGATAGTGCAGCGTCACTGCCAGCCCATCAAATTTCGGTTCACAGACATAGGGCAGACCGACTGCGACTTCCCAGCCCAGACGCTCACGCAAGCGACGGTCAAAATCAGTCAGCTCGGACTCAGCAAAGACATTATCTAATGACAGCATGGGTACATCATGACGTACCGTCGAAAACACCGTATCAGGAGGGGCACCAACGCGTTGGCTGGGGGAATTCTCAGTGATCAGCTCAGGATGTTCTGCCTCCAGCGCGAGCAGCTCTTGAAAGAGTGCATCGTAGTCAGCATCAGGCAATACGGGCGCGTCAGCACAGTAGTAGGCAAGCGCATGTTGCTGCAGTTGTTCGCGCAAGCTGCAGAGTCGCTGCCCCACGCTTGCAGGGCTGGGTGACGACACTCTGCTCACCGTGATTGCAAATGCTGACGTTCGTAGGCCATGACCTCATCACGCCAATTTTCAAGCACCGTCGCCGTCAATACCTGTGATTGAGCATCGACCAGATCTGCTTGCAGCTCATGCGCTAGGCGGCGAGCCGTATCAATCATCAAATCAAATGAAAGCGTACTCTTTACCCCGGGCAAACTCATGAAGAAACTGACGCCGGGCACAAGGTCGCGCTCAAGCGTATCAATATTGAAAGTGCCAGGCTCAACGGCTTGAGCCATGCTGAACAACACATCTCCCTGACCTGTGGGATGCTCATGGCGGTGAAAAATCTGCATATCGCCGTAGCGCAAGCCATATTGCAACAACAGCTCAAGCAACTGCCTGCCATTGATCAATTGCGTATTGGCCATAACATGCACAGACATGACGCGATCAATCGCCAGATCGGGAGCCGATGCCTCTACTGGCTCGACTGATGCGGGCACTTTGGGAGGGTGAATATAGTCGGGAAACAAGTCAGTCTGGCTCAGTTTTACCGGAATAGATTCAGCCACCGGCAATGCCTCAAATATTCTCTTGATCGCCTGGGGTTCTAATATTGGCGGCTCTGACATTGGTGGTTCTAATGTCTTGGCATCAGCAGGAGACAGATGTGCTGCTTCTGCTCGCAATGCGTCAGCACGCTCACGCACCCGCACTTCACTCAAAATTTCCGAGCGCACCGGCGTGTTGTCGAGGCGCGCGGTCGGCACCGGCTCGATTTTGACCTTCAGGCGTCGCTTGCGCGCACCGTTAAGCATCAGCAAAGCCGCTAAAGCCACCAGTACTGCCAGTGCTAACATCAGCATCGGTTCATGCATCATGCGCCGGACCTTCTCTCGTGTCGTGTGGGCGTTTTACCATGATCTGAGGTCATTGGCTGGCTAAAGCCGCGGCTTCGTCAACATTGACCGAAACCAAACGTGACACCCCAGGTTCCTGCATGGTGACGCCCATCAATTGTTGCGCCATTTCCATGGCGATCTTGTTATGCGTAATGTAGATGAACTGTACCTGAGCCGACATCTCTTCGACTAGTCGTGCAAAGCGGCCGACATTAGCATCGTCGAGCGGCGCATCGACTTCATCGAGCATGCAGAACGGTGCCGGATTGAGCTGAAAGATGGAGAATACCAGCGATAACGCCGTCAGTGCTTTTTCGCCGCCCGAGAGCAGGTGAATAGTCGAGTTTCGCTTGCCCGGCGGACGCGCCATGATCGTCACGCCGGCCTCCAACATATCTTCGTCGGTCAGTTCCAAATAGGCCGTGCCGCCGCCAAAGACTTTCGGGAATAGCGCCTGAAGCCCGGCATTAACCTTCTCGAAAGTTTCTTTGAACAGCGCACGCGTCTCACGATCAATCTTGCGGATGGCGTTTTCCAAGGTCTCCAGTGCTTCCTGCAAATCGGCATCCTGCATGTCGAGATAGTTTTTGCGCTCGGCCTGGGTCTGATACTCCTCGATGGCCGCGAGGTTGATGGCTCCGAGACGCGTAATACGAATAGCCACGCGCTCCAGCGAGAGCTGCCATCCCGTGTCCGTGGCATCTGCCGGCAGATGCTCCAGCACCTGCTCCAGCACGGCATCACTTTCCTGAAGCTGCTCGACTTGGGCTTCGCGCTTGGCGACAGCGTTCTGCCATTCCAGGCGCGTGCTTTGCAAGGTGTCACGCGTGATCTGCACCTGCTGATCGGCGCGACTGCGGCCGGTCTCGGCATCGCGCAACTGCTGCTGAATCACATCAACCTGATTACGCACCTGCGATAGCGCCTGCTCGGCTTCCAGATGCTGCGCCAGCAGTTGCTCCAGCTCTGCGCCATCCTCACCCGCCGGCGCCGACAGCTCCATGAGCTGGATGACCAGTTGTTCGCGGCGCTCGCGCAGGCTTTCGCTTTGCTCGTCGAGACGCTGCAAACCGGCGCGCAAACCCTGCAAGCGCGCATTCAAGGTCTGACTGCGCAAGGCACACTGATGCAGCGCTTCGCGACGCTCACGCTGCCGCGTACGCGCCTGATCGACGGCATAGCGCCATTGCTCGCGCTCGGTCATTTTGGCTTCACGCTCACGCGTGTCGTGCGTCATTAAATCAATGGCATCCTGCAGCGTCATGCGCGACTCGGCCAAAGCTTCCTGATCGAGCTGAGCCTGTCGGGCCACTTCTTGCATGTCCTGACCGATGCGCTCGCGCCGAGCGAGGAATTGTTCCAGACGTACCTGCCGTGCACCGATCTGTGCCTGAATGTCGGCCAGCGAGCGGTTGCGCAAAGTCAGCTCGCGCTGATTCTGCTCTCGCGCCGCTTCGCCATCACGCAGGGCTTCACGAGCTATCTGTTGTTGTTGTTGCAGAGCCTGCAACGACTCCGCGAGTTGCTCGATATCCTCTTCAACGCGAACCAGTTCGCGACGACGCGCGAGCTGGCCTTGGGTCGGATCATTCTTGCCGGCCTGATAGCGCAACCAGACATCACCCAGCCAATAGCCTTCCGGCGTGATCACCGATTCCTGCGGCGTCAGCTGCGCCTTCAGGGTCAGCGCATGAGCCAGATCATCAGCCAGATATACCGTGCTCAGGCGGGTCTTCAGCCAAGCCGGCGCAGCCTCCAGACAGGACGATAACGCCGGCCAGTCGCGCCCCGAAGTGGATGTGGAAACACCCTGCCCAGCTTCAGAAAACACCACTTGTCCGGCCTGCAAACTGGCCAGATGCTCTGCAACCACGGCCAGCGATGACACTTCCAGCGTTTGCAGCTGCGGCCCCAGCACTGTCTCGACGGCCGTCTCCCAGCCCACCTTGACGCGCAGCTGCGATGCCAGCGCCTGCCCCTGAATGCCACGATCCTGCAGCCAGGCATTCACTGACGACTGACTTTTCTCCGCCGCTTCCTGCAAGGCCGCGAGCGATGCTTCACGCCCGCGCAAGGCCTGCAATTGCTGGCGCTGCTGATCAATCTGCACACCCAGCTCGGACAGACTCTGGCGATTGCCCTGCAAGGCATCGGCCGCGTGCTGCAACTGCGATTCACTGGCCTCTACCGCCATCTGCTGCTCGGCTGATTGCTCATGCAGATCGGCCAGCTCCTGCTCCAGCGGGCCGGCATTGAGCGCAGCCTGCTCTTGCTCCAGCCGCCCCTGCCGCTCCTGACTACGACGCAGTGCCTGCTCCATATGCTGAATGCGCGACTGCTCGACCTCGGCACGCTGACGAGGCCCCTGCGAGCGCAAGCTGAACTGATCCCAGTCCTGCTGCCAGTCCGACAAGCGCTGCTCGGCAGCGAGCAATTGCTCAGCGGTGGACTCCGCTTCGGCCTCCAGCAAGGCCTGCTGCGGCTCCAGCGTGAGCTGTTCGGCCTCAGCCTGCTCCAGCTCGAATCTGTCGTGCTCCAGCAGCTGCCGCGCCTGCTCGGCCTGACGCTCCAGCGCCGCCTGCGCGGTCTGAATCTCGGCTATGCGTTCCAGACGATAGCGCTGCGACTGCTGCACCCGGGCGATATCGCTGCCCAGCGCGTAGAACCGGCTTTGCACCTGATTGAATTCGTCACTGAGCGTGAACTGAGTTTCACGATCACGCACCAGCGCAGCCTCGTATTCACGCTGCGAAGCCATAGCGGCTTCCAGCTTCACCGCCAAGTCGCGAATGCTGGCTTCATATTGCTGCACTTGCTGATCTAGCGAGCGCCAGCGCAAGGCATGTAACTGCGCGCGCAAGGTGCGCTCTTCCTCTTTGCATTCCTTGTACTTTTCCGCGTCCCGCGCCTGCCTTTCGAGGTGCTGCAGCTGCTTGCCCAGCTCTTCGCGAATGTCGTTCAGTCGATCCAGATTCTCGCGCGTGTGGCGCATGCGATTTTCAGTTTCACGACGGCGCTCCTTGTACTTGGAGATGCCAGCCGCCTCTTCGATATAAACACGCAGCTCTTCCGGCTTGGACTCGATCAGGCGCGAAATCATGCCCTGCTCGATGATCGCGTAAGAACGCGGCCCCAAGCCGGTGCCGAGGAAAATGTCGGTGATGTCCTTGCGACGGCAGCGCGTATTGTTGAGGAAGTAATCCGAACGCGCATCGCGAGTCACAATACGCTTGATAGATATCTCCGCGTACTGCGCCCACTCGCCGCCCAGAGAGCCATCGGCATTGTCGAAAATCAGCTCGATGGACGCCTGCCCCACGGGCTTGCGGCCAACGGCGCCATTGAAGATGACATCGGTCATGTTCTCGCCGCGCAGGTTCTTCGCCGAGCTTTCGCCCATGACCCAGCGCACCGCATCGATGATGTTGGACTTGCCGCAGCCATTAGGCCCGACAACCGCCGAGAGATTGGTCGGGAAGCTTGCCGTGGTGGGATCGACAAAGGATTTGAAGCCCGCCAGCTTGATGGATTTCAGACGCATGACATTTCCTTAGCGGCGGTGGCGACGAGCCCAGGCCATCTCGATCTGCTTGACGCGCAGAAGAGACTCCAGGACCAGGTTTCGTTGATGCAAAATGAATTCTTCGACCAGTTCAGCGGCACGATCGGCCTGCCGCAGCATCACGGCATCGAGCAGGCCCCGCAAGAATCCGAAAGATTCGTCGAGTTCACGCTTGTTGATTTGCAGCGCAAGAAAATAGGCGCGGCGCACCGACGGCTGTAAATCACTGAGCTGCTGGTCGAGATAGGGATTGGCGGCAAACACCTGCGTGTCCTTGAGCCAAGCCAGGCTGCGATCGAAGAAGGCCTCGCTGTCTTCCTCGTCGACGGCTTCCTGAATCGTCTGCAGGCCATCGATGAACGGGGCCAGCGTGGCCTGCTGCCACTCCTCTGCCCAGCGCCGCACGAGCAGATCAAGCTGCAACAGCAGAGTCTCGTACAGACTTTTCACCAGCGCCGGCGTCAGCTCGGTCACCACAGCACCGCGACGCGGAAAGATATCGATCAGATGCCGTCGTTGCAGAATCAGCAGCGCCTCGCGCACCGAGCCGCGACTGACTTCCAGCTCGGCAACAATACGCATCTCCTGGATGCGCTCGCCCTCGACCAGATCACCGGTAATGATCTGACCTTCAAGGTGATGAGCAATTTGCTCGGCGAGGCTGTCGTGTGCGCGAAAAGTCATTTAAAGGATGCAAGTGGGTCGCTGTTGGCGGCATCCTAGCACAGGCTTTTGCCGTTGCCGGTGCGTTTGTCGATTGTTGGACAAACAGCACGCAAAACCTCGTCATTAGCAGTAAAAGTGATAACCAAGGTCAGGAATTTCCATTTTCACTGACGAGTCCGCGCTGTTATTCTGCGCGCCTTCTATACCCTGTGGATGAACCCGCATGTATCGCTACGATGCGTATGACCAAAAAATTGTCGACGACCGCGTCAGTCAGTTCCGTGACCAGACCCGGCGCTATCTCGCCGGCCAGCTCAGCGAGGACGAATTCCGCCCGCTGCGCTTGCAGAACGGCCTGTATGTGCAGCGCTATGCGCCCATGCTGCGCATCGCCGTGCCTTACGGCATGCTGTCTAGCGATCAGCTGCGCAAGATTGCCGACATCTCCCGTCACTACGACCGTGGCTATGCCCATGTCAGCACGCGCCAGAATTTTCAGCTGAACTGGCCGGCACTGGCCGATGTTCCGGAAATTCTCGCCGAGCTGGCGCTGGTCGAGATGCACGCCATCCAGACCAGCGGCAACTGCATTCGCAACACCACCACCGACCAGTTCGCCGGTGTGGTTGCGGGTGAAATCGAAGATCCGCGCCCGACCTGCGAGCTGATTCGTCAGTGGTCGACTTTCCACCCGGAGTTCGCCTTCCTGCCGCGCAAGTTTAAGATTGCCGTGAACGCACTGCCGGAGATTGATCGTGCCGCCACGCAGGTGCATGACATCGGTGTGTATATCGTGCGCAATGAAGCTGGCGACGTCGGCTACAAGATCATGGTCGGTGGCGGTCTCGGTCGCACGCCGATCATCGGCTCCATCATCCGCAAGTTCCTGCCGCGTCAGGATCTGATTGCATATTTGGATGCCGTGCTGCGTGTCTACAACCTGCACGGTCGCCGCGACAACAAGTACAAGGCGCGCATCAAGATTCTGGTGAAGGCCATCACGCCGGCCGTGTTTGCCGAGCAGGTCGAGGCTGAGTTCAAGCACCTGCAGAATGGCCCGCTGACTGTGCCAGCCGCCGAATTCGCGCGTCTTGCCAGTTTCTTCACGGCACCGGCTTACGAAACACTGCCAGCGGTATCTGCCGAACTTGCTGCCGCCCGCGCTGGCGATGCCGTGCTCGACAACTGGCTGCATCGCAATGTTTCCGCGCACAAGGTGCCGGGCTATGCCATCGTCACGCTGTCATTGAAGCAGGTCGGCATTGCGCCGGGCGACATCACCGCCGAGCAGATGGAAGCCGTGGCCTTGCTGGCTGACCGCTTCAGCTTCGGCGAGCTGCGCACCACGCACGAACAGAACATCGTGCTCGCGGATGTGAAGCAATCGGATCTACCGGCACTGCATGCCGAGTTGAAGGCCCTCGGCTTCGATACCGCCAACATCGGCTTCCTGACCAACATTATCTGCTGCCCCGGCGGCGACTACTGCTCACTCGCCAACGCCAAGTCGATCCCGATTGCCGAAGCCATCCAGCGTCGCTATCAGGATCTGGAAGAGGTCTATGACCTCGGCCCGCTCGACCTCAACATCTCAGGCTGCATGAACGCCTGCGGCCACCATCATGTCGGTCACATCGGCATTCTCGGTGTCGACAAGAAAGGCGCCGAGTTCTACCAGGTCTCGCTCGGCGGCTCGTCCGGTCACGATGCCAGCATCGGCGATATCCTCGGCCCGTCGTTCGAGGCCGATGACATGGCTGAAATCATCGAGGAAATTCTCAACACCTATCTCGACCTGCGTCAGCCCGGCGAGACCTTCCTCAGCACTTATCGTCGTGTCGGCATTGCCGTCTTCAAGGAGCGCGTTTATGCCAACGCTGATTAAGTCCGGCGCGATTGCTGCCGATACCTACACCCGCGCCGATGCCGTTGATGGCGTATTGACGCTGCCCGCCGGCGATGTGCTGGTCGGCCTCGACACCCTGCTCGCGCATCGTGAGCAAGTACTGGCTCATGCTGGTCGCAAAGGCGTGCAACTGAAGGCAGACCAGTTTGCCGAGCGGATTGCCGATCTAGTTGCCGAACTGGACCTGGTCGCCGTTGAGTTCCCGGCCTTTGCCGATGGCCGCGGCTACTCCACGGCTTATCTACTGCGCACGCGCTTCGGCTTCAAGGGCGAACTGCGCGCCGTTGGCGATGTGTTCAAGGACACGCTGTTCTACCAGGCCCGCGTCGGCTTTGATGCCTTTGCCATTAGCGATGACAAAGACGCCGAAGTCGCACTGCGCGGTCTGGAGGATTTCAGCGAGGTTTATCACGCTTCAGCAGACCAGCCGCAGCCACTTTTCCTGCGTCGCGCTGTTTAACTCAGCGCGGCGTGATTTAGCGCGGCCAGATTCAGCGCGGTGTAGTGCGTGAGCGAAACATCTGCAGGCCGAGCCAGGCAAAACCGAGCAAGGACAGGCTACTCAGCATCATCATGAGCTGACCCGACCAACCCCAGTATTGCCCGGTGTGCAGCATTTTCCAGGATGTAGTGATCTGCTCACCCCAGGGCTTTTCGGTGAAGCGTTTGTGCGACAAAAGCTCGCCGGACGGGCTGAATGTGATGGTGTTCTTGGCGCGAATGTGTGGCGCATCCTTGGCCAGATACTCGACCTTAATCGCATCACTGCCGAGACTGCCGAACAAGACTGTAGCGCTGTCATAGACTGGCAACTCCGCCTGCAGGCGTGGCCATACCGGCGCCAATTGCTGCTCGAATTGCGCAACGCTTACCAACACTTGCGGCCCCGGCTTCGGTTTTTTCGGCATCTCCACGGCCAACAGGCGGTAAACACTTTCCTTGTACCAGCCATACGACCAGCTCAAACCGGTGCCGGCTGAAAACAGAAAGAGTGCAAACAGCCAGGTACCAGCAACACTGTGTAGCTGGAAATGCCAGGCTCGCCCTTGCAAGTCACGACGATAGCCCAACCAGCCCTGCACACCGCGTGGACGTCGCTTCCAACGCAGATAGAGACCACTGAACGACATAAAGATCAGCGCAAACGCTGAAAAGCCCGTCACCGCTTTGCCGACTTCACCCGCCAGTAATTTACGATGTACATCCTCAATCCATTCAAAAGCTTCTTCGCCGCGCGGCTCAGGCAATAGCGCACCGGTATAGGGCTGCACCCAGGCCGCATCACCTTTCGGATTCTTAGCCGATGTAAAGACAATATGTGCTGGCCTGTCAGGCGCACCACTGAGTGTCAACGCCTGTACCGGACGCTCGGGTGCCGCCAGCTGAATTTGACGATACAGCGCTTGCGGGCTGAGCATGGCCTGCCCAGCACTCGCTTCAATCTGCAGAATGCCAGGGTTGATCAAGCGCAGAATCTGCGGCTCGAACGCCATCATCGCGCCGGTGCTACCGACCACCGCAATCACTAGGCCTGCACTAATGCCTAGCCAGGCATGCAGGCGCAGCAAAACAGTTTTCAACATCAATATTCCTCAGATGGATGAAGGCAAATCCGTGACAAAACCGACTTTCGCAAGACCCGCCTCAACCGCTGCCGAAAGCACTTTCGCCACAACTTCATAGTCGGTTTTTCGATCGGCACGCAAATGCACTTCACTATCCGGTTTGAATTGCTTGAGATAAACCGCTAGTTGCGTCAGCTCAACATCGGCACCATTAACCAGCAAACGGCCATCGGCGAGAACGGCGATGTCGACCGGCTTACTGGCGGCTGCCAACGGCTGCGATGAAGCCTGCGGCAAATCTACCTTGACTGCATGTGTCATCAGAGGTGCGGTAATCATGAAAATGATGAGCAAAACCAGCATGATGTCGATAAACGGCACCATGTTAATTTCGGCATTGGCTTCAATTTCGTCGCCTTGTTCAAACGATCCGAATGCCATAAGACTTATTCCTGGTTATCGCGCGCTTGCCGGATGCGCGAGATCATGCGATCCGAGGTTTTTTCTACATCGTGCAGCAGCGAACCCGTGGCGAGGCCCGTAGATAGAAAAGCAAATACATCGTGAGCAAAGGAATTAAGCTGAACCAAGGTATTGCGATTTAAACGCACGAACACGTTGTAGGCGACCGCACTAGGGATGGCCACGGCCAGACCCAAACCCGTCATGATCAGCGCCTCACCCACGGGACCTGCGACCTGGTCGAGCCCGCCCTGACCGCTGACACTAATAGCCATAAGCGCGTGATAAATGCCCCACACCGTGCCAAACAAACCCACGAACGGCGCACTCGATGCCACCGTGGCTAAAAACGTCAGACCACCCTCTAGCCTCGCCTTGTCTTGATCGATCGCGCGCTTCAATGAACGCGTCAGAAAATCTTCTGCCGAGCCCGCCTCAACCAGCGAGTTGTGCTGCCGCGACTGATGCTGCTCGACCGCCGTAAAGCCGTGATGCACCAAATGCGAAAACGGATCGGTGATGCCGGTGCTGCGCAACTTGCGCGCTACCGCTTCCAGGCTAGGTGCCGCCCAGAAGCCACGAATAAAGTCCCGCGAGCGATTTTGTGCACCCCAGTAACGCCAGCCCTTGGTCACAATGTAGTACCAGGTGCCTACCGACATGACGAACAAAATAGCCAGAATGGTTAATGCAACACCATCGGCCTGATCCATGAAATGTTGAAAACCCATGATGCTCACTCAGCCTTGATTAATTGGTTAATTTGAAAACGAGAGGCACCAGCACCCACTCGGTCAGATTTTCTTCGCCACGCTTCGCCGGAATGAAGCGCCATTGGCGCACAGCGGCCAGCGCGGCATCATCGAGGCGGCTGTAGCCGCTGCTGCGCTGCAGCTCGACCTGCAGCGGCCTACCATCACTACTCACTTGTATCCGCAGCATGACTTTGCCGGCCTCACCATTGCGCCTCGATAACGCGGGATAGCTCGGCGATGGATTATTCAGATACGCCGCATCAAAGCGCGGCGGCACCACAGGCGCCGACAACACCGGCTCCGGCGGCTGCTCGACCGGTTTGGGCACGGGCTGCGGCGGTAAAGGTAGTGGCTTAGGCTCAGGCAATGGCGCTGCCGCCGGCTCATCAGTGACAACGCGCTTGATCACGGGCTTCGGCTTTTGCAGCGGTTGCGGTATCGGCTTGACCGGCACGGGCTTGACCGGCGCGTCTATCGGTGGCGACGTTTGCAACAGGCGCACAGAGAGAATATCGACACGAACAGGATCACTTGCTCTCTGAAACATAAACAGACCAGCTAGTAGCAGCGCATGAAACAGTACAATGCCGGCAAGTACAGGATATGCCAGCGAATCAGCGTGTTCGTGCAAAGGATCGTCAGAGAAATAGGCGTTTTTCATGGCGGAAATTGTAAGGGCTAAACCGGCCCATTTCAATAAATGAGAATCAATCTCAAAAAGAAAGTTGCGCCGGTTTGAGGCCACCACAAAGCGACTGACACGGGATAGCAAAGCGACGGCATTGGCGACATAGCTTAGAGCAGGTCTCCCGGCACCCGCACCCAGCCTTCCATGAGCACACGCGCACTGCGGCTCATGATGGCTTTGGTCACCGTCCAGTGGCCATTGACCTGCAACGCTGCCGCGCCTACCCGTAGCGTGCCGGACGGATGCCCGAAGCGCACCGCTTCGCGCGCTGCACCGCCAGCCGCCAGATTCACCAGCGTGCCGGGAATCGCAGCCGCGGTGCCGATGGCAACAGCCGCCGTACCCATCATGGCGTGATGCAGCTTGCCCATGGACAGCGCACGCACCAGCAGATCAATCTCGCCTGCCTTGATCGCTTTTCCGCTGGACGACACATAGTCCGTCGGCGGTGCCACGAAGGCGATCTTGGGTGTGTGCTGGCGGGTGGCCGCCTCTTCCGGCGTCTTGATCAGACCCATGCGCAAGGCGCCGGCGATCCGGATGGCTTCGAAGCGCTTGAGCGCAGCCGGGTCCGTGTTGATCTGCTCGCGCAGCTCGGTGCCGGTGTAGCCGATATCGGCGGCATTAACGAACACGGTCGGGATGCCAGCGGTGATCATCGTAGCCTTGAGCGTACCGATCCCTGGCACCTCCAGGTCATCCACCAGATTGCCGGTGGGGAACATGGAACCGCCCTCCTCGCCGTCATCGGAGGGATCGATGAATTCCAGCACGATCTCGGCTGCCGGGAAGGTCACGCCATCGAGCTCGAAATCACCGGTTTCCTGCACCTGCCCGTTAGTCACGGGCACATGCGCGATGATGGTTTTGCGGATATTGGCCTGCCAGATGCGCACCACGCAGGTGCCGTTATCCGGGATGCGCGAAGCATCCACCAGACCGGCGTGAAGCGCGAAGGCGCCAGCGGCCGTGGACAGGTTGCCACAGTTGCCGCTCCAGTCCACGAAAGCCTTGTCGATGGAAACTTGGCCGTAGAGGTAATCAACATCGTGATCGGGCACGCTGCTCTTGGACAGAATCACGCACTTCGAGGTCGACGAGGTCGCGCCGCCCATGCCGTCGATGTGCGCGGCATAGGGGTCGGGGCTGCCGATCACGCGCATAAACAGCTTATCGCGCGCCGGGCCAGGCTGCTGGCAGGAAGCCGGCAGATCCTGCAAGCGGAAGAACACGCCCTTGCTGGTACCGCCACGAATGTAGGTGGCGGGCACCTTGATTTGCGGCGCGTGGATTTGGGGAGGATGAATCATGGTGTTTATGTCTCGCTCATTGAAATAACAGCTTCATTTTTCGCTCATCCAGAGCGGAATGTCGCGTTGTGCATGCAGCCTGACCTCCCGTTGAGCTTACGCCATACGGCAAAAGCTGCCGCAACGACGCCGGCTACGCCTAAGCCATTGCCGAGGCGCGTGGTACGGATGCACTCAGTCAAACCTTCACGCGCCAAGGATGGCGCGTGAGAGCCTACAGGGACGTATTCACGGCGTGTTTGACAGAGTGCATCCGTACCACACGCCGCGAACCAGGAACATCAGGCCGTCGCCGTAGCCTCCAGGAAGTCCTTGGCAAAGCGCTGCAGCACACCGCCGGCCTCGTAAACCGAGACTTCCTCGTCCGAATCCAAACGGCAAGTCATCGGCACACGCACGACCTCGCCGTTGCGACGGTTGACCACCAGCGTCAGCGTCGCACGCGGCGTCAGCTTGCCTTCCACATCGTAGGTTTCAGTGCCGTCGATGCCCAGCGTGAGGCGCGTGGTGCCCGGCTTGAACTCCAGCGGCAGCACGCCCATGCCAATCAGGTTGGTACGGTGAATGCGCTCGAAGCCTTCGGCGGCAATGGCCTCGACACCGGCCAGACGCACGCCCTTGGCGGCCCAGTCACGCGACGAGCCCTGACCGTAGTCAGCACCAGCCACAATGATCAGTGGCTGCTTACGCTCCATGTAGGTCTCGATGGCTTCCCACATGCGCATAACCTTGCCTTCCGGCTCCACGCGCGCCAGCGAACCCTTCTTGACCTGGCCATCAACCACGGCCATCTCGTTGACCAGCTCCTTGTTGGCGAAGGTCGCGCGCTGCGTGGTCAGGTGATCGCCGCGATGCGTGGCGTAGGAATTGAAGTCCTCTTCCGGCACACCCATCTTGTGCAGGTACTCGCCCGCTGCCGAGTTCATCTGGATCGCATTCGACGGCGACAGATGGTCGGTAGTGATGTTGTCTGGCAGCACGGCCAGCGGACGCATGCCCTTGAGCGTGCGCTCGCCGGCCAGCGCGCCTTCCCAGTACGGCGGACGACGGATGTAGGTGCTCATCTCGCGCCAGTCGTAGAGCGGCGACACGGCCTTCTCGGCATCCTTCTTCTCGAACATCGGGATATAGATCTGGTTGAACTGCGACGGCTTCACTGACTTCGCCACGATAGCGTCGATTTCTTCATCTGACGGCCAGATGTCCTTGAGGCGGATTTCCTTGCCGTCGACCACGCCCAGCACATCCTGCTCGATGTCGAAGCGGATGGTGCCGGCGATGGCGTAGGCCACGACCAGCGGCGGCGACGCCAGGAAGGCCTGCTTAGCGTACGGGTGGATGCGACCGTCGAAGTTGCGGTTGCCCGAGAGCACGGCCGTGGCATAGAGATCGCGTTCGATGATCTCTTCCTGAATCTTCGGATCCAGCGCACCAGACATGCCGTTGCAGGTCGTGCAAGCAAAGGCCACGATGCCGAAGCCCAGCGCTTCGAGATCTTCCAGCAGGCCGGCCTCCTTCAGATACAGCTCGACGACCTTGGAGCCCGGCGCCAGCGACGACTTAACCCACGGCTTGCGCAGCAGACCGAGACGGCGGGCATTGCGCGCGATCAGGCCGGCGGCAATCACATTGCGCGGGTTGGAGGTGTTGGTGCACGAGGTGATGGCGGCGATGATGACCGCGCCATCCGGCATCAGACCCTCGGCTTCCTGAGCGCGCGCGACGTCGAGGTTGCCGGAGATGCCGCGCGCCGCCAGATCCGAGGTCGGCAGACGCTTGTGCGGGTTCGACGGGCCGGCCATGTTGCGCACCACGGAAGACAGGTCAAACTTGAGCACGCGCTCGTACTCGGCGTTGGCCAGTGTGTCGGACCAGAGTCCGGCTTCCTTGGCGTAGGTCTCGACCAGCGCGACCTGCTCATCGGTACGGCCGGTCAGACGCAGATAGGTCAGCGTCTGCTCATCGATGGAGAACATCGCGGCGGTGGCGCCGTATTCCGGGGCCATGTTGGAGATGGTGGCGCGGTCGCCGATGGTCAGGCCGGGGACGCCTTCGCCGTAGAATTCGAGATACGCACCGACAACCTTGGACTGGCGCAGGAATTCGGTCAGGGCCAGCACGATGTCGGTGGCGGTGATGCCGGGCTGGCGCTTGCCAGTGAGCTCGACGCCCACCATGTCCGGGGTACGCATCCACGAGGCGCGGCCGAGCATGACGTTCTCGGCTTCGAGACCGCCAACACCCACGGCGATGACGCCAAGGGCATCCACGTGTGGCGTGTGCGAGTCGGTACCAACGCAGGTATCCGGGAAAGCCAGACCGTTTTGGTTGTGAATGACCGGTGACATCTTCTCCAGATTGATCTGGTGCATGATGCCGTTGCCGGCCGGGATCACATCGACATTGTCGAAGGCCGTTTTGGTCCAGTTAATGAAGTGGAAGCGGTCTTCGTTGCGACGATCTTCGATGTCGCGGTTCTTCTGAAACGCGTCCGGATCGAAACCGCCGCATTCGACGGCCAGCGAGTGGTCGACGATGAGCTGCACCGGCACCACCGGATTGACCTTGGCCGGGTCGCCGCCCTGATCGGCGATGGCATCACGCAGACCGGCGAGATCGACCAGCGCGGTCTGACCGAGAATATCGTGGCAGACCACGCGCGCCGGGAACCACGGGAAGTCGCGCTCGCGCTTGCGCTCGATGAGCTGCGTCAGGCTCTCGGTGATGATCGCCGGATCGGCCTTGCGTACGATGTTCTCGGCGTGGATGCGGGCGGTGTACGGCAGACCGGCCCAGGCACCCGGCTTGATGGCATCCACCGCAGCACGGGCATCGAAGTACTCGAGCTTAGTGCCGGGCAGCGGTTTGCGGAATTCGCTATTCATGATTATTTGCGCTCCTTGATGGGAACGAACTTCTGGTCTTCCGGGCCAACATAGTTGGCGCTCGGGCGGATGATCTTGCCGTCGATACGCTGCTCAACCACATGCGCCGACCAGCCGCTGGTGCGGGCAATCACGAACAGCGGCGTGAACATCGCAGTCGGAATACCCATCATGTGATAGCTGACCGCCGAGAACCAGTCCAGGTTCGGGAACATCTTTTTGACTTCCCACATCACCGACTCCAGACGCTCGGCGATGTCGTACATCTTGGTGTTGCCTTCTTCGAGGCTGAGCTCGCGGGCCACTTCCTTGATGACCTTGTTGCGCGGGTCGCTCACGGTGTAGACCGGATGACCGAAGCCAATGACGACTTCCTTCTTCTCGACGCGGGCGCGGATATCAGCTTCGGCTTCATCCGGATTGTCGTAGCGCTTCTGGATCTCGAACGCGACTTCGTTGGCGCCGCCGTGCTTGGGACCACGCAGCGCGCCGATGCCGCCGCAGATGGCCGAGAACATGTCGGAGCCGGTGCCGGCAACCACACGCGAGGTGAAGGTCGAGGCGTTGAACTCATGCTCGGCGTACAGAATCAGCGAGGTATGCATGGCACGCACCCAGCTCTCGCGTGGCGCTTCGCCGTGCAGCAGGTGCAGGAAGTGACCGCCGATGGAGTCGTCGTCAGTTTCAACATCGATGCATTTGCCGTTATGGCTGAAGTGGTACCAGTACAGCAGCATCGAGCCCAACGAAGCCATGAGCTTGTCGGCGATGTCACGCGCACCCGGATGGTTGTGGTCGTCCTTCTCCGGCGACAGACAGCCGAGCACGGACACGCCCGTACGCATTACATCCATCGGATGCGCCGACGGCGGCAGCTGCTCCAGTGCCGTCATCAAGGCCGCGGGCAGACCACGCAGCGCCTTCAGTTTGGCCTTGTAACCCTTGAGCTCGGCGGCATTCGGCAGCTTGCCGTGCACCAACAGATGGGCAATTTCTTCAAACTCACTGGTCGCCGCCAGATCGAGAATATCGTAGCCACGATAGGCCAGGTCATTGCCGGTACGGCCAACGGTGCAGAGCGCCGTGTTGCCAGCGACAGTGCCGGACAGGGCAACGGATTTCTTGGCCTTCGGCAAAACTTGTTGTACTTCAGTCATGGTCATTCTCCTGATCGAATTCTGTGCCTTGGGTCGAAGGCGTCTTGAAAAAGTGGCTTACTTGTTCTTGGAAAACAGCTGGTCAATCTTGTCTTCATAGCTGTGATAGTTCAGGAATTCGTAAAGCTCCTTGCGCTGCTGCATGAGGTCGAGAACATTGACCTGCGTACCCTCTTTGCGCACCGCTTCATACACGGCCAGCGCGGCTTTCTGCATGGCACGCGTGCCAGACAGCGGGTACAGAACCATGGCGATGCCCTGCTCGCCCAGCTCGCTCGTGGTGTAGTACGGCGTGTCGCCGAACTCGGTGATGTTGGCCAGCACTGGCACATTCACGGCATCGCAGACCTTGCGGTACATGGTGATGTCGGTCATGGCCTCGGCGAAGATGGCATCGGCACCGGCCTCGACATAGGCGCTGATGCGGTCGATGACGCCGTTCAAACCTTCCTTCTGCAGCGAGTCGGTACGTGCCATCACAACAAAGTCGCTGTCGGTCTTGGCATCAACAGCAGCCTTGACACGATCGACCATCTCGTCGACCGGCACAATTTCCTTGTTCGGGCGATGACCGCAGCGCTTCTGCGCAACCTGGTCCTCAATGTGCACGGCGGCGACGCCGGCGCGGATCATCTCCGTGACCGTGCGCGAGATGTTGAACGCCCCGCCCCAGCCGGTGTCGATGTCGACCAGCAGCGGCGTGTCGGTGACGCTGGTGATGCGGCGGGCATCGATCAGCACATCTTCCAGCGAGGTCAGGCCCAGATCCGGTAGACCATAGGAGTAGTTGGCGCAGCCGGCACCCGACAGATAAATGGCCTTGTAGCCGACCTTGGTCGCCATCATCGCGGCGTAGGCATTGACCGTGCCCATGACTTGCAGCGGCTTTTCGGCAGCGATGGCATCGCGGAAACGACGGCCGGCACTCTGGTGATGTGGGTGGTTATGGCAAGACATCAAGCACTCCTGGCCGGGGCATCCGGCGTTGGTAAAGGGGATGAAACGCGCGCCTCGATATTGGCGCGAGCAGTGGCAATGTGGCGACGCATGAGGAATTCGGCGAGTTCGCCATCACGCGCGGCAATGGCTTCAACGATGCGACGGTGCTCATCCAGCGCCTTCGCCGGACGACCCTCGGTGACCGAAAACTGGCCTCGGTAAATGCGCACGCGGTGGTAAAGCTCGCCGCAGAGCATTTGGATCAGCACGGCGTTGTGGCTGCCCTGGATGATGCAGTAATGGAAATCGACGTTGCCTTCTTCCTGGATGTAGGCGCGGCCTTCGTGCTCGGCGATCTGCTGCTCGTGGCGGGCCAGCAGCTCTTTCAAACCGACGATTTCGGCATCGCTCATGTGCTGCGCGGCAAGGCGGCAGGCCAGCCCTTCCAGAGTTTCGCGAACCTGATAGATCTGCAGCAGCTCATCTAGCGACAAGGCCATGATGCGCACGCCGACATGCGGAATTCGAGTGATGAGCTGACGACCTTCGAGCCGACGCAGCGCTTCGCGCAACGGGCCGCGTGACACGCCATAACGCGCGACCAGCTCGGCCTCGGACACACGCGAGCCGGCAACCAGCTCGCCTTTGACGATGGCATCCTGAAGCTGGGCAAAGACTTTATCGGCGAGGGTGAGACGGGGTTCATTCAGCAACGGCACGCTCAGACCGCTGTCAGCGGCCGGCAAAGCATCGTGAGGAAGCCATATCGTCTCGGTCATGCAAGAAGCTCGAATTGTCGACAATCTGCGAGGTGGCACGACAATACGCCTTTGAGACTGACGGGTCAACCAATATGGACATCACCAGCAGGATAACGAATTCGATGTCGCTTGGGTTTAGCGAGCAAAAACACCAGCGTCAGCGGACCAATACGGCCAATAAACATCGCCAACATGATGACAATACGACCCGAATCGGATAGCTCAGCCGTTATACCGCGCGATAACCCCACCGTTGCACAGGCAGAAACAGCCTCGAAGAAAAGATTGAGAAAACCCAGCCCAGGATCCGTCAGAGTCAGTGCAAACAGCGTTACGATGACAATCATCATGGCAATAAAGACCATGGCCAACGACTTGATAACCAGCTCCAAGGGAATGCTGCGACCAAAAGCAGAGGGCGTCGTGCGTCCACTCAGAAATGCTCTTGTCGACAATATTAGAACCATGAAGGTAGTAACCTTGACTCCGCCACCACTGGAGTTGGTGCCGGCACCGATAAACATGAGCACGATGTAGAGCAAGGTAACGGCGAGCGTCATGCTACCAACATCGATCATATTGAACCCGGCTGAGCGTGGAACAATGGCATGAAAAAAGCCTATCGCCAGTTTTTCGCTAAGGTCATAGGGGCCCAGCGTGGCCGGGTTGCTCCATTCACAAGCTAGGAAAATGGTATAGGCGATCAATAATAATGCGCCTGTTCCGCTAAGCATGAGGCGGCTGTGCAAAGACATTGCCGACCAGCGTGTACGCAAGCGCAGCTCAGCCAACACCGTAAAACCAAGCCCGCCAACAATCGCCAGACAACCCAGAACCAAGGCCAGCGGCCAATGCCCTGCACGGGGAACAAGACTGTCGGCAGTGAGCGCGAACCCCGCATTGTTAAATGCGGAAACGCTATAGAAAAGCGCGTGAAAGCATCCCGTTTGCCAGCCCTGCTCCGGCACAAGAATAATCGCCAGACAAAAAAAACCAATCAGTTCGATGACGAAAACCAGCACAAATATGCGTTTGATGAGCCAGCCTAAATCCATGACACGGGTATGGTTCATGGCTTCGCGTACCAGACGCTGCTCACCGATACCCAGCTGATGACCCAGCAAGAGCAGCGTTAGCGCAGCAAACGTCATGATCCCGATGCCGCCCAACTGCACCAGAACCAATAACACCAGCTGACCGGCAGTCGTGAAGTGAGTTTCGGTATCGAGTACGGCAAGCCCGGTAACGGTCACTGCCGAAGTTGCGGTAAATAATGCATCGGACCAGGCAATCGGCATCCGGGTCGCCCAGTCGCTGTGCAGCAGTATCGTGCCCATCATGATCAAGAGCAGAAAGCTGCTGGCTACCAGTACGGCCGGACTCATGCCTTTTACCAGAGGCGAGCTTTCACCTAGGAATGGCAGATGCGGCAGCCAGCTTCTCACATGATTCTCTTGGCAAACTTGAGCAAATTTTCGAGTAATCCAGCCAGCACAAGCTGGTCGCCTGCTTGTAGCAAAAGACCGCGATAGGGCGGCGGCACAACCGTAGAGCCACGCTTCACCAAGACCATCTGCAACTGAGCAAATTCGAGCTCTTGAGCATAGGATTTGCGGGCGGCAATGTGTTCGTTGACATTAACTTCAACCACATACCAATCATGCCCAAGCGAAATATAATCAAGCATTTGAGGGTGTGTGAGACTTTGCGCCACCCGAACACCAATCTCGTGCTCAGGATGAATGATCCGATCAGCCTGCAATCGAGACAGAATCCGGTGATGAGTGTCATTGGTCGCCTTGACCCAAACTCGCTCGCAGCCACTACTTTTCAGCGCCAGCGTGCTCAGAATACTGGCTTCAAGGTTCTCACCAATGGCAACCACAACAGCATCATATTTATTGAGGCCTAATTCCTCGATGACTTTGTCATCCGTGCCATCGGCAATCAGTGTCTGCGTCAAGCGATCAGCATGCTTATTGACTCTTGACTCATCAACATCAATACCAAGAACCTCATGACCGAGCCGAACCAACTCACAAGCCACAGTGCCGCCGAAGCTCCCGAGCCCGATGATGGCGAATTTCTGTTTCATTTTTTCTCCTCAACCGGCTCCCGCCAATCATCTGCCGCCGCCCTGCCCCGCGTTTCATCCACGCTCGACACCACCCACATCGACACCGCGAACAGCACCAGACAAAACAGGATGGCATCCGCCAGACCAAAAAAGGCTTGCAGCAAGCCGAGGCCGAGCATGCCGAACACCGCCGCCAGTTTCGCCGCCGTGCCCCACAATCCGAAGAACTCCGCCGACTTACCCGCAGGCGTGAGCAGGCCGACCAGTGCACGCCCGGCCGATTGCGCCGAGCCCAGACTAAGACCGGCCAGACAGCCGGCAAACAGGAAAACATATTGCGCCTGCCAGTTCACGCCCAGCTGCGCGCGCGCCAGTGCTGCGATTTCCGGTGTCAGCCAGATCGCCAAAATCGCGACCACCCACAGCCCCTGCGACAACATATAGGTGAAGCGCGAGCCAATACGGCTTTGCAGGATGCCGAAGCCGATGGCGCCAACAGCAGCATTAAATTGCACGATGACAAACATCAGCGTGCGCACCGAGTCATCCCATTTGATGACCTGCGCGCCATAAATGAAGGCAAAGCTGACGATGATGGCGATGCCGGCCATCGAGAAGAAAATGGAAATGAGCAGGCGGCGCAGGTCTTGGAACTGTTGCATCTCGCGCCAGGTTTCACGCAGGCGCAACAGGCCGCGCTGCACCACGGACTCGCCCGCCGGCAACTGCCGTGCCGTGCCGCGCTCACGCAGCCACAGGAAAGTCGGGATACAACCGAGGCAGACAAACACAGCCGAAAAAGGCCCGACCCAACGCACGGCATCGTAGTTAGCCAGACTCACTTCGCCGAGAAAGCTTAGCGAAAACGCCGTGGCCACGAGGCCGCCAATATAGCCGAGACCCCAGCCGAGACCGGAGATCCAGCCCAAGGCGTCGCGCGGGCCGAGATCGGTGAGGAAGCTAGCGATGATGCCCTCGCCCAGCGCAAAGGCGAAGTTGGTGGCAATAATCAGAAACATCGCCAGCGCTATCCAGCCCGGCTCCACGAAATACAGCAGCGCCGTGCCGATAACCGTGAGCACATAGGTCATGAACAGATACCGTTTGCGCGTGGCGGTGTAGTCCATGACCGCGCCACAAATCGGGTTTATCAGTGCTACCGCCAAGCAGCTGACGGCAATGGCGATGCTCCAGAGCAGGTTGCCGAGGCGGTAATCCGGGCCATCGCCAACAATAACGCGGGTGAACAAATCGCCAAAAACCACCGTAATAATGAGCAGCGTATAGGCCTGATTGGCGAAGTCGTACATGGCCCAGCCAAAGATTTCGCGCTTGGGTGCAAGAGGAACAGGAGTGGTCATGGATGATCCTTTCAAAAGCCCTTTCAATGGCAGCAAGCAGACAGGTTTTGCCGAGTCTAACCTTTCTCGCGAGCGTCCAACATGGTAGGGTTTGATCATCATTTTTCGAGTTGGTTTTCGATGTCGCGCTTGCCGTTTCGCTTAGTCCCTGCTGCTGCTCTTGCCACGCTGTTGCTGCTTCCCGGCTGCGCTCAACAGCCGGCTCAAAACCAGCCTCAAGGCTCGACAACCGTACCTGCGCCAGTAGCGTCGACGCCGTCTGGCGCTGAAACAGCGGCCGTTTTCAGCACCCAAGAAGAGTTCCAGCAATGCCTGGACAGCCTGCGCCCAGCAGCCCTGAAAACCGGCATCAGCGAGGCCAGCTGGCAGCAGTACACCGCGAAACTATCGCCCGATATGAGCCTGCTACCGCGCCTGAACAAGCAGCCCGAATTCAGCCAACCAATCTGGGACTATCTCGCCGGTCTGGTCGATGACGAGCGCGTCGATCTGGCGAAACAGAAGATGGCCGGCTACGACAAAGAGCTGAGTCAGATTTCCGCGCAATACGGCGTGCCGCGCGAAGCCATCGTGGCGATCTGGGGCATCGAAAGCAATTTCGGCCAGAACGCCGGTCGCCTGCCGCTTCTGCGTTCGCTCAGCACGCTGAGCTGCTTGGGTCGTCGCCAGGCATTTTTTCGCGGCGAATTCTTTGCCACGCTGCGCATTCTGCAGGCTGGCGATTTTAGTGAGGATCGTCTCAAAGGCTCCTGGGCCGGCGCCTTTGGTCAGACCCAGTTCATGCCTAGCACCTTCGAGCGCGTCGCTGTCGATTTTGATGGCGATGGCCGTCGCGACCTCATCGACAACACGACCGACGCCCTCGCTTCCACCGCCAATTACCTAAAACTGGCGAACTGGGTACCGGACCAGCCCTGGGGTATCGAAGTGAAACTGCCGGAAGGTTTCGATGCCACCGGGGAAAACCGTCGCAACAAGCACAGCGTATCGGTCTGGATGCAACGTGGTGTGCTGCGTGTTGATGGCATGCCACTGAACGACAGCGCTATCACCGCCGACACACTCGCTGGCCTGCTGCTGCCAGCTGGCGTGCAAGGCCCAGCTTTTCTGGTGATGCGCAACTTCGATGCCTTCTACAGCTACAACGCCGCTGAAAGCTACGGCCTGGCCATTGCGCATCTCGCCGATCGCATTGCCGGTGGCGGCGGCTTTGTCACGCCTTGGCCCACGGACGATCTGGCACTATCGCGCAGTCAGCGCCGCGAACTGCAGGAGCTGCTGCTGCAGCGCGGTCACGATATTGGTGAAGTCGATGGTCGCCTGGGCGAACGTAGCCGCAGCGCCATTCGCATCGAGCAGGAAAAACTCGGTCAGCCGGTGACCGGTCGTGGCGGCATGAAAGTACTAACGGCGCTGCGCGGGCAGTAAGCCAGCAACATTCGTTTACTGAGCTGAAGCCGGAAACACCGGCAGCGTCGCCATCACCCGAGCATCGTGCGCGGGCAGCAGCTTGATCTGCGGGAACCTCTGATGGATAGCGGCCACATGCAGGATGTTCTCGCGCACCTTGGCGCTATCCTCGCCAATCAGATGACGGGCAATCCACGGCCGCTCGGCCGGCAGCTCGACACCCTCCTTCTGCCAGACCAGATCGCCGAGCAAGGCATAGCGCGCGCCTGACGGTAGCGTGATGAAGGCAATCACCGAGCCCGGCGTATGGCCCGGGGCCGGCACCAGCACTACGGAACCATCGCCCCAGACATCGTGGCTGCTGGCGAAGCCCAGGTAAGCGCCGCCATCAAAACCATAGAGACGGTAATCGAGCTTGCCAAAGCTGTGCGCCAGTGCGGCCGCATCGTCATCGCTGGCAATGAAGCCCTGCTCCGGCGCGGAAATCCAGATCGGGATGTTCTTCAGGCTGTCGAGACCGCTGACATGATCCCAGTGCGCATGGGTGAGCACGATGCCATCCACATGCTGTTTCGCGGCCGCAAGCTGGATAGCTGCCGGCACGCCCTTGGTGTAGGTCGTGGTGGCTTGCATCAGTTTCGGCAGGGTTTTCACCTGCTCGTCGACTTGCTGGCCCAGACCGGTATCAAACAGCAGATTGCCTTTCGGGTGACGGATCAGAATCGGCGTCATGGAGAAATCGCGGGGCTCGGTGAAGCTGCCGCCACGATAGGCCAGCGCCGCTTTTGAATGCATGACGCCGGTAGGAATGGCCGACAGGCTCATGCCGGCCGGCGGATGCGCAACCGGCAGTTCAGCGGTCAGGGTCGGAATCGGCGACAGCCGCGCGGGCGTGAATGTCCACAGCAGCGCGCACAGCGCCAGCAGCACGACAAGGGCAATCTTCTTCATGGCATGAAACTCGGGGCAAAAGCGGTACTAGCGTTGTACCAGCTTTAGCGCATCGAGCAAGGAGAAAGGCCAGCGCAACTCGTCGCCGGTGCTGCTGCAGAGCACGGGAATGAGCTCGCCGTAGCGTGCTACCAGTGCGCCATCGAGCGCGATGTCGATGTACTGCACGCTCAAGCCGCGTGCACCGGACAGCGGTGCCAGCAGCGACTCGGCGACATCGCAGAGATGACAGCCGGGCGTGCCGTACAGCGTCAGCGCGGGCATGGCCGCTGGCATCGACATGAGCTCGCTCAAGACTCAGCCGCGATGACGAAAGCGCCAGCAGCGATGGATCTTCGGGTCACGCTCATAGTCGAAACCGATGGTCTCGGCGCTGATGTCGGTGACCTCGAACTTCGCTTGTAGCGCTTCATCCAGGATGAACTTGCGGAAGTTGTTGGAGAAGTACAACGTGCCGCCCGGCGCCAGACGCGACATCGACAAGCGCAGCAAATGACCGTGGTCGCGCTGCACATCGAAGTCGCTGTCCATGCGCTTGGAGTTGGAAAACGTGGGCGGATCCACAAAGATCAGATCGTAGAGATCACGCTCGTCCTTCAGCCAGGCCATCACATCGGCCTGAATCAGGCGATGATGCGAGTCCGGCAAACCGTTCAGCGCCAGATTGCGATCAGCCCAGCCCAGATACGTCGCCGACATGTCCACTGTGGTCGTGGTTTCGGCACCGCCGTGCACGCCATCGCCGAGCGCAGCATGCACGCTGACGCTGCCGGTATAGGCATAGAGATTGAGGAAATGCTTGCCCGCCGCCTCGGCGGCAATGCGCAGACGCATCGGGCGGTGATCGAGGAACAGGCCGGTGTCGAGATAGTCGGTCAGGTTCACCAGCAAGGTCGCCTGGCCTTCGCGCACCTCGAAGAACTTGCCGGCCTTGCCCTGCTTCTCGTACTGCTGCTTGCCGCTCTGGCGCTCGCGCACTTTCAGGAAAACCTTGTCGCGGTGCAGGCCCATGACCTTGCGGATGATCTGCAGCGCGAGCTTGAAGCGCGCCTCGGCCTTAGCCGGATCTACCGTCTTCGGCGGCGCATATTCCTGTACCTGCAAGCGCCCCTCGTAGATATCAATCGCGATGTTGTATTCCTGCAAATCGGCATCGTAGAGACGGAAGCAGCGCACACCCTGCTCGCGCGCCAGCTTCAGCGATGCCTTCAGGTTCTTCTGCAGACGGTTGGCGAAGTCCATGCCCTCTTCCGGCAAGTCGTCGAGACTGCCCTCGAAGGCCAGCGGCAACTCCGGCTCTGCCGGCAGGATGCGGCCGTGACGGGCAAAGATCGGCAGCGCGCCGTTGTATAGCCGCAGCGTGTGCTTGTGCTCCAGGCCGAGCGCATCGGCATGGGTGATGTCGGCAGCGAGCACCACGGCATCCCAACACGGCAGCGTTTCGCGCAGCTGGCGGCCAATGGCGCGATAAAGATAGCGCACACTGCCCTCGTCGCCGAGGCGTTCGCCATAGGGCGGATTGGTCGCGACCAGTCCCGGCACGGAGTAATTCTGGCCGGCACCGGTGACATCCGCCGCCCATTCCGCCGGCAAGCAGGCTGCCACGCTATTCAGCGACGGCGAGCGCCACTCGGCGATGCTGCGCTGCGACAAGGTGATCCACTGCGACACGCCCGCGGATTCGGCATTACGATGGGCACAGGCCAGCGCCTCGCCATCGGCATCAAAACCGACTAGGCGCGGAGCCGGCTTTTGCAGGCCGGCAAGACGACGCGCCACGGCGTCATCGCGGACGGTTTTCCACAGCTCGGCCTGATGCCCGGCCCAGCCGTCGAAGCCGAAGTGAATGCGCGGCAGACCCGGTGCGGCATCGGCCCACATCAGCGCGGCCTCGATCAGCACGGTGCCAGAGCCGCAAAGCGGATCGAACAGACGGCCCTCGCCGCGCTCCGGCCAGCCGGCCTGCATGAGCATGGCCGAGGCCAGATTCTCTTTCAGCGGCGCATCGGTCTGAGCAATGCGGTAGCCGCGCTTATGCAGACTGTCGCCGGAGAAATCGAGACTGATGGTGAGCTGCTGCGCCTCAATAAACAGGTGCAGGCTGAGATCGGGATTTTCGGTATCGATCGATGGCCGCTCGCCGGTGCGCTGGCGGAAGCGATCAACGATGGCATCCTTCAGACGCAGCGCCGCGAAATGCGTATGCGTGCTCACGCCCTTGGCGGCCGCAGAACGGATAACGAAGGTCGCACCCGGACGCAGCACCTGCTCCCAGGGATACTTCAGGGCATCATCGAACATGCGGTCGGGATTGCCCGACGGCACCGTCAGCAGCGGCATGAGCACACGCGAGGCTAGTCGCGACCACAGGCAGAAACGATAACCGGCGGCAAGATCGCCCTGCACCGCAATCGCGCCCTTCAAGCGACGCGGCTCGCTGCCACCAAGCGCCAGTAGCTCGTCTACTAATAAGTCATCGAGGCCGTCAGCGCCGGTGATCACCCATTCGCGGGTCTTCTCGATAGCGTTGCTCACGCTTGACCTCGGCTATTGTTGGCGAGTTCAGCACGCACCTGGGCAATGCCAGCGGCAGCGCGAGCGATAACGCCCGGGCCTTGATAAATGAAACCGGTATAAATCTGCACCAAAGAGGCTCCCGCCTGAATTTTTTCCGCTGCCGAGGCAGCATCATCAATACCGCCAACACCGATCAACGGCAGACTGCCATCAAGCGCTGCATGCAATTCGCGTAATACTCGGGTCGACGACTCGCGCACCGGCCGGCCGCTAAGGCCGCCCATTTCATCGCCATGAGTCATGCCCGCCACCGCCGATCGGGCGATGGTGGTGTTGGTGGCAATCACGCCATCGATTTCCTGCGCCTTGAACACCGAGGCCATGATTTCGACCTCTGCAAGCGTCAGGTCCGGGGCAATTTTGACCAGCAGCGGCACATACTTGCCGTGCTCGCCGGAAAGCTGCGCCTGACGCTCCTTCAGCGCCGCTAGCAGACGCGTCAGCGCCTCTTCGCTTTGCAGGCTGCGCAGGCCCTGCGTGTTCGGCGACGAGATGTTGACGGTGATGTAATCGGCGTGCTCATAGACCTTTTCTAAGCAGATCAGATAGTCATCTTCGGCACGCTCGACCGGTGTATCGAAATTCTTGCCGATGTTGATGCCGAGTACGCCGTCGTAGCGCATGCGCTCGACATTGCGAATCAGGTAATCCACACCTTCGTTATTGAAGCCGAGGCGATTGATGATGGCGTTGGCTTGCGGCAGGCGGAACATGCGCGGCTTCGGGTTGCCTGGCTGCGGCCGTGGCGTGACGGTGCCGATTTCGATGAAGCCGAAGCCGAGTGCGGCCAGTGCATCGATGTAGTCGCCGTTCTTGTCGAGACCGGCCGAGAGGCCTACCGGGTTACGGAAGGTCAGCCCCAGTAGCTCTACCGGTTGGTCCGGAACCTTCGGCAGGCACTTGAGCAGGCCTAAGCGTTCGGCACGCGCGAGGTTGTTCAGGGTGAAGTGATGGGCCGTTTCCGGGTCCAGCTGAAAGAGCGCAGCGCGCGCCAACGGGTACAACATTCGGGGAGTCTCGACGGGAGCAAGTTCGCAATTATACGCGACATGAGGGCCGCCACGAGTCAGGAATTACCCTTTGAAAACACGCCGTGAATACATCCATGTAGGCTCTCACGCGCCATCCATGGCGCGTGACGGTTTTCCAAGGGTAATTCCTGACTCGTGAACAGCGCTCAGGTAGCGGAGATCGGCAGTTGTCGTCGAGCGCCGTGGCGGCTTATGCGGTGGTCAGGCTAACGCGTCGATGACTGCTTGCGGGTTGTGAGCAATCACATTCAACAGTACCAATGCTGGGCCACGCGGCGTGCGGTCGCCACGCTCCCAATGGCGCAGTGTCGGGGCAGAGAATCCGAATCGGGCTGCGAACTGTTCCTGTGTCATACCAGTACTGGTGCGTACCGCTTTCACATCAATGCTGCGCGGGCGATGGATGCGCTTATTGAGCTCATGACCACTCGCATGATTGATGGCCTCCTGCAGGCCCAGCTTGATGCCTTCAAATGCGCTACTCATGGTTACCTTCCCTTCCAGGTCTCGACCAACAAGCTGGTCAGATCGGCCAGTTCATTTCGCTCGGCCTTCGTCAAATTTGCTTTGTCGCCTTTGGCAAAAAGCGTTAGCAGGTAAAGTGGCATGTCGCCGTCGTGATAGTAGTAGATCACCCGGACGCCTCCGCTTTTGCCTTGCCCGCCGCGTCGCCAGCGTAACTTCCGGACTCCGCCCGTCCCTTCCATCAGGTCGCCAGCCTTCGGATGCTCTGCCAGATAGTCGATCACATCTCGGCGCTCATCCACGCTCACAGCTTCTCAGCCAAACGGATATAGGTTGGAAGCTCAGCAATTGAATGTAGGTCAGACATGCTCGATTATAATCCAATGGATTAGTTAGGGCAAATAGATCAGGCAAGGCAGCACATGCGTATTTAGCAAGAGACGCCTCAGGTCGAAGACTCAAAGCTGCCCGTAATGTCGGTATCTGTTGCATAAAAATCCGGTGCGATCCAGATGCGACCCTTCAGGCTCCCGGGCTTACGCTCGAGCATCTGCGGCTGATGCGGCAACAGATCCAAATATGGCTTGCCGGCCTGAGTGATGACGACACGATCACCAGCCCATACCCTTTCCGCCAGCTGTGATAACTGGCTTTTGGCTTCATGCATGTTGACTTGGATGACCGTTGGCATGTCTGAACCTCTATGAACTCACCTTAGCTAAGAATCAATGTAGACCACCATCAAACGAATCGCTAGTCGCATGCGTGAAACTGAGTTGCCTAACTCATGAGATGCCTAAGTAGCCGAACTGATGCTGGGCAATGGGCTGAGTGGGCTTGTCCGCTGCCTGACTCGATGGCATGCTCAATACATGTAGATTTGCGATGTTTGTCGGCAGGGAGTGCTAAATCATGTTATTCAAGTCATTGAAAATAGAGAAACCATTCATCTCCATTCGATGCTATTCAGCAGCCTAGAACTTTACGCAGCAGCGATTGCCATATAAACCAAGCCACGCATTATAAATAATTATCAATAAAGGCATAACAAAAATGACAAAAGGCAGAAACTTCACTTTCCCAACACCAGCGAAAGCAAAAATTAAAGATCACTCCGTTTTCTGTACTTCTGAACGTATTATTTCACTTTATAATCAAGCTCACGGAACAGAAAGAAAAAGAATGACAAATACAATCAAAAATTGGTTTTCTCATGAGGCACAAAATAATGGTTGGGCCGGCGGCCACTTTCTGCCAGAAATTCAAACGGGGCACAATTCAGGGTGTGTGCTCTTTACACCGCCGAATCAAATCAATGTCAACATAACAGTTACAGAGCATACACTTGTCCTTATGGCTGAAGATCCAGATGCATAATAAATTAATCACTTCATTCACAGATAAAGGCTAAAGCTCACCCCCCTTAGCTCGTTGTTAAGCGCCAAGTTCAAAATATATAATTATCCGAGGGCGCGAGATGATCGACTCTAATTTACTTCTTACAATAGACCGTAATGTAATTATATCCGTAATTAACGAAGAGTCTGGTTTTGAATTTGCAAAAAAATTGTTTAATGAACATAACAACGGAAATTTGTCAATTGCTGTCTCGGCCGCAAATCGAGTAGAGAACAACAAGAAAAATGAAAAAATTCAATCAATTTCAGTTGTGATTGATATGTGTAGGGATGCTGGGTTAATTTTGAGCGAGAATGATTTTCTTGATTATCCACTC
Organism: Pseudomonadota bacterium; assembly: GCA_040384385.1. GTDB lineage: Bacteria > Pseudomonadota > Gammaproteobacteria > Pseudomonadales > Moraxellaceae > Perlucidibaca. Next base: position 677 of record JAZKJJ010000006.1, on the reverse strand, counting down.
GATTGGGAAATGGGGCTTTGGGAGCATGGATTAATTGGAAAAGAAGAATATGAATTGGAATTGAAAATTCACAACCTTCTATTCCCAAGCGTATTGACTTTTCGATCCGAAGATCAACCAATCGAAAAACAAAAAAAGATAACGAATGCCAAGTGTGATGTCTTTGCTTTGTGGGGACACATTTATCATAAGCGGGATTATTTTGTGACTAACGATAGAAATTTCCATAAAAAGAAAGCTAAATTAGAACGCTTAGGTGCAAACAGAATAATTTTCCCGAAGCAGATGTTGGAGCTGGTTTCAATTACAAAAAATACATGAGGCGTCATGTTCACTAACTGTAAGATCAAGTTTGCTATTCCATGCCTAGCATTTGCATCGCAACAGGGATCTCAGCCTGCTTTGCAGCTGACGCCAAAAAGCTTCGCTTTTGGGCTCCCTTCGCACTACGTGATCGGGCGCAGTTGAGCTTGCACGCCGGATAAAGCTCGTCCCCTTAACCTAATAGTTAGGCTTTAATGAAATCGACATAGCGTCGGTAATCCCCCCATATTTAGATGGGGCCAGAAGTAGAGCCTAGGCCATCATGGCCAACTTCTGTTTCGGGGTGATCCCACCCAATCCCATATTCGGGCGCTCGTTGTTATATGTCCACAGCCATCGTGTTCCATGCGCCT
>JAZKJJ010000005.1:0-240568 GCA_040384385.1 Pseudomonadota bacterium | reverse complement strand
GCACGAACCCCTGATCAGTTAAACTGGTCAGGGGTTTTTGCTATCTGAAATATGCATATCTGAAGGCAGGCGACATGACACCTACGCTTAACAAAGGCTTTTATCGTCACTACAAAGGGCGGTATTACGAGGTGCTGGATCTGGTTCGGCATTCGGAAACAGAGGAGTGGTTGGTGTTGTATCGGACTTGCTATGGCGATGAGTCGCGCTGGGTACGGCCATACGCAATGTTTACGGGGGCGATCACTATTGCGGGTGAGGAGCAGGCGCGTTTTGCCTATATTGGCAGCACGCGTCCTGTTGATACAGAGACGGCTTGAGCCAAGCGGCTCTCGACTTGATCTCGGTTTAAATAAGCTGGCGTTTAGATCAGGCGCATCGACAAGTCGATGGCTTTAATGTCTTTGGTTAATGTCCCCAAGGAAATGTAATCGACGCCGGTTTCTGCGATGGCACGCAAAGTCGCTTTGTTGACGCCGCCGGATGCTTCAAGCGCGGCTCTGCCTGCTGTGTGCACAACGGCATCGCGCATCTGCTCCAGCGAAAAGTTGTCGAGCATGATGCGGTCGGCGCCGGCACTCAGAGCGAGATCCAGCTCGGTCATCGACTCCACTTCAACCTCGACCATCCGGCCAGGTGCCTGCGTTCGGGCGGCATGTACTGCGGCAGCAATGGAGCCAGCTGCCATGATGTGGTTTTCCTTGATCAGGAAGGCATCGTAGAGGCCCATGCGATGATTCTCGCCACCACCAATCAAGACCGCATATTTTTGCGCGACGCGCAGGCCGGGCAGCGTTTTGCGAGTGTCCAGCAGGCGAGCCTTTGTGCCGCTGATGAGATCCGTCAGTTCACGCGTGTGCGTTGCCGTTGCCGATAAGGTCTGCAGGAAGTTCAGTGCAGTGCGCTCGGCGGTGAGCAGGCTGCGGGCTTTGCCTTTGATCTCGAACAGGCCGCTGCCGGCGCTGACGCGCTGACCTTCGTCGACCAGCCATTGCAGTTCCAGTGTCGGGTCTACCGCCATGAAGGTGGCTTCGACCCAAAGCTTGCCGGCCATCACCATGTCATCTCGGGTGATGACGCGTGCTGTCGCTAGGCGATCTTCGGGGATCAGCCGGGCGGTGATGTCACCATTGCCAATATCTTCTACCAATGCAGCGGCGACATTAGCTGCGAGTGCGGCCTTTACCAGTTCGGGGGTCATCATGAGCGAAAATCCAGGGTCGCATTCAGCGGGAGCAGCCCGTATGGGCTCCGGTTTGCGATAGTATAAAACACATCGGCGTCAGTCTTGGAGCAGGCATGCGCATAACAGCAGAGCATTGGTTGGATGCTGCCAGGCATTGCCCGTCACCCTATTTCAATGCGCGGCCGGATGGCGAGATGTCATTGACCGTTATTCACAGTATCAGCTTGCCGCCTGGTCAGTTTGGCGGCCCGTACATCGAGCAGCTTTTTCTCGGGCAGCTGGTGCCGGATGCGCATCCATATTTTGCCGAGATTTACCAGCTTGAGGTGTCGGCGCATCTGCTCATCAGGCGGGATGGCGAGATAATTCAATTCGTGGCATTTGATCAGCGTGCCTGGCATGCCGGGCGCTCGCAGTATTTGGGGCGTGAGAGCTGCAATGATTTCTCCATCGGCATTGAACTGGAAGGCAGCGATGATCAGCCTTTCGATGATCGACAGTATGAAATGCTGGCAACTGTGATAAAAACACTGTGGCAGCATTATCCTGACTGTGCCGGTCGTTTGATCGGGCATAGTGATATCGCTCCGGGTCGCAAGACTGATCCGGGCCCTTTTTTTGATTGGCATCTGTTGCAGCAAAGTCTGGAGTCTCAGGCCGCGCATCAGATCGATTCCTTGGCGCTTTCTGGGAGAGCAAGTACATGAGTTTGTTATTGGCCTTGCTGGCATTGGCGGGCTATTTTGCTTTGCCTGAAGATTGGCGCCGCGTTGCCGGTACGCCGGGTGATCGTTGGTTGGGTTGGTGTGCGCAGTTGCCAGCCAGTCTGGGCGATGGCTTGCGGCTGGCGCTGACCATGCTCATCCCCATGGTGATCCTCGCCGTCACTCTGCAGGCCCTGCGCGAGCTGGGCTTGAGCTTGCTGGTCTTCTTGCCCAGCGCATTAGTGTTAGTCGTGATTTTCGGTGATGTCACTCAGCCGCAGGCGGCGGCGCGGCATCTGGCACACTGGCAGTCGCGTCCTTGGGCAAGTCCGTTGCCTGATGGCGAGCAAAATGACTGGGTTACGCCTGATCTGGCCTTGAATTCGGAGCTGGCAGAGGCCCGCAAAGACATGCTGCGGGAGTCGCTGCAGGAGCTGTTCTCTCCGTTGTTCTGGTTTCTGCTGGCAACGCCTGTGGCGGCGCTGGGTTACTACATCTTGCGTTTGGCCGAGCGTGAAGGCGAGCCCGCCACACAGGAGCTGGCGCGTCACTGGCTGACACTGGCCGACTGGATCCCGACGCGTCTACTGGCCTTGAGCTTTGCCTTGGCTGGCAATTTCACCGCGACTTGGAGTGTCATCCGCGAGCGCTTGCTACGCCCGGATGCCGAAGGCCATATCTTGATTGATGAGGCTGCAGAAGCGGCTGAGCCGTTTGATCTAGATGCCGGTGCTGAGCCATCAGCTGCCTTGACCGAGGCGATGACGGGCCTGCAGGCCTTGCTGCAGCGCGCACTAATAGTCTGGATGGTCATGCTGGCGCTGCATACGCTGTGGCCGGGCGCTTGACGCGATGCTGGCCGGTAGCCTTGGGGCTGCTGTTTTGCGGAGCTGCATTGGCGGCAGCGGCACCGGTTGAGAAACCAGCAGCTCTGCTGAATTGGACCGACGATGCTGGGCAGGCGTGGACTGTGCCGGCTCACTTGCCGCAACGCTGGGTCGTGTTCGGGCCGCATCTTGTCGATATGCTGCTGACGTTGAATCAGCGGCATCTTATCGTCGGTGTGCAGGATGACCATCCCACGATTGGACGCTGGTCGCGTAGCCTTACCGGATTTCCTGTGGTCGGCCAAGCCAGTCAAATCAATGAAGAATGGATTCGTCGGGTCAAACCGGATCTGGTGTTGTATTGGCCGTCTGGTCTGGCGGGCAATCAGCAGGCACGACTGCGCTTATTGGGTGTACCCATGCTGGCGATAGACCCGCAGCGCTTGGATGACATTGCGCCACGCCTGCGCTGGCTCGGCGCACTGGCGGGTCAGCCGGCGGATGCTGACAAGCTGGTCACGCGCATGCAGGCCGATCTGCAGCGCACCCGCCAGCGTTATGCCACGGGGCCGCGTCTGCGCGGGCTTTATCAGGTCTGGCTGCAACCGCTGTACAGCCTGTCACCTCAACATCTGGCCAGTCAGGCCATGCAGCTTTGTGGCGTGGATAGCATTGTGCCGCCAACCAAGGTGCCAGCGCCGATACTGAATCTGGAGTTCGTGGTGCGCACCAAGCCGGATGTGATTCTGCTGTCTCAAGATCAGCTGGAGTCATCGCGTCGGTATTGGCAGCGCTTTCAGCACATGTCGGCTGACGCGCTGGTGGTGGTCGACGATCGTGCTTTGACGCGCCCTGGACTGTCCCTGCTGCGCGCAATTCCTGCGCTTTGCGACCAATTATTGCCTTATCGCACTTTGCCGCACTGACCAAGCATGTCATGCTCCTGATGACCAGCCGGTCACGCCGCTGTCTTTACCCAAGGCAGCAGCTAGGCTGGTCATGACCCGGCCCAACAGGCCGCAATCCGGTATCGGAAAGGAGGCAACATGGCACGGCTTCGTCATTATGGCGACCGCGACCACGCGGAAACGCAGGAGTGGTTGGATGCACTGGCATCCGTCGCAGAAAACGATTCACCAGAGCGTGCAAGGCAACTTCTGGAATGGCTGAATAATCATGCGCCCAGCTTCGGCGTGCATATTGGCCGACTCAATACCCCCTATGTAAACACCATTCCCCGCGAGCAAGAGCCGCTGATGCCGGGCGACCCGAATCTGGAGTGGCGTCTGCGCTCGCTGATTCGCTGGAATGCGCTGGCGATCGTGATGCGTGCGAACCAGAACGATGACGAGCTCGGCGGCCATATCGCCACCTTTGCGTCATCGGCCACGCTTTACGATGTCGGCTTCAATCATTTCTTTCGCGCGCCCAGTGCCGAGCACGGCGGCGATCTGATTTATTACCAGGGGCATTCAGCGCCGGGCATCTACGCGCGTTCGTTCCTGGAGGGCCGCCTGAGCGAGGATCAGCTTAACAACTTCCGTCGCGAAGTTGGTGGCAAGGGCCTGTCGAGCTATCCGCACCCTTGGCTGATGCCGGAGTACTGGCAGTTCCCGACGGTATCGATGGGGCTGGGGCCGATCATGGCCATCTACCAGGCTCATGTCATGAAATACCTGATCAATCGCGGCGTGCTGCCAGATCAGAATCGCAAGGTATGGGCCTTCTTGGGCGATGGCGAGATGGACGAGCCGGAGTCGTTGGGCGCCATCGCGCTCGCCGGTCGAGAAAAGCTCGACAACCTGATCTATGTCATCAACTGCAACTTGCAGCGTCTGGACGGCCCGGTGCGCGGCAACGGCAAGATCATTCAGGAACTGGAATCGGTATTCCGTGGCGCCGGCTGGAAAGTCATCAAGGTAGTCTGGGGCAAGAAGTGGGACCCGCTGCTGGCTCGCGATGTGACTGGTGCCCTGCGGGAACGCATGGATGAGGCGGTGGACGGCGAGTACCAAGCCTTCAAGAACCATGGCGGTGCTTATACCCGCGAAAAGTTCTTCGGCAAGTACCCGGAGCTGGCCGAGCTGGTCAAGGACCTGAGTGATGATGAAATCGCCGCTCTCGATCGCGGGGGTCATGATCCGTTCAAGGTCTATGCCGCCTATGCCGAAGCTATGGCCACGAAGGGTCAGCCGGTGGTGATTCTGGCCAAGACGGTGAAAGGTTATGCCACCGGTGCCGGCCAGGCTGCGAACAAGTCGCACCAGCTGAAGTCGCTGGACATCGATTCGTTGCGCAATTTCCGCGACCGCTTCGACATGCCGTTCAGCGATGAGCAGCTCGAAGATCTGCCGTTCTATCGGCCGCCCGAGGGCAGCCCGGAGCTGAAGTATCTGCACGAGCAGCGCGGCAAGCTCGGCGGTTATCTGCCGCAGCGTCGTCCGCAAAGTCGGGCACTGCCGGTGCCGACCATCGAGAGTCTGGCCACGATTACGGCGGCCTCGGAGCGTCCAATTTCGACCACCATGGCGCTGGTGCGACTCATGGGCGTGCTGCTCAAGCAGGAGGGGCTGGGCGATCGCATCGTGCCCATCGTGCCGGATGAGGCGCGTACCTTCGGCATGGAAGGCATGTTCAGGCAGCTCGGCATCTACTCCAATGTCGGCCAGCTCTACGAGCCGGAAGACAAGTCGCAGCTCATGTATTACCGCGAGGATGTGAAGGGTCAGATTCTCGAAGAGGGCATCAACGAGGCCGGTGCGATGAGCGCCTGGATTGCCTGCGGCACAGCGTACAGCATCCACGATCAGCCGCTGGTGCCGTTCTACTTGTTCTACTCCATGTTCGGCTTCCAGCGCATTGGCGATTTGGCCTGGGCAGCGGGCGACAGTCGCGCGCGCGGTTTCCTGGTCGGTGCCACCTCCGGGCGTACCACGCTCAATGGCGAGGGTTTGCAGCATGAGGACGGCCATTCGCATGTACTGTCGTCGACGGTGCCGAACTGCATCTCCTATGACCCGACCTACAGCTACGAGATCGCGGTCATCGTGCAGGATGGCCTGCGCCGCATGTTTGGTGAGCACGAGGATGTGTACTACTACCTGACCACCTTGAATGAAAGCTATCCGCATCCGGCCATGCCGAAGGGAGCGGATGAGGGCATTCGTCGCGGCTTGTACAAGCTGCAGTCGGCGAAGAAGGGCAAGGGCATCGAGGTGCAATTGCTCGGCGGCGGTGCCATCTTGCGCGAGGTCGAGGCGGCATTGCCGTTGCTCGCTGAAGAGGGTGTGCGTGCCACGGTGTGGAGCGCGACCAGCTTCACCGAGCTGCGTCGTGAGGGCCTGGAGGTGGAGCGCTGGAACATGCTGCATCCCGATAAGAAAGCGAAGGTGGCTTGGGTCACGGAGCAATTGGCGGGCAGCGTTGGGCCGATCATTGCAGCCAGCGACTACATGAAGGTGCATGCCGATCAGATTCGCGCTTTCTTGCCGGCGGGGCGTAGTTATCGCGTGCTGGGTACGGACGGCTTCGGGCGCTCGGATGCGCGCGGGCAGCTGCGTCGTCACTTCGAAGTCGATGCTGCGCATGTGGCCTACACGGCGCTGCTAGCGCTGCATGAAAGCGGTGACATCAGCACGGCGAAGCTACTGGCTGCGCGTGAGCGTTGGGGCATCAACCCGGAACAACCATCAGCGGCGAAGGCCTGAGGAGATCGTTATGGCGACGCAAATTGCGGTGCCTGACCTCGGTGTCGAGCAGGCTGAGGTCATTGAGTTATTGGTGCCGGCAGGTGCCACAGTAAAGAAAGATCAGCCGATTGCTGTGTTGGAGTCGGATAAGGCCAGCTTGGAGTTGCCGGCAACAGAAGATGGTGTGCTGGTGTCGTGGTCGGTGAAAGTCGGCAGTGTGGTGAAGGCGGGTGATGCGCTGCTGGTGCTGGAGGTTGCTGGAGCTGAAGTCGTGGCTCCAGCGGCTGTTGCTGCTCCGGTTGCTGCATCAGAGCCCGTCGCTGCGCCATCTGCCCTCGTTGCTCCACTTGCTACTGTTGCTGTACCGCAAACCGCTGTTGCGCCCGCAACAGCGGTATCGAGCGATGCAGCTTCGGCTGGTAAGTGCCATGCCGGCCCAGCAGTGCGTCGTCTGGCGCGCGAGCTGGGTGCAGATCTGACACTGGTCACGGGCAGCGGCCCGCGCGGACGCATCCTCAAGGATGACCTGCATGCCTGGGTGAAGCAGCGCCTGACGCAGCCCGTCGTTGCTGCTCCCGCTGGTGGCGGTATGGCTGGCCTGTTCGGTGATTTTCCGCCCGAGCCGGACTACACGAAATGGGGTGCGGTCGAGCCCAAGCCGCGCTCGCGTATCCAGCGCAAGTCGGCAGAGAACCTCGCGCGTTCGGCGTTGATCGTGCCGCAGGTGACGCAGTTCGACCTCGCCGACATCACCGATCTGGAAGCGTTCCGCCTGAGTCTGCGTGACAGCTTCAAGAAGGACGGGCTGTCGCTGACCATGACCGTGCTGGTGGCAAAGGCGGTGGCCTATCTGCTGCGCGAAATGCCGATGTTTAACAGCTCGCTCGCGCGTGATGGCGAGAACCTAGTGGTGAAGGACTACGTCAATCTCGGCATCGCCGTGGACACGCCCAACGGTTTGCTGGTGCCGGTGTTGCACAACGCAGATCGCATGAGCCTGAGCGAGATGGCGCGCAAGCTGGGCGAGCTGTCCGAGCAGGCGCGTACCGGCAAGCTGCCGCCGGCAGGGATGCAGGGGGCGACGTTCACCATTTCATCGCTGGGGGGTGTTGGCGGTACGGCATTCACGCCGCTGGTGAACTGGCCGGAGGTCGGTATTCTCGGTCTGTCGCGAGCGAGTCAGCAGCCGGTGTGGGATGGTAAAGGTTTCGTGCCCAAGCTCATGCTGCCGTTGTCACTGTCTTACGATCATCGCGTGATTGATGGTGCGGCGGCGGCTCGCTTCACAACGCGCCTGGCGTTGCTGTTAGCGGATATCCGGCGCCTGCTTGTGTAGATGTTTGAGGCATAAAAAACGCGCCTGATGGCGCGTTTTTTATGATCAGACGGTCAGTCGTGTCGCTTGCGCCACAGCACTTCTTGGCCACCATCTTCACGTGCCAGCTGGCGGGCCAACACAAATAGGTAGTCCGATAGACGGTTGAGGTACTGCAACGCCAATGGATTGATGCTTTCCGACTCACTTAGCGTGAACGTACGTCGCTCTGCGCGGCGGCAAATTGTGCGTGCCACATGCGCCTGAGCAGCAGCCATAGAGCCCCCCGGCAGAATGAAATCTTTCAAGGGTGGCAGGTCAGCATTGACCGCATCAATCGCGCTTTCTAGGCGCTCAATATAAGCCGCAGTCACTAGCGTGTAGCCAGGAATGCAAAGCTCGCCGCCGACATCGAACAGGTCATGCTGGATATGCTCCAGCATGACCTGTGCGCCATGGTTCACCGCCAAACTGGCCCGCAACACGCCGATCTGGGCGTTGGCTTCGTCCGTCGTGCCATAGGCTTCGACGCGCACAGCATCTTTGCGAACGCGCGTGCCGTCACCGAGGCCGGTGCTGCCGTCATCGCCCGTGCGGGTGTAGATCTTGGTGAGGCGGTGGCCCATGGGGTGCTCCGTCGAATCAGAAGGCGTACTCGGTCGAGATCAGCAGATTCCGGCCCGGTAGCGGGTATGCATTGTACTTGCCTACTGCCGAGAAACAGCCTGGTGGTGGAGTGGTTGCACCAAAAGGTATGCAACTGCTGGCGGCATAGTCGAACTGCTCCTTTTCATCGGTCAGGTTGCGCACTGTGCCTGTAATTGACCAAGCGCCATTGCGGTAGCGCAGATTGGCGTCGCTGCGGATCATGGCTTTGGCGCGGCGGCCAAAGGTATTGCTATCATCGTTCTCGAAGTATCGACTGCCTGTATAAAGGCTTGACAGGCCTGCTTGCCAATGCGAACTGAAGTTATGAGTCAGGTTGACGCTACCCAGATAGCGCGAAACCAGCGGTACATCCTTGTCTTTGTTTTCGCCCTTGCGGAAGGTGGCCGATTGATAGGTGACGCTGGTGCTCAGTTGTGTCTTGCGTCCCAGCGGCGTAGCGACGCTGAGCGCGACACCCTTGCGCAACGTCGGATCGAGATTGTCGTTGGTGAAGGTCGCGTCGTCGAAATGGATTTCGTCATGAAGACGATGGTAGAAGGCCTCCAGGCCTAAGTCGGCATCGCCGGCGCGTGTACGGACGTGCGCACTCAAATTCTTGCCGACTTGTGGACGTAGCGGGGAGAAGGCGCGGGGGGCGCCAAAAGTTCCTGTGCCGTAACCTTCGAACAGATCATCCACGGTGGCGAGACGTACATTGCGCGCAAAGCCTATGCCGGCGCTGGTTGAGGTATTGAACTGATGCGCATAGGCCAGCTCGTAGATGCCACCTTTCAGCGTTTCGCGATAGGGTGCAGCTTCAGCATCGAAGTCCATGGCGTAGGGGTCGTAGCGATCCTTTGCATTCAGGCGTAGTCTGGTTTCTCGCAGGCCGGCTGTAATGGTGTGCGCGCCCTGTATCAGTGTTTCGTGGGCATAGCCTCCTAGGCTGTTCGCACGAATATCGATACGATGTACTGGCGGCATGCCTGCAGCATAGGCGCGATCAGAGGTGTAGTCGCTGTATTGCCAATCCACCCCGGTACTCAGGCGACCGCTCCAGCCACCCAAGCGATGCTCATGCTCGATACGCGGATTCAGGCTGGTGGTATCGAGACGTGTATCCAGATACTGGAATGTCACGCTGGCACGCTGCTGCTTCTGGCGATGCGACCCTTCCAATACAACCGTCGTTCCAGCTGTCAGTGGCGCACGCCAGCCTAAGGTGGCCTGTAGTCGCTCGGTATCACCGTAGTCGTTCGGCGAGCTGGCTGTACGCGGGCTGTTTTTGACCTCGTCGTTGCTTGCTGTGACGCTGCGGAAGCCAGGCAGTCCCGTGTCCTGACGCGAGGCCTGCAGGCTGGCATAGGCTTCACGATTCTGCGGCAGATCCAGCTGCAGCTTGCTGCCAGCCTCGATGCGCCGCACATAGCCGTTCTGGCGATAGCCATCGGTATCGGTGTTATTCACAAAGACCTGGCCGGCAAACAACGGGGTATTGAAGTGGTGCAGTAGCTGCGCTTCGCGCGTGTTGTAGCTGCCGGCGGCTAGCTTGACGCGAGTGGACTGTTTGCGCTGGTTGCGCGTAATGATATTGATGGTGCCGCCAACGGCGCCATCGCCATAAAGTACGCCACCTGAGCTCGCCAGTATCTCGATGCGTTCAATTTGATCCAGCGACAGTGCACCGATGTCTGCGGCACTGGAGTCGATGTCGTTTTGGCGGCGGCCATCGATCAGAATCAGCGTGTTCTGACCGGCTGCGGGGCCGAAGGCGCCAAGGTCGACAATCGCTTCCGAGCTGCTGGTACCGAACAGCGAGCGTATTTGTATGCCTGGTACTTGGCGCAGAAAGTCGGGAAGCGTAGTTGCGGTTGATTGTTCAATCTGTTCGCGTGTGAGTATGCGCAGCGATTGTGCGCTGGTGTGCTGAGTGCGGCTGGCGCTGATGACGATTTCAGCTAGAGACTTGCCATCGGTGGTTGGTTCCTGAGCGGCCTGCGCTGGTAGGCTGATTAGTAAGCTCAGAGGCGCCAAAGCAAAAGGTAGGTATTTCATGTATGGATGTCTCAATGCTGTTTGCATCCCCGCAAACAGTCGCTCGGGAAATGCCAGCACGAAGACTGCGCAAGCCGCGAGGGCGAGCGCATGCTCCGGATGAGCGCCCACCGCGCTGGCCGTATGAACTTGAGCCGGTCTCCGGGCTGACTGGTGGGCTGAAAGCCATAGGCGCTCGCCTTCCCATCCAAAGGACAGTGGCAGATGAGCGCTTTAACCAGGGTCACCGTTGCGGGGGCAGCGTTGGGTTTACACCAACTTCCCGTCTGCACAAGGCAGACCAGCACTTAGGCTGGACACTCAAGAACGAGCGGATTGTGGCGATGTGCCGAGAAAATGTCCAACTCAAAGGTTGAACAAAAAACGGACAAAGCTAAGCGCTCAAACCTGGTTTGTGCGCTTTTTGAGCTAACCGTAGTGGCTTTGCTGCTAAGGCTTGATTGGTGGCAGAGAAAAGTTTAAAAGGTAAGTCTGGATATTCCTTCACACAAAAATAACAATATGGGTGCTCTATGGCTTTGCGAGTCACATCTGCGACCTCATCCTCAAAGCTGCTTGCTTCATCGGAGCCACTCCTGCGGCTCAAGTATTTAGCGTGGGCCATGGCATGTGCCACAGCGTGTTCGGGTGCCCAGGCAGGCTCGTTCGACTTCGCGGATGGTGATGGCAAGATCAGCTTCGACTCCACTTTTTCAGCTGGCATCTTGGTGCGTGCTCAAGAGCGTGACAAGCGTGTCATTGGTATCGTCAATGGCGGTACTTCGCGTAGCGTCAACGAAGACAATGGCAACCTGAACTACGAAAAGGGTGAGATTGTCTCTTCGCTTCTGAAGGCCAACCATGACTTTGACATTTCGTATGGCAAGACGGGCTTCTTTGCTCGCTTCGGCTACTTCAAAGATATTTCGGTCAGCAATAAAGACTTTGGTACAGCATTGCCCAGTCCTGAAGACAGTCCTCAGACGACTAAAGATTTGGGTATCATTACGCACAAGCGCCTGGATGTAGACTTCGAATTGTTTGATGCCTACATTCGTCACGAATTTGAGATTGCTGGGCGGCCATTAAATGTTCGCTTGGGCAAGCAAGTAGTGAGTTGGGGTGAAAGTACCCTGATTTTAGGTGGCATCAATGTGATCAATCCAGTGGATTTGACGCGTTTGCGTGCTCCCGGTGCTGAACTGAAAGAAGCTTTTATCCCTGTGCCCATGCTGTACGTATCTCAGCAGTTGTCAGACAACATTACGGTAGAAGCATTTAATCAATTCAAGTTTGAGCCATTTAAAATTGACCCGCTTGGTACCTTCTTTAGCTCCACGGATGTATTCAGCCCGGGCGGCTACCAGAGCTTCACGGGTTTTGGTCGCACACCGGATAATGCTCATGGCGAGCAGGCAACCGCTAATTCAACTATTCCGCGCTCTGAAGATCGTTATGCCAGTGACAAGGGCCAATTTGGTGGAGCGCTGCGCTTCTTCTTGCCAGCATTGAATAACTCCGAAATGGCGTTGTATGCATTGAATTATCATTCACGACTGCCCTTAGCTAGCACTCTGCAAGCACCGTGCCCGGCGAATAGAACGCTTCCGACAGGTTGTGTTCCTAGCCAGCGTGAGGCGAGCAAGGCGCAAGTTTTTGCTGAGTATCCCGAGGATATCCAACTGTATGGTCTGAGCTTTAATACTCCAGGCCCATTTGGTATCGCCTTGCAGGGTGAGTACTCGTATCGCCCGAACTTGCCGGTGCAGTTAGCTACGGTTGAGTTGGTTTTGGCTACATTGGGCTTGCCGAACCAAGCGGGCTTCGGCAGTGATGTGCCGGGCGATCCGTCTGGTCCTGCGCAAGCTGCGGGTACCAAACTGCAAGGTTACAAGTCCGTGGAGGCGCAACAGTTTCAATTTACAGCAACTAAGTCCATTCCCAATCTTTTGGGGGCAGAGCAGGCTATTTTTCTGGGCGAAGCGGCCTTCTTTTATCAGGATCTGCCGGATAATTTGAAGTTCGCAGGGCCTGCAACTTATTTGCCTTCCCGACAGAGTAATACGGCATTGCAATATCCTAGCCCGTTGGTGGCTAACGGCTCTGTTCAGCCAGGTGATGAAGGCTATGCCACAAAGGCATCGTATGGTTACCGTTTGATCTCGCGCTTTGAGTACTCGGATGTATTTGCAGGCGTTAACCTCTTGCCACGCATTGTCTTTTCGCATGATGTAAAAGGCGTCAGCACCTTTCTGACCGAAGATGTTAAAGCAGTGTCTCTTGGTTTGAATGCAACCTACAACCAAGCTTGGAATTTCGATATGGCGTACACCAATTTCTTTGGTGGCCGTGTCTTTAAGGGTACGGATTGCCAGACTTCGTTGACGGGCTCTACCGGACTTGGATTGGATATTCCCGGCGCTGTAAACCCGACAAGTGGTAGCAACTTGTGTTCAGCGCCATCTGGTCCAACCAGCGATTTTGGCCAAGAGCGCACCTACGAAAGCATCGCCAACCCCAATATTGACCGTGACTTCGTTGCGGCCAGTTTGAGCTACTCGTTTTAACAAAAAACACCATGGAGTGACTTATGAACCTGAAACCTCTTTTGTTGTCAGCTGCCATGATGGCGCTCAGTGCGAATGCACTGGCGGCCGTCTCGGGTGCTGATGCTGGCCGTCTTGGTGCTGATTTGACCCCGATGGGCGCAGAAAAGGCTGGCAATGCTGCTGGCACCATTCCTGTCTGGACCGGTGGTATTACCACGCCAGTAGCAGGCTTCAAGGCGGGCGGTCACTATGTTGATCCGTTCCCGTCCGAGAAAGCCAAGTTTGAAATTTCGGCTGCCAACATGGCTCAGTACGCCGCCAACCTGACCCCGGGTCAGCAAGCGCTGCTGAAAAAATATCCGACTTGGAAAATGAAAGTGTACGAGACACATCGTAGCGCTGGTTATCCGAAGGCCATCTATGATGCGACCAAGGCCAACGCGACTCGCGTAAACTTGGTAGGCGGCGGCAATGGCTTCACCGGTACTTCCGTGGGCGTGCCGTTCCCAATCCCCAAGACCGGTGTTGAGCCGATCTGGAACCATGTCACGGCTTATCGCGGCGATACCTTCGACATCAACACCACTCAGGTGGCGGTGACTCGTGAAGGCGATTACACGCCGGTGCGTTTCGAGTATTCCTACGACTTTCACTACAACAATTTGAAAAAGTCGGAAGCTGATCGCGAAAAGAACAAAATCACCAATTTCATGCAGACCGTAACCGCTCCGGCGCGTCTGGCTGGCCAGATCCTGCTTGTGCATGAATATGCTGACCAGATCGCCAACCCGCGTTCAGCTTGGACCTATAACCCCGGCCAGCGTCGTGTACGTCTTGCTCCGAACGTTGCGTATGACAACCCCGGCGTAGCCGCTGATGGCCTGCGTACCAACGATGACTTCACGCTGTTCAACGGTGCCACTGACCGTTACGACTGGAAGCTGGTCGGCAAGAAGGAAATCTATGTTCCGTACAACAGCTATCGCCTGAACAGCGCCAAGCTGAAGGTTGCCGACATTGTGCGCCCGGGCCACATCAATCCGGAACATGCACGCTATGAGCTGCACCGCGTTTGGGTAGTCGATGCCACGCTGAAGTCTGGCACTAGCCATATCTATCATCGTCGTACCTTCTACCTCGATGAAGACTCCTGGAACATCCTGGTGGTCGACAAGTACGATGCGCGTGGCCAGCTGTGGCGTGTGGCTGAACAGCATTCGCAGCAGTTCTATGACATTCCTGGTATTGGTCCAGGCGTAGAAGTTCACCACGATTTGCAGTCGGGCCGCTTCTTGGCCATGGGCATGACCAACGAAGAGTCGACGGTGTATGTGCGTACTAATCGCAGCGCGGCAGACTTCTCGCCGTCGAGCTTGCGTGGTGCCGGTACGCGTTGATCCTGTAAATACAAGAGTAGATCACTATGTCGAAAGCGGTATCGGCGCTGTTTCTGTTGTTTGTGGCAGGTATTCTGAGCTATGCCTTTGCGCATCGCACGGGCCTGCCCAAGCCAGCCACTGAAGTGCACATTGAGACCACCATGATTATGTCGGCAGCACCGGTTGGTGATGCCCGCGTGGCCGTCGGTGAGCGTGGACGGATCTTCCGTCAGGCTGATGCCAAATCGCCGTGGCTGGCGGTGAAGTCGCCGACGGAATCGACGCTGACGCGTGTGCGTTTTCTCGATGCACAGAATGGCTTGATCGTGGGTCACGATCAGATCATTTTGCGTACTGCCGATGCTGGCAAGACTTGGAAGCAGGTCTTCATCGATGCTGCTGCCGAAGCGCCGCTGTTTGACGTGGTACAACTGGATGCCACTCGCGCGTTTGCGATTGGTGCTTACGGTTTGTTCCTGGAAACTGTAGACGGTGGGACGACTTGGTCGTCTCGCCTCATCCTGCCGGAAGGCGAGGATCGTCATCTCAATGCCATTGCCAAACTGGCTGATGGCACGCTGATGATTGCTGGCGAAGCCGGCACGATCCTGCGCTCGACGGATGCAGGCACTACCTGGCAGAAGGTGGCTTCACCCTATGCCGGGTCCTATTTCGGCGTGCAGCCTTTGGCTGGCACGCAAGTTGTGATGTACGGCATGCGCGGCAAGTTACTGCGCAGTGACGACAGTGGTGCTTCCTTTGTTGAAGTCGCTGTGCCGGTCGCCACATCCTTGTTCGGCTCGGTAGTTGCTGCCGATGGCAGCTTGCTGGTGGCCGGTCAGAATGGCGAGCTGCTGATCAGCCGCGATGGTGCCCAGACCTTTACCAACACCAAGGTTGAGGGTCGCCCCATGTTGTCGTCGGTATTGCCGACGGCTGCCGGTGCTGATGTGTTTGGCGAAAAAGGCCTGCACGCTGCTGCCACGAACTGATCAGGACGCATGACCATGAAGATGCAAAATTTTGTGCAGTCGTTGTCTGATCTGCTGTTCGGACGACGCAAGTTCTTCCTTGGCCTGTTTGCCGCCATTACGGTATTGCTGGCCATCTCGGCTTCGCAGCTACGCGTCGATGCCGGCTTTGCCAAGATGATCCCGCTACAACACCCGTACATGAAGACCTTTACCGAATATCAGAAGACCTTCGGTGGTGCTAACCGTGTTCTGATCGCCTTGCGTACCAAGGACGGCCAGGACATCTATAACGCCGAATTTCTGAAGACGCTGAAAGGTGTCACGGATGAGGTGTTCTTCCTGCCCGGCATCGACCGTCCGACGGTGACGTCGTTGTTCACGCCGAACGTGCGCTTCATTGAAGTGGTGGAAGAAGGCTTTGCCGGTGGCAACGTGATTCCGGCCAGCTTTGCCGGTACGCCGGAAGATCTGGAGCTGGTGCGTGGTAACGTGCTCAAGTCCGGCCATGTTGGCCGCTTGGTCTCCAATGACTTCAAAGGCGCGATGATCAGTGCCGAGTTGCTGGAAGTGGATCCGAACACCGGTGAGAAGCTTGATTACCAGGCCGTCGCCAAAAAGCTCGAAGCCATTCGCACTAAGTACGCCAACGACAAGGTTAATGTTCACATCATTGGTTTTGCCAAGGCTGTCGGTGACATTGCCGAAGGCGCTGCCGGTGTACTGGTGTTCTTCGTGGTCGCGTTCTTTATTACTGCGTTGTTGCTGCTTTGGTACTCCGGCTCGGCCAAACTCACGGGCCTGGCGCTGATCTGTGCTTTTGTTCCGGTGGTCTGGTTGCTGGGTATCCTGCCGTTGATCGGCTTCGGCATTGATCCGCTGTCTATTCTTGTGCCATTCCTGATCTTCTCGATTGGCGTCAGTCACGCTGTGCAGATGACCAATGCCTGGAAAATGGAAGTGGTGGCTGGCTCAGACGGCTTCAATGCCGCCAAGAGCGCATTCTCCAACCTGTTTGTCCCGGGTGCGATGGCGCTGCTGGCCAACGCCGTCGGCTTCATGGTGATGATCTACATCGCCATCGACATCGTGCGTGAACTGGCTGTGACAGCCAGCTTGGGCGTGGCGGTGATGATCGTCACCAACAAGATGCTGCTGACGATTCTGCTGTCTTACTTGAAGCTGACCCCAGCGGAAACCGAGAAACTGCGCAAGCAGGGCGGCGAAGATCGTGGCGAATGGCTGTGGAAGCGCATCCAAGTGTTTGCAACACCGAAGGCAGCCATTGTTGTGCTGTCGGTGACGGCGGTGCTCATGGCCGGTGCCGCAATCAAAGGTCGCGACATGAAGACCGGTGACCTCGGCAAAGGCATTCCCGAACTGCGTGATGACTCGGTTTACAACCAAGACATCAATGCCATCGTTAACAGCTTCTCGATCGGCGTGGACCTGCTCTCGGTCATTGTGCAGGGCAAGAATATCGATGGTGCCTGTACGGACTTCGAGGTCATGGACGCGGTTGACCGTTTCGAAGCGCACATTAAGAACGTGCATGGCGTTCAAGGCACAATCTCGCTGGCAGGCGCCTCCAAGGTCGTCAATGCCGGCTGGAACGAGGGCAACCCACGCTGGCGTGTACATTCGCGTAACCGCGATGTGCTGGCCCAGGCCGTGACGCCGATCGACACCGGTACCGGCTTGCTCAACACCGACTGCAGTGCCATGCAGGTACTGATTTTCACCAAGGATCACCAGGGCGAGTCGATTACCCACATCATCCAAGAGATCAAGGATTACGTGGCGGCGAACCCGCAGAAGAAGATCGACTTCAAGCTTGCCAGCGGCCCGGTTGGCGTCATGGCGGCGACCAATGAAGCCGTGGATGAAGCCGAAGTTATCATGCTGATTCTGCTCTTCGCCTCGATCAGCTTGCTTTGCTACGCCGAGTTCCGTTCCGTGGCTGCCGTGCTCTGCATCGTGGTGCCGCTGGCCATTGTTGCCGTGCTCTGCAACGCGCTGATGGCGACGCTGGGCATTGGTCTCAAGGTCTCGACGCTGCCAGTGGTGGCCCTCGGGGTGGGCGTTGGTGTGGATTACGGCATCTACCTGTTCGAGCGCATGAAGCATTCGCTGGCCGATGGCGAGTCGCTGCAGGATGCCTTCCACAAGGCGCTGCAACAGCGCGGTACGGCTGCGATGTTCACCGCCGTCACGATGAGCATCTCGGTGGGTACCTGGGCGTTCTCGGCACTGAAGTTCCAGGCCGACATGGGTATCCTACTGGCGTTCCTGTTCATGGTGAACATGCTGGGTGCGATCTTTGTGTTGCCGGCTTTGGCCGCCTTCTTGATCAAGGATAAGAAGAGCGCTTAAACCACGCAGCTGTTAAGGCCTCGGCCCCTGCTCTAGTTTGCGCGCTAACCAATGCGCGCAAACTAGAGCAGGGGCCGAGGCCTTTTTGTTGCTGCAGTTCACGACGAGCCTTCTAAAGCGGGTGAGCTTGAGAGCAGGGGGAGTTACGATCACTCACGGACTGGGGATCGAGAGCCCTCTAGAATCTACAGTAGTGGGTGAGTGTGGGTTACCACCTGTTCTTGAGAGTCAGCGGCGGGTACTTCCTGGCCGGGCATCCCTAGCCCGGCCGGGAAATACCCGCCACTGACCGACAAAGACCGTTAAAGCCCCGGCAGCGTGTACCCAGCCAGCTGCTCGCGTAACTTCACTTTCTGCATCTTGCCCGTGGCTCCCAGCGGAATGGCATCGACAAAAACGACATCATCCGGAATTTGCCATTTGGCGATACGACCCTCGTAAAACTTCAGCAGCTCTTCACGTGTCACTTCTGCCCCAGGCTTTTTCACGATAACGACAATCGGGCGCTCATCCCATTTCGGATGACGCATGCCGATGCAGGCAGACATGGCGATAGCAGGATGCGCCATGGCGATGTTTTCGACTTCAATTGAGCTGATCCACTCGCCGCCGGACTTGATCACATCTTTGCTGCGGTCGGTGATGTGCAGATAGCCATCGGCATCGATGGTGGCGACATCGCCGGTGGGGAACCAGCCATCGACCAGGGGGTCACCGCCCTCACCCTTGAAGTACGAGCGCACGATCCACGGGCCGCTGACCAGCAGCTCGCCTTGCGCCTTGCCGTCGTGCGGTAGTTCACGGCCTTCGTCATCGACAATTTTCATGCTGACGCCGAATACCGGGCGGCCTTGCGTGCAGAGAATCTTCAGCTGTTCATTCGCCGGCAGCGAAAGGTGCTTGTTTTTCAGAGTACATAACGTGCCTAGCGGCGACATTTCGGTCATGCCCCAGGCATGTAGCACCGACACGCCGTAGGTGTCCTTGAACATGCTGATCATCGCGGGCGGGCAGGCCGATCCGCCGATCACGGTGCGCTGCAGGGTACTGAAACGCAGGCCATTTTGCTGCATGTGGCCGAGCAGCATCTGCCAGACCGTGGGCACACCGGCGGCGAAGGTGACCTTTTCGGCCTCCAGCAGCTCGTAGACTGATTTGCCATCCAGTGCCGGGCCGGGGAAGACCAGCTTGCAGCCGGTGGCCGCCGCTGTGTAGGGGATGCCCCAAGCGTTGACGTGGAACATGGGCACGACTGGCAGCACGCTGTCTTTGGCGGACAGGCACATCACGTCCGGCATGGCGGCGGCGTAGGCGTGCAGGACGCTGGAGCGATGGCTGTAGAGCACGCCCTTGGGGTTGCCGGTGGTGCCGCTGGTGTAGCACAGGCAGGCGGCGGCGTTCTCGTCGAGCTCAGGCCAGGTATAGGTCGTGGCCTCGCTGGCAATCCAGCTTTCGTAGCTGATCAGGTTCGGGATGCCGGTGTCGCCGGGCAGCACAGCGGCGTCACACAGAGCCACCCACTGGCGTACTTTCGGGCAATGTGTGTGGATGGCTTTGAGAATGGGCGCGAAGCTGAGATCGAAGCAAACCACTTCATCTTCGGCATGGTTGATGATCCAGGCCACCTGCTCGGGATGCAGGCGTGGATTGATGGTGTGCAGCACGCGGCCGCTGCCGGAAACGCCGTAATACAGTTCGAAATGACGATAGCCATTCCAGGCCAAGGTGCCGACGCGCTCGCCGAGCTTCACATTCAGGCGATCAAGGGCATTGGCGACCTGACGCGAGCGCAGTGCGGCATCGGCGTAGGTGTAGCGATGGATGTCGCCTTCGACGCGGCGGCTGACAATTTCACCATCGCTGTGAAAGCGTTCGGCAAAATCGATCAGCTGGGAAATGAGCAGGGGGCGTTCTTGCATCTGGCCTTGCATGGTGTAGCTCCGGGCAGGTAGTGCGCTTTTGGTAAGCGGCGGCTGTCTTGTTCTCAAGTGAGTTGGAGTATTGCAAGGACAGCTATGACTGAACAGTCTGCAGGGTGCGCTTGATGCAAAAAGCCCGACACATGGTCGGGCTTTTTGGTGTGCTCAGCGGTTTAAGCGAGATGCTTAGAACTTCTGTGTGAACTGCAGACCGTAAACGCTGGCGCGGTTGTGGAAGTCGGCGTTGTAGCCAGGGAAGCCACCGCCAGCAGGACGACGCACTTCAGCCTTCTCTTCATCCAGATAGGTGTAGGATGCATCAAGAGTTTGCGTCGGACTCAGCTTGTAACCAGCGCCGATGCTGGCAATTCGACGATCGGCACTAGGAAGGCGAACTGAGCGATCTGTTGGAGAAACGGGGGTATTGTCGTAAGCCAGACCTGCGCGCAATTCGAGTTTGTCGCAATAGGCATGTGTCACACCGACGGAGTACCCGAGCGAGTCTTTCCAATTAAAGGTTTCCACGGAGCTTGCGAGTGGTCCTGGTCCCGATGATGTGACAGCTAACTCTTTGAGACGGCTCCAGCGTGTCCACGAAGACCCGGCATGTAATGTCGTTTTGGTATTAAGAGCATGACTAAGAGCGAGCTCTACACTTTCTGGGGTGTCCAAGCTAGTCGAGGCACTGTATGTGCCAGGGGCGCCAGCAGAAGCTTTGAGTGTGCCATCGTCGATTTTATAGCGAACCTTCGAGCGATAGACCACTCCGGCTTGTGTCGATGGCGAGATTTGAAAGTGTGTGCCGATATTAAAGCCATAGCCAATATCATCACCCTCAAGCTCTACAACACCAAATGCTGCAGCAGTCGTATCTTTGCTTAAGTAAGCATCGACCTTATTAATGGTCGGGCCAAAGCCGATACTGACTTTGTCATTCAGTTTGTAGCTAATGGCGGGTTGAATAGTGGTTACTTTGACAGAGCTTTTGTCACCTAAATAACGCGCAGCATAGGATGCTTCATGGTTCGTTTTCAGGCCGAAGCTGCCATAGGCGGCAACGCCCCAAGCCCAGCCACCTTTGTCTCCTGAAGTAAAGTAGCCTGATGGGATAAAGGTATGCGGAACAATGTCGCTGTTGTTACTGCCGCCTGGTAGGCCACCTTGGCCTAAGCCAACGCTACCGACATTCTTGATCTTCGTTTGTGCATCAATAAATGCCACAGCCTGAGTGAACTGTGCCTGCTTCAGCAAATGCATGGCGGCTGGGTTGTTATAAACCACAGAGGCATCTTGCGCAGTCGAGGCACGGCCAGCATTAGCGGTACCCATGGCGGAGACGCTTTGTTCGGAGAGCGAGAAGCCGCCAGCGAAAGTAGTGCCCGCGAAACTGGCGGTAAAAACAGCAAGCGCAATGTGTTTAATGGTCATGGTGTTCCCTCTTTTTTATGAATGAGGGAAGCGTATTGATGGTTGCGATATCACTCGAGATGAGTTTTGCGCCAATTTGTTGCGTTTATATGTATGCGAGGCACTATCCAGGCGAACAGCATGAGCGCGGGAATGACCGCGATGGTGGAGAAAACAAAGAATCCACCATAGCCCATGTCGGCCACCATGAAACCGGAAAAGCCGCCGATGAGCTTGCCGGGTAGCGTGACTAATGAGCTGAATAGCGCGTATTGAGTGGCGGTGTATTGCTGATTCACCAGGCTGGACAGCCAGGCCACGGCAGCCGCCCCGAGGAAGCCGCCGGACAGGTTTTCGCCACCGATGACGGCGATGAAAACATTCAGATTGGCCGGATATTGCGACAGCAACAAGTACAGCAAATTGCTGATGGCACCGAGCAGCATGGCGACCAGCAGGGTTTTGTTGACACCCCAGCGCACCACGATGGCTCCGCCGAGAAATGCGCCGGCAATGCCGACCCAAACGCCAAAAAGCTTGGAGACGGCAGCGATTTCAGTCTTGCTGAAGCCGCAGTCGAGATAGAAGGGCAGCGCCATCACGCCGAGCATCTGATCCGAAATTTTGAATAGGCCAATGAAGACGAGCAGGGCAATGCCTAAGCCACCGGCATAGCGCGAAAAAAAATCTTGAAAGGGGCCGACAATGCTGCGCCCCAAAGCAGGCCAGAAGGCCTCCGTACTGGCAATGACTTCGGCGCGCTCAGGTTCGCGAGCCCAAAGTGTGCCCAGCAGAATCAGCCCAACAATAGCCGCCATGAGTTGATAAACCAGCGCCCAGGGCAGGTGGTCGGCGAGCAATAATGCCAACGCACCAGACACCAGTAGCGCCAGTCGATAGCCCAAGGTATAGGTCGCGGCGAGTGCGCCTTGTTGCTCAACGGGTGCAATTTCAATGCGATAGGCATCGACCACGACATCTTGAGTAGCCCCGGCAAAGCCGGCGACGACGGTGATCAGCACGAAGCTGCTGAGTGCACCCACGGGCGTGATGACGCTCATGGCAAGCAGACTCAGTGCGAGCAACAGCTGTGCCGCCAGCAGCCAGCTGCGGCGTTGGCCTAGCCCACCAATTAATGGCAGGCGGAAGCGATCCACCAATGGCGCCCAGACAAACTTGAAGGCATAGGCCAGGCCGGCGAGGCTGATCAAACCGATGTCTTCTAGCGAGATGCCGCTGTCTTTCAGCCAGACCGAGAGCGTGCCGCCGACCAGCAGAAAGGGCAGGCCCGAGCCGAAGCCGAACAGGAACATCGTGAGTGCGGCGGGCTGCGCGAAGGCGCTGAATAAAGCAGAGGGGCGGGCGTGGGTCATGGAGACATCTCGATTAGACTGCCGGTACTCTAGCTGCTCGCTGTCGTGGGCGCGACGATTGTGCTACTCGCCACGCAAATTTTTGCGCGTTTGCCCTTGAAGGGCGGCATTCCATCCCCATTAGTCATGACAAGCCGGGGTATTACGCCGGCACACCTTGATTGCAACAACCTAGGAGGTTCAGATGAAAATTCGTCCTTTGCACGATCGTGTCGTCATTCGCCGCGTTGATGAAGAAACCAAGACCGCTGGCGGCATCCTGTTGCCGGGTTCGGCTGCCGAAAAGCCGTCGCAGGGCGTAGTCGTTGCTGTCGGCAACGGCATCATCAAAGACAACGGTGAAGTGCGTCCGCTGGATGTGAAAGCAGGCGACAAGGTCTTGTTCGGCCAGTACGCCGGCAGCACCGTCAAGGTCGACGGCGAAGAGCTGTTGATGATGAAAGAATCTGAAATTTTCGCGGTACTCGAAGGCTGAGTACTGCCGGTGGGCAGGCAAAGTCTGCTCGTGTTGAATGAAACCCATTAGAGGAAATAGAAAATGGCTGCTAAAGAAGTAAAGTTTGGCGATAGCGCCCGTGCCCGCATGATTGTTGGCGTGAACATCCTGGCTGATGCTGTGAAAGTGACCCTTGGCCCGAAAGGCCGTAACGTGGTCATCGACAAGTCCTTTGGTGCGCCGCACATCACCAAGGACGGCGTGTCCGTGGCGAAAGAAATCGAGCTGAAAGACAAGTTCGAGAACATGGGCGCGCAGCTGGTCAAGGAAGTTGCTTCCAAGACGGCTGAAATCGCCGGTGACGGTACGACCACCGCAACCGTGCTGGCTCAGGCCATTCTTAATGAAGGCATGAAGGCTGTTGCAGCTGGCATGAACCCGATGGATCTGAAGCGCGGCATCGACAAGGCCGTGCGCGTGGCTGTGGCCGAGATCAAGGCGAATTCGCAGCCTTGCACCGACACCAAGGCGATTGCCCAGGTCGGTTCCATTTCCGCCAACTCCGACACCACCATTGGCAATCTGATCGCTGAAGCGATGGAAAAGGTTGGCAAGGAAGGCGTCATCACCGTTGAAGAAGGTTCGGGCTTTGAAGACAGCCTCGACACGGTTGAAGGCATGCAGTTCGATCGCGGCTATGTCAGCCCGTATTTCGCCAACAAGCAAGACACCATGACTGCCGAACTGGACAACCCGTTCATCCTGCTCGTGGACAAGAAGATCTCCAACATCCGCGAACTGATTCCGGTGCTGGAAGGCGTGGCCAAGTCGGGCAAGCCGCTGCTGCTGATCGCTGAAGATGTGGAAGGCGAAGCGCTGGCGACGCTCGTGGTCAACACCATGCGCGGTATCGTCAAGGTTTGCGCCGTCAAGGCTCCGGGCTTCGGCGACCGTCGCAAGGCCATGCTGCAAGACATCGCCATCCTGACTGGCGCCACCGTGATTTCCGAAGAAGTCGGTTTGAGCTTGGAAAACGCCACGCTGAACGATCTTGGCCATGCCAAGAAAGTCATTGTGTCGAAAGAAAACACAACGGTGATTGATGGCTCCGGCAAGTCGGATGAAATCGATGCCCGCGTAAAGCAGATTCGCATGCAGATTGAAGACGCGACTTCTGATTACGACAAGGAAAAGCTGCAGGAGCGTGTTGCCAAGCTCGCTGGCGGCGTTGCCGTGATCAAGGTTGGTGCTGCCACCGAAATCGAAATGAAGGAAAAGAAAGATCGCGTTGACGACGCCCTGCACGCAACCCGTGCTGCGGTCGAAGAAGGTGTGGTTGCTGGTGGTGGTGTGGCCCTCGTGCGTGCCGTGAAGGCACTGGAAACCCTCAGGGGTGACAACGAAGATCAGACTGCCGGCATCAACATCCTGCGTCGCGCCATGGAAGCTCCGCTGCGTCAGATCGTTACCAACGCTGGCGAAGAGGCCTCGGTGGTGCTGAACAAGGTCAAGGAAGGCACAGGCAACTTCGGTTACAACGCGGCCTCCGGCGAGTATGGCGACATGCTGGCCATGGGCATCCTGGATCCGACCAAGGTTGCGCGTTCGGCACTGGAGCATGCTGCTTCGGTTGCAGCACTGATGCTGACCACTGAGTGCATGATCACTGATGCGCCGGAAGACAAGGGTTCGTCCCCGTCGATGCCGGACATGGGCGGCATGGGCGGCATGATGTAAACAGCGCTTCGGCGTTGTGAAAAGGCCCGGACTTGTTCCGGGCTTTTTTATGCCTTCAGTTCGTGTTGGCTCTGTTGACTGATATTTTAGTCATTTCAGCGTACTCAGCGAGCCTGTGGTCGTTTACTGTTTGTGTTATCTATTTTTTGCTTGGAGTTTCACCGTGCCTTTGACCGTTCCGTTTATTGCTTGCCGTATTTCCGACACATTGCCGGGTGCCGTTGCTGCATTGGACAACTCCCTGCAGCAGCGCGTGAAGGAATCGCAAGCGGCGCTGGCGGGCAAGCTCATCACTGAGGCGTCTTGCGATTTGATTGATGCCTTTTTCGGTCAGATGATGCTTTCGCTGCAAGCGAAAGACCCCGGTTCGCCAGTGTTTCGCGAGGCCGTGGCCGTGGTCGAGGACATCAAGGGTAAGCTGCGTCATTACTTGGGTTGGGTGACCGGCTTTTTCAGCAACGAGCGTTTGGCGCCGGTGGTCTCGCATTACCGTACGCTAATGACGCAATTGCCGGTGGATGGTGTGCCGCAAGCACATATGGCGTTCAGCATCAGCCCGGCGCTGGCGGCTGAAGCCAAGGCATCGCTGGATGCTTTGCGTGATGGTTCGGCACCGGATGCTAAGGCCGGCATCGAGATTCTGATTCGTGTGATTGATGAGGCGCTGGAGCCGTTGTTGTATGTGCCGAAGCAGCGCATGAAGTTCAACTTCGTGGTGGACAAGACCCTGAATGGCGTGATTTCAGTGACGCTGGCACTGTCTAATCGCAGCCTGCGTAAGCTCGGTCAGTTCTTGCCGCGACCGATGTTTCTGCCCGTCGCGGATCATCTGGAAAGTTTCTTGTTTCGCGAGATGCCGCGCTAAGCAATTCCGGGGTGGCCGAGCGCAGCCAAACTGGCGAATAATAGAGAGCTGTTGCCCACGGGCATCACCCCATAAGGAAGTAGCGCGATGAGCAAAGACCAGCTGATTATTTTTGACACTACCCTGCGCGATGGCGAGCAAAGCCCGGGCGCCTCGATGACGCTCGATGAAAAAGTGCGCATCGGCAAGGCGCTGGAGCGTCTGCGCGTGGATGTCATCGAAGCCGGTTTTGCTGTTGCGTCGCAGGGTGATTTCGAGGCAGTGCGTGCGGTCGCTGCAGCGGTGAAAGATGCGCGCATTTGCTCGCTGTCGCGTGCTCGCGCCGAGGATATCGACCGTGCCGCCGAGGCACTGAAGCCGGCTAATGCCGCGCGTATCCACACGTTCATCGCGACTTCGCCGATTCACATGAAGTACAAGCTGCGCTTAGAGCCGGATGCGGTTCTCGAGAACGCTGTGCGTGCTGTGAAGTACGCGCGCAATCTTGTCGATGATGTCGAGTTTTCCTGTGAGGATGCCGGGCGCTCCGAGGTCGATTTTCTCTGTCGCATTATCGAGGCGGCGATCAATGCCGGTGCCAGCACCATCAATATTCCTGATACCGTCGGCTATGCCATTCCGGGCCAATATGGCGACCTCATCGGCCAGTTGCTGACGCGTATTCCCAATGCCCACAAGGCGGTTTTTTCCGTGCATTGTCATAATGACCTCGGCCTTGCCGTGGCCAACTCGCTGGCGGCGGTGCTGCAAGGCGCGCGTCAGGTCGAATGCACCATCAACGGCCTTGGCGAGCGTGCCGGAAATGCTGCGCTGGAAGAGATTGTGATGGCGGTGAACACGCGCGCCGACCTGTTCCCGGTCAGCACCCGCATCTGGACGCCTGAGATTGTGCCGGCTTCGCGTCTGGTGTCGTCGATCACCGGTTTTCCCGTACAGCCGAATAAGGCCATTGTTGGCGCCAATGCTTTCGCGCACGAGTCCGGCATTCATCAGGATGGCGTGCTCAAGCATCGCGAGACTTACGAAATCATGCGTGCCGAGGATGTCGGCTGGAATGCCAATAAAATGGTGCTCGGCAAGCACTCTGGCCGCGCCGCCTTCCGTGCCCGTCTTGACGAGCTCGGCATCCCGATCGGCAGTGACAACACGCTGAATCAGCTCTTTGTGCGCTTCAAGGAGTTGGCAGACAAGAAGCATGAGATTTTCGACGAAGATATTCACGCGCTCGTTTCCGATGCCCAGCCCAATGCCGAGGAAGTATTCAAGCTGGTTGCGCTGGAAGTGACTTCCAAGACCGGCACCATTCCGGAAGCCAAGCTGGTGTTATCGGTGAACGGTGCCGAGAAGCCGGTGACTGCCACGGGCTCCGGCCCGGTCGATGCCACTTTCCGTGCCATCGAGGCGGTGGCCAACTCTGGCACCACGCTGGAGCTGTATTCGGTCAATGCCATCACCAGCGGCACCGATTCGCAGGGCGAGGTTACCGTGCGCCTGAGTCAGGCTGGTCGCATCATCAATGGCCATGGCGCTGATACCGATATCGTCATCGCCAGCGCCAAGGCCTATCTGAATGCACTGAACCTGCTGCGCAGCGGTCACGACCGTGCGCATCCGCAGGGCGAAGCGATTTGATGCTGCAGTCCACGCTCGATGAAGGCCGCCGCCGCGAATACCTCGCGGCGTTGGGCGTGCCTCTCTTCAGGGTGCGCCGTGAGCTGCCGGGTGCGGCAGCGAGTGTTGCCGAGGTAGTGCCGGTGGCGGCCTTCATCGAGCCTGTTGTAGCCTTGTTGCCGCCAGCCATGCAGGCGCGCGCGCTACTAGCGGCAACGGCCAGTGTGGCAGCGCCTGTGATTTTGCCGGAGTCTGAGTCGCGGCCTGAAGCTGCGCCGGTTGCGCCTGTGCAGGCCGCTGGGGCCTCTGTGGCAGCCGTGGCCTCTGTGGCAATCACGCCGCAGCCGCGCTTTGCCTGCCGCTTGATGCCACTTGGCGAGCAAGGCTTCGTGCTACTCGACCTCGGCACATTTCCCGATGTAGTCGCCGGCGAAATCCTGAACTTGCCGTCTGCCGAGCAACAGCTTTGGCGTAACCTGCAACGTGCTTTGGCCTGGTATCCGGGCGAGCCCGAGCCTGACTTCATCTGGCCGCGTGCCGTCAAAGGCATGCTCGGAGATGATGCCGCGACCGCCCGTGACATGCTCTCGGCCTGGCTGAAGCGGCAAATTCAGCCGCAAGCCAGGCTCTGGGTGTTTGGCGAAGCGCTGGCGCCATTTGTGACGCGGCCGCATTGCTTGCTGCCGAGTCTGTCTGCCTTGCTCGCTAGTCCGCTGGCCAAGCGCCAGGTCTGGCAGCAGTTCAGCCAATCCACGCCAGCGCCATGAAACCGACCATTCGTGCCATGACTACCGATGATCTGCCGGTAGTATTCACCATTGAACAGGTGTCACACCCGTCACCTTGGCCTATGAAGGGCTTGCAGGAGTCGCTGCAGAACCATGCTGCGTTTGTACTGGAGCAGGGCGAGACTGTCGTTGGCTTTGCCTTTGTGCAGCGCATTCTCGACGAAGCTCATTTGCTCGACATTGCCATTACGCCATCACAACGAGGTCAGGGTTTGGGTCGCGAGCTGCTGCGCCAGCTCATGGACGAAGTGCTAGCGGTGGGCGTGACGATCTGGTTTCTGGAAGTGCGCGTGTCCAACTTGGCGGCAATTGGGCTGTACCAGTCGCTGGGCTACAACGAACTCAGCCTGCGCCGCAATTACTACGATGGTCCGGATGGCAAGGAAGATGCGCTGCTCATGGCGTGTTCGATGGGGATGGGCTAACACTGCTCTGTTGCATAACCACAGCCAGCGTATAGCCTACACGCCATACCAAACCTGCTCCAACAAGCTCGGCAGCACGCCTCAGCCGAGGCCGATAGTCCCCAACTATCTTGATTGTCGCCAGATAGTTGGGGACCAAGTTCACATTCAGCGTCAAACCTTCGCGCTGAAACATCTGCGCTTACGTTTGCCGGCGGTGTGTGAGCCGGTTCAGCTGCCAGTGCTACCAGCGTGATGCGATTGTGGGATCAGCAATTACCTTTTTTGGCTTGGCCTGGTGGGCAGTGTCCGTTACCGCCGGAACCCACAGGATCGATGATCACAGCGCCGGAAGGCGTATAGATGGCGCAGCCGCTTAGTACGACAGATAGCATGATGACGGCAAAAAGGGATTTCATGGCTTGCTTCCTAGTGATATGTTGAAACAATAAGCAGCTTAATGTGTTTAGCTGGGAAAGCGTGCTCTACAGGCATAAATTAAATGCGTGTGTACTTTTGCCAGCAGGCATGCGTATCAGCAATATACCGGTCTCAGGGTTTGCTAGGTCCCATAGGGTTGCCCATACCAGCGCTAGGCTCCATTCCATGTCCCATCATGGGGCCAGTGCCTATGGGGTTGTTGCCGCTACCGAACTCGATGGGGGTTTCGTCTGCTTTGCGGATGCTAACGTTGGTATCAGCTTCCTTGGTCTTGGAAACTCTGTTTCCCCATCGATCAAAGATGCTCATCTTGCCTCCAGGATTTTTCCCCAGCTTCACATCGATGCCAGGGATAGGCTCGCCCGCCAAGCCCGGGAGTTTTTCATCTCCGCCCTTTGTCGGTGCGCTTGCCTTGCGCGTCTCAACACCATCTCCATTGACATCACCGGCAGCGACACGAACGCCTCTGGTTGTCGGAAGTGGCGAATTGTTTTCGGCTATTTTATCCGCTGCAACTCCTGGGCTTTTAATGTTGGAACGAGTTGTGCTGATGGCAGCGCTTGGCAGGTCAGCTACAACACTGATCTGCCCATTGAAGCTGATGGATGCCTTGCCGTCCTGGTTGCTTAACACACCACCGATGCCTCCCTTCTTGCCCACACTGATCGTTCGCACGCGCTGGCCGTTGACAGATAGATCATAGTTTCCCGCCGCCAGCCCTTTGAATTGATAAGCACCATCGGCTCCCGTCGGCGTGCTGACTCTGGTGCTGCCGGGATTTTTCTTCACGATGATGTCAATGCCGGGAATTGGGTTGCTCGCCAGTACTGCCGCGTTAGGCAGCAGTAATGCCAACCCCATGACGAGCGCGATGCCTGTGGATGACGCTCTTTGTTTTGTGCCTGCGGCGCTGGCCGCACAGCCTTGTGAGTCGTTCATGTTGATGCTCCTTGGCTACCAGATCGATGCCGCTTAACGCAGATTTTTCGGAAATACATTATTGTGGCCCCATCGCGCCGCCGCCGGTGGATAGCGGGCCGGAGCCAGTGCCTTGTTGTTGATTGAAGCCACCGCCGAAGGTCTGGCTGCCGGCACCGCTAGCGCCAGTGAGTGAACTGAAGCCGCCGGCCAAGCTGCTGGCGCTACCGGCACTGCCGCCGATGCCAATACCGGTTCCGCTACCGAAGTCAGCAGTCGGGTTGGGTTCTGTCTGTTCGGGCTGATCCGCCGCGGTAGCGGCACCGATGGCCATGAAGACGCAGGCCGTTGCTAAAGTCACACGTTTGATGTCCATCTCAATCACCTTTCACTCAGGTTGAGCATCGACTTTGGATTGGCTTAGTCATTAATAACTAAAGCTCAGACCTACCGACACAATGTGGTTGGTGTAGGCGGTTCCGGCGTAGTTGGAGTCATTCTTCCCATAGGCGTAGCCACTGTTCAGATACCAGCTTTTCGCCAACCGCTGTGACACCTCGACGAACAGCATTTGCGTGCTGCTCCGGAAAGGTGCTGTGCTTTCGAAGTTACGCTTATTGTGGCTGTAGCCAAGATTGATGAACGTATCTTTGAGCGGCAGGTAGCCCATATTCACGCCGTAGGTTTTGCTGGTATAGCTGAATTTGCCGAGATGGGCTTTGCTGTCCTCGTAGTCCGCAACGCCCTTGACCCAGAGTGTCTTGCTCAATTGCTTCTTGATCTCAAGAGTGCCACCGACTCCGTTGGAGTCGCGATCAGTCTGTTGGGTATCGCGAGTAAAGCCACGGCCCGTGACTTGGCCGGACCACGTGGGGGAAAGCTGCTGCCAGAGCCCCGCGCTTGCCAACAGCATGGAGTTGTCGAGGTTGTCGAATTTATTGTAGGCGGAAGATACTGCGCCGATCTGACTGATGAAATAACGGGTCTGTGCAGCCTTGAGCGGCGTGTAGTACACCGCAGAGGCGCTCAGCGTTAAGTAGCTGTCGCTGCGCTGATTTGCCTTGTTCGGCGTGTCGGGAGCGCCGTTGACGTTGTTGTCATAGGACAGTTTTGTGCCCGCATTGAAGGTCACTACAGCTTGAGCCGGGCTAGCCAGTGCGATGAGCGCTGCAGCGATAGCCAGAGGTTTGAATTGCCTGCACCAAGAAAGCTTAGCCGAGCACAGTGAGCCTGACACTATGTCCATGATTTCAAATTCCTTATGAAAATTATGATGGTGGCCCTTGTCGGCAAAGGCGACATGCCACATCCAGTGGCTTGGCTTCAGCAATACTGCTGCTATTCGTATAACACATTCCAAAAAATGAAATTGGTATGCCGCTAAAAATCGAAATAGCTTGAGTCTTCAGCCGGCCACATAGTGCGTAGATTTTTCGAGGATTGCCTGCCAGCCCTCATGCTGCTCGGGGATTACATAGGTATAGGTGCCGGCGAAATCGAAGCCGCGTTCCATTTTACGATGACTTTACGGATTGGCAGGCCATAGCGACCTGCAACATAACTTAGCTTATACCGCAGCCTTGCTGCGCAATAACTTGCAGACTGCGGCAGAAAATCTGAGAGGAGCAAGGAAGGCTCCAGCCTTTCAACACCTTAAAAAGCTAGACACAGCAATCCCCCCACTCGTCGCCCCAATTTCCCGCTCCAGCAAAGCCAGCATCGCCTGCGCCGCCCGCGATAGCACGCGCCTCGGATGATGTACCACGCCCAGATCACGGCTCAGCGCCACGCCTCGCAACGGCAGGGCCACCACTTCGGTATCGCAGAGGTTGGCGGGCAGCACGCTCCAGCCTAGACCGATAGAGACCATCATCTTGATGGTCTCTAGGTAGTTGGTCTCCAGATGCACCTGCAGCTGCAGCCCCTCGCGCCGGAACATGCCCTCGGCGATCTGGCGCGTGAAGGTGTTGGGCGAGGGCAGGATGGCCGGATGCTCGGCGAGGTCGGCGGCGGCAATGCCCGCGGCACCAGCCTCACGAGCACGCATCGCCAGCGGATGGCCGGCGGCGACCACGAAGGCCAGCGGGTCGGGCCAGATCACTTTCGCCACTAGGCGATCATCCGGTGCCGGCGGCAGCGTCACGATGCCCAGCTCCAGCTCGCCGGAGAGCACGGCGTCGTAAGCCTGTTCGGAGTCGATGAAGCGGATGTCCAGCCGTACTTGCGGATATGCGGTGCTGAACGCACGCAGCGCCGGCGGCAGACGATGCAGGCCGATGTGATGGCTGGTGCCGACTGTCAGCGTGCCAGTGAGCTGGCCGGTCGCGGCCTCGGAGTAGTCGCTGACCAAGCGACGCATGTCGTCGAGTTCGTGCAGCCATTGCTGGGCGCGGGGCAGCAGGGCGCGGCCAGCTTCGGTCAGCGTCACGCGGCGGCCGACACGATCAAACAGGGACGCCCCCAGCTGTTCTTCCAGCACCTGGATGCGCTTGGTCACGGCGGGCTGCGTCAGGTGCAGCATTTCCGCAGCCTTCGAGAAGGACTCGTGGCGGGCCACTTCAATGAAGGCTTTGAGGACGGCAGTATCCATGCGTAATCTACTCCTTGTATTCTAGTAGGTAATTTATAATATAAAAACTATAAATTGGATTTATTTAAAGCATAGCATTAGTCTTGCCTCATCCGAAAAGCCCTCGCTGCCTGTGCAGTGGGGCGTGATCTGCTAAGGAGGCTGTGATGGCCGGCAAGACCCTGTACGACAAGTTGTGGGATGACCACCTCGTGACCCAGCGCGATGATGGCTCCTGCCTCATCTATATCGACCGTCAGCTGCTGCACGAAGTGACCTCGCCGCAGGCTTTCGACGGCCTGAGACTCGCCGGCCGCAAGCCTTGGCGCATCGACGCTAATGTCGCCACGCCGGACCACAACGTGCCGACCGACCGCGAAGAGCGCGCCGGTGGCGTCGCTGCCATCGCCGACGAGACCTCACGCATCCAGGTGCAGACGCTCGATGACAATTGCCGCGATTTCGGCGTGGTCGAGTTCACCATCAATGATGTGCGTCAGGGCATCGTGCATGTGGTCGGGCCGGAGCAGGGTCTGACCTTGCCGGGCATGACGGTGGTCTGTGGCGATTCGCACACCGCGACCCATGGCGCTTTCGCCTGCCTCGCGCACGGCATCGGTACCTCGGAAGTCGAGCATGTGCTCGCCACTCAGTGCCTGATCCAGAAGAAGTCGAAGAACATGCTCGTCCGTGTCGATGGCGTGCTCGGTGCTGGCGTGACCTCGAAGGATGTCGTGCTCGCCATCATCGGCAAGATCGGCACTGCCGGCGGCAATGGCCATGCCATCGAGTTCGGCGGCCAGGTCTTCCGCGACATGAGCATGGAAGGCCGCATGACGGTCTGCAACATGGCCATCGAAGCCGGTGCCCGTGTCGGTATGGTCGCCGCCGACGACAAAACCATCGCGTATTTCGAGGGCAAGCCGTTTGCCCCGACCGGTGAACAATGGGCCGGTGCTGTGGCTTATTGGCAGACGCTGCATTCTGATGCCGATGCTGTCTTCGACACCGTTGTGGTCATGGATGGCGCTGCCATCGAGCCGCAAGTGAGCTGGGGCACGAGCCCGGAAATGGTGGTGCCGGTCACTGCGACGGTGCCAACGCTGGACGACGCCGAAGATGCTGTCGAGCGCAGTTCCTTCGAGCGTGCCTATCAGTACATGGGCCTCAAGGCCGGGCAGAAGATCACCGACATCCAGCTCGACCGCGTGTTCATCGGTTCCTGTACCAACTCGCGCATCGAGGATCTGCGCGCAGCCGCTGTCGTTGCCAAGGGCCGCAAGGTCGCCAGCACGATCAAGCAAGCCATGGTGGTGCCGGGATCGGGTCTGGTGAAGCAGCAGGCGGAAGCCGAGGGCCTGGACAAGATTTTCTTGGACGCCGGGTTCCAGTGGCGCGAGCCGGGCTGTTCGATGTGCTTGGCGATGAACGCCGACAAGCTGGGCTCGGGCGAGCACTGCGCATCCACGTCCAACCGCAATTTTGAGGGTCGCCAGGGCAACGGCGGTCGTACTCACCTGGTCAGCCCGGCGATGGCAGCGGCGGCAGCGATTGCCGGCCACTTCGTCGACGTGCGTACTTTCTGAGGCCGGCCCCAGGCCAGAGGAGATAAATCATGCAAAAATTTACGGTGGTGAAGGGCCTCGCAGCCCCGTTGGATCGCGCCAATGTCGATACCGACCAAATCATCCCGAAGCAGTTTCTGAAGTCGATCAAGCGCATTGGCTTCGGCGTGAACCTGTTCGATGAGTGGCGCTATCTCGACGAGGGTTATCCCGGTCAGGATTGCTCCAAGCGTCCGCTGAATACCGAGTTCGTGCTCAATCAGCCGCGCTACCAGGGTGCCAGCGTGCTGTTGGCGCGACAGAATTTCGGCTGCGGTTCGTCACGCGAGCACGCGCCGTGGGCGCTGAACGAGTACGGTTTCCGCACCGTGATCGCGTCGAGCTATGCCGACATCTTTTTCAACAACTGCTTCAAGAACGGCATGTTACCGGTGATTCTTGAGGAAGCGCAGGTCGATCAGCTCTTCCGCGAATGCTTCGCGAGCGAAGGCTACGAGATCACGGTTGATCTGGAAAAGCGCCAGGTCATCACGCCGAGTGGCGAGGCTTTCGGCTTCGAGGTCGATGACTTCCGCCGTCACTGCCTGCTCAACGGTCTCGATGACATTGGCCTGACTTTGCAGGATGGCGATGCCATCAAGGCCTTTGAAAGCAAGGCTCAGGTGGCTCGTCCGTGGGTCTTCAACAGCTTGCATCGCGCTTGAACAAGCGAATTTAAGAGATTGATTTAGATGACTAAACATATTGTTATTCTGGCCGGTGACGGCATCGGCCCGGAAATCATGGCGGAAGCCGAGAAAGTGCTGGCCCAGGCCAACGACCAGTTCGGCCTGGGCTTAAGCTGGAGCCACGAACTGCTCGGCGGCTGCGCTATCGACAAGCATGGCGTGCCGCTGCCGGACGTTACGCTGGATGCTGCCCGCAAGGCCGATGCCATTCTGCTTGGTGCCGTCGGCGGCCCGAAGTGGGACCAGATCGAGCGTTCGATCCGCCCGGAGCGTGGCCTGCTGAAGATCCGTTCCGAGCTGAACCTGTTCGCCAACCTGCGTCCGGCCATCCTGTATCCGCAGCTGGCGCACGCGTCGTCGCTGAAGACCGAGCTGGTCGCGGGCCTCGATATTCTCATCGTGCGTGAGCTGACCGGCGGCATTTACTTCGGCCAGCCGCGCGGCATCCGCATTC
This sequence comes from Pseudomonadota bacterium, assembly GCA_040384385.1. GTDB lineage: Bacteria > Pseudomonadota > Gammaproteobacteria > Pseudomonadales > Moraxellaceae > Perlucidibaca. The sequence goes on along the minus strand of JAZKJJ010000005.1, from coordinate 205,678 downwards.
TCGAGAATGGCGAGCGTCAGGGCTACAACACCGATGTTTACAGCGAATCCGAGATCCGCCGCATCGCTCATGTGGCTTTCCAGCTCGCGCAGCAACGCAACAAGAAGCTGCTTTCGGTGGACAAGGCCAACGTGCTGGAAGTCACCGAGCTGTGGAAGCAGGTGGTTGCCGAGATCGCGCCGGAATACCCGGATGTGGAGCTTTCGCACATGTATGTGGATAACGCCGCGATGCAACTGGTGCGCCGCCCCAAGCAGTTTGATGTGATCGTGACCGGCAACCTGTTTGGCGACATCCTCTCCGACGAGGCGGCGATGCTCACCGGCTCCATCGGCATGCTGCCGTCGGCGTCGCTGGATCAGCACAAGAAGGGCATGTACGAGCCCTGCCACGGCTCGGCGCCGGACATCGCCGGGCAGGGTGTGGCGAATCCGCTGGCCACGATTCTGTCGGTGGCGATGATGCTGCGCTACACCTTCAAGGCCGATGTTGCCGCGCTGGCCATCGAGGCGGCCGTCGGTCGTGTGCTCGATCAGGGCTTGCGTACGCCGGACATCTATAGCGAAGGCACCACCAAAGTCGGCACTCAGGCTATGGGCGAAGCGGTCGTTGCCGCGCTTTAACGAATTCTCAGGAGAATGAACATGAAAGTAGGTCTGATCGGTTGGCGCGGCATGGTGGGTTCGGTGCTGATGCAGCGCATGGTGGAAGAAAACGATTTCGCCGTGATTGAACCGGTGTATTTCACCACCTCGAATCCGGGCGCAGCTGCCCCTAGCTTCGGCGGCAAGGCCGGCGGCGTTCTGCACGATGCTCACAGCATTGATGCTCTGAAAGCCATGGATACCATCATCAGCTGCCAGGGCGGCGACTACACCACCGAGATCTTCTCGAAGCTGCGCGCGGCTGGCTGGAACGGCTACTGGATCGACGCTGCCTCGACACTGCGTATGGAAGACGCCGCCGTCATCATCCTTGACCCAGTCAACGGCGGCCTGATCGAATCGGCGTTGAGCAAGGGCGTGAAGAATTTCATCGGTGGCAACTGCACTAACTCCATCCTGCTCATGGGTGTGGGCGGTCTGTTCCGCGAAGGTCTGGTCGAATGGGTCAGCTCCATGACCTATCAGGCAGCATCGGGTGGTGGTGCCAATCACATGCGCGAACTGCTCAAGGGCATGGGCGTGATCAATGCAGCTGTGGCTGACGAGCTGGCGACGCCGGCGTCGGCTATCCTGGAGATTGACCGCAAGGTTGCGCAGACGATCCGCCAGGATGTGCCACGCGAATTCTTCGGTGCGCCGCTGGCGGGCGGCCTGATCCCGTGGATCGACAAGCAGCTCGACAACGGCCAGTCCAAGGAAGAGTGGAAGGGCCAGGCCGAGGTCAACAAGATTCTCGGCACCGACGCCGCGATTCCGGTCGATGGCCTCTGCGTGCGCATCGGCGCGATGCGCTGCCACAGCCTGGCGCTGACCCTGAAGCTGAACAAGGATCTGCCGCTGAGCGAGATCGAAAGCATCATCCAGTCCGGTAACGATTGGGTGAAGTGGGTGCCGAACGATCGCGATATCACTGTCAACGAGCTGACCCCGGCGAGCATTACCGGTGGCCTCAAGATAGGTGTTGGCCGCGTGCGCAAACTCAACATGGGCCCGCAGTACATCTCGGCCTTCGTGATCGGTGACCAGTTGCTCTGGGGTGCTGCAGAGCCGTTGCGTCGTATGTTGCGCATTTTACTTGCACGCGGAGCGGCAGTCTGATGGCCGCCATCACGCAGTCCATAGGTCTGTTTGGCGTGACTGGCGAGCTCGGTCGTGCCTTCTTTGATGCGCTGGAAGAGCAGGGGGCCTTTGTCGGCCGTCTGCGTCTTTTTGCCAGTGCGCGCTCCAACGAAGAGAGTCGCGTCTTTCGCGACAAGCCGCTGGCCGTAGAAGAGGCCGATACAGCCGATTTCGATGATCTCAACGAAGCCATCCTCGCGGTGCCGGCGGATGTTGCCGATGAGCTGGCCGGTCGCTTGCTGGCACGCGGTGTGCGTGTCTGGGATGCCAGTGGCAGCCTGCGCTCACATCCGCAAGCCGTGAGTCTGGCCGAAGCCGGCCCTGACAGCCTGCTGATTGTGCTCGATGAGCCGCTGGTCAATATCCTGTCGCCGCTGGTGCAGAAGCTGAATGCGGCATCGCCGTTGCAGCGTTTGGAGATCACGGTGCTGGCGCCTGTGTCGGCGCGTGGCCAGAAGGGCGTGCGCGAACTGGCACGACAGACCGGCGAGCTGCTCAACGGCCGTGGCATCACGGTAGAGACTTGGCCGCAGCAGATCGCCTTCAACGTGCTGTCTGCCGATGGCAATTTCGAGCCGGCGACGGGCACCTTGCGTGAGCGTCGCCTGCTGGCGTCATTGCAGAAGCAGCTGCCGGGCACGCAGGTCCGTGTGCGCCAGTTCATCGTGCCGGTGTTTTACGGGGCGGTGATGGACTTACGCTGGACGCATACGGAGGCGCTGAGCCGCGCTGACCTATTAAAGGTTTGCGAGTCGGTCGAGCATCTGCAAGTGCATGAAGATCGTGACGGCGAGACGCTGCCGACGCCGGTAAGCCAAGGCGTGAGCAACATCACCGGCACCTTGTCGCGCCTGCAAGTCGAGGCGCAGGACGCTATGGCCTGCGTGCTCGCCGACCCGTTGCGCGTCGGTATTGTGCAGCCGCTCTTGGCAACGCTCATGGTTCAGGGTTAACTCAGCGCAGAAGCGCTTCAGCGCAACAACATCGGCGCCATCGGCAGCCAAGGGAGCGGGGATGAACAATCGCATCGTGACATGGGCCGCCGTGGCTTGCCTGAGTGCGTACGCCAGTTCGGTCGGCGCGGTGGCCTTGGGTGAGATGCGCGCGTTATCGGCTCTCGGCGAGCCGCTCAAGCTCAGACTGGCGCTGACGGATCTGGCTGCCATCAATCCGGCGGATGTCCGTGTTGTTCTTGCCCCTGCCGATGACTACACCCGACTCGGTTTGATTCCGCCGCTGGGTGCCGAGCAATGGCAAGTTGCCATGCAGAATGACAATGGCTTATCGGCACTGATTACGGGCACTACAGCTCAGCAAGATCCGAATGTCAGTTTTCTGGTACAGCTGATCTGGCCTGGCAACATCAGTGTTCAGCAGGTCACGACGGTGCTCTTGCCTGCATTGCCGGTAGCAGACTTGGCCATGGCCGAGCCGGTGCTGCCTGTCGTGGTGCCGGAAATTGAGCCTGTATCTCCGGGAGCGGTTTCGTTATCCCTGCCATCTGCCGCGGTATCAACGCTAGGTACTGCGGCAACCTTGCCTGTCGCAATTGAACAAATCCCGGCTGCGCCAGCGACCGCGCGTGTCCGTGCTGGCGATACCCTGAGTCAGCTTGCCATGGTTTGGGCGCTACCTCAGGCCTCCTTGCAGCAACGTCAGCAGGTGCTGGCCGAAAGCAATCCGCAGCTTTTTGTGGATGGCAATATCGATCAGCTCAAGCGTGGCGCTATCATTCGTTACCCTCTGCCCAGCGGGCTGACCTTGCCGGATGCGGCGCAAGCGGCGGCCTGGTTGGCGGCTCGCCAGTCGGCGGTTGTGCCGGCGGAAAATGAGGCTGGCCTAGATCAACCCGCACTTTCCAGCGCACCTGAGTCTGTCAGCCCGGAAATTAATGAAGAGGTCACACTGACGTTGGTCAGCCCGGATGCCGCGAAGGCCGGCGCCCAGTCTGTTGCCGAGGAAGAGGCGGCGGCGGATCAGCTCGGCGAACTGAGTGCAAAGAAGAGTGCTTTGCTGGCCGAGCGGGCCGCCTTGCAGGCCGAGCTGGCGGCGCTGGAAAAGTCTGGCAGCAATCAGGATGCCCGCCTGAAAGTGCTTGATGCCCGTCTTGCGCAATTGAATGCCCGCCCGGCTGAAGTCAATATTGAAAGCGGCATACGCCCAAGCTGGGTGGCTGCAGCGGTGGGTTTCTTCCTGGCCTTGTTGCTGATCATGCGCCGCCGTGCAGCAGCGGCATCGGCAGCAGCGAGTGCGACGCGCACGGCACCTGTGCTAGCACCCGAAAGCGACTATGTTGCGTTTGAGGCGCTGGAAACATTACCAACACCACCGTGGACGAAATCGTCTGCAATGATTGCCGATGAGGCTGCTTTAGCGTCTGCTGAGGAAGAATACGATTTCCTCACCGATGCCGAGTCTGCAGCTTTGCAAACACGACTGGATCTGGCGCAGGCCTATATCGACATGCAGGAAATCGCGCTGGCTAAAGAGTTGCTGCATACCGTGATTGAGCGCGGTAGTGCTGAGCAGCGCACACAGGCATCAACCATTCTCGATAACCTAGCCTAGTATGCAGCTTGCGGAAATTCGCCCAGCGACGCGTTGGGCTATCGCAGTCGAATTTGATGGTCGCGCCTTTCGCGGTTGGCAGACGCAGCAGGCCGGTGTGCCTAGCGTGCAGGAAACGCTGGAAACGGCAATTTCCCGTGTTGCCAATCACAGGGTCATTGTTCATGGCGCTGGCCGTACCGATGCCGGTGTACATGGCTCCGGCATGATTGCTCATTTCGACAGCACGGCCCAGCGTAGCGAACATAATTGGCTGATGGGCATCAACACACTGCTGCCGGAGTCAGTGGCGGTACGCTGGATTCAAGTCATCTCGCCGGATTTTCATGCGCGCTTCAAAGCAGTGGCGCGACGCTATCACTATTTTATCTACAACCACCCGCGTCGCTCGGCCTTACTCGCCGGCCGTGCCACTTGGCATCGAGCGGCGCTGGATGTAGAGCGCATGCAGGCGGCGGCCAATGCTCTAATCGGTGTCCATGACTTCACCGCCTACCGCGCGATGGCGTGTCAGTCCAAGCGCCCGGTGCGGGATGTTCACTTTGCCAATCTTAGTCGTCGTGGTGAGCTGATTCGCCTCGACATTCAGGCCGACGGCTTTCTGCATCACATGGTACGCAACATCATGGGCGTGTTGCTGGCTGTGGGTGATGGTCGTGCCGACATTAGCTGGGCTGGACAGGTGCTGGCATCGGTTGATCGCACTCAAGCGGGTGTCACCGCGCCGCCGGATGGCCTGTATTTTGTTGATGCACATTATCCGGCTGAGTTTGACTTGCCACGTGGACCGATTGGCCCGCTCTGGGCTGCCGCTTGGTCGGAATAACGCCAGCCTAGGCTCAATTTGTTGCTTTTGTGTAATAAAGCATCTTGGCAGGAAGAGCCGAAACCGCTTTACTCACCCTCACTGCAAGACACTGATAACGAGGATAAAGTCATGCCCCGCATTTGTAATTCCAGCACCCTGCGCCAGACCGGTGCGATGGTTCTTGCGCTCATGTTTGGTGGCGCTGTGCTGCCGGCACAGGCCATTTCGGTCAATGACATGGTGGTGTGGTCGGCCAGCAGCAAACCGTTGCGCATGGATATCGAACTGGTTGATTTGCAGAGTGTGCGTCTGTCCGACATCAGCTTGGCAGTGGCATCGGCCGCTGAACATGAGCGTGTCGGTCTGATCCGGCCGGAATGGGCAGAAAGTGTCAGCTTCAAGGTGATTGCCTTGGATTCTGGCAAGGTCATTGCGCGTGCCAGTTCCGCAAAATCTGTCGATGCTGACTTTGTCAGCTTTCTGGTGAGCATTCGTGGCGCCGGGATTGGTCAGTTGCAGCAGGTTGCCTCGAAAGTCTCTGCAGATGGTGCCGAGCCCTTGGCATCACCACAGGCAGAGCCCGTAGCACCGCGTGCCGAAAAAGCGCCGGTAGCGACGGCCTTTGCCGACAAGCCCGTAGCCAAGCCGGCGCTGATTGAGTCGCGGCCTGCCGCAGCGGCCCAGGCTCCTGTGGTGAAGCCGGCTCCAGCACCGAAACCAGTTGTTGTACAGAAACCGGTCGTTGCAGTAAAACCGACGCCAGCTCCGAAGCCAGTCGCGGTGGTTGCGCCAGCACCAGTGGCTGCACTTGAACCGAGTCCCGCGCCTGCAGCGTTGGTCGCTGCTGCCGAAATCGATAATGCGGTAGTACTGGCCGATGTCGGTGCCGAGCCCACGCTGGAGTCGCTACAAGCAGAGCGTGCGCAGCTCCTGCAGCAAGTCACGGATCTGCAGGCTCGCCTGATCGAGCTGGATCAGCAGATTGCGGCGCTGAATCCGGAGGCGATGCCAGCCACGGAAACGCCAACGGCACTGGCCGAAGCTGAAACATCACCGGCTGAGCCTGTTGAGGGCAAACTGCTGGGCTATACCTATTTTTCCAACATCCTGCTGGGCCTGTTGGCCCTGTTCATGTCGGGCATGATCTTGCTTGACCGTATGCGTTCACGCCTGCGTTAATTTGAACTGAACTGCGGTACAAAAGGCAGTGTCCGGTGTAAGTTCACCTGACGCTGCCTTTTGCCTTTGCTACACTGCCAGCCCGGTCAACAACCGAGATTAGTGCGCCTTGCCAAGTCGAGAACCCAGTCGATCCGCACCCCGTGTGCGCGTCAAAATCTGCGGTATTACCCGTATTGAAGATGCTCTTGCAGCAGTTGCGGCGGGTGCGGATGCCATCGGCTTCGTTTTTCATCCGGACAGTCCGCGTGCGGTGACGCCTGCGCAAGCAGCACAAATCGTGGCGGCGCTGCCACCATTGGTGAGCACAGTTGGCCTGTTTGTAGATGCTGATGAGCAGCGCATTCGCGCTACGCTAGCGCAGGTGTCGCTGTCTTTGCTGCAGTTCCATGGTGATGAAAGTGAGGCGCAGTGCCAAATTTACGGACTGCCGTGGATCAAGGCCCTGCGTGTACAGCCGGGTCAGAATGTTGCCGCGCGGATAACAGCCTGGTCTTGTGCCTCCGGCATTCTGCTCGATGCCTGGCATCCTACTCAGCATGGGGGCACCGGCCTGCAGTTCGACTGGTCGCTGGTGCCGCAGCACAGTGCAATGCCGATCATTCTGGCGGGCGGTCTGACGCCGGCTAATGTCGCCGAAGCCATCCGCAGCACACGACCCTATGCGGTCGATGTCAGTGGCGGTGTCGAGGCGAGCAAGGGCGTGAAAGACGCCGACAAAATTGAAGCCTTCATGGCAGGAGTTCGCTCAGCATGAGTCAGCCAGTAGATTTTTCGCAGTTCCCCGACGCGCGTGGCCGTTTCGGCAAGCATGGCGGCCGCTTCGTTTCGGAAACGCTAATGGAGGCGCTTGATGACCTCGATAAGCTTTATGCCAGCCTGAAAAATGACCCAGTCTTTATGGCCGAGTTTGATCACGACCTTGCGCATTATGTGGGTCGTCCGTCGCCGCTGTATCACGCCGAGCGCCTCAGCCGTGAGCTTGGTGGCGCGCAGATTTATCTCAAGCGTGAAGACCTAAATCATACCGGCGCGCACAAGATCAATAACACCATCGGTCAAGCCTTGCTCGCCAAGCGCTCGGGCAAGACGCGCATCATCGCCGAGACCGGGGCGGGGCAGCACGGTGTAGCCACGGCCACCATCGCTGCGCGTCTGGGTATGGAGTGCGTGGTCTATATGGGAGCCGAAGACGTCAAGCGTCAAGCGCCGAATGTCTATCGCATGAAGCTGCTCGGCGCTACCGTGGTGCCGGTCACTTCCGGCTCGCGCACACTGAAAGATGCGCTTAACGAGGCCATGCGCGACTGGGTTACCAATGTCGACAACACTTTCTACATCATCGGCACCGTGGCTGGCCCGGCGCCATACCCGATGCTGGTGCGCGACTTTCAGTCGGTGATCGGCCGTGAAGCCCGTCGCCAGTGTTTGGCACAGACCGGCAAGCTTCCGGATGCGCTGGTGGCCTGCGTTGGCGGCGGCTCCAATGCCATCGGCCTGTTCCACCCCTTCCTGGCTGATGAATCGGTGCAGATGTACGGCGTCGAAGCTGCCGGGCACGGCATTGCCGCCGGCGATGGCCAGCACTCGGCGCCACTCAATGCCGGTCGCATGGGTGTGTTGCACGGCAATCGCACCTATCTCATGGCCGATAATAACGGCCAGATCATCGAAACCCATTCCTGCTCGGCCGGCCTCGATTATCCGGGCGTCGGCCCCGAGCACAGCTGGCTGAAAGATATCGGTCGCGTCGAGTACGTCGCCATCAATGACAAGGAAGCGCTGGCGGCATTCCATACTCTGACGCGCAAGGAAGGCATCATTCCGGCGCTGGAATCTAGCCATGCCGTGGCCTATGTCATGAAGCTGGCACCGACCATGCGTAAGGACCAGACCATTATCATCAACCTCTCGGGTCGTGGTGACAAAGACCTGATGACGGTGGCCGAACTTGATCAGATTGAGGTGTAACCCGTGAGTCGTTTGGCTGTTCGATTTGCTGCGCTGAAGGCGCAAGGCCGTAAGGCTCTGATTCCCTATATCACCGCAGGCGACCCGGAGCCGGGCGTGACCGTTGGCGCGTTGCATGCCATGGTCGCTGCCGGCGCCGATGTGCTGGAGCTGGGCGTGCCGTTTTCCGACCCGATGGCCGATGGCCCGACCATCACCTTTGGCCACGAGCGCGCGCTTAAACATGGTGTCAGCCTCACGCAGGTGCTGGCCATGGTCAGCGAATTCCGTAAGCAAGATGCCGTCACGCCGATCGTGCTCATGGGCTATCTTAATCCGGTCGAAATCATGGGCTGCGCCGCTTTTGCCGATGCCGCTGCGGCTGCCGGTGTGGATGGCGTACTGACCGTCGATCTGCCGCCGGAAGAAGCCGACGAGCTGGGTGGCGAGCTCAAGCGCGTGGGCATCGACCCGATTTTCCTGCTCGCGCCAACGACCTCGATGGCGCGTGCCAAGCTCATCACCGATGCTGCCAGTGGCTATGTCTACTATGTTTCGCTGAAGGGTGTGACCGGTGCTGCCACGCTCGATACTGATGCCGTGGCGGCGCGTATCGCCGAATTGCGTAACATCACGCAATTGCCCATTGGCGTTGGTTTTGGTATCAAGGACGCCATAACTGCGGCAGCCGTGGCGCGTCACGCCGATGGCGTGGTGGTGGGGTCGGTTCTGGTTCAGCGTCTGGGCGAGCTGACCGACGATCCATCGGCCATTCCGGCTGCCTTGACCGCGATCCTGGCTCCCATGCGAGCTGCGATTGATCAGGCCTGAGGGCCATTCGAGCTGCCGCGATCCGGCGGCTCCAGGGAGTCAACATGAGTGCTAACTGGCTGGAACGCATCCTGCCTAATGTCGGCCAGCAAGGTCCGGCTGATCGACGCGCTTCAGTGCCGGAAGGCCTGTGGCGTAAATGTCCGAAATGCGAGTCTGTGCTTTATGAGGCGGAGATCGAGCGCAATCAGCATGTCTGCCCGCGTTGCCAGCACCACCTGCGCATAGGCGCGCGTGCTCGCATTGCGCTGACGCTGGATCCCGAAGGTCAGGAAGAGCTGGCGGCAAATCTCGAACCTATCGATATTCTGCGCTTCAAGGACTCCAAGCGTTATGCCGACCGACTCAGCGAGGCGCAGGCTGCTACCGGTGAGAAAGACGCGTTGATCGTGGTCAAGGGAACGCTCAGCAGCCTGCCGGTGGTCGTGGCCGCGTTCGAGTTCGATTTCATGGGCGGCTCCATGGGCTCTGTGGTCGGTGGCCGGTTTGTCGCGGCCGCCGAATACTGCCTGATTCATCGCATCCCGTTTATCTGCTTTGCGGCATCCGGCGGTGCGCGTATGCAGGAGGCGCTGTTCTCGCTGATGCAAATGGCGCGGACCTCAGCTGCCTTGGAGCGCATGAAACAGGCCGGTGTGCCTTATATTTCGGTGCTCACAGACCCGGTCTACGGTGGCGTATCTGCCAGTCTAGCCATGCTGGGCGATGTCAATGCTGCCGAACCCCATGCTCTGATCGGCTTTGCCGGTCCGCGCGTGATCGAGCAAACCGTACGCCAGAAGTTGCCGGAAGGATTTCAGCGTTCCGAGTTCCTGCTTGAGCACGGCACGGTAGACATCATTATTCATCGCCATGAAATGCGCGACACGCTGTTCAGGCTGCTCGCCAAATTCACGCATTTCCCTGTGTGAGCTTGCCGAGCAAAGCGGCCTGGCTGCAAACCCTCGAACACCGACACCCTAGCGCCATTGACATGGGGCTGGAGCGTGTCGGCGTAGTCGCTGATCGGCTCGCGGTACGCCAGTTCGCGGCCCCTGTGATTACTGTAGCGGGTACCAATGGCAAAGGCTCCACGGTAGCGACGCTGGTGGCTGTCGGCCGTGCTGCCGGCTGGCGTGTTGCGCACTACACATCCCCACATCTGGTCGATTTCAACGAGCGCATCGGCATCAACGGCGTGCTGATCAGTGATGACGAGCTGGTATTGGCGCTGAATGCCGTCGAGGCCGTTCGCGGTGATACTTCGCTGACCTATTTTGAGCACACCACATTAGCCGCATTGCATTGGTTCCAGCAGCAGGTGCCGGATCTGATCGTGCTTGAGGTCGGCCTGGGTGGTCGTTTGGATGCGGTGAATCTGGTCGATGCTACGGTGGTCGTGATCACCAGCGTGGATCTGGATCATCAGGAGTGGCTGGGCAATACCATCGCTGAGATTGCTCGCGAAAAGGCCGGCGTGATGCGCCTGCAACGACCGGTTATTTTTGGTGAGCGAGAGCCGCATGCTGTGCTGCTGGCGCATGCGCGCAGCTTGTCTGCCCCGGTCTGGATCAAGGGCCGTGACTATGATTTTACGGTGCATGACTTCAGCGAAGCTGACAGCCATTGGCACTGGCAGGGGCGTGATGGTTGGTCGTTGCCAAACTTGCCGTTGCCGCGTGTGGTTTGCGACAACGCGGCAACGGCACTGGCAGCCTTACAGGCCTTGAGCCAGGTTAGCGCCTTATGTATTGATGCCGCCGCTGTCTGCAAAGGATTGCCCGAAGCATTTGTCACGGGGCGTCTGCAACGATTGCCCGGCTTGCCTGAAATTTGGCTGGATGTTGGCCACAATCCGCATGGCGCACGCTTTCTCTGGCAACATTTGCCCAAGGCGTTGCCGCAGCAGCGAACGCATGCTGTCTTTGCCATGTTGCAAGACAAGGATGTGGCAGGCGTCATTGCAGCTTCAAGAGCATTTGTCGATCGCTGGTGGTTGGCAGGGTTGCCGGGGCCACGCGGTCTGACCGCGGAGCAGCTAGCCGAGCGCGTGACGACGGCGCTGGGCGGTAGCTCTGCAACAGGCAGTGCATTAGTAGCAGGCGATGTTTGCACAGTTAGTCAGTATGCCAGTGTTGAGAGTGCCTTACAGGCGGCTCGCCAAGCAGCGCAGGGCAACGATAGAATTATTGTTTTCGGATCCTTTCTCACGGTTTCGACCGTATTGTCAGCAGGTGGTTGAGGTATGGATATCGCAGTGAAGCAGCGCATTCTGGGTGGCGTGGTGTTGGTTGCTGCCGCGATCCTGTTTTTGCCAGTGGTGCTTGAGGGCGCTGGTGTAAAAGCTTTGCAGCCACCCGCGCCACCGACGCCGCCATCCACGCCTTCAACACAGGATCTGGCTCCGGCTTGGCAGCAGCAAGCACAGGCATTGGCCAAAGACATCAGTGCCAGCCATGGCGAACCCACATTTTATCCGGTAGAGCCAGCACTCAGCGAAGAGGCTGCGCCAACGCCGGCTACAGCTGAACAGTTTCGTCTGGTCGAGCCCACGGGGGTCCAGCCAGCAGCTGCCGCTGTGGCAACAAATGCGAAAGACAAGCTGGCCGTGCAGCAGTTGGCTGCCAATCAGGCCGCTGCAAAAGCGACTCAGCTCAAGCTGCAGGCGGCGGCAGAAGCCAGCGCGCAGGCAAAGCGCGATAACGCCCAAGCCAGCGTTCAGTCCGAGAAGAGGAAGGTTGCTGAGCAAAAGCTGACCGTAGAAAAAAAGGCGGTAGTGGAAAAAGCCGCTGCAACCAAGTTAGCAGCCGAAAAGGCAGCAACGCAGAAGGCAGCAACGCAGAAGGCAGCAACGCAGAAGGCGGCAGCATTCGCCGATCCTGACCCTGCGCTGCCACAGGTTTGGGTGGTGCAGGTCGCGCGCCTGAATGCGCAAGACAAGGCCAGCGCCATGGTCGACAAGCTGCGCGCACGTGGTTATCGCGCAACCGTCACAGGTAGTGCCGACAGCTGGCGTGTGATCATCGGACCGGAGCTGGACAGGAGCGTCGCCGAATCGGTCAAGCGGCGTCTGGCAGAAGACCCACAACTGAAATTGAATGGCTGGATTCAGGCCTATCGACCCTGATCTGCATGACGGCTTGGGCCCGGTCTTGCTATCATGCGCGCCCGGATTGCTACCTCCTTAAAAAGCGCTGCCTCGTGAACGGGCAGACCAGCGAGCCTTATGCATCCTGCTGATCTTGTAATTCTGGCGGCCCTGGCGCTGTCACTCATCTTTGGCTTTACGCGCGGTTTGGTGCGTGAGGCATTCGCGCTGGCCGGCTGGGTGCTGGCCATCGTGATCGCGCGCAGTTTCAACGAGCCGCTGGCGGCGTGGCTGGCCCAGTGGGTCAGCACACCGTCTGTGCGCCTAGCGTGCTCCTATGGCAGCTTGTTTTTCGGTACCTTGCTGACCTGCAGCCTGTTGGGCAGTGCTTTTCGCCAGCTTGTGCACAGCGGTGGCCTGAGCCTGACCGACCGCATTCTGGGCGGTATGTTCGGCATTGTGCGTGGCGCTTTGCTAGTGCTGATTGCCCTCATGCTTATGGCGCCCTTCGTCAAGCATGATGGCTGGTTCCGTGATGCCATGCTGCCGAAAGCTATCTTGCAATACGAGTCTCTGGCGCGCTCGCTGCAGAAGCAGGCGCTGGCTCTGGTTCGTCCTATCCCTTCGGCGGCATCGTCGTCGAAATCGTCACACTGAGAGGTTGCCATGTGCGGAATTGTTGCCATCGCCGGTAAAGCACCGGTCAATCAGGCGTTGTATGACGCCCTGACGGTATTGCAACATCGTGGCCAAGACGCCGCTGGTATTGTCACCAGCGAGGGCGGCCGCCTCTTCCTGCGCAAGGAAAACGGCATGGTGCGCGATGTTTTCCATACGCGTCACATGCTGCGCTTGGCCGGCAACTTCGGCATCGGCCATGTGCGCTACCCGACGGCGGGCTCGTCGAGTTCGGCAGAAGCGCAGCCGTTTTATGTCAACTCGCCTTATGGCATCACGCTGGCGCATAACGGCAACCTGACCAATGCGCATGATCTGGCCAAGGATATTTTCCGTACCGATCTGCGTCATGTGAACACCGATTCCGATTCGGAAGTGCTGCTCAATATTTTCGCGCATGAGCTGCAGGCCAACGGCAAGATTACGCCGAGTGTGGATGACATCTTTGCCGCCGTCAGTGGTGTGCACAAGCGCTGCCGAGGTGCTTATGCCGTGGTGGCGATGATCACCGGCTATGGCATCGTCGGCTTTCGCGACCCGTTCGGCATCCGCCCGATTATTTTCGGCGAGCGCGATACGCCTGACGGCAAAGAGTACATCGTGGCATCGGAATCGGTAGCCGTGACTTCGCTGGGCTTTCGCGTGGTACGTGATTTGTTGCCAGGTGAGGCGGTGTTCATCAATGAAGCCGGCGAGCTATTTACCCGCCAATGTGCGGAAAATCCGGTGTATTCGCCGTGCATCTTCGAGCATGTCTACTTCGCCCGCCCGGACTCGATCATTGATAACATTTCGGTCTACAAGGCACGCTTGCGTATGGGCGAGAAGCTCGCCAACACCATCACGCGTGATTATCCCGACCTGAAGATCGATGTTGTTATTCCGATTCCCGATACCAGCCGCACAGCAGCGCTGGAGCTGGCCAACCAGCTCAATGTGAAGTATCGCGAAGGCTTCATGAAGAACCGCTACATCGGGCGTACCTTCATCATGCCGGGGCAGAGTCAGCGCAAGAAGTCGGTGCGTCAGAAGCTGAATCCAATCGAGCTCGAATTCAGCGGCAAGAATGTGCTACTGGTGGATGACTCCATTGTACGAGGCACGACCTGCCGCGAAATCATCCAAATGGCGCGCGATGCCGGTGCCAGCAAGGTCTATTTTGCCTCGGCAGCGCCGGCGGTGAAGTTCCCCAATGTCTATGGTATCGACATGCCGGCCAAGGACGAGCTGATTGCGCATGGCCGTACCGATCAGGAAGTTTGCGACTTGATCGGTGCCGATGCGCTGATCTATCAGAAGCTGGAAGACCTGATTGCTGCGGCGCGCGAAGGCAATCCTGACATTCAGCAGTTTGATTGTTCGGTGTTCAACGGCGAATATGTCACGGGCGACATTGACGAGGCTTACCTCGACAATCTGCAGGCCCAGCGCAGTGATTCGGCGAAGAGGCAAAGCCGCCACGGCTCGACTATGGTAGATCTGGCAAACGGCTGAGGCCGCTGGCGACTGGAGATAACGCGATGTCTGATACCACACCGTTCGATGTAGCTCCGTTCGATATAGCCGGCTTTGATACGCTGGCCGTGCGTGCCGGCAATTATCGTTCGGCCGAGGGCGAGCACTCCGAGTCCATTTATCTGACCTCGTCGTTTGTCTTTGCCAGTGCGGCGGAAGCAGCTGCGCGTTTTGGTGGCACGGAGCCGGGCAATATCTATTCGCGCTTTACCAACCCGACGGTGCGCGGCTTCGAGGAGCGACTGGCAGCGCTGGAAGGTGGCGAGCGTGCGGTGGCCACCAGCTCCGGCATGGCCGCGATTCTGGCGACAGTGCTGGGCTTGCTAAAGGCTGGTGACGAGATCGTGGCATCGCAAAGCCTGTTCGGCACCACCAATGTGCTGTTCGACAAGTACGCGCGCAAGTTCGGCATCGTCACGCGCTTCGTGCCGCTGGCGGATATCGTCGGATGGGCTGCCGCCATTACGCCGGCGACGCGCCTGTTCTTTGTTGAAACACCGAGCAACCCGCTAGGCGAGCTGGTCGATATTGCTGCGCTTGCTGCACTTGCGCATCAGCATGGCATCCTGCTCGCGGTCGACAACTGTTTCTGCACGCCGGCGCTGCAAAAGCCGCTGGCGCTGGGTGCCGACATCGTCATCCATTCCGCGACCAAATACCTCGATGGCCAGGGCCGTTGCTTAGGCGGTGCCGTGGTCGGTTCGAACAAGCTCATGGAAGAAATCTACGGTGTGGTGCGCACCTGCGGCCCGTCGCTGAGTCCGTTCAATGCCTGGGTCTTTCTCAAGGGCCTGGAAACCTTGCGCCTACGCATGGAGGCGCATTCGGCGCAGGCGCTGAAGCTGGCGCAGTGGCTGGAAGCGCAGCCGGGTATCGCTGCCGTGCATTACCCCGGCCTGAAGTCGCACCCGCAGCATGCTCTGGCCAAGCGCCAGCAGCGCGGCTTTGGCGGTGTGTTGTCGTTCGAGCTGGCGGCTGGGCGCGAGGCTGCGTGGCGCTTCATGGATGCCACCCAAGTTATGTCTATCACCGCCAACCTCGGCGACACACGCACGACTATCACGCACCCGGGCTCGACCACGCATGGCCGTCTCAGCCCGCAAGCGAAGGTCGCTGCGCGCATCAGTGAAGGTTTGATCCGCATTGCGGTTGGGCTGGAAGACATCGACGATCTGATTGCTGATTGCCGGCGCGGCTTGCAGGCTGTGGCGAATTAATCAGGGATTGTCTGATCAGAGCCTTTTACGCAAAGGCTCGGCGGCGTATCGCCGGGCCGCGCTGGCGATGTTTCTCGCCGGCTTCTCCACCTTTTCGCTACTATATTGGCCACAATCGTTATTGCCGCTGATGGCGCGTACATGGGCCGTTACGCCAGCAGCCAGCAGTGCATTGGTGGCACTCAGCACCTTGGCGATGGCGCTCATGCTGATTCCGGCTAGCCTGCTCTCCGATCGCTACGGGCGCAAAAACGTGATGTCAGCGGCCATGCTGCTAGCCGCTCTGCTCACCCTAACGATGGCTATTGCACCTACCTTTCAGATGTTGCTCGCGCTGCGTTTCGGGGTAGGACTGATGCTGGCCGGATTGCCGGCAGTGGCCATGACGTATCTCAGCGAAGAGGTTGAACCAGCTGCCTTGGCCAGTGCCATGGGGCTCTACATCAGCGGTACAGCCTTTGGCGGCATGAGTGGTCGCCTGCTGTCGGTCTGGGCCGCCGAGCATTGGGGTGGCGATGGCGCGGCGCTAATGGTGGGCGTGTGGGGGCTGCTGGCGGCGCTCTGCTTTCTGTATTGGCTGCCGTCATCGCAACAGTTCCGGGCACGCGCGTTACCGTTAGCGCGAGTGGGCCGGCAGGCGTGGTGGTCGGCATTACAGCAGCTCTTGCGTGACCCAGCGTTATGGGTGCTGTGGAGCATCGGATTCCTGCTGCTGGGCTGCTTTGTCAGCCTGTACAACTACATCGGTTTTCGCTTGGAACAGCCGCCATTTGCTTGGGGTGCGCTGGCTTTGGGCTCGGTTTTCTTGCTGTATACCTTTGGTGGCCTGGCATCAGCAGCGTCGGGCCGGATGACCCGGCGCTGGGGCGAAGTGCGTGCGCTGCAACTCATGCTGTTGACGCTGATAGCGGGCCTGCTGCTGACCTTGAGTGACTCGGCACCTGTGCTGTTGCTGGGTATGGCGCTATTTACACTGGCTTTCTTTGCCGGTCATGCCTTGGCCAGCAGTGCCGTGGGCCGACGCGCCAGAGGTTATCAGGCCTTGGCGGCATCGATTTACCTGTGCAGCTATTATGCCGGTGCCAGTGTGCTCGGGCCGATCGTGGGGCTGGTCTGGCATGGCCAACACTGGGCCGCAGTTGTGGCCCTGCTGGTATTTGTTACCGGCCTGGGCCTTATGCTGACCAAGCGACTTGGTCCGGCGTAGCATCCTGCACTATGCTTATGCAGCGTTTTCAGAGCGGCTTTTCATGACACCCACTTCACTAGATTTCAAAGATCGCCTGTCATTGGCGTTACTACGCTTCTTTGCGCGTTTGTCTTTACCCTTTTTGCAGCGCTTTGGTGCCAGTATTGGCGGTCTCGTTGCCTGCTTCCCACGCTCCGGCATCTACCAAACCATTTTGCGTAACCTGCAGCTGTGCTACCCACAGCAATCTGATGCCTGGCATCAGGCCACCACAAAAGCGTCGTTGCGCAGCACTGCCATGACGGCCTTCGAGTTCGCCAAGACCTGGGGCATGCCGCCGGCTTACAGCGTGGCGCAGATTCGCGATGTTCACGGCGAGTCCATTTTTCACGAGGCGCTGGCCGCCGGGCAGGGCGTGATTGCCATCGTGCCGCATTGGGGAGCCTGGGAGTTCATGAATGCGTGGATCAACCAGTTCACGGCACCCATCATCATGTACAAACCGGGCAAGCAGCCGGGTGTGGATGCCTTTGTGGCGGAAGCCCGTGGCCGCTTAAAAGCCACGGTGGTGCCGACCGACGACAGCGGCGTGCGCGCGACCTTCAAAGGTTTGCGCAAAGGTGGTTTCACCGCGATTTTGCCGGATCATATTCCCGGCGATAATGGGGGCATGTTCGCGCCATTCTTTGGTATTTCGACTTGGACCGGCGTGATAGTGCCCAAGCTGGCCGCGAAAACCGGCTGCCGTGTACTTGTCATGGGCTGTATTCGCCGTGCCGATGGCCAAGGCTTTGATCTGCATTTTCAGGCCGGGCACCCCGACATCAACCATGAAGATCCGCTGCTGGCCACCACGGCCATGAATCGCGCGATGGAGCAGTTCATCAACTTGGCGCCCGAGCAGTACCAGTGGAGCTACAAGCGTTTTAAGCGCAGCGAGCACATGCCCGATCCGTATCGGGGTGTGGGCCTGACCTACCAGATCGACCACATGACATCGGGCGAGTGATTGTCGGCTTTTTCAGCAGTTGTTCGTTGCAGTAGTTGTCAGGCGCGTTGGCCTTGAGTATCATGCGCGCCTCTTCAGTGTGCACTGAAGCGACCTAGACGCTTAGCTCAGTTGGTTAGAGCACCACCTTGACATGGTGGGGGTCAGCAGTTCGAGTCTGCTAGTGTCTACCAAATATCGAAACCCGCTATGCCTCACGGCTAGCGGGTTTTGTGCTTTCTGGCCTGAATTGACAGTCTTGTGGCCTCAATCGCGCTAGGGTCTGTAATACGCTTGACCAATACTCAGCAGTATCTGATCAGGAGATTGCACGCCATGAACTACTTTGTTACCGGTGCCACCGGTTTTATCGGCAAGTTTCTGCTGGAGCGCCTGCTGGCTCGGCCAGATGCCGAAGTGCATGTGCTGGTGCGTGCCGGCTCAGAGACCAAGTTCGCCAATCTCTGCCAGCGTTATGGCGAGCAGGCGCAGCGACTGCATCTGGTCAGTGGTGACATCACGGTGCCTGGCCTTATGGCCGCTGAGGACTTTCAGCGTCTCGCCGGCCGTATCGATCATGTCTTTCATCTCGCCGCGGTCTATGACATGAACATGGATGATGCCACCGCCGACCTCGTCAACAACGAAGGCACACGCCATGTCGTGGACTTCGCCAATGCGCTGGGTGGCGGTGTCAGGCTGCATCATGTGTCGTCCATTGCCGTGGCTGGCGAGGATTTTGTTGGACGTTTCGGTGATGACATGTTCGATGAAGGCCAGCCGTTGCATCACCCGTATTACCGCACCAAGTTCGAATCCGAGAAAATTGTCCGCAACGAGGCCAGGGTGCCATTCCGCGTCTACCGTCCGGGAGCGGTGGTGGGTGACTCGCGTACCGGCGAGATGGACAAGGTTGATGGTCCTTACTACTTCTTCAAGACCATCCAAAAGCTCAGTTATGCCGTACCGAAGTGGCTGCCGTTGCTGGGCATTCAGGGTGGCCGCGTGACGCTGGTGCCGGTGGATTATGTGGCGGCTGCGATGGACCACATCGCCCACAAACCCGAGCCGGAGCTCGATGGCAAAGCCTATTTCCTGATCCAGTCACCAGCACCGACGGTGGGCCAGCTCATGCAGACGCTGCTGGAGGCGGCGCATGGCCCGGACATGGCGCGCAGCCTGAGCATCCAGGTCATGCACAAGCCCATGCGCCGCGTCACCGGCCGTCTGAGCCAGGCCTTGCCGGCCTTCGACAAGATTTTCGAGCGCCTGTTCGGCGCGCCGCCGTCGGCCATGACGGCTGCCTTCACACAGACCCACTTTGATGACAGTCAGGCGCAGGCAGCCCTGCTCGGCAGCGGCATTAGCTGCCCCGATTTGCGTGATTATGTCGATAAGCTCTGGCAATACTGGGAGCTCTATCTCGACATTCATGCCAAGGTCAGCAAACGTGCCATTCGTGAGCTTTCCGGGCGCGTCGTGATGGTCACCGGCGCATCATCTGGCATCGGCTTTCATGTGGCGAAGAAGCTCGGCGCAGCGGGTGCCCGCGTGATTCTGGTGGCGCGCAACCGCGACAAGCTCATCGAGACACAGCGCATCATCGAGATGGCCGGTGGCGAGGCGCATGTCTATTCCTGTGACCTCAACAACATGGAAGCCATCGACGAGTGCGCACAGCAAGTGCTGGCCGACTTCAGCCATGTTGATGTGCTGGTCAACAATGCCGGTCGCTCCATCCGGCGTGCCGTGGTCGAATCCTACGACCGCTTCCACGATTTCGAGCGCACCATGCAGCTCAACTATTTCGGCGCAATTCGCATGACCATGAATCTGCTACCGAGCATGACCGCGCAGCGCAGTGGCCACATCATTAACATCAGCTCGATTGGTGTGCTTACCAACGCCGCACGCTTCTCGGCCTATGTCGCCAGCAAAGCAGCACTGGATGCTTACGGGCGCTGTTTGTCGGCCGAGGTCAAGCACAAGAATATTGAGGTCACCGCCATTTACATGCCGCTGGTGCGCACGCCGATGATCGCGCCGACCAAAGTCTACGACTATGCACCGGCCTGGAGTCCGGAGCATGCAGCGGATACCGTGCTGAATGCCATCTTGAAGCGCCCTAAGTCGGTGGCAACGGCGCTGGGCACTGCCGCGCAGCTGTCTTATGCGCTCTGGCCGAGGCTCAATGACTCCATATTGAACCGCGCATTCCGCGCTTTTCCATCATCGCTGGCCGCGAAGGGGCGGCGCACGGGTGACAAACCGACGCTGGAGCAGACCGTGCTCGCCAATGTACTCAAGGGCGAGCATTTCTGATTCAGTGTGTTCCCGCCTGTCCAATCGCAGTTGTGATCAAAATTCCCACAATGAATGTGTTGAAACCACACCACCTGAGTTGGGGATAACCATGATGAACCGTCGCAGCTTTATTAAAATGATTCCAGTCGCCTGCGTGGGACTGGCAGCAGCGCCAAGTGTTTTTGCGGCACCGGCCAGCGTGGCTGAAAACGACCCGACGGCGATTGCGTTGAACTACAAGGCCAATGCGAAGTCGGTCAAATCGCCCAAGTATGTGAAGGGTCAGCTTTGCAAGAGCTGCATGTTCTACCAAGGTGCTGCGAGCGCAGCCAACGCACCATGCCCACTCTTTGGTGGCAAGTTGGTCGCTGGTAATGGTTGGTGTACGGGCTATGCCAAAAAAGCATAACGGTAATGTAAATAGCAAAAGGCCCAGACAATTGCTTGTCTGGGCCTTCTTATTTTGTAACGCCAGTTTCGTTAAAGCACTGGTTTAGCGTGTCCCTGCGCGACGCAGGCCGTTAGGTGAGAAGTCTGCTTCGCTACGCTTGATGGGCGTATAGACCGTTTTCTCATCGTTGCGCAGACCCATGGCGAGGTAGCGACCCGACTGCAGGTCGTAATGCACCTCGATGCTGGGTGCCTGCATCGGCAAATCAGCATAGTTGATGTTGTGCTGTTCCGAGGTGCGCCAGAGCTGGCCGCGGGCATCGTACTTGTCGGTCAGCATCACCATCCAGCTGTCTTCGTCGATGTAGAAGTTGCGCTTGGTGTACTGATGGCTGGTACCCGGCTTCAGCGTCGCCTCTACGACCCAGACACGGTGCAGCTCGTAACGGGCGGCATCGGGATTGATGTGGCCCGGCTTCAGCACATCGTCCATCTTTAGGCTGTTGCCGCTGATCTTGTAGGAATTGTACGGAACATACATTTCCTTCTTGCCGACCAGCTTCCAGTTGTAGCGATCGATGGCACCGTTGTACATCAGGAAGTCATCGTTGGTCCGTAGGCCGTCTGCGGCAGTACCGGGGTTGTCATAGGCCACATTCGGCGCCAGACGAACGCGGCGCTGGCCGGGGTTGTAGGTCCAGGCGCGACGCGGCGTGCTGACCTGATCGACAAACTCATGCACGAGCAGAATTTGACCGGCAAGGCGGGCGGGAGCCGTCACTTCCTGGAGGAAGTTGAAGATTTTCATCTCGCCGCCACCGGCACGCTCGGCCTTGGATTTCGACAGATTGCCGTAACCGAAGTCGTATTCGTACTCGAAGCGAACCGGCGTGTAGGAGCCATCACGAGTTACGGCGGCCTGACTCCACTGCGTGGCATAGGTATCGCCGCGATAGCGCAGCAAATGGTTCCAGATGGCTTCTTCGCCATTTTGCGGGATAGCAAACGGGATGCCGCCATCGGTATTCAGCACGCCGTTGCCGCCCGGAGCCAGCTTGGCTTTAGTCGCATTGGCGATGGTTTCGTTGTAATGCGCTTGTGGGAACGACGCAGAACGACGCGTTGGGTACACATTCAACTTCCAGGATGGATATTTCTTCAGCATGGCCAGTTGGCCGGCGCTGAGGCGGTTTTTGTACTGTTCAGCATTGGCGGCGGTAATGGTCAGCACCGGCTTGTCGGCGGCGTAGGGGTCAGGGTAGTGACCGCCGGCTTTGTAGCCGGCACCTGGGCTTTTCACGCCACCAGTCCAGGCCGGGATGCTGCCGTCGGCGTTGCCGGCCATTTCTGCGCCCATGGGGGCCAGATTCTTGCCAAGCTGAGCGGCGTCAGCAGCACTGACGGCGGCTTGAGCGTGGCCTGCCAGCGCGGCGGCGACTGCAAGGCCAATGAGGGTTTTTGATAAGGCTTTCATGATTATGTCTCTCTTAGGCCAATAGGGTTAGAAGGCATAGCTGACGGTGGCGGCAATGAAGTCGCGGTCGCCGAGTGCTTGGTTGGTTGATCTGAAACCGCCTGCCGTAGTGACACCAATCGATTCGCCAGCAAAGAAGTTGGTGTACGAAAGGTCAGCGGACAGATTGCTTTGGTAATCCGCAGTAATACCGATGGTCACAGCTTGTGTGTTCTGACTGAATGTTGGGCTAGTACCCCGTAAGTCATGCTGGAAGGCAACACGAGGTGTAATGTTAAATCCAGCAATAGCATTGTTATAGGTGGCTCGAACGGCTGCGCGGTAACCGTAGGAGTTTTTAGTGGCAATGCCCAGATTTGACGTCACGCCGGTTGGGCCAGCGGGGCTGGTCGTAAAGTCTACGCCAGTGCCATTGAAATCGATCCCATTGGGCAGGTCTAAGTAGGTGTAACCAATTTCACCCACACCAATGATTTGGTCGGCGCCAAAATAACGGCCTAGCGTTTGCGTTGCCGTCATTTGGAATTGATGCATCTTCACTTCTTTGAAGCCATCCACTTCTTGGCCAGCACCCAACGTACCAACACCAGTATTCAAGGGTGCAGCGCCCAGTGTCAACAGCTCTGCCAGCGTGTTGTTAGCCACTAAATTGAGAGGTTGGTTGGGTCGGTAGGAATATTCGCCCTGAAGAGCAATACCCAATGGGGCTAAGGTATTAAAGCTAAGACCATATAGGCTTACATCTTCGACATACTTAGCGTAATATTTAGAACCAGCAGCATTTTGACCCGCGCGAACTGCAGCGCTAGGATCCGTTGACGGGGTTGACGTGGTTTTTCCGCCAACGTTTGGCGTTGTGTTGTGATAGTTCATCGCATACAAACCAAACTCGGTGTTGTTCAGCGAGGGAGCCAATAGTCTGAGAACTACAGCATACTGCCCTGTATCTTTGGCTTTTTTATCAGCGCCACGACGGATAACGGGGTTCATCATGCCTGGTTGTTCTGGTGAGGCGCCAGCACCAATGAGGACCTTTGAACCGCCTGGTGATAAAAAGTCATTAGTGCTGAAGAAGGAGCCGTTAGGTTCTAAACGAGTTTCTCTGAACTGGAACTTATTAATCAGTTCAACACTCATGTTGTCTGTAATATCAAACGCAACTTGTAACATTTGAGTGGGCAGGAACGCTTCTTTTAACTCTGCACCAGGCGTTCTCAGCTTAGCTACATCCACTGGGTTTAATGCATTCAAACCATTTGGAATGAATGTGCTTTCGCCCAAGCTAATAACTTGCTTGCCAACACGTACGTTGACATTTTTATCAAGGATATTGAATTTTCCGCGTACATAAGCGTCATAAATCTCGTAGTCGTGACCCAAACGATTACGAATAACGCGTTGATCTGCTTGAAGCGGATTAAAGTCTTTATTTTGAATGGCGTGGTCGTAAAAAGAGCTGACACGGAAAAATGCACCAAAATTTTTGTAATTCAAATCCAAATCATTGGACACACGGAAGATCGAAGAAACTAAATCACCGCGCTCATAGTTCACATCACCGTTATCGTAGTTGCCGCTATTTCTATCCCCACCCTTTTGCCGAGAAATTAAGCGCTTATCTTTGCCCGTAACACTCCACAACGCCCCATAACTCACCGTTGTATCCAACGAACCCGTCACCTCACCATCTTTCAGCTCGAATTCGACCGCCATAGCTGCTATCGGCGTACACAGTGCTGCACCTACTGCAAGGCTCAAAAGTGAGCGCTTCCAGCGGAGGCTGGACTGGGCAGTTGTTGATTTCTTCATGGGTGTATCCTCGTTCAAGCCATTTTTTATAGTGGTCACAGAGTCACAGTCAGGCGGCGTCTAGAGCAGCAAAGCGCATATGACGGCACAGACTTGAATGATGTTAGAACACAAATACAGGGGGCTTTAAATCAGACGATTGTCGAATCTGACCGATGGTTGCTGAGAGGGAATGAACGGTAGGATTTGTTGTAGTTGTGAAAACGCCGAGCAAGCTCGGCGTTGGAAAAGGCGTTAAATATTCGTTAGCCGTGCCGATGCATCGGCTCTTGCAACAGCGCTCTAACCTCAGCCTCATGCCAGTTATGCGCCTTGCGCTGCAACAAGCGCGCCACACATTTCTGCAGCGTCATGCTGATTTTGGTCTGCACACGAATTTGGTCGATCTTCGGCCAAGTCGCGCGTTCACCCTGCTGACGGAACCAGATCACCGATTCTTTGGTCGGGTTCTGCATCATGTGCTGATAGTGCTTCATGCCGTACTTCGGCGGCGCGATGGTGGCGTCGCCGTGATAGCTCTGCGAAATCATGGTGTAGACATGGCTGAGCATCTGGCGCAGCGCTTCGTTGCTGACGCTGTCATGCACAACTTGCAGTGAGCCCATGCTGAGCAGCTTGGCTTGAGTCTTCAGAATACGACGCGGCAGCGAGCTGATCTTGTCGTTCTGACGCTTTTTACGCTCGCTTTCCAGCAGCGGAACGATGTGCGGATTAACCTGGCTGGCGATGAAATAATTCACATTGTACAGACGCATCAGGCGCCGACGCGGCATGTCGCTGCGCATGGAGCCATCGACCCAGCGTTCCAGCGGCATGTAGGGTGTGTGATTGCCATCCGCCGATTTCGTGGTGAGCGTGACCGGCGGGAATAGAAGCGGCACGGCGCACGATGCCAGCACGGCGCTCCAGACCAGCAGGTAGGGCGAGGTCAGCTCGTTCATCAGGCGCGACTTCTGGTTGGCACCGGTCGGCGAGATGCTGACATTGATGTGGCGGCCGGTCTTCTCGAAGGCTTCTTGGAAAGACATCTCGCCGACATTCTGGCGAATGAAGGTTTCCAGCTGTTTTTGGTTGGCAAAGCCTTTGCCGCGCAGACCATCGGTGATTTTGTTCCAGCTCCAAGCGTGCTTATACAGGGCATCGCCATCGTAATAGGCGTCCATTTCGTCGCGCGTGTGGGTGCCGATCATGGAGGCGACCAGCGAACCGGCGCTGGAGCCGGAGATGACGCTGGGCAGCAGGCCTTGCTCATCCAGCGCCTTGCACACGCCAACATGGAACATGCCGAGGGTGGCGCCGCCGGAGAGTTGCAGGGCAGGCTGGCCAAAGCTGCGGGTAATGTTCTCGAACAGCGCCAGCTTTTCATCGTTGCTGAGGTGCTCGATGGTGGCATCGCAGAGATAATCGAGGCTGGCGCAAACCTGATCAACATAGTCTTCGATCAGGCGCTTGGTACCGACGTGAGCACGGCCGTAAAGCTTGGGGTTGCCCATGTTGCCGAGGTCGTGATGCAGGCCTTCGCGCAGGGCACGAATCAGCAGCTTGTGATTGTGCGAGTGCTGCCACTGGCGCAGGGTGAGTAGGCGTTCACGCAGCAGCTCGTGGTGATAATGGTCAGATGCCGTTTCGATCTTCCACAGATCCAGCCCGGAATGGGCATCTAGTTCCAGCGAAATCTCGCGCCATTCATCATAAGACGTGGCTTGCTGACGTGCAGCTTGCAAGACTTCGAGCTTCATATTCCGTGCCATGCGAGCATTTCCTGCTGACGATTGTTACGCATCTGAGTGCTACAGGGACGCGACTGTAGCATGTCATTACCGCTTGTCTAGCCGATGAGCAGTTTGTCGGGTTTGGAAAAGCGCGCTGTCGTCCCCATAATCAAGACATTCGCGCGCTGCATGTTGCGCGACCCTTTGAGGAGAATGTCTTGTCTGCGCTGTTTCCGGCCCACCCCAGTTTCGAGTCGCTTCGTACCGTTGCCTTGCCGGCCTTGCAGGCCACGCTCTGTGAGTATCGCCACCGTGTGACCGGCGCGCGCCATCTGCACTTGGCCACGGACAATCCGGAGAATGTCTTTCTGGTGGCGTTCAAGACCATGCCCGAGGACTCCACTGGCGTCGCCCATATTCTCGAGCACACCGTGCTCTGCGGCTCCGAGCGCTTTCCGGTGCGCGATCCGTTCTTCCTGATGATCCGGCGCTCGCTCAATACCTTCATGAATGCCTTCACGGCCAGCGACTGGACGGCGTATCCCTTTGCCAGCCAGAACCGTCAGGATTTCGACAATCTCTTGCAGGTGTATCTGGATGCGGTGTTTTTCCCGCACATCCATCCGCTCGATTTTGCTCAGGAAGGCATTCGCATCGAGCCATCGGCGGATGGCCAGGCGCTGGTCTATAAGGGCGTGGTGTTCAATGAGATGAAGGGCGCGCTGAGTTCGGCGCACAGCATTCTGAATGAGTCGCTGAACAAGTACCTGTTCCCGACCACGACCTATCACCACAATTCCGGTGGTGATCCGGCGCATATTCCCGATCTCACGCATGAGGCGCTGAAGGCGTTTCATGGCAAGCACTATCACCCGTCGAATGCGGTGTTCATGACCTTTGGTGACTCACAGCCGTTGGATCTGCAAACGCGCTTCGAGGATTTGGCGCTGGCCCGTTTCAACGGTGTTGCCGAACCGGTCAATGGCCGCGACGAAAAGCGCTATGTGGCGCCGCTGCGCGTGGAAGAGGCCTACGCGCCGGAATCGGAAGACGGCCCGCAGACACACCATGTGCTGGCCTGGCTGCTGGGCCCGGCCGCCGATGCGCGTGCGCGCTTCGAGGCGCATCTGCTCAGTGGCGTGCTGCTGGAGAATTCGGCGTCGCCGCTGCGGCAAGTGCTGGAAACGACCGAGCTGGGCGAGTCGCCCTCGGCCTTGAGCGGGCTCGATGACAACAATCGCGAGATGGCGTTCGCGGCCGGCATCGAAGGCTCGCAGCCGGAGCATGCGGCAGCGGTCGAGCAGCTGATTCTGGATACGCTGACGCAAGTTGCCGAGCAGGGCGTTCCGCTGAGTGAGGTTGAGGCCGTGTTGCATCAGTTCGAGCTGAGCCAGCGCGAGATCGGCGGCGACAGCTATCCCTATGGCTTGCAGCTGCTGCTCAACGGCCTCACGCCGTATTTGCAGGATGCCGATCCGCTGTCGGTTTGGGACATCGAGGCCGAGCTGGCGCATCTGCGCGTAGCCATTCAGAGCCCGGACTTCGTGCCGGGTCTGGTGCGTCGTCTGTTGCTCGACAATCCGCATCGTGTTCGCCTGACCTTGCGCCCGGATGCCGAGCTGGCAGCCTGCCGCGATGCGCTAGAGGCGAGCAATCTGGCGAAAATCCACAGCCGCCTGAGTGCCGATGAACTGGCGCAGTTAAAGACTCAGGCCGAGGCGCTGGCTACACGCCAGCTCCAGGAAAATGATGCCGCGATTCTGCCGAAAGTGACGCTGGCCGATGTGCCGGCGAAGGTGAAATCGCTGGCGGGCGAGCACGAGGTTCTGTTTGCCGGGCAGCCAGCGGCATTGCCGGTGACGCGCTATGCGCAGGGCACCAACGGCCTGTTGTATCAGCAGCTAATTGTCGATTTGCCCGATCTCAATGCCCGCCAAACACAGTTGCTGCCGCTGTATACCTCGCTGTTTTCCGAACTGGGTGTGGGCGCGCAGGATTATCGCGCCATTCAGCAGCGTCAGTCGGCGGTCAGCGGCGGCCTGCGCATGAGCCTGTCCGGCCGCACCACGCTGGATAACAAGCAATCGGCGCAGGCGCATCTGGTCATCAACGGCAAGGCGCTGGTGCATCATCAGGGCGCTTTCCAGCAGCTTCTGAAAGACACCTTCTTCGAATTGCGCTTCGATGAGTCGGCGCGCGTCCGTGATCTGGTCGCGCAGATGAAGACGCGCTGGGAAGGCAGCATCACCGGGCAGGGCCATGCTCTGGCGATGGCCACGGCCGCGCGCGGCTGCAGTGCGCTGGCGGCGTTCCAGCAGCGTCACAGCGGCCTGGCCGGTATTCGTTTCTTCAAACAGCTGCACGAGCAGCAGAGTCAAGCGGATGCCACCGAGGCGTTGCTGGCCGAGCTCGCCGGCATCCATGCGCTGGTGCTGCAAACCCCACGTCAGCTTCTGCTTATCAGCGAAGCCGAAGCACTGGCGGCGGTGCAAGCAGAAGTATCGTCGCTATGGGCGGATGCCCCGCTGGCGGCCAACAGCCAGAGCATGATCTGGACACCGGCTGAAGGCCGTGTGCAGGAAGCCTGGCTGACGCAGACACAGGTGCAGTTCTGCGCCAAGGTCTATCCTGCAGTGCCGGCCGGCCATGCCGATGCGCCAGCGTTGATGGCCTTGGGCAGCTTCCTGCGCAACGGCTTCTTGCATCGAGCCATCCGCGAGCAGGGCGGTGCTTATGGTGGCGGCGCGGCGTACGACGGCAATGCCTGCGCCTTCCGTTTCTATTCCTATCGCGATCCGCGCCTGGCTGAAACGCTGGCCGATTTCGATGCCAGTCTGGATTGGCTGCACAGCAGCAAGCATCAGCCGGATCAGCTGGAAGAGGCCTTGCTCGGCATCTTTGCTGACATGGACAAGCCGTTGTCGCCGTCGGGCGAGGCGCGTCAGGCCTTCCACAATCAGCTTTACGGCCGCACGGTGGTGCAGCGTCAGCAGCTCCGGGAGCGTTTGCTATCGCTCACGATTGCCGACTTGCAGCGAGTGGCAGGGACTTATTTGCAACAGGAGCAGGCTTCGGTGGCCGTGGTTGCGCCCAGCGCTCAGCGCTCTGTGACCGAAGGCCTGGGTTTGGAGACGCAAACACTATGACGGCTTATTCAGGAGCGGGCTCGACAGCGGGCTCAGCGGCAACGCCACTACTTCACTTCGCCCATGCCAACGGCTTCCACAGCGATTGCTATGTGCCGTTTCTGGCCGAGCTGCGCGAGCATGCTCGTGTGATTCGCGTGCCGATGCTCGGTCACGACCCGCGCTATCCGATCGCGCCGAACTGGCATGGCCTTGGCGAGCAACTAGCCGACTCCATTCGCAGCCAAGCCGGTGGTGAGCCCGTCATCGGCGTCGGTCATTCGCTGGGTGGTATGGCCACGCTGATTGCGGCGACGAAATATCCCGAGCTGTTTCGCGGTGTGATCTTGCTTGATCCGGCCTACATCAACCCGATGGCTGGCCTTGGTGTCGCGATGTACAAACTGCTCGGCCGTATTGATGACGTCACCCCAGCCGGGCGTAGCTTGGGCCGGCGTTCGCAGTGGCCGGATCGTCAGGCCGTGCATGACAGCCTGCGCAATAAGGGCCTGTTCAAGCCCTTCAGCGACGCCAGCTTTGCCGGCTATCTCGAACACGGCTTGGTGCAGAAAGAGGATGGCGTGCATCTGAGCTATGACCCGGCTATCGAGGTCGAGATTTTCCGCCACACGCCATCGGATGCCTGGCGTTATCGCAAGCCGCTGAAGTGCCCGGTCGCGGTCATCACCGGCGAGAGCAGCGATTTCCTCAAGCGCGGCACCATGCACAAGCTGGCCAAGGCGCAGCGCGTGCCGCTACAAATAGTTGCCGGCGGCCACATGTTCCCCTTCGAGCATCCGCAAGGCACGGCCGAGACGGTGCTGGCGCAAGTGCAGGCCATGGTCAGCGGGCAGGCTTCCGTATGAATCTAGGTGCTGGCACCGGCGTGGCCGCTGAGTCGTATATCGATATGCCGTTCGGGCGCGGCCGCATCGCGCTCAAGACCTGGCATGCCGACGCGCGCGGCGTACCCATCGTGGCGTTGCATGGCTGGATGGACAATGCCGCGACCTTCGACCGCATGGCGCCGCTGCTCGCCGACCATCCATTCGTGGCCATGGATCTGCCCGGCCACGGTCTCAGCGATCCGCGCCCGGCCGGATTCCGCTACCACAATGCCGATTATTTCGATGATGTGCTTGCGGTGCTGGACGCGCTGTATCCGCAGCAGAAAGTGATTCTGCTCGGCCACTCGCTGGGTGCCGGCATTCAGATGATGCTCGCTGGCCTGCTGCCGGAGCGCGTGCAGGCACTGGTGATGATCGAAGGGCTGGGGCCGCTGACTGCCGACCCGTCACATTATGTGGAGATGACGCGACTGGCGTTGGCCAGCTATCGCGACTTCCGGCCGGGCCGCAGGCCGATTGCCGACGAGGCGCAGGCCGTGCAGGCGCGCATGAACGGCCTCACCGGCGCGCTCAGCGAGATGGCATCACGCATTCTGTGCAGCCGCAGTCTGGATCGCAACGCCGAGGGCGAGCTGTTCTGGCGTACCGACAAACGCCTGCGCCAGAACTCGCTGATGCGCTTCAACGAAGCTCAGGTGCTGGCCTGCATCCGCGCCATCAGCGTGCCAGTGCTGTTGATACGCGGGCAGGATGGTGCACCGTTCGAGCAGGCCGCCGGCAAGGCGCGGCTGGAGGCCTTCGCTGATCTCCGGCAAGTCACCGTGGCCGGCAAACATCATCTGCATTTAGATGAGTCGCCGGCCGAGGTGGCCGCTCAGATTCGTGCGTTCTTCAGCAGCATCGCGCTAGTGCGCAGCTGATCACGCAGGCCGGTGGCCGAGACCTGGCCATCCTGCCCGACGAACTCGTAGTTGGCCGGATTGAAGCGCGCAATGCGAGCGCGATACTCGGCGTTGAAGCCGGGGTACAGCGTGTTGTTGCGGCCGTTCGGGCTCAGATACCAGCTTGAGCAGCCGCTCTTCCACACGGTGTGATCGCTGCGCTGATCCATCATCTCAACAAAGCGCTGTTCGGCCTTTTCCTTGACCACCACATACTTGTCGCCGCGTGCCATGCGCAGGCGGATGCCCTGAATGACATAGTCGATCTGCGCTTCGGCATAGGCGATGACCGAGGTGTGGCCGGGGCCGGTGAACGGGCCGACGAGGAAGTGCAGGTTGGGGAAGCCGCTGGTGTTGATGCCGTTGAAGGCCTCGGTGCCATCGCGCCATTTGTCATTGAGCAGAGCGCCATTCAGACCTTCGATGGCGAACGGCGCGCCGACGCTGCGCACCGTGTAGCCGGTGGCGTAGATGATCACATCCACCGCATGCTCGACGCCGTCCGTGGTGCGGATGCCGGTCGGTGTAATGCTGTCGATGCCGTCAGTGATCAGGCTGACATTGTCGCGCTGCATGGTCGGATACCAGTCGCTGGACACCAGCACGCGCTTGCAGCCGAACTTGAAGTTGGGCGTGAGCTTGGCGAGCAGCTCCGGGTCTTTGACCTTCTTCTGCAAGTAGCTGCGGCTCATGCCTTCCGGCTGCGATTTCAGCAGGTCATATTTCAGGATCAGGAACGGCGCGGTCAGTTCGTTGAACCAGTATTGACCCAGACGCGTGGTCTTCATGGCCGCCGGATTGCTGCGGTAGTTGGCCTTTTCGGCATCCGTCAGGGCGCGATCCGGGCGCGGCATGATCCAGTTCGCGGTGCGCTGAAACACGTTCAAGTGCGCAACATCGCCAGCGATGGCCGGAGCCACCTGCACGCCAGTCGCACCGGTGCCGATGAGCGCGACGCGCTTGCCTTTCAGATCCAGCGCATGATTCCAGCGCGCGGTATGCACCTGCTCGCCGAGGAAGCTGTCGCGACCCTTGAAATTGACCTCAGCCGGGTCGGCAAACGGACCCGGTGCCGCCACAACATTGCGTGCCTGCACGCTTTCGCCAGATGACAAGGTGACCTGCCAGAGACCGCTGCCGGCATCAAAACGCGCGCCGGTGACGGCGGTGTTGAACTGCATGAATGGATACATGCCGTACTTGGTCGCGCAGTGGCGGATGTAGCCGAGAATTTCACCCTGCTTGGCATAGATATTCGACCAGTCGGCATAGGGCTCGAACGAGTACGAATAGAGCTGAGATTTCACATCGCAGCCGCAGCCGGGATAGGTGTTGTCGCGCCAGGTTCCGCCCACATCTGCGCCTTTCTCGAAGATGCGGAAGTTGGTGATGTCGGCGGCTTTCAGGCGGATGCCCATGCCGAGACCGGAAAATCCGGCGCCGATGATGGCGACTTCCAGAATGGCTGATTCGGTGTGCAGGGGAGCAGTTTTAAGCGGTGCATTCATGACGCAATCTCACGCTGAGTGGAAAGTAGGGTGGGTAGCTGGTGGATGAATTCGGCGGCCAGCGCCGGTGGCAAGGTGGTAAGCAGGCCGCCGATGACCATGCGCGTGCAAAGCTGTGAGGCTTCCTCGGGCGTCGGGCTGCCTTCGCGTGCCATGCGATGCGCGAGTTGCTGGATCATGCCGAGAATGGCATCGGCCATGTCGCGCGGACGGGTCAGCGTAACCAGACCGCTGGCCTGGCTGCTGCCGATGTCTTGAGCCATGGCATCGACCATGGCATCACAAATTTCCCAGTACTGTTTTTCCAGCGCCGGGATGGCCGAGAAGCCCGAACGAAAGGCCGACAGGGCGATTTCCTTGTGCTTCCAGAGCTTGGCAAAGACTAGGTCGTGAATGCGTGCCAGCGTTGTCACGGCAGTCAGCGGCGAGGCCAGACTCATGTCCTTGCGCAGGGCCAGCACACCGGCATGCAGATCCCCGAACATCTCGTTGACGATGAGCAGAAACAGCGCTTCCTTGTCGGTAAACTGGCCATAAAACGCACTGATGCCGGTGCCGGCTGTAGCCGCGATTTCGGCAATCTGGGTGTTGCCATAGCCTTTTTCGGCGAACAACTGCTTGGCCGCGAGAATCAGTGCCTCGCGGGTTTCAGCCAGTTGTGCTTGGGTGCGCCGTGCCATGCAGCGACTCCGTCAGATTTAATGGAATAATGATTCCGTTTATTTCTGACATTGTCAACTGTCATTTATCGGATGGCTTTTATGAGTGGCCTGATTTTGGGTTCAGACCGGCTCAGCTGCGTGGCTTCGGATGCTTCACGCCGCGCTGCGCAACCGCCGTGAGCGAGTCTTCCGGCCACGGATGCTTGGGGTAGCGCCCGCGCAAATCCTTGCGTACTTCCGGGTAGCCTTGTCGCCAGAAGCTGGCTAGATCGGCGGTGACGGCGGTGGGTCGTCGTGCCGGTGACAGCAGATGCAGCGTCAGCCGCAGACGGCCTTGTGCCAGAGCCGGCGTATCCAGCCAGCCGAAGACTTCCTGCAGCTTCACGGCCAGCACCGGATTGCCTTCGGCGCAGTAGTCGATCTCGATGTCGCTGCCGCTGGGCACCGTCAGATGCGTTGGCAATTGCTCATCGAGCCTCTGCCGTTGCGACCAGTCGAGGTGGGCGAACAGCGCATCGTGCAAGGGAAAGCGCGACATTTCTTCGTGCCGCGAGAGGCCGCTCAGCCAGGGCGCAGCCCAGATTTCCAGTCCGGCCATGAGGGCGGCATCCGATACATCGGGCCAGTCGGCGGGATGCCAGGCGTGCAGGCGTTGCACCCGTGCCTGCCATTGTCGCAAGGCCGGCGTCCAGGGCAGAGCGTCTGCACCGAGCTGGCGCAGGCCGCCGATAAACACCGGCAGCAGCGTTTCCGGGCGGGGCCTAGGCAGAGGCAAGGTATCCAGAATGAGCGCATCGAAGCGGCGTTGGCGCCGGCCGGTGACGCTGCTGCTGGCGGTATCCCACTGCAGGACTTCCTCGATAAGCACGCGTTCGGGATGCAGCTGATCAAGCATGGAGAGATCGAAGGGCAGGGCCAGAAACAACTTGGCATCGCGCGCTTGCGCATCGAGGCTGACGGCGATCAGACCGGGTTCGCCGGCGAGTGCATCATCGTTGCGCAGGCTGCAGCCGCGGCCGTTAGCAAGCAGGTAGCGCCCGTCATTGCCGGGGCGTTTCTGCGCGATGGCATCGGGCCAAGCCAGCGCCAGCAGCGCGCCCAGCGTCAGCGGCGCCGGCAGCGATTTTGCAGGCGATGTTGCCGGCATGGGCAGCGTGCGCAGCCGGTCCAGCAGCTGTCGAAATTGCTCTTTGACGCGCTGCAAGCGGCCACGATCGGCGCTGCCGCTGTGCCCGTCGCCTTGCAGGATAGCTAGTCGCGCGCGCAGATCGCTGCCGGCCGCATCGCGCGCAGGCCCGCTGAGCAGATCGCGCTCAGAAAGCAAGGCAGCAAATTCGGCGGCGAGCCGACCCTGGCCATGCACCTGAGCCAGCACCAGCAGATGCGCCAGACGCGGCGACAAACCCAGTGCCAGCATGTGCCGGCCATGAGTCGTGATACGGCCATCGCTGTCCAGCGCCTGCATGTCGCGCAGCTGATCCTGTGCCTGCGCCCAGGCAGCGGCCGGCGGAATGTCCAGCCAGATCAGTTGCTGCGGATCGCGCACGCCCCAGCCGGCCAGTGTCAGCGCCAGATCGGCGAGATCGGTCTGGCAGATCTCCGGCGTGGCAAAGCGCGCCAGCCGCTGCTGAGCATCCTCCGACCACAGCCGCAGGCAGTGCCCTGGCTCGATACGGCCGGCACGACCGCGCCGCTGCTCGGCATTGGCCTGCGATAGCGCCTCGGTCATCAGCCCCGACAGGCCGGTATTGGGGTCGAAGCGCTGGCTGCGACGCAAACCGCAGTCAATCACCACGCGCACACCTTCGATGGTCAGGCTGGTCTCAGCGATGGCGGTGGCCAGCACGACTTTGCGCTGACCGCTGGCGGCGGGCGCAATCGCGGCATCCTGCTCGGCCTGGCTGAGCTGGCCATAGAGCGGGCATAGTTGCGTGTTGGCCGGCAAACGGTTTTGCAGCAGCGCTTGCAGGCGACGAATTTCGCTTTCGCCGGGGAGAAAGACCAGCACAGAACCAGTTTCGCGCTGCAAGGTCTGGTGGATCATCAAAGCGCAGTGATCCAGCAACGGCGTTCGTCCCGGTGGCGCATAACTGACGCTGACCGGGAACTGCCGGCCAGGGCAGTTCAACATGGGGGCATCGTCGAGCAGGCGTGACAACGGTTCGGCATCGAGCGTGGCTGACATCAGCAGCAGGCGCAGGTCGGGCCGGAAAACACTCTGGCATTCGCGGGTCAGCGCCAGCCCCAGATCGGACTGCAGATTGCGTTCATGGAACTCGTCGAAAATGACCACGCCATAGCGCGATAGCTCGGGGTCGTCTTGTACCATGCGCAGCAAAATGCCTTCGGTTACGACCTCGATGCGCGTGGTGGCGCTGATCTTGCTGTCCAGTCGTGTGCGATAGCCGACGCGCTGGCCTGTACTCTCGCCGAGCAGGCTGGCCATGTAGCGGGCTGCTGCGCGCGCTGCAAGGCGACGTGGCTCAAGCAGCAGAATATGACGCCCGGCCAGCCAGTCCGGTTCGGCCTCCAGCAGTGCTAGCGGTACCCGCGTGGTTTTGCCGCTGCCGGGCGGGGCTTGCAGAATCGCCGTGTTAGTGCTGGCCAGCGTGCTCAGTAGCTCCGGCAAAATTCCGCTGACGGGCAAAACGGTGGCTGCAAAGACAGAAAGTTCGGTCATTATTGTCAACTGTACAGACGGTGTGTCGCGTAGTCTGACCGGAAGGTCACGAGCTCGTGGGTTTCAAAAACAGCATTTCACAAGAACAAGAAAGGAAGCAGACATGCGTGCATCTCGAATTCTCATGGCAGGGCTGGGACTGTTGCTGGCTACCCTGACAGCTCAGGCTCAGCCTGCCAAGCTGGTTCCCGTCAAGGCCTGCATTTTTGATCCGACCGGTGCCAACGGACCGTTTGCGCAATTATCGCGTGATCTGGCGATCGAGGCACAGCGTTACGGCATGCGTCTGAATGTAAAAATCTATCTGCAGGAGCATGTTGCTGCCGAAGACTTCAAAGCTGGTCAGTGCGATCTGGTCGGCATGTCCACGCTGCGCGCACGGCAGTTCAACAAGATGGTTGGCAGTATTGATTCTCCGGGCAACCTGCGCACCTACGCCGAAGTCAAATCACTGCTGCATGTGCTTGCCAATCCGGCATTCCAGCCCATGACCATCACCGGTCGCTATCAGGTCATTGCCGTGATGCCGATTGGTGCGCTCTATGTCATGACGCGTGATCGTGCCATCAACTCCATCGAGAAAGCGGCCGGCAAACGCATTGGCGTGCTGGACTGGGATGCTTCGCAATCGAAAATGATCTCGGCGCTGGGCGCACAACCCATCCCCTCTGACATCACCAGCTATGGCGGCAAATTCAACAATGGTCAGGTCGATATTATTGCCGCTCCGGCTATCGCCTACGAACCACTGGAACTGTACAAGGGCATCGGCAAAAATGGTGGCGTGATCCGGTTTCCGCTGTTGCACGCCACGGCTACCATCATGATTCGCCGCGATTTTCTCATCGAGAAAATGCCCGATCTGGACAAGCGCATCGAGCAGCTTCAGGCCTACGGGCTGCGGTTTCTCGATGGTCATCTCGAGCGTTTGAAAGCGGCTGAAAAAGCGATTCCCAGCGCTGTCTGGATGGAATTGAGTGCCGATGAAAAGAACAAGTACTCACGCATGCTGCGCCAGGCGCGTATCGGCATGACCAAGGATGGTGTTTATGACACCTCCACCATGAATCTGCTCAAGCGCGTGCGCTGCAAGCATGACCCCGCCAACGAAGAATGCAGCTTGTTCGATGAGTAAGGACGACACCATGAATTTTTTCAAACGTTCGTTGACGACCTGCTTGCTGGCAGGCGGCCTATTGCTGGTCCCACCATTTGCAGGGTCGGTATTTGCAGCGGATGTCATGCCCGATTTGCCCAGTCCGAAATCGGTGGGTATGCCGGCGCCGTTACCGAAGCCGGTAAAAGTCAGATTCTGCATTTTTGACCCCTTGGGCTCAGGCGGAAAAATTGTCACCGCCGCGCGTGAGCTCGCCAAGTTCGCCGCCGAATGGAATTTCATCGCCGAAATCAAACCCTACACCGACGAGCGTGTTGCCACGGAAGATTTCAAGGCCGGGCAGTGCGAAGCTGTGGCCATCTCCACGCTGCGTGCGAAGCAATTCAATGCCGTTGTCGGCAGCATTGATTCGCCGGGCAATCTGCGCAATTACGACGAGATGAAAACGCTGCTGAAGATGCTGTCGAATCCAGTGGTGGCGCAGCTGGCCATCAATGGCAAATATCAGGTGGCGGCGATCATGCCGATTGGCGCTATTTTTGTCGTGGTCAATGATCGTCAGATCAATTCACTGAGCAAGGCCGCCGGCAAGCGCGTGGTGGTGCTTGACTGGGACCCAGTGCAATCCAAGATGATTTCCGGTCTTGGCGCGCAGCCTGTTCCGGCGGATTTCTCGACCTATGCCGGCAAGTTCAACAATGGCCAAGCCGACATCATTGCTGCGCCGGCGCTGGGCTTCAAGCCGATGGAATTGTACAAAGGCATCGGCACCAAGGGCGGCGTGATCCGCTTTCCGCTGCTGCAGGCCACCGGCACGGTGCTGATTCGGCGTGATTTATTGCTGCCGAAAATTCCGGATCTGGATCCGCGTTTGAACCAAGTGCGTCAGCTCGGGTTGCAGCACATTGATGGTCTCATCAACATGCTGAAAGAGGCTGAGCGTGATGTGCCGGAGCGCCTCTGGATAGACCTGCCGCAAACCGAGCAGGACAAGTACTACCAGATGTTGCGTGAGGCGCGTATTGCACTCATGCGTCAGGGCATTTACAACAATGTCATGCTCGGCATCATGAAGCGCGTGCGCTGCAAGCATGTGCCGAATGATGCTGAGTGCAGGACTTACGACGAGTAGGCGAGCATAAAAAAGCCCCGCCGGCGCAGACCGGTCAGGGCTTTTTTATGCGCGTTGATTCAGTCGCGAATCAGCGATAAAAACTCATTCCGCGTTTGCGCATGGTCGCGGAAGACGCCGAGCATGATCGACGTTTTCATCACTGAATTCTGCTTCTCCACACCGCGCATCATCATGCACATGTGCTTGGCTTCAATCGTCACCGCCACGCCCTTGGCGTTGGTGACCTGCTGGATGGCATCGGCAATCTGCTTGGTCAGGTTTTCCTGGATCTGCAGGCGGCGGGCATACATGTCAGCGATGCGAGCCACCTTGGACAGCCCCAACACCTTGCCGGACGGTATGTAGGCGACATGCACCTTGCCAATGAACGGCAGCAGGTGGTGCTCGCACAGCGAGTACAGCTCGATGTCTTTCACCAGCACCATCTGATCATTGTCAGACGGAAACACCGCGCCGTTGACCAGGGTATCGAGATCTTCCTCGTAGCCTTTGCACAGGTATTTGAAAGCCTTGGCGGCTCGTTTCGGGGTGTCGAGCAGGCCGGGTCGGCCCAGGTCCTCACCGACACCGCGGATAATGTCCGCGTAGGCGTTTTCCATGATTATTCTCGTACTCGGAAGAAGAAAGACTGACCGTAGCGATGTGCGTTGCTACGGTAAAGAGGACAGCGCCGGCATTTTGGCCTCTCGCGGCCGTCGCAGCAAGACCATGACAGCGCCGGCGCCACCATGGCGCGGGTCGGCACTGACAAAAGCTAGCACATCATCGAGCTGACGCAGCCAGCCGTTGACGGCGGTTTTCAGCAGGGCCTGACCATTGATCTGGCCTTTGCCATGCACAATTTTCACCACGGTGATGCTTTCAGCCTTCGCCTCGGCGAACAGCTGCAGGATGGCTTCGCGCGCTTGCTCCAGCGTGCAGCCATGCAAATCAACGGCGTGCTTCCACGGCAGCAGACCGGCCTTGAGCTTGTCGAGCTGTCGCTCCTGTACGCCGTTGCGCTTGAAGCTCAGCACGGCCTCTGGTGCCACGCCTTGCAGCAGCGCGACGGTATCCGAAAGTGCAATATTTTCACGCTCGGGGTCGCCTTCGGCGCGGGCACGCTTGAGCAAGGTCAGCGCGGTCGGCTTTTTCGGGCGCAGCGGGCGGGCTGGGGCAGCGGCATCCGTGGCCAGTTTGCGAGCGCCGCGTGTGGCCTGAGCAAACAGCGTGGCATCGTCTAGTTCAGGTTCGGGCTCGCGAGTCGGCGCAGGCTTGGCGATTTTGACGGCAAGCAGCGGTGATTCGGCTTTCAGCTGGCGTTTGAGCGCGGTTAGTTGCGGATCTTTCATGGGTGATCTACACCATAGGCAGGTGGCGAAATTATAGTGTGCTTGGGCGAGTAATGAACGCAAACAGCGGTTGTGCAAGCGGAGCTGAAAGATTTATATTAAGACCTATATTAAGGTCTTATAAAGAGTCTTTTATGGCGCATCTCATCTTGGCGGAAACTACGGTCAGCGTGTCTGAGCTGAAGAAGAATCCGATGGCGGCGGTGGCTGCCGGCGAGGGCTTTCCGGTGGCGATCCTGAATCATAACGAACCCGCGTTTTACTGCGTACCGGCACGAGCCTACGAGGCGTTGATTCAGCGCATTGAAGACTTGGAGCTGAATGCGTTGGCGGATGCCCGTGCTAGTCAGGCCGAAATCAAGGTAACGCTTGATGAGCTATGAGCTGCGCTTCAAGGAAGAAGCGCTAAACGAATGGCGGCGTCTAGATGCCGTTATCCGCGAACAATTCAAGCGCAAGCTGGCGGAACGCTTGGAGCTGCCGCAAGTGCCATCGGCGCGGCTGTTGGGCCATCCGCATCGCTACAAAATAAAACTGCGCGCCAGCGGCTTTCGACTCGTCTACGAGGTGCGTGAGCAGGAAATTGTGGTGGTCGTGATTGCTGTTGGCAAGCGTGAGCGTAATGCTGTCTACAAGGCGGCAGCGGGGCGATAAGCTGCTGCAAGGATTTCTCCCGAACGGCGCCCCTGCCGTGTAAAATCGCCACACTTTTTCCTATTGAAATTCGGAGTTCCCGTGAGCGATTCGCTGCCTGCCTTGACCTTGTCTGCTGACCTGCTGGCAGAAGCCGAACGCGAACTAGTCACCATCCGCGACTGGATGCGCTTTTGCGTGAGCTGCTTTCGGGGCTGTGATGTGCATATCGGCCACGGCACCAGCGACCCGTTTGCCGAAGCCTCGGCGCTAGTCCTGCAAACGCTGAATCTGGAATGGTCGGCGGATGAGGAAATCCTGTCGTCACGCCTGCTGCCCTCCGAGCGTGCTGCTGTCGCCGAGACGCTGCGCAAGCGCGTCAATGACCGCACGCCGCTGGCCTATCTGCTCAATTTGGCCTATTTCGCCGGGCTACCATTTTACATTGATGAGCGTGTGCTAGTGCCCCGCTCGCCGATTGCCGAACTGATTGGCGACCGCTTCCTGCCGTGGCTGAAAGATGAGCCGCAGCGCATTCTTGATCTCTGCACCGGCTCCGGCTGCATCGCTATTGCTTGCGCAAAAGAGTTTCCCGATGCCTTGGTTGATGCCACTGACTTGTCGCTTGACGCTTTAGCGGTGGCGGCTATCAATGTCGAGCATCACGACTTGCAAGACCGTATTGGTCTGCTCGAATCGGATGTGTTCAGCAAGCTGCCGGGCCAGCGTTATGATCTCATCGTGAGCAACCCGCCGTATGTGGATGCCGAGGATATGGCCGATCTGCCGGAAGAGTTTCTGCGCGAGCCGGAGATGGGTCTGGCGTCTGGCGCGGATGGCCTCGACATCACCAAACGCATCCTCGCCGAGGCGGCCGACTACCTGACTGAAGAGGGTGTATTGGTCGTGGAAGTGGGCAATTCGCAATGGGCGCTAGAACAGACCTTCCCCGATGTTCCGTTTATCTGGGTT
This sequence comes from Pseudomonadota bacterium, assembly GCA_040384385.1. Classification (GTDB taxonomy): domain Bacteria; phylum Pseudomonadota; class Gammaproteobacteria; order Pseudomonadales; family Moraxellaceae; genus Perlucidibaca. The sequence goes on along the minus strand of JAZKJJ010000005.1, from coordinate 165,263 downwards.
GAGTTCGAGCGCGGTGGCAAGGGCGTATTTGTGCTGACGGCAGCGGATTGCCGTAAACATCAGGCGGTATTTGAAGCGAGTATCTGAGATGGCCGGTAACAGCATTGGACAAGTTTTCTGCGTGATGACGGCGGGTGAGTCGCACGGTGTGGCGCTGACGGCGATTGTCGATGGCGTGCCGCCGGGCATCGCGCTCTGCGAAGCTGATCTGCAGGGCGATCTCGACCGTCGCAAGCCGGGTACATCGTCGTTTGCGACCCAGCGCAAGGAAGAGGACCAGGTGAAAATCCTGTCCGGCGTGTTCGAGGGCCGTACCACCGGCACGCCGATTGCGCTGGTGATCGAGAACACTGACCAGCGCTCCAAGGACTACGGCAACATTGCCGATACCTTCCGGCCAGCGCATGCCGATTACACATACACGCACAAATTCGGCTTCCGCGATTATCGGGGCGGCGGTCGTTCCAGCGCTCGCGAGACGGCCATGCGCGTGGCTGCCGGGGCCATTGCCCGCAAGGTTTTGGCCGAGCAGTTCGGCGTCAGCATTCGCGGCCGTGTTTCGCAGATCGGCGACATCAAGGCGCAGACCTGTGACTGGGATTATGTCCGCGAAAACCCGTTCTTCTGCGGCGACCGCGAAGCCGTGCCGAAGATGGAAGCGTTGGTGCTGAGCATGCGCACCGAAGGCTCCAGCATCGGTGCAGCGGTCGAAGTTTTCGCGACCGGCATGCCGGTGGGTTGGGGCGAGCCGGTATTCGACCGGCTCGATGCCGACATCGCGCACGCCATGATGAGCATCAACGCGGTCAAGGGTGTGGAAATCGGCGATGGTTTCGCGGTGGTCAATCAGCGCGGCGAGCAGCATCGTGATGAACTGACGCCGGCAGGCTTTCTCAGCAACCATTCGGGTGGAGTGCTCGGCGGCATCTCCAGCGGTCAGGATCTGATCGTGCGTATCGCGCTGAAGCCGACATCAAGCATCACTACGCCGGGTCGCAGCATCAACCTCAAGGGCGAGGCCATCGAGGTGGTCACCAAAGGTCGTCATGATCCTTGCGTGGGTGTGCGCGCAACGCCGATTGCCGAAGCGATGCTGGCCATTGTGCTGCTCGATCATGCGCTGCGGCATCGTGCTCAGAATGCATTGGTGCAATGCAGCACGCCGGTGATTCCGGGCAGCGTTGCCGGTTGAACGGCCCGTGCTGCCCGTTTTATGTTGCATAGGCCTGGCGGCGTGAGCGCGGCCCGCATTCCCTACCTGCCGCTGGGCGCGTTCTACTTTTTCTACTTCGCAGTGATCGGCGGCTTCATGCCGTACTGGGGACTGTATTTGCAGTCCCTGGGCTTCGATGCCGAGGCCATCGGCCAGCTCTCGGCCATCGTCATGGCGACGCGTATCATCGCGCCGAACTTCTGGGGTTACATTGCCGACAAGACCGGCAAGCGCTTGCGCTTGGTACGGCTCGGTGCCGCCATGATCACGCTGGGCTGGCTCGGCGTTTTCGTGGCGCGCGAGTTCTGGCCGCTGGCAGCCGTGTTGCTGGTTTACGGGTTTTTCCAGAATGCTATCTTGGCGCAATTCGAGGCGGTGACGTTGGCGCACCTCGGCGAGCAGCGCGAACGCTACAGCCAGATCCGGCTCTGGGGCTCGCTGGGCTTCATTGCCACCGGCACCGGTCTGGGGCTGTATTTCGAGTACTTCCCTGTCGCTCATTTGCCCTTGGCTTTGTTGATCTGTGCGCTGGCAACCTGGCTGGCCAGCGCTTTTGTACCGGATATCGAAACGCCAAAACGCTTGCCCGGCTCGCAGGGTTTTCTAGGCATCCTTAAGCGCCGCCCAGTATGGATATTTTTTGTCGCGCACTTCCTGCTCCAGCTATCCCATGCGCCGTACTACACCTTCTACAGCATCTATCTGGAAAGCCACGGTTACAGCCGCAGTGACATCGGTTGGCTCTGGGGCTTGGGTGTGCTTGCCGAAGTCGTCTTGTTCATGATCATGCACCGTGTGCTGCCGGCCGTTGGCGAGCATCAGCTGATGCTCTGGAGTCTGGCACTGGCAGCTGTGCGCTGGCTGATGATCGGCTACGGCGTGGACTATCCCGCCGTGATCTGGAGCGCGCAGCTCTTGCATGCAGCCAGCTTTGCCACTTTCCATGCCGCAGCGATGACACTGATCTATCGCCATTTCGGGCAGGGTTCGCAGGGCCAGGGGCAGGCCATCTACAGCATGCTCTGGGGCACGGGTGTTGCACTGGGTGCATGGGCCGCAGGCTCGGTGTGGTCGGTCGCCAGCGCACCCGTCATTTTTCTGGTTGCGGCGGGGCTGTGCGTGTGTGCCTGGCTGTTGTTGGCAAAGCCGATACGGGTGGGTGTGACGATCACCACTCTGTAGAGTTTTCAGCCCCGGTGAAAATGCGTATATCGATGAACATCAGTCGCCTGTGACCGGGCTTGTGTTTTCGAGAGTGCCCTTGCCATGAGCCGAGTTGTGCAGAGCCCAACATTATCCGCTGATGATACAAAGCCCGAACCAAGCAAGCCGCGCTTTGTATCACGTATTGCCGTGGATGCCGCCGAGGTAGTGGCCGCGCAACGCCTTCGTGGGGAAACTTTCAGTCAAGAGTATGGCGTGCAGTTCGGGCTTGATGGCGGCCTTGATTGCGATGATTACGACGCCTTCTGCGACCACTTGAATGTCTATGATGTGGCCAACGCGCGGTTGATTGCTACCACTCGCGTACTCTCGGCTGAGCAAGCCCAGTTGGTGGGCGGTTTTTACTCCGGCAAGGAATTTGACTTGTCACCGCTGCTACAGCTCAGTGGACGCGTGCTCGAAGTTGGCCGTACTTGCGTGCATCCAGACTATCGTTCGGGTGCAGCCATCGCTGTGCTTTGGTCTGGCCTAGCGGAGTACCTCAATCGTGGCGGCTACAGCTATCTCATCGGGTGCGCGAGCATTAGCCTCGGCGACGGTGGCACCACGCTAGCTAGCGTCATGCCTTCCTTGCGCGAGAAGTACTTTGTTTGTGATGAGCTCCGCGTTAACCCCAATCGTGAAATTTTGTTGTCGGCCCCAGGCGTGGGCCGAGTCAGCGTGCCGCCACTGTTGAAAGCTTATTTGCGCATGGGTGCTCGCATTGGCGGTGAAGCTTGCTGGGACCCCGAATTCAACTGTGCCGATGTACTCATTTTTCTTGATCTCCAAGCCATGACGGGGCGCTATTCGCAACACTTCATGGCGCCTACCGCGTTGGATGTACAGGTCAAGTAGTGAACGAATGTTGGACAAAATTGGGTATATGCCGTGGGATAGCAAAACCTCGCTTTGTCGTCTTCTGTTTCAAGCTTTGTTGCTGTAATAAAATCGTAAGAAGTAGCACATGCCCCTTCTTGCAGTCTTTATTCGTGGCTCGGAGCAATAAAAATGAACTATATGACGCCCGAAGAAATTATCGCCTGGCCACCGTTTCCCATCGTCGATGATGGCCTTGACCCGATTCAGCGCGCGCGCGTTCGTGTCGGTACAGCAGGACAATGGGATGCCAAGCAGAACATGGGTCGGCGCTGGGCCATTGGCTGTGTGGCACTGGAAATTACGCAGCGCTGTAATCTCGATTGCACCTTGTGCTATCTCTCCGAAAGTTCGGAAGCACTGAAAGATATTCCCATCGAAGAGGTATTTCGCCGCATTGATCTGATTCATGCGCACTATGGCGATGGTACCGACATTCAAGTCACGGGCGGCGATCCGACTCTGCGTCAGCATGATGAACTGGTACAAATCGTGCGCTATATCCGCGAAAAGCACATGCGCTGTAGCCTCTTCACCAACGGCATTCTGGCCACGCGCGAGCTGCTCACCGAGCTATCCGAAAATGGCTTAACCGACGTCGCTTTCCATGTCGACATGACGCAGGAGCGCAAGGGCTATGAAACTGAAGAGTCGCTGAATAGTATTCGTTTGGAGTACATCAATCGCGCGCGCGGCTTGCCGCTGAATGTGTTTTTCAACACCACCGTGTTTGACCAGAACTTCCATGACATTGCCCTGCTGACGCGCTTTTTTATCAGTCATGCTGATGTTGTCAAACTCTCGTCATTTCAGCTGCAAGCCGACACCGGTCGTGGCGTTGAGCGCGAGCGTGGCTTCGCCATCACGCAAGAATCGGTACATGCGCAAATCAATCTGGCCGTTGGCAAAGAGCTGGCGTTCCATGCCGGTACTGCCGGTCATCACGAGTGCAATGGTCATGCCATTGGCTTTGTCTGCAATGGCCAGGTGCATGACTTGCTGGATGATCAAGGCTTGATCGAAGAGCTGCTGGAGAAGACGGATCATATTTTGCTCAACCGTCGTAATCCTAAGAAAACCCTCATGCAGGTCGGTCTGTTCATGCTGACTCAGCCCCGCCTGTTAGTGAGAGCGCTACGCCACTTCGGGAAAAAATTCTGGGCAATCCGCCGAGACCTCATGGCGACCGGTGGAAAAGTACACAAAGTGGCATTTTTCACACACAACTTCCAAGATGCTCAGCATCTTGAGCATGATCGTTGTGAGTCCTGTTCTTTCATGGTGATGACGCCCGAAGGCCCGATGAGCATGTGCGTGCACAATGCCAAGCGTGATTCATATTTGCTGGTGTCTGCAAAAGTTGTTCGTGACTCCAATGTGCTTTATTTCAACCCAGCTACCGGTGAAATGATGGAGCAGGAGCCGGAGAGTATCGAAGTCAAACTCACTCGCAAGAATGCCCGTGGTCGCTCCAAGGAAGAGGTCAATAAGAATCGGCCGCTACGCCATGAGCCACGAGTGTTGGAAGTGACGACGGATGTGGCGAGCTGATATGACAGCTCTGCGCTTGGCCTGTGCTGCCCTGATGCTAATATTGGCGGGTTGTACCACGCTGGTTCGTGCGCCAGCGGCAGCGGAGTCTGTGCATGAGCCGCGTGAGTCTTGGGCGCGAGTATTGGCACGCTTCGTGGATGACCAAGGTCGTGTCGACTTCACTGCGCTAGCAGCAGATCGCGCCGACCTTGATGTCTACGTGGCTTGGGTTTATCGCGTAAGTCCTACCACCCACCCCGCGCAATTCCCAGATAAAGACACGGTGCTTGCCTATCACCTGAACGCCTATAACGCGTTGGCCATGTACAGCGTCATTGAGGCTGGCGTGCCACAAACGCTAGCAGGGCTGCGCAAAATACCGTTCTTCTTTTTGCGTCAAATTCAGGTGGGTGGGCAGGTAATGTCGCTCAGCAACTATGAAAAACAGGTGATCATTCCACTGGGTGATGTGCGAGTGCACTTCGCGCTCAACTGCATGTCGGTAGGCTGTCCGCGTTTGCCGCGACAGCCTTTTCTAGCCACTAATCTAGATGCACAGCTGAATCGCGAAGCTCAGGCATTTTTTGCCGATTCAAATCATCTGCAAGTGGATGGCGCTCGAAAAATCGTCAATGTCTCTGAGATTCTGAAGTTTTATCGTGAAGACTTTCTCAAGGCAGAGCCAACGCTGACGGACTTCATCAACCGCTACCATGCGCCGGCCATCCCGCAGTCTTGGCAGGTCAACTTCATTCCCTATGACTGGACTATCAATCATCAGCCGAGACCATGACATGAGGCTGTCAGATAGTACGCAAGCTCTGCGCTGGGGCTTCTGCTTGCTCATGCTGGCAGCGGCTATTGGCAAGCTGCTCGATATGCCCGGCTTCATGAGTGTTGTGAGCAGTTTTCGTGTATTGCCTGAGTGGCTTATATCGCCAGTGGCTTGGGCATTGATGTTGACGGAGCTAGGCCTCGCGCTTTGGCTGGTCAAAGGTCAAAATTTGTCGGTTGCAGCGTTGTGCTTGTTCGCCATGCATTTCTTGTATTTGGTATGGACGGTAATCGCCTTGGCGCGTGGGCTCGATTTGCCTAACTGTGGCTGCTTCGGAGTTTACTGGCCACGCCCACTACGCTGGTATACCCCCTTGGAAGACATGCTTTTCATGGCACTGGCCTTACTACTTTGGCGAGGCTCGCGTTATCGTGAAGCAAGGGTATGAAGTCTATATTGCAGCGTTTGGCGATCCTGGGCTTGCTATTGCTTGCGATGCCATTGCAAGCCATCACCATGGCTAATGTGACCTTTCCGGATACTTGGCGCACTGGTGATACCACATTGGTGCGCAATGGCGTTGGAGTGCGTGAGTACAGCTTCTTGCGCATCAAAGTTTATGCCGCTGCGTTGTATTTGCCGGTACCACTACATCAGGCTCAAGCTGTGCTCGACTTGCATGGCCCACGCGTATTGCAGATGCAGTTCCTGCGTGCTGCTTCAGTACTGGATACGCGCAAAGCTTGGTTGCTTTATTTGCAGAAGAACTGTGATGTGGGCTGCTCTTGGCCTGCGCTATCAGTACAGAAGTTTCTTGCCGCCTTACCTGAAACGCGGCGGCATTCACGTCAAACCTATGTTTTCGAGGCTGATTATGTCGAGATTTTCGACAACGACAAGCGACTAATTCGGCTCGATGATCCGGTTTTTTCTCGCTTGCTGCTGTCAACCTGGATTGGCGAGCAGCCTACTACGGAAGAGCTAAAGCGCGCCTTATTAGGTCTTTAATGTGGCCTTGGCTTGCTCGGCTTTGGCCGTGAGCATGGCCCGGTAGCGCGCATCTAGCGCTGGATCACTGTCCGGATAATCCGGCGCCAGCTTTTGCAAGTGTGCGAGCAGAATGCCGGCCACAGCGGCCCGCGCATGAGTCTTGTTATCTGCTGGGATTAGATGCCACGGTGCCTCTTCGATGCTGGTGGCTTCGACCATGTCGGCCATGGCATCGAGATAAAGCTCACGCTGTGCAAAGGTATCCAGATCGGAGGGGTCGAACTTCCAGCGCTTGCGCGGCTCGTCGAGACGTTTCAGCAGTCGCTCTTTCTGTTCCGTCTCGGATTGATGCAGCCAGACCTTGATGATGCGGGTGCCGCTGTCGTGCCAGTGTTTCTCGATGGCGTTGATGGTGCGATAGCGTGCTTGCCAGAAGCGCTTCGCACTTGGCGCGCCCTCAAGCAGGCGTTCTGCCAGTACGGCTTCGTAATGACTACGATTGAAGGCTACAACATGGCCATGTGCCGGTAAGCGCGGAATGACTCGCCAGAGAAAATCATGCGCGGCTTCTTCTACGGTGGGACGGCCAAATGAGTAAACCCGAAAGCCGGCGGGGTCCAAGCCTTGCGCCAGCGTGCGCAGCAGGCTGTCCTTGCCGCTGGCATCGAGGCCTTGCAGGATCAGCAGAACGGCATGCTGGCTGTGGGCATACAGTCGGCGCTGGGCCTCACCGAGTGCGTCAAGACTGTTGGCCAGATTAGGCAGGTCGGCAATTTCCGACTGGCTCATGACTGTTGCGAGCTTGTCGGGCTCGGGGCGGCCTTCAGTCCATTGCCAAGGTGAGTCGGCTAATTTGCTCATGTGTTGCTAGTTCGAGCACAAACCACGCGCACCACATTGACGCCACGCGGACGACAATCGGGTAGCTGTTCGCGAAACTCGCTCGGCTTCAGCAGTACGCTTTGACTGAAGCCAGCGTTGCTCAGTGCTTGCTCTGCAGCAGCGGCATCCTTGAAATGCAGATGCACGCTGCCACCGACAAACGTCGACAGCAGGCCCATGAACATGCGGGTAGCCGGACCGGAGTTGTTGGCCTTGACGTGTAGATCGGAGAGATACAAGCCGTGCTTGAAGCCTGACAGAACCTTGGCAAAGCGTGCCCACATGGCCTCTACGGTCGGTGTATCAAAGTAATTCACCAGGCCTTCGGTAATGATGGCCAGGCCTTGCTCCGGGTCAAGCTTGGAGGCGATTTCAGCCAGACTGTCAGCGCCCGATTCGGCCAGTGCATTGATGATACGAACATGATGCTGATCCGTGTTCAGCCCACCCGATTGCAGCAAGTGGTGCTTGTATTTGGCCATCTCGAGCAGGTCAGCTTCGATATAGGTGATGCGCTCGCGATGACGTGAAGCAAAGCGCCAGCCACGTGGCGACAATCCGGCGGCAATCTCGATGATCTGAGTGATCTCGCCGGACTCGATGGCGCTCTCCAGTTGCAGATCAATGAGGCGATGGCGGGCCAGCAGGAAGGCCTCCAGTGTCGGCCCGCCGAAGCCCTTGGCCACGGCCATCGGTGCCTTAAGGGCATAATAGAAAGCCTGGCCTTGCAAGGTGGCAAATGCCGGGTGCGAGAGCCCGTGCTTGAGCCAGACATTGCCGGTGTAATGTGCGGTTGGGCTGATCAGTTCGGGATTGGCGCGGGGCATGGCAGACAGCTCTTTTCTGGAGTGCCCCGAGATTACTTGGCGGGGGTGTCTTCTGTCATCCATGATGTGTTGCGGACCATGGTGCCCCACTTGGCTTCCGTTCCGCGCAGCCAGTGCCAGGTGCCCTGCAGACGCCACCAGGAATTCATCTGGCGGTAGCCAAAATTCTCCAGAATGGCCCAGAGAAAGAGCGTTGCTGTATCACGGAAGCGCGGATAAACATGGAAGCTGCGCTCTTCCAATACCAGTGCCAAGGAAGAAAGCAGCAGGCCCATGCCGACCGAAGCTGCGAGAAAAAGCAGGCTGGCGCTGGCATTGATATAGCCGAAGCAGGCCAGCACAATTGTGAAAATCAGACCCAGTATCTCGATGATAGGGCTCATGGCCTCAACAACCAGCATGAAGGGATAAGCCAGCCAGCCGACGCGCCCTGAGCCTTTTTGAAAGCACAGCGCACGATGTTCGTGCAATGTTTCCAGCAAGCCACGCTGCCAGCGTATACGTTGCTTGCGCAATGTCGGCAAATCCTCCGGTGCATCTGTCCAGCATACGGGGTCAGGCACGAAGTTGATGGTGTAGGGCTGCTTCCGGTCGAGGGCATATCGATGCATGCGTACCACCAGCTCCATGTCTTCGCCAAGACTGGTTGCCAGATAGCCGCCGGCAGCGATCACGGTGTCACGTTTGAAAACGCCAAAGGCGCCACTGATGATCAGCAGCGCTTGAAGCTTGGACCATCCCAGACGGCCAAAAAGGAAGGCTCTTAGGTATTCCAGAACCTGAATTTTCGCCATCCAGTTCTTCGACAGGCCAGTCTTGATCAACCGTCCGTTTTGCACCTGGCAACCATTGACAATACGTACGCTGCCGCCAGCAGCAATCGTGTCGGGTTTTTCGAGGAATGTGCGCACCACACGTAGCAGGCTGTCACGGTCGAGTACCGAGTCGGCATCCATGCCGCAGTAAAGCGGCATGCGGGCAACATTGACACCGGCATTGTTGGCATCCGCTTTGCCGCCGCCGTTGACTTTGTCGACCATGATCAGATTGGTGTTGGTCCGCGAGCGATAGACTTGCTTGATCAGGCTGCAGGGCAGGGCATATTCGAAGGCGTAAGGACAGGGATACATGTCGAATTCGCGCTGCATGACGCCCAGCGTGTCATCGCTGCCACCATCGTGGATCACGATCAGCTCAAACAGCGGGTAGTCGAGTTGCAGCAGCGAGCGCACGGATGTGGCAATCAGCTGTTCTTCGTTATAGGCGGTGAGCAGAATGCTGACGCCTGGCAGGCTGCTTTCGTAGACCCGTGGCATGTGCAGATCCTGACCACCTCGGGTACTGCGCCGTACGACAAAGAGTGCAATCAGATTCAGAGAAATGTAGCTACTGCCGACAATGATCTGATAAATCAGGAAGAACCAGAAGAGGCCATTGATCAGCAGGCCTGCCCAGCCATGCCCGATGGCAGCGGGGGCGACCCAGTACCACTCAGCCATGAGAAGTCACCTGTTCATGTAAAAAGCTGTTGGCGGCAGACCAGGCTGCCGGATCTGGGTTCAGCAGCCAGCCTTTTTCGAACAGCAGCTCTGACCAGTGTTGCTGTGCCGATACGGACTGCAATTGAGACAGGATGCTTTGTGCTGTACTGGCATCGTGCACCAGCGTTATTAGGCTTTTGGCGGCGGCTTGCTGATTAAGCCAGGTGTCGTTGTCGAGATGGTGTATCAAGCGTGTCTGCTCTTCTGCACCGCCCAAGCTTCCCAGCGCGAGCAGGCTCTCGCCGCGTAATTCGGGCACGGTACTTCGGCATCCTACTCGCGCTAGAGGCAGAAACTGAGGGTCAGATGTGTGTTTAAGAATAGTCTGGATAAGCAGTGCCTGCTCCGGGCAGCGCCGCAGGCAGCCTTTGGCGACTTCAGTTGACTCTGATGGTGCCAGAGCAAATACCAGCTCCATCAGGTGGGGCAGTTGATACGGCAGCAGTGTTTCAGCCGCCACGGCCAGATATTGTGTTTGCAGCTGTCGCGGCGCTGAGCTCATGAGCTGACGCACGCGACCCATAGGCCAGCCGGGCGTATCAATCCGTTTCATGAGCTCGGGCAGACCTTCTTCGGGGGCAATATCCATGAATGCTTTCATGGCCGCGAGGGAAAGCAGCGGATAGGGGTGGTCTAAATTCTCTCGGATAACAGGCAGAGCGCGGCGCTCTTTCAGTAAGCCCAGCGCCATCATAGCCAGTAGTGTTTCATCCATGCTTCGGGATTTCAGCAAGGGCAGCAAGTGGTCTGCAAAGTTCAGCCATTCGCCGAGCCGGATCAGGCCTTTGGCGGCGTCGGCACCGCGTATGCGGTCAAAAGTTTGCAGCCACATATTGACCACATCATAGAGGTCGCGCTGATTCATCGGTGGCAACTGATCGAGCTGATCAGTCATCAGTGCCTGAAAGCAGAATTGCCTCCATTCGGTCTCTACGCGCTCCGCATGTTGCTGGTTACGCAGCCGGCGCAGGCGTATCAGAAAACAGAGCAGCAGGGAGCCTGCACTGATGGCAAAAAACATCAATGTTAAATAGAGAACACCACTCAGGGTATGGTCAGAACTGGTAGCGAACTCCAAGTCGCGCCCCCTGCTGGCGATAAATGCTTCCTTGGTCAGTGTGTTGCAGCTGCCAGAGTAGCTGCCATTGCTTGGCCAAAGGATGTTCGCCCGCGAGGAAGTAATTCTTGACTGGCGTTTGAATGACGGTGCCGGTGTCGAGCACTTCCTGATCATCACCTCGTGACAAGCCTGCGCTGAGCTTGCTGTTGTCACGATAGAGCCAGTCGGCTTGCAGGCGATGGTTGAAGGCGCGTTCACCATTGAGCGTGACGCGTGCTGCACCGTATGCAAAGCGGAAAGCTTGCCAGTACTTCTCGACAATAACGCTGGCCTTCTCAACAGCGACAGTATTGTAACTGGTCCACTGATAGCCAGGTTCTATGGTCCAGCCTGATGGCAGCGACTGATACCAGCCAACATATTCCTGATGTTCAGGTTTGATGAGCGGGTTGGCTGTCAGCGTGCCTTCGGCATGTAATTGTCCGTTGCGGGTGACTTGCTGATAGATGCCGAGCTGTACCGGAAGGTCATGAGCATCGCCGCGCTGGTAGTCGCTGATTTCTCCATAGAGCGTGCGTGTGGCTTGTTTCAGTGAGCCGGCTACTGTGTAGGTCTGCGCGGAGCGAAAGCCATTGCTGTAATCCTGATAGTCGGCACTGAGTTCTACCCAGCCGGTGTCAGCAGTTGCTATCAGTGGCGATAAGAAAATTGCAGCGATCAGCGTTCTCATGCGGGGATCCGGATCATTCGTTTCAGGCGTGCGGTCAACTCTGCCGGCTGGAAAGGTTTGGCGATGAAGTCATTGGCTCCGGCATCAAGCGCTTTCACAATGTCTTCTTCGCGTGACTTGCCGGTGAGCACCAGCACAGGTACTGATGACCAAGTTGTGCTTTTGCGTACAGCTTCGAGCACAGTCATGCCGTCCACAAAGGGCAGTAGCCAATCGAGAATCAGTGCTGTAGGAGGTTCTTCCTTTAGCAGATTAAGAGCTTTCTGACCGTCGCTGATATGTTCGAAGGTATAGCCTTGACGTTGTACAAGGAAGCGCACCAGCTCGGCGGACATTTCGTCATCTTCGACCAGTACGACTCGCGGCGTGCTCATGGTGTAATCCTTTGCGATTCAGTATATACAGTAGCCAGTACTTAGGGGGCTTTCTCTATGAAGCTCGCATGCTATGCAAGTTAAGGCTGTTAGTTTTTTGTTGGGATTACTTTTATGTTTGGCATAAAAGTATAAAACTAAGTCATCATTTTTGAGCCATATCTTGCCAAAAACAATAGGACATTTTCGTCCACCAGACGCTGATCATGCAGCGCATCTGGTAAGCCCAGGCCGAGTGTCGCTCGCAGGTGGGGTCGGCCAAGAAATAGCGACAAAAATTGGTCGCAGGCCATAGCGATATCATTAATTTGCAGGTGGCCAGTTGCCACAGATGCGGTCAGAAACTCCCGAACCAATTTGTTAACTCGCTCAGGGCCAGCCTTGAAATAGCCGGCGCAGACTTCGGGATGCAGTGTCGCCAAGCCATAAAGCATACGGTGCATGCGGATCACATCTTCGGCACGCATGAGGCTGAGAAACTGCGTCCCAATAAAAATCAGTGCCTGCTCCGGCTGGGTCGGATCGAGCCGATTTTCGTTAAAGGCATCGAACATGTCATCTGTCCGGCAGCTCACGCAGGCCTCAAGCAGAAGGCTTTTGCTGGGGAAGTAGTTGTACAGCGTCATCTTTGATACGCCGGAATTTTGCGCGACCGATTCCATGCTGGCGCGATCGAAGCCCTGCTCAAGAAATTGCTGCGATGCGCTCTCGATGACACGCTTCATGCGTTCCGGATCGCGGGGGCGGCCGCGCTTGCTTTTGATGACTTCTTTCATTTCTTTACTTGACAGTCCAGTAAATCGGCAATATTACTATACGCCTAAGTCCACTTAATGGTCAAAGCATGCGTACTACCCTGTCGATTTGCAATGTTTTCTTGTCGCATCCCGCCTTGCTGGCGGCTGCTGGGGTGCTTCTCAGTGCTTGCGCCGGCACGCCGTTGCAGTCTGCGGTGAAGCTGTCTCCGACCTATCAGCAACCGGCTGATGCTGCTGCTGCGTTGACGGGAGACTGGTGGCGGGTGTTTAACGACCCGGCGCTGAGTCAGCTCATCGCCAGTGGTTTCGCCGGCAATCATGATGCCCGTTTGGCGTTAGCCCGGGTGCAGCAGGCCAAGGCCGGTACTACGGCGGCGCAGTCACGGCTGCTGCCATCGCTGGCGCTGACCGGCTCGCAAGCCGACAGCCGTACCGGCTTGCCGCCGCCCTACAAGAACGGTTCGCCAGATACGCAAAGCACGCGCGTGGCACTGGATTTGAACTGGGAGCTGGATCTGTTCGGTGCCGCGCGCGCTGCGCGTCGGGCTGCCGGCAGCGATCTACTGGCGGCAGAGGCGGGTATTGATGGCACACGACTGTTGGTGAGCAGCGAGATTGCCCGCCAATATTTCATTTTGCGCGGTGCGCGTGAGCGCCTACTTTTGCTCGATGACATTCTCGGCACGCTGCGCAAGACCGAAGAGCTGACGCGCAAGCGTTTTGCTGCCGGCATGGCGAGTGAGCTGGATGTGGAGCTGGCCAGCGGCGAGCGCCTGAGTACCGAAGCCTTGCAGCCGCAATTGCAGACGCTGGTGGTCGCCACGCAAGCGCGCTTGGCAGTGCTGATGGGGCAGGACCCGAGCCAGCCCGGTGCCGTGCCGGCAGCGACCCTGGGTGCATGGCCAGATCCCGGGCCCGTTGCGCCCGGTCAGCCGGTCGAGCTGCTGGCGCGTCGCCCGGACCTTCGCGCTGCCGAGCAGCAGCTGGCGGCGGAAAGTAATCGCCTCAAGGAAGCGCGGCTGAACTATCTGCCGCGCTTCTTTCTCAATGCCGTATTTGGTGGCCAGGATCTGACGCTGAACAGCATCGCACTGGCCCCGGTGCGTTACTCCAATGTCGCGCTGGCATTCAGCGCTCCGTTGTTCAACGGCCGCGTCCGCGCTGGCATCGAGGCACAGACGGCGCGTGAGCAGCAGGCGTTGATCAATTACGAAAAGCTGATTCTGACCGCCGTTGAAGAAGTCGAAGTCAGCCTGGCGGCCTTGAGCGATGAGCGTCGTCGTACCGGCCTGCTGACGGCCGTCGCGACGGCTCGTCACAAAGCGCTGGGGCACGGCGAGAGTCTGTATCGCGCCGGCCAGATCGATTTGCTGCAATTACAGACGCTGCAACGCGCAGCCCTTGCTGCCGATCAGACGCTGGTCGAGAGCGAGGCCCAGCGCGCCCTCAATACCATCCAGCTGCACAAGGCACTGGGTGGCAGCTGGCAACAGCCTGCTATTCCCGTTAACGCGCCTGCCGCCACCGCGCCCGCCATCCAGACGAGTATTCAGTCATGACTTTCATTCTTGCCCGCAAGCATTCCCTGACCATTTTTGCTGCCAGTGCGCTGGCAGCGGCCGTTTTGAGCGGCTGCTCTTCAGAGGCAGCGCCACCGGCACCGGCGCATCCGGTCCTGGTCATGACTGTGAAAAGCCAGACGGTATCGGATGCTCGCAGCGTGCCCGGCGTGGTGTCGGCACGCTATGCCACCGAGATCGGCTTTCAGGCCGGCGGGCGTATCGGCAAGCGCTTGGTCGAGGTCGGTCAGGTCGTGCGCAAAGGGCAGGCGCTGTTGCAGCTCGATGCCAGTGATTATGCACTGGCGCTATCAGCTGCCGAGGATCAGGCGTCGGCAGCCAAGGTCGATGCCGATCAGGCGGGCCTCGATCAGCAGCGCTTTGCGGCACTGGTCGCCGATGGCGCGGTCAGTGTTGCCGACAACGAGCGCCAGAAAGCCCGTGCCGATGCCGCCAAGGCCCGTGCTTTGCAAGCTGGCCGACAGGTGCAGCTGGCGCGCAATCGTGCCCGTTATGCCACGCTGGTCGCGCCTTACGATGGCGTGGTGACGGCGATTCGTGCCGAAGCTGGGCAGGTGGTGGGCGAGGGTCAGCCCATCGTGGCAATGGCGCGTCAGGGCGAGTTCGAAATCTCTGCCGATATTCCCGAAGCGCTGGTCTCGGGCTTGTCGCAGCAGCATGCGCAGGCCGAAGTTTGGGGCACGCCCTCGGAGCATTTTGCGCTGACCTTGCGCGAGCTGGCACCCGCCGCGAGCCAACCTCTGCGTACCTATCGTGCCCGTTTCAGCCTACGCGATGTCTCGCCTGAAGATCGTGCCCAGTTGCGTCTCGGCATGACCGCTCAGGTCACATTCGCCGGCCATGCCACTGCCAGCGCTATCCGCTTGCCGGCCTCGGCGCTGATGCAGGTGCAGGGTCAGACCACGGTCTGGGTGGTGCCGGCAAAGCAGTCGCGGTTGCTGCGCCAGACCGTACGCGTGCTGTCTTACCAGAATGACACGGTGACGGTGACCGGCTTGCAGGATGGCATGCAGGTGGTGATTGCCGGCACCCAGAAGCTCGATGCGAAGATGCCGGTTCGTGCCGTTGAGCGCAGCGGCGCCGGGCTTGATCTTAGCGGCGATCTCAAGAGCAATCTCAAGAGCATGGGAGCGCGTTCATGAAGGGCTTCAACCTCTCCGAATGGGCGGTCAACCATCGTGCGATGGTAATTTTTCTGATGGTGGCCTCGCTGCTGGCGGGCGTGTTCTCGTTCCGTCAGCTTGGCCGTCTCGAAGATCCGAATTTCAATGTGCCGGCGATGACAGCGGTGGTGGTCTGGCCGGGTGCGACCGCCGAGGAAGTGCAGAATCAGGTGCTTAACCGCATGGAGCGCGCCGTGCAGGAGCTGCCCGGCCTGAACTATGTGCAGAGCTTTGCCCGCCAGGGTTATGGCGGCATGACACTGACCATCAACGGGCGCAATTCCGGGGCCGAGCTGAAAGAGCTCTGGTATCAGGCGCGCAAGAAAATCGGGGATGTCCGGGGCGATTTTCCGGCCGGCGTGCGCGGCCCGTTCTATAACGATGAGTACACTGATGTGTATGCCACGCTTTATGCTTTGCGTGGCGATGGCGTGACTCAGGCGGAGCTGCAGGAGTTTGCCGAGCAGATCAAGCGTCGCCTGCAGACCGTGCCCAACACCAACAAGGTCAACATTCTCGGCAAGCAGGCCGAGAAGATTTATGTCGAGCTATCGAGTCGGCGTCTGGCCGCGCTCGGCTTGCCGGCGCAGGCCGTGTTCGAGGCCATCGCGCAGCAGAATCAGGTGAAGCCGTCGGGCTTTGTCGATACCGGCAGCGACCGGTTGTTCACGCGCATCGATGGCAGTCTGCATTCGGTGAAGGATATCGCGGCGGTCAGCATCGAGGCCGGCGGCAACTTGATCCGTCTCGGCGACATCGCCAAGGTGTATAGCGGCTATGAAGACCCGCCCTCATTCACCATTCGCCACAACGGTCACCCGGTGTTGGCGATTGGCGTCACCATGTCACCCAATGCCAATATTCTCACGCTGGGCGCGGATCTGGATGCCGAGCTGGCGAAGATTCGCGCTGACCTGCCGGCGGGCATCGAGATCGACAAATACGCGGACCAGCCAAAGGTCGCTGGCGATTCAGTGTGGGAGTTCGAGAAGTCTTTCCTGGAAGCCCTAGTCATTGTGCTGGCGGTGTCCTTCCTGTTTCTCGGCTGGCGCACCGGCATTGTCGTGGCCTTGTCAGTGCCGCTGGTGCTCGGCATCGTCGCCGTCATCATGCAGGCCTTCGGTTGGCATCTTGATCGCATCACGCTAGGGGCGCTGATCATCGCGCTCGGTCTGCTGGTGGACGACGCCATCATCGCCGTGGAAATGATGGTGGTGAAAATGGAGCAGGGCTGGGATCGCGTCAAAGCAGCGACCTTTGCTTACAGCTCCACCGCCTTCCCGATGCTGACCGGCACGCTGGTCACCATTGCCGGCTTCATGCCGGTCGGCTTTGCCAAATCGACATCGGGCGAGTATGCCGGCGGCATCTTCTGGATAGTTGGCATCGCGCTCATGGTGTCGTGGTTCGTGGCGGTGGTGTTCACGCCGTATCTGGGGGTGTTGTTGTTGCCGAAGGATCTCGCCGAGAAAGCGCATCACGATCCCTACGACAAGCCGGTGTATCGCAAGCTGCGCCGTGTGATTGATTACTGCGTGGTCAATCGCAAGCGGGTGCTGCTGGCCACGGTGGGCCTGTTCGTGGTCTCGGTGCTGGGCATGAAGCTGGTGCAGCAGCAGTTCTTCCCGACCGCCTCGCGCCCGGAGCTGCTGGTCGAGCTGCGTCTTAAAGAAGGAGCATCGTTCCAGGCCACGCAGACTGAGGTCAAGCGTCTGGAAACAATTCTGGCCAAGGACAAGGACATCGAGTTCTTCACGGCTTATACCGGTCTCGGTTCGCCGCGCTTCTACATTTCCTTGCAGCCGGAATTGCCGAATCCGGGCTATGCCCAGTTCGTCATCAAGACCGGAAATTTGCAGGCGCGTGAGGCGGTGCGCAAGCGTCTGATTGAGCTGTTCAATGCAGATCAGGTGTTCCCGGCCGTGCGCGGGCGTGTGCTGCGTCTCGAGTTCGGCCCGCCGGTCGGCTTCCCGGTGCAGTTCCGCGTGGTCGGGCCGGATGCCGGCGAAGTGCGCCGCATTGCCCATGATGTCCGCGACATCGTCAGGCAGAGCAAACTCGTGCGCGACACCCAGCTGAACTGGGATGAAAAGGTGCGCTCGCTCAAGCTCGATGTTGATCAGAACAAGGCACGCCTGCTCGGCATCACCAGTGCCGATATCTCCGATCTGGTGCAGACGGTGCTATCCGGCGCGCCGGTGACGCAGGTTCGCCGTGGCGAAGAACTGATTGATGTGGTGGTGCGCGGCACTCCGGAAGAGCGTCTGGCGGTCAACGGTGTCGGCGACATTGCCCTGTTCTCGCGGACCGGTGGTGTGGTGCCGCTGAGCCAGGTCGCCAAAGTCGAGCCGGTGTTCGAGGAGCCGGTGCTGTGGCGGCGTAATCGCAACATCGTGCTAACGGTACGCAGCGATGTCGCCGATGGTGTGCAGGCACCTTATGCCACGCAGCAGATCTGGCCCAAGTTGCAGCCACTGATCGACAAGCTGCCACGGGGTTATCACCTGGAGCAGGGTGGTGCCATTGAGGAAAGTCTGAAGGCCAACAAGGCGCTGGGTGCGGTATTCCCGGTCATGCTCATCGTCATGCTGGCCTTGCTGATGATGCAGCTGCAGAGCTTCTCGCGCATGTTCATGGTGTTCATGACGGCGCCACTCGGGCTGATCGGCGTGGTGCCGGCGCTGCTCATCTTTCAGGTGCCGTTCGGCTTCGTGGCGCTGCTCGGCGTCATCGCCCTTGGCGGCATGATCATGCGTAATTCGGTGATTCTGGTCGATCAGATCGATCAGGATATCGCGCAGGGCGTGGAGCCCTGGCAGGCCATTGTCGAGGCCACCGTCAGGCGTTCACGCCCGGTCGTGCTCACTGCGGCGGCTGCCATTCTGGCCATGGTGCCATTGTCCGACAGCGTGTTCTGGGGACCGATGTCGATCTCCATAATGGGTGGTCTAGTGGTGGCAACGGCGTTGACGCTGCTCTTCGTGCCAGCGCTCTATGCCGCCTGGTTCAAAGTGCAGCGGCCGATGTCGCCGTAAGCTGCAACTCCATGGCCATATAGTGGCTGAGCACACCTGTGACTGGCAGCACATGAATGATGCCTGCCAATACCGCTCGTGGGGAGTGACAAAATACTGTCTTTAATGACAGTATTGATGCAAGCTAATCGCTGTATTGCCCACTCGCCGAGCTACCCGCATGACCGAGCCCCCGTCGTTCTCCCTGCGACGAATCGCCCACCTCGACATGGATGCGTTCTACGCCTCGGTCGAGCTGCTGCGCTATCCGCAGCTGCGTGGCCTGCCTGTGGTCATCGGTGGCGCGCGACGCCCGGCAGATGCCGTGCTGCTGCAGCAATACGGGCAACAGACGCTGGCGGACATCCCGCCCGAGGCGTTTCCCCGGCTCGGCGATTATGTCGGGCGCGGCGTCATCACCACCGCTACCTATGCTGCGCGAGCCTTCGGCATCGGCTCTGCCATGGGGCTGATGAAAGCCGCAAAGCAATGTCCGCAGGCCATTTTGCTGCCGGTCGACTTCGACCAATATCGACATTACTCGCGCCTGTTCAAGGCTGAAGCTCTCAAGATCGCCCCCGTCATGGAAGACCGAGGTGTCGATGAGGTCTATATCGAGCTGACGGATGTGCCTGGCAGCCAGGAGGCGGGCGGCCGAGTATTGGCTGAGCGCATCCAAGCAGCCATTTTCGATGCAACCGGACTGACTTGCTCCATCGGCATCGCGCCCAACAAGCTGCTGGCGAAAATGGCCAGCGAGTTCGACAAGCCCAATGGTGTGACGGTGTTGCACGAGGATGATCTGGCCGAGCGTATCTGGCCTTTGCCCTGCCGCAAGATCAACGGCATCGGGCCAAAGACGGATACCAAATTGCTGGCATTGGGCATAAGCACGATAGGTGATTTGGCAGCACGCGATCCGGACTGGTTGCAGGAGAGTTTTGGCAGCGTTTACGGGCGCTGGCTGCATGAGGCCGCAAACGGTCGTGATACGCGCAGCTTGCAGACGTGCAGCGAGCCGGTGTCGGTAAGCCGTGAGACCACCTTCGAGCGCGATTTGCATGCCGTGCACGACAAGGCCGAGCTGAGTGCCATCTTCACCCGGCTTTGCGAGCGCCTGGCGGATGATTTGCAGCGCAAGGGCTATGCCGGCCGCACGGTCGGTATCAAGATTCGTTACGACAACTTCAAGTCGGTGACTCGCGATCAGTCATCGTATGCGTTCACGGCCGATGCCCGCACTATTCGTGAGTTGGCCGGGCAATGCCTGAAGCGCGTGCCGCTGGATCGGCGCTTGCGTTTGCTGGGGGTGCGGGTGGGGGCGCTGGTGAAGCCGGGGGAAACGGTGGGCAGTGCCCAGCTGGCGATCTGCGAGCCGGGCCGGCCGGCTCAGCTATCCTTGCTGCCGGCGTGACCGGCTCTTGAGTCTCGCATCATTGCGCAGGCAATGCGTATCGCTGCAGGGCTATCGGTGCGCTGGCGCACGGTTACTCCTCCGCTGACTGCGTATATTCGGGCAGGAAGGCATCGTCCAGGCGCTGTTGTCGATGTCATTTTCTTCACACAGAAGGATCAAGACATGAACTTCGTGGGCACCAAAGACAAAACCAAACTGTACGTAAAGGATTGGGGCGAAGGCCAGCCGGTTATCCTGTTGCATGGCTGGCCACTGTCGGCTGACAGCTGGGATGACCAAGCGATGGCAATTGCTGATGCTGGGGATCGCGCCATTGCTTACGACCGCCGTGGTTTTGGCCGGTCATCGCAGCCTTGGAACGGCTACGATTACGACACCTTGAGTGATGATCTTGCCGCGGTGATCGAACATGCGAAGGCTGAGGACGCCATCATCGTGGGCTTTTCGATGGGGGGTGGCGAGGTCGCGCGCTACATGTCACGCCATGCCGGAAAATCGGTCGCAAAAGCGGCGCTGATCTCTTCTATCGTTCCCTTTCGTCTGAAAACTGCAGATAACCCAATGGGCACCGAGCAAGCAGCCTTTGATGAGACTGCACAGGCGATTTATGGGGATCGTGCGAAGTTCTTTACGGATTTTTTCCGCAAGTTCTTTGGTGCAGACACGCCGAGCAATGTGGTCAGCCATGAGCTGCTGGAAAACATGCACGATATTGCGATGCAGGCCAGCCTCAAGGCGACGCTGGAATGCCTGAAGTCGTTTTCACGGACCGACTTCCGCAGCGACCTAGCCTCGTTCAACGTACCGACGCTGATCATTCATGGCACAGAAGACAAAACCGTACCCATAGAAGCGTCCGCTAGGCTCGCCGCGAAGGGCATCGGGCAATCAACGCTGATCGAATATGTTGGCTCACCTCACGGATTGTTCGTTACTGACCGTGAAAAACTGACCAGAGATCTTCTGGCGTTTATCCGGCAGTAACGAACACGGAGGACTGTCCTGGCACTGGATTTCTTACTTCTCCGTAGCACCGAGAATGACCAGCAGGAAGAGCATTCCGACGATGCTGTGTGTGCCATTGGCGTAGCCTGCCTCAATGGCTGTGAACGCAAGCTCAGCCGAAGCTAGGCTGCGCTGTTGTGCTTTGATGCGCGATGCATCGGTTTTGACGGTCATGAAAGTCGCTCGCGACTGTGGTGCTATCGCTACCTTTCAGACTGCTGTCGCTGTAGCTGGCAAACAGGTTGACTAAGGCTTTATCCGGCCATTTGCAGTGGCGCGGTTAGTTCGCTGACATCCGTCTGTGCGCGGATGCGGGCTCTGGCGGCCTGGAAGGTTTCTGTCAGCTCGGGGCTGAAAACCAGATCGGCATGAGGCTGCCAGTGTCCCTCCGTATCCGGCGCATAAAGCAGCCAGCCTTCCGGATCTTCGGAGTGGACGACCTTGAGCAGTGCATGTGCCGTCAACAGCTGAGATTCGCCAGCGAGGGTGTGGTGCTGCAGCACGAAGGCATCTTCCGTGAGTCGATAGCTGTAGTCCTGACGCAGGCGCTCAGTCGGTGAGGGACGCATTTCGGCCATGAAAGTGTCGAGGGATTCGCGCACACGGTGCAGAAGGCGTGGGGTCATCATGTCAACGGTTCTCCATGAGTACTGACGTTTTCAAGTGTGCCAGTATCGAGGCCTTTATTAACAGTATGCATTCGGCAGATCAGACGACCTGTTCAATGATGCACAACGCGGATACTGATCATAAAGTCAGTATCCGCGTTGTGAGAGGGGCTGTCAATTCCAGTGTTGCGGGTGACGCTCAGTCCCAGCGACGATCATGGTCACGGCCGTCGTGAAAACCCTCGTAGTAGCCATGTCGATATGCGCGACGCTCTTCACGCCATTGCCGGCGCTCATGCTTCCAGTCCTGCTGCCGATAATTGCCGTTGGTGTAGAACACACGCACGGGTTGCGCCGGATAGTAGGCGACCGGTTGCGCGTAAATCGGTTGGGCATAGATTGGCTGTTCAACCTGTACATATGACACTTGGGAGTAGCGATTGTCGCGATAACTGTCGCGATAACCATGCTCACGCCGTTCGTCACTATTATTGGCCAGTGCTGTGCCTGCTATGGCACCAATGGCACTGCCCAGCAGTGCACCTTGTCGACCGTCGATGCTATGACCAATGGCAGCGCCAAAGCCGGCGCCGACGATCGCGCTCACCACGGCATCCGATGACCCTGCCTGTGCTGTGCTACTCAAGGCGACGGTCAGAAAGGCTGTAGCCATTGTTGTTACAGGTTTCCACATGATGAGTCTCCTTGTTTGGTCTCACCCTAACAATGCTCGACTCATGCTGATGGTTGACGCGCACTTACAAATTGGCATTTCCCGACAAATGGTATTTGTAGTACTTTCGTAACAATTCACGAAGGCTGTGACTTTCAAACTGATAATAATGAGAAGTTGCTTATGAGCATCCCTATGTCCCGCGCACTGGGTGGCGCGTTTCTATTAGCCATCCTGACCTTGATCGGTTGTTCGCGAAATACCACCAGTGATGGCTCCGGCGGCGCGTCGCGTGTCAACAATGCCTGTATCAAGCCCGATGCTAATGCGCGCGATAACATCCTCACTGCCATTTTTCAGGCCAGTGCCGGCGATGTGGTGTTGCTCTGCGAGGGCAAGTTCGACATGCCGACTGGCCTGTTGATCAACAGTAAGCCGGGTCTGACGCTGAAAGGCGCGGGCATGAAAAAAACCATTCTGAATTTTGCCAAGAGCGATAGCGCTGAAGGCATCAATGCGTCCTATTCCGACGGCCTCATCTTGCAAGATTTTACCGTCGAAGATACCCCAGGCAACGGCATCCGAATTTTCCGCTCCATGTACATCACCATGCGCGGTGTGCGTGCACGCTGGCATGATGCCGCCGGTCGCGACGAGACCGATGCCGGCTACACGCCACGCTCTGATGTGGGCGCGTATGCCCTGTATCCCGTGGAGACGCGTCATATCCTGATGGAGAACTGCGAGGCGCATGGCGCTTCCGATGCCGGCGTTTATGTTGGTCAGTCCAGCGACATCATCGTGCGTAATTGCCTGGCAACTTACAACGTGGCCGGCTACGAGTTCGAGAACACCTATCGCGCCATTTTCGAAAATAATGTGGCGACGAAAAACACAGGTGGCTTCCTGATTTTCGACTTGCCTGATCTGCGTCAGTACGGCGAGAAAAACATTGTTCGCAATAACAAAAGCTACGGCAACAACACCGAGAACTTTGCCCCGATCGGCAATATTGTCGGGTTGACGCCACGCGGTACAGGCATGCTGATTTTGGCATCGGACCAGCTGGAAATTTACGGCAACGAAATCTACGACAACGACACCATCGGCATCGCCATGGTGAATTTTGGTCTGGTCGACAACAAGTACCCGGATCAGCGTTATGACTTCTATCCGGAAGGCGTGGAAATTCACGACAACACCTTTGCCAATAACGGCAGCAACCCGCAACTGCCTAGCGCGGATCGTGGCTTGGCGTCGGCGTTGCCATTGATTCTGCGCTTGAAGAATGGTGGCCGTGGTGCGGATATTGTCTGGGATGGCGGCGAAGATGTGCCCAATGACTGCACCGAATATCCGCGTGACAAGGACGGCGTGCCGCTGAACGAGGAGAATAAGAATGAAAAGGATCGCTATGAGGCGCGTGTGGATGAGCGTGGCCGTCCGAACTTTGATCGCCCCGACAAAGAGCCGACTTGCAAGTACAACGCTTGGAAGTTCAATGCCCAAGGCAAGTTGAAGAAGCCGGAAAACGGGCTTTGCATTACCAACAATAAGCATGACGGCAGCCCGCTGACCACGCCGTTCTTGAACGCCAAGCTGAGCCGTACCGACCTCACACCGGAAACGGCACAGATGTTGGTGACACCAGGTGCCACAGATCTTGCCCCCCACAATTGCGATTTGCCGACACGCGCACTGCCGGTCTTGAAGCTACCCTACGAGATCAAGCCCGAAGAGAAGCAGCCTTCGGCTGCAGCTGTGCAAAAGGCTTGTTCAGCAGTGGTGACCGGCAAGATCAACTGGGCGGCCTTGGCCAAATTCAACTGTCCTGAGCTGAGCCAGTACGGCCTGTTCTCGGAGCCGAACAACCCCTTGTCGGATGGTACTGGCATGGCCACGAACGCAGCTGTTATGCCCTACGAGCTGAACTCGACTTTGTTCACCGATTACGCCAGCAAGTATCGCGTCATCTTCCTGCCGTCGATACCAGGTAGTTCGACGGTGGCTCAAGCCAAATACCAGGACAGCCGTCAGGGCATTACGACCACGCTGGACTTCCCCCCTGGCACCGTCATCGCCAAGACCTTCAGCTTCCGCAAGGAAGATTCGGCCGGAAAGTTGATCAGCGAGAATGTGGTGGAGACGCGTCTGCTGATCAAACGCGAAACCACCGCCGGTGTGAACTGGGTCGGTTTGCCGTATATCTGGCAGAAGGATGCTGCGGGCAAGACCACCAAGGCTGTGTTGAGCCTGGCGGGCGGTTCGGCATCGGTTAGCTGGGACTACCTAGACCCGAATCCAAACGTGAAGAAGAACGGTGCACGTGCGCGTTATACCGGTACGGCCGCTCAATACACCATTCCGGCGGCACTGAACTGCATCAGCTGTCATGGTGGCGATGACCGTGAAGCCGGTTCGGCACCGATTGGCCCGAAGGCGCGCAACCTGGATCGCGGCATCAACAAGGATTTGAGCGGCGAAAACCAGCTCGCTTTCATGGTACGCAAAGGCTGGCTCAACGAAGTGCCGGCAACGCACGATGCCAAGCTTTCGGTTTGGGACCTGCCAGGTAGCAGCGGTGAAGTCGCAGGTTCGGCGATGGATGTACACAAGCGTGTGCGTGCCTACATAGAAGTGAATTGCATGCACTGCCACAACCCGAATGGCGGGGGTTCCAACTCTGGTCTGTTCCTTGACAGCTTCCGCACGGTTGACAAGCGCTATGGCATTTGCAAAAAGCCGGTCGCTGCCGGTCGTGGTTCGGGCGGCTTCAAGCATGACATCGTGTTGGGTCAGGCCGGTTCGTCGATTCTGCCGTTCCGTGTCGGCTCGGCAGAGGCGGGCATTCGCATGCCGTCCATCGCCCGTACCGTGGTGCATGGCGAGGCATCGGCGCTGATCAATGATTGGGTGCAGACGCAGCTGCCGGCAGTGAACAGCATGGATGATTCGCTGGTGCAGAACGAAGAGAACTGCAACGACAGCCAGTTGCCGATATTGGTGACGGAGCTGCTGCCGGGCGAGCTTCTGCAGGTGATTAGTCAGTTGCAAAAGGCGAGTGCCCGCGACAATAGCCTGTCGGCGGATCAGCTCACGGCTTTGCTGAATGGCTTCCGTCATTCGCCGCGCATGAGCTCGGCGGACCAGCGTCGCGAGCAGTCCTTGCGCAAGCACTGATACGCGCAAAGTGAGCCAGGCCGCGCCTCGATTTTTGATCGGGGTGCGGCCTTTTTATTTCGGATGATGTGACCTATGATGTAATTTATAAACTACGGATGGTTTATGATGCTCGAAATTAAACAGACAGTGGCTTTCAAGAAGTGGCGTGAGTCACTCAAGGACTATGAGGCAAGAGCCTTGATTGCATCGCGGCTTGACCGCCTTGCGTTCGGTCATTTTGGTGATGTGGCATTTGTTGGTGATGGCGTTTGTGAGTTGCGAATTCACTATGGCTCAGGCCATCGCATCTATTACTGCAGGCATGGCCAAACATGGGTTGTTTTGCTCTGTGGTGGCAATAAAAGCAGCCAAGTAGACGATATCAAAAAAGCGCGCAAGATTGCCGCGCAATGGAGTAGTGATCATGTCTGACAGCCTGATGCGGTATGACCCTGTTGAAGACTTGCTCTCTGAACAGGCGATGCAAATTTTCATGACTGAGGCCTTTCAGACCGGTGATGCGGCATATATCGCGCATGCCTTGGGTGTTGTTGCGAGGGCCAAGGGCATGGCGCAAATTGCCGATGAAACCGGACTTTCGCGTGAGCAGCTTTATCGCTCTTTCAGCACAACTGGAAACCCGACATTGAAAACGACATTGGCGGTCATGAAGGCTTTGGGTCTTGCGTTAACCGCGAAATCGGCGGTGGCTTGAAGCGGGATTTATGGCGAAGCAGTTTATACTGCACGCCTCGTGATTTTCCGATGAAGCCCCGCCCATGACCGCTCTGACCAAACCTGTTCGTACCCGCGTTGCGCCATCGCCCACTGGCGATCCTCATGTCGGCACAGCCTATGTGGCGTTGTTCAATCTCTGCTTTGCTCGGCAACACGGCGGCCAGTTCATCTTGCGTATTGAAGATACGGATCAGGTGCGCTCAACGCCGGAGTCGGAGCAGCAGATTCTGTCGTCGCTGAAGTGGCTAGGACTGAACTGGGATGAAGGCCCCGATATCGGCGGTCCGCACGCGCCGTATCGTCAGAGTGAGCGCAGCGACATCTACAAAAAGCACGCCGGCATTTTGCTGGAGAAAGGGCATGCCTTCCGCTGCTTCTGCACCAGTGCGCGTCTTGATCAGTTGCGTGCCGAGCAGACGGCTGCCAAGGGCACTCTTGGCTACGATGGCCATTGCATGAGCCTGTCCATAGCCGACGTCGAACAGCGTGTTGCCGCTGGCGAGCAGAGCGTGATTCGCATGAAGGTGCCGCGTGAGGGCACTTGCGAAGTGAACGACCTGCTGCGCGGCACCATCGCGATCGATTGGAAAGAAGTCGACATGCAGGTGCTGATGAAGGCCGATGGTCTGCCGACCTACCATCTCGCCAATGTCGTCGATGACCATCTCATGGAAATCACCCATGTGCTGCGCGGCGAGGAGTGGATCAGCTCGGCGCCCAAGCACAAGCTGCTATACGAATACTTTGGCTGGGACATGCCGCAGCTCTGTCACATGCCGCTGCTGCGCAATCCGGACAAGTCCAAGCTGAGCAAGCGCAAGAATCCGACTTCGATCACCTATTACGAGCGCATGGGTTATTTGCCCGAGGCGCTGCTCAACTACCTCGGTCGCATGGGCTGGTCCATGCCGGATGAGCGTGAGCAGTTCACCCTCGCCGAGATGATTGCCCACTTTGATGTGCAGCGCGTGTCGCTGGGCGGGCCGATCTTCGATGTTGAGAAGTTGGCCTGGCTTAACGGCCAATGGCTGAAAAGCCTGCCGCTGGAGCAGTTTGTTGCAGCATTTCAGCGTTGGGCATCGCCGGAGTTTCTGGCGCGCGTGGCCAGCCAGATTCAGACGCGTGTTAATACGCTGTCGGAAGCGGTGGACAAGGCCGGTTTCTTCTTTGCCGGCAAGGTCGCGCTGACACCGGACAGCTTCACGCACAAGAATCTGAGCGCTGAGCAGATCAAAAGTTTGCTGCAGCTTGCGCTGTGGGAGTTGGAGGCGCTGCGGCACTGGGAGCACGCGCACATCAGCGAATTACTGCAGCGTCTGAGCGGGGCGTTGGGCATCAAGCTGCGCGATTTCATGGCACCATTCTTTGTCAGTATGGCAGGTACGCCATCGGCGCCGCCGGTCATGGAGGCCATGGCCATCATGGGCCCGGACATGACTCGCGCGCGTTTGCGCGAGGCCTTGACCGTGCTTGGTGGCGTATCGAAGAATGAGGCCAAGGTGCTGGAGAAGCAGCTCGCGGCCTTCCGTCGTGGTGAGTCACTGGTGGTCACGGAATAACGTCCGACTCAAGGAGAGCATCACATGATGCACACTGCCGAAGCCCGTACGCTGAGCATTTGTATCCGTCGCAGCCCGACGGTGGTCTATGAGTTCATGGCCAATCCGTACAGTCTGCCGCTGTGGGCCTCCGGCCTTGGCAGCAGTATTTGTGCCGGTGCGAGTGCGGATGAGGGCTGGATTGCCGAGACCGGGCAGGGCTCCATCACCATTCATTTCTCACCAATCAATGATTTCGGCGTGCTTGATCATGTGGTCACGCTGACGTCGGGTGTCAGCTTGTTTGTGCCCATGCGGGTGCTGATCAATGGCAACGGCAGTGAAGTGCTGCTGACGCTGTTCAGGCAGCAGAACATGAGCGATGCGCGTTTCGAGGCGGATGCCGAATGGGTCGTCCGTGACCTGAAGGCACTCAAACTGCTGCTCGAAAGCGATACGACCTCGCCTCAGCCTGCCTGAGACAGAGCAGGCTGCGTGCGTTCGGCGAGTACGCGGCCGGCGGCTGACAGCACGGCCTGCAAGGCGGCAGCGGTTGTGTCTGCTGCCAGCGCCACGGCTTCACCAACCTCATCACCACAGCGCACACGCACGCAGGCCATGGCGCGGGCTTCGGTGCCTTGGCCGAGCGAGAACTCATCAAAGCTGTCGACCTCCAGCGCCAGTCCGGTTTGGCGCTGCACCGCCGCGACCACGGCACTGACCGCGCCACGACCGCTGCCGCTCAGCAGCACCGACGTGGCGTGCTGACCATTCACGGTGACACTGGCCTGCACAATATCGCCTTCGCGGCCAAGCTCATAACCTTGCAGGTGCCAGCCCTCGGGAGTGGCCACAAAGTGCTGCTGGAAGAGGGCGTGAATGCGACTGGCATCGACTTCACCACCACTGGCTTCGGCGGCTTTCTGCACCACGCCTGAAAGCGCAATCTGCAACCAGCGCGGTAGCGTGATGCCGAACTGCTGCTCCAGCACATGCAGCACGCCGCCCTTGCCGGACTGCGAATTGATGCGCACCACCTCTTCATAGCGGCGACCGAGATCGCGCGGGTCTATGGGCAGGTAGGCCACATCCCACGGGTGTTCGGCAGAGACGGCTTCGATCTGGTTGTTCAGGCATTTGCGGATGGCATCTTGATGGCTGCCGGAAAAGGCCGTGAACACCAGCTCGCCGGCATAGGCATGGCGCGGGTGTGTGGCAATCTCGGTCACGGCTTCCACGGTGTCGATGACGCTGCGCATGTCAGAGAAATCCAGCTTCGGGTCCACACCCTGGCTGTACAGATTCATCGCCATGGTGACCAGGTCCATGTTGCCGGTGCGCTCGCCATTGCCGAGCAGGGTGCCTTCGACGCGATCAGCGCCGGCCATCACGCCGAGCTCTGCCGCAGCAACACCGCAGCCGCGATCATTGTGCGTGTGCAGCGACACCGTGACATGTTCGCGCTGGTGCATGTGCTCGAGCATCCACTCCACGCTGTCGGCAAAGACATTGGGTGTGCTGACCTCGACCGTGGCCGGCAGATTGATGATGACCGGCTGGCCATGCTGCGGCTGCCAGACATCAATCACGGCATTGACCACCTCGGCGGCCACCGGCAGCTCGGTGCCGGTAAAGCTCTCCGGCGAATACTGGAAGCTCCACTGAGTTTCCGGGTGCCGTGCCGCATGCTCGGCCACGCACTGTGCGCCTGCCACGGCAATGGCCTTGACGCCG
The DNA here is from genome assembly GCA_040384385.1 of Pseudomonadota bacterium. Classification (GTDB taxonomy): domain Bacteria; phylum Pseudomonadota; class Gammaproteobacteria; order Pseudomonadales; family Moraxellaceae; genus Perlucidibaca. The sequence continues at coordinate 135,866 of JAZKJJ010000005.1, read as the reverse complement.
GCGACATCGGTGCGAAAAACCTGTTCGCGCTGGGTGCGTGAGGTCGAGTTGTAAACATGCACGATGGCCTTGCTGACGCCCTTGAGCGACTCGTAAGTGCGGGCGATCAGTTCCGGACGCGCCTGCGTCAGCACCTGAATGGTGACATCGTCAGGGATTTGCTGCTGCTCGATGAGCTGGCGCACGAAATCGAAATCCGGCTGCGAGGCGGCCGGGAAGCCAACTTCGATTTCCTTGAAGCCGACCTTGACCAGTAACAGGAACAGCCGAGTTTTCTGCTCGACGGTCATCGGTTTCACCAACGCCTGATTGCCATCGCGCAAATCCACGGCGCACCAGCGTGGTGCCTGCGTGATGGCTTGGTCAGGCCAGCGCCGCTGCGGTCGAACAACCACGGGCGTAGAGCGGTATTTGCGGAAATCGTAAGTCATGGCGGTGCTCCTTTTTGGCATGAGCCGAACATGAGCAGAGTGTAGGCAGGGCATTGCGCAATATGCTTGCTAAGATTTAGTGATTTCGCTATTAATTGGTGATAAATTCCATATATATAACTTATGCGAGTGATTTATTGCGATGAATGAGTTTTCGGCGAAATTTGACCGCTATGATCGCCTCATCCTTGCCGCTTTGCAGCAGGATGGTGGCTTGTCCAATCTGGAGCTGGCCGAGCGTGTCGGTCTGTCGCCATCACCCTGCTCGCGACGGGTACAGAAGCTGGAAGAGGCCGGTGTCATTCGCGGTCGTGCCGCGCTGCTAGACAGCAAGGCGCTGGGCCTGGGCTTGACCGTGCTCATCCAGATCAGCATGGATCGCCACACGCCGGAGCGTTTCGAGAATTTCGAGGCAACCGTGCGCACGTATGAAGAGGTACAGCAGTGCTATCTCATTACCGGCCAGAGCGCCGACTACCTGCTTAAGGTCGTGGTGCCGGACATGGATGCCTATCAGGCCTTTCTACTCGACAAGATCACGCGCATTGAAGGTGTCAGTGGCGTACATTCTAGCTTCGTCATGCGTAAAGTGATTGATACAACCGCATTACCGTTGAGTTATCTCTGAGTCTTACGGAGTTCAGGTATGGCACTTCGCATCGCCATCAATGGCTATGGCCGTATTGGTCGCAACATTTTGCGTGCTTGGCATGAGCACAGCAGCGGGCGCGAGCAGCTACAGATTGTCGCGATCAATGACCTCGGTGATCTCGAAACTCATGCGCATCTGACGCGTCATGACAGCACGCACGGGCATTTTGCCGGCACGGTAACCACGATCAGCGAAGATGCAGGAGGAGTGCGCCAAGATTTCCTCGTGGTCAATGGTCAGCGCATTCGTATGCTGGCCGAAGCTGATCCGCAGCAGCTGCCGTGGCGTGAGCTGGATATTGATCTGGTGCTGGAGTGTACGGGGCACTACGCCTCCGCTGATAAGGCGGCGGTGCATCTGGCGGCTGGTGCCCGCCGGGTGCTGATTTCGGCACCGGCTGGCAGCGACGTCAAGACAGTGGTTTATGGTGTCAATCATCACCTGCTCACAGCCAACGACCGCATCCTCTCCAATGCCTCCTGCACCACTAATTGCTTAGCACCACTGATACTGCCGCTGCATCAAGCCTTGAGCATAGAGCAGGGTCTGATGGTCACTATCCATTCGGTGACCAACGATCAAGTACTCACGGATGTCTACCAAGGCGACCTGCGTCGATCCCGTGCCGCCACGCATTCGATGATTCCGACGCGAACCGGCGCGGCGGCGGCCATTGGCTTGGTTATTCCTGAGCTGGCCGGGCGTTTGGACGGCTATGCCATGCGCGTGCCGACGCTGAATGTATCGCTGGTCGATCTGACGTTGACGCTGGCCCGTGTAACCACGGTGGCGGAAGTTAACGGCTTGCTGCGCACGGCAGCGGCGGGGCCGCTCGCTGCCGTCATGAAGGTTTGTGATGAGCCGCTGGTATCGATCGACTTCAATCACGACCCGGCCTCGTGCACGGTAGACATGGCCCTAACGCAAGTCATCGGGCGCACCGTGAAAGTTTGCGCCTGGTATGACAACGAGTGGGGCTTTGCCAATCGCATGCTCGATGTTTCATGTATTTTGGCGGGTTTTTCGGCGACTTGAACAATCCTTGCGCAGATGAGCGAGTTTTTGCAGCTTGCGTGTTGACAGGATTTTATCAGGTACATATGATGCGCGCCTCGAACGACGACACACCCAGACGGCGTTCGGTAATGTGGGGCTTTAGCTCAGCTGGGAGAGCGCTACAATGGCATTGTAGAGGTCAGCAGTTCGATCCTGCTAAGCTCCACCAAGTTCGGCCCCATCGTCTAGCGGTTAGGACATCGCCCTTTCACGGCGGTAACTCGGGTTCAATTCCCGATGGGGTCACCATACAACAGAGCCCGGTCAGCAATGACCGGGCTTTTTGCTTTCAGATCCCGAGAAGCTCATGATGTTCTTTATGGCAATTTCGTCATAAGGAATCATGCTATGGATACTTCGACACACGGCCTCAATAATCTTTTTGCTCAAATGGGGCTTGCCAACACGGATGCCGCGATAGCCGCATTTGCGCATCAACATCGTCTGGCAGATGAAGTGTTGCTGCATCGTGCTGAATGCTGGACGCCGATGCAGGCGCAGTTCATCCGCGATGCCATGCGCCTAGACTCGGATTGGGTATCGGCAGTGGATCAGCTGAATGTCATGATGCGCTGTTCATGAACTTGACGCCGACGCGTACGGAGAGCGACAGCTTCGGCACTATCGAAGTGCCGGCGGATCGCTATTGGGGCGCGCAGACACAGCGCTCATTGCAAAACTTTGATATCGGCGGCGAACGCATGCCGCCGCCATTGATTCGTGCGCTGGGCATGGTCAAGCACTGTGCTGCGCGCGCCAATCTCACGCTCGGCTGCATCGAGTCGCGCTTGGGCGAGGCGATTGCCGAGGCCGCGCTGGCAGTCATGGATGGCAGTCTCGATGCGCATTTTCCACTGGTGGTCTGGCAGACCGGCTCGGGCACGCAGTCGAACATGAATGCCAACGAGGTCATCGCCAACCTTGCTAGCCAGCACCTCGGCGGCGTTATGGGCAGCAAGCAGCCGGTGCATCCCAACGATCACTGCAACCTCAGCCAATCTTCCAACGACAGCTTCCCGACGGCCATGCACATTGCCGCTGTCGAGGAGATTCACGGTCGTTTGCAACCGGCGCTGCGCCATCTGCAGCAGGCATTGGCGGCGCGTGCCGAGGACTGGCAGCACATTATCAAGATCGGCCGCACGCATTTGCAGGATGCCACGCCGCTGACGCTGGGCCAGGAGTTCTCCGGCTATGCCATGCAGTTGCAGCTCGGTCTGGCGCGCGTGCACGATGCCCTGCCGCGTCTGTATCCGCTGGCGCAGGGTGGCACCGCCGTGGGCACTGGCCTGAATGCCCCCATCGGTTTCGACAAGCTCTTTGCCGCTGAAGTTGCGCGCAGTACCGGGCTTCCGTTTGTCACGGCGCTGAACAAGTTCGAGGCGCTGGCCAGCCACGATGCGCTGGTCGAGCTGTCTGGCGTGCTTAACACGTTGGCGGTCAGCCTCAACAAGATTGCCAACGATATCCGGCTGCTCGGTTCCGGGCCGCGCTCCGGTCTCGGTGAGCTGGCGTTGCCGGAGAACGAACCGGGTTCATCGATCATGCCGGGCAAGGTCAACCCGACTCAGTGCGAGGCGCTGACGATGGTCTGCGCCCAGGTCATGGGCAATCATGTCACCGTTACCATTGCCGGTGCTCAGGGCCATTTCGAGCTCAATGTGTTCAAGCCGGTGATTGCCTATAACGTGCTGCAGTCCATCCGCTTGCTGGCAGATGCCGCGCGCAGCTTCACCGATCATTGCATCAGCGGCATGACCGCCAACGAGGCGCGCATTGCTGAACTGCTCGAGCGTTCGCTGATGCTGGTGACGGCGCTGGCACCGGTGATTGGCTACGACAACGCAGCGTTGATCGCCAAGCGCGCGCATCACAATAGCACGACGTTGCTTGAGGAGGCGGTCGCCGGCGGCTTCGTCAGCGCCGAAGAGTTCGACCGTGTGGTACGGCCGGAGCAGATGCTGGGGCCATCCTAGATCTTGGATTTGCCTGACTGTACTATCGGCACGCAACCGCTCTATAACAAGAAGAACATGATGATGCGACAACTGCTCTGCCTGCTACCCCTGCTACTCGCCGCCTGTGGCAATGAAAGCGACATCCCCCTCACGCTGGCACCCACGCCAACCACCATGCCGCTTTGTGTATCCAATAGCTGCGGTCAGGTCATTGATATCGCCACCATTCCCGATGCCGAGAACACGCTGACCACGCCGAATGGCCGTGTCTTTGTGTCGGGTGGCACGGGTGTCTTCGAGATTCATCGTAGTGGTGAGGCTTACACGGCTGAAGCCATCCACGATGCCGCCTGCAATTTTGCCGGGCTGGCCCTGCGCGCTGATGTGCTCTATGCCAATTGCTTCGATGGCCGGCTCTACGCGGCTCGCCTGTCTGCGACTCCGAAGCTGCAGCCCATCCATGACTACGGCCTGGCATCGCCTAATGGCCTCGCCACGGGGCCAGATGGCGCGTTGTATCTGACCAATGGCCCGCTGGCGACATCGGCGCTGCCGGACGCGAAAATCGTGCGTGTAGTGCTCGACCCATCTGACCCGTTCAAGGTGCTCAGTCAGACAGATTGGCTCGCCAGCGGCCTGACGGCGCCGAACGGTATCGCCATTCGTGGCAGTGAGCTCTACATCACCGACAGCAGCTTGCTGCCACCGGAACAGGGGCGCATCGAGCGTATTTTGATTGGTGCTGATGGCTTGCCCGGTGAGCGCAAGCTCATCGCCACGTTGCCCTCCATTGCTGATGATCTCAGTGTGGTGGGCGAGGGTCTGCTGGTATCCCTGTTCACTCAGGGCCGCGTAACGCTCGTCGGCTTTGACGGTAGCATCCTGCAGCAGACCGATGCGCTCGGCTTGGCGTTTCCGTCCAGCGTGCGCCTGACCAGCTCGCCGCTGTTTGCCCCCGGCGATGTGCTGATCACGCAGAAAGGCATCATTGGCGATACCTCATCGCCTTATGGCAATCGCTTGAGTATCCTCAGGCCGAACGCGCGCTGATGCGCTGGTAAAACTACGTTTCACACACAAGGAGCAAGCGTTATGCATGTCATCGGGTTTCTACTGATTGGTGCCATCGCCGGCTGGCTGGCGGGCCTCATCATGAAGGGCGGCGGCAAGGGCTTGATCGGCAACATGGTTGTCGGTGTACTGGGTTCGGTGATCGGCGGCTTTTTGTTTCAGTCCGTGGGTATTGCGGCGGGTGGCTTGGTGACGGCATTGATTGGGGCAATCGTGCTGCTCTTTGTGGTTAACCAACTGAAATCCTAGTGGCAGTTGCTGGCTGAAATTCCCGCATATTCGTAATTGACTTTACGGTCACGCTCTTGTGTCATGTGCGGGCATTTTCTGCCTGCATTTGTCATTAGGAATTTCCCATGTCTTATCGTTCTATGTTTCGTCCCGACCTGTTTGCCGGTCAAACCCATATTGTTACGGGCGGCGGCTCCGGCATCGGCCGTTGTACCGCGCACGAACTGGCCTCGTTAGGTGCACATGTGGTGCTGGTGGGGCGCTCGGTGGAGCGTCTGGAAAAAACCGTGGCTGAAATTCTCGAGGACGGCGGTTCGGCGTCTTATGTCAGCCTCGATATTCGTGAAGAGCAGGCGGTGAAGGATGCTGTGGCGCAGGTGCTGGCCGAGCGCGGTGCCATCCACGGCCTGGTCAACAATGCCGGCGGCCAGTTTCCGTCGCCGCTCATGCACATCTCCAAAAAGGGCTGGGATGCGGTGGTTAACAGCAACCTCACCGGTGGTTTCCTGTTTGCGCGCGAAGTGTTCAATCAGTACATGCTGGCCAATGGCGGCAGCATCGTGAACATTATTGCCGACATGTGGCGCGGTATGCCGGGCATGGGTCATTCCGGCGCTGCGCGTGCCGGCATGATGAGTTTGACCGAAACGGCAGCGGTGGAGTGGGCGTTTGCCGGTGTGCGCGTGAACTCGGTCGCGCCAGGCTTCATCGCCTCCAGCGGCATGGATCGCTATGACCCGGCCTTTGCCGAAATGGTCATTCCGCAGATGCGCGGCACCATCCCGGCCAAGCGCATGGGTGATGAAGATGAAATCAGCAGCACCATCGTGTTTCTGCTGTCGCCAGCGGCGTCGTACATGACGGGTGCCTGCCTCTGTGTGGACGGTGGTTCATCGCTCAATACCAAGCTGTTCCCGCTGCCGGATCACAACCGCATGCCGCAGCAACACGCCTTTCACCGCGCCGTGAAGCCTAGAGCTGTGAAGGACTAAGCTTCTCTGGATTCTTTTCAGGGAGCGTGTCGAGTCTCACCGATGGCCCAGCGCGGAAATTGCGCTGCGGCCACGCCGGCTTTCTGCAAGGCCACGGCGAGATCCAACGGCGGTTGCTGAATAGCTTCATCGGTGAGAATGAAGGTACCCCAGTGGATGCCGAGGCTGAGCCGGGCTTTTGTGTCTTGATGGATTTTCACCGCTTCGGCAGGGTCGATGTGTTGACGCTGCATAAAGTCGCGCGGGGCATAGGCGCCAATCGGGATCATCGCGAAATTCATGTCTCCGAAACGCGCATGAATATCGGAAAAATCTTTCGAGTAGCCGGTATCGCCGACAAAAAGGGCCTGCCGGCCTTGGTGTTGCAGCACATAGCCACCCCAAAGCGCTTCGTTGCGATCACCCAGCAGTCGGCGTTTGCTCCAGTGCTGCGTCGGCACCAGCGTAATACGCATGCCATCCCTCAGCGTGATGCTGTCCCACCAGTCCAGCTCTTTTACATTCAAGATGCCTTCCTGCTGTAACAGTGCGGCATTACCCAAAGGCACGATAAACAGCGGTGAGCCGCCGATCTGAGCATTGAGTTGACGCAGGCTGGGCAGATCGAGGTGGTCATAATGATTGTGCGAGATCACCACGGCATCCACAAACGGCAGTTTTTTCGGCGCGATGGGCAGTGCGGTCAACCGTTTTGGGCCCAGCCACGATAAGGGTGAGGCGCGCTCGGAAAAGATCGGGTCGGTGAGTACACGAACGCCAGCACTGTTGAGCAGTACGGTGGCATGTCCCAGCCAAGTGGCCGACAGGCCTTGCGTTGTGTTCAGCTGGGAAGGGTCGATCGCTTGCCAGGGCACTAGCTCTGCACGGTGTTCGGGCGCCTCGCGGAACAACCGGTTCCATTGCCAGCGAAAGAAGTCGCCCATGTCCGGTTCGCGGCCCGGATAGTTATTGTGGAAGCCGTCCGGGGTGTGATGAGGCTTGCTGCTATTGTAGTTAGCGTTGTGTGTTTGGCAGCCGCTCAGACTCAGTATGAGCAGCAAAGAGGCATAGTTTTTTAGGGGCATGGGTATTGTCGTTATGCTCAGAAGTATCTGCATATTGCAGCTAATTCAATGGCATGCCACCTGTTCAAGCGCGTAATGTGTGAATTTTGTCCTAAACTCGGGACTCGCCCTAGTTGTTCATTAAAAGGAGCCAACCCTTTTGGCACACACGGAATTTATCAAGGATCTCGCCATCATCATGATGATTGCGGGCTTGATTTCGCTGCTATTTCATCGCCTCAAGCAGCCGGTGGTGCTCGGTTACCTGCTCGCCGGCATGATTGTGGGCCCGCATACGCCACCGATTCCGCTGGTCACCGACATCGCCACGATTCAGACACTGGCCGAGCTGGGCGTGGTCTTTCTGCTGTTTTCGCTTGGGCTTGAGTTCAGTCTCAAGCGGCTGAAAGCGGTCGGCCTGACAGCGGTGGTGGCGGCTATCACCGAAATTGTGCTGATGATCTGGCTGGGCTACCAGATCGGCTTAGCCTTTGGCTGGTCGGAGATGGATGCACTGTTTCTCGGTGCCATGCTGTCGATTTCCTCGACCACTATCATCGTGAAAGCGCTGGAGGAGCTGGGCCTGAAGCGTCAGCGTTTTGCCCAGCTGATTTTCGGCGTGCTGATTGTTGAGGACATCTTGGCGATTGCGCTGATTGCCTTGCTCTCCGGTCTGGCCATGACCGGTGAAGTCAGTGTGGGTGCTGTGGTCGGTACTCTGGGCAAGCTCGGCATTTTCCTCGTGGTGGCGTTGCTGGCGGGTTTGCTGCTAGTGCCGCGTCTGCTCGCGCTGGTGGCGCGCTATAAAAGTCGTGAGATGCTGTTGATTACGGTGCTCGGTCTATGCTTCGGTTTCTGTCTGCTGGTCGTGGAGATTGGCTATAGTATGGCGCTGGGTGCATTCGTCATGGGTGCCATCATGGCCGAGTCGCGACAGATCAAGCAGATCGAGCTGATCGTGGAGCCGCTGCGCGACATGTTCAGCGCCATCTTCTTCGTCACCATCGGCATGCTGGTGGATCCGGCAGTGATCAGCCAGTACTGGCAGCCGATTCTGCTTATCACGCTGGTCGTGGTGCTCGGCAAGGTGGTGAGCTGCACCATCGGCACGCTGGTGTCTGGCACGGATGCTCGGACATCGCTGAAGGTCGGCATGGGCCTAGCGCAGATCGGCGAGTTCTCCTTCATCATCGCCACACTAGGGCTGACGCTGGGCGTGACCAGCGCCTTTCTCTATCCGATTGTGGTGGCGGTATCCGTGCTGACGACCCTGCTCACGCCGTATCTGATTCGCGCTTCGGACCCGCTGGCCAATCTTTGCCGCCGCTATTTACCGAATAGCTGGCATGACGGTCTGGCTGCCTACAGCGAGTGGTTGAGCGGTCTTGGCCCAAGCGCCAGTCAGGCACAAATGACGGCAATTATCCGCCGCATTCTGGTGCATGTGCTGCTGAATTTCTGCGTGATTGCCGGCATCTTCCTAGCTGGTGCATTCCTGCTGAGGGAGTCCGGCATCGCCAGCTATCTGTCGCAGATCTCGCCGGCCTGGCATAACACCGCGTATTGGCTGATGTCGCTGATCCTGTCCGTACCGTTCATGGTGGCGGCGTACCGCAAGCTGGAAGCACTGGGCCTGATTCTCGCGGAGCTGACGGTCGGCGGGCCCGCGCAAAGCCTGCAAAGTTTCCGTTTGCGCCGGCTGTTTTCACGCGCGCTGCCGATGCTGGCGCTGCTGGCCATGCTGCTGCTGATCGCCGGTCTCAGCTCCATTTTGCTGCCGCCGTTGCACTTGTTCGTGGCGGTGCTGGTGCTGGCCCTGCTGTTGGCGCTGAGAGTATGGCCATCCGTGGTGCGTTGGCACTCGCAGGTGCAGATTGCCTTGCGCGAGACCTTGGCGGAGAACCCGGACGGCCACTAAGTTTTTTCAGGTCAGCATGAAGTCCTGATACTGACCTTGCTCCAGGTTCAACAGCCTCTGCTTGGTGTCGAGGCCACCACCGAAGCCGTGCAGTGAGCCATCCGACGCGATCACGCGATGACAGGGCACGATGATGGGCAGCGGATTGGCGCCATTGGCGGCACCGACGGCGCGCACGGCTTTCGGCCGGGCAATGTTTCTGGCCAGGTCGCCATACGAGCAAGTCTTGCCATACGGAATGCGGATGAGCGCGTGCCAGACCTCGCGCTGAAACTCCGTGCCGGCGAGGGCACAGGGCAGCTCGAAGGCCTTGAAGTCGAAATCGCGTAGCTCGCCGGCAAAATAGGCGGCGAGCTGTGCGGCCACGGATGGCAGCAGATTCGGCTCATGCTGCCAGTCCGCATCGGGTTGCCCCAAGAGTTGCAGGTTGCCTTGGCGGCGGCAATAAGGCAGTTGCAGGCCGGTGAAATGGGTGTCATCTGCTAGTAGGCGCAGGGGGCCGATGATGCTGCTCAGATCGCGATACCGCAGAGTCATGGTCTGGCCTTTGTATGACGAGTGGCGTCGGCTATCCTAGCGCATTCATTCCCTATACCAACAACAAGAACAGGAGTCAGCGCCCCATGAGTCAAGAACAAGGCGTGCAAGAGCAAGGCTTTACCGGACATGGCCGTGGCTTCTTCAAAGCCTTTCTGATCGAGGCTGCGTTGTATGTCGGCATTGGCACCTACGCTGTGATGGCGCATTGCGTGTCGCCGCTGCGCGTGCTGCTGATTTCGCTGCTGGTGTTCGTGTCTTTGCGCTTCTTCCTGACGCTGGGCAACTGGTTACCCACGTGGAAAAATCGCTCGCCCAAGCGCGCCGAGCATGAGATCGGCTGTGCCGCGACCCTGGCTATGCTGCTACGCGAATGGTGGGCTGCCATCCTGACCTATCCCTTCCTGTTTGCCTTTGAACCCTGGCTGGTGCCGAACAATCCACCGGCCGGCTTGCCGCACAAGGGCTTGCCGGTGGTTCTGGTGCCTGGCTTCTTTACCAATCGTGGCTATCTCTACGCTTGGCGCAAATACCTGCTGCGCAACGGCTACGGTAAGGTCTATTGCGTCAGTCCGGAGCCGATCTTTGCCGGTGTCGAAGCGAATGCCGAGCATCTCGCACGTTTTGTGGATGAAGTGCTGGCGGAGACCGGAGCCCCGCGCGTCATTCTGATTGGCCACAGTATGGGCGGTCTGGTTATTCGCCTGTATCTGCACCGCTTTGGCGGCTTGGCGAAAGCCGCACTGGCGATTGCGGTCGGCGCGCCGCTCAAGGGCACGGTGCTGGCGGAAGGCAAGGACAAAATGGGCCCCATCGTGGCCCAGCTTACCAACGGCAATGCCTGGGCCGCTGCGCTCACGGCGGAGGCCGAAGCGCAGCCATGCCCGATCCCGTTCATCGCTATCTGGTCGCCGCACGACAGCATCGTCTCGCCGCAAGACAACTCGCGTGTGGCCGCCCACTATGGCCGCGAAATCACGCTGCCAGGCGTTGGTCACATGGAAATGGTCAACTCGCCGCAGGTCATGCGTGTGCTCAAGCAGGAACTCGACGCTTTCAATTCGGCTGTTTGAGCGCGTTTGAGCCGGAAAAGCCCTCGTCGGCGTTTGCAGGGCGGGGGCTTTTCTCTATACTGCGTGCGCGCTCAGTCATGGGCGACGCTATGGTGACCCTGCCGGTCTCCTCGCAAGGTGAAATGGTTAATCCCGCCAGGTCCGGAAGGAAGCAACGGTCGCCGTGGAGTCTGTGCCGAGGCCGGGCTGGCAGGGTTGCCACCCAACCCCGCTTTAAATCATTGGCGGAGGCATCATGTTTCTGACCCTCTTGTTTGTCACCCTCGTGCTTTCGGCACTGGTCTCCCTGCTCGCTGCCCGTGCTTTTGCGCAGCCATTGCAACGCATTCTGCAACGTCTCATCGCCGATGATATTTATCAGGCCTGGCAGCGCTATATGCAGTTCGCCATCTTCGTTGTGGGTATTTCCTCCGGCGTGCGCATCTACGATCTGGAGCGCTACATCTCGCCCATGGTCGGTGACAAGGATGCCGTGATTCTGAAGCTGACCACCGAGCGCTGGGTGCTGGAACTGTACCGCACCGTCATCGAGACGCTGCAAGGCATCGCCTGGATGCTGCTGGTGTTCTTCGTGGTGTCGCTGATTGCCTACGTCATTGTGCGTTTGGCCGAGCTCAAGCGCGTCGGTCCTCCTGATGCCTGAAAAAGTAGCTGAGAGTGGCGCTGATGTGCTGTCGGCGGTCGTTATCGGCGGTGGCCCTGCTGGCCTGATGGCCGCCGAGCAGCTGCTACTCGCCGGGCATCGTGTCGATCTTTTCGATGCCATGCCGTCGCTGGGTCGCAAACTGTTGCTGGCCGGCATCGGCGGCCTCAACATCACCCATGCCGATCCCTCACCGGCCTTTTTGGCGCGTTACGCCGAGTCATCCCCTCAGCTCGCTCCCATGTTGTCGGCTTTCGATGCCAATGCCCTGCGCGGCTGGGTGCATGACCTCGGCGTGCAGACCTTTGTCGGCAGTTCCGGGCGCGTCTTTCCGCAGGAAATGAAAGCTGCACCGTTGCTGCGGCGCTGGCTGCAACGCTTGCGCAGGCAGGGCTTGCAGATTCACACGCGGCATCGCTGGACAGGCTGGAGCGGCGAGGGCGATCTGGTCTTTGTCGGCCCCTCGGGCGAACGGCATGTGCGAGCGGGCGTGACAGTGCTGGCGCTGGGCGGTGGCAGTTGGGCCCGGCTAGGCTCCGATGGTGCCTGGATGCCCTGGCTGGCAGCCCGTGGCGTTGCCCTGCAACCGTTGCGGCCGGCCAATTGCGGCTTCGAAGCGGCGTGGTCGCCGGTCTTGCAGCAACGCGCCGGTTCGCCGCTAAAGAACATCAGCCTGGCGCTACCTTGGTTGCCGATGCCATCGCGCAAGGGCGAGTGCGTGCTGACGCAGGCCGGGCTCGAAGGCAGCCTGATCTATGCCCATTCGGCCGCCATTCGCGATCGCATCGCCAGTCATGGCAGCGCTGAGATTGTGCTGGATTTGCTACCTGACATAAGTGCGGCCCAGTTGCTGAGCGCTTTGCAAAAGCCGCGCGGCAAGCTCACGCTGGCGCGGCATTGGCAGCGCATCGGGCTGGAGGGCGTGAAAGCTTCGCTGCTGCGCGAGGTTGTCACGGCAACTGAGTTGGCTAACACGGTGCAACTGGCTGAGCGTATCAAGGCATTACCCGTGACGTTGCTGGCGGCCAGACCGCTTGATGAGGCTATCAGCTCGGCCGGCGGCGTGGCTTGGCCGGCACTGACGCCAGATCTGATGCTGCACGACTTGCCGGGTGTATTCTGCGCTGGAGAGATGGTCGACTGGGAAGCGCCAACCGGGGGGTATCTGCTCACGGCATGCTGGGCGATGGGTCGTCGAGCGGGTGCGGGTGCTGCTGACTGGCTGGCCACGGCCTCTTGTCGGTGAAGTCTTTACCCCGTGTAGGGCCAGGCGTTATAAACGAAGGCCATCTGCGGAAAATTCCCCCGCAACTCAGTTGATAACAGGAGTTCACCATGAGTGCACTAGACGCATACCAGCAAAAACTGCAGGCTCAACTTAACGAATGGAAGGCGCAAGCTGACGTACTGAAAGCCAAGGCAGAAGGCGCAAGTGCTGACATGAAAATTGAGCTGAATAGCCATCTGGAGCAGTTGAAAGGTTTGCAGGCCGAAGCTCAAAGCAAGTTCGAAGAATTACGCGCTGCGGGTGAAAGCAAAGTCGATGACATCAAGACCACGCTGGAAGGTCTGGTTGGCGAAGCTACTAGCACGCTGAAGTCGCTGGTTGATCGTCTCAAACCGTAACCGCTGTGCGCCGGCCTGTGCAGCGCGCACAGGCCGGTATCGCTACACCGGCCCGGTTCAGGGCACGAATTTGATGTGCTTCATGAAGCTGCGCATGGCGTGCAGGTAGCGACCCTGATCGAGATGAATCAGGTGATTGCCTGGAAACCAGTGCAGGCGGCAACGCTGCCAGTGTTCCCAGAGCAGATGCGTGTGTTTTGGCGGTGCAAAGCGGTCCCCGGCACCGGCGATCAGCATCAGGCGAGCTTTTGAGAGGATTGGTTTGAAGCTCAGTGCCGACTGAATCGCCACCGATCCCCGTGCCTCGGTCACGGAGATATCACCCAGCTTCATGCCGATGCGGGCAATCCAGCCGGCCGGGAACCATTCCAGCACGATGTCCATGATGCTCACCACCGGCACATTCGGGATGGCGCAGCTCAGGCGCTCATCTACTGATGCCAGTAGCGCTGAGGTATAGCCGCCGAGGCTAATGCCGGTCACACCTATTTGTGGCACGCCCATATCCTCCAGATAATCCATAAACACGCGAATGTCGTGGATGGCATGACCCATGGTCTCGTTCATGTGGCAGAAACCGTGCGAGAACCAGCCGTGGCCGCTGAATGGCGAGCTGCGCTCCTGACGGCGGCCGTGGAAGGGCAGCGTCACCAGCAAAATGTCGTAGCCCTGCTCGTAAAACCACGGCAGTGCGAGAAAGCGGCTGTTCAGCCAGTACGGGTCAGCGGTGAAGCCGTGAATCACGATCAGCGTTGGCCGTGGCCGGTCGCCATGCTGCCAATGCTCGGCCCAAGCCGTGCGATTGCGCGTGAACTTGCTGTAATGCGCCTGCAGCGCCGGGTTCAGCGTTTTGAACGCACTCTCGAACGAGAGCACATCAACGCGACCGACCTTGGGTCGGTAATCAAGCAGGCCCGGCTTGTGCGGCGTCATGGTCACGCCGCGCTCGGGCTTGGGATAGCAGCGTGCAGCATCGCCCTCGGCAGCATGGCGCTGGTAGAACTGGCGATGGTCGCGATCCAGTGCAACCACGCTCGGGCGCAGCGTGGTTGGAATCGCCAGCAGGCCGGCGAGGGTGGCCAGGCCGGTACGCAGCACGGTATCTACCGCCGAAGTGCCTGCCACCATCAGGCGCGGCACGGTGTCCAGCTCGAACTTGTCCTGCCAGTCGGCAAAGTCTTCCGGCAGGCTTTGCCACCAGGGTTGATAGGTAATGACTTTGGCGGCGTGCTGATAAGTCTGGTTGGCGATGCGGGAAACGCGTTGAGCAGGAGAAGACATGAGTAACTTTGGTCAGTTTTCGTTAGGGCGAAGCTAACGACTGGCAAGTCATTGTGCAAGTGCGAGATGTCAGTTTATTCGTCCGGTTGTTTTCATGGCAGCAATGGCTTGGGCCGGCGCGGTGCATCCGCTACGATAGGCCGGTTCTTATTTGTCACGGATATTCGCATGAGCTACCAGGTATTGGCCCGCAAGTACCGGCCGCGCCGCTTCGAGGAGTTGGTCGGGCAGGATGTGGTGGCGCGCGCGCTCAGCCACGCGCTGGAGCAGAACCGTCTGCACCACGCCTACTTGCTCACCGGTACGCGCGGCGTCGGCAAGACCACCATCGCTCGTATTCTGGCGCGATGCCTGAACTGCGAAACTGGCATCACCGCTACGCCCTGCGGCGTTTGCAGCAGCTGCCGCGAGATTGAAGATGGCCGCTTTGCCGACCTGCTGGAGATCGATGCGGCATCTAATACCGGTGTCGACAATGTGCGTGAACTTATTGATAACGCACAGTATCTGCCCACACGCGGACGCTATAAAGTCTATCTCATCGATGAAGTTCACATGCTCTCCAAGCAGGCCTTCAACGCACTGCTGAAGACGCTGGAAGAGCCGCCGCCCCACGTTAAATTCCTGCTTGCCACCACCGATCCACAGAAGCTGCCCATCACCATTCTGTCGCGCTGCCTGCAGTTCGCGCTGAAGCCGATGACACCCGAGCGCGTGGTCGGGCATCTGCAGCATGTGCTGCAGGCCGAAGCCATCACCAGTGATGACGGCTCGCTATGGTTGCTGGCGCGGGCCGCTCAAGGCTCCATGCGTGATGCCTTGTCGCTGACCGACCAGGCCATCGCCTTCGGTCAGGGCGAGCTGCGCGAGGCCGAAGTGCGCAGCCTGCTCGGCTCCATTGATCGTGACCTGGTTTTTCGCGTGCTCGATGCCATCCACGCTGGCGATGCCGCTGCGCTGCTGCAGGTGGTGGCGGGCATGGCCGAGCAGAGCATCGACTTTGCAGGCGCGCTGGGCGAGATCATTACCGTGCTGCATAGGCTGGCGGTGGCGCAGGCCGTGCCGGATGCCATCGACAATGCCGAAGGTGATCGCGACCGCCTGCTGAACCTGGCGGCGGCGCTGACAGCCGAGGATTTGCAGCTGTATTACCAGATGGCGATTCAGGGCCGTCGCGACCTGCCGCTGGCCGTGGACCCGCGTGCCGGCTTCGAGATGACGGTGCTGCGCATGCTGGCGTTTCGGCCGTTGAATCCAGCGGTGGCGGGCGGCGGTGCCGTTGCTGTAAGTGCACCGGTCAAACGGGTGACGAGTGAGGCGGGTGCTGCTGGTGTGGGCGCTAGTGGGCAGGTGTCGGCTGCGTCAGTGGCTTTGGCACCTGCGGCGACAGCTCCGATTGCAACGGTGCCTGTTGCTGTTTCAGTGGAACAGCCAGCTGCTGCTTCCGCATCTTCCAGCTGGACGGCCGAGCGCTGGGCCGACTGGGTCGAGCATTCCGGCCTCACCGGTGCCGCCATCAACCTCGCGCGCAATGCCTTGCTGGTCGAGCGCACACCCACGCGCTGGGAGCTGCAACTATCGCCGCGCCACCAGATGCTAGCCGGCGGGCAGGCTTTACCGCAGCTACAGCAGAAGCTCACCCAGCAATTTCCCGACCGCAACATTCCGCTGGAGTTCGTCGAGCCCGGCGATGAAACCCCGGCCCAGCGTCGTCAGCGCTTGCAGAGTGAACGCCTGCACAACGCTGAAGTGGCCCTGCGGCAGGACCCCGTGGTGAAGGCGCTGATCAGCACCTTTGATGCCACGCTGGTCGCCGATTCCATCACCTTGCCTCATTAAAAACTTTAGATAAGTGAGATAAATAAATGAATATGCAGCAATTAATGCAGCAAGCTCAACGTATGCAAGAACAGATGCAAAAGAAAATGGCCCTGGCTCAGGAGGCCCTGGCCAAAGCCGAGCTGACCGGTGAATCCGGTGCTGGCTTGGTCAAAATCACCATGAATGGTCAGCACGATGTTAAGCGCGTCGCCATCGACGACAGCCTGCTGAGCGAAGACAAGGAAGTGCTTGAGGATCTCATCGCCGCCGCTATCAATGACGCCGTACGCAAAGTCGAAGCCGCCAGCAAGGACGCCATGGGCTCGGCCACTGCCGGCATGGGCCTGCCGCCCGGCTTCAAGATGCCGTTCTAAGCCATGCCCAGCCCGCTGCTACGCGAACTTATCGACGCCCTGCGCATTTTGCCCGGCGTCGGCCCGAAATCGGCGCAGCGCATGGCGCTGACATTGCTCGAGCGCCAGCGTCCCGGCGGCCTGCGTCTGGCACGCGCGCTTGAACAGGCGCTGCACCATGTTGAACACTGCAGCATCTGCCGCAACCTCACTGAACAAACGGTGTGCGACATATGCAGCAATAGCGGCCGTGAGCAAAACCTGCTCTGTGTCGTCGAAAGCCCCATGGATGTCATTGCGCTGGAGCAGAGCGGCAGCTACCGTGGCCGCTACTTCGTGCTGCTCGGTCGCCTGTCACCGCTGGATGGCATCGGTCCCAACGAGCTCGGTTTGCCGGCGCTGGTCGAGCGCCTGCGCGTCACGCCGGAGATCGAAGAGCTGATCATCGCCACTAATCCCAGCGTGGAGGGCGAGGCGACCGCGCACTACCTGCGCGAAGCCACGCGTAGCTTGCCACTGATGGTCACGCGCCTAGCGCAGGGTGTGCCGGTTGGTGGGGAGCTGGAGTATTTGGGTGGCAGCACGCTGACGCATGCGTTGAGCGGCCGGCGACCAGTTTAGGTCGTTCGCACAGTTCTAACCTGAGGCATGACATCATCCGGATGATGGTCTCTGGATGGCCCCCCTGTATTTCTGAGCGCACACCAATGAGCTTCCTGCCAACCTTGCCGCTTCATTTGACCCCATTGATCATCTTCGGGCTATTGTTGCTTTTTGGGGCTATCGGGGGCTATTTGGCGCATCGATTGACATGGCTGCCGAGCATCACGGGATTCATGATCATTGGTTATTTCATCGGGCCCAATGGTTTGTCTTTGCTCAGCGAAGCGGCCATGGCAAGTTCCAAAATCATCATCAGCATTGCACTGGCATTGATTCTGTATCGTCTCGGCTTATCGCTGGATTTGCGTGAGCTTCGGCGCAAGCCATCCTTGCTGCTGACTGCGTTGGTCGAAAGCAGCATGACCTTTGCTGCTGTGTTGTCGATCTTGATCTTTTTTGATGTGCCAGTGTCCATCGCAGCCATTATCGCTGCAATTCTAATCTCCTCATCACCTGCCGTGCTGCTGCATGTGGCACATGAAGTAGGTGCTGAGGGGCCGACCACCGACGCGACTAAAACACTGGTGGCACTGAATAACTGCATTTCGTTTATCGCTTTTTCTGCCCTTTTACCCATGCTGCATTACTCGGTGGGTAATGGTTGGGTCGAAATTGTTTTGCAGCCTGTTTATCGGCTGTTCGGCTCATTGTTGTTAGGTGTTGCACTCGGCGTTGGCTTGTATCAGTTAGCCTTACGAATGAAGGATGCGGCTCAGTACAAATTGGCCATTGTCATCGGCGGGGTGATGTTTGCGGTGGGCATGTCTGAGCTATTAAATCTTTCCGTTTTTGTGGTGCCCTTAGTCATGGGGGTCACGATCGCGACCATCGAGCGCGAATACTCGGTATCTCATATCGAGTTTGGTAGTGCCTTCGAGCTTTTTTTCATTGTGTTGTTTGTCTATGCCGGGGCTAATCTTCATGTACATGAGCTGATTGCCAGTGGCGCGCTTGTGCTGGCGGTCGTGGGGGTGCGAACTCTAGCTAAGGTACTCAGCGTGACAATGATGTCGCCTGTTCAAAATGTATCCATTCGGAGTGGTTTTTCTACCGGCTTGCTGCTGATTCCCATGGCGGGGATGGCGATCGGCCTTACGCAAACCGCATCGAACTTGTTTGCTGCGCATGCCAGCATGATTTCAGTGATCGTGCTGGGTGCGGTAGCGCTCTTCGAGACGATGGGCCCGCCGATTGCCAAGATGGCATTTCGACTATGTGGAGAGGCGACAGACATGACCTCGGCAAAAACGATTGCAGCAGAAGAGAGTGCCCGGCACTAGGCGATGAGACTGACATGAGCCTGAGCCACCGCAAGCGTTACATCATCTGCTGCAAAACAGAGTTTAGCGAGCGTGCAAATTTTTGCTGATCTGCTGATCGCGCAAGGAGTGAGTGTGTCGTTGGATGGTTATGTCCATACATAAACTCCTTGAACCGCCCTCGCGCCAATGATAGAACCGCCCGGTCACGCCGCTATTCCTCGCGGCGTCTGGGAGTTTTTTCATGAGTCTGTACACAAATTATTTCAACGATATCCACGAGCAGGCCCGTCTTACGGCCCGTCAGTTCAACGAACGTGAAGTATTGCCCTTCATCAATGACTGGGAAGAGGCGGGCAGTTTCCCGCGTGAGATCTACAAGAAAGCGGGCGATGCCGGCCTGCTCGGCGTCGGCCATGACGCAGCCTACGGCGGCACCGGCGAAGATGTCTTCCTCAAGGTCGCGGTCACTGAAGAACTCATGCGCTGTGGCTCTGGCGGTTTCGCTGCCAGCCTCGGCTCGCTAGACATTGCGTTGCCGCCGCTGGAGAAGTGGGGCAGTCAGGAGCTGAAAGACAAGTTCATCCCGCCCGTGCTCGCTGGCGACATGATCGCGGCGCTGGCCATCACCGAGCCGTCCGGCGGTTCCGATGTGGCCGGCCTGAAGACCCGCGCCGTGCGCAGCCACAGCGATGAGCATGGCGATCACTATGTGGTTACCGGCAGCAAGATCTTCATTACCTCCGGCATCCGCGCCGATTTCTATGTCACCGCCGTGCGCACTGGCGGCCCAGGCTATGCCGGCATCAGCCTGCTGCTGATCGAGCGTTCGCGCGCTGGCGTATCCACCGGTACGCCGCTGAAGAAAATGGGCTGGTGGGCGTCTGACACGGCCGAGATCTTTTTCGACAATGTCATTGTGCCGGCAGAAAACCTGATCGGCAGCGAAAACGCCGGCTTCCTGCTGATCATGAGCAACTTCCAGATGGAGCGTCTTAATTTGGCGGTGATGGCTAATATGACGGCGCAGTTGGCGCTGGAAGAGAGCCTGCGTTGGGCTCGTGAGCGTCAGGCCTTCGGCAAATATCTAGGCCAGATGCAGATCATCCGCCACAAGCTCGCCGACATGGCGACGCGCATCGAGGCCAGCCGCGAGTTCACCTATCGCGTTGGCGCACGCATCGCCGAGGGCATCCCGTCGATCAAGGAAGTGTCGATGGCGAAGAATTTCGCCACCCAGACCAGTGATTTTGTCACCACCGAGGCGGTGCAGATTTTCGGCGGCATGGGCTTCATGCGCGAGTCACTGGTCGAAAGACTTTACCGCGACAACCGAATTCTCTCGATTGGCGGCGGTACTTACGAGATCATGAACGAAGTGATTGCCAAACAACTGGAACTCTAGTGACTGAAACCGTTTCGGAAACGATGTACCTCGACAGCGCGGAGGGTCTGCAAGCGACCCTGCCGCGCTGGCTGCAAGCCAAACCGTTAGTACTCGATACCGAATTCATCCGCGTCGATACCTTTTACCCGAAAATCGGTCTGATCCAGCTTGGCGACGGGCAGGGCGAGGCTCTGGTCGATCCGGTTGCCATTCCTGACCTGCGCATGCTCGATGCTGTGCTCGGCCCGCAAGGCCCATTGAAGGTACTGCACGCCTGCTCGGAAGATCTGGAAGTGCTGACGCCGCTGACCTCAAATGGCCTTGGTACCATCCATGACACGCAAATTGCGCTGGCGATGCTCGGCGAGGGCCTGCAGGTCGGCTATCAGAAGGCTCTGCAACTGGTACTTGATATTGAAATTCCGAAAGATGCCTCGCGCACAGACTGGCTACAGCGCCCGCTGACACAGCACCAGCTCGACTATGCCGCGCTCGATGTGCGGCATTTACCGGCGCTGTATGCCGAGTTGGTGCAGCGCTTGGCGGCACGCGATTTGGTGGGCATTTATGAGGCCGAATGTGCCGAGGTTTGCCGATTGCCCGCACCGGTGAATGCCGATATCACCTATCAAGATCATGCCAATGGCTGGCGGCTGACGCCGCGCGAGTTGGCAGTTTTGCAGGCTTTGATGGCGTGGCGTGAACGCGAGGCAGTGGCGCGTGATGTGCCGCGCGGGCATTTGCTGAAGCCGCTATCGGTGTTCGAACTGGCCCGTCGTCAGCCGCGTAATGCCACTGGTTTCAGTGATATTCCCGAGCTCAATCCGCGTGTTGCGCGTCGCGATGGTGCCGAACTGCTGGCGCTTATCAGCCAAGCCCGTGCGCTGCCGGATACCGACCTGCCACAGCGCTTGCCGCCACCGCTGCCGCGCGAGGCCAGTAGCGTTTATGATGCATTGAAAGTGGCGCTGGCTGAGGTGTCGCAGCAAACGCAAGTTCCGCTGGATGTGCTCTGGCGCAAGCGTCTGGCCGACAAGGTCGTGCTTGCCGCCGTCGATCAGGACATCGCCACGGGTGCCAGTCAGATCACGGGCTGGCGCGCATCACTGCTAACGCCGGTGGTGGAACGGGTACTGCAAAATCATCGTGACGAGTTGGTGAACTGGTCGCGCGCGAGGAAAATGTGATGAGTCGTGTGCTGTGCTCGATCTACAAGAGCTCGAAAAAAGACGAAATGTATTTGTATGTGCCCAAAGCCAGCGGCTTGAAGCCGGTGCCGGAGGTGCTCATGCAAATGTTTGGTATGCCGAAGCATGTCACCGACATGTTTCTGAGCCTTGAGCGCAAGCTGGCGCGTGCTGACATCGCGCAAGTGCTGGAGAAGCTCGCTAGCCAGCAGTTTTACCTGCAGATGCCGCCGCAGCCCGAGTCTTTCAGTGAACATGCGCAAGATGCCCCGGCTTGGCGTCGTCGTTCGGCTGCCGATGCCTCCGACAGCAGCGAGTCGCTGCCGGGAGCATCGACATGAGTATGCTGATCTACAGCCTGTGCTGGCTGGCATATTTAGCAGCGGCCACGGTGCTTTATCGCGTGTTCATCGTGGGGCATTTGGCCGACTGGTTTCCCAATAGCGAGCGTCAGGCGCGCCTGTTCTTTCTGGTGGTGCTGTTCAGCCCGGCGCTGCTTGCCGAGAATGGCAATCTGAGCGTAGCGCCGGCATTGATGCTTCTGCTTTTGCAGATGTTGATGAAGTCACCGCTAGGCATGTTCAAGGCGATCCTGCCGTGGTTTCTGTTTGGTGGCTTGGCACTGGTGCTGGATGCCGCGCGTCGTCGTCGCGAGCCATCCTGACGATGCCGCTTTGGCAAGCACAGACAACTTGTCTGGCTGACACACAGCGCACATCGCGCTAGTCTGCATTTTTCCCGTATGTTGGGTTTTTTCGAGGGTACATCATGGCTTTTATCGGGACCGACCGTTACATCACCACGCCGGAGCTGTCGCTTGCGGTCAATGCTGCCGTCACGCTGCAGAAACCGCTGCTGATCAAGGGCGAGCCTGGCACCGGCAAGACGCTGCTGGCCGAGCAGGTCGCCGAAGCCTTTGGTGTGCGTCTGATCCAGTGGCACATCAAGTCCACGACTAAGGCTCAGCAAGGCCTCTACGAATACGATGCGGTGTCGCGTCTGCGTGACTCCCAGCTCGGCACCGAGCGCGTCCACGACATCCGCAACTACATCAAGAAGGGCAAGCTCTGGGAAGCGTTTGATGCCGATGAGCGCGTGGTCCTGCTGATCGACGAGATCGACAAGGCCGACATCGAGTTCCCCAACGATCTGCTGACCGAACTCGATAAGATGGAATTCTTTGTCTACGAGACCGGCGAGACCATTAAGACCAAGCATCGTCCCATCGTCATCATCACCTCGAACAACGAGAAGGAATTGCCGGACGCGTTCCTGCGCCGCTGCTTCTTCCACTACATCAGCTTCCCCGATGCCGAAACCATGAAGGCCATCGTCGCTGTGCATCACCCGGATGTGAAGGCGCAGCTGCTGAAAGACGCGCTGGATATCTTCTTCGATCTGCGCAAAGTGCCGGGCCTGAAGAAGAAGCCGACGACTTCGGAGCTGATCGACTGGCTCAAGCTCATCCTGTCTGACGATATTCCGGAAGATATTCTGCGCAACCGCGACACGCGCAAGGCAATTCCGCCGCTGTACGGCGCGCTGCTGAAGAACGAAGCCGATGTGGCGCTGTTGGAGCGTCTGGCCTTCATGAATCGTCGCGAAACCGCACAGTAAGGCGAGGGCGACCCCATGCTGGTCAATTTCTACCAGACATTGCGTGAGTTCAAGGTGCCGACCAGCATCCGCGAACTTATCGATCTTAATGCCGCGCTGAAGACGGGCTTGGTCTATGCCGATCAGGAGGCGTTCTATCAGCTCGCCAAGCTCACGCTGGTCAAGGATGAACGCCATTTCGACAAGTTCGACCGAGCTTTCAAGGCCTACTTCGACGGCCTCGACAGCTTGTCGCTGGATGACCTGAGCAAGCAGATCCCGGAAGACTGGCTGCGCAAGGAGCTTGAAAAGCAGTTGTCGCCGGAAGAGCTGGCCGAGCTGCAGAAGGCTGGTTCGCTGGAAGAGCTGCTGAAGAAATTCATGGAGCGTTTGAACGAGCAGGAAAAGCGCCATCAGGGCGGCAACAAAATGATCGGTACCGGCGGTACGTCACCGTTTGGTGCTTACGGCTCGAATCCGGAAGGCATTCGCATGGCCGGGCCGTCGCGCAACAAGAGCGCGGTCAAGGTTTGGGAGAAGCGCGAGTTCCGCAATCTTGATGACAATGTCGAGCTCGGCATCCGCAATATCAAGCTGGCGCTGCGCCGTCTGCGTCGCTTTGCGCGTCAGGGTGCGGAAGAAATTCTCGACATCGATGACACCATCCGCCACACCGCACACAACGCCGGCATGCTCGACATCAAGCTCGTCGCTGAGCGTCGCAATCGGGTGAAAGTGTTGCTGTTTTTTGATGTTGGTGGCTCTATGGATCCGCATGTTCGCGTTTGCGAAGAGCTGTTCTCGGCCGCCAAGACCGAGTTTAAGCATCTGGAGTTCTTCTATTTCCACAACTTCCTCTATGAGTCGGTGTGGAAGAACAACTTCCGGCGCTGGAGCGAACGCACCTCGGTCTACGACATCATCCACAAGTACGCCTCGGACTACCGCGTGATCTTCATTGGCGATGCCAGCATGTCGCCCTACGAAATCCAGTCGGTGGGCGGTTCGGTCGAGCATTTCAACGAAGAGCCGGGGACGGTCTGGATGCAGCGTCTGACCAATCATTTCCAGAAAGTGGTGTGGTTGAATCCGGAGCCGGAAAAGCACTGGAAGATGACGCCATCCACAGAAATGACCTTGCAGTTATTAGAAAATCGCATGCACACTCTGACCCTCAAAGGCATTGAAGATGCCATGCGCTATCTGAGCAAATAAAAATAATGACACCACGCCGTACCGGCATTTTTTTCCTGCTGATGCTTTGCATCAGCGCCAACTCTTGGGGAAACACAATGGGACTATTCGCGGGCAGCAGACCCACTGATCTGGGCTATCACAATGGCTACTTGAAGCCGGCGTCGAGTAAGCCGAATTCAGTCAACAGCCAGGCTGCGCCGGGTAACTATGCAGCGATTGCGCCGATTCCGGTGCAGGGTGATGCCGCAGCCTTCTTTGCCCGCGTGGTCAAGATCGTTGCTGCGCAGAAAGGGGCGAGAATCATTCAGCAAACACCGTCGTATGTGTATGCCGAATTCACCAGCCCGCTCATGGGCTATGTCGATGATGTCGAGTTTGCGCTTGATGCCGACCGAGGTCTGGTGCACCTGCGTTCAGCATCGCGTTTGGGCTACAGCGATCTCGGCGCCAATCGCAAACGCATCGAAGCGATTCGCGCTCAGCTCTGAGCTCGTTTACAGCAGAATGGGCCTGTCCGGCAGCTCGTTGCCGGCATCAAGCTGTGCTGGCGGGTGGCGATGCAGAACTTCCGCCACGGCTTCGATGCCGGCAATCGCACCAGCCTGAAATGCCCCCTGACGAAAGTGCGCTTCCATAACCTGGCAGCACCGCTCCCATTCCACCTGCGCCACGCGAGCATTGCCGACACCGCGATCAGCAATGATTTCGACATCGTGCTCGGCGAGCAGCACATAGATCAGTACGCCATTGTTGTGCTCGGTATCCCAGAGATGTTCGCGGGCAAAAATCTCGATGGCGCGTTCGCGCGCGCTGCGACCTTGCCAGAGTGCCGAGAATGGCAGGGCTGTTTCCACGGCAAAGCGGATTTCTCCAGCATGACGTGACTCGCAGGCCTTTGTGGCTTGCTCAATAGCAGTCAGCACCTCAGTGCTGAACAGTCGCCTGCGCTGCCAGTCGCTGCTCAGGCCATGGCGCAGCATGCGCTTCAATCGTTGCATTACCATCTTCCGGATGCGCCTCCACCGCCAAAACCGCCACCACCACCACCGAATCCGCCGCCACCCATGCCGCCAAAGCCGCCACGACCTCCGCCACCGAAGCCGGAGCTGCCGATCAGGCCCATGATGCCGAGCAGCGTCACGAAAAAACCGCCGAAACCCAGCACCAGCGCCATTCCGAGTGTGCCAGTGATGAGCCAGGCGACGCCAAAGACGCCGGCACCGACAACGCCACCGGCGACGACTGGGCCGAGTAAACTGCGCAGCACCTGTCCACCCACCATGGCGGCCATCAGCAGCAAGCCGAGAGGGTTATTGCCCTCCTGCCGCTGGTGGCGTTGCTTTTGGTGTGTAGGCGGTGGCAGGGCTTCGCCATCGACGAGAGCCATCAGCTGAGTCATGCCGGCATCAATGCCACTGGCAAAATCACCGGCCTTGAAACGCGGCACAATGGTTTCACTGATGACGCGTTTGGCAATCGCATCCGGGATGACACCTTCGAGGCCGTAACCGACCTCAATCCGTAGCGTGCGATCAGCCTTGGCCACGATCAGCAGCAGGCCGTCATCCGTACCCTTGCGGCCCAGTTTCCACTGTTCGGCCGCGCGAATAGCGAATTGCTCGATGGTTTCATTGCCGGTAGTGGCCACGATCAGCAGTGCAAGCTGGCTGCCCTTGCGTTGCTCGAAGGCCGCCAGTTTTGCTTCCAGGCTGCGCTGCTGCTCGCTGCCGAGTGTTCCGGTGAGGTCGGTGACACGGCTTTTGAGAGCGGGAATCGCGGTTTCACCGACAGCCGGAGCATCCTGCGAAAAAGCCGGCGCAGCGCTGAGCAACAGGTTTAGCGAAAGCAGCAGAAACGAGAGATGGCGCACTTACTGGCCGAAATTCACGGCAGGTGCCGTGCTCACTGCCTTTTCGTTCTCGACTGTGAAGCTAGGCTTGACCTGCAGGCCGGTGGCCATAGCAGTCAGGTTGCTCGGGAACGAGCGCACGGTCGTGTTGTAGCTTTGCACGGCCTGGATGTAGCGATTGCGTGCCACGGTAATGCGATTTTCCGTGCCTTCGAGCTGGGCTTGCAGATCACGGAAAAGGGCGTCTGATTTCAATTGCGGATAGTTTTCAGTGACCAGCAGCAGGCGTGACAGCGATGAGCTGAGCGCGCCCTGAGCTTCGCCAAAGCGCTTGAGCGCGGCTGGATCGTTGGCGCTGTCGGCATTCATCTGGATGCTGCCGACCTTGGCGCGTGCCTCGGTGACCTGAATCAGCACTTCCTTTTCGTGGGCGGCATAGCCTTTCACGGTATTGACCAGATTGGGCACGAGATCGCTGCGGCGCTGGTACTGGTTCAGCACTTCGGCCCAGCCGGCCTTGATGGCTTCATCCTGGGCTTGCAGGGTGTTGTAGCCGCAACTGCTCAGCAGCAGAGTGGCGAGCAGGGCGAAGAGCGCGGTGAAACGAGTGGTCAGGCGCATCGGGGTAGATTCCGGTTGAAAAATTAAAAAGAGTGGGTCAGGTAAAGGGTCAGGCTGATCCGGCCAGCCAAGCTGCCGGTTCATGAGCAGGCTTCAGCGTGCAGGCCGGCTGAGCAACGCGAGCCAGTGTGTCATCCAGCCAAGCGATCAGATCGGACATGACTTCAGCGCTGTTGGTTTCGTGAAACAGGTCATGGCGCGCATCTTCATAGATTTTCAGGGTGACATCGCGCAGGCCAGCGGTTTCCAGCTTGTCGTCGAGCGTGGCCACGCTAACCCCTTCCTTGCCGACCGGATCCTTGGCGCCGGCAAAAGAGTACACCGGCAAATCCTTGCGAATCTTGCTCAGGTTGCTCATGCGCTGGGTGCGGCTGAGGCCTTCCAGCAGGTCGCGCCAGAAACCGTTGCTGCAGGTCACGCCGCAGCGCGGATCATCCAGATAGCGTTGCACAAAGGCCTGGTCGCGCGACAACCAGTCGTAGTCGCTGCCGGGTTTAAAGGCACGGGCGAACTTGCCGAAGGTGAGTGCATGAATGATGGGGCTGCGGGCATTGACGCCCTGACGCCAGCATTCGAAAGCCGCAAACAGATGCGCTGACCAGGTAAACCAGGGCGCTTCGTAATTGGTGCCCTGCAGCACCAAAATATCAATCAGATGCGAGTGCCGTTCGGCAAACGACAGGCTAATGAACGAGCCCATGGAGTGGCCGAGCAAGATCCACGGCACATCCGGGTAGACCGACTTGCCATGAATGTTGATGGTGCGCATGTCGGCACAAACAGCTTCCCAGTGCTGCTTTTCGCTGACTTCGCCGAGCTTGGCGATGGGTACCGACAAGCCATGGCAGCGATGGTCATGCGCCATCACGGCATAGCCGGCGGCATTGAGCGTGGCAGCGGCATCGGCATAAAGTCCGCTATGTTCGGACATGCCGTGGGCAATATGAATGAGTGCTTTCGGATGCTCCACTGGCCAATGTCGCAGCGGGATGGCATGGCCATCTTCGGCCATAAGAAATTCGACGCCGACTGCTTCTGCGGCGCTGATATGTTCAGCAGGTGCGATATTCATTATGCTGCCCAGCCTCGGTGTTTTCGTATTTTTAGCAGGAGATTTGCCGGTATGCCAGCGGCTGTTCACTACCGGGTTGCGTCGGCAACACCAGCCTCCCACCGTTTTCAGATCACGCTAACCATCGCACAACCGGCGGCGCAAGGCCAACGCTTGTGGTTGCCAGACTGGATTCCCGGAAGCTACATGATTCGCGACTTTGCCCGCAACCTGAGCGGGCTGATCGTGGTCGATGCAAACGGGCAGTCTGTGGCCTGTCATGCACTCGACAAATCATCCTGGCAATGTGCCCCGGCAACAGGCCCGCTGACGGTGCAATACGAAGTCTATGCCTGGGATTTGTCGGTACGCACAGCACATCTGGATCAGCATCATGGCTACTTTAACGGTACGTCGCTGTTTCTCGCCGTCGCGGGGCAGGAAGCGGATGCTGTCACCGTCGAACTTTGTTGCCCGAGAGGTGTGGCTGATGTTGCTGGTGCAGAGAACTGGCGTGTGGCTACGACTCTGTCGCGCCACGGCGCTGAAGCGCTAGGCTTCGGCATTTACGGTGCTGCCAGTTACGAGGAATTGATTGATCATCCGGTTGAGATGGGCACGTTTACCTATATCGAGTTCGAGGCTGCTGGCGTGCCGCATGCGATTGCTGTCACCGGTCTTTTCAATGCCGATCTCGGCCGACTGGTGCGCGATCTCAAGGTCATCTGTGAAGCACAGATCGCCTTCTTTGGCGCACCGGCACCGTTTCAGCAGTATCTCTTTCAGTTCATGGTTGTCGGTCAAGGATATGGCGGCCTTGAGCATCGCAGCTCGACCAGCCTGCTCTGCAGTCGCGACGATTTGCCCGCACTGAACGAGTCCGAAGGCAAGTCAGGCGAGCGTTATCGCGGCCTGCTCGGCTTGTGCAGCCATGAGTATTTTCACAGCTGGAATGTGAAGCAGCTGAAGCCGCGCGAGTTTATGCCCTATGACTTGCGCCGCGAAGTGCATACCGATCTGCTCTGGTTCTTCGAGGGCGTGACATCCTATTACGACGATCTGTTTCTGGTGCGCACGGGGCTGATCAGTCCGGCCAGCTATCTGGAGCTGCTGGCGCAGCAGATTACGCGGCATCTGCGCACGCCGGGTCGCGAGTGCCAGACCGTGGCGCAATCCAGTTTCGATGCCTGGACCAAGTACTATAAAAGCGACGAGAACACGCCGAACAGCGTGGTCAGCTATTACATCAAGGGCTCGCTGGTCGCCTTGTGCCTGGATTTGCAGCTGCGCAGCAAAGACAGCAGTCTCGATGCCGTGATGCGACTGCTCTGGCAGCGTTATGCCGTGCGCGGGCAGGGCATAGGCGAGGCCGATATTCGCTCGGTCGTTGCGGAGCTGGTCGGCCCGGCGCTGGAAAGCTTTTTCGATAGCGCTTTGCACGGCACCGACGAGCTGCCCTGGCAGAGCTTGTTAACTGATCTCGGCCTGACCGTGCAACTGCGTGCCAGCGAGGGCGCCAGTGACACCGGCGGTCGTGCCGGCACGGCAACACTGCCGCGATCCTGGATCGGTGTGCGCACTCAGGCCGGCGACGGCGGCGTGCAGCTATCCTTCGTGCAAGCCGGCAGTCCCGCCGAAGCCGCCGGGCTCTCCGCCGGTGATTTCATCGTGGCGGTGGATGGATTGCGCGTAAATCAAGCATCCTGGGAAAAACGCCTGCAGCAACGGGCTGTAGGCGAGAGCATCTCGGTGTATGCTTTCCGCCGCGACGAGTGGCTGGCAACAACCTGCCGCCTCGACGCTGCACCGCTGGATACCTGTGTGCTGCCGTGGCCCGTCGAGATGGCGGATCGCCAGGCAGCCGAGCGCTGGTTGTTGGCGCCCAGTATTGCTGAACTGACCTACCCACAATAAAAATGACGCGAGCGTGATCCATGTCTGCTGAATTCTGGAAAGACAAATACCCAGCTTCTGTGCCGTATCAAATTGATACCGCTGCCTACAGCTCGGTGCTGGAAGTATTCCATGAAGCCTGTCATCGCTTTGGCGATGCCCCGGCGTTTACCAATAGTGTGGCCTTCGCCAGCCGCACCATGAGCTATACCGAGCTGGATCGCTTGAGTAATGCCTTTGCTTCCTATATTCAAAACCATACAGATCTGAAGCCGGGCGACCGCATCGCGGTGCAGATGCCGAACCTGCTGCAGTATCCCGTGGTGGTCTTCGGTGCCATGCGCGCCGGCCTGGTGGTGGTCAACACCAACCCGCTCTATACCGCCCGTGAAATGCTGCATCAGTTCAACGATTCCGGCGCCAAGGCGCTGGTGGCGCTGGCCAACTTCGGCGATCTGGTTCAGGAAGTACTGCCGCAAACCGGCATCAAGTACTTGTTCCTGACCGAACTGGCCGACATGATGCCAACGCCCAAGCGCCAAATCATTAATGCCTTGGTAAAGCATGTGAAGAAAATGGTGCCGGCGTTCTCGCTGCCGACAGCAATTTCGTTCACCACGGCCATGGCCCAAGGTAAGCGTCGTCCTTGCGTCGATCACACAGCCTTGCCGACCGATATCGCCGTGTTGCAGTACACCGGCGGCACCACCGGCGTGTCCAAGGGTGCCATGCTGACGCAGGCCAATCTGGTCGCCAACCTGCTGCAGATGCGGGCGGTGCTGACCTCGAGTTTCAATCCCGGCAAGGAGATCATGATTGCTCCACTGCCGCTGTATCACATCTTTGCCTTCACCGTGTGCTGCCTAGGCATGATGGAGCTGGGTGGCCATTCCATTCTCATTACCAACCCGCGCGATGTGCCGGCGTTCGTGAAAGAGTTGGCGCGTTGGCCGTTCACCGCGATGGCGGGTCTGAACACGCTGTTTGTGGCGCTGCTCAACAGCCCGGAATTCCGCGCCCTCGATTTCTCGTCGCTAAAGCTGACCGTGGCTGGCGGCATGGCCATGCAGATGAAACCGGCGGAAGAGTGGGAAGCGCTGACCGGCTGCCGTATCTGCGAAGGTTTCGGCATGACTGAGACCTCGCCGGTGGTGACCATGAATCCGCTCGATGCCATTCGTCTCGGCACCATCGGCATGCCGGTACCTAACACCGAACTGAAAACCATTACTGACGATGGCGAAACCACCGCCGTCGGCGATGCCGGCGAGCTTTGTGTGCGTGGCCCGCAGGTCATGAAAGGCTACTGGCAGCGTCCGGAAGCCACGGCTGAAACCATCGATGCCGATGGCTGGCTGAAGACCGGCGACATCGCCGTGATTCAACCGGATGGCTATTTGCGTATTGTCGATCGTAAGAAAGACATGATTCTGGTGTCCGGCTTCAACGTCTATCCGAACGAAATCGAAGATGTAGCAGCGATGCACGATGGTGTGCTGGAAAGCGCAGCGGTCGGCATTCCGGATGAGAAATCGGGCGAAGTGGTGAAGCTGTTTGTGGTCAAGAAGGACCCGGCGCTGACCTCGGAAGCCCTGATGACGCATCTGCGCGCTAACCTAACCGGCTATAAAGTGCCACGTACTATCGTGTTCCGAGCGGACCTGCCGAAGACCAATGTCGGCAAGATTCTGCGTCGCGAGCTGCGCGGCGCCTGAGGCTCGTGGTTAAAGCGTACCAAGGTGCCGAGCATGTTCCGACCGAGATTGACTGGTCGGCAGACCTGCCGGTGCTGGCGGTACGCGATGAGCTAATTGCCGCCGTTGCGCAGCATCAGGTTGTCATCGTGGCCGGTGAGACCGGCTCCGGTAAAACCACGCAGCTGCCGAAAATCTGCCTGGCCGCCGGTCGCGGTCGCAACGGCCTGATCGGCCATACCCAGCCGCGCCGTATCGCGGCGCGCACGGTGGCCACGCGCATTGCCGAGGAGCTGGGCACCACGCTGGGTGCCGGCGTCGGTTACAAGGTACGCTTCACCGATCAAACCGCTGAAACCACCTATCTCAAGCTGATGACCGACGGCGTGCTGCTGGCTGAGCTGGCCAGCGACAGGCTGCTCAAAGCCTACGACACGCTGATCATCGACGAAGCGCACGAGCGCAGTCTCAATATCGACTTCCTGCTCGGCTATCTGCGCACGCTGCTTCCTAAGCGGCCAGACCTCAAAATCATCATCACTTCCGCCACCATCGATGTGCAGCGCTTCAGTAAGCACTTTGCCGATGCTCCAGTGTTTGTCGTGCAGGGCCGCAGCTATCCGGTGGAGATGCTGTATCGCCCGATAGCGCTCGAAGCAGCGGCGAGTAGCGAAGATGAAGGCTTTGACGACATCGAGGAGGCTATCCCGCGGGCGGTGGTGGCGGCGGTGGAGGAGTGCCTTCAACATGAGCGCCAGAAGGGCAAGGTCGGGCGCGGTGACATCCTGATCTTTTCCAGCAGCGAGCGCGAGATTCGCCTGTTGGCGGATACCTTGCGCAAGTACGGGCCGCCGCATACCGAGATCCTGCCGCTGTATTCGCGGCTGTCGGTGAGTGAGCAACAGAAAGTCTTTGCCCGGGGCATGGGCCGGCGCATCGTGATCGCCACCAATGTCGCGGAAACCTCGCTGACGGTGCCGAATATTCACTTCGTCATCGACCCCGGTTTTGCTCGCCTTAGCCGCTATTCGTATCGCTCCAAGGTGCAGCGCCTGCCTATCGAGGCGATATCGCGAGCCAGCGCCAATCAGCGCGCCGGTCGTTGCGGCCGCATTGCGCCGGGCCTGTGCATTCGCCTGTACAGCGAGGCCGATTTTCTCGCGCGTGACGAATTCACTGATCCGGAAATTCATCGCACCAATCTGGCGGCGGTCATCCTGCAGATGCAGACGCTGGGTCTCGGCGATCTCGAACGCTTTCCCTTTCTCGATACGCCGGATACGCGTCTGATCAACGACGGCTACCGCCTGCTCGACGAGCTTGGAGCCGTGGATCGCCAGCGCCGCATCACGCCGATTGGTCGACAGCTCGCGCGCCTGCCGCTGGACCCGCGTCTGGCTCGCATGGTGGCGGCGGCAGCACCGTTGGGCGCATTGCAGGAAGTACTGATTATTGTCGCCGCGATGTCTGTGCAAGACCCGCGTGATCGTCCGCATGACAAGCAGCAGGCCGCCGACGAGCGTCATGCCCAGTTCCGCGATGCCGACTCCGATTTTCTCTTTTACGTGAAGCTCTGGCAGGTGTTGCAGGCACAGAAAGAGACCATGACCGAGCGTGAGCGCCGCGAGTTCGCGCGCAAGCATTTCTTGTCCTGGCTGCGCTTGCGCGAATGGCGCGAGACCTATCGCCAGCTCGTGCAGATGGTCGAGACGCTGAAGCTGCCGGTCAATCGTGAGCCCGCGCCCTACGAAGCGGTGCATCGCGCCTTGCTCACTGGTCTGTTGTCGCAGATCGCGCAGAAGGGCGAAGACCGCGAATATCTGGCGCCACGCAACCTGAAGGCGATGATCTTTCCCGGCTCGGTGCTGGCGCGCAAAGGCCCGCCGTGGATCATGGCCGCCGAGCTGGTCGAGTTGCAGCGCGTTTATCTGCGTCTGACCGCGAGAGTCGAGCCCGCGTGGATCGAGCATCTGGCCGGTGACCTGCTCAAGCGCAGCTATGCCGAACCGCACTGGGAGCGCCGGCAGGGCAGGGTCATGGCCTACGAGCAGACCTCGCTGTTCGGCTTGATCCTGCATGCCAAGCGCAAGGTCAATTACGAGAAAATTGATCGCGTCATCTGCCGTGATATTTTCATCCGCTCGGCGCTGGTGGCGGGAGATTGCGACCTCAAGGCCGCCTTCCTCAAGCACAACCAAGCGCTGGTCGAGCAAGTCCAGCACCTCGAAGACAAGGCGCGCCGGCGCGATCTACTGGTCGATGAAGAAACCCTGTTCCAGTTCTACGACTCGCGCTTGCCGGAAGACATTGCCAGCCTGAAGTCATTCGAGGACTGGCGTCATCGCAGCGAAAAGGAAGAGCCGCGCCTGCTCTTCATGCAAGATAACGATGTGCTGGCGAAAGCCAGCGAGCATCCGGCGCATCTGTTCCCGGACTCGCTCAGGCTGGCCGGCCATGAGCTGCCGTTGAGCTATGTCTTTGAGCCTGGTCACGACGATGACGGCGTCACCGTATCGGTGCCGCTGGGTCTGCTCCAGGACATCGAGGCGCAGAAGCTGGACTGGCTGGTGCCGGGCCTGATCGCCGACAAGATTGATGCCCTGCTGCGCGCCTTGCCGAAATCGCTGCGCCGGCAAATGGTGCCACTGCCAGACACGGTGGCGATGGTGCTCGATCAGATCCGCTTCGGCGAAGGCCAGCTACTGCCGGTGTTGTCGCAGGCTCTGACGCGACGCGGCGTGGTCATTCAAGGCAGCGATTGGGCGCAGGATGCGCTGGAGCAGCATTTCCTGATGCAGATCCGCGTGCTCGGCGAGCATGATCAGGTGCTGGCGAAAGGCCGCGACATCGGGCGCTTGCGCGTGCAGCTCACGCAGCATCCGCAGGCGCAGTCTGTCGGCGACCGCCAGTCGCGCCAGCAGTGGGAGCGCAGCGGCATCACGCAATGGGATTTTGATGACCTGCCGACAGTCATCGAGACACGCAATCAAGGCCTTCCGAGCCGAGCCTACCCGGCGCTGCAACTCACACCGCAAGGCTTGGCGCTGAAGCTGCTGGCGTGCCAAGCCGATGCCGAACATGCGCATCGTGAAGGTGTGGCTGAACTGCTGCGTCAGCACTGCACGAGCGAAATGAAGTCGCTGAAAAAGGCGCTCGCCGATCAATCGGGCCTGATGTTGCAATCTGCGCACTGGCTCAAGCGCGATGTACTTGAGGCGGATTTCGGACGCGCGGTGGTGGCTGCGATATTGGAGGCATCTCCCTCGCTGGTTTACACTCGATTACAATTCGACGCCGCCTTGTTGCAGGCAAGGCCTAGGCTGGTGCCAGACGGCTTACGGCTGGCAGCGATTGTCGGACAGATTTTCGCGCTGGCGCAGCAGATTCGCGTACGCTTGGGTGAGCTTAAGCAGCCTGTTCAGGCCTTGGCGCGTCAGGATATGCAAGCGCAGCTCGATGGCCTGGATCTTGGCCAATGTTGGCGACTACTGCCGGCTGAGCGCTGGCAGCACTATCCGCGCTATCTGAAAGGGATGTTGTTGCGGCTAGATAAGCTTTTCAACAACCTGCTGCGCGATGACAAAGGCAGCGCGGAGTTACAGCGCCGCGAGTTAACATTGCGTCAGGCACATGAAGACAGAATTCGCCGTGGGCTGGATGTGCAGCCTTTGGAAGCATATCGCTGGTTGCTGGAGGAGTATCGTATCTCCGTGTTTTCGCAACCGTTAAAGACGGCAGTGCCGGTGTCGGCGGAACGACTCGACAGACTGTGGTCAGAACTGAAGGTTTAATTCGAGGTTTTTATGCAACGCGTCGTGATCAGCGGAACCGGCCTTTTTACCCCCAGCGAATCCGTCAGTAATGACGAGCTAGTGGTGGCGTTCAACGCCTATGTGCAGAATTACAACCAGACCCATGCGGCCGCCATTGCCGATGGCTCCGTGACCGCGCTGGCCGAATCCAGCTCCGAATTTATCCAGAAAGCCTCCGGCATCAAGTCGCGCTATGTCATGAACAAGTCCGGCGTGATCGATCCCGCACGCATGTTTCCACACATTCCCGAACGTGCTGATGACCAGATCGGCATCCAGGCAGAAATCGCCGTTATTTCCGCCCGCGAAGCGCTGGCTCAAGCCGGCAAAACGCCAGCTGATGTCGATGCCATCATCGTGGCCTGTTCGAACATGCAGCGGGCTTACCCAGCCGTGGCCATTGAAGTGCAGCAGGCGCTGGGTTGTGGCGGCTATGCCTACGATATGAATGTGGCCTGCTCGTCGGCCACTTTCGGCCTGCAGAATGCGGTCGATGCCATCCGCTCTGGCTCCGCCCGTTGCGTGCTCGTCATCAGTCCGGAAATCACCTCGGCGCATCTCGAATTCCGCGATCGCGACTGCCATTTCATTTTTGGCGATGTCGCCACCACCATGGTGGTCGAAGCCGCCGATACCTGCACGGTCGACGGCGCTTTTGAAGTCATCGGCACGCGCTTGCAAACGCAGTTCTCCAACGCCATCCGCAATAATTTCGGCTTTTTGAACCGTTGCGACGAGTCTGGTATCGGCGCTCGCGACAAGCTCTTCCGTCAGGAGGGTCGCAAGGTATTCAAGGAAGTCTGTCCGATGGTGGCCGAGCAAATTGTGGCGCATAGTGCTTCTTTGAGCATTGAAGTCAGCGACCTCAAGCGGCTCTGGTTGCACCAGGCCAATCTAAGCATGAATGAGCTGATTACCAAACGCGTGCTCGGTCGTGAGTTCAGTCGTGAAGAGTCACCAGTGATTCTCGATGAGTATGCCAATACCAGCTCGGCCGGTTCGATTATCGCGTTCCACAAGCATCGCCGTGACTTGCAGACAGGCGATGTCGGTGTCATTTGCTCGTTTGGGGCCGGTTATTCGATTGGCAGCGTCATTGTGCGTCGCTGCTAAAATTTTTGATTTATTGAGCTATCAGGAGCTGGGCATGCAGCAAGTCATCAAGAGCACAGGATTTCTGGTTGTACTGGCACTGTCCGGTTCAGTATGGGCTAGCGATAGTCCGCGCGATGCTGCTGATCCTTGGGAGTCGTTCAACCGCGGCGTATTCAGCTTCAACGAAACGGCCGATCGCTATGTGGCCAAGCCGATTGCTCAGACTTATCAGGCTGTCATGCCGAAAGCGATTGATAATGCTATTACGCGCTTCTTCAACAACTTGGCGACCCCCATCACCATCGTCAATCAGATTCTGCAATGCAAGGGGCATGATGCCGCCACGCAAGTCGCGCGCGTCATGTTCAATAGCACCATCGGCGTTGCCGGATTTTTTGATGTTGCGCAGCACATGGATCTGCCGCGTCAGAAAGAGGACTTCGGGCAGACGCTGGCGGTTTGGGGTGTTAAGGCTGGGCCGTATCTCATGTTGCCGCTGCTGGGCCCTAGCACCGTGCGCGACACCGGTGGTCGTGTTATCGATATGGGCGCTGATCCTCGCCGTCTTGCTGAGCAGACCACTCGCTTTGTCATGACCGTGGTTGATGTCACGGATACCCGTGCCGATCTGTTGGCGGCAGAGAAGGCCATTGAAGGGGATCGCTACTTGTTTATTCGGAATTACTATCTGCAGCAACGGGCATTTGTTATTGCTGATGGCGTTCTGGCCAAGGACGAGTTTCTCGATGACTCCCTAGAGAGTGACGCCACTTCAGGTTCGTTCTGATCATGAATAACACATCGCCAGGTACCATCCTGGTGATCGATGCGGATGCCGCTCAGCGTGAGCGCATCAGTGGCTGGTTGCAGCTAGACGGATTTTCTGTCGTCAGCGCTGCTGATGTTGATACCGGCTTTGCGCTAGCGCGCAATCTCAAGCCATCCCTGATTCTCGGTGACTTGGTATTGGCCCTAGCCAATGGCTCTCAGCTGCTGCGTGCCTTGCTGCATGAACTACCGGAGACTTCGGTGATTGTCATCACCGAATCGGCCTCTCTGCATGAGGCTGTGAACGCGCTGCAAGAGGGCGCGAGCGACTTTCTCATTAAGTCGCTACTTAACGACGATATTCTGCGTGTTTCTGTGCATCGCGCTGTCGAACGTTTTTCGCTGCGTCAGGAAAACCAGCGTGTGCGACAAGAGTTGGAGAAAAGCAACGAGCGACTGGCGCACAGCCTGCAGCTACTGGAAATGGATCAGCGTGCTGGGCGCAAAGTGCAAAGCCGAATGCTGCCGCCCACACCACATGAAAGCAACGGCTTGCACCTCAGCCACTTCACCCTGCCATCATTGTATTTATCCGGCGACTTTGTTGATTACTTCAGCCTAGGCCCGGGTCGTACGGCGTTTTATCTGGCCGATGTCTCTGGGCATGGCGCCTCTAGCGCCTTCGTCACGGTATTTCTAAAAACGCTGACCAATCGCATTCGCCGGCACTTTGAGAAGCGGACATCCGTGTCACTACTGTCACCGGCGCGCATCATGGCGGCGATGAACGAAGAGCTGCGCGCGTTGGATACCGGTAAACATCTGACTGTTTTTTGTGGCGTTATTGATACCAATCAGCAAACGCTGACATACGCGGTGGGCGCGCATTATCCGCCACCAATTTTGTGTAATGGCAATGAAATCATGCAATTGGCTGGATCCGGCCTGCCGCTGGGGCTGTTTCCTGACGCGAAATATGAAGAACATGTCGTGGCTTTGCAGCAACGCTTTTCGCTTGTGGCGGCATCCGATGGTATCCTAGAGATTCTTCCCGCCAGTGATCTGGTCGCCAAGGAGGCACGCTTGCGCGAGGAAGTTGTGGCAGCAGATGGTCGGCTCGATGTATTAGTCGAGCGCCTAGGGCTGCCTCTGGTGCGTGACGTCCCGGACGATATTGCGTTGCTCATGATCAAGCGTGACGAGTGAAAATGGACGCCTGCAAAATGCAATATGCCGTACATAACGGCACCTATGTGTTGAAGCTTCGGGGTGACGTGCGCGTCCCGTTGTGTACATCCTTGGAAAGCTTTGTTGAAGACTACCTGCTCAATGATGCCAGCCTGCGTTCGGTCTGGATTGACCTCACCGAAACCGATGCCATTGATTCGACTGCACTCGGCTTGCTCGCCCGTATTGCCGTGGCGCTGCAAGCGCGCAAGCTTGGCAAGCCGGTGATTCTCTGCATCAGCCCAGACATCGACCGCATTCTGCTCAGCATGGGCTTTGATCAGGTCTTCCGCATTCTGCAAACCACCTCCGCTTTACGCGACAAGCTCGCTGAATTGCCGGTGGATTGTTTATCGGAAGATGAAGTCACACAAAGTGTGATTGATGCGCATCGCACGCTGATGAGCTTGAATGAAAGCAATCAGCTGTCATTTCGCAGCTTGGTCGATGCATTGGAAAGTGAGCAGCGTTTGCGCCACTGACGCTGTCATAGACTTACCGCAGCTCCTTACCTTGCCGCGCTTACGCCAAGCGCGGCTTCAGCAAATCTTCCAGCTTCACTAGGTCGGCCGAAAACAGGCGAATGCCTTCTGCCAGCTTCTCGGTGGCCATCGCATCCTGATTCAACTGCCAGCGAAAGGCGGCCTCGGTCAGTGCCCGGCGCCGCGGTTGCGCGGCAATCTGTGAGGCATCCAGAACGGTTGCCAGGGGTGCTGTTTCCAGCGCTAGTGCATCGAGCAGGGCAGGGCCGATGGTGAGTTTGTCGCAACCGGCCAGCGCACGAATCTCGCCGGTGTTACGAAAGCTCGCGCCCATGACCACGGTGTTGTGCCCACAGGCCTTGTAGTAGGCATAAATCTCGCGCACAGAGACCACGCCCGGATCGGTTTCGGCGCTGTAGTTCTCGCCCGTCTTGGCCTTGTACCAATCTAAAATGCGCCCAACAAAAGGCGAAATCAGTGTGGCGTCAGCTTCGGCGGCGGCTTGCGCCTGGGCAAAGCTGAACAGCAGCGTCAGGTTGCAGGTAATGCCTTCCTGCTCCAGTTGGCGCGCGGCCTGAATGCCTTCCCAGGTACTGGCGATCTTCACCAGCACTCGCTCGCGCGGTACACCAGCCTCCCGATAGCGCTGAATCAGGCGACGCGCCTGCGCCAGAGTGGCCGGCACATCAAACGATAGGCGGGCATCGACCTCGGTCGAGATCAGACCGGGAATGTGTTTGAGGATTTCCACGCCAAAGCCCACCGACACAGCCTCGATGGCGGCTGTCAGGCGCTGGCTGGGAGCCAGCTTGCTAGCGCTGGCGATGCCTTGCGTGAGGATGTCGGCATAAGCCGGATCACTGGCGGCCTTGAGAATCAGCGACGGATTCGTGGTCGCATCGACCGGCTTTAGGCGGCGGATACTGTCGATGTCACCGGTGTCGGCGACAACGATGGTGCAAGCTTGTAATTGTTGTAGCGGATTCATGCACGGACTCGTCAGATAAGTAGCTCGGTCTGCGCGAAAGCATCGCGCAAGACCTCCAGACCGGCACCCGGTAAATGCGAGCGAGTGCTCAGCACCTGGCGGAAACGGCGGCCACCGGGCACGCCAAGGAATAGTCCCAGAATATGCCGTGTGATTTGATTCAAAGGAACACCACTGGCCAGTTCTTTTTCCACAAACGGCAGATAGGCCTGAAGAATATCCGCGCGTGACGGCAGATTGGTGGCGCCCCAGAGCGTTTGCGCCTGCACCAGCAGATAGGGGTTGTGATAAGCCTCGCGACCGATCATGACACCATCGGTGTGCTGCCAGTGACCAATAATTTCGTCCACGGTCTTGATGCCGCCATTGATCTCGATGGTGAGATCGGGGCGATCCTGCTTCAGGCGATAGACATCGGTATAGCGCAGCGGTGGCACTTCGCGATTTTCCTTGGGGCTGAGGCCGGCGAGGATGGCGATGCGCGCATGCACGATGAAATGTGTGCAGCCCTGTGCTGCCACGGTATCGACGAAATTGAGCATGTCATCGTAATGCTCCAGGCCATCGATGCCGATGCGATGCTTGACGGTCACCGGCACCTTCACGGCGGCCTGCATAGCCGCGACGACCTCGGCGACATGCGCCGGCTCAGCCATCAGGCAGGCACCGATACGGCCCTGCTGGACGCGGTCGGATGGGCAGCCGACATTAAGGTTGATCTCGTCATAGCCCCAGTCTTCGCCGAGCTTGGCGCAATGCACCAGGTCTTTCAGATCACTGCCGCCGAGCTGCAAAGCAATCGGATGCTCTTCGGCCTCGAAGCGCAGGTGTCGAGGCACATCGCCGTAGACCAACGCTTGCGTGGTGACCATCTCGGTGTAAAGGCGGACATGTGGATTACACAGGCGCAGGAAGTTGCGGGCGGCGCGGGTTGTCCAATCCATCATCGGCGCAACCGATAATTTTTTCTCTTGTAAAATCATATGTTTATGTATTGTAATTAATTTTATAGGTGAGTATTTTGCGCGCTCGTGTGCACACGAAAGCGGGTATTTATATCGGCGAGATTATCTCAGGCTCTTAGTGTCGCATGCAGCTGCAGTCCACGGAATCGACATTTAGCCGGTACCGGTAAACATGTCGCGCATGGCCTTGATTGGTAGATGGCACGACCGGTCAATCGGCTTAAAGCGTATGCAGCCGCCCGCGGGTTTGCTCCGCCTGTTGCGCAATCGCTGCCTTCGCCTCCGGGGTCATTTTTTCCAATTGCCGATAGACCATGCCGAGGCGAGGATTCTTCACCAGCGTGTCAGCATGGCGGGCATGGAAATCCCAGTACAAGGCATTGAACGGACAGGCTTTGGCACCAGTTCGCAATTTCTTGTCGTAGCGGCAACCTTTGCAGTAATCACTCATGCGATCAATGTAGGCGGCACTCGATACATACGGCTTGGTTGCCAGCAAGCCGCCATCGGCAAACTGGCTCATGCCGACGGTATTGGGCAGCTCTACCCACTCGAAGGCATCGATATAGATGCCCAGATACCATTGGTGCAGTTTTTGTGGGCTCAGCCCGGCGAGCAGGGCGAAGTTGCCGATCACCATGAGTCGCTGGATATGATGTGCGTAGGCATGCTCCAGTGACTGCCCGATGGCGTGCTGCAAACAGCGCATATGCGTCTTGCCGGTCCAGAACCATTCTGGCAACTCAAGCTCATGCCCAAAGTGATTGTGCTGATCATAGCCCGGCATGTGCGCCCAATACACACCGCGCACATACTCGCGCCAGCCAAGAATCTGACGAATAAAGCCTTCTGCGGCGGCTAGTGGAATATCGCCCGCGTGCCATGCCGCTTCGGTAGCCATCACCACTTCTTGCGGGCAGAGCATTTTGGTATTCAGCGCAAACGAAATCAGGGCATGAAACAGCCGCCAGTCCTGTGATGACATGGCGTCCTGGAATTGACCGAAATGGGGCAGGGCATCACGCAGAAAGTGATCAAACTGCAGCAATGCTTCCTGCCGTGTCAGCGGCCAGCGAAACTCCGCAGCCTGCGGATTGCCAAAGGATTTGACACCAGCGGCTTCAATTTCCGCCCACAGTGCGCGATGGTCATGACAAGGGCGATGATCGCGCGCAACGGGTGGCTGGCCCTGCCAGCGCTGCCGATTATCATGATCGAAGTTCCACTGTTCGCCGATGGGTTTGTTGGCAGCGGTCATCAAAACCCGATGGCGCTGGCGCATGCCACGGTAGAAGCGCTCCATGAGCCAGGATTTCTGCCCAC
Organism: Pseudomonadota bacterium; assembly: GCA_040384385.1. Lineage (GTDB taxonomy): Bacteria > Pseudomonadota > Gammaproteobacteria > Pseudomonadales > Moraxellaceae > Perlucidibaca. The sequence continues at coordinate 94,123 of JAZKJJ010000005.1, read as the reverse complement.
GGAATGACTCCGCCACCTCTGTTCTGGTGGTGTAGAAATGCTCGCAATCAACCTTTTCAACAGCCAGCCCGCGGATTTTCAGCGCTTGCCCGTAAGCCTCCAGCTGCGCATCCAGTCGCCACTCGTCCGGCTCCTGATAGGTCAGGCCGGAGGCGGCATAATGCTGAGTTAGTGCGTCGAGGTTGGCGCACAGCTGCTGTTGGTTGTCGGCATCGCTGATGGACAGGTAATGCACGCGATGGCCGGCAGCAGTCAGCTCATTGGCAAATGCGCGCATACCGGCAAAGATGCCGAGAATTTTCTGGGCATGATGCAGCACATAGTCTGTTTCTTGGCGCATCTCCATGAGCACATGCACCACGCGCTCATCAACACGCGAAAACCAACTGTGCTCGGGGTTGAGCTGATCGCCCAGAATCAGGCGCAAGGTCGTCATAAGTTGCCCCACATATGGCGATAATGACCATCAGGATCGTGTTCGCGCGTCTGTTTTTCCGGATTGAAACGACGGCCGCCACGCGGGTCTGTGCCGCGTCCGGCGATATATAGCCAGTTGCCTTGATTACTGTACACATCGTAGTCCAGCAGTTGTGCTTCGAACCACGCAGCACCGGCGCGATAGTCCCCGCCAAGATCATGTATCAGGTAACTGGCTACCAGCTGTCGCAAGCGATTGGACAAGTAGCCGCTGGCCATGAGTTCGCGCATGGCAGCATCGACCAGTGCTTCACCCGTGTTGCCGGCGCACCAGCGAGTGAAACCACCCACATTGTGCGATCGACTAGGCGTGCCTGAACTCAGACCGCTTGCTGTATAAAGCTGCTTTTCGTGTTGCAGGTGCAGAAAGCGGAAGTAGTCTCGCCACAGCAACTCGAACCAGATCCAGTAGGTGCTGTCATTGGCTCCTTGCGACTGCTCATGAGCTTTCAGCTCCGCGTGAATCTGCCTTGGCGATAGCGCACCAATGGCCAGCCAAGGTGAAAACTTAGTCGAGTAGTCGCTGCCGATCAGCTCATTGCGAGTGAGTTTGTAGCGCTGCGGCAAGTCGCTCTGAAAGTAGCGTTGAACATGCGCCAGCGCAGCACTTTCAGCTCCCGAAAATGCGGACTCGTGATAGGGAAATGATGAGCGAGGCTCAATGGCATGAAGTGTTTTAATCCCTTGCTGTGGCAGCAAAGGACAGTGCGGCAGCAGTGCGGGGGCAGGCATTGGCTGGTCGGGCTCACAGCCTGCGCGCTCAAGCTGGTTACGAAACTGGCTGAAGACCCCAGGCAGCGCCTCAAGCCTGAATGGCAGTTGTTCCGGCATCAACAGGCTGGATTGCCAATGCGTCACCACTGTCAGGCCTTGAGCCTGAAGTGCCGCAACTTCCGCCTGCTCTTCCGGGGCGGCAATCTCTTCGCAAAACACATGCTTGATGTTGAAGCGGCGTGCCGTATCAATCAGCGCCGAAACGGCATTGCCTTGCAAAATCAGCAGGTTGCTGCCTTTCGCCAGCAATGACATGCGCAGGCTTATCTGTGCCTGCGCAACAAATGCCCGGCGATGCTGTCCTACCCGCTGATTCAGCCAGTGCGACGATTGCTCATCCAGAGCCGTGCACACTGGCAAAAGCGTGTCAGCTTGCGAAATGGCATTGAGCAGGGAAGGGTTGTCATGCAGGCGAAGATCCTGCCGAAACCAGTAGATGGCGGAAGTCATGGACTCTCTCTGAGTGCCGTCTGACGGCGGCAGCGTTCCGAGCAATATTTGACCTGTTCCCAGTCACGCGCCCATTTTTTGCGCCAAGCATAGGGGCGCAGGCAAGTGACACAGATCTTCTGTGGCAGATCAGCTTTTTTGCGCATGCTCAAAGCTCCCAGCTCAATTGTGTCGAGGCCTCGGGTGGCACGCGTCGGGCCGGTGTTTTTTTCCGAGAGGCATGTCGCTCAATAATCGCGGCTTTGCTGGCTCGAACCTCAGGCTGGGCACGTCGGGATAGCAGCTTGGCCTTTGCGGCGCGTGTTGCTTCCGACAAGTCCACCACCGGCTCGGGGATCTCTTCACCAACGGTTACGCCGCAGCGCCTCTGCAATGATTCGGGCATGCGCCAAGGCTCAAATAGCCAGGCATCGGGTACGCGTCGCATATCGGGCAACCAGCGCCTGACAAAATGGCCGTGAGGGTCATGATCCTGCGCTTGCTTGATGGGGTTGTAGATGCGCGGTGTATTGATGCCGGTGGTGCCGGACTGCATCTGCAGCTGACTCCAGTGGATGCCGGGCTCGTAGTCGAGAAACTCTCGTGCCAGCCATTCGCCCACCGGTCGCCAATGCAGCCAGAGTGGATAAGCTGCCACCGACACCAACATGGCCCGCATGCGAAAGTTCAGCCAGCCGGTGTGATGCAACATCATCACGCAGGCATCCACCAGAGGCCATCCGGTCCGGCCGCTGATCAGTGCCTGAAAATGAGCTTCGTTCCAGTCGCCTTCACGCAAACCATCATAGCCACGATGCAGATTTTGCCACTCCAGCTCAGGTTCGCTTTCGAGCTTTTGGATGAAGTGACAGTGCCAGTAAAGCCGGCTGATAAACGCCTCAAGACCACGGCGTTGCTGCAGGGCACTGGCCGGCAGTTGCTTGATCTGGAGATGGGCAGCTTGCACGACCTCCCGCAGGCTGAGACATCCGAAAGCGAGGTATGGTGACAGCCTTGAGCATGCCGATGTTGCTGACAGTGGTGACGAGATACCGCCGCGATATTGCCGGCTGCGTTCGTTAAGAAACTCATGCAGGACCTGTAATGCCTGTCTGCGTCCCCCATGTTGTCGTTGCCGAGGCTCGTGCGCTGGTAGCCGCAACTCATCAGCACTGGGCAGCGGCAGTTGAGTCAGGGGTAGGGTGAAAAACAGCAATGAATCGGGCAAACGTATTTGGCTGGCGGCCATGTGTCGCTCCCAACCATCTTGCCAGTCATTGCGATTGCTCAAGCCTCGCAGCACACCAAACTGGCGCCATTCATGCCACGGCACATGCTGTGACTTGCACCACGCTTTCACTGCCAAATCGCGCTGATAGCTGGCGTGATTGCCGGTTTCCTCATGTGAGAGCAACCCACTGAATGGCGCACAGGCATGAATGCCGGCCAGCACCTCAACGGCTTCACCCACGAAGACTCGCAAGTCGCCGCCCAGCTGGCGCAAGGTTATGGCAAGGTCTTGCAAGCTTTCACGGACAAAATGATAGTGCTGCCTGGCAGCATCTGCCTGAGCCCACAGTGTGGGCTCGACAATATACAGACACAGAATAGGCCCTGACCGAGAAGCTTCGATCAGGGCTGCATGATCGTGGCAGCGCAGATCACGCTTGAACCAGACCACGCTGTAGTTGCACTCACTTGGCTCAGCGCGGGCCATGCGCTATGCGCCAGTTTTTCACGGCCAGACGAATGCTCGGCAGGTCATGAAAAAACTTCACCGCTTCCACGCTACGCCGCGTTGAGCGCAATGAAGCGCCACCACCCCAGATCTCCACGCTCAAAGGCAACCGAAAGCGCAGCTCCTCCAGATACTCGATCGCTTTCGTGGTCGGATACGAAGCGCTGAATGACAACGCCACGATATTCATCTTGTGACGCTGTACTGCCTGCACAATGTCTTTCACCGGCATCTGTGCGCCATAGCAAACTGCATCGGCATCATCCAGTCGCAACAACGCTTCCACCATGAGGATGCCTTGCGTATGCGTCTCTTCCGGTGGCGTGCTCAGCAAGATGCGTGGCGGCCGATTGACCGCACGCAAATTGCCAATGGCCTGGCGCATGATGTTCTGTACCTGCTCGGTGAACAAGTGTTCCTCATGGATCTCGACCAGACCACGCATCCAAGTATCACCAACAATCATGTTGGCATGCTGCAAAAAGTCGATGACAAAGCGCTCAAGTCCCAACTTCAGCAGCTGGTGGGCGAGATAGTCGCGAACCTGGCCGACATCATGCGTCTTTAGTACGCCCAGTAGCTCCTGCTCCAGCTCGGCCGGCACTTCATGGCGTGCTTGCGTTTGCGAACGCAACATGTGCTCCAGCTCCACGGTTTCCATGTGGATGACTTTGCCTGGACGAAACCCAGCGTCCAGCAGGCGCCGCAGCAAGCGTAGCTTGGCGATTTGCACCAACGGATAAATACGATCTCCCTGTGCGTCGCGCTGCGGTGCTGGAAAACCATAGCGGCGCTCCCACATGCGCAGCAGCTCTTTGGTAATTCCGGTCTCGCGTTCGACAGCATTGATCGGCAGCAACACCGGTGTCTCAGTGGCGAAAGCAGGGTCAAGCTTCACGGCGACATTGGTATTCATTCTGAACCTCTCATGCAAATCGTCGATTCGATTTGTCTAATACAAAGATGAGGCCGCACCGTGAGAGTTTGTATTGGACAAAAATCAGACAAAAGTATTCTTCGAAAATATTTATCGAAAAATATTGATGGAGCTAGATGGGTTTGATGCCAGCGCTCCTTATTGGAGCGCTTCAGACTCGACGAAAACAACGCCGGGTGTATTGTTTTTGACGCCGGCGAGCAGGCCGTGAGCAATGGCCTCGGGCGTTACAGCTCGGTAGCGTGCTGGAATGAGCGGGCGTGCAAAGCGCATCACCATCACGCCCAGATGCTCCATCGGGCGCTGACCTTGGCGATCGGAGTCAATCAGCGACGGCCGTACAATCACCGTTCGCGCAAAGCCCATGCCTAGCAGTGCTTTTTCAACGGCAGCCTTGGTGCGCAGGTAAAAGCTGCTGTTGGCGTTAGCTCCCAACGAGGAGTTCAAGGCAAAGTGCTGAGCGCCGCCCGCTTGTGCTAACCGAGCCAATGACAGTACCAAATCGTGGTCAATGGCATTGAAGGCGGCTTTCGAGCCCGCCTGCTTCAGCGTCGTGCCCAGCGCGCAAACCACGGCATCGCAGGTGAATGCCTGTTGCAGCGCCAAGCTAGCACCGTCATAACGCAAGGGCAGGTTGTCGAAATCTAGCAGTGGGTTGATGAGCTTGGGATGGGCTGGCAGGGCGCGGCGTGTAGGTGCGATGACTTGCAAGATGTCTATATCGGCCAGCGCTTGCGCCAAGGCGGCCTTGCCCACAGCCCCAGTTCCGCCTAGCAATAAAAGTCGTTCAATCTTCATGAGGTATTGATCCAGCCATCAGAGATGAGTGTTGGATCATAACAAGTCGGCGACATTCATGTTTTGCCTGACGGCCTTTGACGCGCTCACGCCAGACCTTGTAGCTGCCGGGCTTGAGCTGCTGTTTCATGAGTGCAATCACCTGCGGCTCAGCTAAGCCGAATTGCAGCGCAATGGCTTCAAACGATGTGTCATCACACCAAGCCATCTCAATAATCAAGCTGATGTCAGCTGTGTGTAAGTCATTAGGTTTCATGCGCAGCATTTTAGGCGGGGCAAAACCGCTGTCACTGCTACAGTGATGTGCCGGATTGCTGAAACTTTCGGCACTCAGCAGGATTCTTTGCCGGCCCTGTGTTGACGGGGCTGGATCGGCTCCGTATGATGCGCCCTCGCAACGAGGTAAGCTGTTTTCGAACAGTGAGTCGGCGGAAAATTCGGGGTATAGCGCAGTCCGGTAGCGCGCCTGGTTTGGGACCAGGATGTCGGGAGTTCGAATCTCTCTACCCCGACCAATTTTCAGCTGAGGCGATCATCAATCCTGCGCTCGTAGCTCAGCTGGATAGAGCATCGGCCTTCTAAGCCGAGGGTCGCAGGTTCGAGTCCTGCCGGGCGCACCAGCCTCGTAGCGAATGTTTGTGGTGGCTGTAGCTCAGTTGGTAGAGTCCCGGATTGTGATTCCGGCTGTCGTGGGTTCGAGTCCCATCAGCCACCCCACCCCCTTTCTCTGCTGTCGAGAAAGTTGCAGTAACCCGCTTGCGGGCCGTTAGCTCAGTTGGTAGAGCAGTGGACTCTTAATCCATTGGTCGATGGTTCGAATCCATCACGGCCCACCATTTTTCTAAAACGCATCTTTGTAAAGCGCATAGATGTGAACGTCTGAAGCGACCCTGGTGGTCGTTTTTTGCTTTCCGGCCTTCCGATTTTCGCGGCAGTACACAATCTCCTGTGGCTCGCTGGCAATCTGTCCGACTTTCACTATAATCCCGACCCTCGCTTTTCGGCAGCGTTCGGCCGTTTGCCACTTAATTCATCGAATCTGTTGAGGTTGTCATGCAAGTTAGTGTTGAAACCGTTTCCACGCTCGAGCGTCGCGTCAAGGTAGTTGTTCCGGCCGCCAAAATCGAACAGGACGTGCAGGCACGCATCGTCAAGGCCGCGCGCACCATTCGCATGGACGGCTTCCGTCCGGGCAAGGTGCCGATGTCGCTGGTGCAGAAGCGCTTTGGCGACTCCATTCGCCAGGAAGCGCTGGGCGAAATCATCCGTGACAGCTTCTACGAAGCCGTGACCCAGCAGGGTATCAACCCGGCCGGCTTCCCGAGCATCGAAGAAGTGTCCGACAAGGCCGGCGAAGACATGACTTTCACCGCGCTGGTTGAAGTTTATCCGGAGCTGGTTTTGAACAGCTTTGCCGACATCAAGGTCGAGCGTCCGGTTGTTGATATCGGTGAGGCCGATCTCGACGAAATGATCGAAAACCTGCGCAAGCAGCGCGCCACCTTCGAAGACAGCAGCGATGCCGCCGCTGACGGCGACAAGGTCACGCTCGATTTCGCCGGCAGCATCGACGGTGAAGCCTTCGACGGCGGTACTTCCACCAACTTCGAGCTGGCTATCGGCTCCGGCCGCATGATCCCTGGTTTCGAAACCGGCATCGTCGGCATCAAGGCGGGCGAAGTGCGCGACATCAATGTGACTTTCCCTGCCGATTACCAGGCTGAAAACCTGCGCGACAAGGCTGCCGTGTTCCAGATCACTGCGCACAAGGTCAGCAAGGCCGTGTTGCCAGAGCTGAGTGACGAATTCTTGACTGCCTTTGGCGTGAAGGACGGTGGCGTTGAAAAGTTCCGTGAAGATGTTCGCAAGAATATGACGCGCGAGCTCAAGCAGGCCGTGAAGAACAAGGTCAAGACTCAGGTCATGGATGCCTTGCTCGCCAACAACACGGTGGAAGCACCGAAGGCACTGGTCGGCAACGAAATCAATCGTCAGCGTGAAGCTATGTTCAAGCAGTTTGGCGGCAACGCCAAGATTGACCCGAACATGCTGCCGGATGACCTGTTCCGCGAACAGGCTCAGCGCTCGGTCGCTCTCGGCCTGCTGATCAGCCAGATCATCAAGGACAAGGCTGTTGAAGTTGACCAGGCCCGCGTCAAGGCCGTGATCGAAGAAGTGGCCGAATCCTACGAAACGCCGGAAGAAGTGGTCAGCTACTACTACAGCAACCGCGAGCAGCTGGCGCAGGTCGAAGCCATGGTGCTGGAAGATCAGGTGGTCGACACCGTGCTGGCTGATGCGCAGGTCACCGATGCCGCCGCGCGTTACACTGAAATCGTGCGTACCGGTCGTTAATACCACAAGCATACGCTCGTGGTCTTGACCGCGAGCCATTGCAGACACGACACTCCCAGAGGTTGGTGACAACACTGGGAGTTTTCGTTTCAGCCTCCTTGAAATGAGTGCCCGGTTTTTGGCGTGAGCCTTATCTGCACAAGGTGTAATTCATGAGAATCGATTTATCGCACAACACCGCTCCAACCAATCTCGGCCTCGTGCCCATGGTGGTTGAGCAGTCCGCTCGCGGTGAGCGTGCCTTCGACATCTATTCGCGACTGCTGAAAGAGCGCGTGATCTTCATTGTCGGTCCCATCGAGGACCACATGGCCAATCTGATCGTGGCGCAGTTGCTGTTCCTCGAATCGGACAATCCGGACAAGGATATTCACCTCTACATCAACTCGCCGGGTGGTTCGGTCACGGCCGGCATGGCGATTTACGACACTATGCGTTTCATCAAGCCGGATGTCTCGACCATTTGTGTTGGCCAAGCGGCTTCCATGGGTGCCTTCCTGCTGTCGGCAGGCACCAAGGGCAAGCGCTTTGCCTTAACGCATTCGCGCGTCATGATTCATCAGCCGCTGGGCGGTTTCCAGGGCCAGGCCTCGGATATTGCCATCCACGCCAAGGAAATCCTGAAGATCAAGGGCCAGCTCAACCAGCTGCTGGCAGATCACACCGGGCAGCCCATCGAGAGCATTGAACGCGACACAGATCGCGACAATTTCATGGCCGCCGACGAAGCGCAGAACTATGGTCTGATCGACCAGGTCCTGACCAAGCGTCCGTGAGCCGCATAACGAATATTTGAGAGGATCAGCATGACGGACGAAAGACGAGGAGGGGACAGCAAGCTGCTGTTCTGTTCCTTCTGCGGCAAAAGCCAACACGAGGTTCGCAAGCTCATTGCGGGCCCATCGGTGTATGTCTGCGACGAGTGCGTTGATCTCTGCAACGACATCATTCGCGAGGAAGTGCAGGAAAAGGCCGATGAGAAGTCGTCTGACCGCCTGCCCACGCCGCGCGAGCTGAAAGCCTCGCTGGATGACTATGTGATCGGCCAGGAGCAAGCCAAGCGCGTGCTCGCGGTGGCGGTCTACAACCACTACAAGCGTCTGCGTGCGGGCATGAAGCGCGCTGTGGGCGCTCGTGCCGGGGCTGAGGTCGAGCTCTCGAAGAGCAATATTTTGCTCATCGGCCCGACCGGCTCGGGCAAGACGCTGCTGGCGGAAACGCTGGCGCGCGTGCTCAACGTGCCGTTCACCATCGCCGATGCGACCACGCTGACGGAAGCCGGCTATGTCGGTGAGGATGTCGAGAACATCATCCAGAAGCTGCTGCAGAAGTGTGACTACGATGTCGAGAAAGCGCAGACAGGTATCGTTTATATCGACGAAATCGACAAGATCTCGCGCAAGAGCGACAACCCGTCGATAACGCGTGATGTCAGCGGTGAAGGCGTGCAGCAGGCGCTGCTCAAGCTCATCGAGGGCACAGTGGCCAGCGTGCCGCCGCAGGGGGGCCGCAAGCACCCGCAGCAGGAGTTTCTGCAGGTCGACACCTCGAACATCCTGTTCATCGTGGGTGGCGCATTCTCGGGCCTCGATAAAGTCATTGCGCATCGTTCCGAGCCCGGTGGCATCGGCTTCAACGCGCAAGTGAAGAGCATCAGCAAGGCCCCGAGTGTTGGCGAGCTGTTCCAGACGGTGCAACCTGATGACTTGGTCAAGTTCGGCTTGATTCCGGAGTTCGTCGGTCGTCTACCGGTGATCGCTACTCTGACGGAACTCAATGAGGCGGCGCTGATCCAGATTCTGACTGAGCCGAAGAATGCGCTGACTAAGCAGTACGGCAAGCTTTTTGACATGGAAGGTGCGTCGCTGGAGTTCCGTCCGGATGCCTTGAGTGCCATCGCTAAGCGTGCGCTTGAACGCAAGACCGGTGCGCGTGGTTTGCGTTCGATTCTCGAGGCCATTCTGCTCGGCACCATGTATGAGCTGCCGTCGCTAGAGGGTGTTAGCCGTGTGATTGTTGACGAGAAAGTAGTGCTCGGTGAAACCGAGCCGCTGTTGGTCTATGACAATGTTGAAACCGCGCGGGTCATGCCGGAATAATGTGACCGCTGTACGACAAAAAGGGACCATCGGTCCCTTTTTTGTTGGCTTTTCGCACAACTGGCAAAGAGTCACCTTGTAATCTGGCGTTGTCTCCCCCAAAAAGAAAGCAAGAGCGAGTGCTCATCCTGATCTGGAGCGTCATGACATGACTGAAGGCCTGAAGTTGCCATTATTGCCGTTGCGTGATGTTGTGATTTATCCGCATATGGTGATCCCGCTTTTCGTCGGACGCGAGCGCTCGATTCAGGCTCTGGACATGGCCATGAGCGCCGATAAGCAGATTTTTTTGGTGTCGCAGCGAGATGCTGCCGAGGATGATCCTCGGCAAAGCGGGCTCTACAACATCGGGACCATTGCGCAGGTTCTACAGCTGCTAAAGCTGCCCGACGGCACAGTGAAAGTTCTGGTGGAGGGTCTGCGTCGTGCTGAGTTGGCAGATTTGACCGAGTCTGACGGTGCGTTCGTGGCCGTGCTGGCCGAGATCCCTGCTGAAATTTTGAGTCGCGCCGATGCCGATGTGCTGTCGCGGACCTTGCTCAATCAGTTTGACCAATATGTGAAGTTGTCGAAGAAAATCGCTCCTGAGGTGCTGACCTCGGTCACTGGTATTGAAGATCCAAGCCGTTTGGCCGATACCATTGCCGCTCATCTATCACTGCGCCTGGAAGAAAAACAGGCCATTCTCGACATCCTGCCGACTCAGACGCGAGTCGAGCATCTGATGGCGCTGATGGAGTCAGAGATCGATATCCTCAAGGTTGAAAAGCGCATTCGCGGTCGCGTCAAGAAACAGATGGAGAAAAGTCAGCGCGAGTACTACTTGAACGAGCAGATCAAGGCCATTCAAAAGGAACTGGGCGATCTTAACGAAGGTGGCGACGATGAGCTATCTGAGATGGAGCAGCGCATCCAAGCCTCCGGTATGCCTGTGGATGCGCGCAAGAAAATCGATGCCGAGCTGAAGAAGCTGCGTCAGATGTCGCCCATGTCGGCGGAAGCGACGGTTGTACGCAGCTATATCGACTGGATGCTCGGCGTGCCTTGGAAAAAACGCAGTCGCGTTCGTATTGATCTGCAGAAGGCCCGTGAAATTCTCGATGCTGATCATTTTGGTCTGGAAGAGGTTAAGGATCGCATTCTGGAATATCTCGCCGTGCAGTCACGCGTGAAGAAGCTCAATGGCCCCGTGCTGTGCCTAGTTGGCCCGCCCGGTGTTGGCAAGACCTCGCTGGGGCAGTCCATTGCCAAGGCCACCAATCGCGAGTTTGTGCGCATGGCGCTGGGCGGCGTGCGTGACGAAGCTGAGATTCGTGGCCATCGCCGCACTTATATTGGCTCGATGCCGGGCAAGCTGATTCAGAAGCTGTCCAAGGTCGGCGTGCGTAACCCGTTGTTCTTACTCGATGAAATCGACAAAATGGCATCCGACATGCGTGGTGATCCGTCGTCGGCGTTGCTGGAAGTGCTGGACCCAGAGCAGAACAAGGCCTTCAACGACCATTACTTGGAAGTTGACTACGACCTGTCGGAGGTGATGTTCCTGTGTACCGCCAACTCCATGAATATTCCGGCGCCGTTGCTGGACCGTATGGAAATTATTCGCTTGCCCGGCTATACCGAGGCGGAAAAAATTGCGATTGGTTTGCAATACCTGGTGCCCAAGCAGATTGCCGCGGCGGGTCTGAAAGCGGCTGAAATCAGCATTACCGAATCAGCCTGCCGTGACATCGTGCGCTACTACACGCGTGAGGCCGGTGTGCGTGGGCTCGATCGTGAGATCGCCAAGGTTTGCCGCAAAGTGGTGAAAGAGGCTGTGATGGGTACGCGCCAGGGTGCCATCGTGGTTGATGACGCCATGTTGGAAACCTATTTGGGCGTGCGCAAGTACAACTATGGCAAGGCCGAAGCTGAAGATCAGGTGGGTCAAGTCACTGGTCTAGCCTGGACTTCAGTGGGTGGTGAGTTGCTGACTATCGAGGCCATCGCCGTACCGGGCAAGGGCGGCCAGCTCATGACCGGTTCGCTGGGCGAGGTTATGCAGGAATCGATTCGTGCTGCCATGACCGTGGTGCGCTCGCGGTCGCGAACCTTGGGCCTATCGCCGGATATGTACGAGAAGCGCGACATCCACATTCACATGCCTGAAGGTGCTACCCCTAAAGATGGCCCGAGTGCCGGCATCGGCATGTGCACGGTACTGGCTTCAGTGCTGACCGGCATCCCGGTAAGGGCAGATGTAGCGATGACCGGCGAGATCACCTTGCGTGGCCAGGTGCTGCCGATAGGTGGCCTGAAGGAAAAATTACTGGCGGCGCATCGCGGCGGAGTGCGCACGGTCATTATTCCGGAGGAAAACGCTCGTGACCTCAAGGATATTCCCGAGGCCGTGAAGGCTGCTTTGGAAATCCGCACCGTGAAATGGATTGATGAAGTGTTAGCCATTGCACTGACAAAATCGCCGCAACCATTGAGTGACGAGGCTTATGAGGCGGGGCTGGCGCGTGTCGAAAGACGTGACCAACCGAGCGCAAGCCATCACTGACAGTCGTCAAGTCATTTTTTTCTGACCAAAACAGGGGATTTCACGGAGATATGCTTGATTCCTGATCCCCTGCGATTTATAAAACAACTCACTTGCGTGGCCCTTTGTGCCTGCAGCTGAACAACTCCAATAATCAAAATGGTTTTATCTAAAAGGGGACGCCTGTGAACAAGTCTGAATTGATCGACGCTATTGCCGAAAAAGCTGATATGACCAAGGCTGATGCTGGTCGTGCACTGGATGCCACTGTTGCGGCCATTTCTGCCGCGCTGAAGGGTGGCGCCGCCGTTACTCTGGTTGGCTTTGGTACTTTCGCGGTGAAAGAGCGTGCTGCCCGTACCGGTCGTAATCCGCAAACCGGCATGGAAATCAAGATTGCTGCTTCGAAGACTCCGTCTTTCAAAGCTGGCAAGGGTTTGAAGGATGCTGTCAACGGCTGATGCCGGTTGGCGTATTGCAGAGACATACCTTAAAAGCGCGCCTCTTTTGGCGCGCTTTTTTTTCCAGCGTCCGTCGGGCGCACAAATTTAGCGTGTAGGTTGCTCATGCAAGCGTTTCGTGATGTGGTTCGTGGCTGGTTAGGCAAGGTCATGCTGGGGCTGCTGGCACTGCCATTGGTGCTGGTTGGTGTGGAGTCCTATTTCGGGGGGAACTCGGAAGTTATTGTGGCTGAGGTGGATGGCCACGAAATTTCGCAATCCTTGCTCGATAAGGCATTCGAGAATCAGAAGCAGCAATTGCTGGCACGCTCTGGTGCGGATACTACGCTCACCGACGCTCAGCAAAAGCAATTGCGTGAGCGTGTTCTTAATAGCCTGATTCAGCGTCAACTGCTGCTGACATCGGCACAGGATGCCGGCTATAAAGTATCTGACGCTACTATCCAGACCTTGATTCAAAGCACGCCGACTTTCCAAGAAGCTGGCAAGTTTTCGCCGGCCCGTTATGCACAAGTGCTGAGCCAGATTGGCGAAACTCCTGTCACTTTCCCTGATCGTGCGCGTGAAGAAATTCTGACTTCGCAGCGAGTGTCCGGATTGCTGATGAGTGCCTTCGTGACACCAGCAGAGCTGGATCAGCTCAGCAGCCTAGACAGTCAGCAGCGTGATATCAGCTACGCGCTGGTGCCGGCCAGCGGCTTCATGGCGCAGGCGCAGGTATCAGATGCCCAAGTGAAGATATTCTACGATCAGGAGCAACAGCGCTTCAGCCGCCCGGAAGTGGTTAGTGTGAATTATCTGAGCCTTTCTCGCGGTGCCTTCAGCGCGCAGGTCAAGCTGGACCCGGCCTTGGTCAAGGCGCGCTATGACGAGCGCGTAAAAGCCTTGTCGAGCGCTGAAGAGCGCCAGGCGGCTCATATCCTTATTACTGTTGATGACAAGATCAAGGATGCTGAGGCTAAGGCTAAAATTGATGCCTTGGCGAAGCAAGTTGTTGACGGCGCTGATTTCGCGGCTTTGGCCAAGGCCAACTCTAAGGATCCTGGCTCGGCAGCCAATGGTGGCGACCTTGGTTTGACGGCTCGTGGTCAGCTCGTGCCTGAGTTTGACAAGGCCTTATTTGGCTTGGCTAAGGTTGGCGATGTCTCAACCGTGGTGAAGTCACCGTTTGGCTATCACCTAATCAAATTGCTGGCCATTAAGCAGCCCAGCATTCCAAGTTTTGCCCAGCTGCAGGGCGAGCTTGAGCAAGAGGTTCGCGCCTCCCAAGCTGATGAACTGTTCACGCAGGCTGTTGAGAAGCTGGATGCCGCAGTATATGAGTCTGCCGATCTGCAAGGCCCAGCTAAGAGCTTTAATCTGAGCGTACAGACATCGCCAGTGTTTGATCGTCAGGGTGCTGATGGTCTGTGGCGTGAGCGTAAAATTCTGGACGCAGCATTCAGTGATGACTTGATCAAGGAACGCAAGAACACCTCCGCGTTGACGCTGAAGGATGGCACGACGGTTTGGCTGAGTTTGGCCCGCCATGAGCCATCGCGCAAATTGCCATTGGCCGAGGTGGCTCCGGCGATTCGTGCCAAGTTGCAGTTTGATCAGGCTCTGGCACTAGCTGTCAAAGCCGCGGATGCTATTGCGAAGACGAGTGCCGATGCTGGACTTGCCAACGCAGCTAGCAGCGCCGGCCTGACGGTACAAACCCGTGCTGCGCTTACGCGTCGTGATACGGCACTAAACCCTGCGCTGGTGCGCGAGGCTTTCCGTGTTGCGCCGCCAACGGCCGGCAAGGTGCAAACGGTAGTGGTCAAGCTGGGTGATGCGGCTGCTGTACTGGCTGTTAGTGCTGTGAAGGCCGGCCCGGTGCTCGCAGGCTCGCAGCGTGCAGCAACGCAGACGATGCTGGGTGAGAATCGCGGTCAGCAAGAGCTGCAGGATGTGCTGGGCTATCTGAAGGCTGAGGCCAAGGTCACGCTGAAAACCAGCAAGTCTGCTGAGTAAGTCGACGGGCCTTCACGGGCCTGTAAAAAAACCGCGCCGGCTGTGATAGCCGGCGCGGTTTTTTATGCCTGAAGCTTTAGTCGTATCAGATGGATTCCAGCGTTGGCATGGCCACGGTGTTGAAGCCGCCATCGACATAGAGAATTTCGCCGCTGATGCCCGAGGCCAGATCTGAACACAGGAAGGCTGCGGCGTTGCCTACTTCATGAATGGTAACATTGCGACGCAGCGGTGTGGCAGCTTCGTTGTAAGACAGCATTTTGCGGAAGTCCTTGATGCCGCTAGCTGCCAGCGTGCGGATCGGGCCGGCGGAGATGGCATTGACGCGAATGCCTTCGGGGCCGAGGCTGGCACCGAGGTAGCGGACATTGGCTTCGAGTGAGGCCTTGGCCAGGCCCATGACATTATAATTTGGTACCACGCGCTCTGAGCCTTGATAGGTCAGCGTCAGCAGGCTGCCGCCACGACCTTGCATCATCGGCTTGGCGGCCTGTGCCAGTGCGCTGAAGCTGAACGAGCTGATGTCATGTGCGATGCGGAAGCCTTCGCGAGTCGTGATATCGACATAGTTGCCTTCGAGCTCATGGCCGGGGGCGTAGCCCACGGAATGCACAAGCACATCCAGTCCATCCCAGTACGCACCCAGGGCAGTAAACACAGCGCTGATTTCGTCATCGGAGGCGACATCGCAAGGGAAGGTCAGTGTTGAGTCAAAGGTGGCGGCGAAGCCTTCAACACGGGCGCGCAATTTTTCGTTCTGATAGGTAAAGGCCAGCTCGGCACCTTCACGGCGCATAGCTTCTGCGATGCCGTAAGCAATGGAAAGTTTGCTGGCGATACCTACGATGAGAACACGCTTGCCGGTCATCATGCCCATGTCAGGCTCCTGTTCGATATGTGAAAAGTGGCAAAAGTATAGAGGCTTTTGTCATGTCTTGGGTGTTGCCTGCGGCGAAAGGCTGAGCGCCATCGCTGCTAGTAATGCTTTTGTATAGGGGTGTTTGGGCGCGTTGAACAGGCGCTCGCAATCACCACTTTCGACAATCTGTCCTTGCTGCATGATCAGCACGCGATGGCAGAGTGCGCGCACCACACGCAGATCATGGCTGATGAACAGGTAGCTGATACCGCGTTCGCGCTGCAAGTCACGCAGCAGCGCAACAATTTCGCCTTGGGTATGGCGATCTAGAGCCGAAGTAGGCTCATCCAGTACGAGTACCGCGGGCTTGAGAATCAGCGCGCGTGCCAAGGCAATGCGCTGGCGCTGGCCTCCGGAAAACTCATGCGGATAGCGATGACGACAGGCCGGGTCAAGCTTGACGGCGGCCAGTGCGCTGCACACGGCGGCATCAATAGCGCTCGGACTCAGCTGCTGATGCGCGCGCAGGCCCTCGGCAATCAGCTCTGCTACGCTCAGGCGCGGGTTCAGGCTGCCATAGGGGTCCTGAAAGACCAGTTGCAGCTGGGCGCGGGCCTTGCGCAGAGGCTCTCCGCTTAATGCCAGCCAGTCCTGACCCAGCAGTACCACTCGACCTTGGGCCGGCACCAAGCGCAATAGAGCAGCGGCCAGGCTGGATTTGCCCGAGCCTGACTCGCCGACAATGCCCAGGGCTTCGCCGTGAGCCAGCGTCAAGCCGGCAGCTTGCACCGCGTGCTGCCATTTCGCCACGCCGCCCCACCAGTGCTTGGCAATGGCATAGCGCACATGCAGCTGACTGACGCTGAGCGAAGTCTTGGCCTGCTCATTGCGCGGGCAGGGCCCGGCATCGGCAAACGGCTGCAGGAGTAGGCGTGTGTAGTCGTGCTTTGGCTGTGCGAAGACCGTTTCGGTATGACCTGATTCGATCACGCGTCCGCCCTGCATGACCATGATGCGGTCGGCATAACGGCGTACTTGCGGTAGATCGTGGCTGATGTGCAACACGGCCAAGCCGCGACGACGCTGCAAGGTCTTGAGCAAGTCGAGAATTTGATTTTGCAGAAGAGCATCGAGCGCCGTCGTCGGCTCATCGGCAATCAGCAGCTTGGGCGAATTGGCCAGTGCCATGGCGATCACGACGCGCTGGCGTTGGCCGCCGGAAAGCTCGTGCGGCCAAGCACGGAGGCGCCGCTCCGGCTCGTCAATGCCGACTTCCTGCAAGAGATTGATGGCGCGTTGCCTGGCCTGTGTCGGCGGCAAGGTCTGATGCAGCGTGATGGCCTCCAGCAACTGCCGACCTACGCGATGTAGCGGATTCAGTGCCGTCAGCGGCTCCTGATAGATCATACCGATGTCGCCGCCGCGGAGCTGCTGCAGCTCGCTCGCACTGAGAGCAGATAGCGCCTTGCCGCGCCAGCTCACACGGCCCTGTGCGCTCAGACCGGAGGGCAGCAGTTGCAGGCAGGCCAGGGCGGTCAGTGACTTGCCTGAACCGGATTCGCCGACCAGAGCGAGCCAGTCACCCGCCTTCAGTTGCAGCGAAATGTCATCGACCAGTGTGCTGCCTGCATCGCTGCGGATGCTTAACTGCTCGATATTCAGCAAGGCGTTAGTCATGGCTTCACTGCCACATGTCGCGGATCAAAGGCGTCGCGCAGGCCTTCGCCAATGAAGACCAGCAAGGTCATCAGCGTGGCTAATGAGAAAAATGCGGTAAGGCCAAGCCAGGGTGATTGCAGGTTATTTTTACCTTGCGCGATAAGCTCGCCCAGCGAGGCAGAGCCGGGTGGCAGGCCAAAGCCGAGGAAGTCCAGTGAGGTGAGTAGGCCGATGGCACCGGTAAAAATGAACGGCAGCAGGGTCAGCGTAGTGATCATGGCGTTTGGCAGCACATGGCGCCAGACCAGAAGCCAGGGTTTGATGCCAAGAATGCGTGCCGCTCGCACATAGTCGAGCTGGCGCGTGCGCAGAAACTCAGCGCGTACCAAGCCACTCAGATCCGTCCAGCCAAACAAGGCCAGCAGAGCCAGCAACCACCAGAAATTTGGCACCACTACGCTGGACAGGATAATCAACATGAACAGCACGGGTAGCCCCGACCAGATCTCGGTGAAGCGCTGGCCGAAAAGATCGATCCAGCCGCCCCAATAGCCCTGGATAGCGCCCGTGCTGACGCCGAGGATCACAGTGGCGAGGGTCAGCAGGCTGGCAAAGGCGAGTGAGATGCGGATGCCGTAAATCAGGCGCGCCAGCACATCGCGGCCCTGATCATCGGTGCCCAGCCAGTTGTCACGCGAGGGCGCCGAGGGCGTGGGTTCAGCACGCTCGAAGTGGATGGTGTCGGCATTGAAGCGGATGAGCGGCCAGAGCATCCAGCCATGTTGGTTGATCAGCGCCTGCACGGTCGGGTCGCGGTATACCGTGGGGGTATCGAAGGCACCGCCGAAACGGGTTTCGGGCACATCTTCGAGCAGCGGCACGATCCATTCGTGCTGATAGCGCACCAGCACTGGCTTGTCGTTGGCGATCAGTTCGGCGGCCAGCGTGACAGCGAAGACAGCGAGCAGGCTCAGCAGTGACCACCAAGCCCGACGATTACCGCGGAACTGTGCCCAGCGCCGTTGCGTCAGCGGAGACCAGCGTGAAGACAAGCTCATGAGCTGACCTGCTCAAAGTGAATGCGCGGATCGACCCAGCGATAGCAGAGATCGCCGAGCAGGCGCAGCAGCATGCCCATTAGCGTGAACAGAAAGAGGGTGCCAAAAATGACTGGATAATCACGATTAATGACCGACTCATAGCTCAGTAAACCAAGACCGTCGAGATTGAACAGGATCTCGATGAGAAAGGCGCCGGTAAACAAGATGCCGAACAAGGTCGCCGGTAGCCCGGCGATCAGGATCAGCATGGCATTGCGAAAAACATGACCAAAGAGCACACGGCGCTCGCTGGCGCCTTTCGCGCGCGCCGTCAGTACATAGTGTTTCTGCAGTTCTTCGAGAAAGCTGTTGCGGGTAAACAAAGTCAGTGTGGCCAGCCCGCCCAAGGTGAGGCAGAGCGTGGGCAGAATCATGTGATGGCCATAGTCGAGTAACTGAGCCATTGGTGAAAGCGTGGCGAAGTTCTCCGACACTAGGCCTTGCATGGGGAACCACTGCCAGTAGCTGCCGCCGGCAAACACGATGATCAGCAGCAGAGCAAGCAGGAAGCCGGGAATGGCGTAAGCGACAATGATGACGCCGCTGCTCCAGACATCGAAGCGGCTGCCGGGATGTAGCGCCTTGCGTATGCCGAGGGGCACGGCAATCAAGTAGATGAGCAAGGTACTCCAGAGACCGAGTGACAAGGACACCGGCAGCTTTTCACGAATTAGCCCCAGCACCGGGGTATCGCGGTAGAAGCTGTTGCCGAGGTCAAAGCGGGCGAAGTCATTAAGCATTTTCCAGAAGCGCTCGGCAGGGGGCTTGTCGAAGCCATACTGCTTCTCAATGGCGGCGATGAGTTCGGGGTCCAGGCCCTGACTGCCGCGATAGCCACTGCCACTAGGGCTGGTGGTCAGGGCGATATCGCCCGTGCTCGCCAGTGCGCTGCCACCCAGACCTTGCAGCTGCGCCAAGGTACGATCTACCGGCCCGCCGGGAGCGGCTTGAATGATCAGGAAATTGATCAGCAGGATACCGAACAGCGTTGGCACCATCAGGGCTAGGCGTCGCAGAATATAGCCAGCCATCACGGGGCCTCCGAGGCTGTTTGCCGGTCAAGTCGATGGGCCTTGGCCGCGTCAAACCACCAGGCATCAAGCCCATCACCATAGCGTGGCGGGCGTGCTGGATGGCTGAAACGATCCCAGGCGGCAATTCGATAGACTGGGGTGTGATAGTGCGGAACTACCAACCACTGTGCCCGCAGCACGCGGTCGAGCGCGCGCACGGCGCTGACCAGTTGCGGGCGGTCATGGGCTCCGGTGATGTGGCCGATCAGGGCATCGACTGCTGGCGATTGCATGCCGGTGAGATTGCGGCTGCCCGGTGTCGATGCCGCTGTGCTGCCCCAGAAGCTCCACAGCTCATTGCCGGGCGAGCTTGATGCCGGAAAGCCACCGACCGTGAGGTCGTAGTCGAACTGGCGTAGCCGCTCAACGTATTGCGCGGCATCCAGAATGCGGATGTTCATGGCAATGCCCAAGCGTGCCAGATTGCGCTTGAAGGGCTGGGTGATGCGCTCGAATTCCGGCTGCACCAGCAGCATTTCCAGCGCCAGCGCCTGGCCCTGAGCATTGACCAAGATACCGCCTTGCAAATGCCAGCCGGCAGCTTTCAGCAGTGCCTGTGCGGCAAGCAGATTGTCGCGGTTGTAACCATCACCCTGACTCACCGGAGGCAGTACGGCGCTGCCGAAAACCGTCGTTGGCAATTGCTGCCGATAGGGCTTCAGTAATTTTCGTTCAGCAGCACTGGGTAGGCCGACAGCGGCCAGCTCGGAATTGTCGAAATAGCTGCGTGTGCGGCGATAGGCCTGATAAAAAAGCGCGCGGTTGGACCATTCAAAATCAAATGCCAGGCTGATGGCCTGACGCACTCTGATGTCATTCAAAGGGACACGTCGCGTGTTGAAGAGAAAGCCTTGCATGCCACTGGGATTTTCGTGTGCTTGTTCGAGCCGGATAACCTGGCCCGAGGTGACCGCCGGAAATTGGTACCCCGTGGCCCAGGTCTTGGCCTTATTTTCCAGGCGGATATCGTATTGCCCGGCCTTGAAGGCCTCGAAGGCCACGCTGGCATCGCGATAGTAGCGATAGCTCACTTCTTGGAAGTTGTTCAAGCCGCGACTGACGGGCAAGGACCAGCCCCAGTAGTGAGGGTTGCGGGCATAGGTGATGCGGCGACCTGGATCAATGCTGGCAATAGTGTAAGGGCCGCTGCCGATGGGGATGTCCAGACTGGTTTTATCGAATGCGCGCTGCTTCCAGGAGTGTTTGGGCAGGATGCTCATCTCACCGACAATCAGTGGCAGCTCACGATTGTTCTTGCTGGCAAAGTCGAAGCGTACCGTGAGCGGGCTCAAGGCCTGAACACGCTTTACCTCAGCAAAGTAGGCCTGATATGCCGGGGCACCTTGGCTCTTGATAAGGCGGAAAGTTTCCACCACATCGGCCGCGCGCACAGGCTGTCCATCGCTGAATCGGGCCTGCGGGCGCAGGTGGTAGATGATCCAGGAGGCATCCTCCGGGTCACGCTCGATACGCTCGGCGAGGAGGCCGTAGCGGGTAAAAGGCTCGTCAGGTGAAGCCACGGTGAGACTGTCGTAGATGCGACTGAGACCTTCTGCGGGTACGCCCTTGTTGATGAAGCCGTTGAGGCTGTCAAAAGTGCCGGTCGCGTCGAGACGCAGCTTGCCGGCAATAGGGGCACTTGGATTGGCAAAGGGAAAATGGGTAAATCCTGCAGATAGTGCCGGTTTACCATGCAGAGCAATGGCATGGCTAATTTCGATACCGGCCTGCGCGGTGACCGTGCTGACCAACATACAAGCCGTCAGCAGGGCGTGACAGGTGGTGCGTAACAGACCCACGTGCGACTCCCTGCTTACAAGGCTTTCGAGTTCAGAGCACTAGGCAGTACGCGTAGAATGAGCTCCTGACCGATTTGCAATGATTGGATGCTGCCATTCCAGGCACGCAGCTCTGCCAGGGTCACCTGATACTGACGCGACAGCGAGACCATGGTGTCACCCTGGACAACACGACGACGGAGTTCGATGCGGGCATCGGAGACAGCTTCAGATACGCTGATCAGCTCGGTGCTGGCTACATTTATGCGGCGTGCGGTCGGTAGGCTGAGCTCACGGCCAATGCTCAATGTATCCGTATTCTGCGAGAAATTGGCGGTCAGCACGGCGCTGGTGGAGAGCCCGAATTGACGTGCAATCGAACTCCATGTGTCGCCGGCCTGTACCAGATAGCGTGTCGCCTCGGTGCTGAATGTACTGGGCGTGGCATTGACGACATCGTTGCCGGGCTTGTAAGTAGTTGCAATAAAGTTATCTGTCACTCTGGCATCGCTAGCTTTAGCGATAACGACACGACCAGTGCCGGCCGACTGCATCAGCTGGTTCTCCAGTGCGACATCGAGATTGGCTGGAAGATGCCACTGATATGGGCCATGCGGAGCATTGCTGTCACGACGCAAAGCTGGATTCAAGTCGCGGATCAGTTGTGGTGACAGGCCAGTGAGATCGGCGACTTCGTTCAGCGTCATCGGGCCTGGCGTGTTCACGGTACGGTAGTGCGGCCGATTCGGTATGGAGGCCAGACGCACATTGAAACTTTCAGGGGACTTGAAGAGAGCCGCTACCGCCAAGAAGCGTGGCACATAAGCCATCGTTTCGGCGGGCAGCTTCAAAGACCAGTAATCGGTGCCCAGACCCAACGCCTTGTTGCGCTTGATGGCACGAGATACCGTGCCGGGGCCGGCATTGTAGGCGGCCAGAGCCAGCTCCCAGCTATTGAACATGCCATTGAGCTTGCTCAGGTAATCGTAGGCGGCTTGCGTCGAGGCGAGAGGGTCCCGGCGGGCATCGTAGTACCAGGACTGCTCCAAGCCATAGAGACGACCGGTATCTGGAATAAACTGCCAGAGTCCAGCGGCTTGTGAGCGCGACAAGGCCATGGGGTCATAGGCACTTTCGATGATTGGCAGCAGGGCAAGCTCGGTTGGCAACTGACGGCGTTCGGCTTCGCTGACAGACAGATATAGATTGCGTTGAGCCCGGTTTAGCACACGGTCGATGTAGGCCTGCTTGCCAGTCAGTAATTGTTTTTGCCGCTGCAAACGCTCTTCATTCAAATCGGTATTCAGTGAAAAGCTACTACGCAGACGTGCAACCAGGTCATTGCTACTGGTGTTGTTCAGATCAGGATTACGAGCGGCAGGAGCGGCTTCGACAGGGTCGGCAAGGTTTACGACGATGACTTGCCCATTGCTCAAGGTGATGGTTTCCGCAGCCGTTTCCGTCATGGCAAACGCTGTGGAGCAAAGCATCAGCGAAAGCATCGTAAAAAGAGGAGACAGCAACAGTCGGTTTTTTTTCTTAGCGTGTATCGGCATATGAGTACTCAATTTCATGGGCTGGAGAGTTAAAAAAATAGAAAGAGTCTCAGCCCCAAAATGGCAATTACTCGATAGTAATCAGACTTTACCTGTGTTGGCAAGCCTCGAGGTGTGTCCAAAGTTTTCGATAATCAACAGGTTGCTGTTCGTAATGGAGGCGAAGCAATAACTCATGACTGATCTTTCCAGAGGCGCAGCAGCCTCAGCGTTTCACGCTCAGACTGAAAAAGTTTTTTCGACCAAGCCGCGACCGAGGCTCTGAGTTCGGTGCTGTGCAGGCGCAAAAATGGATTGATCAGACGCTCGCGCGTGAGTGTGGTGGGCAGGCTGGGCCGACCGAGGCTTCGCCATTGTTGAACATCGCTCACGGCTTCGGTGACGGCGGCATTGCCTGGCTCGACCTGCTGTGCGAAGCGAAGATTGCTCAGCGTGTATTCATGCGCAGGAAAGAGCAGAGTCTCTGCGGGCAGCTGGTTGATATGGCTCAACGCTTGCTGCAAGTCGTCGGCGGTCCCTTCGAAGAGACGGCCGCAGCCGGCACTGAACAGGGTATCGCCGCAAAAAAGCCAGGCTTGCTGCGGGAAGTAGTAGGCCACGTGCCCGAGCGTATGGGCCGCTACCGATAGCACATGAATATCGCCCAGTCCGGCCAGTGTCAGCGCGCCTTGCGCCGGCAGCGCATGCGTGCGCCAGCTGGCGCATTCATCCGGGCCCCATACCGGGCAGTCGAAATGACGGGCCAGTGCGGTCGCGCCGCCGACATGATCGGCATGATGATGCGTGAGCAGAACGCCGGCCAGCTTGCGCTGCTGCGCTGCCAACCAAGCCAGTACCGGTGCGGCATCGCCGGGATCCACCACCCAGCAGCCCTGAGTGCCGATGAGCATCCAGATGTAATTGTCTTTGAAGCATGGAATGGCGATGGGGCTATGCATGAGCGCGTGACAGTCGGCCTTGGAGTCTCAATAATAGCCGTAACTTGAGTGAATGGCCTGCCATGACTGTCTTTCAACTTTTGCCCAATATTTCGTCGCGCGCGGCGTGGACTCCGGTTCAGGCGCAGCGTGCATGGGCGCGCATGCTGAAGCCCTGGCAGAGCTGTTTGGCGCAGTGTCATGGTGTATGGGCGCTGGAGTTGAGTCAGACACCACTGCCGCTGACTTCACTGCGCATGGCAAGGGTGTGGCGCTTTAGCGAGTCTTTTCAGGCCAGCCGGCGTCACTGGCCGATCCAGCCCGGCTGTCTTGATCTGGTGTTGTGGCGTCTGAGTGCTGAGGATGTATTGGAGCTGCCTGCGTTGATGGCGCAAATGGCAGTAGCGCTGGGGCCTGCTGCCCGCGTGCTGATCTGGATAGAGGCGCCGTTGCTGAACAGCTGGTGCCAAACTGGGATGCCTTTAGCTGCGGGTCATGACTTGGCGCTGCGTGAGGCCGTATGGGGTGATGCGCGAGCGCTAACACTGTTGCCGGCAAAATGGTCGCGCCAGTGGTCGTCGGCACTGCAAACGTGGATGCCTTATGGCGCCCAGTGG
Source organism: Pseudomonadota bacterium (assembly GCA_040384385.1). Classification (GTDB taxonomy): domain Bacteria; phylum Pseudomonadota; class Gammaproteobacteria; order Pseudomonadales; family Moraxellaceae; genus Perlucidibaca. The sequence goes on along the minus strand of JAZKJJ010000005.1, from coordinate 69,974 downwards.
AGCGTGCAACTCTGGCAACGCGAAACCATCTGTCCATCGGGCCCTGCTGTGCGACGCAAGAGCAGTAAAGTTTCCGTGCCGAATCTGGACTGGCAGCCGCAATCATCGATTGATCATTCGAAATAATAGGAATTTGTATGGTGGGTACGGTGGTGATTTATACCGACGGTGCTTGCCGTGGTAATCCCGGTCCAGGCGGCTGGGGAGCCTTGCTGGTGGCAGGGGAACATCGCAAGAATCTATCCGGATTCGAAGCGCTGACGACCAATAACCGCATGGAGTTGACAGCGGCACTGGAGGCCTTGCGCGCCTTGAAGACACGCTGCCAGGTGATCTTGTGGACGGATTCCGAATACTTGCGCAAAGGCATGAGCGAATGGCTGCCGGGCTGGAAGGCCAGAGGCTGGCGAACTGCCGCGAAAGCGCCGGTGAAGAATGCCGACATCTGGCAGGCGCTGGATGCCGAGGCGCAGCGTCATGACATTGACTGGCGCTGGGTCAAGGGCCATGCCGGAGACCCGGGCAATGAGGCTGCGGATCAACTCGCCAATGAAGCCATCGACCGAGGACTGAAAGCCGCATGAGACAGATCATTCTCGATACCGAAACCACCGGCCTGGATCCCGGTCTGGGGCATCGCATCATTGAGGTCGGTTGCCTGGAGATGATTAACCGGCGTCTGACCAAGCGCAGTTTCCATCACTACTTGCAGCCCGATCGTGAGGTCGATGCCGGTGCCATGGCCGTGCACGGCATCACTAACGAATTTCTCCGTGACAAGCCACGTTTCGCCGACATTGCCGATGCCTTCCTGCACTTTGTGGACGGTGCCGAGCTGGTCATTCATAACGCCAGCTTCGATGTCGGCTTCCTCAATGCCGAATTGGCCCGATTGGGCCTGCCAGTGATCACTGAAAAGTGCGCTGTGCTCGATACGCTGCTGATGGCACGCGCTAAGCATCCTGGTCAGAAGAATAATCTTGATGCCTTGGCGCGCCGCTACTACGCGGATCAGCGCGATCGCAGCTATCACGGCGCGCTGCTCGATGCCGAAATTCTCGCCGAAGTCTATCTGGCGATGACTGGGGGGCAGGTCGGTTTGTCGCTGGGTCATGAGGATGAAGCCAATGAGGCCGGTGAGGGCGGAGAGGTCGTTAGACGCTTGCCGTCATCTCGCCTCAGATTGCCAGTGATTGCTGCAGATGCCGCCGAGCTTGCCGCACATCAGGCACGGCTGGCGGTGCTCGACAAAGCGGTTGCAGGCCAGAGCCTGTTTCGCCTGCTCGATGAAAATTTGCCGGGGGAGTCATCTTGACCACGCAATTTACGCCGGGCAATGTCTTCACTGGCTACATTCCTTATGAAGCCAAGGTGTTCGCCTTTTCAGGGCCGCAGCTGGTGCTGTACCCGAGCAGTTATATGCTGCCGAGTTACATCGATATGCTGGCCTGCACGCCGGAAAATGCAGAGTGGCATTTCATGGGGCATCTTGACGGCCAGCCTTGTTTTACGGTGGCACTGGCAGAGTCGCTGAGTGCCGCCTTGCCGGAGGGCTTTGAGCTCTTGCCGTTGCGCCAGCTCATCATGGCACCTGATTCCACCTTGTTTCAGCTGGCGGGTCGTGCTGCCCAAATTCTCGATTGGGCACGCACGCATCGTTTTTGCGGACAATGCGCCACGCCCATGCAAAGCCATGAGCTGAACGAGCGCGCCCGCGTCTGCCCGAGCTGTGCTCACAGCTGTTATCCGCGCATCAATCCCTGCGTGATTGCGGTGGTGGTGCGAGGCGATGAGCTTTTGCTGGCACGCTCGCATCGCTTCACTAACGGCATGTTCAGCGCTCTAGCCGGCTTCATGGAAGTAGGTGAGTCGGCCGAAGACACGCTAGTGCGCGAGGTGCGCGAAGAGGTTGGCGTGGAGATTGCCAACGTGCGCTATGTGACTAGCCAGCCTTGGCCGTTTCCGAGCAACCTCATGCTCGGCTTTATTGCCGATTATGCCGGCGGCGAACTGTGCTTGCAGGAAGACGAAATTGCCGAGGCAGGGTTCTATCCCTATGACCGGTTGCCACTGGTGCCGCCGCCGGGCAGCATTGCGCGCCTGCTGATTGATCAGGTGGTGCGAGAACGAACGAATTTTCACCAGCAAAAAAAGTGAGTACGCAGTGATGGAGTGGTTTGCAGAGTACGGCCTGTTTCTGGCCAAAGGTGTCACCGGTGTCATTCTGCTGGCGTTGCTGTTGCGCCTGATCTCGCGTTCGCGCCAAGACGATGAAGGCTTACAGGCGGGCTATCTCGATGTTGAAGCGCTGAACGATCGTTATCAGGCCGAGGCCGATGGCCTACGCACGCTGGTCTGGGACGATGCTGCCTGGAAAGCCGAGCGTAAGCAGCGCAAGGTCAAGGCCAAAGCTGACAAAGCCGCGACCAAGGCTGCGCTGAAGGCAGCCAAATCTGAGGCTGCAAAAGTGGATGCTGCTGAGCCGTTCGTTAGTACCCAGCGCGCCCGCGTCTATGTACTGCAATTTTCCGGCGATATGGCAGCCTCGGCGGTCACGCATTTGCGTCAGGAAATTTCCGCCTTGCTGGCGGTGGCTGATGCCGGTCGCGATGAAGTGGTGTTGCTGCTGGAAAGCCCGGGTGGTGTTGTTCACGGTTACGGGCTGGCAGCTTCGCAGCTGGCGCGCATTCGCGATGCCGGTTTGTCCTTGACCATTTGCGTGGACAAGGTTGCCGCCAGTGGTGGCTACATGATGGCCTGTCTGGCCAACCGCCTGCTGGCGGCACCGTTTGCCATCATTGGTTCCATCGGAGTGATGGCGCAGATTCCGAACTTCCATCGCCTGCTGAAGAAAAATGATATTGATGTAGAGCTGATGACCGCAGGCCAGTACAAGCGCACGCTGACCCTACTCGGTGAAAATACCGAAGTTGGTCGCCAGAAATTCCAGCAAGATATTGATGAGACACACCTGCTCTTCAAGGGCTTTGTGCAGCAGTGGCGTCCGCAGGTGGATATTGATGTGGTTGCCACTGGCGAGCACTGGTTCGCCAGCCAGGCGCTGCCGTTGCAGCTAGTGGATGCGTTGCAGACCAGTGATGACTATTTGCGTCAGCGTGCCAAAGAGGCTGATTTGTTTGCCCTGCATTGGCGTCAGCGCAAGACGCTGGGGCAGAAGCTAGGCCTGGTCGCTGAAGAGAGTGCCGAGCGCGTGCTGACGCGCTGGTGGCAGCGTGCGACGCAAGAGCGTTGGTATTGATTCGTTAGAGCGCGGACTTCTTAGAGTGAGGGCTCAACGTAGTCCTGCAACCAGATCCAGATGCTACCGATGATGATGCCGGTCAGAAAGATACCGGAGAGTACGAAGATTTCCGCGCTCTCGGCGTTTTCATCGAGATCCACTTGCTTCAGGCCGGCAACATTGAAGCCGGAGCGCAGGAAGCGACTCAGGGCTTGGCGCCACCTCGGCTTGGGCTTTGGCCCACCGGGAGGCGTCGCCTGACTATAGCCCTTTTGCACTGAAAATCTCCGTCTGCTGACCCGCTCTTGGTGGCGGCCGGTCACGACGAGTCGTGCCGGGTGTTCAATTTCTGTCCGGATCATACCCCAAATTCGGCGCCAGCCAACGCTCAGCCGTCGCCATGTCCCAGCCCTTGCGCGCAGCATAATTCTCGACCTGATCGCGATCGATCTTGCCAACATTGAAGTAGGTCGCCTGCGGGTGCGCGAAGTACCAGCCCGAAACCGCCGATGCCGGCAGCATGGCGAAATGCTCTGTCAGCACCATGCCAGCCCGGCCCGGGGCATCGAGCCAGTTGAACAGCTCGACCTTCTCGCTGTGCTCGGGGCAGGCGGGATAGCCCGGCGCCGGGCGAATGCCGAGGTACTTTTCGGCAATCAGATCGGCGTTGTCGAGCGTCTCGTCTGGCGCATAGCCCCAGAATTCTTTGCGCACGCGACGATGCAGATACTCGGCAGTGGCTTCTGCGAAGCGGTCGGCGAGCGCCTTGATCAAAATGCCGTTGTACATGTCGCCGGCATCTTCCCAGACCTTGGCCAGCTCGTCGGCACCGTGCACGGAGACAGCGAAGCCGCCGACATAATCTGGCGTGCCCGAGTCCAGTGGCGCAACAAAGTCGGCCAGCGAGTAGTTCGGCTTGCCGCTGACCTTCTCGCTCTGTTGACGCAGGCAGTGGATTTCGCCAAGCACATTCTGGCGCGCGGCATCGGCCCAGACACGAATGTCATCGCTACCGACGCGGTTCGCCGGCCACAGGCCGATGACGCCGCGCGCCTGCAGGGTTTTGTCGGCAATCAGCTTTTTCAGCATGATCTGGGCGTCATCGAACAGGCTGCGCGCGGCCTCGCCGACGACTTCATCCTGCAAAATCTTTGGGTATTTACCGTGCAGGTCCCAGGAAATGAAGAACGGCGTCCAGTCGAAGTAGGCTACCAGCGCTTCCATGTCGATCAACTCAGCACCTGACGCGGGATGGCTGTCGAAGACCGTGATACCGAGTCGCTGCGGCTGCACCGGCGTCGCAGCGGCCCAATCCGTGCTCACGCCTTGCGCGACGGCCTTGGCATAGGGCACGCGCTCACCGCGTGGCTGGCGGTTGTTAATGCGCTCGCGAACTTCGGCATATTCCGTGCGGCGCTCGGCAATGAAGGCCGGCTTCATCTCTTTGCTGAGCAGCGTGGTGACGACGCCGACGGCGCGTGAGGCATCGGCGACATAAATCACGGCATCGTTCTTGTATTGCGGGTCGATCTTCACCGCCGTGTGAGCTTTCGAGGTGGTGGCACCGCCGATCAGCAGCGGGATGTGAAAGTCCTGGCGCTGCATTTCGCGAGCAACATAGACCATCTCGTCGAGCGAGGGCGTGATCAGGCCAGAGAGGCCGATGATGTCGACCTTTTCATCGCGTGCGACTTGCAGGATTCTCTCGCACGACACCATGACGCCGAGATCGACGATGTCGTAGCCGTTGCAGCCGAGCACGACGCCGACGATGTTCTTGCCGATGTCATGCACATCGCCCTTGACCGTAGCCATGAGCACCTTGCCCTTTGCCTCGATCACGCCGTTCTTCTCTTCCTCGATGAAGGGGATGAGATGGTTCACCGCCTGCTTCATCACGCGCGCCGATTTGACCACCTGCGGCAGGAACATCTTGCCGGCGCCGAAGAGGTCGCCGACGACATTCATGCCATCCATGAGCGGGCCTTCGATGACATGAATCGGGCGTGCGACCGAGAGTCTGGCCTCTTCCGTATCCTCGACGATGAAAGTAGTGATGCCTTTCACCAGCGCATGCTCCAGACGCTTGCCCACCGGCAGACTGCGCCAGGCGGCATCCTCAACCACGGCCTTGCTGCCATCGCCACGGAACTGCTCGGCGATTTCCAGCAAACGCTCGGTGCCATCGTCACGCAGGTTGCGCACCACATCCTCAACGCGCGCTTTCAGCTCGGCCGGAATGTCTTCGTAGATGGCGAGCTGGCCGGCGTTGACGATGCCCATCGTGAGGCCGTTGCGAATCGCGTAGTAAAGGAATACCGAGTGGATGGCCTCGCGCACCGGCTCGTTGCCACGGAACGAGAACGATACGTTGGAGATGCCACCGGAGATTTTCGCGTACGGCAGCTCGCGCTTGATGAAGGCACACGAGTTGATGAAATCGACGGCGTAGTTGTTGTGCTCTTCGATACCGGTGGCGACTGCGAACACATTCGGGTCGAAGATGATGTCTTCCGGCGGAAAGCCAACTTCATTGACCAAGATGTCGTAGGAGCGCTTGCAGATTTCGTTCTTGCGCGCCTCGGTATCGGCCTGGCCCTGCTCATCGAAGGCCATGACGATGACCGCCGCGCCGTAGCGCATGCACAGTTTGGCGCGAGCGATGAATTCGGGAATGCCTTCCTTCATCGAAATCGAGTTCACCACTGACTTGCCCTGGATGCATTTCAGGCCGGCCTCGATAATCTCCCACTTCGACGAGTCGACCATGATCGGCACGCGGCAGATATCTGGCTCAGTGGCGACCATGTTGAGGAAGGTGACCATGGCGCGCTCGGAGTCGAGCATGCCTTCGTCCATGTTGATGTCGATGATCTGCGCACCGGCCTCGACCTGCTCGCGGGCAATCGCCAGCGCTTCTTGATAGTTTTCATCGCGGATCAGGCGGGCAAATTTCTTCGAGCCGGTGACGTTGGTGCGCTCACCGACATTGACGAACAAGCTGCTCTCGTCAATCGTGAACGGCTCCAGTCCGGAAAGCTTGCAGGCCGGCGTAAAGCTCGGCACTTCGCGGCGCGGATACTTTGCGACTGCTGTGGCGATGGCCTGGATGTGCTCCGGTGTTGTCCCGCAGCAGCCGCCGACGATGTTGAGAAAGCCGCTGGCGGCAAACTCTTCGATGATTTCTGCCGTCTCCTCAGCCGTCTCGTCGTACTCACCAAAGGCATTGGGAAGACCGGCGTTGGGGTGGGCACTGACAAAGGTATCGGCCTTGATCGCCAGCTCCTGCACATACGGCCGCAGTTCCTTGCCACCGAGTGCGCAGTTGAAGCCAATGGAGATGGGCTTGGCGTGGCGCACGGAGTTCCAGAATGCCTCGGCGGTCTGACCGGACAAGGTGCGGCCGGAGGCATCGGTAATGGTGCCGGAGATCATGATCGGCAGCGTGTAGCCGAGGTCGTCGAAGACACTCTGCACGGCAAAGATGCAGGCCTTGGCGTTGAGCGTGTCGAACACGGTCTCGATCAGGATGATGTCGGCACCGCCATCGATCAGCGCAAAGGTCGCCTCGCGATAGTTCATCACCAGTTCGTCAAAGCTGACATTGCGGAAGGCTGGGTTGTTCACATCCGGCGAGATCGAGCAGGTGCGCGAGGTCGGGCCAAGCACGCCGGCGACGAAGCGCGGCTTGTGCGGCTCGCGTGCCGTCCACTCATCGGCGACGCGGCGGGCGAGGGCAGCGGCTTCGCGATTGAGCTCGGTGACCAGCGATTCCATGCCGTAGTCAGCCATGGACACCTGTGTGCCGTTGAACGAGTTGGTTTCGAGAATGTCGGCACCGGCCGCGCAATAGGCATCGTGAATGCCGGCGATGATGCCGGGGTTGCTGAGCACCAGCAGATCGTTATTGCCCTTCACATCGCGCGGCCAGTCGGCGAAACGGTCACCGCGATAGTCCGCCTCTTCCAGTTTATGGCGCTGAATCATGGTGCCCATGGCGCCATCGATGATCAGGATGCGCTCTTGCAGTGCCTGCTGGAATTGCTGAACCCGTGTGTCGCGTGCAAAGGTGTTGGACATTGGAAAAGGCATCTATCCAAAAAAATGGATGGATAGTGTAGCAGAGCTGTTAGCATGAGTCCTGTCTTGCTGGCGGCACATGCCTGCTATAATCAGGCACATATTGAATTCCGCCGAAGGGTCTCTTGATGAGTGATGTAATGAGCGACGCAGTGTCTACCGAACTGACCAGCAACATGGTGATCACCGAGTCTGCGCAAGTCTACCTGCGCGAGTTGCTGGGCAAGCAGAACAGCCCGGGCATTGGCGTGCGCATCTTTGTCGAAAATCCCGGCACGCCGCGCGCCGAGTGCTGTATGGCTTACTGCACGCTGGGTGAGGAAAAGGTTGAGGATGTGCGCATCGACTACGAAGGCTTTCCGGCCTATGTCGATTTCCGCTCGGTGACTTACTTGGTCGATGCCGTCATTGATTACAACAAGGATCGCATGGGTGGCCAGCTCACCTTCAAGGCTCCGCGTTCGAAAGTGCCGAACATTTCTTCCGACAGCCCAATCGAAGAGCGCATTAACCATGTGCTGTTTTCTGAAGTGAACCCCGGTCTGGCCGCGCATAACGGCAGCGTCAGCCTGCTCGAGTGCTACAACGATCCGGAAGAGGGTTGGACCGCCGTGCTCAAGTTCGGCGGTGGTTGCCAGGGTTGCTCGGCCGTGGACATGACGCTCAAGCAGGGCGTGGAAACCACGCTGAAGTCACAGATTCCGGAGTTGGCGCGGGTCACCGACAGCACGGATCACAGCAAGAAAGACAACGCCTATTTCAAATAGGCTTCAGTTTATCTGGCCGCGGCGGAGGAAGCTCCTGCGCGGCCGTCGCTGCAGATGATTAAATCTTTGTAATAAAGACCTTTTTCTTACCTTTGTTTGTATGACACCTCGTTAGAATGCGCGTCTTTTGAGCAATCTCTCCTGCTTGGTTACATAGCATGCTTGCGCGCCGTCTTTTTCAATTACGCCAAATTGGCTTTGCGCTGGTTTCGGCATTTTTGTCTGTGTTGTGGTCGCCAATGCTTATGGCAGCGCCCAGCGAAGTCACTATTCTGTGCTACCACGAAGTATCGGAGCGTTCTCAGGCATTGGCTGCTGACTATGCCGTGACGCCGACGCAGCTGGTGCGCCAGCTCGACTGGCTAAAGAACAACGGCTATCACTTTGTCAGCATGGATGATGTGCTGGCGGATCGTGCCGGCACCAAAGCCTTGCCGGAAAAGTCGGTACTGCTCAGCTTCGACGATGGTTATCGTTCGGTTTACACGCATGTCTATCCGCTGCTGAAGTTATTCAATGCGCCGGCCGTAGTGGCAGTGGTGGGAAGTTGGCTGGAAGAAAAAAGCAGCGTTGATTTCGACGGTCGTAGCATTCCGCGCTCGGATTTCCTGTCTTGGGCTGAAATTCGCGAGATGCAGGGGAGTGGCTTGGTTGAAGTCGCCAGCCACAGCTATGCCTTGCATCGCGGCATGACGGGCAACCCGCAGGGCAACAAGGAGCCGGCAGCGATCACACGCCTGTTTGATGTTGTTACTCAGCGCTATGAGTCCGAGCCAGCCTATCAGGCACGCGTGCTCAGCGACCTGAAACATAACAATGACGTGCTCAAGCGGATGCTAGGCAAGGCTCCACGCACCATGGTTTGGCCTTACGGTGGTTACAACGCGACTACCCGCGCCTTGGCGGCTAAGGCGGGCATGCCGGTGGGCTTATCGCTGGATGACGGCCCGAACACGCCGGATGTGCCGGTAGATCGCCTGCGCCGCATTCTGGTGGAGGGGCCGCTGACCTTGGCTGGCCTGGAACACGAGATATCCATTCGTCATCGCAACCTGAGCGATAACGACCGTGCCGCGAAGATCATGCATGTCGATCTCGACAATGTGTACGACCCTGATCCGGTGCAGCAGGAGCGCAACCTTGGGCATCTGCTCGATCGCATTCAGCTCATGGGCGTGAACACGGTCTATGTGCAGGCGTTTGCTGATCCGGACGGTAACGGTTCGGCCGATGCCCTGTATTTCCCCAATCGTCATCTGCCCATGCGTGCCGACCTGTTCAATCGCGTGGTCTGGCAGATCAGCACGCGTACCAAGGCCAAGCGCGTTTATGCCTGGATGCCGATGTTGGCGTTTGATCTGCCGGCAAACAATCCGGCCGCCAACGATGTGGTAGTGACGCAGACCAATAATCCCGATCATGTCGCTATGGGCTACCACCGCCTGACGCCGTTTTCACCGCGTGCGCGCCAGGTAATTCGCGATATCTATCAGGACTTGTCGCGCACGGTGCCGATCTCCGGCCTGCTCTTTCACGATGATGTCACGCTCAGCGATTACGAAGATGCCAGCCCCGATGCCCTGGCCATGTACAAGCACTGGGGCTTGCCGGCATCGCTGGCGGCCATTCGTGACGACGATGACCTGCTCGGGCGCTGGACCATCCTGAAGATTCACTGGCTGGACAACTTCGCTAAAGAGCTGGCCAATGTGGTGCGTCAGGAGCAGCCGGAGCTGAAGACGGCACGCAACCTATATGCCCAGGTCGTGCTCAACCCGCGCTCGGAAACCTGGTACTCGCAGGCGCTGCAGAACTCGCTGGTGAGCTACGACTTCACCGCGATTATGGCCATGCCCTACATGGAGCAGGCCGCTGACCCGACCGCGTTCTATGAAGATCTGGTCGCCAAGGTGAAGGCCGTTCCGGGCGCGATGAACCGCGTGGTGTTCGAGCTGCAGGCCACGAACTGGCGCAACAACCAGCCGGTGCCATCGACTGAAATGGCCAGCACCATCGCGCTGCTGTACAAGCTCGGTGCCAAGCATATCGGCTACTACCCGGATAACTTCATCCACGACCATCCGGACCCCGCCGTATTGAAGCCGGCGTTCGATGCTAAATCGAGCGTGCCTGATCGATGAATACGCTGACTGATGTCCCGTTTTGGCGGGATCTGGCGGATACGGCGCTGGCCTTTGTCTTCTTCTATCCGCTTTACATGTCACTACTGTGGATGCTGGGCGCGGTTATTTTCTACTGGCGCTTCGAGCGCGGCCAGCGCCCGTTTTATGAGCCGAAAGAGCTGCTGAATACGCCGCCGGTGAGCGTGTTGATTCCCTGTTTCAACGAGGGCGATAACGCCGAAGAAACACTGACGCATGCGCTGCGCCTGAACTATCCGGAATTTGAAGTGATTGCCATCAACGATGGCAGCAGCGACAACACCGCTGACGCGCTGGACAGGCTGGCGGCGGTGCATCCTAGGTTGCGCGTTGTGCATCTGGCGCAGAATCAGGGCAAGGCCATGGCCTTGCAGGCCGGCAGCTTGCTGGCTAAACACGAAATCCTGATCTGCATTGATGGCGATGCCTTGCTCGATCCGCATGCCGCGCACTGGATGGTTCGTCACTTCGTGGAAGATGCCACGGTGGCGGCGGTCACCGGCAATCCGCGCATCCGCAATCGCTCGACCCTGATCGGTCGCATCCAGGTCGGCGAGTTTTCGTCGATTGTCGGCATGATCAAGCGCGCACAACGGACTTTCGGCCGTCTGTTCACGGTGTCTGGTGTGATCACGGCCTTTCGCAAGTCTGCCGTGCATCAGGTCGGCTACTGGAGTGCCGACATGCTCACCGAAGACATTGACGTGACCTGGAAGCTGCAACGATCCGGCTGGGACATTCGTTTTGAGCCCAATGCGCTGGTCTGGATTCTCATGCCGGAAACGCTGGGCGGGTTGTGGAAGCAGCGTCTACGTTGGGCCATGGGTGGCGCCCAGGTGTTGCTGAAAAATCTCGATGTGCTGGTGCGTCCAAGCCAAAATCATCTTTGGCCGCTGATGATGGAGCTGTGTCTGAGCTTGATCTGGTCGTATCTGATGGCGCTGCTCTGCGTGCTCTGGCTGCTGTCTTTGTTGCTGCCTACGGGAACGTTGCCGTACATGACATCGCCGCTATTGCCACAATGGAGCAGCGTTATTCTCGGCGCGACCTGCCTGCTGCAATTCGCCCTGAGCAAGTGGCTGGACAGCCGCTATGACCAGGGCCTGGCCCGTAATTACTACTGGATGATCTGGTACCCGTTGGTGTTCTGGATCATTACCACCTTGTCGACTATTGTCGCGCTCCCCAAAGTCATTTTCCGTCGTACCGGCCAGCGCGCACGCTGGGTCAGCCCGGATCGTGGCGTCCGTATCGAATCAACCTCCGTGAACTCAGAGCCTGAACATGAAAAGCAATAAATCCCTCATCATCGATCTGCGTAGTCAGTTGCACTGGCATCAACGCATGCTCTCTGATGTCTTTACGGCACTGCTGTGGGGCGCCTGGTTTTACCTGTGGCGCCCGATTGCCGGCCTGATTGCATGGCTGCATGGCTGGAGCGTGCTGGTGCGCCCGACCAGCTCTAAGTTCATGCTGACCGGTGCTATCAGTATTGAGGGTTTAATGGCGGTGTTTGGTGCGGCGGGCACGCTGATGCTCTGGTCCTTGCTGCCCAAGCGCGGTATTGCCAAACAGCCGGTGGTCAATACGGTGGACGATGCCGCTGCGTACTTCGAGTTGCCGGTAGAAAACATCGAGCAGGGGCAGCAGGCCAATATCTGCCGCGTTCACCATGATGAATGCGGCCGTATTGTGCGAATCGAGGTCAGCGCCGAGTCGGCAACACATCCTTGAGTTTGGCGTGCATGGACAGCACGGCCTTTTCAGTAGTTTCCCAGTCGATGCAGCCATCGGTCACGGACTGACCATAGACCAGCTGCGACAGATCCTTGGGAATATCCTGACGGCCGTACTTGATGTGCGACTCGATCATCATACCGACGATGGACTTATTGCCCTCGACGATCTGATTGGCGACATTGTCCATGACCAGCGGCTGCAGTGACGGGTCCTTGTTCGAGTTGGCGTGCGAGGCATCGATCATGATGTTCATCGGCGCTTTCGCTTTTTCCAGCTCGCGCTCAGCCAGCGCTACCGACACTGAGTCGTAGTTTGGTTTGCCATCGCCACCGCGCAGCACGACATGGCCGTACTGGTTGCCGGTGGTGTTGATGACGGCGACTTTGCCTTGGTTGTCGATACCTAAGAAGCTGTGCGGGTTCTGCACCGAGAGCAGGGCGTTGGTGGCGACTTTCAGGCCGCCATCGGTGCCGTTCTTGAAGCCGACCGGCGACGACAAGCCCGACGACATCTCGCGATGCGTCTGCGATTCGGTGGTGCGCGCGCCAATGGCCGACCAGGCGATGAGGTCGTGCATGTACTGCGGCGACATTGGGTCGAGCGCTTCAGTCGCGCAGGACAGACCCATTTCGTTGAGCTCGATCAGCAGCTTGCGGCCCACATGCAGGCCTTCTTCGATACGGAAGGTGTCATCCATACGCGGATCGTTGATCAGACCTTTCCAGCCCACCGTGGTGCGCGGCTTCTCGAAGTACACGCGCATAACCAGATAGAGCGTGTCGCTGACCTGCGCCGCCAGGCCTTTCAAGCGCTGGGCGTAATCGTGTGCAGCTTTGATGTCGTGGATGGAGCAGGGGCCGATCACCAGAAACAGGCGGTGATCTTTGCCATCCAGAATGTTGCGGATGACCTGGCGGCCTTCGACCACGGTGGCGCGCGCGGCCGTGCTCAGTGGCAGTTCACGCTTGAGCTCTTCGGGCGTGATCAGGACATCGATGGAACGAATATTGAGGTCGACGACAGTATTGTCAGCTGGGTTCATAGCGGTCTCCACGCAAGCTCGCGATGATAGCGCAAAGCGGCAAAAAGCAAAGTTTAGAAAAAGATGAACTTTATGCTGAGCAGCATCAGCGTGGCACCCAAAATCGGACGAATGCGATCTTCCTGCATGCGCGAGCTGAGATTGGTGCCAATTACGATCATCGGCAGCGAGCCGATCAGCAGCAGGCCGAGTAAATGCCAGTCGACATTGCCCATGCTCAAGTGGCCCAGACCGGCGACCAACGTCAGCATCACGGCATGCGTCACATCGGTGCCGATGACGCGAATCATGGCCAGCGCTGGGAATAGCGTGACCAGCACCATCACGCCAAACACGCCGGCTCCGATGGAGGAGAGCGTGACCAATACGCCGAGCGCTACGCCCATAGCCACGGTGGCGGCGGTTTGATGATGTGCGAGGAAGTCACGAACTGGTGTGCTGGCACCGACCGGCTTCTGCATACGGCGCTGTATCCACGGGCGCAGCAGGAGGCTTAAGGCGGTTACCAGCAACATGAAGCCGAGGGCGTGCGTGAGTATGCCCTTGTAGGCGCTGGCATCTGGGAACCAGTGCTTCAGGCCCCAGACCGTGAGCAGCGCCGCCGGCAAGCTGCCCATGGCCAGCGTTAGTGTGATGCGCCACTGAATATTGCGATTGCGATGATGAATGATGGCACCGCCAGTCTTGCTGATCGAGGCGTACAGCAGATCGGTGCCGATGGCGGTGTGCAGCGGCACGCCCAGCATCGTCAGCAGCGGTGTCATCAAGGAGCCGCCGCCAACACCCGTGAGACCCACAACAAAGCCAACCAGCGCGCCGGAAAGAATAAACAGTAGGTCGTGTGGAGCGATGGGCATTGCCAGAAAAACCTAGATATAAAAGATGGGTGGCGAAAATAGTGGCTTTTTAGGGCTTTAGCCAAGAATTTTTCATGCTAGCTTTATAGCATAGAGTTATATCAGCAGGAATTTGACGATGAAGCTGCAACAATTGCGATACATCTGGGAGGTATCCCAGCATGAGCTCAATGTGTCGAAAACCGCCAATGCGTTGTTCACCTCGCAGCCCGGCATCAGCAAGCAGATTCGCCTGCTGGAAGACGAGCTGGGTGTGGAGATCTTCGCGCGCAACGGTAAGCATCTCACGCGTGTGACGCCGGCAGGCCAAGCCATTCTCAAGCTCGCTGGCGAAGTGCTGCGGCAGACCGAATCGATTCGTCAGGTCGCGCTGGAATTCTCCGATGAAGCCAAGGGCAGCCTGAGCCTGGCCACCACGCACACGCAGGCGCGCTATCGCCTGCCGCCGGTCATTTCCGAGTTTCGTGACAAGTTCCCGGATGTTGCGTTGCACATGCACCAAGGCACGCCGCAACAAATTTCCGAAATGGCGGCGGATGGCACCGTCGACTTTGCCATCGCCACCGAAGCGCTGGAGCACTTTACCGATCTCGTGATGCTGCCGGCGTATCAGTGGAATCGCGCCGTGGTGGTACCCAAGGGGCATCCGCTGACCCTGCTAGACAAGCTGACGCTGGAGGCGGTGGCGGCGTTTCCGATTGTGACCTATGTGTTCGGCTTTACCGGCCGCTCGAAGCTGGATGAGGCGTTCAGTCAGGCTGGGCTGGCGGCGAATGTGGTGTTCACCGCGACCGATGCTGATGTGATCAAGACCTATGTGCGGCTGGGGCTGGGTGTGGGCATTATTGCCAGCATGGCCTTTGAGCATGATAAAGATGGCGGCGATTTGGTGGCGCTGGATGCCGGGCATCTGTTCGAGCCGAGCACGACGCACATCGGCTTCCGGCGCGGCACTTTCTTGCGCGGGTTTATGTTTGATTTCATCGAAACCTTTGCCCCGCATTTAACGCGGAGCCTGGTGGAGTCGGTGTTGAATCGGGGCGATGCCCGGGCCGAGGTGGATCATTTGTTTAAGGGTCGGGAGTTGCCGAGCTTTTGATTCCCAATGAGTATTTCAGGTTCTCCCCCTCAGGCATTTCTCTATCTCTGGGATGATCGCTTCTTATGGGTCAGTAGGTCGTTTCGAGGCGCTTTGACACGACGGTATGCCACGAGTCTGATCGTTGCCATTGAGTCCAAGCCACTGATCCTTAAGTTGCCGGGAGAGGATGCAAAGCCAGTTTTGGCTGCTGTCTGTGCATCGGGCGCAAAGCGTGGAGTCACTGCGGTTGATACCCCATTTCTGGGCTTGAACTTCGACCCTGGAACAACAGAGGCAGTATGGCTGGAGAGCCTTATCGCTCCCGCGCTTGTGCAGGAAGTGTCCCGGGCAAGCTTGTCTTTCTGCGATCCAGAGATGGCTGCCATGTTGGATGGCCGACTAGACGGCACTCAAGCCAGAGCTTTGAGTGACCACTTGATGCAAGCACTGATCGGGCAGGCACTGCCGGAAGTCAAAATTGACCCTCGCGTAAGGTACATAGCCGACCATCTGCGGGCGACATTACCGGCAGTACTTCAGGTCGAGCCCCTTGCACAGCAGGTGTCACTATCGCCAACACGCTTGATGCACCTCTTCTCGGACCAAATTGGATTGTCGATGAGCAGCTTTCTGTTGTGGCAGAAAATGCGCCGGGCGGTCTCGATTATTCAAAGTGGCCTGCCGCTTACTGAGATTGCGCACGCGTGCGGTTTTTCGGATTCCTCTCACATGACGCGGACATTTCAGGCGTTTTATGCTGTACGGCCGTCTGCGTTAGCCGATCCGAATTTCGTGCAAGTCAGAATCGTTTGAGTCCGGACAGGCGTGTTAGATCTCAGCAGTTACGTTCAAGTCAAATTCTGTAGATCAAGATTAAAGTGTCGGCAGTGTCGGGCTCAGAGGATAGGGCACGATAAGAATCCCCGACGACGCTGTGTAATGGAGGGCGTAAAATAATGATTAAAATAGCCAGCACGTTGTTACGCACAGTATGTGGTGTGATTTTTACGTTGAGTGTTGTGGCGTGCGGAAGCTCTGCCAGCATATCTCCCAGCTCAGAAGGCCGTATCAGCAGTGGCCGCACACTGTATGTGAGTGCGCTTGCCGATCCCGGGGGTGATGGTAGTCGGGGCGCGCCCTTCAACTCTCTGCAAGCCTTGGAGCAGGCTTCGCAAGCTGGCGATGATCTTGTGGTGTTGCCGGTCTCATTGGATGTTCTTCCATTGGATGGTGGCATTGCGCTCAAGCCGCATCAGCGGCTCCTGGGTGGCGGGCCAGATGTGGTGCAACACCCGGATAACGCCGCTGTGGCGGGTGCGGCTGTGTTGAACGCGCTACCACGCATTCGCAATACCAATCTCCTGCGCCTCGAAGGCGACGCTGTACGCTTGGCTGAAGCCAGTGAGGTCCGCAATCTTGTCATCACCGAATCGGCACGCGGCGGCATTTACGGTTTGAATGTGCCCGGTGCGAGCGTTCACGGTAACGATCTTTCTGGCTACAACACGACCTGTACGGTGGGCTTCACCGTTGAGCCTTTCGTGTTGCCCACCAATGCGCCACTGATCGGCGTGCCCATTGCGCTTCCTGCAGGTTGGGCTGGCATCATGATCGATGCAGATCGTGGCACTGGTGCGGTGAAAGTCACGGGTAACCATGTTCACAACAGTGCCTGCGGCAATGGTATTGACCTGCGCATCAATGGTTCGGCTGATTATGTAGCGACCGTTTCCGGTAACTTGGTGACCCAGCTGGAGCGCGGACCTCTGTATCAGGCGGGAGAGTTTCTCGTGCACGCCATCACGCTCCAAATCACGGACCACGGTCGGTTAGCAGCGACATCCATCAATAACACCCAGACCTTTATTGGCGCTGAAGGTGCTGACTGCGAGGGTCTCTTCATGAACCTGTCGGATAGTGCTATCGGCACCTGGAGCATTGATCGCAACTACTTTGCCCACGGCATTGGTGGCTTTTCGTGCAATGGGATGGAGCTCGTCATTAGCAACGGCAGTACCCGCGCCGAAATGATACTGCGCAACAGTTACTTTGAGGACAACCCAGGTGACATGCTGGAGCAGCTCAATTTCGGAGTTGCCTCTACGGTCATCCTTGAAATCGAGAACGTGGTGGTCAAGGACACGCACGAGCGAGGTGGTGATCCTGACGCCAGTGGCACTCCTGGCAATAGAGGTATTCCTGGCAATCTGGGCGACTGTTTAGTGACTGGCAGTACCGGCAGCGGCAACATCACGCGTCTAAAAATCAGCAACAGTGAGTTTTCCGGATGCAATAACGGCTTGTCACTCCTCAGCGGTATAAATGTTCTTAACAATGTGCTGGGTGGTGTGACCAGTGGATCGTTATCGCCGAATCTCGTTGCCCCTGATGGATTGCTGCAAGCCGAGATCAGTAACAGCGTGTTCCGCGATAACGCCAACAGTAACGTGGTGGTCGCCGTCCTAGCTCCGCTACGTGAGCTCAGCTTGAAAGTTGAGAGCAGCGACTTCAGCCGAGCGGGATCCAGCACAGTGCTTTTGCGAAAGCCTGCTACTGGCAGTGTGGAGCAATCGCGTATCGACTTCGGTGGTGCCGAGCTGGGTAGCGCGGGCGGTAATTGCATCCTAGGTGGTATGCCATTCGATGTGCGCAGTGAAGGTTTTTCTGCAGGAATGCGTGGCAACTGGTGGGGTCAGGCTGGCGGACCGAATCCGGAGAGGATCTCGCAGTCAGAGCCCGGTAGCTTGGACTTGGCGGCACCACTAGGTACGGCCCCTGTGATCTGCTCGCCTCGTCGCAGCAGAGCACAAGTCCGAAGCTGAGGGTGTGCAGTATCTTTTGTAACCGGGGTTCGGATTACCGTCGAACCTCGAACGAAACCGCCTCACCCTCCACATTCCCAATATGGAGCCCGCACTCCTTCTTCGTCGCTTCCTCCCACCACCAGCGCCCCTCGCGCTCATGCTGACCGGGTAGGACAGGTCGTGTGCAGGGTTCGCAGCCGATGCTGATGAAGCCCTTCTCGTGCAACGGGTTGTACGGCACTTCCAGCGCGCGGATGTAGTCCCACACTTCGCCGGATGACCAGTTCGCCAGCGGATTGAACTTCACCAGCGCGCCATCATTGCCGGTGAAGCTGGTATCGAGCTGGATCTGCGGCACGCTGTTGCGCGTGCCAGGGCTCTGGTCCTTGCGCTGGCCGGTCATCCACGCGTTGGTAGTGGCGAGCATGCGGCGCAGCGGTTCGACCTTGCGGATGCCGCAGCATTCCTTGTGATCGTCCTGATAGAAGCTGAACAGCCCCTTTTCATTGACCAGTTGCTGCACGGCAGGCGCATCCGGGTACATGGTTTCGATGCTGATACCGTAGTGCTTGCGCACGGTTTCTAGGTAGCGATAGGTCTCGGCGTGCAGGCGGCCGGTATCGAGCGTGAAGACGCGGAAGGGCAGCTTGCTTTTCACCGCCATGTCGACGAGCACGACATCTTCGGCTCCGCTGAACGAAATGGCCAGGCCGGGGAAGCTGGTCAGCGCGAACTTGATCAGGGTCTGTGGGCTTTTGCCGGCGTATTCGGTGGACCAGGCGGCGACTTGATCAGCGGAGACAGGCATGGATGGCATCCTTGGAAGTGGTGCGGGCACAGCAAAGTGAGTGGCGCCGCTTCAGGCGGTAAGCATAGCAGAGCGTTTGTTGTCATTGCATGCGCGCAGTCTTGCCAGTACCCTTTGCGCGAAATTTGCCGGCCTAGCCGCCGGCGCTCCTTGGCTGGCAATGAGGTGTTGTGATGGAACTGGTGTGTCTCGATCTGGAAGGTGTGCTGGTCCCGGAAATCTGGATCAATTTTGCCAAACGCACAGGCATCAAGGAGCTAGAGGCCACAACGCGCGACATCCCCGATTACGATGTGCTGATGCAGCAGCGTCTGCGCATCCTGCGCGAGCACAATCTAGGTCTGCCAGACATCCAGGCAGTCATCGCCGAGATGGGCCCGCTGCCGGGGGCACGCGAGTTCCTGGCTTGGGTGCGCGACCATTTTCAGCTCATCATCTTGTCCGACACATTCTACGAGTTTGCCAAGCCGCTGATGGAGCAGCTCGATCTGCCGACGCTGTTTTGCCACAAGCTGGAAGTTGCCGAAGACGGCACCATCACCGATTACAAGCTGCGTCAGCCGGACCAGAAGACGATGGCCATCAAGGCCTTCCACTCGCTGAATTATCGCTGCATCGCTGCCGGTGATTCCTATAACGATACCGGCATGCTCAGCGAAGCCGAGCAGGGCATTTTGTTTGATGCGCCGGAGAATGTGATTCGTGAGTTCCCGCAGTTTCCGGTCACACACAACTACGAAGAGCTCAAGGCCGAGATCCGCAAGGCATCGCTGCGCAAGATTCCGTAAGGGTCAGCGATGAGACGAAAAAAGCGCCTTCGGGCGCTTTTTTCATGCTGGCATAAAGTGCTTCAGCGCTGCTCCAGCGCCCGCATGATGCCGCCCATCTTGTTGCCGCATTCTTCCCATTCGCTCTGCCATTGCGAGTCCAGCGTGATACCGCCGCCGGCCCAGGTGCGCAGCGTGCCGTCTTTCAAGACCAACGTGCGGATGGTGATGTTGCTGTCGAAATGGCCGCTGGCATCCCAGTAGAACAGGCTGCCGCAGTACAGGCCGCGCGGCGTCGGCTCAAGGTCTTCGATGATTTCCATCACACGCTTTTTCGGTGCACCGGTAATCGAGCCGCCGGGGAAGGCATCGCGCAGTACGCTGGCGATATTGGCATCGGCGGCCAGCGTGGCTTCAATGGTGGTAACCAGGTGATGCACCTGACCGAAGCTTTCCAGCGCGCAGAGCTGCGGCACTTGCACGCTGCCGATGACGGCGTGCTTGCTCAGGTCGTTGCGCAGCAGGTCGGTGATCATGATGTTTTCGGCCATGTCCTTGGCACTGGCGAGCAGGGCGCTGGCCTCGGCGGCATCGGCGATGGCATCGGCCTGTCGGCGGCGCGTGCCCTTGATCGGGCGCGTGGTGATGCGCTGCTGGTGGATGCCGAGAAACTGCTCCGGCGAGAGGCAGAGTATCTCGCCCCAGGGTAGGCGCCAGTACGCGGCATAGGGTGCCAGCGCCAGCGGGCGCAGTGTGCTGTAGGCGGCCCACAATTCGCCGGCGCAGCGAGCCTCATAGGCTTGCGTGTAATTGACCTGATAACAGTCGCCGGCGCGGATGAAGTCGTGAATGCGGGCGATGTCAGCGGCGTAGCGCGGCTGCTGAGTCAGCGCCTGAAACGGTGTTTGCAGTTGCAAGGGCTGGCAGGTTGATGGCGTTGCGGCTTGCAGGCGTGCCAGCCAGGCTGGCCAGGTATGCTCGTTCAGGCCCCAAGCAAAGCAGCGACGCTGCTCATGGTCCCAGACACAGCCCTGATCGTAGTAGGCGAGGATGGCGAGCGGCCAGTCATCGTGGCGCGGGGTCGGCAGGCCGCGCTCGCTGGCGCTGGCGTAGCCGAGGCAACCCATCACACCGTGTACGAAGGGCCAGTCCTGCGCCAGCTCGGCGCGCGGCAGTTCCGGGCCGCCCCAGTCCTGCAAGGCTTGCATTACAGCAAAGGCGTCGGCGTCATGGCCGAGATCGGTGGCCGGCCAGTGTGCGTGCTGCCAGCCCTGACCGCTCTGCCAGGACTGCGCACGCGGGGCCGCGACCAGGATATCCCAGCGGCCGGCATCCTGGCTGTCCAGCAGCAGCGGCCAAGGCAGGTCGCGAACGGCAGCGAGTGCTGCTTCGGGCGAGTCAGTCCAGGCTAACTCGTGGATGAGCATCAGGCAGAGCCGTCTTCTTTAACAGCAGTGCCATCAACGGGCAGCCAGAAGCCGGCGCTGATGTCGTCGGCGAGCCAGCTCAGCACGGCCTCCGGCAGCGCTGCCAGTTTGGAGGCGCTATGGCGGCGGCCGGTCAGCAGCGCGGGCAGATGCGGCTTGACGGCATCGGGCACGGTAACGGCTGCACCGTTGCGCCAGAAGGTCTGTGTTTGCGACTCCCAGAGCCAGCGCGAGGCGGGGTCGCGCAGCAGGTCGATGCCATCGCTCAGGGCCGCGCGTAGGTCGGCCAGCGTGCAGGGCTCGCCTTCGGGCTCGTAGTCGTCGTATTTGGCTTCGCTGAGAAAGGGCGCCAGCGCGGTCTGGAACAGCAGCGGTTGCTGCAGCCAGCTTTGCAAGGTGGTGGCGAGCGTGGTGACATCGCTGAGGCCGAGTTCAGCGGGGTGCGTCGGCAGGGCGCGGCCGGCATCGCCATAGAGCTGGTCGGTGCCGCGTTCGAGCAGCACGGCATCCACCACTTGTTCGAGGATGTGGCCGAGCGAGGGCGCGCGGAAGCCGACGGAGTAGGTCAGGCACTCAGTCTGCGCAACGCCGTGATGGCCGAGGCCGGGCGGCACATAAAGCAGGTCGCCGGGACCGAGGATTTCGTCGAAGCTGACCGGCATGTCGGCGATCAGGCGCAGCTGGGCGTGTTCGAGACGCGGGGTCTGGTCATTGCATTGCTCGCCGAGCTGCCAGCGGCGCTGGCCGGGGCCTTGCAGCAGAAACACATCGTACTGATCGAAGTGCGCGCCGACCGAGCCGCCGGGCACCGCGTAAGACACCATGACATCGTCGATGCGCCATTCCGGCACAAAGGCAAAGTGGTCGAGCAGGTCGGCCAGCGGCGGCAGGTAATGGTCTACGGCCTGCACCAGCGCTGTCCACTTCTTGCCGTTGAGTTTGCGCCAGACGACCGGGCGGAACGGGCCCTCGCGTACTTCCCAAGGCTCGGCGCCATCTTCCACGATAACCCGGCTCTCGACCTCTTCGGTCTCGGCCAGTTCGAGCAGCTCTTCCGGCTCCAGCAGCGTCGCTAGGTCCGGAAAGGCATTGCGCACCAGCAGCGGTTTCTTCTGCCAGTAGTCGCGCAGGAACTCGCTGGCGCGCAGGCCGCCGAGCCAGGGCAGTGGGGCATCAGCCAGGCAATCGGCAACAGCAGTCGGGTTCAGCAGCATGGCGGTTCCTGTTTCAATCTTTGTGGATGTCTGCGCGGTTTGAACGCGCTTTGCTTAAACGCGCTTTGCTTGAGCGACGGCATTACCGATGTAGCTCGCCGGCGTCAGGGCGCGCAGCTCGGCTTTCACGGCTTCAGGCATGTCTAGCGTGTCGATGAAGACCTGCAGGCGCTCGCGGTCGATGCCCTTGCCGCGCGTCAACTCCTTCAGCTTTTCGTACGGCTTTTCGATGCCGTAGCGGCGCATCACGGTCTGGATGGCTTCGCCCAGCACTTCCCACGACGCATCGAGATCATCGGCCAGTTTCTGCTCGTTCATTTCCAACTTGCCGATGCCCTTCAGCGCGGCATCGTAGGCGATGGCGCTATGCGCGAGGCCAACGCCGAGGTTGCGCAGCACGGTGGAGTCGGTGAGGTCACGCTGCCAGCGCGAGATCGGCAGCTTCTCGGCGAGATGGCCGAGGATGGCGTTGGCCAGACCGAGGTTGCCTTCCGAGTTCTCGAAGTCGATGGGGTTGACCTTGTGCGGCATGGTCGAGGAGCCGACTTCGCCTTCCTTGAGCTTCTGCTTGAAGTAGCCCAGCGAGATATAGCCCCAGACATCGCGGTCGAAGTCGATGAGGATGGTGTTGAAGCGGCGCACGGCATCGAAGTATTCGGCGATGTAGTCGTGCGGCTCGATCTGCGTGGTGTAGGGGTTGAAGGTCAGGCCCAGCGAGGTCACGAAGGTCTCGGCATTGGCCTGCCAATCAACTTCCGGATAGGTCACCAGATGCGCGTTGTAGTTGCCGACAGCACCGTTGATCTTGCCCAGCAGCGGCACGGCCGCGAGCTGTTCGATCTGGCGCTGGAGACGGAAGGCGACGTTGGCCATTTCCTTGCCGAGCGTGGTCGGCGAGGCGGTCTGGCCGTGCGTGCGCGCCAGCATGGAAACGTCGGCATAGCGGTGCGCGAGACCACGGATGGCATCGGTAACGGTCTGCATCTGCGCCTGAACCACATCACGGCCGGCTTTCAGCATGAGCGCGTGCGAGAGGTTGTTGATGTCTTCTGAGGTGCAGGCGAAGTGGATGAATTCGCTCACGGCGGCGAGTTCCGGCAACGCCTTCACGCGATCCTTGAGGAAGTATTCGACCGCTTTCACGTCATGGTTGGTGACGAGCTCGCTATTCTTGATCCACTCGGCATCATCCAGCGAGAAATTGCTCACCAGCGCATTCAGGAACTGCTGCGCTTCGGCGCTGAAGGCGGGCACTTCGGCAATGCCCGGCAAGTCGGCCAGGCGCTGGAGCCAGCGTACTTCGACTTCGACACGGGCGCTGATCAGGCCAAATTCGCTGAAGATCGGACGCAGGGCATCGACCTTGCCGGCATAGCGGCCATCGACCGGTGACAGCGCGGTCAGCGTGGTGGATTGAGTGAATTGCGCCATGACAGGCTCCGAAGCGGCAAAGGGAAATAGGGCGTTTTGAGGGCGCGAAGTTTACACCGATTTGGCGATTTCGCGGATTTCCCGGAGGATTTGCCCGCGTGTGAAAATCAGGTGCCAGCGGCGTCCGCCGAGTCGACGCCAGAGCCAGGCGGCGCGCACGCCAGCGAGCAGGATGGCGCGGATGCGCTCGGCCATGCCAGCGGCCTGCAGCTGCTTGGCATCGCCGCGAATCTGCACGCGAAAGCGTAGCTGACCAAGGCTGTCTACATAAGCCGAGCCGAGCAGATTGTTCAGCTCTCCCGTGCTCATGTCCGGGCTCATCACGCGCTGCCGATTGATCGAATCCAGCCGCGTGCGCAGCGTGTTCTGCACGGCCGGGCTGTCATTGAACTGGCCTTCGACCTGTACCACGCCGAGCGCAATACGGATGATCTCGCTGGCATTCTGCAAGCCGCGCCCTTGCTCCAGCAGACAGCCTTCGAGCCAGCGCAGGCCGGGCTTCAAGCCCTGTGGATCGGGATAGATGTCGCCGGGCGCATCGGTATCCATGACCAGTACCGACTGCTTCAGGAACGCCTCGGCGTCGGCATCGGTGCTGCCTTTGCGCGCCAGTTCGTTAGCCAGACCTGCAGCCTGAAAAATGGCCGCCAGCGCCAGTGTCTTGTCGCGATTGAGTTGACTCATACCGGAACTGTCTCCTCGATGACGCCGCCGCCAAGGCAGACCTCATCACTATAAAAAACTACGGATTGACCGGGCGTGACGGCGCGTTGAGTGTCGGCAAAATCGACGCGATAACGCGCGCCGTCATGGCTGACCACACAGGCCTGATCGGGCTGGCGATAGCGCGTCTTCGCGGTGCAGTGCAAGGGCAGTTCGGGCCTGCTGCCGGCAACCCAGTCGATGACACTGGCAAACAGCGCACGACTCATCATCAGTGGGTGCTCATGGCCCTGGCCGATGACCAGCACATTACGCTCGATATCCTTGTGCACGACATACCACGGCGCCTCTTCGGCGTTTTTCTGCCCACCGATGCCGATGCCCTGGCGCTGGCCTAGTGTGTAGTACATCAGGCCCTGATGTTCGCCAATGATGGTGCCGGCATCGGTCTCGATGCGGCCGGGCTGTGCCGGCAGATACTGCGCCAGAAAGTCCTTGAAGCGGCGCTCGCCAATGAAGCAGATGCCGGTCGAGTCCTTCTTGGCGGCTGTGGCCAGACCCAGCTCGGCAGCGATGCGGCGCACTTCCGGCTTCTCGATGTCGCCGACCGGAAACAGCGTGCGGGCGATCTGCGTACCGGCAACGGCATGCAGAAAATAGCTCTGATCCTTGTTGTCATCGCGCCCACGCAGCAGCTGCGCCGGATTGCCGGCACTGCGCCGGGTGTAGTGACCGGTGGCAATGAAGTCGGCACCGAGACTCAGGGCATAGTCGAGAAAGGCGCGAAACTTGATTTCCTTGTTGCACAGGATGTCGGGGTTGGGCGTGCGCCCAGCTTTGTATTCTTCGAGAAAGTGCTCGAATACGCGATCCCAGTATTCGGCAGCAAAATTGGCTTGATGCAGCTTGATGCCGAGCCGGTCGCAGACCGCCTGAGCATCGGCCAGATCCTCGCGCGCCGTGCAATAGTCGGTGCCGTCATCCTCTTCCCAGTTCTTCATGAACAGGCCTTCCACGGCATAACCCTGCTGCATCAGCAACCAGGCCGACACGGACGAATCGACGCCGCCGGACATGCCGACGATGACTTTCTGGCCGGTTGCGGCGGGCGAGGCGAGTGAGGATGGCGAATCTAAGCTCATGTTGGGCTGGCGCAATGCACGGCATTTCCGGAAACTAGGGCGCTTATGTTAACGGATTGGCTGCCCCCATGACATCGAAAGGCATGACAGAAACACTGACCCACCTCGACGAACACGGTGCTGCCCGTATGGTCGATGTTGGCGACAAGCCGGATACGGCACGCGAAGCCATCGCCACGGCGGCCATCCGCATGCTGCCGGAGACGCTGGCGCTGATTGTGTCGCAGGGGCATCCTAAAGGGGATGTGCTGGCGGTCGCGCGCATTGCCGGCATTCAGGCGGCGAAGCGGACCTGGGAGCTGATCCCGCTCTGTCACCCCTTGATGCTGACCGGCGTGAGCGTGACGCTGGAGGCCGATGAAAGCCTGCCGGGTCTGCGCATTTGTGCGCGCTGCAAGGTCAGCGGCCCGACCGGCGTGGAGATGGAAGCACTGACTGCCGCTTCCGTGGCCGCACTCACGGTTTATGATATGTGCAAGGCGGTGGATCGCGGCATGGTCATCGAGCAAATCCAACTGGAAACCAAATCCGGCGGTGCCAGCGGCACTTGGCAGCGCAACTGACACTTTGGAATGAATATGGCCCCACGCATCACGATCCGCTACTTCGCCCGCATTCGCGAAAAGCTCGGCCTCGGAGAAGAAGTCGTTGAGCTGCGCCCGGACATGCAGACACTGCACAGCCTGCGTGCCGATCTGGCGCTGCGCGGCGAGCTTTGGGCTGAGCTGATCGGCCCTAATGCGTCGACCTTGATGGTGGCGCTGAATCAGAACCTGCTCAACATCAGCACCGATGTCGAGCTCAGCGACCATGACGAGGTGGCGTTCTTCCCACCCGTGACCGGGGGCTGAGATGACGGCCGAGATCGCCGTTAGCCTGAGTGCAGCCTCGCCGTGGCGCGTGGAAATTGCCGCAGACAGCATCCAGCCGCACAGCGATGCCGTGGTGCATTGGCAGCTGCTGCCTGGCGTGGGTGCCACGGTGACTTTTACCGGCCAGGTGCGTCGCGACAGCCAGGCCGGCGATGTTTCGGCCATTGATCTTGAGCATTACCCCGGCATGTCTGAGCGCCTGTTGCAGCAGCTTTTGCAGGATGCCGCCGCGCAGTGGGGCATCGTTGCTGGCGAGATCGTGCATCGCATCGGGCTGGTGCCGGCAGGGGAGACCATCGTTCGTGTCAGTGTCGCCTCGGCGCACCGGCGCGAAGCTTTCGAGGCGGCTGCCAGCATCATGGATACGCTGAAAACATCAGCACCGTTCTGGAAGCGGGAGTGGATCAACGGCCAGGCCTATTGGGTTGATGCCGTAAAGCGCTGAGCCGGCTAGCAAGCTGCGTCAGCCCAGCACAGCACGCGCCTCGTTCACCGGCACCTCGCGCCAGCCCCCCGAGGCCATGTCATCCAGCCGCCACGGCCCTATCGCCACGCGAATCAAGCGCAGTGTCGGCAATCCCACCGCAGCGGTCATGCGCCGGACCTGCCGATTGCGGCCCTCATCCAGCACCAGCTCGATCCAGCTCGTTGGTATTAGCGCACGATGCCGAATCGGCGGCACGCGTTCGCCAACTCGTTCCGCTACCGTGGACTCCGCCACCCGCTGAGCGCTGATAGCGCACGCCGGGCCATCATTAAGCACCACCCCGGTGCGCAAAGCCGAGAGTGCCTCGTCAGTGACCACACCTTCCAACTGCGCCCAGTAGGTTTTCTGCAATTTATAGCGGGGATGCGCCACGCGCGCCTGCCAAGGGCCGTGATTCGTTAGCAACAGTAGGCCTTCCGAATCAAAATCCAGGCGACCGGCAGGATATAGGCCCGAAAATTGCTTGT
The DNA here is from genome assembly GCA_040384385.1 of Pseudomonadota bacterium. Taxonomy (GTDB): domain Bacteria; phylum Pseudomonadota; class Gammaproteobacteria; order Pseudomonadales; family Moraxellaceae; genus Perlucidibaca. Next base: position 42,922 of record JAZKJJ010000005.1, on the reverse strand, counting down.
CCGCGCCGCGTTGCTCCGAATAGAGCACATCGGCGAGTGTTTGCTTGCCTTCATGTGCACTGAACTGACACAAGACCTGAAATGGTTTGTGCAGCAGCAACAGCCGAGATGGATGCTGTGCATCGGCAGGCTGCGACCTTGGTCGACTTTGCCGGTTTGATGGTGTTCGTGTGTGCATGTGATGCCTTGGGAGCAACGAAGCGGATGAGTATACTCGGCCGCAACCAGAACGATTTCACCAATCGCACTTTGGCGCTACCCGCGCCGCACTACACGACGGAGTACCTGCAGAATGGGTTACCAGAAGATCACGGTTCCGGCCGATGGCGACAAAATCACCGTCAATGCCGACCTGTCACTGAATGTACCGAATTACCCCATCATCCCCTTCATTGAAGGCGATGGCATCGGCGTGGATATTTCGCCGGTCATGATGAAAGTAGTCGATGCTGCCGTGGCCAATGCCTACGGCACCAAGCGCGCCATCTCGTGGATGGAAGTTTATTGCGGCGAGAAAGCCACCCGCGTTTACGGCCCGGATGTGTGGATGCCGGCCGAGACTTTCGAGGCGCTGCGCGAATATGTGGTGTCGATCAAAGGCCCGCTGACCACGCCGGTCGGTGGTGGCATCCGCTCGCTGAACGTGGCACTGCGTCAGGAGCTTGATCTCTACGTCTGTATCCGCCCGGTACGCTGGTTTCCCGGCGTGCCCAGCCCGGTTTCGCACCCAGAGTTGACTGACATGATCATCTTCCGCGAGAACTCGGAAGACATCTACGCCGGCATCGAGTGGAAAGCCAACAGCCCGGAAGCCATCAAGGTCATCAAGTTCTTCAAGGAAGAAATGGGTGTCACCAAGATCCGCTTCACCGAGAACTGCGGCATCGGTATCAAGCCGGTTTCGAAGGAAGGCACCCAGCGCTTAGTGCGCAAAGCCATCCAGTACGCTATCGATCACGATGAGTCCTCAGTGACCCTGGTGCACAAAGGCAACATCATGAAGTACACCGAAGGTGCCTTCAAGGAATGGGGCTACGAGCTGGCGGCCGAGCGTTTCGGTGCCACGCTGATTGACGGCGGCCCGTGGATGCGTCTGAAGAATCCGAAGACCGGCAACGAGATCGTCATTAAGGACGTCATTGCCGACGCCTTCTTGCAACAGATTCTCATGCGCCCGGCTGAATACTCGGTGATCGCCACGCTGAACCTCAACGGCGACTACATCTCCGATGCACTGGCGGCTGAAGTTGGCGGTATCGGCATCGCGCCGGGTGCCAATCTCGGCGGTTCGGTCGCTGTGTTCGAAGCCACTCACGGTACCGCACCGAAGTATGCCGGTCAGGACAAGGTCAATCCGGGCTCGATCATCCTCTCGGCCGAGATGATGTTGCGTCACATGGGCTGGGATGAAGCTGCCGACCTGATCATTCAGGGCGTGGAACGCGCCATTGTCGCCAAGACCGTGACCTATGACTTCGAGCGCCTGATGCCGGATGCCACGCTGCTGCGTTGCTCCGAATTTGGCGATGCCATCATCAGCCATATGTAAGCCTGTGATTGGCAAGCTTTAAGCGCCGTAAAAGAGGCCTCTGACGCGAAAGTGATCAGGGGCTTTTTTTCGTGGTCTTTTCGTTGCTGACCACTTGCCGGCAGGGCGATCTCTTCTGTTAAAGTCTTGTCATGCAGACACGCTTTGAAGAAATCCTCACGCTCGCTCCCATGAACTTTTCCATGTCGATTCCGCACCCCCGGCTGTTGCCTGTTCAGGCCGCGTCCGCGCATGACGACGGAGATGAGGGCGATGTGCTCGGCCAGGCTCTGGCCGTCGTTGAAACAACAAAGCCTGAGCTGAAACAGCCCCGGCGCTATCAAGTTGTCATTTTAAATGACGATTACACCCCTATGGAGTTCGTGATTGAAGTGCTGTTGCGCTTCTTCGGGCTCAACGCGGATGCCGCCACGCAGCTCATGCTGCAAGTGCATCATCATGGTCGTGCCGGCGTCGGCAATTATTCGCGGGATGTAGCGGAAACCAAGGCGACACTCGTCGTCGAATATGCACAGCAGCATGAACATCCGCTGTTGTGTCAGGCAGAGCCCATGCTTTAAAGCAGCGGCAAGGAGTGGCAGGCATGTTAAGTCGTGAACTGGAACTGACCCTCAATTTGGCCTTCCGCGATGCACGCGGCAAGCGTCATGAATTCATCACCGTCGAACACCTGATGCTGGCCTTGCTCGACAATGAGTCGGCTGTGCAAGCCTTGAAGTCTTGTGGTGCCGAAATGATCTCATTGCGCCGCGAGCTGCAGCAGTACGTTGATGAAGCCACGCCGCTATTGCCGGTACCTGATGGTGGGCGCGAAACCCAGCCGACGCTAGGCTTTCAGCGTGTCCTGCAGCGTGCTGTATTCCATGTTCAGTCCTCCGGCAAGCGCGAAGTCAATGGCGCTAATGTGCTGGTGGCGATCTTCTCCGAGCAGGAGTCGCAGGCGGTGTATCTGCTGAAACTGCAAAGCATCAGCCGCTTGGATGTGGTCAATTACCTGTCGCACGGGGGGCAGCCGGAAGAGGAATCGAATGACTCCGAGGCTAGCCAGCACGAAGCAGCACCGGAAGCTGCGGCCGACAGTGCCTTGGCCAATTACACGGTCAACCTTAATGAAATGGCCAAGAAGGGCAAACTTGATCCACTCGTAGGTCGTGAGCACGAGATCGAGCGCGCCATTCAGGTGCTCTGCCGTCGTCGCAAGAACAATCCGGTGCTGGTCGGCGAACCTGGTGTTGGCAAGACCGCCATCGCTGAAGGTCTGGCCTGGCTGATCGTGGAAAAGAAAGTCCCGGAAGCGATTGCTGATGCCGTGGTCTATTCGCTGGATATTGGCGCGCTGCTGGCCGGCACCAAGTATCGCGGCGATTTCGAGAAGCGCTTCAAAGCGCTGATCAACGAGCTGACCGATCAGCCCGGTGCCGTGCTGTTCATTGACGAAATTCACACCATCATCGGTGCCGGCTCGGCGGGCGGCGGCGTGCTTGATGTCTCCAATATGCTCAAGCCAGCGCTCACCAACGGCTCTCTAAAGTGCATGGGATCAACGACTTATCAGGAGTATCGTAACCTGTTTGAGAAGGATGGCGCTCTGTCGCGTCGCTTCCATAAGATTGATGTTGCCGAGCCCACCGTAGACGAGACTTACCGCATCCTGCGCGGCCTCAAGTCGCGCTTCGAAGAGCATCACCATGTTCGCTATGCCGACAAGGCTTTGCAGATGGCCGCGACGCTGGCGGATCGCTACATTAATGAGCGTTTCCTGCCGGACAAGGCCATCGACCTGATCGACGAGGCGGGTGCCTATCAGCGCCTGCTGCCGGTCAGCCGTCGCAAGAAGGTCATCGGTGTTGCCGAAATCGAGGAGATGGTAGCCAAGGTCGCGCGTATTCCAGCGAAATCGGTATCGTCCAACGACAAGGAAGCGCTGCGCAACCTTGAGCGCGATCTGAAGATGACCGTGTTTGGCCAGGATGAGGCGATTGATGCCTTGAGCGCGGCCATCAAGCTCTCGCGTGCCGGCCTGAAGGCACCGGAAAAGCCGATCGGCAGCTTCCTCTTTGCCGGCCCGACCGGCGTCGGCAAAACCGAAGTCACCAAGCAGCTGGCGCGCACGCTCGGCGTCGAGCTATTGCGCTTCGACATGTCGGAATACATGGAGCGTCACACGGTGTCACGCCTCATTGGCGCACCGCCCGGCTATGTCGGCTATGACCAGGGTGGCTTGCTGACGGAGGCTGTCGTGAAGAATCCGCATTGCGTGCTCTTGCTCGACGAAATCGAGAAAGCGCATCCGGAAGTCTTCAACCTGCTCTTGCAGGTCATGGATCACGGCACACTGACCGACAATAACGGGCGCAAAGCGGACTTCCGCCATGTCGTGCTGGTCATGACCACCAATGCTGGCGCTGAAATGGTGGCACGCTCAAGCATGGGCTTCACTTTGCAGGACCACAGCACGGACGGCATGGAGGCGCTGAAGAAGACATTCACGCCGGAATTCCGCAACCGCCTCGACAGCATCATCCAGTTTGCTTCGCTGGACCCGTCCACGATAGTCAGTGTCGTCGACAAGTTCCTGGTGGAATTGCAGGCGCAGCTCGACGACAAGCATGTGCAGCTCGATGTTGATGTCGATGCCCGTGCTTGGCTGGCCGAGCGTGGCTACGACAAGCTCATGGGCGCTCGCCCGATGGCGCGTCTGATCCAGGAGCAGCTGAAAAAGCCGCTGGCCGAGATGATCCTGTTCGGTGCTTTGGCCGACAAGGGTGGCCGTGTGCATGTGTCGGTGAAAAACGATGCCCTGCAGCTTGATGCTGAAGCTGTGGAGCGTCGTGAGCCGGCAAAGATGCACTGACTGACACGATCAGACGCTTGAAACAAAACCGCCGGCATTTTAGCCGGCGGTTTTGTTTCAAGCAGCGGTTTCCCTGAGACAGGCCTGCTCTTTCACTGATGCAGCTTCACTGATACAGCGAAGCGATTGCTTCATTGAAGGTGGCACTTGGGCGCATCACGGCATCAATCTTGAGCGGGTCAGGCAGATAATAGCCACCGATGTCGGATGACATTCCCTGCACGCTCGCCAATTCACTGATGATGTGTTGCTCATTGGTAGTCAGCGTGTCGGTCAGCGGCTTGAAGTGGGCTGCGAGCTCAGCGTCGTCACTTTGCCCTGCCAGAGCCTGTGCCCAATACAGAGCGAGATAGAAGTGGCTACCGCGGTTGTCTAGCTGACCCGTCTTGGGCGAGGGACCCTTGCTGTTGTCGAGCAGCTTGCCGGTAGCCTCATCCAGTGTGCGAGCGAGCACCTTGGCTTTGGCATTATCGTGCTTGATGCCCAGATCCTCTAAGCTCGCGGTCAGCGCCAGGAACTCGCCCAGGGAATCCCAGCGCAGATGGTTCTCTTCCACCAGCTGTTGCACATGCTTGGGCGCCGAACCGCCGGCGCCGGTTTCATACATGCCGCCCCCAGCCATCAGCGGCACGATGGACAGCATCTTGGCACTGGTACCCAGCTCCATGATGGGGAACAAATCGGTTAGGTAATCACGCAGGATGTTGCCGGTGGCGCTGATGGTGTCGAGGCCGCGGATCACGCGCTCCAGCGTGTAGCGCATGGCGCGCACCTGGCTCATGATCTGGATGTCGAGGCCGGCGGTGTCATGCTCCTGCAGGTACATGCGCACCTTGGCGATGAGCTGGGCCTCGTGCGGACGATAGGAGTCTAGCCAGAACACCGTAGGCATGCCGGAGTTGCGCGCGCGCGTCACTGCCAGCTTGACCCAATCGCGGATAGCGGCGTCCTTGGTCTGGCACATGCGCCAGATGTCGCCGGCTTCCACGTCTTCGCTTAGCAGCACCTCGCCGGTATCCAGGTCGGTGATGTTAGCTACGCCGTCTTCGGAGATCTCGAAGGTCTTGTCGTGCGAGCCGTACTCCTCTGCCTGCTGGGCCATGAGGCCGACATTAGGCACGGTGCCCATCGTGGTCGGGTCGAAAGCGCCGTGCCATTTGCAGAAGTTGATTATCTCCTGATAGATGCGGGCGAAAGTGGATTCCGGCATGACCGCTTTCACTTCTCTGAGGCGGCCATCGGCACCGTACATCTTGCCGCCATTGCGAATCATGGCCGGCATGGAGGCGTCGACAATGACATCGTTCGGGGAGTGAAAGTTAGTAATGCCCTTGGCCGAGTCGACCATGGCCAGCTTGGGTCGGTGCTCGTGGCAGGCGTGCAGGTCTTGCTTGATCTCGTCCTGCAGGCTCTGTGGCAGGGTAGCGATTTTGTTGTAAAGGTCGACCATGCCGTTGTTCACGTTCACGCCGATCTCGTCGAACAGCTTGCCGTGCTTCTCGAAGGCTTCCTTGTAGAAGATGCGCACGCAATGGCCGAACACGATGGGGTGCGAGACCTTCATCATGGTTGCTTTGACATGCAGCGAGAACATCACGCCAGTTTTGTGCGCGTCCTCAATCTCCTTCTCATAGAAGGCCACCAACGCCTTCTTGCTCATGAACATGGAGTCGATCACTTCGCGGTCGAGCAGGGCGACCTCAGGCTTGAGCAACAGGGTCTTGCCGGTCTTCGTGATCAGCTCCATCTTCACCCTGCGGGCGCTGTCGAGCGTCATGGACTTCTCGCCATGATAGAAGTCGCCCGCATGCATGTGCGAGACATGGGAACGCGATGCCTGGCTCCATTCGGCCATGCTGTGCGGGTGCTTGCGTGCGTAGTTCTTCACGGCCGCCGGGGCGCGACGATCGGAGTTGCCCTCGCGCAGGACGGGGTTCACCGAGCTGCCGATGCACTTGTTGTAGCGTGCACGAATGTCCCGCTCTTCGTCGGTCTGCGGCGTCTCGGGGAAGTCGGGGATCCGGTAGTCCTTGTCCTGCAGTTCCTTGATGGCGGCCTTGAGCTGCGACACCGAGGCGCTGATGTTGGGCAGCTTAATGATGTTAGCTTCCGGCTGCTGCGTGAGCTTAGCCAAGGCAGCCAGGGTGTCGGGTACGCGTTGCGATTCGGTCAGTGCTTCCGGAAACTGGTCAAGGATGCGGGTCGCCAGCGAGATGTCGCTGGTGACCACATCGATGCCTGCTGATGCCGCGAAAGCCTGCACGATGGGCAGGAGTGATGCCGTGGCCAAGCGCGGTGCTTCATCGGTCAGTGTATAAATGATCTTGGGTTGTTGCATGCTCATCTCGTCGTCTCGAGGTTGAGGAGGGAAAAAAGTGTCATTGCCTAATACCGTAACACCAACTGACAAGCACCTTAATGAAATTCAGTCGAAAGTCCGATAAGGCGGCGGTGGCCGGCGACAGCCAGCCCATGGCTACAGTGATTTTCGCTGAATCCCGACGCTAGCCATGATGCGCGTCGAGATTTCTTCAATCGACGCATGCGTCGTCTTGATAAACGAAATGCCTTCGCGATTGAAAATAGCTTCGGCCGCGCGCACCTCTTTCTGGCACTGACTCAGCGACGAGTAGGGCGAGTTGGCTCGGCGCTCGTTGCGGATGGCACTGAGGCGTTCGGCATCAATAGTCAGGCCGAACAGCTTGCTCTTATACTCGCGCAGCGAGGCGGGCAGGCGCAGGTCGTCGAAGTCGTCTTCGGTGAGTGGATAGTTCGCCACATGCACGCCAAATTGCAGAGCCATGTAGAGCGAGCTCGGTGTCTTGCCTGAGCGCGAGACGCCGACCAAGATAATGTCGGCCTTGTCGTAGTGCTTGGTGCGCGCGCCGTCATCGTTATCCAGCGCGAAATTTACCGCCTCGATACGCTCGTTATAGTTGGAGCTGTTGGCAATGGAGTGCGACTTGCCGACTGCATTGACGGCTTTCGAGCACAGCTCGGCCTGCAGCTTGTCTACAAAAGTCTCGAACACATCCATCATGTAGCAGTTGGCTTTGCCGATGACATCGCGAATGGTTTTGTCCACGATGGTGTCGATGATGATCGGACGAATGCCGTCTTCCTCGGCGACGCGATTGATCTCCAGCACCAGTTCCTCGGCTTTCTCGACCGTATCGATGTAGGGCAGCGTATTTTTGCTGAAGCTGACATTCTCGAACTGAGCCAGCAGGCTGTGGCCCAGTGTTTCGGCGGTAATACCGGTGCCATCGGAGATGAACATGACGGAGCGATTCATGGGGCGATTTCCAAATCAGTCAAAGATATGCCTAAAAATTGCTCAATAGGCGTCAAGAATTCTATTTATACAATTTATGAATTAAAGATATTCATCTTATGAATGCAGATGCCTCGGCAGCCAGTCGTTTTTCAGGCTTGATTCTGATTTTTTATCAGAGATAAAACAATCATTTAAGCCACAATTTTGGTCTGAAAAAGTGCAGCAAGGCCGCTCGCTACCTTGGTCTTGGTCGCCGCTGGCTGACACAGCTTTTGCCATGGCCATCGGGTAGAATCCTTGGCAGATGTCGCATCCGTGTGATCCACGGCGACACTTTTCATGACTAAAAAAGTCTCAATTCAAACAAGGAGCACCACCTTGGACAATCTCGTGATCAAGTTCCAGAGCCTGGGCAAGCATGATGTGGAAATCGTTGGCGGCAAGAACGCTTCGCTCGGCGAAATGATCAGCAATCTCGCCAATGCCGGCGTGTCGGTGCCGGGCGGCTTTGCCACCACAGCGCAGGCCTATCGTGACTTTCTGGAGCAGAGCGGCCTCAACAAGCGTATCCATGATGTGCTTGATCACTTGAACGTAGAAGATGTGCTGGCGCTGGCCGATGCCGGCCGCAAGATCCGTCAATGGGTTGTCGAAACCCCGCTGATTCCGGCGCTGGAGCAGGCGGTTCGCGCTGAGTTTGACCTCCTCACCGGTGGCAATGAACTGATGCCGCTGGCTGTGCGTTCGTCGGCCACCGCCGAAGACTTGCCGGATGCCTCCTTTGCGGGTCAGCAGGAAACCTTCCTGAACATTCGCGGCTTTGACAATGTCCTGGTTGCCATCAAGGAAGTTTTTGCTTCGCTGTTCAACGACCGCGCCATCGCTTACCGCGTACACCAGGGCTTCGAGCACAAGCTGGTTGCGCTGTCGGCTGGCATTCAGCGCATGGTGCGTTCGGAAGTCGGCACCGCTGGCGTGCTCTTCACGCTGGATACCGAATCTGGCTTCCGCGATGTCGTGTTCATTACCTCGTCTTATGGTCTGGGTGAAATGGTTGTGCAAGGCGCGGTCAATCCGGACGAGTTCTATGTGCACAAGGGCACGCTGAACGCGGGTCGTCCGGCCGTGCTGCGTCGCAACCTCGGCACCAAGGCACAGAAGATGATTTATGCCGACAGCGGTGCTGCCGGGCGTTCCACCCAAATCGTGCCGGTAGACAAGCTGGAACGTTTGAAATTCTCGCTGACCGATGCCGAGATCGAAGAGTTGGCACGTCAAGCGCTGATCATCGAGAAGCACTACGGTGCGCCGATGGACATCGAGTGGGCAAAAGATGGCGACGACGGCAAGCTCTACATCGTGCAGGCGCGTCCGGAAACGGTGAAGAGCCGTCAGAACGCCGGCACCATGGAGCGCTACTTGCTCAAGCAGAAGGGCAAAGTGGTCTGCGAAGGCCGCTCGATTGGTCAGCGCATCGGCTCTGGCGTGGTCCGCGTGGTGCGTTCGATCAAGGAAATGGACAAGGTGCAACCGGGCGATGTCTTGGTTTCCGACATGACCGATCCGGATTGGGAACCGGTCATGAAGCGCGCCAGTGCCATCATCACCAACCGTGGCGGTCGTACCTGCCACGCCGCCATCATTGCGCGTGAGCTGGGCGTGCCGGCCATCGTCGGCTGCGGTAATGCCACGGACGTGTTGAAAGATGGTATGGAAGTCACGGCATCGTGTGCCGAAGGCGATACGGGCTTCATCTACGAAGGCCTGCTCGACTTCGAGATTCAGAAGAACACCATCGACGCGATGCCCAAGCTGCCGTTCAAGATCATGATGAACGTGGGCAATCCGGATCGCGCCTTTGATTTCGCCACGCTGCCGAACGAAGGCATTGGTCTGGCGCGTCTGGAATTCATTATCAATCGCATGATTGGTGTGCACCCGAAGGCGCTGCTGAACTACGACACGCTGCCGCGCGACATCAAGCAGGCTGTGGATCAGCGTTGTGCCGGTTATGCCTCGCCGGTGGATTTCTATGTCGAGAAACTGACTGAAGGTATCGCGACCTTGGCGGCGGCGTTCTATCCGAAGAAGGTCATCGTGCGCATGTCCGACTTCAAGTCGAACGAGTACGCCAATCTGGTCGGCGGCAAGCTCTACGAGCCGGAAGAAGAGAACCCGATGCTGGGCTTCCGTGGCGCCAGCCGCTATGTCTCGGACAATTTCCGCGACTGTTTCGACCTGGAAGTGCGCGCGCTGAAGAAGGTTCGCGATGTCATGGGCTTGACCAACGTCGAGATCATGATTCCGTTCGTACGCACCACCGGTGAAGCCAAGCGTGTCATCGAGCTGTTGGCCGAGAAGGGTCTGAAGCGCGGAGAGAACGGTCTGCGCATCATCATGATGTGCGAGCTGCCGACCAATGCCTTGCTGGCCGAGGAGTTCCTGGAGCATTTCGACGGTTTCTCCATTGGCTCCAACGATCTGACGCAGTTGACTCTGGGTTTGGATCGCGATTCCGGCATCGTTTCGCACCTGTTCGACGAGCGTGATCCGGCGGTGAAGTTCCTGCTCTCGCGTGCCATTCAGGCTTGCCGCAAAGCCGGCAAGTACATCGGCATTTGCGGTCAGGGCCCGTCGGACCACCCGGATCTGGCCAAGTGGCTGATGGACGAAGGCATCGACTCGGTGTCGTTGAACCCGGACTCGGTGCTGGAAACCTGGTTCTTCCTGGCCGGCAAGCACGGCAAGTAAGTATCAAGATGGTGGCAAGGCAAGGCGGGGAAACCCGCCTTTCTGCTATCTGTATGTGCTAAAAAATTTTGCGTGGTGACTTTAATATGGCATTCCATATCCTTGAAAAATTGATGTTTCTTGAAGATGGTTATCGTCGCGAATTCGTCATCAACGGCATCCCGCTGTTGCTCTTGCAGGAGCAGGGCGAGCGTATGCTGATTCGCAATCAGTGCCCGCATCGTGGTCATTCGCTCACGGAGGGCGCGGTGAGCAATGGTGTGATTCGCTGCCCGAATCATGGCTGGTCATTCAATTTGTCGGACGGCCAGTGCCGCTTGCCGGCACCGGGGCCGTGTCTGACGCGCTACTCCCTGATTTATGAGGGGACGCAGATCGGGGTTGAACTCTGACTTAGTTAGCCGCGGCTTTTAGTTTGACGCAACAGCGCCGCCGTAGAGCCGGGTATAGCGCCCAGTGACACGCTCCACATAGTCCTGCGTTTCCGCAAACGGCGGGATGCCGCCGTACTTGTCAACATTGCCTTCACCCGCGTTGTACGCCGCCAAGGCCAGCGACAGATCACCATAGCGTTTCATTAGATAGCGCAGATGCTTCGCCCCGGCATTGATGTTCTGTGCCGGGTCCCAAGCGTTGCTGACGTTATAGCGCTTGGCCGTGGCAGGCATCAGCTGCATCAGCCCCTGTGCGCCGGGGCCTGAGCGGGCCTGAGGATCAAAGCCTGACTCGGTGTGAATCACGGCCTTGATGAGGCCGAAGTCCAGTTCGTAGCGCTGCGCGGCCAGGCGGATACTATCGTCGAAGGCATTACGATTTTTGCTGGCACTGGCCTTGATGGCCATCTCGGTCTTGCCCCAGTTACGGTAGCTGTGCACATTGGTGTCGGCATACCAAGTCACTTTCACCAGCTTTCGGTATTGCTGACGGTCATGGCGCAGCGGCTTGCGCTGATTGTCGACCTGATTGGTTAGTAGCACATTGCCGTCGGCATCCTGAAAACGGTAAAGCTGGCCTGCGGCGGCGTGGGTTGCGCCGAACAAGGTCATACAGATACAGGTTGCGACAAGCAGGCGTGTCATGGCGTCAGCTCTGGGGTAGACAGAAATTGTCGCACTCGCCCTCGGCAGGGTAAAGTCACGACTTCGTTTTCTGTGTCTGGAGTATTGGTCATGTCGTTTGTTACCTGCGACCTGTGTGATGATTTTCCCGAGGTGGTCCGCGTCTGCGAGCCGCTGTTTGCCAACTACGGCGGTCTCAATGCTTTCGGCGGCGCCATCGTGACGGTGAAATGCCATGAAGACAATTCACGCGTGAAGGAGCTTCTGGCCACCCCTGGCCAAGGCCGTGTGCTGGTGGTGGATGGCGGTGGTTCGCTGCGCTGTGCTTTGCTCGGCGACTTGATCGGTGCCAGCGCCGTCAAGCACGGCTGGGCTGGGGTCATCGTTTATGGTTGCGTGCGTGATGTGGATGCGCTCGCTGAGTTGGATCTGGGCATTCAGGCCATCGCTGCCATGCCGTTGAAGAGCGTACGCAAGGGCGTGGGCGAGGTGGATCTGCCAGTGACATTCGCCGGAGTCACGTTCAACCCCGGTGAATATGTCTATGCCGACAACAATGGCGTTATCGTCTCCGCCCAGAAGCTGATCTGAGCCTTGTTGTGAGTAGCGGGATACGCTTGCCTGCTACATCCAACCTGCAGCCCGCAGCGTCTTGTGCAGCTTGAGGCAGGCGATGCCGGTCAGCACCAGCACGGTCGGGTAGGCATACTCGAATTGCAGCTCCGGCATGTGCTCGAAGTTCATGCCGTAAATGCTGGTGATCAAGGTCGGCAATGCCAGCAGCGCAGCCCATCCCGCTAGCTTTTTGACCACTTCGTTCTGCTTCACCGTCACCAGTGACAAATTGACCTGAATGGCAGAGGTCAGCAGTTCGTTGAGCGCATCGATGGCCTCGTTAATGCGCGTGCAGTGATCGGCGATATCGCGGAAGTAGGGCTGGATGGACGTGTGGATGAAGTCATCCTGGCCGTGACTCAGCTCCTGCGCGATATCTTGCAGCGGCGATGATGCCAGGCGCAGGGTGATAAGCTCGCGCTTCAGCTCATACAGGCGCTTGATGGTGCCTTTCTTGTACTGTGGCTGAAAAATGTCTTGTTCGAGCTTGTGCAGGGTCTGCTTGAAGTCATCTACGATGGGCGCGTAGTTATCCACGATGAAATCGAGGATGGCGTAGAGCGGGTAGCTCGGGCCGAAGCCGAGCTGGCGCGGTCGGGCCTCCACGCGCTGACGCATATTGGCGTAGGTGTGCGACGGCCCGTGACGGATGCTGATCAGGAAACGGTCGCTGATGAACAAATGTGTCTCGCCAAAGACGATGCAACTGCCATCGCGTTCGGCGGTATGGGTGACGATAAAGCGGATATCGCCATAGGTCTCTATTTTCGGCCGTTGATGCGCGCAGAGGGCATCCTCCACGGCTAACTCATGCAGGCCGAACTGCTCCTGAAGCGTGTTGACCATGGCTGCATCCGGCTCATGCAGACCTATCCACAGAAACGATTCCGGATGTTCCAGCAGAAATGCCTTGGTGTCGGCTAGCTCGACTTTGGCGATGCGATGGCCTTGGCGGTCATAGGCTATAGAGTTGATGATGGCACCGGACATGCTTGTTTCCTGTGATGCTGCTGCAATGCCCAGAGCATGCCACGCCTGCGTTTAATCAGGGTGACAGTCGGTCAGAATTTTCGGTAGTTGGCGACCTGCTGCTGCCACACCATTGGCAACAACTTTGTCCATTCCTTGAAGTCAGTATCCTTTTGACACGGCTGCCTTGATCAAGGGCAGGTATATCAATCAGTCCATCATATCCACCACGACGTAAAATGCTGCCGGTGGTGCCGGCTCAGGCTCTGGAGTAGACCGGCGCAACCGTGCCCGACGGAAACGCATAACGCAGGATGCGCCAGGTCACCTGACCGGCCTGCTTGATGAACGAACCGGTGTTGTAATGCAGGCCGTGACGCTGGCAAATCACGCGGACTTCCTTGGCCATCCCGGCATAGCGCCAGGCCGGCACATCCGGGAACAAGTGATGTTCGATCTGGTGGCTGAGATTGCCGGACAGCAGATTGAGTAGCTTGCCGCCCTCCAGGTTCGATGAGCCCTTGATCTGGCGCATGTACCAGTGGCCACGGCTTTCATCCTTGAGCACGCTTTTCGCGAAAATCTCGGCATCCCGCGTGAAGTGACCGCAGAAAATGATCGAATAGGTCCAGATGTTGCGTATGCCATTGGCGACAAAGTTTCCGGCCAGCACCGGCAGGAAGAACGGGCCGGCGAGCAGCGGGAAGAACACATAGTCCTTGAGCATCTGCTGGCGCATCTTGCGCTTCACCGGCGCGAACTCTTCGGCAAATGTCTCCTTGGATTTCTTGCCGCTGAACAGCTGGCCCAGGCGCAGTTCCTGAATGGCGATACCCCACTGAAACAGCAGCGCAAAAATCACGGCATAGACCGGCTGAAACAGGTAATGCGGTTTCCAGCGCTGCTCTGGAAAAAGGCGCAGCACGCCGTAGCCGACATCGTCATCCATGCCCTTGATGTTGGTGTAGGTGTGGTGCATGAAGTTGTGCGAGGTGCGCCAGTTGTCGCTGGTGCCGACTAGGTCCCATTCGTAGGTCTGGCCGTTCAGGCTGGGGTCACCCATCCAGTCGTATTGACCGTGCATGACATTGTGCGCAACCTCCATGTTCTCCACGATCTTCGACAGTGCCAGCAGCAGCGTGCCGAGCACCCAAGCCGGTGGGAAGAAGCTGAGAAAGAGCAGGCCGCGCCCGGCTATGGCGCTGTAGCGCACCAGTGCCACGATCCGACGGATATAGCGCGCATCCTTTTCGCCGACATCGGCCATGGCGCGGGCACGAACGGCATCCAGCTCTAGGGCGAGCTGATCGAGTTCCTGGGCGGAGAGGGTGCGCTTCAAGCTGCTCTTCATGGTCTTAGGCATCATGTCATTCCTAAAGTAAATCAAAGGTCTATGGTCAAGTCTGAACAGGCAGCGCTGATGCACAGGCGCAGGCCAGAGACCGATTCGTGCTGTTCTTCCTGAGTCAGGATATTGCGTGTGGTGCCGCTGCTTTTCGGGCAGGCGCAGGTATTGCAGATGCCGCGACGGCAGCCGTGCGCTGGCTGAATGCCGGCGGCTTCGAGCGCGCTCAGCAACGGCTCACCAGCCGCAATCGAGACTGTCTTGCGACTTTTCGTGAGATGAATCTGCACGCGCTCGCCGTTGCCGGCGGCCAGTTCCGGCAAGGAAAAGGCTTCGCCGAGGAATGGCCGCTGCAACAGCTTGGCAATTTCCGAGGCGCTGTTGACAAAGCCGGCCGGGCCGCAGGCATAGAGATGAGCATCGGCCAGCTCCGGCACGAGCATCTGCACTTGCTCGGTACTGATGCGGCTGGCGGAGATACCGGCTTTCGGTTGCGTCATCAGCACCTGCACATTCAGGGTGGTGTGCTCAGCGGCCAGAGCCATGAGCGTGTCGGCGAAGCACACCGAGGCTTCATCGCGCACCCAGTACAGCAGGGTCATGCGCTGGCCTGCGGCGGCATGTGCTTGAATCAGGCTCATGAATGGCGTGATGCCGCTGCCGGCTGCCAGAAACACGGCATGTTCGGGTATCTCGCTCAGCGTCATGTCGCCATACGGTGGGGTCAGCAGGACTGTGTCGCCCAGCTTGGCCTGATCGCAAAGCCAGTGGCTGACCTTGCCGGTCGCGACGCGCTTGACGGTGATGGCGATGCGACCATCGGCCCGATAGCGCGGGCTGTAGCTGCGATTCAGGCGACGGCCATCGATTTCAACGCTGATGTTGAGGTGCTGCCCGGCGATAAAGCGGCTGACATGGCGATTAGGCTTGAGCACCAGCGTCACGCTGTCGGCCGATTCAGCGTGTTTGGCCACGATCTGCGCCAGCGGCTGCTGCCATGACCACAGGGGATGCACTTTGCGCGACCAGAAGTCGAAGGCATCGGCGCTGAACACAGCGTCGAGCAGCGGGGCAACTATTGGTGGAAAAATAAGGGTTTGCGCGGTCAAGATCGGCATCCGTTCAGGCTGGTAATGGCATTATTATACGATTGTATAGACATATGTCTATATGAGCGTACAGACTCATTCGCCGTATACTCCGGCCATAAGAATGACAAGTGAGTGTTACAGCATGAATGACACCCCTGAACTGTCTGCTCAGGCTGCTGAGCGTCTGGCGCGCGGGCCACAAGGGCGCCGGGCCGTGATCTCGCGTGATGAGCTGATTGCCGCCGCGATATCCTTGCTGGGCCCGACCCGCAGCGTGTCGACGCTGAGCCTGCGCGAAGTGGCGCGTGCGGCCGGCATCGCCCCCAACAGCTTCTACCGTCATTTCCGTGATATCGATGACCTCGCCATTGCCCTAATCGAGCTCGCCGGCAGCAGCCTGCGCCGCATACTCAGCGAGGCCCGCCAGCGCGCCAGCAGCGAGCGCAGCGTGGTGCGCACCTCGCTGGAGGCGTTCATGGAGCAGCTCAATGCCGAAGCCGGCTATCTCGACCTGTTATTGCGCGAAGGCAAGGTCGGCTCGGAGGCGTTCAAGCAGGCGGTGGAAAAGCAGTTGGTGTTTTTCGAGGCTGAACTGATGACGGACTTGCTGCGGTTGGAGGCCCTGAACGGGCACAAGCTGCATCGTGCCGATCTGGTGGCGCGGGCCATTACGCGACTGGTCTTTGTCATGGGTGCCAGCGCCGCCAGTCAAAGCCCGGCAGCGCAAAACGAAACACTGGAACAGACGGCGCTGATGCTGAAGATGATCCTGATTGGCTCACGCAGCCTGGCCAGCGCCGAAGTCTGAGCAAGTTCTAACTCAGCCACCAGCCTGCCAGAAGTGCTATCAGTACGGCAATCAGACCGAGGCTCCTGGTCTGTGCCTCAGGCGTTACTGGCGATGCCGTATTGGTGAATCAGGACATCGCGTTTATGTGGCAAGAGGCTTATTTTGCGGCTGCCATTGCCGAAATAGACCGACGGCAGCGTCGGCAATTCGGGAAGGTTGCGCAAGGACTGAGTGATCAACGCCAAGGCTTGATTCTATCCGGGCTTTTTATGGCCCATTTCATGGCTGAGGTTGAGGCCGAAGCCGAGCAGGGGGCCGGTGGTGATGACAGCAGCCAGCAAATGCCACGCGTTCAAGCTGTGAGTGGCCAGAGAAATCACATGATAAATGACGAAGTTCGCGAAGAGCGCGCCTGCTGGATGTTGCGCCAGGCCGAATTGAACATCGCGGTCTTGAGTGCTCGCATGGCGTGACGAGTTTCGGCATGATCCGGCAAGCCTGAAAATAATGACCTTAAAGAGAGTAGTGATGAACTTTTCCCTATCCAACGACTTGCTGGCCCTTCAGGCCAAAGTTCGTCATTTCATTGCCGAGCAAGTGATCCCCTATGAGCGCGATGTCCGCCAGACGCCGCACGGCCCAAGCGCCGAGCTGCGCAACGAGCTGATCGCCAAGGCCCGCGCGGCCGGCCTGCTCACGCCGCATGCCTCGGTCGAGCTCGGCGGTCTGGGGTTGTCGCATCTGGCCAAAGCTGTGGTTTTTGAAGAGGCTGGCTATTCGCCGCTAGGGCCGATTGCGCTCAATATTCATGCCCCCGACGAAGGCAACATCCATCTCATGGAAGTGGTCGCCAATGAAGCGCAGAAGCAGCGCTGGCTGCAGCCTCTGGTGGATGGCCGTATCCGGTCCTGCTTCGCCATGACCGAACCCGATGATGGTGCTGGCTCCGACCCGAGCATGCTTGCTACCACGGCGACGCCGGATGGCGACGGCTATCGCATCAATGGCCGCAAGTGGTTCATCACCGGTGCAGAGGGCGCCAGCTTCGCCATCATCATGGCGAAAATGCCGGATGGTTCGGCCACCATGTTCCTGTCCG
This sequence comes from Pseudomonadota bacterium, assembly GCA_040384385.1. Lineage (GTDB taxonomy): Bacteria > Pseudomonadota > Gammaproteobacteria > Pseudomonadales > Moraxellaceae > Perlucidibaca. The sequence continues at coordinate 25,524 of JAZKJJ010000005.1, read as the reverse complement.
ACACCGACAAGCCCGGCTTTCACCTCGAACGCATGATGGATTCGCTGGACTCCTGCTTCAGCGGCGGCCACGGCGTGATTGCGCTGAAGGATCTCTATGTGCCGGTCGAGGATGTGCTCGGCGAAATCGGCAAAGGCTTCCGTTATGCTCAGGTGCGCCTGGCGCCGGCGCGTCTGACCCATTGCATGCGCTGGCTGGGTGCTGCTCGCCGTGCCCATGAAGTTGCCACGCAGTATGCGCAGCAGCGCGAATCCTTTGGCCGCAAGCTGCTGGAGCATCAGGGCGTCGGCTTTCAGCTCGCGGATAATGAAATGGATATCCACAGCACGCGCCTGACTATTCAGCATTGCGCCTGGGTGCTGGATCAGGGCGAGCAGGGCAATATTGAATCGAGCATGGCCAAGGTCATTAGTTCGGAGGCGATCTGGCGCGTGATTGATCGCAGCGTGCAGGTGCTGGGCGGCCGTGGCGTTACCAGCGAGAGTATTGTTGAGCGTATTTTTCGCGATGCTCGCGCTTTCCGAATTTACGATGGCCCGAACGAAGTGCATCGCATGAGTCTGGCTCGGAAAATCTTAAAACGAAACTAATTCAGGAGCTTGGCGTGTCTTCTTCAGATAATTATTACGCTTTGGAAAAGGGCACGGTCGTGCCTTGGCTGCAGAAAACCGGGCTGGCTCAGCAATTGCTGGGTACGCAAACCGACCTGCGCTGTGAGGATCTGGCCGACGGCAATGTCAATCTGGTCTTTCGCGTCAGCAACCCGGTTGGCCGCTCGATCATCGTCAAGCAATCGTTGCCGTGGGCGCGCAAATACCCGGATTTCAAGCTGCCGCTGGATCGTGCCGTGCGCGAGCATGGCATCCTGCAAAGCTATGTGGCGCATTGCCCGGAGTTCGTGCCCGAGGTCTATCACTTCGACGCCGGGATGTTTGTCTGCATCATGCAGGACTTGCGCCCGCATGTGATTCTGCGTGCCGGTTTGCAGGCGCAGCAGCAGTATCCGCTGCTGGCGCGACATCTCGGCGAGTTTCTCGCCAGATCGCTGTTTTTCAGCTCGGACTTGGCGCTGCCATCGGGTGAAAAGAAGGCGCGCGTGCCCGAGTTCATCAATCCGGTGCTGGTCAAGGCCCAGGAAGATGTTTGCTTCACGCAACCCTTGCAGCAGCACGCACACAATCATTGCCACCCGGACTTGGCCACGACTGCGCAGACATTGCGTGCCAATGAGTCCTTGTATGCCGCCGTGCTGCGCATGAAGCGTCTCTACATGACCTCGGCCGAGACCTTGTTGCACGGTGATCTGCATACCGGCTCGATGCTGGTGACTGAGGCCGACACTCGCATCTTTGACCCCGAGTTTGGCTTTTACGGCCCGATGGCCTACGACCTTGGCTGCTTGATCGCGCATCTTTACATCGGCCATGTTTGCCAGCCTGTTTTCGCCAAAACCGTAACCACCAAAGCTCCTGGCATGAACCAGCTGCAGCTCACCGCCGAGATCTGGCAGGTCTTCAGTCAGCAGTTTGCCGAACTTGCGCGAACCCAGGCTGTCGCAGGCGAGTGGCAGAGCGAAGCCTATATCGCGGCTTATGTGCAGGAATTGCTGCAAGACAGCATGGCGTTCGCCGGTGTCGAGCTGATCCGTCGCACCATAGGCTTAGCGCATGCGCCGGAGTGGGAAGGCATGGCCGATGAGCCTGCACTGGTGCCGGCCGCGCGACAGTGTTTGCAGGTCGCTCAGACTTGGTTGTTGCCGGCACAACCTTGGCAACATATCGAAAACGCGTTGCACGCGAGACTCGACGCATGAACTGGCAGACCCGTATCACCGAACTGCTCGGCATTGAACATCCCTTTATCTGCTCTGGCATGACCTATGTGTCTAATGCCCAGCTCGCGGCAGCCGTCAGCGAATCGGGGGGCTTGGGCCTGATCCAGATTGGCCATCTCAAGCCGGAGCAGGCACGGGCCGAAATTCGACTGGCGCGCAGCCTCACCAGTAAGCCTTTCGGTGTGGGCTTAGCTTTACTCATGCCGGGCTCGCGTGAAAACGCCGAGGTCGCGCTGGAAGAACAGGTGCCGGTAATCAACTACTCGCTAGGCAAGGGTGATTGGCTATGCCAGCGTGCCAAGGTTTACGGCGGCAAGACCATCGCTACCGTGATCACCGCCAAACATGCGCAGGCAGCCGAGCGCGATGGCGCCGATGCCCTGATTGTTACTGGCCATGAGGCTGCAGCACATGGCGGCGAAGTCACCACGCTGGTCTTGCTGCCGGCTATTCGCGCCGTGACGAGCCTGCCGCTGATTGCGGCAGGTGGCTTCGCGCATGGCTCCGGGTTGGTCGCCACGCTGGCTTTGGGCGGCGATGCCGTTGCTATGGGTACGCGTTGGGCGATGACCACGGAAAGTCCGCTGCACGCCAAAACCCAGGCAATGGTGCTGGAAAAGGCTGTGGAAGACACGCTCTATACCCGTAACTTCGACGGCATGCCGTGTCGCATCATGTGCACCCCCACGGGTGTTGAGGTCAGTCGCCAGCCGCTGACGCTCTGGCGCGCCATCTGGCAGTCGCTGCTGCTCATGCGCGAGCAGGGTACAAGCCTGAAGCAAGTGCTGGCGACCTGGCGCGAGCATGGTTTCGCCAATACGCTGAAGCTGAGCTATTTCGGCGCTGCCGTGGAGCGCATCCGCCTCGCCATCCTTGAGGGCGATCAGGTACGCGGCGTTCAGCTCATCGGCCAAGCCCAAGGCCTGATTCACGACATACCAACCTGTGCCGTGCTCATGCAACGGTTGATCGAAGAAGCGGACATCGCACAGCAACGAGTGCAATCGGCGCGACTGCAGCCGAATTTCCAGGAGCAAAGTCATGCACGTTCATGAGGCCATTCTGACGCGGCGTTCTATCGCCCAACTAGCCTTGCCGGTGCCGGATGCCGAGGTGTTGGCTCGCGTTTTCGAGGCCGCCGGATCTGCCCCGGATCATCGCCTGCTGCGCCCCTGGCGCTATCTGACCATTGAAGGCGATGCGCTGCCGGCATTGGGCCAGTTGTTCTATCAAGCCATGGCCGAGGCCAACCCCGAGCGCGCCGAGCAAGAGCAGAGCAAGTTACGGCAGATGCCGTTGCGCGCACCCATGATCATTGTGGCGATTCTGAAGCGCCAGGATCAAACCAAGGTGCCCGACTGGGAGCAATGGCTGAGCCTCGGAGCCAGCGTGCAGAACCTGTTGCTCACGCTGCATGCGGAAGGCTTTGCCGCTATGTGGCGTACCGGCGACCTGACTGGACTGAGCGCGGTCAAACGTGGCCTGGGACTGACGGAAAACGAGGAAATCGGCGGTTTCATCTATGTTGGCACGGCTGCCGGCAGCAAGGCAGCACCGGCTCGTCCGGAGTCCCTGTTTGCGGCTTGGACGGGTGTGCCCACATGAGCCGGCTGAACGAAGCGCAGGCCTTCATGGCCGAACTGCAGCGCGACATCCCGCTGGCAGCCTTCATGCAGCTGGAAGTGGTCGCCTGGGATGGTCACTCGCTGACCCTGAAAGCGCCGCTGCAGCCCAATATCAACGACAAGAGCACTGCGTTTGCCGGTGCTTTGGCCAGTCTGGCAACGGTTACGGGCTGGGCCGCGCTCATGCTCTGGTCACGCGAGCATTTGGGGGCCTGCCATGTCGCTGTTTATGAGTCCGAGATCAAATATCGTTACCCGGTTAGCAAGGATTTTTCGGCAACCGCGACACTGCCTGATGCCGTAAAAATGGCTGCTGTAGCGACGCAAATTGGCAGCAAAGGCAAGGCACGCACGCATCTGCAAGTGGCTATCGCTGAAGGGGGGCGGGCCGCTGTCACGCTCACGGCAGGCTACGCGCTGTGGCAGGTTGTGGCGGCGGAATAGGCTGGGTTTGTGCCATACTGCCAGTATGTTAACGCGGAAAAATTCCATGCCCCTTTGCAGTAAAAAGCGCGTTGTCAGCGATCGTCGAGAGCAGCCCAGCGAGTCGCGCGAGCGTATTCTGGCGGCTGCGGTCAGTGTCTTTGCGCGCAAAGGTTTTCAGCGTGCCAGTCTCGATGAAATTGCCGCCGAGGCTGAGCTAACCAAGGGTGCCATTTACTGGCACTTTCGCAGCAAGAACGATTTGTTCACGTCATTGCTTCAGTATCGATTTCAGCAACATACCGCGCCACTGGCCGATGATCTGGAGCGAGCCTTGGCAGCACCGACGGCGCTGGGGCGACAGCTTGCCATCGCCGCCATGCTGCGCGACATGCTCAATCGCTTCCATGACAACGCCGACTGGCCACGTCTGTATCTTGAGTTTGTGTCACGCACCCGTGACGAGCAGATTGCTGCCAGCATGGCGCATTTGTACGATCACGCCCGTTTGCTGGCGAAAGAGATGATTGCGCGCATGGTCAAGGCCGGCATCACCGACCCGGATCTGGATGCCGACACCGTATCCATCTTTTGGTGTGCGCTCATTGATGGCTTTATGCTGACTTGGGTTATGAAACCCGAAACCTTTGCCGATGGTCAGCTGGTGGAGCGTACCGTGGCCATGCTGTGGAATGGCCTGGCACCGAAAGGCGGCTAAGACAAATTGCAGGCAAACAAAAGCCGGCATCAAGCCGGCTTGAGTGACGCAGAATACGCAGGGTCAGGCAGCTTGCCGACGCTCTGGGAACTGGCAACGCTTAGCCAGATCGGCGCAAGCTTGCTGAATCATTTCTTCGGTGATGGCCAGCTCAGTACCCTGGTCATCCAACAGGATGGCGAAATGAAACGGATTGCCCAGTGCGCGGGTCTCGTTCATGCTCTGCTCCAGATTAGTGTTGGTCATGTTGCACCTCAAGTTGCGTTTCCATGAGTTCACTATAGGAATGGCCAACGCCTGCGTCTTGCACTTTCGCGTCTAAGTTGTAACCAACTATGAAATCATTGCTGAATGTTTCCGCGCAGTTACGCGTGGGTTTGCTGATCAATCCCTATGCTGGGCTGGGTGGCCCGCTGGCGCTGAAAGGCAGCGATCATGTCAGTGAGGAGCTGCGTCAGGCGGCGCTGATCTCGGTAGAGCAAGGCCAATCTCGCGCCCAGCAACGCTGCGCGACTTTTCTGACGGCAACACACGATCTGCCACTGCACTGGATCACGGTATCCGGTGCCATGGGGCAGAACAGCCTGATCGGCAGCCACGCCGAGATTCTGGATTTCCAGGCGAACACGCCATCCACGGCCGAAGACACGCAACGAGCGGCAGCATTATTGCTGCAAGCCGGGCTGGACCTGCTCATCTTTTTGGGTGGCGATGGCACGGCGCGCGATGTCTGCTCCGTGATTGGTGACCGGCTTCCGGTGCTTGGCGTGCCGGCCGGTGTGAAGATGCATTCGGGCGTTTTCGCCATCAATCCGCAGGCTGCCGCAGACTTGCTGCGCAGCCTCTGTGCCGGTGAGCTGGTGGCCATGGAGCTCGCCGAGGTGCGCGATATCGATGAGCTGGCGCTGGTCGGCGGGCGAGTGCGGGCGCAGCATTTCGGTGACATGCGGGTGCCGATGTCGGATAGTCATGTGCAGCAGGTGAAGTGTTCGGGCCGTGAAGACGAGGGCTTGGTGCAGGCCGAGATTGCTGCCGGCATTGTCGAGATGATGCAGCCGGGCCATCACTACGCGCTCGGTGCCGGTACCACCGTAGCCGCCGTGATGGCTGCGCTGCAGCTGCCCAATACCTTGCTTGGCTTCGATATCGTCTGTGACGGCCGCTGTGTGGCGAGCGATGTATCGGCAGCTGCGCTGGAGCAATGGGCCGCACGCATCGAGCTGACGGTGATCATTACCCCTACCGGCGGTCAAGGCAGTCTTATCGGCCGTGGCAACCAGCAGCTGTCGCCAACTTTGCTGCATCGTCTGGGTCGAGACCAAATATGGGTGCTGGCCACGCGCAGCAAGCTCAGCGCCCTGACCGGGCGGCCCTTGCGGCTGGATACCGGCGATGCCGATTTGGATCGTGCCTGGTCAGGCTGGTGGCCAGTGCATAGCGGCTATCAGCAGCAATTGCTGTATGCCGTACAGGGCTGATTAAAAATCCCGCTAGACACTAGACGACCGGTCTAGTATATTTCGCTGCATGATCAAACCCCGCGAATTTTCCGATACCCGAGAGCACCTGCTGGCGACCGGCGAAGCCGTGTTTCGTGGCAAGGGCTTCACGGCGGTCGGCCTTACCGAAATCCTAGCCGCAGCCGGCGTGCCGAAGGGCTCGTTCTATCATTACTTCCGCTCCAAGGAAGGTTTTGGTGTGGATATGCTGACGCGCTATTTCAGTCAGTACGATGAAGAGCTGCTGGCCTTGCTCATGGATGCGCCGGGTACCGGACGCGAGCGCCTGCTGCATTATTTCGGGCGCTGGGCGGCGCGTTGTGAGCATGGCGATGCACAGGCTCGCGCAACGGCCTGTCTTGCCGTGAAGCTGTCTGCCGAGGTATCGGACTTGTCGGAGCCCATGCGCGCAGTGCTGGTCGCCGGCATGGAGCAGGTGCAGCAGCGTCTGGCTCAGGCCTTGGCGGCAGGGCAGGTGGATGGCTCCATTGCCTTAGCGCTGAAGCCCGAGTCGCTGGCCGGCGCGTTGTACCAGCTCTGGGTCGGAGCCGAATTGCTGACCAAGGTTCGTCGCGATGGCCAACCGTTTGCCTGCGCCTTGCAACAGACCCAAGCCTGGCTGCAACCTGTCAGCGCCTGAAAAAGCCCATTAAATTTTGTACTGTATCAAGTTGACCGGTCTAATTCCGGCAGCAAATCTGGAGAAAGTGTCATGAGTCATAGCTTATTTTCGCCCTTAACCATGGGCAGCGTTATTCTGCCGAATCGTGTCTTGATGGCGCCACTCACGCGCATGCGCGCAGCTCCTGGCGATGTGCCGACGCCGTTGATGACGGAGTATTACCGTCAGCGCGCCAGTGCCGGCCTCATCGTTACCGAAGCTGCGCAGGTGTCGCCGCAGGGCAAGGGCTATATGCAAACGCCGGGCATCTACAGTGCCGAGCAGGTTGCGGGCTGGAAGCAAGTCACGCAAGCGGTGCACGAGGCGGGCGGGCGTATTGCCATCCAGCTCTGGCATGTGGGTCGTATTTCGCACAGCAGCCTGCAGCCGGATGACCAGGCTCCAGTCTCGGCTTCGAATCTGCCGGCACACACCAAGACCACGGTGCTCGGCACTGATGGCCGCCCTGAGCGCGTTAACTGCTCGGTGCCGCGCGGCTTGCGCGTGGATGAGATGCCCGCGCTAATTGAGACCTATGTGCAGGCCACAAAGAATGCCCGCGAAGCCGGTTTTGATATGGTCGAAGTCCACGCGGCGCATGGCTATCTGCTGCATCAATTCCAGTCCACGGAAAGCAATGATCGTACGGATGCCTACGGTGGTTCGCTGGAGAATCGTGCACGTCTGACGCTGGAAGTGCTGGATGCCGTGATCGCCGCTTGGGAGCCGGGCCGTGTTGGCATTCGCATCTCGCCGCTGGGCAATTTCAATGCGCTCGATGACAGCGAAGGCGAGGCCATGGGCCTGTATCTGGCCGAGCAGTTCGAGCAGCGCGGCATTGCCTATCTGCATTTGTCTGAGCCGGATTGGGCGGGTGGCCCGGTATTGCCAGATAGCTTCCGTCAGGCCCTGCGCTCACGCTATAGCGGTGCGCTGATTGGCGCTGGCAATTACTCGGCTGCCAAGGCCAATGACCTGCTCGCTAAGGATTTGATCGATGGCGCAGCGTTTGGCCGCACCTATATCGCCAATCCAGATCTGGTCGAGCGCATGCAGCAGGATGCGCCATTGAACGAGCAGCGCCCGGAGCTGTTCTACGGTGGTGGTGCTGAGGGCTACACGGATTATCCGGCGCTAGCGACAGCCTGAGCCGACACGCTCACACTTCCCTGAGTACGATGGCGGGTGTGGTACGCCACACCCGACGCGTCGCAGCCATACCGGCCATGCCGGTCAGGCAGGCAGCCAACACGGGTGTGATCAGCCACAGCTGAGCATGCCATGCCGGTGGCAAATCCAGCAGGGTCACATACAGTGCGGCGGCCATCAGCTCGGTCAGCGCCACTGCCAAGAGCCCGGCAATCCCGCCCAGTAGCATCATCTCGGAAAGGCCGCGCTGCATGAGCTGGCGTCGGCTGGCACCGAGTGCACGCAGCAGCGCAGCCTCATGCCGTCGTTGGTCCTGATTGGCGGCAATGCAGGCCAGCAGCACCAGAACACCTGCAATCAGCACAAATATCAGCACAAACTCAATGGCTCGTGAAACATCATCGAGCAGCTTGCGTATTTGCGTCATGATGGCATCGACATCAATCAGAACCACCGTGGGAAAGCGTTTCACCAGGGTATTCAAGATGTCACGACGCTCGCTGGGCACATGAAACGCGGTGAGATAGCTGGCGGGAAACGAGGCCAGTGCTGCCGGCGGGAACACCATGTAGAAGTTTGGCTGGAAGCTGTCCCAATCGACGCGGCGCAGACTGTTGACGGTGGCCTCGACGTCGCCCTCTGCCAAGGTGAAATACAGGCGATCTCCCACGCCGATGCCCAGTTTTTCGGCCAGCCTGGCTTCAACGGAGACAGGCCAAGGGGATGTGACGGACGTTGTCCACCATTGACCTTCGAGCAGTTCATTGCCGCGTGGCAAAGTGTCGGAAACGGTCAGATTCAGCTCGCGATTCAAAGATTCGTCGCTCTGATCATCGCTATCTTTGCTGACGGCGGTGACCACAGGCTTGCCATTGATGGCGGTCAGGCGGCCACGAATTACGGGGTACAGCGCATCCAGCGGGATGCCGGCAGAGGCGAGCGTTTGGCGGAAAGCGGTTGTATCTTGAGCTTCGATGCCCAGTGCAAACTGATTGGGCGCGTTGCGGGGAAGCTTGTTTTGCCAGGCGGTGATGAGTTCGCCACGAACACTGGTGACCAGGAGCATGGCCGTCATACCGATGCTCAGTCCGAGAATTTGCAGCGTGCTGGCCTGTGGTTGTCGCCAGAGCTCGCGGAGTCCAAGTAACGCAGCAGGCAGGGAGCGGTCGGCGAGAGTGCGTCGCAATACCCTGAAAAAACTGCGTAAAAGCAGCGTCAAAATAACAACCAAAACACTGCCACCAGCCAGCAGCAGAAGCGTCAGCTGCCAGCGTCCGGTTTCCAGCATGAGCAGCCCGGTCAGCGCCGATAACGCCAGCGTGGTGATGGCAAGCAGGCCGGGTGAGCTCGGCGCCAGCTCGCGGCGAATGACACGCAGCGGCGAGACACGGAACAGCCCGATCAAGGCGGGCAAGGCAAAACCCAGCAGCGTTAGCGTAGCAGTAGCAATGCCGGTCAGCACCGGGCGTTGCCAGGCAAAATCAAGTTCCGTATTCGGCAGCATGCTGGCTAGCAATTGAAACAGGAGTTGAGACGCCAGAGCGCCAAGTCCGGCACCGAGAACGATGGCTACGGCCCAGATCAGACCTAGTTGGCGTAGGTAGATACCCTGAACACGGCGGCGGCTAGCGCCGAGGCAGCGCATCAAGGCCAGGGTGTCGTAGTGGCGTTCGGCATGACGGCGTGCAGCCAGGGCAACAGCCAGGCCCGACAAGACCACGGCGGCAATGGCCGCTATGCTCAGATAGTCGCTGGCGCGAGCGAGCGGGGTGCCAATTTCTGAGCGCCCGCTGGCAACATCGAGCAAGCGTTCGCCGACCGCGAGGTGTGGCTTCAAGTCGTCACTGAAATCGGTCACAGCCTGGGCTGATCCGGCTAGCAGCAAGCGATATTGCACACGTGAGCCAGGCTGGATGATGCCCGCTGCCGCAATATCATCGGCATTGATGAGGGCGCGTGGGGCAAAGGCCGAGAAGTTGCCACCACGATCCGGTTCGCGAACCAGTACCGCGGCGACGCGCAGGCGAATATCGCCGAGCTGAACTTCATCATCCAGAGAGACTGCCAGCAGGCCCAGCAGGCGCTCATCGAGCCAGAGCGTGCCGGTGGCCGGCAGGCTGCCAGCGGGCAGCAGAGTGTTGCCGCGGCGCGCCAGCAGTTCGCCACGCAAGGGGTAGCCGGGGGTTACGGCTTTGACTGCCGCGAGCTGGAATTCATCATTGCGCTGAATCATGCTGGAAAATTCAGTCAGCACAGCGTGTTGCAGGCCGCGTTGGCGTGCTTCGCGCAGCACTTCTGGGCGTAATGGGCGACTGCTGTCGATAATGAGGTCGGCACCGAGCAAGCTAGATGCCTGCCGTGTCAGGCCCTGCTCCAGACTGGCACTGAAGAAACGCAAACTGGTCGTGGCGGCGACTGCGAGTATCAAGGCCGTTAATAGCAGCCAAATTTCACCGGCACGGAGGTCGCGTTTCAGCAGTCGCCAGGCCAGCGTCATGCGCGAGCTCCTGTGACCAGACGACCGGCATCGAGATGTAATTGGCGCTGACAGCGCGATGCCAGCGCTTCATCGTGGGTGACCAAGACCAGTGTTGTTGCCGCACTGGCATGAGCTTCAAACAGTAGTTCAATGATGCGCGCACCGGTTTGGCTGTCGAGATTGCCGGTAGGTTCATCGGCTAGTAGCAACTTGGGTTCGGCGGCAAATGCGCGCGCGATGGCAACACGCTGTTGCTCGCCTCCGGAGAGCTGGCGCGGCGTGTGCATTTCGCGGGCACCCAAGCCTACGCGGGCCAGCCAGTGCCGGGCCTTATCACGAATAGAGTCGCGACTAGAGCCACGCGCCGGTACGCCGGCCAACTCCAGCGGCAGCATGACATTCTCCAGTGCACTCAGGTGCGGTAGCAGCTGAAAGCTCTGGAAAACAAAGCCGATGAGGCGTTGACGCAGTGCTGCCCGGGCATCTTCGTCCAGGGCTCCGAGGTCATGGCCTGCCAGCAATACTTGACCCTGACTGGCGATGTCCAGTCCCGCTAGTAAGCCCAGTAGCGTAGATTTGCCAGAGCCTGAGCTGCCGGTAATGGCCACACTTTCGCCGGCGTTGATGGCGATATTGATGTCATGCAGTATGGGCAAAGTGCCATCCTGCATAGGTACGGATTGCCCTAGCTGACGGGTCTCAATCAACCATGGAGTTGCTGTTGTCATGCCTACCTGGATACGAAATGTTTGTGGCGCCATGCTTTGCTTGGCCGTGATGCCGGTGTCGGCAGCGTCTATTCTGATCTTTGGCGATAGTATCAGTGCATCTTACGGCATGGACATTGAACAGGGCTGGGTATCCCAGCTCGACAAGCGCTTTGCGGAGAGGTCCCCCGGGTTGCATCGAGTGATCAATGCCAGTGTCAGTGGTGAGACCACGACCGGTGGCTTGCGGCGCTTGCCGGCCTTGTTGAGGCAACATGGGCCGGATGTGGTGGTGCTTGAGCTGGGTGGCAATGATGGTCTGCGTGGGCAGCCACCGGCGCTGATCAAACGTAATTTGGAAGCGATGATTCGCTTGTCGCGGCAAGCCGGTGCGCGCGTGGTGGTGCTCGGCATGCGGATTCCGCCGAACTACGGCAAAGCGTATAGCGAGGCTTTTGCCGGCGTGTTTCCGCTAGCAGCGAAGGCACAGGGAGCCTCAGTCTTGCCATTTTTCCTGAATGGTGTGGGCGGTGTTCCGGCGCTAATACAGAAAGATGGTATCCACCCAAATACCAAGGCTCAGCCCTTGCTGTTGGAGCTGGCGTGGCCTTTTATTCTTGACGCAGTGAATCGCAGCGCCAAGAGCCGTACTTCCAGATAGCAGAAAGCCCGCCAAAACGTGCGGGCTTCCCATTGCACCACAACGCGAATTAGGCGATCTGCAGGTTCTGCAGAGCTTCAATACGCTTTTCCAGCGGCGGATGCGACATGAACAGCGAGGCGAAGCTGAAGCCTTCGCGCTTGCCGGTGGTGATGGCCATGGCGGTCATCTCGGCCGGCATCTGATCCGGTACTTCCTGTTCGCGTTGCAGGGCACGCAGGGCATTGATCATGGCCTGGCGACCGGCGAGCTGGGCACCGGCTTCATCGGCACGGAATTCGCGATAGCGCGAGAAGTACATGACGATGGTTGAGGCCAGAATGCCGAGCACGATGTCTGCGACGATGCTGGTGATGAAATAGGCCATGCCCGGACCATCTTCGTTCTTGAAAATCACGCGATCAACAAAGTTGCCGATGATGCGCGAGAAGAACATCACGAAGGCATTGACCACACCCTGCACCAGCGCCAGCGTGACCATGTCGCCGTTAGCAACGTGACCGATTTCGTGGCCAAGCACGGCGCGCACTTCATCGCGCGTCATGCGTTGCAGCAGGCCGGACGATACGGCTACGAGAGCGGCATTACGGTTCCAGCCGGTGGCGAAGGCATTGGACTGATAGCTCGGGAAAATGCCGACTTCCGGCATCTTAATGCCGGCTTTTTGCGACAGCTCGGCGACGGTATCGACCAGCCATCGCTCTTCACCGGTGCGCGGCGATTCGACGAGCTGAACGCCCATGGAGCGCTTGGCCATCCACTTTGACAGCAGCAGAGAGACTAATGAGCCCACCATACCAAAAACAAAACACATGACGAGCAGATTGCCGAGTTGCAGGGTGTTTCCGGCACCATGCGTCGAACCCACACCGAGTAGGCTGAGTACGATACCCGCCACCAGCATGACCGCGAGGTTGGTCAACAGAAACAAGACGATGCGTAACATGGGCTTTTAAGCTCCTTCAGTGGGTTTCATAAACAATTTATGGGCAAGGTGTGATGATTTCAAGTCAACGAGCGATCATTTCCCGGCATGGCGCTTGCGATAGCCCTCGAGGAAGCGCGCAAGCCGGTTGATGGCCTCGATCAACTCTTCTCGATGCGGTAGGAACACGACTCGGAAGTGATCCGGCTTGGGCCAGTTGAAGCCTGTGCCTTGCACCAGCAGGACTTTCTCGGCCTGCAGGAACTCCAGAATGAACGCCTGATCGTTTTCGATGGGATACATCTCAGCGTCGAGCTTCGGGAACAGGTACAGCGCGCCGGCTGGCTTCACGCAGGTCACGCCGGGGATGGCGATGAGCATTTTGTGTGCAAGTTCACGCTGCTCATACAAACGGCCGCCGGGGCGGATCAGGTCGTTGATGCTTTGGTAGCCACCGAGCGCGGTCTGAATCGCGAACTGCGCCTGCACATTGGCGCAGAGGCGCATGGAGGCGAGCATGTCGAGGCCTTCAATGTAATCTTTGGCGATGCGCTTGTTGCCGCTGACCATGAGCCAACCAGAGCGGAAGCCAGCGACGCGATAGCTCTTCGACAGGCCATTGAACGTGATGCAGAGCAGGTCCGGCGCCAGCGTGGCAATCGAGGTGTGCTGGGCTTCGTCGTAGAGAATCTTGTCGTAGATTTCATCGGCGAAAATGATCAGGTCATGCTTGCGGGCGAGGGCGACGATGCCTTCCAGCACTTCTTTCGAGTACACAGCGCCGGTTGGGTTGTTCGGGTTGATGACCACGATGCCGCGTGTACTTGGCGTGATCTTGCGTTCGATGTCGGCCAGATCCGGGAACCAGCCCTGATCTTCATCGCAGAGATAATGCACCGGCGTGCCACCCGACAAGGTCACGGCAGCCGTCCACAGCGGATAATCCGGTGCCGGGACTAGCATCTCATCGCCATTATTAAGAAGGGCCTGCATGGCCATGACGATCAGCTCAGACACGCCGTTGCCGATGTAGATGTCATTGACATCCACATTCAGCATGCCCTTGGTCTGGTAGTAATGCACGATGGCCTTGCGTGCTGCGAACAGACCCTTGGAATCGCAATAACCCACAGCGTTCGGCAGATTGCTGATGACATCCGACAGGATTTCCTGCGGTGCTTCAAAGCCGAAGGGCGCCGGGTTGCCGATGTTGAGTTTGATGATGCGGTGACCTTGCTCCTCCATCGCATTGGCGGCTTTTAGCACCGGCCCGCGAATGTCGTAGCAAACATCTTTCAACTTATCGGATTTGGCAATGTCCATGATCGTCTCAACGCAGGTCGGGCCTGCACAAGGGCCTGTGGGTAAGTGCCCAAGTGTAACGGAAACAGCTCTGCTATTGGGTGTGAAGACTTGTGACTGTCATGAGCTGTTGTTAGCCTGAGGCAATCAATGAGGACATGACGAATGACTGACAAGCCTACTGCAGCATTGCCGAAAACCGATGCCGAGTGGCAACAGAAGCTCAGCCCTGACGAATTTTATGTGTGTCGGCAAAAAGGTACTGAACGTGCCTTTAGCGGTGAATACTGGAACTGTCAGGATGATGGCGTTTACAGCTGTCGTGCCTGCGGCGAGCCTTTGTTCGATGCCGACACGAAATATGACTCAGGCTCGGGTTGGCCCAGTTTTTATACGCCGATGGTTGCCAATGCTGTTAATGAGCATAGAGACATCAGTCATGGCATGATTCGGACTGAAGTGACGTGTCGCCACTGCCAGTCGCATTTGGGGCATGTGTTTCCAGATGGCCCCAAGCCTACGGGCTTGCGTTACTGCATCAATTCCGCATCGCTCAAGCTGCTGCCGAAATAAGCGCGCTGAGTCCCGCTTTCAATAGAGCGCTTTAAAAGAGAAAGAACATGAACAATGTCTACGAATATCAAGCCACGCGCATCACCGGTGAGGTCAGCCCGATTGCCGACTACAAGGGGCAGGTGCTGCTCATTGTGAATACCGCCAGCAAGTGTGGCTTCACGCCGCAATTCAGCGGTCTGGAAGCGATTTATGAGAAGTACAAGGATCAGGGTTTTGCTGTGCTCGGCTTTCCTTGCAACCAGTTTTTGAACCAAGACCCGGGCAATGAAGCTGAGATTGCCTCGTTCTGCTCCATGAACTACGGCGTTAGCTTCCCCATGTTTGCCAAGATCGATGTTAATGGCCCGGGCGCACATCCGCTCTTCCAGCATCTGGCCGCCGAAGCGCCGGGTCTGCTTGGTAGCCAGAAGATCAAGTGGAACTTCACTAAGTTCCTGGTTTCGCGTGATGGTCGTGTGCTGGATCGCTATGCGCCGACCACCAAGCCCGAAGACCTGGTCAAGGATATTGAAAAGGCGTTGGCTGGCTGATTTACAGGCCGGCTTGAGGGCCGGCCCGCTCAAAAAGCCGGCTCAAATGCCGGCTATGCGCTCGCTCGCTGCCCATAGTTTGGCGGCAATCTTCTCGTTACGGCTGGATGGCTTGCTGAAATCGGCCTTGCGGCGCGTGAAATAACCGCCGTGGTGGCTTTTCGCGGCATCGCTGGTGGCCAGCCAGATCGCTGTATCCGCGCCCTTGGCTGGGGTAACCAGCACTTTATCCATGAGGGCCTGAATTGGGCCCGGCATTTCACGCCAGATACCTGTTGCCACGCCGCCCGGATGGAAGGCATTGACGCGAATATTGCTGCCTTTCACGCGTCGCGCCAGCTCACGGGCATAGATCAGATTGGCCAGCTTGGCTGAACCGTAGGCGACGACATCGGAACTGTAGCGGCTGTAGTCGGTGAACGCGGCTTCGTTGATGTGGCCGGTCCAGTGCGCGACCGATGCGGTCACGATCACGCGCGCTTCCGGTGCAACCTTTAGCTGCGGCAGCAAATGCTGCATCAGACGAAAGTGGCCGAAGTGCATGCTGCCGATCATGCTTTCCAGGCCGTTGGCTTGGCTGCGCAGGCCGTGCGTGTAGCTGCCGGCATTGAGCATGACGGTATCGAGTTGGGTCAGCGTGTTGAGAATCTCGCGAGCGGCTGCGTCGATGCTGGCGAAGTCGGCGAGATCGAGTGTCACCGCGTGCAGGCGGGCGCCCGGCGCTTCCAGCTTCAGCGCCTGAATCACGCCCAGTGTCTTGCCGAGGTCGCGCGCAGCGATCATGACTTCGTGACCCAGCGCAATGAAGGCGCGAACCATCTCCAGACCAATGCCGCTGTTGCCGCCGGTAACCAGAATTTGTCGTTGCATGTGCTTTAAGTCCTTTTCAGTGTGAGCTGCGGGCGCTGCGGATGCGCTGTTGCCATCACGGCAGACGCGCTATTGTCGCTGAGTTTAGCAGAGGGCAGGGCAATGCAAAGAATAGGTGTATTCGGCGCCGGCAGCATCGGCATGTATCTCGGCGGCTGCCTGCAGGCGGCGGGTGCCTCGGTGGTGTATGTCGGCCGTCCGGCCATGGCGCAGACGCTGCAGGCACATGGCTTGCGGCTCACGGACTATCTGGGCCGCGATCAGCATCTGGATGCCGCTGCGCTGAACTTCGCCGAGAAGGCCCAGGCGCTGGCCGACTGTGATGTGGTGCTGGTCACGGTAAAGTCGGCTGCCACGGCATCGGCGGCGGTCGAGCTAGCGGCGCATTTGCGGCCGGGCGCGCTGGTGATCAGCTTTCAGAATGGCGTGCGCAATGCCGATGTGCTGCGTGAGGCTATGCCGGCGCAGACGGTGCTCGCCGGCATGGTGCCGTTCAATGTGCTGAACTGCGGTGGTGGGCGTTTTCATCAGGGTTCCGCCGGTGTGCTAGATGTGGCTGCTGATGCCGGTCTGGCGCAATGTGCCGATGCCTTTGCGCGCGCCGGGCTGGCCTTGAGTCAGCAGGCCGACATGCGTGCCGTGCTCTGGGGCAAGCTGCTGCTGAATCTGAATAACGCCATCAATGCCTTGTCTGGCGTGCCACTGAAGGCGGAGCTGAGTCAGCGTGATTATCGACGCTGCCTGTCGCTGGCGCAGCGTGAGGCGCTGGCTTTGTATGCGCAGGCAGGGATCAAACCGATGCAGCTCACGGCTTTGCCGCCACGTTGGCTGGCGCGCTTGCTGACCGTGCCGGACTGGCTGTTTCAGCGCCTGGCGCAGCGCATGCTGGCCATGGACCCGATGGCTAGGTCGTCGATGTGGGAGGATCTGGAGGCGGGCCGTCGCACCGAGGTGGACTGGATTCAGGGTGAGATCGTGACGCTGGCATCGGGGCTGGGCAGCGCGGCACCGGTGAGCGCCTGCCTGCTGGCCTTGATTCGTGAGGCGGAGCAGACGGGCACGGGTCGTCGCTCGTGGTCTGGGGCGGACCTGCTGGCTAGATTGCTGTCGGCGTCGGCTTGACAGCAGGGCACTCGCTGCTACCATCGCGCCGGTCATTCGTCCCTATCGTCTAGCGGCCTAGGACGCCGGCTTTTCAAGCCGGTAACCGGGGTTCGAATCCCTGTGGGGACGCCATATCGATTCTAGGTTCCTGATGTGACTCACCCATTGAGAGCCTTTGTATGAAAGCGCCGATTTCTGCTGATGCCGGGTACTTCTATGCAGCTATCACACTGCTGATCTGGTCCGGATTTGTGGTGGTCTCGCGTATCGGCTCCACGGGCACACTTACACCCTATGATATTGCCGCGTTGCGCATCGGTACATCGGCACTAGTGCTCTTGCCATGGTGGTTGCCACGCTTGCTGCAGAGTGGTCTGCGTCAATTGCGTTGGTATCAGTCACTGACCTTGGCCGTGCTCGTCGGCATCACCTATCCCTTGGTCAGCTACACGGGCTTCCAGATCTCTCCAGCCAGCCACGGCGCGGTGCTGATTTCTGGCATGCTGCCATTTTTCACCTCTATTTTCGCGGGCTTTCTGCTCGGTGAAAGACCCAATCGTGTTCGTGTGATCGGTCTGGCGCTTATCGTTAGCGGAGTCATGACGCTGCTGTTTGCCAGCATCGCTACGCAACCAATGGGGCAGAGCACGCTCAAGGGCGATCTCTTTCTGCTCACTGCTAGCTGTTTGTGGTCGTTGTTCACCGTATTGATCAAGGTCTGGAAGGTCAAAGCCTTCGATGTCACCTTGGGCGTTTCGGCGGTTTCAGCACTGATCTACCTGCCGGTATTCTTGCTGCTCCTGCCCAGTCAGCTGAGCACAGCAAGCTGGCATGAAATTGCCTTGCAGTCGTTCTATCAAGGCTTCGTGATGGTCTGCGTTGCCATGTGGACTTATGCCAAGGCTGTTGAGCTGCTGGGTAGCGTCAAGGTCGTCATCATGATGTCCGCTGTGCCAGTGGTTGGTGTTTTGTTAGCGGTGCCGGTGCTTGGCGAAACGCTGACCTCAGGCACTGCGCTGGGCGCGGCGATTGTCTTTTTGGGCGCACTGATTGGGGCGATGGCGCGGCCAGCCACTAGCGCTTTACCAGCAGCAAAAACGACAGTACACAGGGTCTGAATAATTCACAGGCCCCAAAAAAATAAACCCGCCGAAGCGGGTTTATTTCTTACAAACTAACGCTTACGGCAGCAGATGCGCCACGCCGTCGCGCTCTTCCAGCAGCTCGTTCAGCGTGAAGTCCATGCGCTCACGCGAGAACGCGTCAACTTCCAGACCTTCGATGCGAGTGTATTCGCCGTTGGCACAGGTGACCGGCACGCCGTACATGACTTCAGCCGGGATGCCGTAGGAGCCGTCGGATGGAATGCCCATGGTGACCCACTTGCCGTTGGTGCCCAGAGCCCAGTCGCGCATGTGGTCGATGGCTGCGTTGGCGGCCGAGGCAGCCGAGGACAGACCGCGAGCTTCGATGATGGCACCGCCGCGCTTGCCGACTGTCGGCAGGAACACAGTCTTGTTCCATTCTTCGTCGTTGATCATGGCCTTCACGCCTGCGCCGCCGATGGTGGCGAAGCGGTAGTCGGCGTACATGGTCGGCGAATGGTTGCCCCAGACGACCATCTTCTCGATGTCAGCTACGGCCTTGCCGGTCTTGCCAGCGATCTGCGAGAGGGCGCGGTTGTGGTCCAAGCGCAGCATGGCGGTGAAGTTCTTTGCCGGCAGATCCGGAGCCGACTTCATGGCGATGTAGGCGTTGGTGTTGGCCGGGTTGCCGACGACCAGCACTTTGACGTTGCGCGAGGCAACATCGTTCAGCGCTTTGCCCTGAACGGTGAAGATCTTGGCGTTTTCCTGCAGCAGGTCCTTGCGTTCCATGCCTGGCCCGCGCGGACGGGCACCGACGAGGAGAGCGTAATCAACATCCTTGAAGGCAACATTCGGGTCATCGCTGCCGATCATACCGGCGAGCAGCGGGAATGCGCAGTCTTCGAGTTCCATCATGACGCCTTTGAGAGCGGCCTGGGCCTTCTCGAACGGCACTTCCAGCATCTGCAGGATTACCGGCTGGTCTTTGCCGAGCATTTCGCCGGAGGCGATGCGGAACAACAGGCTATAACCGATTTGGCCGGCGGCGCCGGTGACTGCCACGCGTACGGGCTGTTTCATGATAAAACTCCTGGTAGGGCGTTTGTTTGTATCGCTGTTAGCCCCCGGGTCGGGGATGGCGCAGCGGCAAAAGGTCCGGTGGCGATTCTACACGACGCGTTTATGAAGATGCGACCGAAAATGCCGCCGTTCAGCGCCTGCCCGGCCTGCCTTTTTGCTAGAATGCGCGTCTATCCTGTTATTGAGCTGGCCTTTTCATCATGCTGATTCGCAAGCTGTTTCGCTTCGAGAATGCCCACATTGTGCGCAACTGCAGCAGTGATCGTTGCCGCCGTTCGATCCATGGCCATAGCTATCAGGTCGAAATCCTGCTCGAAGCCGATGCGCTGGATCAGGGCCAGATGGTCTACGACTTTGGCTTGATGAAGGGCGACATCCGCACCCTCATCGACAGTTTCGATCATGCCGTGGCGTATTGGGACAAAGATGACCCCGAATATCTCGATGCCTGCCGCAAGTTCAGCGCACGCTGGATTTCGCTGCCGGTATCGCCTTCCGCCGAGCAGTTCTCGCGCGTGATGTTTGTGCTGGTCGATCGCGTGCTGTCACTCACCGACATGGCTAATGGCGAGCAGGATGTGCGCCTGAATTCGGTCATCGTGCATGAGACGGCCACGGGCTATGCACAATGCTTCCGCGCCGATATTGAAAACCCGCGCATGGGCGAGATCGCGCTGGAGCGCATCGTGTTCTCCGAGCAGGTGCAGGCCGAATGGCCGGATGCGTCGCTGTGGCAGCGCCTGCTCAGCGGCCAGCGCCAGCGCAATCCGGCGGTGATGCTGCAGGTGCAGTCGGACTGATTTATCTGGCAAGTACGCGTCATCATCCTGTCATCTCGATCTGTTTTTCTACGTTCACACCAAAGAACGAAGAAAAGAGAGAGAAGATCATGGATATGGAACGCGAAGACTATTTGGACCAGCGCTTCGAAAGCGAGCTGGATGATAACGAAAGCTTGGATGATGCCACCGAGCTGTAACCCTCTAGCGCTGCAATCAAAGCAGCCACTCTTTCCGCCGAGCCTGGCAACGGCTAGACTCGCGCCATCTCAAGAGATGGTTCGCTCATGGAATGGTTTCGCAATATCGGCCTGATGGGCCGACCCGGCAACACCGCCGTCGCTGATACCCTTCACGATGTTCAGCGCTTCCTGGAGAGCCAGGGCCGACGCGTGCTTTTCGACGAAGACACCGCCGCTTTGCTGCCTTCTCGCAACGATATCCAGATCTGTTCGCGACAATCGCTGGGCGAAGCCTGCGATCTTGTCATCGTGGTCGGTGGCGATGGCTCGCTGCTGCATGCTGCCCGCACTCTGGCTCGCTCCAATACGCCTGTGCTTGGCATCAACCGGGGCCGTCTCGGCTTTCTCACCGATGTCGCCCCGCTCGAAATCGAGGCCAAGGTCGGTGCCGTGCTGCGCGGCGACTTTGCCGAAGACAAACGCTTCCTGCTGCATGCCGAGGTTCGCCGCGACGGCGAGCCGCTGGGCGACATGCTGGCGCTCAACGATGTCATCTTGCATACCGGCAAGACCGTGCACATGATCGAATTCGAGCTCTATGTAGAAGGCGAGTTTGTTTACCGCCTGCGCTCAGATGGTTTGATTGTTTGCACGCCGACCGGCTCCACGGCCTACGCGCTGTCTGGCGGCGGCCCGATTTTGCACCCGCGCTTGGATGCTATGGGCCTGGTGCCGATGCATCCGCACACGCTGAGCAGCCGGCCGATCGTGGTCGATGGCGATAGCGAGATCAAGATTCAGGTGCTGTCCGACATCCCGCCGCGCGTCAGTGCCGATGGTCAGCCTGGCCAGATGTTGGAAGCCGGCGATTGGGTTTATGTGCGCAAGCATCCGTTCAAGTTGCGCCTGATTCACCCGCCGGGCCACGATTTTTACGCGGCTTGCCGCACCAAGCTGGGCTGGAACAGCCATCTCAGCAACGGAGACCATTGATGAACGAAGTGTTGCTGGCGCGCATGCTGGAAGTCTTGACGCCGGAGGTTGTGGGCAATCTGCGCAAGGCCATCGAGCTGGGCAAATGGCCGGATGGAAAGCGGCTGACCCGTGAGCAGTTGGAAACCAGCCTGCAGGCGGTCATCGCCTGGGAGTCCAAGCATCTGCCGGAGGCCGAGCGCAGCGGCTACATCGAGAAAAAAGAGAAAGAGGGCGAGGTTTGTGATACGCCTCATGCCGAAGACAAGCCAGTGAAATTTCTCCACTGAATCAAATTGTTACCAGCGATACTTGTTCCAGTTTTCAGGATTTGCCCAGAACCTCGGGTTGAGCCAGTCCGGCACAGCCTTGTAGGTGCGGATGTCAAAACTCCAGGCCTCGACCAGCTCTCCGTCTTGCTCGAAGCGCGCTTGTTGCTGCAGACCCAGCGCCCGCAGCTGATCGGGCTGCCATTGGCTGTCGGCCTGCTGCCAGGCGCTCACTGGCACAAAGGCCAGCAGCTGTCGGGCGTGCAGATCGCGCAGGGCCGACAGCACATGCAGGGCATCATGCCAGGGCAAATCGCCGGCCAGCCAGGCGATGGCGAGGTCGTGGCGTTGCTGCCACGGTGTGCTCAACAGGCACTGCGGCGTAGACTCTACCCAGGTCATCTGGCCCGATGCTTCTAATTCGGGCCGAGGCTGTGCGCTGACCCAGAGGCCGTGCTGGCCGGCGGTATCGGCGAGCGCGGTGGCGATGAGGTGTTGCGCGGCGAGATCGAGCATATTTTTCAACTTTATATTGACCAGGTGAATCGCTGATGCGCGGTACTGTAAGGAAAATGCAGTGTGAACGGAATGCGGCGAGCGCAGATGCGCTGAATTACTTCCTGCCGCTGGACGATGTGCTGCTGCCCATGAACGGCCTGATCGGCAAGACGCTGGAGATTCGCGCCAGCGAGCGCATCTGCTGCGTGGCCTGCGGCAAATCCAGCAACAAGTCGTTCAATCAGGGCTATTGCTACCGCTGCTTCATTAAGCTGGCGGCCTGCGACATGTGCATCATGAAGCCGGAGACCTGCCATCACCACCTCGGCACCTGCCGCGAGCCGGACTGGGGCACCACGCATTGCATGATTGCGCATGTGGTCTATCTGGCCAACTCGACCGGCCTGAAGGTCGGCATCACCCGTGAAACGCAGATTCCCACGCGCTGGATTGATCAGGGTGCGGGTCAGGCGCTGCCGATTTTTCGGGTGGCGACGCGGCGTTTGTCCGGCCTGATCGAAGTCACGCTGGCCAAGCATGTGGCGGACAAAACCAAGTGGCAGGCGCTGGTCAAGGGCGAATATGCCGACATGGATCTGGCGGCGGAGCGTGATCGTCTGCTGGCCTTGTGTGCGACGGAGCTGGCCGCGCTGGAAGCCGAGTTCCCCGGCCAGATCGAGCGCGTGCAGGCGGATGTGCTGAGCCTGAGCTATCCCGTGCAGCAGTTTGCCGTGAAGGCGAAGTCGTTCAGCCCGGACAAAGAACCGGCGGTGGGCGTGCTGACCGGCATCAAGGGTCAATATTTGTTGTTCGATACCGGCGTGCTCAATGTGCGCAAGTACACCGGCCATGAGTGGGAAGTGACTGTGCTATGAAAATCGAGATGCCCGCTGCTGGCGAGAAGATCTATCTGAAGGATTATCAGGTGCCGGCCTATCAGGTGCTGCAAGCCGAATTTACCGTGGAGCTGCTGCCGGGCTGTGCCGAAGTGCATGCCACGCTTCAGTTGCAACGACACCCTTCGGCTCCCGTTGATGCTCCTCTGGTCTTGCTTGGCGCTGATCTTGAGCTTTTGACACTGGCTTGGAATGGTCAGCCGCTGACCGCTGACGACTGGCATTGGGCCGGCGAGCAGTGGGTATTTCCCGGCGCGACTGATGCCGGCGTGTTTACCAGCACCGTGCGCATCTACCCGGACAGCAATCTCGCGCTGGAAGGGTTGTATCGCTCGCATGGTCTGTATTGCACGCAATGCGAGGCCGAGGGTTTCCGCAAGATCACGCTCTACCCAGACCGGCCGGATGTGCTGGCGCCGTTCCGCGTCACCGTGATTGCCGACCAGGCGCAGTGCCCGGTGCTGCTGTCCAACGGCAACTGCGTAGCACGCGGTGCGCTCGACGCAGGCCGTCACTTTGCCACCTGGGAAGACCCGCACCCGAAGCCGAGCTATCTGTTTGCGCTGGTTGCCGGTGATTTGGCTGTGCTGGAAGACCGCTTCGTGACGCGCTCGGGACGCGAAGTCGTGCTGCAGATCTTTACGGCCGTGCAGGATCAGGACAAGTGCCATCACGCCATGGCCTCGCTGAAGGCGTCCATGCGCTGGGATGAAGAGAAGTATGGCTGCGAATACGACCTCGACATCTACATGATCGTCGCGGTGTCGCACTTCAACATGGGCGCGATGGAGAACAAGGGCCTCAACGTCTTCAACACCAGTTGCGTGCTCGCGCACCCGGCGACCACCACCGATGCCGGTTTTCAGCGCGTCGAAGCGGTGGTGGCGCACGAGTACTTCCACAACTGGAGCGGCAACCGCGTGACCTGCCGCGACTGGTTCCAGCTCTGCCTGAAAGAGGGCTTCACGGTCTTCCGCGACCAGCAGTTCTCCGCCGACCAGCTCTCCGCTGCGGTGCAGCGTCTGGAGGATGTCGCTTTCCTGCGCACCCACCAGTTCGCCGAAGATGCCGGCCCGCTGGCGCATCCGGTGCGCCCGGAATCGTTCGTCGAGATCAATAATTTCTACACGATGACGGTATACGAGAAGGGCGCCGAGATCGCCCGCATGCTGCACACCGTGCTCGGTGCCGACGGTTTCCGCCGTGGCACGGACAAGTATTTCGCCGATAACGATGGTCGTGCCGCCACGGTTGAAGACTTCCTGATCGCGCTCGGTGCCGCCAATGGTCGCGATCTGGCGCAATGGCTGCCGACCTGGCTGCGCTGGTATCGCCAGCCGGGCACACCGGTGGTGCGCGCTGAGTCGGTCTGGGATGCCGCCGCGCAAACACTGACGCTGACTTTGACGCAGACTCAGGCCGAGCTGGACGGGCATCCACAGCCGGAGCCTTTGCCGATACCGGTGCGCCTCGGCTTGATTGGCGAACAGGGTGCGCTGCGTGTGAGCCTTGAGGGCGAGGTTGCCGACGACTTCCTGCTCATGCTCGATCAGCCTGCTCAGACTTGGGTGTTCTCGGGTGTCGCCGAGGAGCCTGTGCTGTCGCTGTTCCGTGACCTGAGCGCGCCGGTGCGCGTCGATTACGCTTGCGATGATGCCGCGTTGGCCCGCCTGGTACGCGCCGACAGCAATGGCTTCAATCGTTGGGCTGCCGCGCAGGAACTGGCCTGCCGTGAAATCGTGGCACTGGCCGAGTTGATTCGTCGTGGCGATGTGCGCGCTCGTGCCGAGCGTTCGAGTGTGCTTGCCGATGCGCTGGCTGCGATGTGGCCGGAGCTGGCGGTTGCTGACCCGGCACTGGCAGTGAAGCTGCTGGAGCTGCCGAGCCTGGGCTATCTCGCCGAACAAGTTTCTGTGTATGACCCGGCGGCGTTGCATGCTGCCCGGGAGCAGGTGTTGCTGGCGATTTGCACGCCGCTGGTGCCGGCGCTGCGGGGCATTTTGGCGCGTGAAGTGATGTTGCAGCCCTATGTCTATGATGCCGAGGCGATTGCCGGCCGCTCGCTGGCCCGCACTGCACTGGATGCGCTGGCGCGGCTTGAACCAGCGGAGGCAGGCGCTATCGCGCAGCAGTGGCTGAGTGCCGCACCGCATATGACGGCGGAGCAGAGCGCATTGACCTTGCTCGTGCATCACCAGTTGCCTGGTGCTGGGCAGGCTCTGGCACAGTTTCATCAGCGCTGGCATCACGAGCCACTGGTGCTGGATCAGTGGTTTGCCACGCAGGCTTCGCTACCGGCACCTACTGCTGTCGAGATTGCGGATGGATTGCTGGCGCATCCTGACTTTGACCGTACGGTGCCCAACCGGGTGCGTGCCGTGGTCGCGCAGCTGGCGGGTAATAATCCCGTTGCTTTTCATCGGGCTGATGGTGCTGGCTATGTTTTGCTGGCTCGTGAGGTGGCGGCCATTGATGCTCGGAACCCGCAGTTGGCTTCGCGATTGGCGGGGGCTTTTGGAATTTGGCGGAAGTTGGATGAGGGGCGGCAGGCGTTGGTGATGGCTGTGCTTAATGGGCTGTTGGCTGGGGAGTTGTCATCGGATACACGGGAGACGCTGGCGCGAATTTCGGCAAATTGAATGGGTAATCCCCCCGGAAATTGATGGTGATCAGAAGTAGAATTTTCTCCAGACGATT